>NZ_CANMAO010000024.1 GCF_947495845.1 uncultured Endozoicomonas sp. | reverse complement strand
AGTTCGTCGATGTTGGTTTGTTTGAAATTATGCAATCTGACCAAACTTCCGTTTTATGGAAAATCTAAAGTCGAGTTCAGAGGTGAAAAATACTGGCTATAAAGTGGCTAAAATCTGTTTGGTATTTAGAAACTCTGAAGTAAAGTAATTGTCAGTTAACCTGTTGTTAAGCCATTACTTATCTCGTTCCTTTCATGTTTAGATACTTTCAAGGTAATCAATCCGTCCTGATGATTGGTCTCGATTTTGGTTCCACGACCAGTCGGGCCATGGTTGCCTGCGCACATCTTGAGCGCAATCCGGTCAGCGAAAGAATGGAGCTGGGCGAGCCGGAGTTACTCTACCGATCAAAAGCCATTTTGACGCCATTTGAACATGGCAAGCTGTGCCCGGAACGTATTGATCAGTGTATCGACCGTTGGCTTCTTGAAAGTGGTATTGATACGGAGCAGCTTTTCTCCGGCGGTGCTATTGTTACCGGACTCGCGGCAGAAAAAGAAAACGCACACATCATTGCCCGTTCCGTCCGCGAGAAGGTGAGTCATGCCATCGTCGCAACTGCAGATGACCCGTGCATGGAGTCATGGTTGGCATTTATGGGGAATAGTTTGAAACTTTCCCGGGCTAATGCGGAAGTGCCAGTGATTAACCTGGATATTGGCGGTGGAACCACTAATCCTGCTCTTGGCATAGACGGCAATGTACTATCATCCGGCAGCTACTACATCGGTGCCCGTCATTTTCAGTTTGAGCCGGGGACTTATCGCCTGCTTGAGATATCTAACCATGGTGAGCAACTGCTGAAGCAATTGAATCTGGTGCTTCGGCCTGGTGAGGAATGTAGCCCGGAAAGCATTGAGCGTATTGTCAGTTACTATGTGCAGGGGCTTGAAGCCATTGTATCCGGAGATCAGGGCTGGTTTGACACCGATGTTGGTAAGCCTCTGTGTCAGGTCGCTTTTCAAGCGAACCTTCCTGAGACAGCAAGCAGAACAACAAGTGCAGCCATCATTTTTTCCGGTGGTGTTGGAGAGTTGCTTTATCAATACTCACAGACAGAATCGTTACCCGGTACCACAGCCTTTGGTGATCTGGGTGTTGATTTGTGCAAGGGGATTGCACAATCAGAGATTCTGAGTCGCAGTGTGACCCGCTTTGTTCCGGAATATCAGGGACGCGCGACCGTGTATGGGTTGGCTCTGCACAGTGCCGAGCTTTCCGGCAACACCCTCTATATGCCAAACCCCGAACAACTACCGGTAAATGATCTGCCCATCGTCGCACGATTGGCGCTTGATGCGGATGAAGAGAGTATTACGCAGTCTATTCAACTGGCTCGTAAAACCAATAGTGGTGGTTGCATTCGGATCATGTTGAAGAATGACAATTACCCGGGTTTTAAAGAGTTGAAGCTTTTTGGTGAACGCTTTGCGTCGGTTCTCGAGTCGGTGAACTTTCCCGAAGCGTTGCCATTATTGCTGCTAGTGCCTAAAGACTTTGGTAAGGCCATTGGCAGTTATGCGAGCCGTTGGGGAAAGTTGCCTATCAATTTGATGGCGGTTGATGAAGTTCCCGATCGGAAGGCGGGTTTTGTCAGTCTCGGAAAAGTGAAAAACTTTGTTATTCCCGTCTACTTTTACGGTATGCATTGAAAGTTGTATAAAAGCTTAGGATTTATCCTTAGGGGAGAGGCAATAAAGAATTTACCAGCCACCCGTCATTCCCACGCAGGTGGGAATCTACCACGAACAGTGGATCCCCGCCTTCGCGGGGATGACGATGGGATGAAATTGAATACCTCTCCCCTTAAATAACTTGACCATTTTGAACTCGGTTTCCGTTCATCCTGAGGCTTGTCGAAGGATGTTGCCACCGGACTTCGACAGCTCAGCCCGAACGGTATCTGGTAAAATGTGAGAGTTATTTCGTGACAATTCCTTAACCCATTCATAGACCGCGTATTTCTACGGAATGTAATTCTCGCCTATTTGTAGTCATATATACGGCTCGGTATTTTCTGACAAAAATGATCATTGATATCGCTGATCAAATCAGCAAACACCATTTAAAATCATGCCAGACCATACCGGGTGTCCTGTAAGGCGATGCTGTAAGGTGAAGTAATAACTATGCCCAAACCCATGATGACCCCTCTGGACCAGATTCTGGTTCCTTCTGTCAAAACGGATGAAATCTACCGAACTCGGGTCATTGGGCAGGACTTCAGCTTTACTGGCTTAAAAGCACTATTGGGGGCGGCAGGCTTTCATACCAGCGGTGATCAGATTGCCAATCTTGCGGTAGAAACTGAAGTCAGTCGAGAGGCTGCACGAGCCATTTTATCCGATTTAAGTCTGCAGCATTTCTATGATCGACCATTGCCCAATGATCATGGTGAGATAGACGACATTATGCGCGTCAATTATGACATTGATCTGGCCATATTTGATGAAATGGCCATGATGACGGTGGGTGAGTTGAAAGATTGGATTCAAAAAGCATCCGGCCCTCAGATCAAGCGTGCTGGTAAAGGTTTGACTGGCGTGATGATCTCGGCGGTAACCAAGCTGATGAGTGTGCACGATATGGTGTACAACGCCCGCAAAATTGAGTGCGCAACTCAGGCGCGAACCCACCTTGGTTTATCGGGCTCATTATCGACCCGAATTCAACCCAACCATCCCACCGATGATTTGAATGCGATTACTGCCCTGACCTGGATGGGGTTGTCCATGGGCAATGGTGATTTGCTGATTGGTTTGAACCCTGCAGACGACACGGTGGATAACATCGGTGCCTGCTTGCTCCATCTGGATAAAATACGACGCCAGACAGGTGCGCCAACCCAGGTGTGTGTGCTTTCTCATATCCGAACCCAGTTGGCGTGCCTGGAAGAAGGTGCACCACTGGAGATTCTCTTTCAGTCTCTGGCCGGTACAGATTCAACTCTGCGTGAAGCCTTTGATGTGACGGTGCCTTATCTTGATCATGCCTGGCAGGTGATGAAAGAAAAGGGCGTTCTCAATAAACATCAGTTTATGTATTTTGAGACAGGGCAGGGCAGTGAGATCAGTTACGGCAAGCACTGCGGCATTGATATGTCCACAGCGGAGGCGCTGTCGTACGGCTTATGTCGTCGTTATGACCCGTGCATGGTCAACAGCGTAACGGGTTTTATTGGCCCGGAAACTCATAAAGACAGTTTGCAGATCATCTATGCCAATCTTCAGGATCTGTTTATGGGCAAAGTGATGGGTCTGCCCATGGGCGTGTCCCCTTGTTTTACACTTCACGCGGATGCTTCCAGCGAAGGTCAGGAGATTGCGGTTGAGTTGCTCACCGTAGCGGGCGCTAACTACTTTATGGATATCTACATGGGCGTGGATCGTATGCTGGCTTATGCGGATACCAGCGGGCATGACGATCAGACCATTCGTGAAATCCATAACCTGAAGCCGTCACCGGAGTTTTATCACTGGGCTTTGGAGAAAGGCATTTTCAAAGAGTCCCGCGATGGGCAAATCGCCCGTGGTCCAAACTGGGGCAATCCCGGTATTTTTGCGGAATCCAATCAAGCCTGGAAAGATCTGATCAGTCGAGTACCCATGTGTTATGGCACCACCAATGCCGGGCCAAGAATGTCCAACCATGTGAATCGGAAATTAAAGCAGAATATTGCAGTTGCCCGGGCGGCGGCAAAAAGTAAGCTTCGATTTGATGAGTTGGAAGAGATCGACTTCCGCTTGATTCGTTCTCAAGCCAATAATATTGAACGACACCATGCTGATCCAGATGCGGGTTCTCGCCTGTGTGAAAAAACAAAAAGTCACCTGCAAGCAGAAAACCGGGATATTCAGATTCTGATTACCGACGGGCTTAGTGCCGAGGCGGTGCATCAGAACATTAATGAACTGTTACCAGTACTTGAAGATGGTTTACGCAGCCATGGTTATTCTCTTGGGCAAACCATGATAGCGCCCCATGGTCGTGTGAAACTTTCTGAAGATATTGCCAAAACAGTCAATGCCAGAATGGTGATTGTGTTGCTGGGGGAAAGGCCTGGGGCGGATGGCAAATCTTCCCGTAGTCTTTCAGGGTATCTGGTTTACCGTTTGGATGATCCGGAAGCACGACAGCAGGCGGCTGAATTCAGCAAGATTAAAGATATCGAATTTGAAAATACCGTAGTGCCGAATATCTATTATGGCGGAATTCCTCCTATGGAAGCAGGCTCCCTGATTGCCGAGCGGGCGATGCAGATTATGGATAATAAGGCAGCGGGGAATCGCTTGAATGCGATTCTTGGTAGTCGCATGGGGTTATCCGATGCGGTTCGTGAAAGCAAAGTAGAGTCTACAAAAACCGCCAGTAGCATTCGTGTGCATGACTTCTTAGGGCAGAAGTCTATTTCAGAAGCCGATGTGATGATGCTTTTGCACTGGGGCGTGAAAGAAATTTTGTTGAGCCAGAGAACCATTATTTCCCCTCTGGCTGGGGATTTGCTGAAACATGAAGGGATTAAGCTTAGGTATAATGACAGCCTGACAAAATAAGTTAGGGCGTTATTGATCAGAGTCCGACCTTACGGGTTTAGAAATAGAGCCAGGCTCTGGAAATGGTGGATTGGAATCCAGATCGACATTAACCCCAACGCCGAACAGGCATTCTACCAGAGCCTGATGCCAGGTTGAACAGGGATACCCGTGACTCCCACCCCTGACCTCATCTGTTTTTAAATGGAGATTGAAGCAAAGTCCATACCTGCTAGTCGTGTGTGAAATATCCAGTGTGACTACTTTCCCCTTAGAAAAGGCTGCTTTTAGTGACTCGAGTAACTGACGCCCCCTAACGGAATTTGGCATGTAGTGTGTAAAGTCCTTGTAGCGGTTAACGATAGGTCTACCTCCGAATGATGCGGGAGCCTCAAAGTTAAATTCGACAACGATAACCCCCTGACCTTCATCCTCCTTAGCAATATGTGACAGGTGCGGAGCATCTTCTATAGACCAACTCATACGCCCGCCGATGCACTCTTCGGCTGTTGGTTTGCTCAGAGCCTGAGTGGCGTGAGTATGGCAGTCCGGATGTCTGAAGGTTTCATTTGGAAGTTTGATATTTGCAGTGTCATTCCTATCGCATGAACACAGGCAAACATCACAGTTGGTATTTGCAGGTGTGTCGTTACTCGCAGAAGTACTTTTTGAGGTAGACGGCTCGCCGGCGTTTTGCAACAAGCTAGTATGTGTGGCCGTTTTCGGTGCACTGATTCTGGATGTTGAAGAAGTGGAAACTGTGTCCATCGCAGCACGAGCTGAGTAAACCTCCGTATTATCAAGTAATGTATAAATTGATTCTGAGGTGGTGCATTCGCTTTGCCGAGGCGGAGCGTAGGTAATAGCAAACATCTGATTTTCATAATGACGATTGTTATCAGCATTATCATAAAATAATGGCTTAACTCGGATGTACTGCCCTGACATGTTTTTGATGTAATACTTGGCTTCGGTATTCTTATTTCTTGCAGATGCTATATCAGGATTTAATTCTTTTGAATATCGGTACACATCAGAAAAACAGGATTGACCATTTAAGTGATCTGTTACCAGTTTATTGGGTAGGTTGGTTAGTTGGTGTAAGGGGATGGATAAAACTGTTTTTTGTATGAATTGATTTGACACGATTTCAGTGGGCGAAAAGACAAGCGCTGCTTTGGTTGTTAACGTTTTGTCGAAGACTTTGATTTTCTCAATGAGTTCCGGCTTTTTAATTAACGATATGCGTCGGTTGTTACTACGATGATGAGTGCACCCGATAAATGGGTGATTAATTTCAGAGTTCCTGTAATTTTCATATAAATGGAAGGGGAAGGTGCTTGGTTCGATTTGTAGGTTTTTACCATTCTGTCTGGTCGTGATTTCTATCATGAGCCCGCCATTATGTGGGATGTACCCTTTAGCAACAGAGACATCTTCCGAGGTGTACAGGCCTTTGCCGCATTGAGTGCACTCTTGGTTTACATTCTCGATATTAAATGCGGGGTTGCCTAGTTTGTGGGTTTTAGCCCTGTTTTGCTCATAATAACTACCGCCCCGATACAGTAATCTAGAGGGTCTCTGAAGCAGACCATTCTTTATTAGGTTTTCAACGGTATCGATTTCAGCCTTAGAATCATGTTTGGTAACGAGCTCTATTAAATGTGGCAACTGGCTGCAATCAAATTTAGGTTGAGTGTAGTGTTCCTGATAATAGGTTTTGGTGAACTTATAAAAAATACAAGAGATACTTTCCCTTGCAAAGCATATGATCTCATCTTCTGATTGTTGGAAAATATCTTGGCTGTTGTCAGAGTTGTTATTATCTCTGTGGCTGATCGAGTAATCTGATATAATTTTATCGGTAATGACTTCTACAAAAAACGCTTTCTTATCGGATTCCTCCAGCTGAATCTCTGTGAGGTTTTTGCTTACAATACTTCGTATTTTTTCAATTGATAGAGTCGGCTTTGTGAGAAGCATAGGGAGAGATTTAATTTTTTTAACGCCATGATCATGAAGATCTTTAAAGTATTCATAGACAGATTTTGTATCTTTATTGAGGTCGGTCATACCCTTGGGGATAAGGGTATAATTTTCAATACCCACTACTCTCCCTTTAAAAGAATAAAGCGCTTTTTCTTCATCATTCAAGAAGAAACCATCTTCTTCCACGGTATCAAGTTTTGAAAGAATAGTGTTTATAGCTTCTAGCATGGCGAAATCAATATATTCAAATAGTTTGTTGTGATGGGTAGTAAATCAAAAAAATATTAGTAAGGAGAGAATGTTTAACCTTTGAATTGATACAGTATTCCTTTCAAGTATTCAATGATCTACTTACCTAAGACCATCTACCAAGCAGTAAGTTCAAAATTTTAGCTCTTTTGAAAAAACGAGAGGTTATGGTGTCCTGATTTTTATTGATTAGGGTCAATTAATTGAATGCTGGATGACTTGCGTCAGGTCATTATCCCTCTCCTGAGCTACTGGTAGCCTTCCTTCAACTGATACGCCGCTCGGAAACCATGAACTTTCCCGTCTTCCGGCTGTCATTTCAGAATCATTATACCAATCGTGCTTTCTAAGTGCCGACATGAGCATGGTGATATAAGCGCCAGGACAAGGCGGAATGACGAGTAATAGCAGGGCTATTGCGAGGAGTTCCAACGTAGGACAGGTGCTTATACCCAAAGGATTTCAAGCTGCTACGCGGCGGCAAGTGAGTGAATCCCCGTGAGCTTACAAATAGTAGGTGATCGGGGTGAGTGAACGCTGCCAACAAAGTAGCAACTTGAAAGGCGACGGGTATATATCACCAGCGCAATCGCGTAATTAGAAAGGTCGGTTGGTATCAGTTGTTGCAGTTGCGAGGAAGTCATGAGTATTAACGACATTATTCTGTACATAATGGTGGGTTTCATGGTGCTGGGCGCCGTGGATAAAATTCTGGGTAACCGCTGGGGTTACGGCGAGAAGTTTGAAGAAGGCTTTATGGCCATGGGTGCACTGGCACTGGCCATGATTGGTGTTGTGTCACTGGCACCTGTATTGAACACCGTTCTCAGCCCGCTGGTTTCTCCGCTTTATGAAGCTCTGGGTGCTGATCCAGCCATGTTCGCTGGTACTCTGCTGGCTAACGACATGGGTGGCTATCCGCTGGCACAGGCAATGACAACAGATGCTGACGTCGCCAACTTCTCTGGCCTGATTCTGGGCGCCATGATGGGACCAACCATCGTGTTCACTATTCCAGTGGCACTGGGCATCATCAGCAAAGAAGATACTCAGTATCTGGCTCGTGGCGTTCTGATTGGTTTGACCACTGTTCCTGTTGGTTCTCTGGTAGGCGGTTTGATCGCTGGTTATGACGTCAGCATGATCGTTGTAAACCTGTTGCCTATTGTTGTAGTTGCCGGGGCAATTGCTGCGGGTCTGAAAATTGCACCTGCTGCCATGATTCGTGGTTTCGAAGTCTTCGGTAAGGGTGTTGTTATTCTGATCACCATTGGTCTGGCGGCTATCGTGATTGAAACGCTGACCGGCTTTGTTGTGATTCCAGGCATGGCGCCCATTTCTGACGGCGTATCCACTGTTGGTCATATCTCTATTGTTCTGGCGGGTGCGTTCCCAATGGTTCACTTCATCACTACCAAGCTGAACAAGCCGCTGATGGCGATGGGTCGTGCGATTGGTATGGGTGAGACTGCGGCTGCAGGCCTGGTTGCTACTTTGGCAAACAACATTGCCATGTTCAACATCCTGAAAGACATGGATAACCGCGGCAAGATCATCAACGTTGCGTTCGCCGTCAGTGCTTCTTTCGCACTGGGTGATCACCTGGGCTTCACTGCCGCTGTGAACAGTGACATGATCGCTGCCATGGTTGCCGGTAAGCTGGTGGGTGGTGTGACTGCTTTGATTATCGCGATTCTGGTGACGAAAGACATGGCAGAGCCAAAGGCTGCTATGAACGCCAAGCACGCTTAATTCTCCTTAGAGTGTTGTCATTCGTGGCAGCACTCTTTTTATACGTCTGTTTTAGTTTATCTATTCTGCCATAGTTCAAAATGGACAAACTCAAGCAGATGCCTCTACAACGGAGCAGCCATGCGCGAAGAAATTCTCAGTGCCGGCATTGATATTGGTACGTCAACCACGCAGTTGGTGTTTACCCGAATGTTTTTGGAGAACGTTTCTCCGGGAGCGATGATTCCCAAAGTTGAGATTGTTGACCGAGAAGTTATTTATAGAAGTCAGGTGTATTTAACGCCTTTGCTATCGCCCACGATGATTGACGCCGATCAAGTGCGTCAGCTCATGGAGCAGGAATTTATCAAGGCAGGCATAAACGCCAAAGATATTGATACTGGCGCCGTGATCATTACCGGTGAAACCGCCCGTAAAGAAAATGCACGACAAGTTGCTGATGCTTTAAGCCTTCTGGCTGGCGATTTCGTAGTCGCAACCGCAGGGCCGGATCTGGAAAGTATTATTTCTGGTAAAGGTGCGGGTGCAGCAAAGCAGTCATTCGATAAGAACACCATTGTCGCTAATTTGGACATTGGTGGCGGCACGACCAACATTGCGACTTACGATGTGGGTGAAGTGATCGATACCACCTGTCTGGATATTGGTGGTCGTCTGATCAAGTTTGAAAAGGGCGGTACAGAAGTTACCTACATTTCTGAAAAATGGTCAGAGATGACCCGTCGCATGGGTATGCCGGTGACAGTGGGTGATCACCTGAACCGCAACCAGATTGATCGCATTGTTGATCGAATGGTCGCCATTCTTGAAGAAGTCATGGGGCTGAAACCGGCCAGTGCGGATCTTGAATTTCTGGTCGGTCGTGGTACCAGTAATTTGCACCGAAATTATCAGCTGGATCAGATCTGTTTTTCTGGCGGTGTTGCCGTTCATGTGTATGATCAGGAACCTTCGGCAACGGATTATCAGTATGGTGATCTGGGTGTGCTCCTTGGTCGTGCTATACGTCAGTCGCCGCTTTTTACGCAGTTGTCTGTTTTTGATGCGGTAGAGACCATTCGAGCGACGGTGATTGGTGCAGGCTCCCATGCCACGGATATCAGCGGTAGCACCATCAATTTCTCGAGGGATGTTTTCCCCATCAAAAACGTGCCTGCCCTACGCCTGACAACGAAAGACGAAGGGCTTCCTGCCAAAGAGCTGGCAGCCACGATTCGGGAAAAGCTGTCCTGGTTTGATTTGGAAACCGGCTCTCAACACGTCGCACTGTCGCTTCAGGGGGCAAAGAATCCTGACTTTCAATATGTGCAGGAACTGGCGGCCATCATTATTGAAGGCATGGAGGCAATGATTCAGTTGCCACAACCTTTGATTGTGATTGTGGAAGAAGACATTGGTAAGGTGCTTGGGCAAAGCATCGAAGCGCTCTTAAAGCGTAAAAACGAATTGAACGACGCCAAAGACGTGATTTGCATCGACAGCATTACCGTCAAAGACGGTGACTACATTGATATTGGCAAACCACTGGCGGATGGCAAGGTATTGCCTGTGATTGTGAAAACATTGGTGTTTGGGTATTGAGGGCTTTCTTATGTCAAAAGAGATGTCAGAACAGGAACACAACCGACTGTCCAAAATCTACACCCGAACCGGGGATAAAGGCACCACCGGGCTGGGCGACCAACGACGGGTATCCAAAGCCCATGCCCGAATAGAAGCCATCGGCGCTGTTGATGAATTGAATACCTGGATGGGGCTGCTGATCAGTGAGTTGAAAGAGGCTCAGATCATGCGTCATCGACTACAAAAGCCCCTGGAAAACATTCAGCATCGGCTGTTTGATCTGGGGGGCGAGCTTGCTATGCCGGGCTATCAGCTGATTCAGGAATCCTTTGTGACGGATCTTGAGCATTTGCTGGATGAATTAAACGACAATTTGCCAGCACTGACAAATTTTATTCTACCTGGTGGTTCCCGCCTGACCTGCAACTGTCATATGGTGCGAACCATCTCCCGTAGAGCTGAACGCAGAGTGATCGCTGCTAAAGAAGCGGGTGAAGAGATTAATGCGCCGCTGATGCAGTACCTCAATCGACTGTCGGATTTAATGTTTGTTCTGGCCAGAGTGGTTGCCAGGCAGTCCGGTGGTGAGGTGCTCTGGCAGCAGTCTGAAAAGCAAAGAATTTAATGAGTAACTTTTAGGGTAATGCGGTGAAAAAGCAATTGATCCGTGAGTCAAACCTGCAGTCATTTTGTCAGGGGAATACGCTTTATCTGCAACCGGGCTATATTTTATCGCCGGGTGCGCTGGATAAGGCTCGTGATCTGGGCATCAAGGTTTGTCGCAATGATGAGGCTGCTGGTAATGAGTCGATCGGTAATGAGCATCCTTCTGCTGTAGTAGCTGAGTTTGCATCACAAGCAATGTCTGCAGGGCATGAATTTATCATGCCTCGTCAAAGCCTTCTGGGCTTTGGTTGTTTGAATAAGGGCATTGAGCGTCTGAAATCATTGAATTGTAAAAAAGTTCTGGTGGTAACAGACGCGGTGTTGAATCAAACCGGACTGGTTGGCTCCGTGACTGACCGGTTCTCTGCCAGAGGTATTGTTTCGGTCGTTTATGACGGTACGCAGCCAAACCCGACAACGACCAATGTCAGTGAAGGGCTTTCCATCTTAAATCGTCATCAGTGTGACGCTGTCGTTTCCCTTGGCGGTGGTTCACCCCACGACTGCGCCAAAGCCATTGCATTACTGGCAACCAATGGCGGCGAAGTGGCGGACTACGAAGGTGTGGATAAATCCACACACCCTTGTCTGCCACTGGTCGCTATTAATACGACAGCCGGTACTGCATCTGAAATGACTCGTTTCTGCATCATAACCAATGAGCAGAGCCATATTAAAATGGCCATTGTTGATCAGAATGTGACGCCAGCCATTGCGATTAATGATCCGGAATTAATGCTGGGAATGCCTGCCAGTTTGACGGCGGCAACAGGGATGGATGCACTGACTCATGGGGTTGAAGCGTTTCTGTCGTCCAGTGCCAGCCCGGTTACCGATGCGGTAGCCAGTAAAGCTATTAAGCTGGTGGCGGAATACCTGCCCCGTGCCGTAAAAGACGGAGCTGACCGGGAAGCTCGAGAACAAATGGCTTATGCCCAGTACATGGCGGGCATGGCGTTTAACAGTGGTGGTTTGGGTTATGTGCATGCCATGGCTCACCAGTTAGGTGGCGTTTATGGTTTGCCGCATGGTGTCTGTAATGCGGTGCTGCTTCCTCATGTCATGATGTACAACCTGGCTACCAGTGCTGAGAAATTGTCTGACATCGCCCGTTATATGGGTTGTGACGTATATGGTATGGATGCCCATGATGCTGCTGTTCTAGGCATAAAAGCAGTCTGTAAATTGCTGCTGGAAGTGGGTGTGCCAGGTGGGCTTTCTGAGCTTGGCGTTAAGGCAGAAGATATTCCTCTGATGGCCATCAATGCTTTACGAGATGCCTGTGCAGCGACCAATCCAAGGCAGGGCACTCAGGCAGAAATTGAGCAGATTTTTAAGAATGCTCTTTGATCTTTAGGCCTTTATATAATGCAGGTCAGTAACCTGCAGGGTTGCCGACATATTCGCGTCATACATCGTCGGTAATTCTTTCAGAATTACCGACGATGTTACCTCTCATTCAATTTTAAAAACTGATTCAAATCAATTCAGAAAAAACACATCTTATTGATTTGGTGCAGATATCGTCTCACTGAGCACTGATATTATGTGATCACTTTTTATTATCGATGTTGTGCGAAGTGTTTCTACGTATAAATGTTTCGCTTTTTCTTTCCCTGTTCCGGAAATACCATGGATTTAGTTGAACTTGTCCGACAGGCCGGAGTGGTTGGTGCTGGTGGCGCCGGTTTTCCTACTCATGTCAAATTAAACGCAGAAGCGGAATACCTGATCATTAACGCTGCGGAGTGTGAACCACTGCTGCAAACGGATCAGTTCCTGATGCGTGAGCGTACTGCAGAATTGATTGGTGGGATTTTGCTGGCTAAGCGTCAGATTAAAGCCACAAAAGCCGTCATTGCTGTAAAGGGTAAATACGCTCAGGAAGTGGCCTGCCTGAAAGAGACCATTACTCGCCTTGAGGCCGATGTTGAAATTCATGACCTGCAGAACTTTTACCCTGCCGGTGATGAACAGATGACTGTATTTGAAGTCACTGGTCGTTCAGTGCCACCGGGCGGTATTCCACTGAATGTGGGCTGCGTGGTTTCAAACGTGATGACCATGATTAATGTCTTTGAAGCCAGCCAGAATATTCCGGTGACGGATAAGTACGTTTCGGTTTTGGGTGAGGTTCGTGAGCCAAGACTGATTAAAGTGCCTCTGGGTACACCATTTGAAGCCTGCCTTGAAGCTGCCGGTGGTACCACTATTAGCAATTTTTGCATCATCCGTGGTGGCCCAATGATGGGTGGCGTGGTGA
This sequence comes from uncultured Endozoicomonas sp., assembly GCF_947495845.1. Lineage (GTDB taxonomy): Bacteria > Pseudomonadota > Gammaproteobacteria > Pseudomonadales > Endozoicomonadaceae > Endozoicomonas. The sequence continues at coordinate 48,385 of NZ_CANMAO010000024.1, read as the reverse complement.
GTCAAGAGCAGCTTTCTGGAATGACCATTGGTAAAACCGATGGCGCGCTGATTGTGATTCCGGCGGATCACTATCTGGTGACCCGTGCGACAGAAACAGAAACCCAGATTATCAATCGTGCCAGAGCCTGTATTCAGTGTGGCTTTTGTACAGAGCAGTGCCCACGCTATTTGATTGGTCATCCACTGCACCCGCACAAAATGATGAAAGCGGTGAAGTACGCAGAAGAGATCAATGAAAGCCATCAGGAAGCGCTACTGTGCTGTGGCTGTGGCGTTTGTGAAATGTATTCCTGCCCGATGGGTATTTCTCCACGCAAGGTGAACTTCTACATCGCCAATAAACTGCGGGAGAAGGGTATTCGTTATCAGCATGACGGCAGTGAAATCATTGCCCGTGATGGTCGTGAATTCAGAAAGGTACCCCCAGCCCGCCTAATCTCTCGTCTGGATTTAAACGACTACGATCATCAGACACTGCACGAATACCGTGAAGTGGCAATGGATGAAGTGTTTGTATCACTGCGTCAGCACATCGGTGCTCCAAGTCAGGCGGTGGTGAGTGTTGGTGATCAGGTAGCTAAAGGGCAGTTGATTGGTGCAACTCCTGAAGGCCAATTGGGCTCAATGATTCATGCCAGCCTTGCTGGTCGGGTTGTGAGTGTTGATGAGCGTCAGGTTGTGATTGCCCGAGGATAATCAGAATGAGTAAAGCATTAGGTCTGCTGGAATTCACCAGCATTGCAAAAGGTATGGAAGCTGCCGACGCCATGACGAAAGCGGCGGATGTGCGACTGGAAGAAGCCAAAACGATTTGTCCTGGTAAATACCTGATCATCGTCTCCGGCGATGTTGCTGCAGTAAAAGCCTCTGTTGAAGTGGGTGAAGATGTGGGTCGTCAGACCATCGTTGATCGCTTGATGATTGCCAATATTCATGAAGAATTGTTGGCAGGGTTGGGTGGCTCAAATGATATCAAGAATGTGAATTCTATTGGTGTCATTGAATTCTTCAGTGTTGCTTCTGCGGTTATCGCGGCGGATGCCGCAGCGAAAGCAGCGGACGTGAAGATGATTGAAGTTCGACTGGCCATGGCTATTGGTGGTAAGTCGTTTATTGTGATGACCGGTGAGTTGTCTGCGGTGAACGCTGCTGTGGATTCTGGCGTAATGGCGTCGAGAGACGCGGGAATGCTGATTGGTAAAACGGTGATTCCTTCTCCGACTAAAGAGTTTTTTCAGAAGCTTCTTTAGTCTGTGAATTCTTTTGTGCTCCTCTGTATCAGCAGGGAGCACAAAATAGACTGCGGAATCAGTGCAAACAACACTTCTTAAACTTCTTGCCACTACCGCAGGGGCAAGGATCATTTCTGCCAACACCAGCTGCTGAGGTATTCATATCAAAAGCGGGTTGTTGCTGATCGGGATGCTTCGGTGTGGTTTGCTGAAGTACCATGTTTTCCATGTTTTTCAGCAAATCATTTTCTTCGCCGGAATAGCAACTCAGCTGTCTGAGCGCACTGGTTGCATCATTTAGATAGCAGTAAAAATCACCTTCATCTTTCATGACGTACTTTTTGATTTTTTCGGGGTCAACGCCGCAGCGTAAAGTCAGTTCATCCAGAGTAATGTAGTAAGTGTCTGCCCACTCTTTTTCGTAGAGATCCTTCAGGGCGGTCATGAACGACTCTGGTTGTGTGTTGTAGCAAGCCTGTACCCAGGCATTCCATACCTGATTCTTTTCATGCTCCAGTGCGTATTCATAGAGCTGGTGGAGGTAGGTGGTCAGTGTTTGCAGTTCAAGGTCGCCCTGCTGGTAACGAACCACCAGTGCACCCAGTGCAGCATCACGAACGTACTCATCGATACTGCTGTTTTCAATGATGGATTGCAGGGGGCGGATATCACCAGGGCATAATGTCGCAAAGATCTGGCTCAGGCGGTCGCACACCACTTCGTCAAAATCATCGCCAATGGGTACGTTCACTTCGGAGCTCATGGAACTGAACAGGTCGACAACCACCGGCCATGCTTTTGCTTCGCGGAACTGGGTCAGCAGGTAGAGAGCGTGAAGCGCAAATCGGCTTTTCGCTGGGGAGCTGCTGCGTTTGTCTTGTATTTTTACGGCGTTAAGTGCATCAAGTAGCAGTGGGGTGATTAATTCTCCCAGACTGACCGCTTCTCTAAGGGCGGCAACAGGCAGTTGGCTGGATACTTGGGAGAGGCTTTTTTTTAGTTTCGAAGCTTCTTCGTTAGAAAGGGGCATGGCCTGCTTATCCAAAAATCGATCAATATAATGAGCGTTAGGATAGACGTTCGTTGCAGGAATAAATAGTCTACTCTGGCTAATGTCGCTAACTTGGGTGGTATGCGGCAGAAATCACATTTTCAACTAATGACAGAATTCCCGGTTCGTTTTGTCTGCGAGCTGAACTATTCTGTGCAGCCTTCTGGTGGTCCGAACGTTCAATGGAAGAATTACTGAATTTGCTGGCGGATGGTCGCTTTCATTCCGGTGAGGAGCTAGGGGAGTCCCTTGGCGTAAGCCGGGCTGCCGTGTGGAAGAAAATAAAATCCCTGGAGACGTTGGGTTTGACCCTTGATTCCGTAAAAGGTCGTGGCTACCGGTTGCATCCGGGTGTTGAGTTACTGAGCCAGGAAAAGATTGTCGATTATCTGGATGTTGACACGGCAGCATCGGTAAAAGTGCAGGCTCTGCTGGAGACAACCTCTACCAATGATCGGGTGCGGGATATCATTGTCGATCGCCCTGGTTTAAAGGCAGTGTGTCTGGCGGAGTACCAAAGTGGTGGGCGTGGTCGTCGTGGCAAAGTTTGGAATAATCCCTTTGGCTCGAACATATGCCTTTCTTTGCGCTGGTTTATTAATGAAGGGATGGCGTCTCTGGAAGGGCTAAGTCTGGCTGTTGGGGTGTCGGTGGTAAAGGCGCTGGAATCATGCGGTGCCAGTCATCTTAAGCTGAAATGGCCGAACGATGTGCTCTGGCAGTCCGAAAATGGTTATCAGAAGCTCAGTGGTATTTTGCTGGAGGTTCATGGCGACCCTACCGGTGAGTGTGAAGTCATTATTGGTATTGGTATTAATGTAGCGCTGACCAATGAGCAAATAGAGAACATTGGTCAGCCCGCGGTGGATATGACACGGATCTGCGGTAAGGCGGTGAGCCGGAACAGAATTGCCGGAACCGTTATAAATGAGCTGAGTCACATGCTGGATGGTTTTGGCAAAAGCGGATTTGCTGCGTTTCGCGAGCAGTGGCTGGCTTATGATGCATTTGCTGGCAGAAAAGTCATGCTCGATGCATCGGGCAAAAAAGTCGCGGGCATTGCCAGCGGTGTTAATCAGCATGGCGCGCTGTTGCTGGAGAATGCGGATGGGATGTTGGCTTATAGCGGCGGTGAAGTGTCTCTGCGGGAACAGGTTTAGAAGGTGGTATGAGAATACTTGAACTGGACTCTGGTAATACCCGGTTGAAATGGCGGCTGCGTGACGCTGGCGACATTTTGTCTCGCGGAGTGATTGATAATGATAGCGATGTTCAGGGTGAGGTTTCGGGTTTGCTGAAACAGCTTGCACCTGTGCATCAGGCGAGATTGGCTATTGTCTCTGGTCAGGAACGGCTTGAGATGTTGCGTCAGGTTATTGAGGCTCAGTCAGGCATTCCATTATCCGTTGTTAAGGTCAGGGATGGCCGGCTTGGCTTATCATTGGCTTACACGACAATAGGTGTCGATCGCTGGCTGGCGATGCTGGCGGCTCATCATTCATCTGCTGAAGAACATAAGGCGAAAACCAAGCTGGTGGTTAGTTGTGGCACTGCTATGACGGTTGATGTCGTTAGTGAGGGTGTTCATCAGGGTGGCTTTATTTTGCCTGGTCTTCAATTGATGAAAAAGGCGCTAAGCACATCGACAGCACAGCTTGAACTAATAGAGGTGACAGCTTCTGGGATTACACCGGGGAAGAACTCCGCCGATTGTATCAATAATGGTGTTCTGGCTATGGCGTCCGCAATGATTAATGCCCAGGTTGATCGTTATCCGGAGGCGATCGTCTGTCTTACCGGTGGCGATGGTGAGTTGCTGAGCCGCTTTGTTAGTGGCGAATGGGAGTATCGGCCGGAACTGGTTATGGATGGAATAGCGTTAGCGTTTGATTAAATGAGAGAGAAATGCGCTGGATTGTATTGCTGTTGGTTTTTCTGAATGTTGGATATTTTGCCTGGGGCTTCTATAAAGAATCCAGAGCAGACTATCGCTTGTTGGAAACAGGTTTTAATTATGAAGATAGCGCCGGTGGACGACTGGTATTGCTGTCTGAAATGATGGAGCAAGAGAAGCCTGGACAGGAAGCGCCCTCCCATCTTGATATTTCTGGTGGATCAGACGGCGAATGTCTTTTTGTCGGCCCGTTTGATAGCCCGTTAGAAGTGGATGCAATAAAGCAGCAATTGTTTTCCATGGGGGTGGATAGCCGGGAGCGGGCGGATGCTACGAGCGAAATACAGGACTATTGGGTGCACATCCCACCCTTGCCCAGCAGAGTGGCTGCCGCTCGAATGTTGAGAGAGTTGCACGCGCAGAAAATAGACAGCTTTGTTATCACTTATGGTGAATTGGATAACGGTATTTCTTTAGGACTGTTTTCTAAAAAGGAATATGCGGAATCAGTACGGCGTCGTTTATCTGATACTGGTTATACTGTGAAAATTAAAGAGCTGTCCCATTCGCCGGAGCAATGGTGGCTGGAGATGGATTCTGCAGTTGATGAAAAGCTCGGTGCAGACTTCTGGGAGCAAATGTCCAGCCGCTATCCGGATGCGAAAAAACGAAAAAAGAACTGCAAAAGCATTGCAACGGAAGAATAGTTTCAATAGTATACGCCTCGCGCTGAGGGAGACAGTCACCGAGTCGAAAGAGACGGATTAAACGCTTTTGAGAAAAAGCTTAATCAACAAAAACGACAGGGTTGACAAGAAAAGCTTCCTGAATACAATAGCGCAGCATCGGGTGGGGTTCCCGAGTGGCCAAAGGGATCAGACTGTAAATCTGACGCGAAAGCTTCGCTGGTTCGAATCCAGCCCCCACCACCAGATTCTTTAAAGTAGAATGTAGAATCAAATCTTGAATTAAGGTTCAAAATCTGTTTTTCTTCTGTTTGCTGCTTGAAAAAGTTTGGAAAAATTTGATGCGGGTATAGTTCAACGGTAGAACCTCAGCCTTCCAAGCTGATGATGCGGGTTCGATTCCCGCTACCCGCTCCAATATTTTTTAAAATCTTTGCGAAAGATTCTTGTTAGAAATTCTTGAAAAAGGATTTCTTGTTGATAGATTGTGCTCTTATAGCTCAGTTGGTAGAGCGCATCCTTGGTAAGGATGAGGTCACCGGTTCAACTCCGGTTAAGAGCTCCATTTTAATAATGGGTTTGATAGAGACGCCAGTCTCTATTTTTGTAAGTGTTACGCATTATTACACTTACATGAGCCGGCGGGCTTTTCACGATGACGGAACATGATTATAATCCGACACCTGTGAAAGTTTGGGTTGGTAGATTTTTAGGCCAGTAGTTCAATTGGTAGAGCACCGGTCTCCAAAACCGGGGGTTGGGGGTTCGATTCCCTCCTGGCCTGCCACTTCCGATGATCAAGCTCTTACTCTGAGCGAATCTTAATAGAGAAAATCAATCTGATGAGTGGAAATTCTGAAATTGCGGCTACGGGTCGTCTAGATGGTCTCAAGTGGGGCCTTGCGGCGGTTCTGGTCGCTATTGGCGTTTACGGTAACTATTATTTCTCCTCTGAATCACTCTTTCTGAGAGTTGCAGGTCTGCTGGTTCTTGCAGTTGTTGCTGGGTTTGTTGCTCTGCAAACTGTCAAGGGTGATGCATTCTGGACGCTGCTCAAGGATGCCAAAACCGAGATTCGCAAGGTTGTCTGGCCCTCACGTCAGGAGACTGTGCAAACCACGCTGGTAGTGGTTGCTGTCGTTCTGGTTATGGGTCTTATTTTGTGGGGGCTCGATTCTCTGCTAGGCTGGATGGTCAGCAGCCTGATTTAATAGGGACAAGACATGGCGAAACGTTGGTATGTAGTTCATGCCTACTCCGGTTACGAGAAGCAGGTGTTACGTTCATTGAATGAGCGCATCAAGCTTCATGGCATGGAAGATTTATTTGGTGAAGTTCTGGTTCCTACAGAAGAAGTTGTAGAAATTAAGAACGGACAAAAGCGTAAAAGTGAGCGCAAATTCTTCCCTGGCTACGTTCTCGTCCAGGTTGAGATGAATGATGACTCCTGGCACCTTATTAAAGAAACGCCGCGAGTTCTGGGCTTTATTGGTGGAACGCCAGAAAAGCCGGCTGCAATCACTGAGAAAGAAGCGGATGCCATTCTTCGTAGAATGGAAGAAGGTGTTGAGGCGCCAAGACCTAAGACGTTGTTTGAGCCAGGTGAAATGGTTCGGGTGGTTGATGGTCCGTTTGCTGATTTCGATGCGCGTATTGAAGCGGTTAATTATGACAAGAACAGTTTGCAGGTTCTGGTTATGATTTTTGGGCGTGAGACTCCGGTTGAGTTGACGTTCGGAAGTGTAGAAAAAGTTTAAGTCGCTTTTTCTCGACAGCCTCGTTGATCCTGTTTATGGGTTGCGGGGCTTTGTTTTATGATGAATATTCATCTTAAGTATTTTTGCGCTGGCGGTTTCGGGAAGTTTTCTGTAAACTGCTGCGCTTTGTAATCGGGTAGCCGTGGATTTGATGGGTTCTTCCTGGCCTAAGGAAGAGTTTGTTAATGAGGCAGTGACCCAAGTTGAGGTTAAAATGGCCAAGAAAGTACAAGCTTATATTAAGCTTCAAGTGCCTGCTGGACAGGCAAATCCTTCTCCACCTGTTGGTCCTGCTCTGGGTCAGCACGGTGTGAACATCATGGAATTCTGTAAGGCATTCAACGCCAGCACCCAGAAAATGGATGCCGGTATGCCAATTCCTGTTGTTATTACTGTTTACAGTGATCGCAGTTTCACCTTCGAAACCAAAACTCCGCCTGCTTCTGTTCTTCTAATGAAGACTCTGAAGCTGAAGAAAGGTTCTGGTCGTCCAAACACTGAGAAGGTTGGTACTGTGACTCGCGAGCAACTGCTTGAAGTTGCCAAGATCAAAGAACCTGATCTGACTGCTGCTGACGAAGATGCCGCTATCCGTACTATCGCTGGCTCCGCTCGTTCCATGGGTCTGAATGTGGAAGGAGTTGAGTAATGGCTAAAATGTCCAAGCGTGCAAAACTGATTGCAGAAAAGATTGAGTCTACTAAAGCGTATAGCTTTGAAGATGCTGCAAGCCTGCTGAAAGAGCTTTCTGGCGTTAAGTTCAAAGAAACTATCGAAGTTTCTGTGAACCTGGGCGTTGATCCTCGTAAATCTGATCAGGTTGTTCGTGGCTCTACTGTTCTGCCAAACGGAACTGGTAAAGACGTTCGCGTAGCTGTGTTCACCCAGGGTGCTAACGCTGAAGCCGCTAAAGAAGCTGGTGCTGAAATCGTTGGTATGGATGATCTGGCTGAGCAAGTTAAAGCTGGTCAGATGGACTTCGACGTAGTTATCGCTTCTCCGGATGCGATGCGTGTTGTTGGTCAGCTGGGTCAGATTCTTGGTCCACGTGGCCTGATGCCTAACCCTAAAGTTGGTACTGTAACCCCTAACGTTGCTGAAGCGGTTAAGAACGCTAAAGCGGGTCAGGTCCGTTTCCGTACTGATAAGAACGGTATCATTCACGCTGGTGTTGGTAAGATCGACTTCGAAGCGGCTGCTCTGAAGCAGAACGTTGAAGCTCTGGTCGCTGACCTGAAGAAGCTGAAGCCGGCTTCCAGCAAAGGTGTTTACGTGAAGAAAGTTACCCTGTCCTCTACTATGGGTCCAGGTCTGACTATCGACATGTCTTCCCTGACTGCGTAAGCAGTAAAAAGAATTACTGAGATCTGGTTTTTCGGGTCTCTGATCAGTCGGTTGACTGATTGCAAAAGACTTTGGGGTCTCCGTTTATGACGGGGGCTGTCAAAGATCGTAGGTGTTGGACGTTGTGCCTGTTAAGTCAGGAGTCTTTTTTCGAAAGGGCTTAAAAGCGGAAGGCTTAATTTCCTGCGTAGACGGTGAACATGCTTAGTGCATATACCCTCACCGTATTGTAAGTGCTTAATGGTTCGTTTTTTTAAATGTTTCGTTAAGTGTAACTTCATACTATTGGAGTAAAGCCCATGGCGTTAGGACTCGAAGACAAGAAGGCGATTGTCGCCGAAGTCAGCGAGGCTGCACAAAGCGCTCTGTCGGCTGTAATCGCGGACTACCGCGGTCTGACCGTAGGTCAGATGACTTCCTTGCGTAAGCAGGCTCGTGATGGTGGCGTCTACCTGAAGGTAGTTCGTAACACACTGGCTAAGCGCGCAGTTGAAGGTACTGAGCTTCAGTGTCTGCAGGAAGTGCTGGTAGGCCCTACTGTGCTTGCTTTCTCTATGGAAGATCCAGGCTCCGCCGCGCGCGTGATGCAGGAATTTGCCAAAGAGAATAAAGAGTTGGAAATCAAAGCGCTGTCCGTTTCTGGTCAGCTGCTGGGTGCGGAGCAGATTGATGTTCTGGCCAAGCTCCCAACTCTGGATCAAGCTCGCGCAATGCTGATGAGTGTAATGATCGCACCGGTAACCAAGCTGGCAAGAACTCTGAACGAGATTCCTACCAAGGTTACCCGTGTCGTGGCAGCTGTTGCCGACGAGAAAAAGAAAGCCGCTTAATTCTTTTCGAATTGGTTTTCTATTTTTTGCTTAAACAAATTTACTGGGTTGCTCTATTAAAAGGGCGCTCATTAGAAAATATTTGGAGATATAGAGATGGCTCTGTCCAAAGAAGATATCCTGAACGCGATCGCTGAAATGTCTGTAATGGACGTTGTTGAACTGGTTTCCGCTATGGAAGAGAAGTTCGGCGTTTCTGCTGCTGCTGCTGTTGCTGCTGCTCCAGTTGCTGCTGCCGCTGCTGCTGTTGAAGAACAGACTGAATTCGACGTAATTCTGACTGAAGCTGGCGACAAGAAAGTAAACGTAATCAAGGTAGTACGTGCTGCTACTGGCCTGGGTCTGAAAGAAGCTAAGGCTGTTGTAGACGGCGCTCCTGCTCCTCTGAAGGAAGGCGCTTCTAAAGAAGAAGCTGAAGACCTGAAGAAGCAGCTGGAAGAAGCTGGCGCTAAAGTAGAAATCAAGTAATTTCTAAAAAAGCGTTGCATAATCTCGAGTCTGTTGCATAATGGGCTCGTGTGGCTGGTGCCTGTAAAGGCGCCGGCCTTTTTTCCGTTGTATGAGCTATATCGTCTGAGTAACAATATTTGCGCACAACGTCTGAGTCATGCTGTGAATCCTTTATCTCCGAAAAGCCGGTTTGGCTTGATGGGGAGTTTTGTGCTTTCAGTATGCTGGATTTTTGCGTGGAAGGTAGTTGCAAAGAGGGTGTTGTTCAGGGCGGTTTGATGCGACATGAAATCAAATCAGCAGGTCATGCTGAGGATTTGCAGTCCCAGATAGTAGGCGTTGCCAGAAATTTCAATACCACTTCTCTTAAAGCTGTGAGATGATGGTAGGTTACGGTGAATAGTCCGGATTGCGATGGTTCATTATCGTGTTAAAGAGTCGCCTGACAAAGATTTGCTGATTGATATCGCATCAATTAGCCCAGTAATACCGCTTTCGTTGCTTTGCGCGATGTTGGCGGTTTTGCTGTGAAAGCAGGAATGAAAAATTGAACAATTGTTCTTTTTTCAGGGCTTTATTGAAAGTGTGTTTGAGTTTGAAGGTGCTGATTAAGCATTCTCAAAGCAGGCGCTAAAGCTCATGCAACGGTTTAAAGGTGGTCGTGGGGGAACCCAGACACCTGCAAGCCTGCTGAACTTGTCTTGCGGATCAGTATGGATGCAGTACCTGTATTGAACGTTGAGAAAGTGATGGAGGCTTCGAAGGTAGCGCGGCTACTGATGAAGTGAATGTTGGAATTGATTGGTTTAGACAGGGAGCCACCCGCTCTCGAAAAACCTACATGGTCAGGCGATGCCGCCTGCTTCCAGAAAACAGGTAACCAAGCTGGGGAACGCTGATGGCATACTCGTATACTGAGAAAAAACGCATCCGCAAGGACTTCGGCAAATTGCCGAGTGTCATGAATGTGCCGTATCTGCTGGCGATTCAGCTTGATTCATATCACAAGCTGTTGCAGTCAGGTAAAGAGCCGGCAGCAAGAGAAGATATTGGCCTTCATGCAGCCTTTAAATCGGTTTTTCCGATTGTTAGTTACTCAGGCAATGCTGCCCTTGAGTACGTTAGCTATAGACTGGGCACTCCTTCGTTTGATGTCAAGGAATGTCAGTTAAGAGGCGTAACCTACGCAGTACCACTGCGTGTGAAAGTACGTCTGATTATCTATGATAAAGAGTCTTCTAACAAGGCAATCAAAGACATAAAAGAACAGGAAGTGTACATGGGCGAAATTCCGCTCATGACCGATAACGGTACTTTCGTTATTAACGGCACTGAGCGTGTAATCGTGTCTCAGCTGCACCGTTCTCCTGGTGTGTTCTTTGATAACGACCGGGGTAAAACACACTCCTCCGGTAAGCTGCTTTATTCTGCTCGCGTCATTCCTTACCGTGGTTCATGGTTGGACTTCGAGTTTGATCCTAAGGATCTGCTCTTCGTTCGTATCGACCGTCGTCGTAAGTTGCCAGCAACGATTCTGATGCGTGCGATTGGTCTTGAAAATGAAGAAATTCTTTCAAGATTCTTTGACTTCGTAGAATTCAAAATCAGTTCTGACAACGTTAAAACAGAACTGGTTGCAGATCGCCTCCGAGGTGAAGCTGCTAGCTTCGATATCTACGATAATGATGGCAACCTGATCGTTGAACAGGGTCGTCGTGTGACTGCACGTCACATTCGTGATATTCAGAAATCTGCAATCAAAAACCTGGAAGCACCTGTTGAATACATCTATGGTCGTGTACTGGCCAAGACAGTTGTTCACAAGTCTACCGGTGAGATCATTGCTGAATGCAACACTGAAATCACTCCGGAAGTTTATGAGCAGCTTCTCTCTGCAGGCATCAAGACTATTGAGACCCTGTATATTAATGAATTGGAATGTGGTCCGTTCATTTCTGACACTCTGAGAGCTGACAACACCACGAATCGTCTGGAAGCACTGGTAGAAATCTACCGCATGATGCGTCCTGGTGAGCCGCCAACACAGGATGCTGCTGAAGCCCTGTTCCAGAACCTGTTCTTCTCTACCGAGCGCTACGATTTGTCTGCGGTTGGTCGTATGAAGTTCAACCGTCGTCTGGGTCGCGCTGAAGACACTGGCTCCGGTGTTCTGGATAATGAAGACATCATTGATGTTCTGAAGATTCTGGTAGATATCCGTAACGGTCACGGTGTTTGTGATGACATCGATCACCTGGGTAACCGTCGTGTACGTTCCGTTGGTGAAATGGCTGAAAACCAGTTCCGTGTTGGTCTCGTTCGTGTTGAGCGTGCCGTCAAGGAGCGTCTGAGCCTGGCCGAATCTGAAGGCTTGATGCCTCAGGATCTGATCAATGCCAAGCCTGTTGCTGCTGCTATTAAGGAATTCTTCGGTTCCAGCCAGCTGTCCCAGTTTATGGACCAGAACAACCCGCTGTCCGAGATTACCCACAAGCGTCGTGTATCCGCGTTGGGCCCAGGTGGTCTGACCCGTGAGCGTGCCGGCTTTGAGGTTCGTGACGTACACTCCACCCACTATGGTCGTGTATGCCCAATCGAAACACCTGAAGGTCCGAACATCGGTCTAATCAACTCTCTGGCTACCTATGCCCGTACTAACGACTATGGCTTCCTTGAAGCACCATACCGTCGTGTTGTTGATGGTCTGGTCACTGACGACGTAGATTACCTTTCTGCTATTGAAGAAGGTGAATACGTTATCGCACAGGCATCCGCTTCTGTTGATGAAAACAAGAAGCTGGCAGAAGACCTGGTAGCGGTTCGTTACCGTGGTGAAGCGACTCTGATGGGTCCTGAGAAAGTCCAGTACATGGACGTCTCCACCAAGCAGATGGTGTCCGTTGCAGCCTCTTTGATTCCATTCCTGGAACACGACGACGCCAACCGTGCATTGATGGGATCGAACATGCAACGTCAGGCGGTTCCAACCCTGAAAGCTGAGAAGCCTCTGGTTGGTACTGGTATGGAACGTAACGTAGCGTCCGACTCCGGTGTCTGCGTCGTTGCCAAACGTGGCGGCCTTATTGATACCGTTGATGCGGCCCGTATCGTGGTTCGTGTGAACAGTGAAGAGCTGCAGCCAGGTGAAGCCGGTGTAGACATCTACAACCTGACTAAATACACACGTTCTAACCAGAATACCTGTATTAACCAGCGTGCCCTGGTGAAGTCTGGTGACAAGATTGCCCGTGGCGACATCATGGCCGACGGCCCATCCGTTGATATGGGTGAGCTGGCGCTGGGTCAGAACATGCGTGTGGCATTCATGCCATGGAATGGTTACAACTTTGAGGATTCCATCCTCATCTCTGAGCGTGTCGTTCAGGAAGACCGTTTCACCACGATTCACATTCAGGAACTGACCTGTGTGGCTCGTGACACCAAGCTGGGTTCTGAAGAAATTACTTCCGATATTCCAAACGTCGGTGAGTCCGCACTGAACAAGCTGGATGAAGCCGGTATCGTTTATGTCGGTGCTGAAGTGGGCGCTGGTGACATTCTGGTGGGTAAGGTGACACCAAAAGGTGAAACTCAGCTGACTCCGGAAGAAAAACTGCTGCGTGCCATCTTCGGTGAAAAAGCGTCTGACGTTAAAGACACCTCTCTGCGTGTACCGACCAGTGTTAAAGGTACCGTTATTGACGTGCAGGTCTTCACCCGTGACGGCGTGGAAAAAGACACCCGTGCACTGGCGATCGAGAAGACCCAGCTGGATGAGTATCGCAAAGACCTGAACGAAGAGTTCCGTGTAGTTGAACACGACACCTTCGAGCGTCTGCGCGCTGCCCTGGTTAACCAGCCTGTTGTTCGTGCGCCGGGTCTGGGTAAAGGTGATCTGATCTCCGATGCTTTCCTAAACGGTATGGATCACGAACAGTGGTTCAAGATGTCCATGGCGGACGAAGCTCTGAACGAAATGTTGGATCTCTCCAGAGAACAGCTGAAAGAGCGTCGTGCACAACTGGACGAGCGTTTCGAAGACAAGAAGAAAAAGCTGCAGACCGGCGACGACATGGCACCGGGTGTCCTGAAAATCGTTAAGGTTTACCTGGCGATAAAACGTCGTATCCAGCCTGGTGACAAGATGGCGGGTCGTCACGGTAACAAGGGTGTTATCTCCATCATCATGCCGGTTGAAGATATGCCGCACGATGAAGAAGGTAATCCGGTTGATATCGTACTTAACCCTCTGGGTGTACCGTCCCGTATGAACGTTGGACAGGTACTGGAAACCCACTTGGGTGCGGCGGCTAAAGGTCTGGGCGTTAAGATCAATCGCATGATTGAATCCCAGAAGAGTATGTCTGAACTGCGTAAGTTCCTGGATGAAGTGTACAACGGCATCCCAGGTCACAGTCCGGTTGAAATTGACAAGTTCAGCGATGCTGAAGTCATGGAACTGGCCGGTAACCTGAAAGGCGGTGTACCGATGGCAACAGCGGTATTCGACGGTGCGAAAGAGACAGAAGTTAAGCGTCTGCTCCGTCTGGCTGACATGAACGACAGCGGTCAGGTTAAGCTGATCGACGGTCGTAGCGGTGACTCTTTTGAGCGTCCGGTCACTGTTGGCTACATGTACATGCTGAAGCTGAACCACTTGGTAGACGACAAGATGCACGCTCGTTCTACTGGTTCTTACTCTCTGGTAACTCAGCAGCCTCTGGGTGGTAAGGCACAATTCGGTGGACAGCGCTTCGGGGAGATGGAGGTCTGGGCTCTGGAAGCTTATGGCGCTGCATACACTCTGCAGGAAATGCTGACCGTGAAGTCCGATGACGTCGCTGGCCGTACCAAGATGTACAAAAACATCGTGGATGGCGACCACAGAATGGAACCTGGTATGCCGGAATCCTTCAACGTACTGTTGAAAGAAATCCGCTCGCTGGGTATCGATATCGAACTGGAAACCGAATAACGAACGTGTGGCTAAGACACCTGTAACACATCTTATCTATAAGAGTGAAACAGGTGTCTTGCACCGAGAGGAGATACGATCTTGAAAGACTTGCTGAATCTGCTCAAGTCACAGGGCCAGACGGACGAATTCGACGCTATTCGGATCGGCCTGGCGTCACCGGATATGGTCCGGTCCTGGTCTTACGGCGAAGTTAAAAAGCCGGAAACAATTAACTACCGTACGTTCAAACCTGAGCGTGACGGCCTTTTCTGCGCCAAAATCTTTGGCCCGGTAAAGGATTACGAGTGCCTGTGCGGAAAGTACAAGCGTCTCAAGCACCGTGGTGTTATCTGTGAGAAGTGTGGCGTTGAAGTTGCACTGGCTAAAGTGCGTCGTGAGCGCATGGGTCACATCGAACTGGCGAGCCCGGTTGCTCACATCTGGTTCCTGAAATCCCTGCCATCCCGTATCGGTCTGTTGCTGGACATGACCTTGCGTGATATCGAGCGGGTACTGTATTTCGAATCTTACGTTGTTGTTGATCCGGGCATGACCACGCTGGAAAAGAACCAGCTGCTGTCTGACGAACAATACTACGAAGCCCTGGAAGAGTTTGGTGACGACTTTGACGCCCGCATGGGTGCTGAAGCGATCAAAGCGCTGCTGGGTGATATTGATCTGGAAGACGAAGTGAATACCCTGCGTGAAGAAATTCCGCAGACCAATTCCGAAACCAAACTGAAGAAGCTGAGCAAGCGTCTGAAATTGGTTGAAGCCTTCCACAACTCAGGCAACAACCCTGAGTGGATGATCCTGACCGTTCTGCCGGTTCTGCCGCCAGATCTGCGTCCTCTGGTACCTCTGGATGGTGGTCGTTTCGCAACGTCCGACCTGAACGATCTGTACCGTCGAGTGATCAACCGTAACAACCGTCTGAAGCGTCTGCTGGATCTGAACGCACCAGACATCATTGTCCGCAACGAAAAGCGTATGCTGCAGGAATCTGTCGACGCGCTGCTGGACAACGGTCGTCGCGGTCGTGCCATCACTGGCTCTAACAAACGTCCTCTGAAATCCCTGGCCGACATGATCAAGGGTAAGCAGGGTCGTTTCCGTCAGAACCTGTTGGGTAAGCGAGTAGACTACTCTGGTCGTTCTGTAATCACCGTAGGTCCTACCCTGCGTTTGCATCAGTGCGGTCTGCCAAAGAAAATGGCGCTGGAGCTGTTCAAGCCGTTCATCTTCGGTAAATTGGAAGCCCGTGGTCTTGCTACCACGATTAAAGCTGCCAAGAAGATGGTAGAGCGTGAAACTCCAGAAGTGTGGGACGTTCTGGCTGAAGTCATCCGCGAACACCCGGTTATGCTGAACCGTGCACCAACCCTGCACCGTCTTGGTATTCAGGCGTTCGAACCGGTTCTGATCGAAGGTAAAGCGATTCAACTGCACCCACTGGTGTGTGCGGCATACAACGCCGACTTCGACGGTGACCAGATGGCGGTACACGTACCTCTGACTCTGGAAGCCCAGCTGGAAGCCCGTGCCCTGATGATGTCCACCAACAACATCCTGGCGCCAGCGAACGGCGAACCTATCATCGTACCTTCTCAGGACGTTGTACTGGGTCTGTACTACATCACCCGTGACCGTATTAACGCCAAGGGTGAAGGCATGGTCTTCGTTGATATCGACGAAGTTATGCGCGCGTATCGTACCGGTGCTGCTGAATTGCACGCCCGCATTAAAGTGCGTGTACACGAAAAATATCGCGACAACGATGGCGTTGAGCACGATAACAAGTTCCTGGCGGACACCACCGTTGGCCGTATGATTCTGTGGGACATCGTGCCTATGGGTCTGCCATTCTCCCTGGTTAACCAGGCGATGAAGAAGAAAGCGATCTCTGGCCTGCTGAACGCCTGTTATCGTAACGTTGGTTTGAAAGAAACCGTTATCTTCGCTGACCAGATGATGTACATGGGCTTCCAGTACGCCACCATCTCTGGTACGTCCATTGGTGTTAACGACTTCGTTATTCCTCCGGAAAAAGCGCGCATCATCGATGACGCTAACGACGAAGTGCGTGAAATTGAAAACCAGTTTGCTTCCGGTCTGGTAACAGCGGGCGAGAAGTACAACAAGGTTATCGACATCTGGTCCCGCGCCAACGAAATGCTGGCCAAGCGGATGATGGACAACCTGAAAGTCGACAAAGTCATCGACCGTGAAGGTAAAGAAGTCGATCAGGAATCCTTCAACAGCGTATACATGATGGCTGACTCCGGCGCACGGGGTAGTGCGGCGCAGATTCGTCAGCTGGCCGGTATGCGTGGTCTGATGGCCAAGCCAGATGGCTCTATCATCGAAACGCCAATTACCGCGAACTTCCGTGAAGGTCTGAACGTACAGCAGTACTTCAACTCCACTCACGGCGCTCGTAAAGGTCTGGCGGATACGGCACTGAAAACTGCGAACTCCGGTTACCTGACCCGTCGTCTGGTAGACGTTGCTCAGGATCTGGTCGTCACAGAAGACGACTGTGGTACGACAGCCGGTCTGTGGATGGCTCCGCACATTGAAGGCGGCGACATCGTAGAGCCACTGGGTGATCGTATCCTTGGTCGTGTAGTTGCAGAAGACGTACTCAAGCCAGGCAGCGACAGCGAAATCGCCGTTCCAGCCGGTACGCTGATTGACGAAGCCTGGGTGAAACGCCTTGAGCTGCTGAATGTTGACGAAATGCTCGTACGTTCACCAATCACTTGTGAAACCCGCCACGGCATTTGTTCCAGCTGTTACGGTCGTGACCTGGGTCGCGGCCACATCGTAAACAAAGGTGAAGCGGTCGGTGTTATCGCAGCCCAGTCCATCGGTGAGCCGGGTACTCAGTTGACGATGCGTACGTTCCACATCGGTGGTGCAGCGTCTCGTAACGCAGCGGCTGACAGTGTAACGGTTAAGAATAAAGGTACAGTGCGTCTGCTGAACCTGAAGTCTGTTGAGCGTAAAGACGGCACACTGGTTGCGGTAAGCCGTTCCGGACAGCTGGCTGTAGCGGATGAATATGGTCGTGAGCGTGAGCGCTATAAACTGCCTTACGGTGCCATGATTTCCGTTAAAGACGGTGAAGTGATCGAAGCTGGCCAGACTGTGGCTAAGTGGGATCCACACACACACCCGATCATCACTGAAACTGCCGGTATTGTTGAATTCCAGGGCATGGATGAAAACATCACCGTTAAGACTCAGACTGATGAGCTGACCGGTTTGTCCAACATGGAAGTTATGGATCCGAAGGATCGTCCATCCGCTGGTAAGGACATCCGTCCTGCGGTTCAGCTGAAGGATGCCAACGGTAACGAACTGAAGCTGCCAGGTACTGATGTACCTGCTCAGTACTTCCTGCCAGCTAACGCTCTGGTTAACCTGGTTGACGGCTCTACGGTAGAAGTGGGGGCGGTACTTGCCCGTATTCCTCAACAGTCTGGCGGTAACAAGGACATCACCGGTGGTCTGCCACGGGTTGCTGACTTGTTCGAAGCGCGTAAGCCAAAAGAGCACTCTATCCTGGCGGAAATCTCCGGAACCATCGGTTTCGGTAAAGAAACCAAGGGTAAGAAGCGTCTGGTCATCACGCCGACTGACGGCAGCGATCCATACGAAGAGCTGATTCCAAAATGGCGTCACCTCAACGTGTTCGAAGGTGAGCAGGTGACCCAGGGTGAAGTTATTTCTGACGGCCCGACCAACCCACACGACGTTCTGCGTCTATTGGGTGTCAGTGAACTGGCTCGCTACATCGTTAACGAAATCCAGGACGTATACCGTCTCCAGGGTGTAAAAATTAACGATAAGCACATTGAGACCATTCTGCGTCAGATGCTGCGTAAAGTTGAAATCTCCGATACCGGTGATACTCACTTTATTCGTGGTGATCAGGTTGAGTTTACTCGTCTGCTCGAAGAGAACGACAAGGTTAGCCGTGAAAACAGCTTCCCTGCCAAGTTCGAACGCGTACTGCTGGGTATCACCAAGGCATCTCTGGCAACAGAATCCTTCATCTCTGCGGCATCTTTCCAGGAGACTACCCGAGTCCTGACGGAAGCTGCGGTACACGGCAAGCGCGATTACCTGCGTGGCTTGAAGGAGAACGTAGTTGTAGGTCGTCTGATTCCTGCAGGTACTGGTCTGACTTACCACGCTGAGCGTCGTAAGAGCCGTGAAGAAGTTGAGTTCGATGCACCAGCTCGTATCTCTACTTCCGATGCAGAACAGGCGCTGTCTGATGCGTTGAACTTCGGAGAAGTGTAACTCTTATTGTAAGAGGCTCTGACATAAGAGGAGGAGTTTGCTCTTCTTCTATCTCTTATAAAACCGTCGCTGCCAAGCGGCGGTTTTTTTTATTCTAAAAACGTAAAAGCAAAAAATATAATATTTTTTTGAATGGAAAAACTTTTAGTTGAAGGAGCTTAGAGTCTATATCCGCATCCAATGAACAAACTTATAAAGGATGAAGATGTGTCGAATGTTCAAACTCCGATGCAATCAGCCTAAGCACGATTCGCTTCTGTTTTAGCTGAGAAGGGTAAAGAAATAGAGGGAATTGCGTATTCGAACCTTGAAGCCGGCTGTACGAAGTTTAAAGAGGCAACATCTTATGGAAGGGTTGTTGAAAGCCTAAATGAAGTGATCAATAAACTGACCAAAACTCATGTATACAAAGCAGTATCACCCTCGGCTAAAGAGTTCTATGAGCGTCACAAGCGTTCAGTTCAGGACGTTGCTATAGTAGCTGCGACTTATGGAATACTGGGGGTATCTATTCCAACTGTTGTTATAGCAGGTATAGGCCTGTTGTGTGTAGAGAGCAATGACAACGCGGCTAGAAATCAGCTGATGGATATGGAAAGAGTGAATGCAAAGGCAAATACATTAGTAGAGATTGGAGGAGCAGCGTTTAAGGATTCGATAAAAGCCTTCGATGAGCGGTTGGATTCATTGGCTTTAAAACTGCTTGCCGGCCAGAGAGTATCGTTGCAAAATTCTCTAATAGATAAACATACGGAAACTGCAAAAGAAATCATGAACAAAAAAACACATGGTTCGGAAGGTGAGATAACAGATGAAGCTGAAATAGTAGAAATCTTGAAAGATCAGAGAAACAAGATCTTGGATCCTGAGGGAATTTCTGGAGAAGGGAAGAAAGTGATATAGGCTGGCGTTAAGCTGATTTGCAGTTTGATAAATTGATCTTCCGAAAAAGAAAACGACGAAATATACATAGTGGTAATCAGTTGACGGTATAATTCAGTTTTTTCGGCTACGTCTGGCTATTAAGATGCAAAGACTTGATATGCTCTTGGTTGAGCAGGGAAAGGCTACCTCCCGAACAAAGGCTCAACAGCTGATCAGCGAAGGTCGTGTAATGGTGCATCAGTCTGGCGGCTGGGTGGCAGTGGTTAAACCTGGCCAGAAGTACCCTGATTCTATTGAGCTGGATGTTGTGTGGGATGAGTCAGATTGTTTTGTATCCCGTGGTGGATTAAAGCTAGCTGGTGCTATTGAGAAATCCGGTGCAGACTTCGCCGATGCGGTTGTTATCGATGTTGGTCAGTCAACCGGTGGTTTTACTGATTGTGCGCTCCAGTCCGGGGCTGCAAAAGTCATTGGTATTGAGGTTGGTCATGGGCAATTGGTTCCGTCGTTACGGGATGATCCGAGGGTTGTCTGTCTGGAAGGAATGAATGCGCGGGATTTATCGCGGGATTTACTAAATTACACAACCGATGTGCAGGGGTTTGATTTCGCTGTAATGGATGTGTCGTTTATCTCCCAAACCAAGATTCTTCCTTCTCTGGTTCCCCTGTTGAAACCAGGTGGGCAGTTGTTAAGTCTGGTAAAACCGCAGTTTGAGGTAGGTTCTGCAGGTATTGGTAAGGGCGGTATTGTCAGAGATGCAAATCTTTATCCGCAGGTAGAGCAGTCTATCAAAAGCTTCTGTGAGAAGTTGGGTATGACGGTAAAAGGTTATTTCGATAGCTCGATTACTGGCGGCGATGGCAATCGAGAGTTCTTCATCTGGGCTGAGAAGTAATGCCAATTCTGTTTTTAAATTATGGGCTGCGCAGCCATTTTGACCGACTGGATCTGCGTTGAAGTTCCTCGCCATAGCTATGGCTATGACTCGTCGCTTCGCCTTGCCCAGTCACCCAAAATAACTTGCTCGCTCCATAATTTGAAAACGCCATTGGTATAAGTTAGGGACCAAGTCGCCAGACTTGTATTGGCAGCTGATAGTGATCAATCACTTTTCGCATGCGCTCCCAATGAGTAAAATCTACCCCCTTGTTCAAAATTAAAACAATCCCGGCATGCTTGCCAGTCAACATGCTGTAATCAAGAGCCTGTCCAATGGCTTCAGGCCATTTGCGTGCAAACTCAATCTCGATGGCATGACTGTTCGTGAGGCAGTCAATGCGTCGACCACTGTCCAATCTATACTCCAATTGACCACCCATGCCATCACACCAGACTTTTTGATACCAAGCCTCTATAGGTGCGGCGAAAGTATTGGATGACTGCGTAAGAAGTACAAGAGCGATACTGAAATACCCTATGTTTCGGTTGGTCATTTATTCATCCCGTTGCCCCTTGATGTTGTTGTAGAGTGATAAGGGGATTATTAGCTTGTATCGACTAAGTAGCGCCTACTGCCAGTGAGAAAATAGCAGGGTAAAAAGATAGCACTTGAGGCTTATGTCAACACAACCTGGCTTGGGTGAATTCTTAAGTGATTTTTGTTTGGAGCTATGTGTCCATAAATGAGTAACGGTTATAATCGCTGGCAAATTACCAGATGACTAGTGGCTATGTTGTGGGAAACGTTTTTATTCACGGCCAGTGTAACGCTGCCTGTCTGTGTGATGCTGTTAGCAGGGATTGCTCTTAAGCGCTTTCAGTTTATTGATGACCATTTTGTAACCACGGCATCAAGGCTCGTTTTCAACTTTTGTATGCCGGCACTGTTGTTTACATCCATTATTAACTTGGACATGGCATCAGTTCTTGATTTCAGGATGGTTATTTATGCTGTTATAACATCAATTGTGACATTTCTGACAGCGAGAATGCTGGCTGCGCAGGCTTGTACGTCGTCAGCCGACTACGGTGCGTTTATTCAAGGCGCTGCCAGGGCAAATCTTGCTATTGTGGGTATGGCCTTGGCGGGAAATATCTATGGCAGTCATGGTATTGCATTGATGTCTCTCGCACTGGCCTTTCTGGTGCCTCTGTATAATGTGCTCTCTGTATTTGTGCTGGCGTATTATGCATCCGATAAAAATGACGTTCCTTTCAGTTGGAAAAAACTGATTATTGATCTGACTAAAAACCCTCTCATTGTCTCAATTGTTGCGGGCTTTTGTTTTGTTTCGTTGGGATTGCAACTGCCCGAGGTTGCAGAAAAGGTCAGCCTGTACTTTGCTCAGATCACTTTACCATTGGCATTAATCAGTATTGGCGGAAGCCTGAGCATGGATGTGCTCAGAAAAACCAGCAGGAGTGCAGTATGGGCAACTCTGCACAAAGTATGTCTGATGCCTGTGATGGCAGTGCTGATGGCGTGGTTGGTGGGGTTGAGAGGTATTGATCTTGGAATTATCTTTTTGATCTTTGCCTGCCCAACGGCGGCTGCCAGTTTTGTGATGACTAAGGCGATGGGGGGGAACGACAAGCTTGCTGCTAACATCGTTGTGCTGACGACCTTGGGCAGTTTACCTGCAACAGCTATTGGAATTTTTACTCTGCGCCTTTGTAACTTAATTTGAAAAATCATGTCTGAATGGGATAGATGTGCTCTTATGATAGATCTGTACTTGCATTAGAGTTCCTCAACCGAGAGCTGCGTGTCTTCTTGCACCTCTATTGTTACTACGTCTTCATCTGCAGTGATCCCTAAGTATAAGCTCTGGGTGTATGTGAAAAGGTAATCCTCTTGCTCTGCAGCTAATCGTGCTTCTTCTTCATCTCTTTGTGCTTGTTCTGCGGCTAATCGTTCTTGTTCTTCTCTTTGTAATTGCGCTTCCTGCTCCTCGATAGCTTCTTTCTGTTCTTCTAGTTCTTGTTCTTGTCGAGCTAACTCATCTGCATCAGCTTGTGCTCTATGCTCTTCTTGAACTCTGTATTGCTCTTCATAGTATCTCTGTTGTTCGTCGTCCTCTCGTACTGTAGCTTCGTGACGTTTGATATTTTGGTTGTGGAAGTAGGATGTGCTTTTGCTTTTGGTGCTCCGATTCTGCGAACCGTTGGCAAGTTCGAGGGCTAACTCGAGCTGCTTCTTATTGATTGCCGCTATCTGTAGAGCAGCTATGTTAACCGGTTGCTTTTGAGTTCGCTCTCTTAAGGTTCTGAGTGGGGTTAAATCAGGTTTAAGCTGTAATGAATCCTTGGTTGGTGGCATAGCAGATTTTTTGTGATCGGATTTTGCAGATAGAGCACGTTTTATACTGCGCATAAACCCAATCTTTTTGGGCTGGCTGGGTCGTGGTTTTTGGGGTTTTCGAGGGATTGCGTGGTTATCTATCTTAAGGGCAGAAGTTGTTTGTTTTTGTTTGTCGGAGTTTCGGTTAGCACTTGTATTCTCTCTAACAGTTTTTCGTGCCTCCTGCGCAATGGCTGGAAGTTTTTCAATAGTTGATACTGGCTCTTTTAACATTAATGCTGGCTTTAGCTGGGGTTCCGCTTTCGGTGTAATGGTGGGTAGTTGTTCGTGTGATGGTCTTTTCAACGCATATTCTCTTACGGAGTTTGAGTTCCGTCGTTCGGGAGTATTAGCCTTTGTTGCCTTATATTCTTTTAATAGCCTGTCTCGCATTGTGCTGCGTAGCTTGATCACGTCGTAAAGTTTATTTTCTGTTGCTGTGCCAGGTTGGTTGGATTGCATCAACAGGTCAATCTCATACTTCACCGCATCCCTCTCTTTAGTGATTCGATGCAATTTCTGTGAATCAACGTTTTTTTGTGCTGTTGGTGTTAGCTCTTTAATCTCTTTATCTTTTTTAGCCAGATTCTCTGACAGTTCTTTATAGAGGGTTCGATCTTTTTCTCCTAAGTGAAGGGCTGCATCTTTTGATGCCAAGGCAGGTGAAACCAAGGGAAGGTGAGGCTGAATTGTCGTGGTAGTACGGTTTTTTATGGGCGAACTCGATAGTGGGCGCTCAGTATATCCTCTGCTGAAATCTCGCACTGGGGTATATTTTTCGGCTGACTGCCTACCCGAAGAGGGATGTCTCTGCTGCCTATTTGATTTTTTGTGTGATGTCACAGGAGGGTTATGGGAGTAATTATCGTTTTTTATCGAGCTGTGTCCGTAAGTCATAGAGTATCAGGAAGTAAATAAACAAACTTTGATGCTGTACAGGGAGGAAGGTTCAACTTTCTTAGCTGCAGATAGATGAAAATAATCAGTGGGGTGCGCTTGTATTTGGGAAAGATGGTTTAGGTAGTGAAGCCAGGCAAGCTTCACCGGATAATATATGAGGACATCGGGTGGAGCAGAGGTTATGTAATACCACGGGCTTTTAGCAAGGCCGCTTTAAAATCAACTTCAACATCTTTAGCGATACCTGGAATCATGGCATCCGGCGTTTCACCTTTCATTTTGAGGTGATAGATCAGGATGTCATCGGTTACTTCGTTTAGAGGGCCTTTATGCCCTGCTTCCGATGCAAGAGATTCAATGATTTGTACCAGGTTAAGGTGGCTTTGCTTTTGCCATTCGGGCATTAATAGTTCAGCCAGTTCATTGATTCTGTGACAGCTCATATAACATTACTCAATATCTGTATTGAAGAGTCAGGAGTACTGCATTAGCGCAGTACTCTATATAAAGGAAGGGCTACATAAAAAAAGGGCTGCGATTAAAGGATGATGTTTTTGATGTCATCATCCTTACGATCCAGATAATGACTGGATTGGATGCGGCGTATGGTGCGTGATTTGCCACGAACCACCAGAGTTTCGGTGGTCGCGAGGTTACCATTGCGGGTAATACCCTGAAGCAGGTCGCCTTTAGTAATACCTGTTGCCGAGAAAACCACGTTATCGGAGCTGGCCATGTCGTCCAGTCGTAGCAGCTTACCGGGCTCAACCCCCATCTCTTTGCAGCGTTCAGCTTCCAGCTTACCGGCTTCGATGTTTTCCGGCGTTTCCCCTTTAGCCTGATCTCTGGTTAATAGTCGACCATTCATATCTCCGCCAAGCGCGCGGATAACGGCAGCAGAAACAACACCTTCCGGCGCACCGCCAACACAGTACATTAAGTCCACTTCGCTGTCTGGCATGCAGGTCAGAATAGACGCAGCAACATCGCCGTCAGGAATGGCAAATACTTTCACGCCCATATTCTGCATCATGGCAATGGCGCTGTCATGGCGAGGTTTAGCGAGGGTAATAACAACCAAACTTTCAATAGGCTTGTGAAGGGCGCGGGCGACATTATGAATGTTTTCTTTCAGACCAATGTTCAGGTCGATGATGCCCTTGGCTCCAGGACCGCAAACCAGCTTTTCCATATACATATCAGGCGCTTTCAGGAAAGAGCCTTTCTCTCCAGCGGCCAGAACGGCAATGGCATTATTCTGGCCCATAGCGGTCATGCGGGTGCCTTCAATGGGGTCGACTGCGATATCAACGCTTTCCCCTTCGCCAGTACCCACTTTTTCGCCAATGAACAACATAGGGGCTTCGTCTATTTCCCCTTCTCCAATGACGATTTCGCCATTCATGGAAACTTTGTTTAGCATGGTTCGCATAGCTTCCACGGCCGCACCATCGGCAGCGTTTTTGTCACCACGACCAAGCCATTTATAGCCAGCCAGAGCAGCGGCTTCTGTGACTCTTGAAAATTCGATTGCCAGTTCGCGTTTCATAAAACCTAAACTTAAAAGAATAAAAGCGGGACTCTAGCATATTTGCAAAACGACGGGCAGCTTCCCTCAAGTTGCTGGAAAAAATAGCCTAGGAGCCTGTCGGCTTTTTCGCAGTAGGTCAGTGGTAAGTCCGACAGGCTCCTAGACAGCGGAGCAGTAATAGGCGGCACTTTGCTTATTGTCGGGCAAGCAGAAAAGGTAAGAAATTAAATATGAATAGAGGAGGTGGGGGATAAAATAGTCTGAGTTTGAGTGAGTTTAGCTCTCCTGTCTTCGTGATCGCGGTATCCCACATGCCATGATATGTGAATCCACATAATTAAATGGTTCAACCCATACTTGACGTTAGTATCATCGCCCCGTAAAATTTGTGCGCTTTATTCTATCTGTGCTCCGAGTGCTTGACACGTTACAAGTAAGTAGAGCTCAGGTGCTGCATAAGCCGGTTGACGCCGGCTTTTGCTGTTTAAAGCCGATTCTGGATTGCCAATCCTCTGACGATTCAGATTCATTCTCTTACGAGAAACCTTAGAAACGATCCTCATTAATGAGATTTGGAGTTTGCTGAATGGCAACAATTAACCAGTTGGTGCGCAAGCCACGCAAGCGTAAGGTCAAAAAGACCGATGTGCCTGCGCTGCAGGCGTGTCCACAGCGTCGTGGTGTTTGTACCCGTGTTTACACCACAACCCCTAAGAAGCCTAACTCTGCGCTGCGTAAAGTATGTCGTGTGCGTCTGACTAACGGTTTCGAAGTGACTTCCTACATTGGTGGTGAAGGTCACAACCTGCAAGAGCACAGTGTTGTTCTGATCCGTGGCGGTCGTGTAAAAGACTTGCCAGGTGTTCGTTATCACACCGTTCGCGGTAGCCTGGATACCCAGGGTGTTAACGACCGTAAGAAGGGCCGTTCCAAGTACGGCACCAAGAGACCTAAGAAGTAATTCGAATCTACGGATTAGTTCAGGTTTTGCCGGTGAAAGGCCGGTGTAAAGCTCAAGAGAGCAAGAATTCAACATTAGGTTGATGAGAGTAAGGCCGGGCTGAGGCAGTTAGCTGCTGACTGTTCCTGGATTACCTGAAGACCGACGTAGAGGGCTTATCAATGCCAAGAAGACGCGTAGTCGCTAAGCGCGACGTGTTACCAGATCCTAAGTTTGGTAATAAAACACTCACTAAATTCATCAACCACGTGATGGTCAGCGGTAAGAAATCTGTCGCTGAAAAGATCGTTTATGGTGCTCTGGACGTTGTTCTGGAACGCACCAGCAAGGAGCCTCTGGAGCTGTTCGAAAAAGCTCTGGAAACTATCGCTCCTATGGTAGAGGTTAAGTCCCGCCGTGTTGGTGGTGCTACTTACCAGGTGCCTGTTGAAGTTCGCCCTGCTCGTCGTACTGCTCTGGCCATGCGTTGGCTGGTAGACGCTGCGCGTAAGCGTGGTGAAAAATCCATGAAGCTCCGCCTGGCTGGAGAACTGATGGACGCTGCCGAAAGCAAGGGCGCTGCAGTTAAGAAGCGTGAAGACGTGCATCGTATGGCTGAAGCCAACAAGGCATTCTCCCACTACCGTTTCTAAGTATCAGAGGATTGTATCGTGGCCCGTAAAACCCCGATCAACCGCTATCGCAACATCGGTATTTGTGCCCATGTTGACGCGGGTAAGACAACGACTACAGAACGTGTACTGTTTTACACCGGCCTGAGCCATAAAATCGGTGAAGTTCATGATGGTGCAGCCACCATGGACTGGATGGAGCAGGAGCAGGAGCGTGGTATTACTATCACGTCCGCTGCGACTACCTGTTTCTGGCGCGGAATGGACGCTCAGTTTGATGAGCACCGCGTTAACATCATCGATACTCCAGGACACGTTGACTTCACTATCGAAGTAGAGCGTTCCCTGCGTGTACTTGACGGCGCAGTTGTTGTGCTGTGTGGCTCCTCCGGTGTTCAGCCTCAGACTGAAACCGTATGGCGTCAGGCTGATAAGTACGAAGTACCACGTATGGTCTTCGTGAACAAGATGGACCGCACCGGTGCTGACTTCGAAATGGTAGTCAGTCAGCTGCGTGAGCGTTTGAACGCTGTAGCTGTTCCTATGCAAATGACCATCGGCGCTGAAGATGAATTCAAAGGCGTGGTTGACCTCGTTAAGATGAAATCCATCATCTGGAACGAAGAAGACCAGGGAATGACCTTCACTTACGAAGATATTCCTGCAGATATGGCTGACCTGTGTGCAGAAATGCGCGAATACATGGTTGAAGCCGCTGCCGAAGCCACTGATGAAATGATGGAAAAGTACCTTGAAGAAGGTGATCTGTCCGAAGAAGAGATCAAGGCCGGTATCCGTGCCCGTACTCTGGCGAACGAGATCATTCCTGTCTTCGGTGGTTCTGCCTTCAAGAACAAAGGTGTGCAGGCGGTTCTGGATGCTGTAATCGAGCTGATGCCTTCTCCAAAAGAAGTTAAAGCGATCGAAGGTATCCTGGACGACAAAGACGGTACTGTTGCTGTTCGTGAAGCGGACGACAATGCGCCTTTCTCTGCTCTGGCGTTCAAAATTGCTACCGACCCATTCGTGGGTACGCTGACCTTCGTTCGTAACTACTCCGGCGTTCTGAATTCCGGTGATACAGTTTACAACCCGGTTAAGCATAAGAAAGAACGTGTTGGTCGAATGGTGCAAATGCACGCGAACAACCGTGAAGAGCTTAAAGAGTGTGTGGCTGGTGACATCGTTGCCCTGATCGGCATGAAAGATGTAACCACTGGTGACACTCTGTGTTCAATGGACAGCATTATTACTCTGGAACGCATGGAATTCCCAGAGCCAGTAATCTCTGTTGCTGTTGAGCCAAAGACAAAAGCTGACCAGGAAAAAATGGGTATCGCACTGGGCAAACTGGCTCAGGAAGATCCATCTTTCCGCGTTCACACTGACGAAGAAAGTGGCCAGACCATTATCTCCGGCATGGGTGAGCTTCACCTGGATATCCTCGTTGACCGTATGCGTCGTGAGTTCAAGGTAGAAGCGAACATTGGTAAGCCTCAGGTTGCGTACCGCGAGAAGATCAAAGCTTCCGTTGACGCTAACCACAAGTTTGCCAAGCAGTCTGGTGGTCGTGGTCAGTATGGTCACGTTGTTGTTGAATTCTCTCCTGCCGCCGCTGGCGAAGAGGGTCTGGAATTCATCAACGAAATCGTAGGTGGTGCGATTCCTAAGGAGTACATCCCGGCGATCCAGAAAGGTATCGAAGAGCAGATGAAGAACGGCGTTATCGCCGGCTACCCATTGCTGGGTCTGCGCGCTCGTCTGTACGATGGATCTTTCCACGATGTTGACTCCAACGAAATGGCGTTTAAAATCGCTGCTTCGCAGGCACTGAAGAAGTATGCGCCTCAGGCTCAGCCAGTCCTGATGGAACCTATGATGAAGGTTGAGGTGGTAACACCTGAAGACTACATGGGTGACGTTATGGGTGACTTGAACCGTCGTCGCGGTATTGTTCAGGGCATGGAAGACCGTTCTTCCGGTAAAGTGATTAACGCTCAGGTGCCACTGGGTGAAATGTTCGGCTACGCTACTGACCTGCGTTCAGCAACCCAGGGGCGTGCTACATACACCATGGAATTCCATGAGTATGCCGAAGCGCCCGCCAGCATTGCTGATGCGGTTATCAAGAACCAGGGTTGATTGGATTTGGTAGTCTGATTGCGTAGTCTGTGGATGCTTTTACGAAAGCAATGGAATTTCTCAGTTTTTTTGCACTGAGAAATTCCTTTCCATAAGCAATCGCTGTTAGAATGCCGGCCTGAAATCATACCTGATATCAAACTTATCTATAGCTTAAGGTTAAGAGAAATGGCTAAGGAAAAATTTGAACGTAATAAGCCGCACGTAAACGTCGGCACCATCGGTCACGTTGACCACGGTAAAACCACTCTGACTGCTGCGCTGACTCGCGTATGTGCAGAAATCTGGGGCGGCACCATGCGTGCATTCGACCAGATCGATAACGCTCCTGAAGAGCGTGAGCGTGGTATCACCATCTCTACTGCACACGTAGAGTATGATTCCCCAGCTCGTCACTACGCACACGTAGACTGCCCAGGCCACGCTGACTATGTTAAAAACATGATCACTGGTGCTGCTCAGATGGACGGCGCTATCCTGGTATGTTCCGCTGCTGATGGCCCCATGCCACAGACTCGTGAGCATATCCTGCTGTCTCGTCAGGTAGGTGTACCATACATCGTGGTATTCCTGAACAAAGCTGACATGGTAGACGACGAAGAGCTGCTGGAACTGGTAGAGATGGAAGTTCGCGAACTTCTGGACATGTACGACTTCCCAGGCGACGACACTCCAATCATCATCGGTTCTGCCCTGATGGCTCTGAACGGTGAAGACGCTAACGAAATGGGTACTACCGCTGTTAAGAAGCTGGTAGAAACTCTGGATTCTTACATCCCAGAGCCAGAGCGTGCTATTGATCAGCCGTTCCTGATGCCTATCGAAGACGTATTCTCCATCGCTGGCCGTGGTACTGTTGTAACTGGTCGTGTTGAGCGTGGTATCGTTAACGTTGGTAACGAAGTAGAAATCATTGGTATCAAAGACACTACCAAGACTACTGTTACTGGTGTTGAAATGTTCCGTAAGCTGCTTGACGAAGGTCGTGCAGGCGAGAACATCGGTGCTCTGCTGCGTGGTACTAAGCGTGAAGACGTTGAGCGTGGTCAGTGTCTGGTTAAGCCAGGTACCGTTACTCCGCACACCAAGTTCGAAGCTGAAGTGTACATCCTGTCCAAAGAAGAAGGCGGTCGTCACACTCCATTCTTCAAGGGCTACCGTCCACAGTTCTACTTCCGTACTACTGACGTGACTGGTGCTGTTGAGCTGAACGAAGGCGTTGAAATGGTAATGCCTGGTGATAACATCAACTTTGTAGCTACTCTGATCAACCCGGTAGCTATGGAAGAAGGTCTGCGTTTCGCGATTCGTGAAGGCGGCCGTACAGTTGGTGCTGGTGTTGTTGCTAAAATCTTCGAATAATCGACGATTTTAAAAGATGTAAAGTTACCTCCAAAAACCCGGCTTTAGCTGGGTTTTTTTTGTCTATAGAAAAGAGCTAAGGTTGTTTGGTCTTCAGTTCAACTGAGGAAATTGAATGCTTAAAGCTGCCGGTGCCACCAAAATTGAACCACTGTTTTGAATATGCGATATACAAGGCGATCTTGCTATCGGGGTCGTATGTCCGCATAACACAGAGTGCTTTATCTCCAATACTTAGGGAGTGTTTATACACTTCGGTATCGGGAGTGTATTTTAGCGCTTCGAGAGCTTCTGGTGTGATCGGGTAGGCTTGTACACAGCTAATGTCATTGTTTGAAGGAGTTGAAGGTGATAAAGGGAAGTTGTCTGTAATTCTACCAATAAAGCACATGACTTTGGTTGTTGAGTCAAAAAATCTATCGATTTCGATTTTTTTAAAGTTTAAAATATCTAGATCTATCGATACGGCGGCAATTGTTTTGGTGGCCTGCAGGGGGTCAGATAGCGGTGGTTTAGTCGTGTCTAAGGGTGCAGGCTCATTATCATCGGATTTATCAATATCATGTGTTTCTTCAAAATAAGAAGCGTATGTAACGGTGGGTGCTTGTGTAAATATCTTTTTTTCAAGAGCTGCCATCTTTTCGGAATGGTTTTGTATTGCGTCCTCGATAAAAGCTACTCTTTCAGTAATCCTGTCCTGCGAGCTGGTTACCTGTTTTTTAAAAGTCTCTAGAGAATAATTCTTGATGTCCCCTGCTGGTGGTTGAGAGGCTGATCTGTCACTGATCCTTGTGTCTGAGGGGGATCCCTGCATTAAATAGCCAAGTGCCACTCCGGTAGCGAGTGCTCCAGCGACTACTCCAACATATTGAATGATCTTGCTGGCATTCTGTAGTGAGAAAACAGAGCGATACCAAGTGGTTTCTCTGGGTTCAGTTTGATGAAGGGGGGAGGTGTCTGCTGCATTAATGTCAGATGAAGAGGGAGGTGAGGGTGGTTGTGGATTCACCATGGTTCTGTTCCTTTGATAGGAAAATATTAAAATCAAATGTGGGTCAAGTAAGTGATCCTATGAAATCGAATATTTGACAGTACGATCAGTAAATAGTTCAGGGGTTGCGTATAAAATTTTGGTAACAGCAAGGTGGCTTTAAAGTTCTTCGGATTAGATTTTGATGCATTTGCTGGTTTGTCATCGGTCTACAATCACTTGCGGATTGTTATTGCTAAAATCTAAAGGCCGGGCGCTCGTAGATATAATTATGGTGGTGATGGGAGGGTGTGATGCTTGAGCGTTTACAGTCAAAAGCGATTCAGAATCACTTGGTTGTTGTGCTTGACAGTTTTGAGTCTTGTTTTAATAAGCGGTTAATTGGTTCAGGGTTATCTCCAGTAGAGATGGTTGAGGCTATATGGAAGGCTGAGTTCGTACTTGTTTCACATGGTGTCGAATCGGATCCAGTGTTTAATTTTGGTAATGAGATGGCGTTAAGGCTTTTCGAACTGGATTTTGATGCTTTTACTCGGTTACCTTCAAGAAAGTCCGCTGAGATGATTTCTAGAGAAGAGCGGCAGCGCTTGTTGGATGAGGTTGCCGCACGAGGTTGCATATCTGATTACACAGGCATAAGGATTTCCTCAAGTGGACGACGCTTCTATATAGAAAATGCAAAAGTCTGGAATCTATATGATGGCTCGCAAGAGTATTATGGTCAGGCTGCCATGTTTAAGTCTTGGAAATATTTGGGTTAGCGTTTAATGATGATCGATAATCCATCAGAAATGGGCAGTATCATCATGTCGACACGGTCGTCTTGATGAACCTTTATATTAAGTACTTTGAGCGCAGTAGTATCCTCGTCAATTCCGGCTGTTTCGGCAACATGCCCGCTCCAAAGTACGTTATCAATAAGGATGAGTCCGCCGGGGCGAATCAGCTTTAAGCATTGCTCGTAATAAGTGTCGTAACCGGTTTTATCCGCATCAATAAAAGCCATATCGAACGTGTTTTCCCGCCCTTCGGTAATGAGTCGTGAAAGGGTGTCAGATGCGGGGGCTATGTTAAGATCGATGATTTGATCTACGCCAGCTTGTTTCCAGTAGGGTTTTGCAAGATCTGTGTATTCAGGGCTGATGTCGCAGGCGATAAGTGTTCCATCCTTGGGGAGATTTAGTGCGACAGATAGTGCGCTGTACCCGGTAAACGTACCGATCTCTATGCATTGTTTAGCGTTGATTAGTTTGGCGAGCATGCCCATAAATTGCCCTTGTTCGGGAGAAATTTGCATAACGCTCCTGGGGTGTTTGCTGGTGAGTGTTCTGAGTTGTGCCTGTATTGGGTGTTCTCGTAAGCCAAATTTGTGCAGGTAGTCTATCAGGGGTTCTGTTAGTTGAAGTGTCTGTGTGCTCATTTTTCTATGCCTTTATTTTGATTCTGCATTGATAGCAAGTTGGTTGGTGGTATTCAGGGGGGGGTGAGGCTACTGGGTAATGTTTGAGGGTTGTCGATAGAGGCGCCCCAGAATCTCTGGGTAGTGGAGCACGTCGTATTTCAATTCGGTATGTTTGTGGTGTTTTTTGTTTCCTTGGTTGTCTCGGGGTGGATGTTTGCGTCAAAGGAGTGATCTCCATTTTTACTTATGCCATGTTCGTGTAGATGTTCTTTATAAATTAACAGGTTGGTCTGGATAATCAAAAATAAGCAGACGCCTCTCAGGGTTTCAGATAATCCTTATACAATTCTATGGCTGGATAAGAGTATGATTTTTGGCAGATGATTCGACCGTTTTACAGAGCACAAATTAGCTGAACACTTGTTTGAGATAAAGTTTGTCTGAATACTTGTCTTGACAGATGCTTTTGTGATTAGTAAGATTTTGCGTCCTTTTGTCTTGGTGACATTGATCACCAGACTTCGTTCTTTATATACCATGGTTAGAACAAGATGAGCCAACAATCAAAACAAAGCGGTCAGGCGCAGCAAATTCGCATTCGTCTGAAAGCTTTTGATCATCGCCTGATTGACCAGTCTACGCAGGAAATCGTTGATACTGCGAAGAGAACTGGTGCGCAGGTGCGTGGTCCTATCCCTCTGCCAACCCGAAAAGAACGTTTTACAGTTCTGATTTCTCCACACGTCAATAAAGACGCTCGTGATCAGTATGAAATCCGTACTCATAAACGCCTTCTCGATATCATCGAGCCCACCGAAAAAACTGTAGACGCACTGATGAAGCTGGACTTGGCAGCCGGCGTTGAAGTGCAAATCAGTCTCGGTTAATAAGGCCAATGGGCTCTCCATCAAAGTGTGCACACTTTTGTGTAACAGCTCTGAAGTGAGCGGCCATAGTGGGTGTTAGCCCCGTACACGAGAGAGGTTGAAATGACTATTGGATTAGTCGGCAAGAAACGCGGTATGACCCGTGTTTTCACCGAAGACGGTGCTTCAATACCAGTAACCGTAATCGAAGTTGATCCAAACCGTGTTACCCAGGTTAAAACCTTGGATACCGACGGATACACAGCGATTCAGGTAACTTCTGGTAGCAAAAAAAGCAGCCGTTTAAGCAAGCCAAAGGCTGGCCACTTCGCCAAAGCAGGCGTTGAAGCTGGTGATGGGCTTTGGGAATTCCGTATCGACGAAGACGCTTCTTATAGCGTAGGCGACGTTATCGGTGTAGATCTGTTTGCAGATGGTCAGAAGGTAGACGTTACCGGTCAGTCCAAGGGTAAGGGGTTTCAGGGCGTTATTAAACGCTACAACTTCCGTATGCAGGACGCGACTCACGGTAACTCACTGTCTCACCGTGCGCCTGGTTCTATCGGCCAGTGTCAGACTCCTGGTCGGGTCTTCAAAGGCAAGAAAATGGCTGGGCATATGGGTGCTGAGAAAGTAACCGTACAGTCCCTGGAAATCGTCCGCGTAGATAGCGAACGTAACCTGCTGCTGGTAAAAGGCGCAGTACCTGGTGCTACCGGTGCTGACGTTGTTGTTAAGCCAGCGGTTAAAGCTGCAGCTGCTGCCTGAGGGGATTAAATAATGGAACTGAAGGTAAACGGTGCAGATGCCGTTCAGGTCTCAGACGTAACTTTTGCCACTGAATTCAACGAAACTCTGGTTCACCAGGCGGTTGTTGCTTTCATGGCGGGTTCTCGTCAAGGTACCAAGGCGCAAAAGACACGCAGCGAAGTTAGCGGCGGTGGTCGTAAGCCATGGCGTCAAAAAGGTTCCGGTCGTGCGCGCGCCGGTACCATCCGTAGCCCATTGTGGCGCGGGGGCGGCAGAACTTTTGCTGCTAAACCACAGAATCACACTCAAAAGCTGAATAAAAAGATGTACCGCGCAGCACTGCGCTCCATCTTGTCTGAGCTGGTTCGTCAAGATCGTCTGGTGGTGGTTGAGCAGTTCGCTGTTGAATCCCCTAAGACAAAACTGGTTGTTGCCAAGCTGAATGAGCTGAACGCTAACGGCGCGTTGATCGTGTCCGAAGAAGTGGATCAGAACATTTATCTGGCTGCTCGCAACATTCCTTATGTGGATGTTCGTGACGTACAGGGTATTGATCCGGTTAGTCTGGTTGCTCACGACAAAGTCGTGATGACTGTTGCTGCCATCAAGAAGTTCGAGGAGATGCTGGGATGAACCAGGAACGTATTTTTAAAGTACTGTTTGGTCCTCACATTTCCGAGAAGGCCACTGTTGTTGCTGAAGAGCATAACCAGTACGTCTTTAAGGTAGCTAAGGACGCAACCAAGCTCGAAATCAAAAAAGCTGTTGAGCAGCTGTTTGAAGTCAGCGTTAAAGCTGTCAGGACTGTCGTTGTTAAGGGCAAGACTAAGCGTACACGTTTCGGTATGGGCCATCGCTCAGACTGGAAAAAGGCTTACGTCAGCCTGGAGCAAGGTCAGGAAATTGACTTCGCGGACGCGGAATAAGGAGCTAGAGAATGGCAGTTATCAAATGCAAGCCGACTTCTCCAGGTCGCCGCTTCGTAGTCAAGGTTGTAAACCCTGACCTCCACAAAGGCCGTCCATACGCGCCTCTGCTGGAAAAGAAGTCTAAAACTGGTGGTCGCAACAATGCTGGCCGTATCACTACCCGTCATCGTGGTGGTGGTCACAAGCAGCACTATCGTATCGTAGATTTTCGTCGCAACAAGGATGGCATTCCAGCTGTTGTTGAGCGTCTGGAGTACGATCCAAACCGTACCGCGCATATCGCTCTGTTGAAATACATTGACGGTGAGCGTCGTTACATTATCGCACCTAAAGGTGTGAAAGCCGGTGATCAACTTTTCTCCGGTGTTGATGCCCCGATCAAAGCGGGAAATACATTGCCATTGCGCAATATCCCACAGGGTTCCATCGTACACTGTGTAGAAATGAAGCCTGGTAAAGGCGCTCAGATGATCCGCAGTGCTGGTGCTTCTGCCCAGCTGGTCGCTCGTGACGGTGCTTACGTTACTCTGCGTCTGCGTTCCGGTGAAATGCGTAAAGTATTGGCTGACTGTCGTGCCACTCTGGGCGAAGTCTCTAACAGTGAGCACAGTTTGCGCTCCCTGGGTAAAGCGGGTGCTAAGCGCTGGCGTGGTGTGCGTCCAACCGTTCGTGGTGTTGCCATGAACCCGGTTGATCACCCACATGGTGGTGGTGAAGGTCGTACTTCCGGTGGTCGTCATCCTGTGACGCCATGGGGTGTTCCGACTAAGGGTCGTAAGACTCGTTCCAACAAGCGTACGGATAAAATGATCGTACGTCGTCGCAGCGCGAAGTAAGCCCAGAGAGAGGATACGATAGTGCCACGTTCACTGAAAAAAGGCCCATTTATCGACCTTCACCTGTTGAAGAAGGTCGAAGAAGCGGCTGATAGCGGCAACAAGCGTCCGATCAAGACCTGGTCACGCCGCTCAATGATTATCCCAACTATGGTTGGTCTGACTCTGGCTGTTCATAACGGTCGTCAGCACGTACCTGTTTTCGTCAGTGAAGACATGGTCGGTCATAAGCTGGGCGAGTTTGCTGCTACCCGTACATATCGCGGCCATGCAGCAGACAAAAAGGCCAAGAAGCGCTAAGAGGGTTATGAAATGAAAGAAGTTGCTGCTATGCATAAAGGCGCTCGCATTTCTGCCCAGAAAGCGCGTCTGGTCGCTGACCAGATTCGCGGCAAGGCAGTAGGCGAAGCCCTGAATCTGCTGAGCTACAGCCCTAAGAAAGCTGCGGTTCTGGTTAAGAAAGTGCTTGAGTCTGCTATTGCAAACGCTGAGCACAATGACGGCATGGATATTGATGAGCTGAAAGTGTCTACTTGCTTCGTTGATGAAGCAATGACCATGAAGCGTATTCGTCCACGTGCCAAGGGTCGTGCTGATCGCATTCTGAAGCGGTCTTGCCATATTACGGTTAAGGTTGCAGAGGTCTAAGGAGCGGTCACATGGGTCAAAAAGTACATCCTAATGGAATTCGCCTTGGCATCGTCAAGCCTCATCGTTCAGTCTGGTTCGCAGACGGTAGCGATTACGCTGACAAGCTGAATGCCGATCTGGCAGTGCGTAGTTTCATAGAGCAGAAGCTGAAAAATGCTTCTGTCAGTCACGTTGATATCCAGCGTCCAGCTCAAAGCGCTCGTATTACTATTCACACTGCCCGTCCAGGTATCGTGATTGGTAAGAAAGGCGAAGACGTTGAGAAGCTGCGTCAGGCCATTACTAAAATGATGGGCGTGCCTGTACACATCAACATTGAAGAAATTCGTAAGCCTGAACTGAATGCCATGCTGGTAGCTCAGAGCATCGCTGGTCAGCTGGAGCGTCGTGTGATGTTCCGTCGTGCCATGAAGCGCTCTGTACAAAATGCTATGCGCATGGGTGCCAAGGGTATCAAGATTCAGTTGAGTGGTCGTCTGGGTGGCGCTGAAATCGCACGTACCGAATGGTATCGCGAAGGTCGTGTGCCGCTTCACACTCTGCGTGCTGACATTGATTACGCGCAGTACGAAGCCCTGACTACTTACGGTATCCTGGGCGTGAAGGTCTGGATCTTTAAAGGTGAAGTAATTGGTGGCGTTCCACCGGTTATTGAAACTCCAAAAGATCAGCAGCCACGTCGCCCTAATAAAAAGCGTCAAGCTAAGAATTAAGGAGCGCGGAAATGTTACAACCTAAACGTACTAAGTTCCGTAAGCAGATGAAAGGCCGCAACCGCGGTCTGGCTCTGCGCGGCTCCAAGGTTAGCTTCGGCGAATACGCATTGAAAGCTGTTGGTCGTGGACGTATAACTGCGCGTCAGATTGAAGCGGCTCGTCGTGCCATGACCCGTCACGTTAAGCGTGGTGGTAAAATCTGGATCCGCGTCTTCCCAGACAAGCCGATCACCGGCAAGCCTCTTGAGGTTCGTCAGGGTAAAGGTAAGGGTAACGTGGAATACTGGGTGTGCCAGATTCAACCAGGCCGCGTTCTCTATGAGATGGAAGGTGTGTCCGAAGAGCTGGCTCGTGAAGCCTTTGCTCTGGCTGCTGCGAAGCTGCCACTGGAAACTACCTTCGTTAAGCGGAGCGTAATGTGATGAATGCTGCTGAACTGCGTGAAAAGTCTGTAGAGGAGCTCAATACTGAGCTTCTCTCTCTGCTGCGGGATCAGTTTAATTTCCGTATGCAGAAAGCTACTGGCCAAATGGCACAGAGTCATCTGCTGAAGCAGGTTAAGCGCGACATCGCTCGCGTGAAAACCATCCTGAACCAAAAGGCAGGAGCGTAAAAAGATGACTGAAGCTAAAATGGTCCGTACTCTTACCGGCAAGGTTGTGAGCGACAAGATGGATAAAACCGTCACTGTTCTCATCGAACGCCGGGTAAAGCATCCGCTTCTGGGTAAAATCGTGAAGCGGTCCACCAAGTTGCACGCTCATGATGAGAACAACGAATGCCGTATGGGCGACGTTGTAACCATTAAAGAGACGCGTCCTCTGTCAAAGAGCAAGACATTTGCACTTGTATCCATTGACGAGCGTGCCACTCAGATCTAAGGCTTAGGTGCTTTGGGCTTGAGTTAATGATGGCCGACCTGCCAGATGGTTTTTTATTGTCTGTCGGTTCGGCTGTTTGTATGATAGCCGGCGAGTACCCGCCTGCAGTTTGGGCTTGGAGATAAAGTAATGATCCAAACAGAAAGTGAACTCGAAGTCGCTGATAACAGCGGCGCACGTCGAGTACAATGTATCAAGGTGTTGGGAGGCTCCCATCGCCGTTACGCACACATTGGTGACATCATCAAAGTATCCGTTAAGGAAGCAATTCCTCGCGGTAAGGTCAAAAAAGGCCAGGTGATGAACGCCGTTGTTGTTCGTACACGTAAAGGTGTTCGTCGTCCAGACGGCTCCCTGATCAAGTTCGATGGCAATGCGGCTGTTCTGCTTAACGCAAACAACCAGCCTATCGGTACACGTATCTTTGGACCAGTGACTCGTGAACTGCGCGGTGAGCAGTTTATGAAGATCATTTCACTGGCCCCAGAAGTACTGTAACGGGAGCAGAACATGAAAAAGATCCGTCGTGATGACGAAGTCATCGTAATTGCCGGCAAGGACAAAGGTAAGCGCGGTAAAGTGCAAACCGTTCGTGCTGACGGCAAGCTGATTGTTTCTGGCATCAACATGATGAAGAAGCATCAGAAGCCTAACCCAATGTTGGGCACTCCTGGTGGAATCGTAGAGAAAGAAGCGGCTATTCAAGCTTCTAACGTTGCGCTTCTGAACCCTGAAACCAACAAGGCTGATCGTGTTGGCTTTACCACTTCTGAAGATGGTAATAAGCAGCGCGTATTCAAGTCTAACGGCAAGCCTGTTGGCGCGTAAGGGGAGAGTGATGGCAAATTTCAAAACTAAATATCGTGAAGAGATTCTTCCAAAGCTCCAAGATGAGCTAGGTGTGAAGAACGTTCATGAAGTGCCACGCATCACTAAAATCACCCTGAACATGGGTGTGGGTGAAGCGATTGGTGACAAGAAAGTCATCGAGCACGCACTGGCTGACATGGAAAAAATCGCCGGTCAGAAGCCTGTGGTAACCAAGGCTCGCAACTCTGTTGCTGGATTCAAGGTTCGTGAAGGTTGGCCAATCGGTGTGAAGGTAACTCTACGTAGCGATCGCATGTATGAGTTTCTGGAGCGTCTGGTTGACATCGCTCTGCCACGTGTACGTGACTTCCGTGGTGTGAGTGCCAAGTCCTTCGACGGACGTGGTAACTACAGCATGGGTGTTAAAGAGCAAATCATCTTCCCTGAAGTTGATTACGACAAAATCGACACTCTTCGCGGTCTGGACATTACTCTGACCACAACTGCTAAGAATGACGATGAAGGCCGTGCTCTGCTGAAGGCTTTCAACTTCCCATTCCGTAACTGATACAGGTACGAGTTTTATGGCAAAAGTATCCATGAAGCAACGGGAACTGAAGCGTCAGCAAACCGTTGCCAAATTCGCTGAAAAGCGCGCACAGCTGAAAGCTGTGATTAACAATCCTAACAGCACTGAAGATGAGCGTTGGGATGCACAAGTAGCTCTTCAAAAGCAGCCGCGTGACGCGAGTAAATCTCGTCTGCGTAACCGCTGTCGAGTTACTGGACGTCCACACGGCGTTCTGCGCAAATTCGGCCTGAGCCGTATCAAGCTGCGTGAAGCAGCGATGCGTGGTGATGTTCCAGGTCTGGTTAAGGCCAGCTGGTAAGCCATTTCATCTTCGGGAGATATAGATAATGAGTATGCAGGACCCGTTAGCAGATATGCTAACTCGTATCCGTAATGCCCAGATGGCAGAGCACGTCTCTGTCACCATGCCATCCTCTAAAATCAAAGTGGCTGTTGCCCAGGTTTTGAAGGACGAAGGCTTCATCGCAGACTTCTTTGTTTCTGGTGAAGAAAAACCTGAGCTAACCATCGAACTGAAATATTTCGAAGGCAAGCCAGTTATTGAGAGTTTGAAGCGTAGCAGCCGTCCTGGACTGCGTTCTTACGCTGGTAAAGAAGCTCTGCCTAAAGTAAACAGCGGTCTGGGTATCGCTATCGTGTCAACCAACAAAGGTGTAATGACCGAACGTGCTGCTCGTGCAGCCGGTGTTGGTGGCGAAATTCTCTGCACAGTATTCTAAGGGAGGGGTATTATGTCTCGAGTAGCCAAAAGCCCTGTTGCTATCCCTGCTGGTGTAGAGATCAAGCACGATGGCCAAGGTCTGATTATCAAAGGACCTAAAGGTCAACTGGAACTTGTTGTTCACAACAATGTCGAAGTTGCACAGGAAGAAAGCGTTCTGACGTTTGCTCCACGTGATGGTGCCAAGTACTCGCGTGCTCTGGCAGGAACCACCCGTGCTCTGGTTAACAACATGGTAACTGGTGTCACCACTGGCTTTGCTAAAAAGCTTCAGCTGGTTGGTGTTGGTTATCGTGCACAGGCCAAGGGTAATACCTTGACTTTGAACCTGGGCTTCTCCCATCCGGTTGAATACAGCCTGCCAAAAGGCGTGACTGCAGAAACCCCAACCCAGACTGAAATTCTGGTGCAGGGTATCGACAAGCAGTTGGTCGGACAGGTTGCTGCGGAAATTCGTGAATTCCGTCGTCCTGAGCCTTATAAAGGTAAGGGTGTTCGCTATGCTGACGAACGTGTTCGTCGCAAAGAAGCCAAGAAAAAGTAAGGTAGGGTGAGATCATGATGGACAAAAAATCTTCTCGCCTGCGTCGTGCCCTTCGTGCAAGGGTTAAGATGCGTGAGCTGGGTGCCATACGTCTGAGCATTCATCGTACGCCTCGCCACATTTATGCGCAGGTTATCGCCGCTAACGGCGACAAAGTGTTGGCTACTGCCTCCACTGTTGAAAAAGAACTGCGTGGCGAAGCTACCGGTAACGTAGATGCTGCCAAGAAAGTTGGTGCTCTGGTTGCTGAACGTGCCAAGGCGGCGGGTGTGACCAAGGTGGCGTTTGACCGCTCTGGTTTCAAATATCACGGTCGTGTCAAGGCGTTAGCCGATGCAGCCCGTGAAGGCGGACTGGAATTCTAAGGGTAGAACGTCATGGCAAGAGATAGAGATGATCGTAAGCCTAACAACGACGAAGGCTTGATTGAGAAGTTGGTGCAGGTCAACCGAGTAGCCAAAGTGGTGAAAGGTGGCCGTATCTTCGGCTTTACAGCACTGACCGTTGTTGGTGATGGCAAGGGTAAGGTTGGTTTCGGTCGCGGTAAAGCCCGTGAAGTGCCAATCGCTATCCAGAAAGCTATGGAAGCTGCCCGTCGCAACATGATTAATGTTGACCTGAACGGTGACACTCTGCAGTACGCAGTGAAAGCCCGTCACGGTGCTTCCAAGGTTTACATGCAGCCTGCTTCTGCAGGTACTGGTGTTATCGCCGGTGGTGCAATGCGTGCCGTTCTTGAAGTAGCTGGTGTGCATAACGTACTGGCTAAATGCTACGGTTCCACCAATCCTGTGAACGTCGTTCGTGCAACTTTCAACGGTCTGCGTGACATGCGTTCTCCTGAAGGCATTGCTGCTAAGCGTGGCAAGGCTGTTGAGGACATCCTGGGGTAAGTCATGGCTAAGAAGATGATCAAAGTGACGCTCTTGAAGAGCACCAGCGGTCGCCTCGAAAGCCATAAGGCTTGCGTACGGGGTTTGGGCCTGCGTCGTATCAGACACACTGTTGAAGTAGAAGATACTCCAGCGGTTCGTGGCATGATCAACAAGGTTTCCTACCTTGTCCGGGTAGAAGGAGAATAATATGCGTTTGAATACTCTGAGCCCGGCTGAAGGTAGCCGCAAAGAGGGTAAGCGCGTAGGTCGTGGCATAGGCTCCGGCCTGGGCAAGACCGGCGGTCGTGGCCATAAAGGTCAGAAGGCTCGTTCTGGTGGTTCTGTTAAGCCTGGTTTCGAAGGCGGTCAGCAACCATTACAGCGTCGTCTACCTAAATTCGGTTTCACTTCTCGCAAGGCGCGCTTTACTGCTGAAATTCGTCTGCACGAATTGAACAACGTTGAAGCTGACGTGATCGACCTGGCGGCTCTGGAAGCTGCAGATCTGATCGGTGGTAGCATCAAACGTGCGAAAGTGGTACTGTCTGGCGAATTGGCTAAAGCAGTCACCATTAAAGGTCTGGCTGTTACCAAAGGCGCCCGTGCTGCGATTGAAGCTGCCGGTGGTAAGATCGAGGACTAAATGGCTAAGACACTACCTGTTGGGAATCAAAGCGGCTTAAACGAGCTATGGTCTCGTGTTAAGTTCGTGTTTCTGGCGATCCTGGTTTACAGGATCGGTGCGCACATCCCTGTGCCGGGCATCAACCCTGATGCACTGGCTCGGATGTTTCAACAAAATGAAGGCACAATATTAGGCCTGTTCAACATGTTCTCTGGCGGTGCGCTGGAGAGAATGTCTGTACTTGCTCTGGGTATCATGCCTTATATTTCGGCGTCCATTATTGTTCAGTTGATGAGCGTAGTGAGCCCGCAGTTGGAGCAACTTAAAAAGGAAGGTGAGTCCGGACGTCGCAAGATAAGCCAGTACACCCGCTACCTGACCGTTGCCCTTGCTCTGATTCAGGGCACTGGCATGACTGTCGGTCTGGCCAATCAGGGTGTTGCCTTCAGCACTGACATGAGCTTCTACATAGTGGCTGTTGTTACATTCGTTACCGGTGCCGTCTTTATGATGTGGCTGGGTGAACAAGTGACTGAAAGAGGTATTGGCAACGGCATCTCGATTCTCATCTTTGCAGGTATTGTCGCAGGTCTACCAAGTGCGATTGTGCGGTCTTTCGAGTCCGCACGTCAGGGTGACGTTAATATTCTGATGTTGCTGGCTGTCGCTATACTGGCAGTCGCGATCATCGCATTTGTGGTCTTTATTGAGCGTGGACAGCGTCGGATCACCGTAAACTATGCCAAGCGTCAACAAGGACGTAAGGTGTTTGCGGCTCAGAGCAGTCATCTGCCTTTGAAAGTTAATATGGCGGGTGTTATACCAGCTATCTTTGCTTCAAGCTTGCTGCTGTTCCCTGCGTCAATTGCGCAGTGGTTCGGCCAGGGTGAAAGCATGGGTTGGTTGCAAGATATTGCTCTGGCGCTGGGTCCGGGTCAGCCACTGAACATCCTACTGTTCTCGGCAGGCATCATCTTTTTCTGTTTCTTCTATACGGCGCTTGTCTTTAATCCAAAAGATGTTGCTGATAACTTGAAGAAGTCAGGCGCATTCATTCCGGGTATTCGTCCTGGTGAACAGTCTGCGCGTTATATTGATGGTGTACTGACTCGCCTGACTATGTTCGGTGCTCTTTACATGACAGCAGTATGTCTGATTCCTCAGTTTCTGGTAGTGTCGGCTAACGTGCCTTTCTACCTCGGGGGAACCAGCTTGTTGATCGTGGTTGTCGTGGTGATGGACACCATGGCTCAGGTGCAGTCGCATCTCATGTCGCATCAGTATGAGTCGCTGCTGAAGAAATCCAATCTTAAGGGCTATGGTAACGGCGGCTTGGTTCGCTAGTTACCACTCGTTAAGAGACTCTTTTATAGAGTAGTTCTGCAACGGTTGTGGAGTAAGTTATGAAAGTACGTGCGTCGGTTAAAAAAATCTGCCGCAACTGTAAGATCATTAAGCGTAAGGGTAATGTACGCGTGATCTGTCAGGAGCCACGTCACAAACAGCGTCAGGGCTAACATTAATCGGGAATCTACGGATTCCTGAATGAAACCTGATCTGGTTTAATGTGACCAAGAATTACACAGCCGTTCATGATTTTGTCATGAGCGGTTGTGTTTTATCGAAAGACGGATTAGAATTTCCGCCTTTCGACCTGTTGTTATTAGAGGGCTGTGTTTTACACGAGCCTTAACAGTGCAACAGGATGAAGGCAGCCATTCTCAGGAGACTGATGAAAATCAGAGAAATGAAATGGTGACGTACTTCAGTCTTATTTAAGTTCGAAAGAATTGCAAATAGCTGATGTACGGTTAAATGTAATAACGGAGACGATTGAATGGCCCGTATTGCTGGCGTCAACATTCCAGATAACAAACATGCCGTTATCTCGTTGACCTACATTTTTGGTGTTGGTAAAACTTCAGCTCAGCAGCTTTGTGCTACTACTGGTGTTAACCCTTCTGCCAAAGTATCTGATCTGAGCGAAGATCAGCTGGAATCCCTGCGTACTGAAGTTGCAAAACTGAACGTTGAGGGTGACCTGCGTCGCGAAATCAGCATGAACATCAAACGCCTCATGGATCTGGGTTGCTATCGTGGTCTTCGCCACCGTCGCAGTCTGCCGGTTCGTGGTCAGCGTTCGAAGACTAATGCCCGTACTCGTAAGGGTCCGCGCAAACCGATTCGTAAGTAAGATCGTTGACTCTCTTTAATGAGACAGCAACGACTTTTTTAATACAGGATTTGTTCTGATATGGCAAAGCCAGGTACTCGTACACGTAAGAAGGTTAAAAAGTCGGTAGTGGATGGCGTAGCCCATATCCACGCCTCTTTTAACAACACTATCGTGACAATTACCGACCGCCAGGGTAATGCATTGTCCTGGGCAACTGCAGGTGGCTCCGGCTTCCGTGGTTCCCGTAAAAGTACTCCGTTCGCTGCACAGGTTGCTGCTGAACGTGCTGGACGTGCAGCCGCTGAGTTTGGTCTGAAGAATCTCGACGTGAATGTTAAAGGGCCTGGTCCAGGCCGTG
This sequence comes from uncultured Endozoicomonas sp., assembly GCF_947495845.1. GTDB lineage: Bacteria > Pseudomonadota > Gammaproteobacteria > Pseudomonadales > Endozoicomonadaceae > Endozoicomonas. The sequence continues at coordinate 3,473 of NZ_CANMAO010000024.1, read as the reverse complement.
AATCCGCTGTACGCGCGCTCAACGCTTGTGGTTTCAAGATCAATAACATCACTGATGTTACTCCGATCCCACACAATGGTTGTCGTCCGCCCAAGAAGCGTCGTGTATAAGCAGGAGAACGGTAAATGGCTAGATATATAGGCCCTAAGTGCAAATTGTCTCGTCGTGAAGGCACCGATCTCTTCCTGAAGAGTGGTGTTCGTGCGCTCGAGTCAAAGTGCAAGGCAGAAAATGCACCTGGTCAGCATGGCCAGCGTCGTGGTCGTCTTTCCGACTACGGTGTGCAGCTTCGTGAGAAGCAGAAAGTTCGTCGTATCTACGGCGTTCTGGAAAAGCAGTTCCGTAATTACTACAAGGAAGCTGACCGTCTGAAGGGTGCTACAGGCTCTAACCTGTTGCAACTTCTTGAGTCACGCCTTGATAACGTGATTTACCGCATGGGATTCGGTTCTACCCGTGCAGAAGCGCGTCAGCTGGTCAGCCACAAAGCTGTCATGGTTAATGGCAAGACTGTAAACATCCCGTCTTACCAGGTTAAAGCTGGTGACGTGGTTGCTATCCGTGAAAAGGCAAAGAACCAGCTGCGTATCAGTGCAGCGCTTGAACTTGCAGCTCAACGCGGTTTTTCCGTGTGGGTTGAAGTCGATGCTACTAAAAAAGAAGGCATCTTCAAGACGCTGCCCGAGCGGAGTGATCTGGCGGCCGACATCAACGAAAACTTGATCGTCGAGCTGTACTCCAAGTAAGGGATAGACAGTTAGGTGGGGTGTGACATCCATGCAGAATTCGGTTACTGAATTTTTAACTCCTCGACATATTGATGTCGAAGAAATCAGTCTGACACGGGCAAAGGTTACCCTGGAACCGCTTGAGCGTGGTTTTGGGCATACTCTTGGTAATGCCCTGCGTCGTATCCTTCTCTCTTCTATGCCCGGCTGTGCCGTGACAGAAGTAGAGATTGATGGCGTACAGCACGAATACAGCGCCATTGAAGGTGTTCAGGAAGACGTTATCGAAATCCTGCTCAACCTGAAAGGTCTGGCTATTCGTATGACTGGCCGTGACAGCGTTACTCTGACTCTGAGCAAAAAAGGTGCCGGTGTCGTCACCGCTGCTGACATCCAGCTGGATCACGATGTTGAAATCGTTAATCCTGATCATGTTATTGCCCACATGAATGACAAGGGCAATCTGAACATGAAACTGCGGGTTGCTCGTGGTCGTGGGTATGAATCAGCCGACAGCCGTCGTCAAGACGAAGAGGAAACTCGTGCTATCGGTCGTCTGCAGCTGGATGCCACCTACAGCCCTGTATACCGTGTTTCCTATGTCGTAGAAAGTGCTCGTGTTGAACAGCGTACTGACCTCGACAAGCTGGTTATTGACTTGGAAACCAATGGTACTCTGGATCCGGATGAAGCCATCCGCCGTGCTGCGACTATTCTGCAGCAGCAGTTGGCTGTATTTGTTGATCTGGAAGGTGAGTCTGAGCCAGAGCCAGTGAAGGAAGAGGATGAAGTTGACCCGATTCTTCTCCGTCCTGTTGATGATCTTGAACTTACTGTACGTAGTGCTAACTGCCTCAAAGCAGAGAATATCTACTACATTGGTGACCTGATCCAGCGAACTGAAGTTGAATTGCTCAAGACTCCGAATCTTGGCAAGAAATCCCTGACTGAAATCAAGGATGTACTTGCTTCTCGTGGTCTGAGCCTGGGTATGCGTCTCGACAACTGGCCACCGGCCAGTCTGAAGGGCGACGACAAGGTTTCTGCTTAATTGCGGCTGAGCGCTACCACCGTTGTTGAAACAGAGGTAGCGTCCAGTAAAAAGAGGAAGTTTGTGCCATGCGTCATCGTAAAAGTGGCCGCAAGCTCAACCGGAACAGTTCACATCGCAAAGCGATGTTCAAGAACATGACTGCTTCCCTGGTTGAGCATGAAGTAATCAAAACAACACTGCCGAAGGCTAAAGAGCTTCGTCGTGTTGCTGAACCGCTGATCACTCTGTCTAAAGAAGACAGCGTTGCTAACCGTCGTCTTGCGTTCGATCGTCTTCGTGACAAGGCTGCTGTTGGCAAACTGTTTACTGACTTGGGTCCGCGTTTTAAAGAGCGTCCAGGCGGTTACATCCGCATCATCAAGTGCGGTTTCCGCCATGGTGATAACGCTCCTATGGCTTATGTTGAGTTACTGGATCGTCCTGCTGTTGAAGCAGTCGAAGCAGCTGACGAAGAATAAGTTATATAAAAGCCGGGTTCGCCCGGCTTTTTTTATTATCAAAATTATCACTCTCCTCTAAATATGTTCCAGCCTGAATAAAACTAATACGTGATATCGTGGACGAGCTAATATTTCTTTAAGGTTAGCGATCATGATTCCATTACATAATAAAAGAGACTGTGTAACCTTCTCGCCTCTGAATCATTCCAATCAAAGTATTGTTGAAAGCTCTCCTGCATTTTCTGATGTTTAAATAAACTGTTTATTTAATAAACTAAAAAGCGGATTCAATAATGGTTGTGAATTAATTTCATCTAAAGGTTTTCATCTTATTGGGTTTGCTAAGGATGGATCTACCCCAGAGTTATTCCAGTTCAAGCTGGATAATCCGAGTAAGGGACACTTTAGCCAGGTGTTTGATGCTAACAAATTATTAAAGGGTCAGAGCACTGGAGACTGGAAGCTAGGAGAACTTAGAAAGCTGAAGAAGCAGAAAGAAGATGCAAATGCACAATCGGAGTATTCGAAGCTGGCTAGTCAGCTTGGTTCTATGGGCTCAGGCGTACTTGATGGCTATCGATATATTGATATAAATTTTGTGCCAGGAGTCCAGCTTTCTGATTTTGTTTTCTCTAAAGAGTGGAGTCTATCTGAAAAGATTGCTCTATCAACAAAAATTCTTGAGTGTATCCGGACGTTGGTAGCAGCGGGGGTAGGGCATCATGATTTTCATCCTGGCAATCTTCTTTATGATGAAAAAAAAGATGAGGTAAATGCAATTGATTTCGATGCCGTAGATTATCATGAGGCCCTACAATCTAGCGCTGATCAAATGCTTATTGATATCCATTATGCAGCAATTGAGTTGGCGACAGGGAAGAAAGCAAAAGCAGATGAGCGGTCTATGATCAATTCTGCAGGTATCATTATCTCCAATTTGTTTTCAGATCATCTGGATATTCAACAACCGTTTAATGTTTGCTGGGGTGAGGTTGGAGGAGAGCAGGTATTTCGGGAGGGTTATTTCTTAGTTTCACTAAGAGAACATAATCCGGCCTTACGAAATGTTTTGTTAGATATCTGTAAGGCAATGCTTGACCCAAAAGAGCTATTAAGGCCTGATGTTAATTCCTGTATATCTTCCTTAAACGTTATTAGACCTTTAGTGGAGGCGCTATGTACGGGACAAAAACACCGCAAGCCAGATATAGCAATGCATAATAAGGTATGAGCTGGCTTCCATACTGGGTA
>NZ_CANMAO010000023.1 GCF_947495845.1 uncultured Endozoicomonas sp. | reverse complement strand
TCCACCGGTACATCAGGGTTATGACTGATTTCCAGCAATCCCATCATGAATCGATATGCATACAGGCCGGGCACCATGGGAATCACTGCGGGTGCCATAAAGACGGTAGTGGGCGTATGAACCCAGTGTGCCAGCTGAATAGACAGCAAGCCCATGACGCAGGAGCCCAGCAACGTTGCCAGCACAAGGCTGGCACCATTATCCAAAGCAAAGCCTCTTAATGCATAACCAATAGCAGCCAGCACAGCCACAGCCCAAAATGCACGACGGGGAACGGTAAATAACGTGGCAAACCCGAGCGCGGCAACCACGGCCCAGAGCACTTTTTCAATAAATAAAAAGCTCATGGAATCAGCGCTCCCAATAATGCAGAGCTCAAAGTAATCCCCATAGCGATGGCCATGGAAATCACGATGGCTTGCATGGCTCTTCCCTGACCGGTAATGATATGGCCATGTACCAGATCCACAATGCTATTGATCATGGGAATACCGGGGATTAAAAACAAAACCGAAGTAGCTACGGCGATTTCCGGATGAGGGATGATGGCACTGATATAACCAATGCCGCTGATGCCACTGGCCACAAACGCCGCCATCGCAACACAGATGGGCAGCGTATAGTGTTTTTGTAACAGTAGATTGCGGGTGTAAAAACCCAGTGCTGTCGCCACTCCTGCTAGAGCGACTGAAAGATAATCTGCGCCGGATACACGACAAAAGGCCATGCCCGCCAGAGCAATCATCATAATAACCAGCGGCTTTGGATAATGGGGCAGTGTGCGGATTCGCTGAATTTCTTTTTCAATAGAGTCAAAAGGCATCTGTTCTTCCATTGCCTTCCAACTTAAACGACTGATGGCGGATACAACGCTGAGCTGAACGCCATAGGCAGGCACTTTTCGAAACGCAGTAATGGGTTCATGACGATGGTCGGAGAGTGTCAGTGTGATGCCAGAAAGGGAAAAAAACAGTTCGACTTCAAACCCAAGCGCCGCCGCAAGACGCTTCAGGTTTCGGTTGACCCTTTCGGTATGCGCGCCAGAAGCCATCAATAAAACCGCAGCATCCAGCAACAGGCATGATGATTTATGGGCACTGATTGAACAGGCGGATTGGGAGCCAGTGTTCATGAGATAAGGTATTTTATGAGTGAAAGTGGGTATCTTATTGGTTGATGGGCAGTAATTTAATAAGTAGCAATAACAGTTATTGATTTTCCGGTGTTCTGGCAATGCTCCAGATATCCACACGCTCAGCACCGGCTTTCTTTAGCAGTTTTGTGATCTCACTGACTGTAGCACCTGTGGTAACAACGTCGTCTACGAGTGCGATGTGCCGGTATTGCAGATTTTTCTGGAGCGCAAAGGCCTGTTTAATATTCTTCTGGCGATCTTTTGCATCCAGATTTTGCTGAGGGCTGGAGTGTTTGACCCGCTTGATCAGTTGGTTCTCAAGGGTAATCACATCCGGAAGTTGTTTTTTCAAAGCCTTGGCTACCAGCAAGGCCTGATCATAACCACGTTTTCGTAATCGCTTTTCATGGAGTGGTACTGGAATAACAACTTCTGGCCACTGGTCTTCCAGATAAAAATCTGACAATAAATCGGCCATTGGCTGGGTGATGGGTTTGATCAGTTCAAGTCGGGATTGGTATTTCACCATCTGCAGAACCTTATTAATGGGGAACTGGTACAAAAAAGGCGCAAGGCAATGATCAAACAACGGTGGCTGAATAATGCATTGAGGACAAAGCCCCGTTTCACTTTCATTAATGGGAATTCCACAGGTGGAACAAAAGCACGTTGGTACCGGGAATGAATTGAGGCAAAGTGTGCACAGAGGCTGGTTCAGAGTGGTGAAGCCGCGACAGAGTATGCACTTTATTTCTACAAGTTGTTTAATTTTAAACCAGTTGTAAACTAGGGTCTTTAGCATTGGTTGACGGTTCTGCTTAATCCGTTATCATCGTTTTCATTTTCATAATTAATAAAACTCACCATGTGTCATAGAGTGAGTTCCTATCCAGAGGGTGTCATGGTCAGTACTAACCAGGCGGTGTCCGCCGATTCTTCCAGCGCTTTTCGTCATGACTGGACCATGGCGGAAGTCGAAGCTTTGTTTCAAAAGCCATTCAATGATTTGATCTTTGAAGCGCAACTGGCGCATCGCGCGCACTTCGATCCAAACCAGGTGCAGGTTAGCACACTGCTTTCTATTAAGACGGGCGCCTGTCCAGAAGATTGTAAATATTGCCCTCAGAGCGGTCACTACAACACAGGTCTGGAAAAAGAAAAATTGATGGAAGTGAAAAAGGTTCTGGAAGAAGCCCGAGCCGCCAAAGCCTCTGGCGCGACTCGTTTTTGCATGGGCGCCGCCTGGAAGAACCCACCGGCAAAAGATATGCCGTTAATCATTGAGATGATCAAAGGCGTTAAAGATTTGGGATTAGAGTCCTGCATGACGCTAGGCATGCTCAGTGAAGATCAGGCGAATGATCTTGCCACCGCAGGTCTGGATTACTACAACCACAACCTGGACACCTCGCCAGAATTCTACGGCAGCATTATCACCACCAGAACGTTCTCTGATCGCTTGAACACACTGGCCAATGTTCGCGATGCCGGCATGAATGTATGCAGTGGCGGCATTGTGGGTTTGGGTGAAACGGAGCGCGATCGTGCTGGCATGTTGGTTCAACTGGCGAACATGCCCAAGCATCCGGAAAGTGTGCCTATCAACATGTTGGTCAAAGTGGCGGGTACGCCTCTGGAAAATGTCGATGAGGTGGAAGGTATTGATTTTGTCCGCACCATCGCCGTCGCCAAAATTATGATGCCAGCGTCGAATGTTCGCTTATCCGCCGGTCGTGAAAAAATGAGTGATGAATTACAGGCGCTGGCTTTTTTGGCGGGTGCGAATTCCATCTTCCTTGGCGATAAGCTGCTGACCACCGCCAACCCGGAAGTGAATCGTGACCGTGAACTGTTTGATAAATTAGGCATCAACCAGAATCACGATTGGGGTGAAGGTGTTGATGCACCGGAAACCTGTCCGATCAAGGCGTTTTACGATCGTGAGAAAAGTAACGATCAATATTACGATGCAGCGGCTTCCACAGGATCGACTGGGCAGAGTTAATGAGTTTCGAACTGGAGCAGGATCTCCGTCATCGTCAGGCAGCAGGGTTATATCGACGCCGAAAAATGCTGGAAACCCCTCAGCAGCCAGAAGTAGTGATTGATGGGCGACAATATCTGGCTTTCTGCAGTAACGATTATCTTGGTTTGGCGAACCATCCAGAGGTTATCGCCAGCTTTCAACAGGCGACGAATGACTACGGTTTGGGGGGCGGTGCTTCTCATTTGGTAATTGGTCACAGTAAAGCGCATCATCAACTGGAAGATGAACTAGCAGAGTTTACCGGCCGTGATCGTGCATTGCTGTTTTCCAATGGCTACATGGCAAACCTTGGTGCCATCACGGCTTTATTGGGTAAGCAGGATGCGGTGTTTGAAGATCGTTTGAATCATGCTTCATTACTGGATGCCGGGCAATTGTCGGGCGCCCGTTTTCAGCGTTACCTCCATAACGATGTTGAGAATCTCGAACTTCGCCTTAAAAAAACAGACGCCCGTCGTAAATTGATTGTCACCGATGGTGTGTTCAGTATGGACGGAGATGTTGCTCCCATTGATCAACTGGCAGGCATCGCCCAGCGACATCAAGCGTGGCTGATGGTGGACGATGCCCACGGCTTTGGCTTTCTTGGTGAAACTGGTGGTGGTGTTGCTCAGGCTTTTGGTTTAAGCCAAGAGCAGCTGCCGGTGTTGATGGGAACACTGGGTAAAGGTTTTGGCACCTACGGTGCATTTGTGGCCGGTAGCGATGCGTTGATCGAAACGCTGATCCAATTTGCCCGAAGTTACATTTATACGACATCTATGCCGCCTGCGGTGGCGGAGGCTACGAGAACGAGTCTCAAAATTGTGCAAAAGGAAAGTTGGCGTCGGGAGCATTTGCAGGATCTGATCCGCTATTTTCGAAAAGGCTGTGAACAGTTGGGCTTTCCCCTCATGGATTCACAGACGCCGATTCAACCGTTGCTTGTGGGTTGTGAAAAGCGAGCCATGGAAGTCAGCAATAAATTGGCACAACAGAATATTCTGGTGCCCGCCATCCGCCCGCCTACGGTACCAAAGGGTTCTTCCCGATTACGCATTACTTTCAGTGCCACTCATACACGACAACATGTTGAAGATCTGCTCAGCGCTCTTGAAAAAGTTATGTCTAAAGCGTTACATAGACCCCGTGTAAACGACATAAGTCCAGAAGAATTATCAAATTCAGGAGTGATGACGGGATGAGCCAGTACCCAATTGTGTTGATCAGTGGCTGGGCAATGCCAGCCGGTGTTATGGAAACCCTGGCTGAAGCTCTGGATGCAGATCATCGTCGTGTTTCAATTGTGCAACTCCCGGGTTTAGTGAGTGAGCTTGATGCTTACAGAAAACCCTACGACTGGAACGTACTGCTGGATTATCTGGATCAGCAATTATTTGAAAAACCTGCGGTACTGGTGGGCTGGTCACTGGGGGGGATGCTGGCAACATTGTATGCCAGTCGACATCCGGAAAATGTCGCCGGTGTCGTTAATCTTGCAGCCAATGCATGTTTTGTTCAGAAGTCTGACTGGCCAGAAGCCATGTCACCGGCTTTGTTTTCCAGTTTCTCAGAAGGTCTTGCAGAATCTGCCGGAAAAACCTTACGACAGTTTGCCCTTTTGTGCGCTTCAGGCAGCCCTCAGCGAAAAGCACAAATTACGTTGTTGCAATCCCTGGTGGATGACGCCGAGCTTGATCAAACCACCTTAAAGGAACTGCTGGCTTTGTTGGGTGGTAGTGACCTCCGTTCAGCGCTTGCTGATCTTCGCTGTCCGATCAGTCATATGTTTGGAAAAGACGACGGATTGGTGCCGGCGAGTGCTGCCGAGTTGATTGAAACTCGTTTTCCGACGCATCGGGTTCAAGTGCTGGAAGGTGGGCATACTTTTTTTATGGATGATCCGGGTGTCGTTGTCAGGGAGGTGCAGCAGCTGTGTCTCCATATTCCTTAGATGATTACTCCTCAGAGTCAGGTGTCCCGTGCAGTGATGTAGCTGCACGTGTTAACAAGGTTAGTGTTAAGCGACTAATCGCTCGTAATTTTGGTAGAGCCGCTCAAAGTTACGATGCTGCAGCGGTGTTGCAACATCGGGTTGCGGCCAGGGCTATGCTAGGGCTGCCGACGAATGCTGTTGTTAATCGTGTGCTGGATCTGGGCAGCGGAACAGGCATTCACTCCGTGGCGTTGGCTGACAGGTACGCTTCTGCATTGGTGACCGGGTTGGATCTTTCTATGGGCATGCTGCAGTTTGCCCAACGGCAGCATTCTTCATGCAATCGTGTTCGCTGGTGTTCCGGTGATATTGAGTCACTGCCGTTTGCATCCGAATCCATCGACCTCATTTTTTCAAGCCTTGCTATTCAATGGTGTAGCCTGGAACGAGTTCTTGATGAAGTGTCGCGGGTGCTGAAGCCGGGAGGGCAGTTTGTGTTCTCCACGTTATCCGACGGCAGCTTGCATGAACTGAATGCTTCCTGGACTCAGGCGGGAGAGAGTGGTCGAGTTAATCAGTTTGCCGGATTCTCGGAGCAGCAAAAAATCATCCATGACTCGGGCATGCGTCAGAAGAGCCTGTCACTTCAGGCTGAAGCAGTTTATTACCCTGATGTAAGCACGATGTTGCGGTCTTTGAAGGCGCTCGGGGTGAATACAGTTTTGGATGGAACGCCCAACCTATTTACGCGCCGAAAGCTGGATGAGTTAAGAAAAACCTATGAGCATCGGAGGGTAAAAGCAGGATTGCCTCTGACCTATCAAGTGTTGTATGGCGTTTTGAATAAATAACTTATAGAACCTTTTTACCTTCGCGATGGTCATAGAATAACGTGTTTACTTAAGAGCGAGGCGTGTTGTAATGGGTAAAGCTTTCTTTGTAACCGGTACTGATACCGATGCAGGTAAAACTGTTGTTGCCTGCGGCCTTCTGGAAGCCGCTCGTTTGCAAGGCTTGTCAACACTGGCACTGAAGCCAGTGTCTGCGGGTTGTCATCAATCCAGTGAAGGGCTTCGTAATGATGATGCTGAGGTTTTGATTGAGGCAATGACAATGTCATTGCCTTATGAACAGATGAACCCCTTGGCGTTTGAGCCGCCGGTTGCTCCACATATAGCGGCAGAAGAGGCGGGTGTTCGCATGACGCTGGATCGTCTGACCGGTTATTGCCGTGGCGCTTTGATGAAGAAATACGATCTGGCGTTTATCGAAGGCGCTGGTGGTTGGCGAGTCCCGGTTAATGACCGGGAGATGATGTCAGGATTACCAAAGGCGTTGAACACCCCGGTTATTCTGGTGGTCGGTATGAAGTTAGGCTGTTTGAATCATGCGCTGTTAACAGCAGAAGCGATTCTTCGGGATGGTTCAACGTTAGCGGGCTGGGTTGCCAACCGGATTGATCCGGACATGCATCGGTTCGAAGAAAATCTAGCCACCTTAACCCGTTTGATCCCTGCGCCACGCCTTGGAAATGTTCCTCATCTGGACGACTTCAGTAAGGGGTCGGTTGCACCCTATCTGGATATTTCTTCTCTCATTTAAGTCAGTAAAAACCCTTTCCTTATGCCCTGTGACAATGCAGGGCTGCGCTTATTTCTGCACAATTTCTGTAACCCGAAGGTAGGTCTGATATTACCAGGGCTCTACCGGGTATATCTGCATAAGCATGGGTTTAAGTGACTGAGGTACACCTCAAACGCCCGTAGCCTGCGGCGTCGAGCGCAACCAGCCTGCCTGATAGCCTCCACACTCCGTATCCTCACCAAACCACCGAGCAGGCGCACAAGCACCCCAGGACGACGCAAACAGCAGCCACCCGCTAAAACGACGTTAAACGGCTTTAATACTGGGTTTACCGGACGGTTAAACAGTCTGAAACGGCATAGGTAGGGTTCGCGATAGTTGGACACCGCATATAGGTTTGATATTTAGTGTCCAAGTTTGGTGGGTAGCTGATTATAGAGGGGTGTACGTTTATTCCATCTTGGACAGTGTCCAAGTTAAACATGGACAATAAGATATGAACTTGGACAAAGTTCGGAGAACGCTGCTGACAATGAAAAATTGTGAGAGTGTCCAAGTTCAGGATATTTTTTTATTCAAATCTGCTAGTTGCTTTTCAAGTTCTGCGATGCGTTGGGTTTGCTGGCTTGCTGAGTACATGCCCTCAATGCGAGATAAAATCTCTCTCCTGTTTTCATCAGAAAGAGCATCAAGCATTTCTAAAAGTTTTCTCTCTTTTTGATCAACTACTGCTGATGCTTGGTTGATAAATCTTGGTTCTCTTCCAGTTAATAGCCAGTCAATAGTGACCCCTTCCCGGTTAGATATGTTTTCGCAATATGCGTAAGGTTTTGAGCCTCTCGACTTCCAGCTGCTGATTGCATTACTACGAGACAAACCTAGATAAATAGCTAGATCTATATCGCTTTCACACCGGGCAGCCTCTTTCATTCGACTGATAATATCTTCCACTGAATACATATTCTTACTCAAAGTGCGTAATAATGGCTTGACCGTCTCGCAAGTTGCGTATATTGTGAGAAAACGCTACACAAGATGAGAAAAAGCTACCACAGGAGGCGGAAAGAATCAGCATGAGCGAAAGCATTTTTTGGAGTGTTAAGGCATCGCTTTACGAGATTGGGATTACATACAGCGATATAGCTGAGGAGGTCGGTGTAGCCCCAAGAACCGTTACTTATGCGGTCAAAAAGTGGGAGGGCGTATGTGGAAATCCAAAAGGAAAAACACGCCAAGTCCTCAAAGCTATAGAGCGTCATATTGGGCGTTCCGTTTACCAAGAAAGGTGAGGATGCGAAATGTCGTTCTCAGAATGGTTTGAAATAAAAACAATTGCAGAATGCCCGCCATTTAATGGTGTTCGCAGAACTGCTATGAGGTTTGTAAACAGAGAAAACTGCCAGTGCCGCCCAAGACAAGGCAAAGGCGGAGGCCGCGAATACCACATCTCCAGCCTGCCCAAAGAAACCCAGCGGGCGCTGCGCATCCGCCAGACCAAACAACAGCAGGCCGCCTCCCGGCAATCCGGTGACCTGAACGAAGCCCAGCTCAAGGGCAACCTCGAAGGCATGAAAGAAGCCGGGGACAACAAAGACCAGCACGTCCGCCAGATGGCTGCCTTCAACCAACTCTCACCCAAAGAGCAGGGCAGGGTGCGGGCACGGATCGAAGTGCTCTCTGCGTTGGAAGTGTACGTGGCCGACTTCGAATCCCTCGAAGCCTCCATCCGTGAATTTGTCGACGCCTACAACAGCAACCAGCTGGAACTGGCCGCCCTGGTCAAGAGTTATGTGCCCAAGGTGAGCCGCGCCAACCTGTACCGCTGGCGTGCTGCCTATGCGACCGAAGGCCCTGCCGGTTTAGCCTGCAATTACAAGGCGGTTAAACGCAGTTTAATGGACACTCAACCCGAGCTGACCGCCTTCGCCGAAGGCATGCTGGCAAAAATGCCCCACACCAGCGCACCGAATATGCTCAAGGCCCTGGGAGCCAATTTCGACGGTCGTGATGACCTCACCATTCCCAGCGAGCGCGCCCTGCAACAGTGGCTGGCCAAGTGGAAGGTGAAAAACAAACGACTGTTCACCGCTGTCGCCAACCCCGACGCCTTCAAGAACAAGTACATGGCCGCCGGTGGCGATGCCGCCGAGAACGTGCTGCGCCTCAACCAGCTCTGGGAGATGGACAGCTCACCGGCTGACGTCATGTGTACCGATGGCCGCTTCTCACTGATCGCCTGTCTGGACGTGTATTCCCGCCGGGCGGTGCTGAAGGTGCGCAAGAGTTCCGACAGTTGGGGCGTGGCCCTGACCATGCGCGAAGCCATTTTGCAGTGGGCGATGGACGGCCAGGGGGAACAGGTGATCCGGGTGGATAACGGTAAGGATTACGCCTCCCATTACATGGCCATGGTCGCCGATGTGCTGGGCATCGACCTGAAATTCACCGACCCGTTCTCCGGCGAACAAAAGCCCTTTGTGGAACGGTTCTTCCGCACCTTTGCCCACGGCATGGTGGAAATGCTGCCGGGCTTTATCGGCCACAACGTGGCGGAGCGGGAAGCCATCAAGGCGCAGTTCAGCTTTGCCGACCGGCTCAAGCGCAAGGCGGGCAGCAGCAAGAACGTGATTGACGTGACCATGAGCAGCGAAGACCTGCAGACCTTCTGCAACCGCTGGATTGATGCCTTTTATATGCACGATGCCCACGGCGGCCTCAATGGTCAGTCACCGGCTGAAAGGGTGGCCAACTGGGTCGAGCCCCTGCGTCGCATCGACGATGTGCGGGCGCTGGATCTGCTACTGGAGCCGATCCCCGGCCAGAAAGGCATCCGCACCGCTCAGAAGAAGGGCATCCGGCTGGAAGGTGGCTGGTACGTGGCAGCGGAGCTGGGAGCCCGTGTGGGTGAGCAGTTCATGGTGCGCTACGACAACAGCGACATCGGGCGTATCTACCTGTTTGAGACTTCTGGTGAGTTTGTCTGCATGGCACAGAATCCGGCCATTACCGGCATCAGCCGCGAAGAGCTGGCCCGCGCCATGAAGGAAGAGCAGAAGAAGATCGGCCAGCAAAAAGCCGAGCTGAAAGCCAAGGGCCGCAAGATCAACCAGGCAGACCTGATCGAGAAGATTTTCGCCAAGCGGGAGCGGGAGATTGCCGAGCGCAATGTCAACGTCACCCAGATGCCACGCCGTCACCATGAGCACCAGACCGACTATCTGGCCGGAGCTGCGGATGCACTGGCAGCGGCAGATCAGGCCAAAGCCGAGGAGCAGGCAAAGGCAGAGCGGGAAGCCAACCCAAGTGCCGAGACACTGGTGGCCTGGAGCGATTACATGAAAGACGCCAACCAGTCCACCCAGAACAAACAGGAGGGAAACCAGCAGGCAGAAACCGGCTATGACCGTATGCGCCGCTGGATACGGCTGGAAGAGCGCCAGCAGGCCGGGGAAGCCCTGAGCGAGTTTGAACAGAACTGGAAGCAGCGCCACGAAGGCACGGCGGAATTCCAGGGACACAAGATGGTGCTGGACGACTTCGGGAAGACGGCGTTCGGGCTGAAGGATGAGTAAGAGAAGAAGAGTCTGAGAGCTGCTGGAACAGCCCTCAGGAGTACCGGGCAAGCATGCCCACAACAATAAAGTGAGTGCTAAGTATGAGAAACATTACCGTTCCTGTCAAAAACGTCGCCCTGTTGGCTGCCCAGGGGCAGGCGCTGTTGAGCGCACCTCAACGGCTGACGCATCGTCTGGGGTTGATCCACGGCGACACCGGGCTGGGCAAAACCACCAGTACGGCGTGGTTTGCCATCCGGCACAACGCTTATTACGTCAGGGCCATGGCGGCATGGCGGACACCTTCGGCGCTGCTGCGGGCCATCTGCCGTGAGCTGGAGATTCCACCCCGTCGTTTCATGGACATCATGCTGGACGACATCACCCGCAAGCTCTCCATGGAGGAGCGCCCGCTGTTTATCGATGAGGCGGATTACCTGGTGCGCTTTCCGGATATGCGCGACTCCATCATGGATCTGCAGGACATGAGCACTATGCCCATCATTCTGGTGGGCATGAAGGACATCAAACGGGAGATCAAGAAGTCTGAGAAGTTCGACAACCGTTTCCTGATCGACGTGGAGTTTCTGCCCCTGGATGAACACGACGCCCGTCTGATTACTGAGCATCTGTGCGAGGTGAGCGTCAGTGATTGTCTGTTGGCAGACCTGAATAAATACGCCAAAGGCAATACACGACGCATCACTACCGGCCTGTATCGCATTGAACAGGTGGCAGCATCCCTCGGGGTAAAGGCGATGGATCTGGCGGCCTTCCGGGAAGCGAAAGGCACGTATTTCTTAGGGGTGTCTGCGTAAGCAGGCCACGTTTGCGAGATGTTTTCGGGGGAGAACATGGGATCAACTTACTTCAAAAAAGAACGCACCAGCGGCTACACCGGTCAGACCGGCCTGGAGAGTCATGGTCACCAGCGTAACGGTATGCAGCGCCTGTGGGTTGCCGTTCGCCAGCTGTTTCCGGCCACAGCCATGGAGCTGGCCGCTGAGGCGCAACTCAGCGACACCACGGCGCTGATCTACCTGAACGCCCTGGAGCGTGCCGGGTACCTGTGGCGGGAACCAAGACCCACCCGGCTCTACTGGCTGATCCGCAATACCGGACGCCACGCGCCCCAGCTGCGCAACAACACCAGCGAATGCTACGACCCGAACACCGACACGGTGCACACGGTGCCCGCCACCCTGAGCCGCTGGCCCGGTGAACCGGCTCCGGTGGGTTCTGCGGAGTTCGACCTGTGGAAGGCCATGCGCATGCTGCGCAACTTTACCGTCAGTGAGCTGGCGATGGTGACTGAGCAGGAGACCGTCGTCGTGCAGCAACGGGTAGAGGATCTGCACCGCTTCAACTACCTGCGCCAGTGCGAGCCCAGCCTTGGGGAAACCAGCTACCTGTTGCCGGTTCATCGGGACAACGGCGAAAAGGCACCGGCCATCAGCCACGAGCTGGGCAGGCTCTACGACTACAAGACTAAAGAAATCATCACTATTCAGGGGTAAACGACCATGTCAGACCAAGCACACAGCAAAGAAGAGTACGTCAATGACCAGTGGTATCAGGAGCTGGTCAAGGTGGCGGAAAAGCTGAGCCAGAGCCAGATCGCCAAACGACTGGATGTGTCTACCGCCATGGTCTCCCAGGTACTCAGCGGTAAATACCTGGCACGGCGCATCGGGCCTTTTAAGGACAAGTTTGAAGGCGCGTTTATGGGCTACTGCGTGAACTGCCCGGTAGTGGGCGAACTGCCAAGGGATAAATGCCTGCAGTTCCAGGCGCGGGAATTTTGCGCCACCAATCCTACACGGGTGCAGCTGTACCACGCCTGTCGGGGTGGGTGTGAACATAGCCGCATACCAGTGAAAGAGGTGTGAGATGGAAACCGTCATCGTCGCCACCGATCTGTGGGTGGAACCCAACCCCAACAGCCAGGAGCAAAAAGGCTACGACCCCGCCGGTGGACATTACCCGCAGGCCAACAAGGCGGGTAACTGCCCCTGCGATGCCTGCCCACAGCGCAACCGTTGCCGGGATGAAGCACTGGCCTGTGATGTGTTCGAGGAATACCTCAAGCCGTGGAAGGCAGAGCAGCGGGGTTTTGCCATCAACTTTAAGCGGGTGCCCAGCCAGTACCGCTTTAAAAAGTGCAGCTAGGAGAGCCGCAACATGGACGAACTGGAACGCTACAACCTGATCAGCCTGCTGTTTGATGCACGACAGCTATTCATCGACGAATCCCTGCGACTGGACCAGCAGGCCGTCAACACCGACAGCGCCCTTCTACAGCGTAACTTGAAAAAGCAGGCCAACCGTTACCGCCGCAAGGCTGATGATGCTGGCCGCATCAAGGCGCTGATGGAACAGGAATTTAAACAGGCATTAAGAGCCCATTAAACCACCATCAAAGAGAGCAACAGCGATGAAGACGACATCAAAAAAACTGTTCGGCACTGTCCCATCCATTACCTCGGGCCAGCCACTAACAGCGATAGAGGAGCGCAGAAGTCGCCTGCGCAAATGGCTTGGCCTGCCCTTTATCAGAATGCTTGTTTTAACCCGTGGCACCACAGGTTTAAGGATTTCCGAAAGTTGGTACTACCCCAGGGAAATCATCGAAGTAGACGTGCAATAACCAGTACCTGCAGAACATCAATAAGGGAAATAACAATGACAGCAGCACCGCGAGTACCAACACAAACCATCACCTACCGGGGTAATGCCCAGCAGGACTACATCAGCGACTCCATGAAAAAGGCGACCATCGCCGTCAGTCGTCTGCAGTCCCTGAACATCAGCGTGGAGCATGTGGAACTGGGTGGCGGAGGCAAACCCAAGATCCGTGTCGGCTGGAACCCTCGGGTGGACGGTCTGGGTGTGCCCAGATCCTTCAGCAAGGGCAACAACGGCCTCAGCTACGAAACATACCTGGTGGACTTTGAACAGTGCCAGGTGAGTTGGATCAAGAAGTAAAAACCACGGCAGGAGAGAACCATGCACCAGCACCGTTTGAACCTGTCGCACACAGAATGGCGTCGTATGCGACTAACCATCAACCTGTCCCGTTCGCGCTCCCAGCGCTCTGCGGGATACACCCCATCCATGGGGATAACCACAACCAACCGAGGGAACGCCATGAGCGACCAACCACAACAAGTGCCAGCAGGCTACCGACAAGACCACCAGGGAAGACTGGTGCCGGAAGACCTGATCAAGCCCATCGACAAGGCGCGGGACGAGCTGGTAGCCGAGATTCTCAGTCAGGCTCTGCCCCAGCGTGATTTGCTGGCCCAGTTCAAGCACAAAACCATCGGCGACATTCAGGCATTTGTCGAACTCTCTGCCGAGCAGTACGGCGTCAAACTGGGCGGCAAAAAGGGCAACGTACAGCTGCTGTCGTTCGATGGTCGCTACAAGGTGCAGCTCAAGCAACATGAGCACATCACCTTCAGCGAGCAGATCGAGGCGGCCAAAGAACTGATCGACAACTGCCTCAACCGCTGGACAGAAGGTGGTCGCCCAGAGGTCAAGGCTCTGGTGGAACGTGCCTTCCGCACCAACCACAAGCGTCAGCTGCGCACTGCCGAAGTGCTGGGCCTGAAGAATCTGGAGATCGACGATGAAGAGTGGCAGCTGGCCATGAAAGCTCTGGTGGATTCCATCACCGTGGCGGGCTCCACGGCCTACATCAATATCTACGAGCGGGTAGGCGACACCGACCGGTGGCAGCACATCTCGCTTGATCTGGCAGCGGTGTAAGGAGTCCATCATGAAAAAGGCAACCATCGAAATCATCGAAACCGGCAAAGGCAGCCAGGTGGCTATCGAAGTCTCCTTTAATGGTGAGCAGTGCGACCAGAACAACCCGGCACATTTATGCGCCATACGCATCGCCGAAGCCATCCACCGTGGCGAGGTTCACGAACAGCTGAGCGCATCCGGCAAGCCGGACATCGTAACAACCCACTAAAGCGAAACGCCCTTTGGGGCGTCTGCCCGGTGTGGTGATCGGGTACTGATGAGCAGCCTCCCGTTCGCGCTCCCTGCGCTCGGCGGGATACACCCCATCCATGGGAATATGGAGAAAACGATGACAGACAAATGGATGACAGAACCTGACAAGGTCAGGGCGTTTAATGAGTTGCCCCCTGCGGAGTATATGAACGTAGTATCACTGACCGGAAAGCCGGTTCAGCAGCCGGACCCTGAAGGGCTGGCCGCTTCCCGAATCATCGCGCACCTGAATGAGCGCATCACTTCTCTGGAAGATCATGCCCTCAGACAGGCTCAGGCATTACAGGATGTGGTGGACGACTCAGCAGAATACCGCCCCGATCTGGAAGCATTGCTGGAAGATGGGCATCGACTGCTGGCCGTTGGGGGTGAGGCATGACCCAACTCACCGCCCGCAAAGTCGCCGAACTGCTGGCCATGCACATGGTCAGCCGGGATATTGCCTGCATCAAGCCCGACGTCTTCAAGCAGGACGACGCTTTCAAAGCCGCCGATGAGCAAACCCAGAAGTTGATTCGCTACTTTGAAGACCACCGTCGTCATTTGCTGGAAGCCATCGGCCAGGATCATCCGGAGGTGCTCGATGCCATCTAACAACATGAGCAAGGCCAAGGCCCGCATCCATATCGCTAAAAAAGATCTGGCCATGACTGAGGACGAATACCGGGAGATGCTAACGGCGCAAACCGGCAAAAGCAGCTGCGGCGACATGACTCTGGGGGAACTGTTCAAGGTGGAGCACTACCTGAAGAACACCATGGGCTGGAAACCCAAAACCCGCAGAACGGGCAAAAAGCGTAACAGCCCGATCAGCCGTGATAAGGAATACCACCAGAAGACCATGGTCGATAAGTTGCGGGCGCTGTGGATCTCTATGGCGAACGAAGGCATCGTCCGCGACGGCTCCGAGAACGCCCTGGAGAAGTGGGTGCAACGGATGAGCGCCCGTTATAACCACGGTTACGGCATCGCCAAAGTGGATTGGTTAAATCAGTCCCCCGATGTGTGCTGGCAGCTGATCGAATGCCTGAAGCAGTGGCAACAAAGGTAACTATTAGCCATTCGTAGGGTTCGGCAGGGTAAATTGAGACTAATGCTTGACGCTTTGAGACAGCCATCGTATCGTTTCACCCATGGTAGCAAAATCTGCCATCGGGATTATCACCCCCGAACTCTCAAAGGCGAATGAAAAGACGCTTTCCTCGTTTGTCCGCAAATAAACAGTCGCAGGCGTCTTTTTTTCGTTTCCATCCTGCAGTGCCCTTTTATGACGGGCTGGGTGGGGCTCCTTTACGGAGGCCGGTGTTCCTTTGAGACCGGTGGTGATAACCCCGTCCAGTCCGTCTCCAGCCGAGATTATCACCTCTTGGAGGCGGGAATAAAATTCCGACTCAAAGGTGAACGCAATGAATAAGAACCATACCCCTCGCCCTATAGACCAACTCTGGCAAGCCCACAGCTGTATGAAAGCCCTCGCTGCACTGATCGCCAACCACAAGCAGATGGACGACGTTAATGGCGATGATCTGGCACTGTTGCTTGAGCTGGTCACGAACACTGTTGGACTCGCATTAGAAACCTTAGACAATGAATGTGCGGGCAAATAACTGAGCGAGGAAATGACCGTGAAAAACAATCAAACTTCGGCTGTCGTGCGTACTGCGTCTTTTTCTGAAAGCCCATTAACCATTGTTAACTACGATGGTCGGCGGTGGTTAACTGCTTCTCAGATTGGTCAGGCTTTGGAGATGGCCGACCCTGCCAATTCAGTTAATAGAATTTTTCAGCGCAATAAAGATGAGTTCTCTGAGGGAGCAGATTCAACTTCGGTCAAATTGACCGCACTTGATGGCAGGCAGCGCGAAACCAGAGTATTCTCAGAAACAGGCTGTATACTGCTGGCTTTTCTTAGCAAGTCCCAAAAAGCAAAAGACTTTCGCCGTTGGGCTAAACAGGAATTGGCCAACCCCACACGACCCCAAACTGACCGAAGTTCAAATCGTGAACAGGAACTTCTCAACGAACTGCGTCCGGAGCTGGGCAAGATCGCCCATTATCATGGCCTTGGTTTGAACCTGTCTGAGATTGGTCGTCTGATGGATAAAAAGCCCGGCAGCATTGTCCACGCACTGAACCGATTGAGCAAACTCGGGTTACTGCCACAGCCAGGTTCACAACTCAGCCTCCAATCCGCATAAAACCCTCTGGTTCCCATACGCCTGTATGGGAACACTCTCCCAACAATTCCCTGTAGTTCCCACCGCCATAACCTCCGATAATAGAAAGCTAAAGCACAAAACAAGACCGCGAGGCGACCATGGACGACCTGTTCGGCATCGACGACCAAAACAACGACATCATGGCCCATCTGGACAATGATGCACTCCACCAAAAGCACTACTGGCCCGGTGATCTGGTAGAACTGGCTGATGTAATCCGCGCCCAGCTCAAGCGTGAAGGTGTAGACGACGAGGCTATTTACCGGCAGGCCGAGCGGGTATTGCTGGCCATGGCATTTCTGTGTGGTGGCCGAAACTATTACCTGCCCAAAGGCGAACGTATCAAGAACGCCCTGCGGAACAAGCGAATATACGACGCATTTAAAGGCAATAACCACAGGGATCTGGCCAGACAGTTCCGGCTCAGTGAGCAGAAGATCTACGAAGTACTTCGGGAGCAGATGCAGTTGCATCGCAATCGAGTACAGCATAACCTCTTTACCTGATAGCAGGCTTAAACGCCTGCTAAACCTTCCTTTATATCTCATCAATTTCAGTAAAGGGCTTTAAAGCCGCTTAAGGTAAGTGTTCCCCCACAATCGGGGCATGACGACCTATACCTACACCCCAGCCTTTGAGTCCGCCATTGCTTTTGTCCTGGAAGCGGAAGGCGGTTATGTCAACGACCCGAACGATGCCGGAGGCGAAACCAACCATGGCATCAGCAAACGGGCACACCCCGAACTGGACATCAAGGCCCTGACCGTCGAACAGGCCAAGGCCATCTACTTCGACGACTACTGGCTTTTATCCCGCGCCGACGATATGCCCTCCTACATGGGCATGGCAATCTTTGATACTGCCGTCAACATGGGCAACCGCACCGCCGCCAAACTTCTACAACGGGCGGCAGGTGTTCTGGATGACGGCATTATCGGCCCCAAAACCCTCGCCGCCGTTTACAAACATTCCCCTGAATATCTGTTACCCCAGTTCCTCAGCTACCGGGCATTGCGCTATCACGAACTGGCGGACGAACCCGACGAAGAGCACAACAAACGGTTTATCCGTGGCTGGCTCAAACGCACCTTTGAACTGCAACAGCGATTGTACGAGGACCGTCTTTTATGAGTTTCCTGGATTGGATAAACCCGTTTAATAAAGTCGTGGATCTGGCCAGTGAACTGATCGAAGACCCGGACAAGGTCAACGAGTTCAGACACCAGGCAACCATGGCCGGTAAAGAGCTGCAGAAGATGGCGGAGGAAACCTACCGCAAGGAGCTGGATACCAAAACCGTTCCCTGGGTAGATGCACTACACAAAATGGGGCGTCAGATTGCCTCCTATGTTGGTTATGGCCTGGCATTTTATATGGTGCACAAAGGCTACGACCCCATGGCGGCCATGGCAGCTCTTGCCCCCGGTGGTATCTACAGCTATGTGAAAGGTCGTGGGAAGTAAGCAGTCATGGATCAGTTCGAACAGGCATCAGAATTAGAACAATACGAACGCCAGCGCATTCTCGACCAGCATCGGCAAAGGCGACAGGAGTCGCCCCTCTTCATTAATGGTGAGCCGTGCTGCCGTGATTGTGAAATCTCCATCAGGAATCGAATTGAGGCAGGCATCAACGCCTGCCGTTGTATTGATTGCCAGCTGAGGCATGAGAAGAAGGGAAAACACTATGCCTGATGAGATAGTCAATTATTCCGCCCTGCGTCTTGCCTGGGATATTGCCCAGAGTGTCGCCGTTCTGGGTCTGTTTATCTGGACGGTGATTGACCGCAAGCGGCAAAAGAACACCGATGGCATCGATGAGGTGAAAAAGGAACAGCAGGAAATAGACCGGCGGGTGCAAAAGCTGGAAGACAACCTGGAGCACCTGCCCACCCACCACGATCTGAACGCCATCAAGGTTCAGATGGCCAGCCTCACCACCCAGATCCAGGGCATGGATCACAAGCTGGAAACCATCCATCAGTTCCTGTTGAGTAATAACCGTCACCGGGAGGGCCGGTCGTGAGCTATCAATCCGTGCTGCATGAAGATCAGCGTCTAGTCATCCTGCGCACCCTGGTAGAGATGAACGGCTACCAGGCCAACGAATCCATCCTCCAGACCATTCTGGACAGCTATGGCCACAACATCAGCCGCGATCTGGTTATCAGCCATTTGCAGTTTCTTCAGGAGCTGGGGCTGGTCAGGCTGGAAGACATTAACGGCATTCAGGTCGCCACCCTGCTGGGGCGTGGTGAAGATGTGGCAGCAGGTCGCACCAGTGTGTCTGGCGTTAAACGTCCGAGGGCGAGGTGATGAAAGGATTTTTCAAACGCCTGCTCTGTGCTCTGTTGGGTTGCCGTTTCAAAAGCACTTTCGGGTACAGAACGGAAACCCGCAAGATGCTGGTTAAAAAAGGCCGCAATCGGCGTTGGGAACATGCTCGTTTTGAGCATCGGACACAATGCAAACGCTGTGGTCGCTGGTCTCGATGGATCAGGCGTAAGCACTTTGATTCATGGCTTGAAAGGCAGCAACAATGACAGAAAGAGCCAAACACAAGCGCAACCGCCGAAGTCGGATTAAACAACTACCGACTGATATCAAGGAGCGTCTTGATGGTTTGATCCGTGAAGGGCGCATGACTCAATCCCAGATACTGGAACAGGTCAACCAGCTATGCGCCGCCCACGGCGAAGAACCTCTCAGCCAGTCCGGCCTCAGTCGCTACTCCAAACAGATGGATGAGATGGGTCGTAAGATCCGGGAACTGCGGGAGGTCTCCGAAGTCTGGGTGGCGAAACTGGGGGACGCCCCCACCAGTGACACCGGCAAGATGCTACTGGAAGCCGTCCGCACCCTGGCAGCGGATGTCATTCTCAATATGGGTGGCGAAGGCGGCAAGGTAGACCCGAAAGCCCTCAACCAGCTGGCATTGGTGATGCAGCGGGTGGAACAGGCCGCCATGGCCAGCCATAAGCGCGAGAAGGAAATACGACAGGCATTCGCTGCTGAAGCTGCGGACCATGCTGAGCAGGCACTGGCGAACCAGGGCATGACCGCCAGCACCATTGAAACGATCAAGAAAGAAATTCTGGGGATTGCGTAATGGGCGAACAGATCGACTTTGACCACGAACACATTAAAAAGCTGATCAAAAGTGAGAAATACATTTTTCACGGCATGACCACGATCTGCATTCTGACCCTGGGTTTCGGTCATCGCCTGGTAGGACAGGGGCACTGTCTCAGTCAGCATCGCTACGATAAACAGATTGGAAAAGATGCAGCCAGGGCTGATGCCATGAGCCAGCTTTACGCGAAGGAATCCTACCGCCTGCAATACAGGCCACCGGTCGTATGACTATCCCTGACTCCGTCCTTCTCCCCTACCAGCAACGCTGGATCGCCGACGACAGTCCGCTAAAGCTGGCGGAGAAATCCCGTCGTACCGGTATCACCTGGGCCGAAGCTGCTGACGCCACCATGACCGCTGCCGCTGCTAAAGAAGCAGGCGGCAGAAATCATTTTTATGTAGGTTCCAACAAAGAGATGGCGCGGGAGTTTATTGATGCCGTGGCTATGTGGTCGCGCTCCTTCGATAAAGTGGCCAGCACCGTCAGTGAAGAGATCTTCATCGATGAGAACGGAGACAAAGAGATCCTGACCTTTGTTGTCTACTTCCCTAACTCCGGATTCAAAATACAGGCCCTGTCCTCCAGCCCGAAAAACCTGCGGGGGATGCAGGGTAATGTCACCATTGACGAGGCTGCATTCCATGACCGGCTGGCGGAAGTCTTAAAGGCCGCGCTGGCCCTGACCATGTGGGGCGCAAAGGTTCGCCTGATCTCCACCCACAACGGCGTGGATAACCTGTTTAATGAGCTGATCACCGACAGCCGTTCCGGTAAAAAACGCTACAGCATTCATCGCATCACATTAGACGACGCCCTGGGCGATGGGCTCTATAAACGCATCTGTCTGGTCAGTGGTAAAGAGTGGACGCCCCAGAACCAGCAGGAATGGCGGGACAATCTCCTGAAAGACACCGCCACCGAAGAAGATGCCCTGGAAGAATACTTCTGCGTACCCAAGGCATCCGGCGGCAGCTACATGAGCCGCATGCTGATCGAAGCCCGCATGATTGATGAGGCTCCGGTACTGCGCTTTGAAGGTTCCAACGAGTTCAACGAATGGCCGGAAGATCAGCGCAATGTCGAGATAAACGACTGGTGTAATGAGCATTTAAAACCGCTTTTAACCGACCTTAACCCGGCATTACAACACGCCTTTGGTGAAGACTTTGGCCGCTCTGGTGACTTGACCATCATTGCGCCGTTACAGATCGGTCAGGACCTTAAACGCCGATGCCCGTTTATTGTCGAACTGCGCAACGTGCCATTCCGCAACCAGGAACAGATGCTCTACTACATTGTTGATCGACTCCCCAGGTTGATGGGCGGCAAGCTGGACGCCAGGGGCAACGGTCAGTATCTGGCAGAGCAGGCCCGCTATCGTTATGGCTCCGGCACTATTGACGAGGTGATGCTCTCCCAGTCCTGGTACCTGGAAAACATGCCACCGTTCAAGGCGGCCTTTGAAGACGACAACATCGCCATCCCCAAAGACGCCGACATCCTTTCGGATCTGCGCGCCATTCAGGTGATCAAGGGCGTACCCAAAATCCCCGACGGCAACACCAGCGATGGCCCCAGCTCCAACAAAAGCAAACAGCGCCACGGTGATGCGGCAGTGGCTCTCTGTTTAGCCTGGGCGGCCTCCAATATGGAAACCACCGAATACGCCTACACTCCGGTCCGCAAAACCACGCCGGACTCCGACCCTTATAAAAGAACCATCAGAACCGCCCGAGGCACCAGGGCGAGACCAGGAGGCATCTGGTAATGGAATCCCCGATCATTGACCCAAACACCGGCAAAGGTTTCAAGAAAGCCGACAAGGCGACACTGGCCCAGCACATCACCCGCGCCACCTTAACGGGTATCAGACAAGCGTCGCCCGGTTATACCGTGGCCTCAGCTCTGACACCGGAGCGCCTTGCCGCTGTCCTGCGCAACGCCATCGAAGGCGATGCCACCGATTACCTGGTGCTGGCGGAGGAGATGGAAGAACGCGACCTCCACTACGCCACCCAGCTGCGCACCCGCAAACTGGCGGTCAGTGGTCTGGCTCCCACCGTCGAAGCCGCCACCGATGATGAGCGGGATATTGAACTGGCCGATGCTGTCCGTGAGTTGGTGCGAGCCCCTGAGTTCTCCAACTGCCTGCTGGATCTGCTGGATGCCCTGGGTAAAGGTTTCAGTGTGGTGGAAATCGTCTGGAGCACATCCGGCAAACAATGGCGACCCGAGCGCTACGAATGGGCGGACCCGCGCTTCTTTAAATACGACCGCGAAACCGGGCGCGAGCTTCGCCATAACGACCACACCGTCGATGGTGAACCATTAGAACCCTACAAATACATGGTCCACACCCCGAAGATGAAAAGCGGCCTGCCCATCCGCAACGGTCTGGCCAGGCTGGCGGCCACCATGTATATGCTCAAGGGTTACACCATCAAAGACTGGTGGGCATTCGCCGAGCTGTTCGGCATGCCGATTCGGGTGGGCAAGTATGGCCCCAATGCCACCGACACCGAAATCGAAACCCTGGTTAATGCCATCGCCAATATTGCCAGCGATGCCGGAGCGGCCATTCCCGAATCCATGAAACTGGAGTTTATCGAATCCGCCAAAGCCACCGGCGGCGATAACCTGTTCAAGGTCATGGCGGACTGGGCAGACTCGCAAATCTCCAAAGGTGTCCTCGGTCAGACCATGACCGCCGACAACGGCAGCAGCCGCAGCCAGGCCGAAGTCCACAACGATGTGCGCGGAGATATCCAGATCGACGATGCACGACAACTGGAGAACACCCTCAACGCCACCCTGGTGCGCTGGTTTATCGATTTTAACTTTGGCCCCCAAGAGCAATACCCGAAAATCTGCCTGCCTATTATTGAACCGGAAGATTTAAAGGGCTTTAGTGATGCGGTCGTGCCGCTGATTGATCGGGGCATGAAAGTGGAAGCCAGTGGCATCCGCGATAAGTTCGGCCTGCCCGATCCGGAGGATGATGCGGAGCTATTGCACCCACAGGGGCAGGCACCACAGCAACCAGTGGAGCCTGCGCTGAACCACCAACGGCTGGCACTTAATAGCCAGCAAGACCGGGAACAGGATCTGACCGATCTGGAAGACGAACTGCTGGCCGAGTGGCAACCACTATTAAAGCCAGTGCTCGATCCGGTGCAGGCCCTGGCGGATGACTGCGAAGACTTCGAAGAGTTTATGGCACGTTTGCCAGAGCTGCTGAACGAAGAAGGGATGGACGCCAACGCCCTGATCGTCAAACTGGCACAGGGCACCTTTAAAGCCAGGGGCATGGGAGAGGCGAACTAATGGCAAAGTTTACTTTCTCCAACGACCCGCCCCCGGAGGTGCTGGCGTTCTTCGAAAATAAAAAACTGAAGCCGTCGTTTAACTGGGCGGACGTCTGGAAACAGGAACACCAGAGCGCCTTCACTGTGGCCAAGGCCATGAAGCTGGATGTTCTCCAGGATGTGCGGGACGGTGTACTGAAAGCCATTGCCGAAGGCCAGACCCTGCAGCAGTTCCGCAAAGAGCTGACCCCGCTGCTACAGGAGAAAGGGTGGTGGGGCAAACAGGAGATGACCGACCCACTCACCGGTGAACTGGTTAATGCGCAACTGGGCAGCCCCCGTCGTTTACGGGTGATCTATGAAACCAACCTGAGAACCGCCCACGCCGCTGGCCAGTGGGATCGGGTGCAACGTACCAAAAAGACCCACCCTTATCTGCTGTATGAACTGGGGCCATCCAGAGAACACCGAAAGGAACACCTGCGCTGGAATGGCTTGCTGTTACCGGCGGACGATTCGTTCTGGAATACCCACTACCCGCAAAACGGCTGGGGCTGTAAATGCCGGGTGCGTCAGGTATCAAAGGCGGAATACGAACGCATCAAGGGCAAGAGCCATACCGAAGCCCCGGAGATTAAACGACAGGAATGGACCAACAACCGCACCGGCGAAATTCTGGAAGTGCCGGAAGGGATCGATCCGGGTTGGGATTACAACCCCGGTAAAGGGCGTTTAACCCAGTATAAAAAGCAGGTTAAACAGAAAGAGAAGCAGCTGAAAAAAGCACTGGCGGAACCTTTGCCGAAAATGGCTATCACCGCCCCGGCTCCTTTCTCTACTGTTAAAAATGCCAATGGTGAACAGATCAACCGGGTACTCAATGAGCTGGGTACCGACAGCACCCGACAGGCGTTTAATGATTTTCTGGCCGTGCATCCCATTAAGTCCTGCCTGCTCAAGGCTACCGAGATGACTGGGAAAAAGGCCGTTAGTAATAAGGCGCTGCAGGCAAAGGTCGGCGACTATCTCGGTGTCGCTGCCGATGATGCTTTTATGCAATATGGGCGATACAGGGGCAGTAACCGCATTAATGGTTTCACCCGTGCCGGTTATGATCTGGTCAATGTAAAGGTGCAGGCAGGCACCAACCTGACCAAAGCCGACCCGGTGAAAATCAAAGAGGCTGTAATCAAAGTGCTGGATACGGCTACCAATAACAACGGCCCCAGGAAGATCTACGCACCGGCCTCGACAAAGTACACCCCCCGCGATCCCGACAACTATCTGCACCGGCACTGGTCTGTGTCCGATGTGGCGGGTGTAAAGAGTCCGGAACAGATAATCACCACCTGGCTCCATGAGGTCGGTCATCAGGTACACTTCTGGGGAGAGGTGCCGGTGTTCCCCGGCCAGAGCCGCACGGCCTTTTTAACTGAGTACAGCCGCAGCAACAATAAAGAGTGGTTTGCCGAGCACTTTACCGCCTGGTACATTGACCCGAAAGGGTTCCGTCAGTGGAATGCGGAAGCTGCCGACTTTATAGAGACTACACTGAAAACAGCGACCGCCAACACCAACCCAAGACTCAAAGGACGCTAACCATGGCAGAGCCCATCGAACAGACACCGCTGCAGGTTGCCATTGAACTGGTCAACACCCAGCCATGGCCGGAAGATATTGCCGACCGTCTGGAGCAACTGGAGGCCAAAGCCACCGGAGAAGATAAAGACCACTTTGGCGATGTATGGGAAAGCTACATCGTTCTGGGCGGTGAATAGGGTTAAAAGGTCAAATCACCAGACAGGCAGACTTCCACACTTTCGAAACCGCTTTATACTGAATAATGTAACGATGAAAACAGCAGTCTGTATTAACGCCTCAGAAATCGCTCTGGGGCGTTTTTTTTTCGACAGCATGAACGGCAGCTTGTAACCCAAAAAAACACCGCTGGACTATTTAACACCACTTTAACGGCGAGGTTTGAATATTGCCGATGAGTGAGACTTCTAACCGCACGGGTTCTATTGCAAAATGCGGGCAGTATGGAAGGAGCACACAATAATGAAACGAACCATCATTCCCCTGTTATCCATTGTTCTGTCCCTGGGCTTGTTGGCCGGTTGCTCATCATCGGAGCCGGAACCACCAGTGGTGGACATCGCACCGGAAGACTACCCCGAGATTGTGGAAGACCTGAACCAGGTGGCCGCTATGGTTGCCGATCTTGATGCCCTCTATAAGGCAGGCATCACTATCCGCCAGCAATACCCCACCGACATCAGTAATGACCAGGTGCAAACCTGCGTAGCAGAAAACGGACATTATCGGGAACAGGGCCAGCAGTTAATGGATCAGGCCAGGGTATTAAAAACCTTCCAGTATCGTTTGCCCCTGACCATGGCAGCCGATGCCGCTTTTGCCTGTGTGCTGTGTGGCGGATCGGGCACCACCTGCGACGATATCCCGAAAGAACTGGCACCGGTTAAAGTCAGTTTAAAAGGGGCTTAATAATCGTATCCGGCAGCGGGTAGTGGTAGAGTAAAAACTCCCGCGCCGCCTTTATTCCATCCCCCGAAAAACCCCAAAACCCTTTATAACCGCCCGTCGTCTGTAGCCTTTAACCTCGAAGGCTATGAAAACATCTTACCTTGCTCTCAACTTTTCCCTGACCGGCGATGATGCGCTGCCGGAGCGGCTGGAACTGATTCCTGCCGGAGTCTTCAGTGGCCTGGATGGGCGCAGCTGGAACAACCCGTTCCCGGAAGCAGTCATTGACCGCACCCGTGGAGTGAGTCGGGATATCCCCATCGACATCGAACACGCCACCGAACTGAAAGGCCCGAAAGGTGAAGCCGCCCCGGCACAGGGATGGATTCGCCTGGACGATCTGGAAGTGATCGACGGAGCCATCTGGGGAGCCGTTGAATGGAACAACAGTGGTCGTGCATTACTGGGTGATAAAGCCTACCGCTACTACAGCCCGGCCTTTCTGTTTGATGGCGATGGTGAGGTGCGCTCCATCAAATCTGTGGGCCTGACCAATACCCAGAACCTTTCCCAGCTTCCTGCTCTGAACCAACAACAATCTCAACAACCCGAAGGAGGTGCTGACGACATGAGTCTGCCAGCTGCAATCCGTCAGGCTCTCGGCCTGAAAGAAGACGCCAACGAAGCCGACGCTGTGCAGGCTATTGGCACCCTGAAAACTGACCACCAGGTTGCACTGAACCGTGCAGAAACCCCGGACGCTGAAAAGTGGGTGCCGACCGAAACGCACCAGCTTGCCCAGAACCGTGCCGAGTCAGCCGAGAAGGATCTGGCCACTTACCGCACCAAAGAGATGGAAGGCGAAGTGGATGCCGCCATCGAAGCGGGCAAGATCGCGCCAGCCAACCGTGACCACTATCTGGCGATCTGTCGTCAGGAAGGCGGTATTGACACCTTCCGTGCCCTGGCCAAGACCATGCCCAAGGTGGTCAGTACTGAAGCAGGCGTGGGTGGCAAAAAGCCGGAAGGCGACCAGCAGCAAAGCAAGATCAGCGCTGATGAGCTGGCGATCTGCCGCGACCTCGGCATCACCGAAGACGAGTATCTGGCCGCCCGCGCGTAAACGACGGCTTAACCCCATTTTAAGGTAACGGAGAAACCAACCATGCCAGCAATTACCCCCGCCGTACTCGGCGCACTGTTCACCGGCTACAAGGCCAGCTTCCAGAGAGGTCTGGAACGTGCCAGGCCACAATGGAACATGATCGCCACAGAAGTGCCCAGCTCCACCCGCTCCAACACCTATGCGTGGCTGAGCAAGTTCCCGAAGTTTGAGAAGTGGGTCGGGGATCGCAGTCTCAAGAAGATGGCGGCCAAGGGCTACGAGATCGAAAACGAAGACTATGAAAGCACCGTCGCTGTGCCCCGCAACGACATCGAAGACGACCAGCACGGCGTCTACGGCATGATCTTCGAGAACATGGGTGAAGAGGCGCTGACTTTCCCGGACGAGCTGGTGTTCCAACTGCTGGCCGATGGTTTCACTACCGAGTGCCACGACGGCCAGTACTTCTTTGATACCGACCACCCGATCTTCCCGAACTCTGATGGCACCGGAACCGCTGCCACTTACAGCAACATGATCGCCGGTGGCGAAACGCCCTGGTTTATCCTGGACACTTCCAAGGTGATCAAACCTCTGATCCTGCAGAACCGCAAAAAGGCAGAGTTTGTCACCAAGACCGATGCCTCCGGCTCTGACCATGTGTTTATGAGCAAGGAGTACCTCTACGGCGTCGATTGTCGTCTGAATGTGGGCTTCTCATTCCCGCAGCTGGCCGTTGCTGCCAGGACAGCACTGAATGCGGACAACTTCGAAGCCGCTGTCACCAGGCTGCGCTCCATGGAAACCGACGGTGGCAAGAAGCTGGGCAACAAGCCAACCCTGCTGGTTGTTGGCCCCTCCAACGAAGCCGCCGCCCAGAAGCTGGTCAAGGCCATGAACGACGCCAGTGGTGCAAGCAACATTCACTATGGCAAGTGTGACCTGCTGGTTTCTCCTTACCTGGCATGAGGGTTGGCCGGTTTGATCTTCCCCGATTGAACCGGCTTTTTTAAACGCCCTTCATATATATAGGTATTGACCATGGCAGCATCGAAGAAAAAGAAAACATCACTAACGGTTAAAGCCAAAAGCAAAAACGGCTTTTACCGCTGCGGCCTGTTCTTCCCCCACGAAGGGGTTGAGGTAGAACTGACCAGCGAACAGCTGGAGCGCATCAAGGTAGAACCCAACCTGATTATTGAACCTTAATTTACAAGAGAACGACAATGACAGCCTACGCCACCCAGCAAGACATCATCGACCGCATCGGCGAAGACAATCTGCTGGTGCTGATTGGCGATGATTCCGTGGCGGTGGAACGGGCCATCAGTCAGGCCACCGATGAGATCACCCTCTACCTGGGGCGTCGCTACGTGTTGCCATTGGCCACGGTGCCCACATCAGTGCGCAACCTCTGCGTCACCATCGCACTCTACTGGCTGGCAGACGATGCCGCCGGTATGACTGAGCTGGCAGAGAACCGTTACAAGGCAGCGGTAAAAAACCTTGAGCAGTTAGCAAAGGGAACCATCAGCCTCGGTATGCCCGACGCAGAACGCGCCAGCGAAAACAGTGCAGGCAATGTGCAACTGGTAACGGCAGAGCGCCGATTGACCCGCAAGAGTCTGGGAGGCGTGTTATGAGCGGAACTGCCATGCAGTACGACCTCTCGGCCATCGACCAGGCACGGGAGCAGATCGAAAAATTGTCTGACCTGAACAAGCGGGAACTGCTGGAAGGTCTCGGTGCAGAGCTGGAAAGCCAGACCCGTCGTCGCTTATCCAGTGAGAAGACCGACCCCGACGGCAAAGCCTGGGAACCACTCACCGATAAATGGAAAGCCCGCAAGGCTGAGAAAAGCTCCGGCGGGCTGCTGGATTATCAGGGCCATCTGATCGACTCCATCGCCTACCAGGTGCAGGGCAATCAGGTGGAGGTGGGTTCCGGCCTGATTTATGCCGCCATCCATCAACACGGTGGTGAGCCGGTGGGCAGTGCCATTCCTGCCCGTGAATATCTGGGCATCAGTGACGACAACGCCGACGATCTCAACGCCATCGTCGAAGACTTTATTGCCGGGGTAATGAACCCATGAGCCTGGAAACCGTCAAGGCGGCCATCGTCCAGCACCTCACCACCGAATACCGGCAGACCCGCCGGGTGCATAAAGTGGAAGGTCACCGGGGACGCTTTGAAACCGTGGACGAGATCAAACGGATCGCCGCCCGCTGTCCGGCACTGCTGGTCAGCACCGACGGCGTGCGCAACCTGGGCGAAACCTACGGACGCCACCAGGGCATCTGGGGTGATGCGTCCTTCTGCATCTATGTCCTGACCAAAGATCTGCCCGGCCAGCCACGGGATACCCAGGCAGAGCAGTTAGTGGGTGCGCTGGCTCATACCATCACCGACAACGACTGGGGCTGTGAAGCCCAGATCCCGAAAAACGTCGATGCCCGCAACCTGACCACCACGGCGATTGATCGCCTCGGCGTTGCCCTCTGGGCCATTGCCTGGCGTCAGGCCATTTTGATTGAACAGGCCGAAGTGCTGCCCCTGGCAGATTTTGAGCGGCTGCATATTGATTACGATCTGGCAGAGGGTGACGGGGAACCGGTTGCCACAGATCACATTATTCTGACCACGCAACAGGAGACCACGCCATGAAGGCAGGCGAGCAAACCTGCATCCTCAAGCCTGCCAACGGGCTGAAGGTGCGCAAGATTAACGGCCAGCATCTGGCGGCAGAAGGTGAGCCGGTGCGGATGTCTGCCTACTGGCTGCGCCGCCTGAAGGAAGGCAGCTGCATTAAGGTCCAGAAAGCCAAGAGTGCCAAGAAGGAGAACCCATGAGCATCTCATTTAACGACATTCCCAACACGGTTCGGGTTCCCCTGGCCTATATCGAGATCGACAACACCGGCGCGATCTCCGGCACACCTGCGCCACAATATAAGGCGATGTTCTTTGGCCAGATGCTTACCACTGGTACAGCAGTGGCCGGTGAACCGGTGCGCATCACCAGCCCGAGCCAGGCGGAGCAACTGTTCGGTGCCGGTTCCATGCTGGCCACCATGTTCCGCTTCGGCAAACAGGCCAACGACAATCTGGAGACCTGGGCGATTCCACTGGCTGAGTCCGCCAGCGGTAACGCAGCGGGTGGATCGGTCACCGTTACGGGTACCGCTGCCACGGGTGGCACGATCCAGCTAATGATTGCCGGTGAACGGGTACCGGTGGGCGTCACTGCCGGGGATGATGCCAGCGCCATGGCCGCCAGTATTGCCGGGGCCATCAGCGTCAACCCGCGCCTGCCTGTCACGGCCAGTGCCGCCGCTGCCAAGGTGACCATCACCTGTAAGTGGAAGGGCGAGACCGGCAACGACATCGATCTGCGCGCCAACTACTACACCGGAGAGGCTCTCCCTGATGGCGTGGGTCTGGCCATTGAGGTCATGGAAACCGGCTCAGGTAATCCGGACATCACCGATGCCCTGGCAGGCATGGGTGACGAATGGTATCAGGCGATCATCATGCCATTCACTGATACCCCGAATATGAACGCCCTGGAACAGGAGATGCTGGAACGCTGGGGACCCATGAAGCAGATCGACAACATCTGTTACTGCGCATTCCGTGGCAACCATGGCGAGACCGGCACCTTCGGCAACAGCCGCAACCAGTTTCTGGCCAGCTGTCTGGGTACCAATATCGCACCACAGCCGCCGTATATCTGGGCATCGGTCTATGGAATGATCGCCGCTGCCTCACTCTCCATTGATCCGGCGCGACCACTGCAAACCCTGCGACTCCCCGGCATTCTGCCGCCACAGGTGTCACTGCGCTGGACCAATGTGGAGCGGGAACTGCTGCTCCATGATGGCATTGCTACCTACAGCATCGCCTCCGGTGATGTGGTGCAGATCGAACGGGAAATCTCCTTCTACCAGGAGAACAGCTTCGGCGATCCTGACCCCAGTTATCTGGACATCACCACACCGGCCACATTGTCGTATATCCGTTATGCCACCCGTACCCGGATCACCCAGAAGTTCCCACGGCACAAACTGGCGGACGACGGCAGCCGTTTTGGTCCCGGTCAGGCCATCGTCACGCCGGGCATTATCCGGGGAGAACTGCTGGCCCTGTTCACCGAACTGGAAACCAAGGGTCTGGTGGAAAACTTTGACAAGTACAAAGCCAGCCTGGTGGTGCAGCGCAACGCCGACGACCGCAACCGGCTGGATGTGCTGGCCCATCCGGACATCGTCAACCAGCTGCGGATCTTTGCGGGCAAACTGCAGTTTGTTTTGTAAGGATCGCTATCCGTTGCCCGCCTCCCGCTGCCCGTAACAGCGAAAGCGACCGGCTTTTTCGGGAAGCGGGCAACGGGAGGCGGGAAGCGTTTTAAAAACCGTTTAAGGAGCGTTAAACATGAGCAAAATTACCGGTAAGGCGGTGATCCGGGTGGATGGTCAGGAGCTGCGCTCCCTGGACGGTGCCACCCTCAATGTGGGCGGTGTCACCCGCGAAGCGAAACAAGGCAGCAGCAAGATCTGGGGCTACACCGAAAAGCCCACAGCACCGGAGATGAGCTGCAAGGTGGCGCACACCGCCGACACGGATCTGATCGCCCTGGGCAACATCACCAACGCCACCATCGACTTTGAGACCGATACCGGCGACCGCTACATCATCGTGGACGGCTGGGTGGTTGATCCACCGTCTCTGGACTCCAGCTCCGGCGATGTGGATCTGAAATTCTCTGGTGTGGAGTGTAAGCGGGCATGATGGAATTTGATCTGAAGGATGGCATGACCATTGGTCAGGGTTCGGAAACCGAAACCCACCGGCATGTCATCCTGCGTCAGCTGGGTGCTGCGGATGTGATGGATGCCATGGAAGCCTCCGAGCGGGTGGTACCGACACCGGACGGTTATCAGTTGGTGTCGTCACCGGCTCGCATGGGACTGGAGCTGTTGCGTCGGCAGGTGAAAAAGCTGGGAGTGATGAATGGCCCGCTGTCACTGGAAGACCTTCGTCGTCTGAGTTCCGATGACCTGTCATTGCTCCAGGCACATGTTGAAGCACTGGACACTGCAACGGCCAAGGAGATCGAGAGCCGGGGGCGAGTACAGCCAGCAGGTGACCATGCTGGAGGATAGTCTCCTGCTGCTGGCCAGTCGCACCAACGCCCAGCCGGAATGGTTGGGCAGCCTCCCCCTGACTCGGCTGATCCGGATGCTGCAAACCCTATCCGGACACCTCTGAACAACCAGAAGATAACCGGCAAGAGCGCTGACCATGAGTAATTTGAGAACTTCGGTCATTATCGACCTGGCCGGAAACCTTTCCCGACGTGCGGCTCAATACAGCCGCAGCTTGCAGCAGCTGTCCCAGCGGGGCAGCCGTTCCCTGGCAGCATTAAGTCGCGCCGCCTCTTCCGCTTCTGCGGGTATCGACAAAATGGGCAATCGTGCCCTGATCGGTGGTGCGGGTCTGACCTTTGCCTTTAAAAAAACCTTTGTGGATACCGCTGCCGAGTTTGAACGGTTTGAAGTCATCCTCTCCCGGCTGGAAGGTTCCAGCGCCAAAGGCAAGCAGGCCATGGATTGGGTGAGTGATTTTGCCGCCAGTACGCCCTACGAGCTGAACCAGGTGACGGACAGTTTCGTTAAGCTCAAGGCTTACGGGCTGGACCCTATTCAGGGAAATCTGCTGCGCACCCTGGGTGATACCTCCGCCGCCATGGGTAAACCGCTGGAGCAGGCAGTGGAGGCCATGGCGGATGCCATTACCGGCGAGAACGAACGGCTGAAAGAGTTTGGCATCAAGGCCAGGGCTGAAGGTCAGAAGATCGTCTATGAGTACACTGCCAACGGCGAAACCATGACCAAGGTGGCGGACAAAAGCAATCGCGCCATGATCCAGTCCACGTTACAGGGGATATGGAACGATAAATACGGCGGTGCCATGAACGACCTGAGTAAGACCTGGGGCGGCATGACCAGCAATATGAGCGACCAGTGGACTCGCTTTCAGAATATGGTGATGAGTCAGGGGGCATTCCAGGAACTCAAAGGCGAGATCGAAGGTGTACTCGGCACACTCAATCAAATGAACGACGATGGCACCTTGAATGACAAGGCCAAAGTGATCAGTGAAGAACTGGTGGCCGGTCTGCGTGCTGCCAAAGAGGTTGGGGCGGGGCTTTATCAAGTGCTGTCTGCTGTCGGTAAGGCAGCGTCGTTTATTGCGGAACAGACTGGCGGCTATGCCAACCTTGCAAAAATACTGGCCACCATTTACCTGGCGAATAAAGCACTGCGTATCGGAGGTGGACTCGCCCGTGGGATTGGCAGTGTGGTCAGTCGTGGCGGTTCCGGAGCTGCTGCGGGAGCGGCGGGTGCAGCTGCCGGTCTGGGTGGTCGGGGCATGAGTCCGGCAATGCCGCTATACGTCACCATGACCAATGGCATGGGGCCTTTTCCACCGGACGAAGGTGGACGTGGTCGCAACAATCGCAGACGCCGCCGAACGCCTTCTCGCCGTGTGAATAGTCGGGCAGGCCGGTTCGCCCGACTGGGCAGTGCCGTGAGTCAGTACGGTTCCAAAGCCATGACTGTAGCCTCAAAAGCCGCTCTGCCTCTGGCTGTGATGGGCAGTGCTTATCAAACCTATGACATCGCCACCGACCCAACCATGACCACCAAAGAGAAAGCCGTTGCCGGTTCCGAAGTTGCTGGCGGCCTTGCCGGTGGTGCTGCTGGTGCGAAGCTGGGCGCAGCCATCGGAACCGCACTGCTGCCCGGTATTGGTACCGCCATCGGTGCAGCTCTGGGT
The DNA here is from genome assembly GCF_947495845.1 of uncultured Endozoicomonas sp. GTDB lineage: Bacteria > Pseudomonadota > Gammaproteobacteria > Pseudomonadales > Endozoicomonadaceae > Endozoicomonas. The sequence goes on along the minus strand of NZ_CANMAO010000023.1, from coordinate 32,306 downwards.
GGTCTCGGAGGTTATGCCGCCGGACAGTGGGCAGGCGGATCAGCCGCCGAAGCCGTGACCGGCCCCATGCAGGGCGAGCTGAAAATCAGCATCGACAGTGAAGGTCGCCCACGGGTCAGGCAGCTGACCGCCAATAACAACCTGGCACTGGATGTGGATACCGGCATGAGTATGGGAGTGATCGAATGAGCTGGCGTGATCGGATGTTGCCCGGATCGTTCCGGGGTGTGCCTTTCTATTGCGAGAGCCACAGCACCAGCGGCGGGCGTCGTGTAGCGGTGCACGAATACCCGAAACGGGACAGGCCCTTCGCTGAAGATATGGGGCGCAAGGCCCGCAGCCGCACTCTGGAATGTCTGGTGCTGGGCGCTGAGTATATGGAGGCACGGGATGCCCTGATCGAAGCGGTGGAAAAAAAGGGAGCCGGTGAGCTGGTGCACCCGTGGCAGGGTTCCATGATGGTGCAGGTGCAAACCTACAGTGTACGGGAGACCACCCGTGACGGTGGGCAGGCCACCATCAGCATCCAGTTTGTGGAATCCGGTCTCAGTCGTGAACCCACAGTCAGGCCAGACACTCAGGCCAGGGTCAAAGAAACCACCGGCAAAGCCTGGGACATCACCCAGGGCAAACTGGCAGACGACTACAAGGTCGAAGATGAAGAGAAAAGCCTTCCCCGCAAAATACTCGATCAGGCCCAGGCCATGGTGGGTGGTGCGCTGGGCAAGATCAAGGCGGTCACCAGTTCCGTCACCGGTGCTATTCAGGAAGCCCAGGACTATATCACCGAAGTGGTGGAGCTGGCCGCAGCGCCGGGTAAATTGTTTATTGCCATTCAGGCCGAACTGCTCAGCCTGGCCGCGTTTAACCCGCTCTCCGCCCTGGGCGTTTATGAAAACCTGTTCGATTACTGGAACGGGTACGATGACTGGCCCGATGGGGACTACTCCGTCCCGCCGTATTCTTCCACCACCATCGAAGCCCGCACCGCTGCGAATGAACGGGCACTGGCGGGAGCCATCGCCGATGCGTCATTAATTGCAGCAGTACAGGTGCTCTCCAACAATGTGCCCGATGTGAATGGTCAACCCGCGCAGCCCCTGATTCTGTCGTCTACTGAACAGGCGGCTGACCTGCGTTTGAAATGGTCCGACCGGATCAACGACCGGATTATGAAAACCGATGACCTTGCCACGATGCGCACCTTGCAGGAGCTGCGCCAGAACATGGTGCAGGATCTGGACACCCGCGCCGCCCGTTTACCCCGATCTGCGCAGTTGATGCCCACAGCGGTGGAGCCGTCACTGGTGATCGCCTACCGGGAACTGGACGACGCCCGACAGGCAGAAGACCTGAACCAGCGCAACAATATCAGACATCCATCGTTTACACCGGTGCAGCCACTGGAGATTGTGCGGGAGGCTGGCCGTGAGTGATCAAGTCGAGTTGTATGTTGACGGGAATATTTACAGCGGCTGGACCTCCGTTCGTATCAATCGCTCGCTGCTGGCACTGGCCGGTTCTTTTGAACTGTCCGTCACTGAGCAATGGCCGGGGCAGCCCGTTACCCGCCCCATCAAACCGGGGCAACGCTGTCGGATTGCACTGGCAGAACAAACCCTGATTGAAGGCCATGTGGAAGATCTGTCGATTCAGTACGATGCCAGCAACCACCAGGTCAGCGTCAGCGGTCGGGATCTTACTGGTGATCTGCCGGATTGTTCCGTCCTGCCAGAACAGGGCGGCGAACTGCGGGAACAGACACTGGCAGGACTGGCAGGCACTCTCTGCCAGCCCTTCGGCATTAAAGTGGTTCAGTCCGGCACACTGCCGGAACAGGCCGAAAAAATCTTTGCCTCCTTTCGGGCAGAACCCGGTGAAACCGTCTTCGAAGCCCTGGAACGTGCCAGCCGCCAGCGCGGTGTGCTGCTTACTGTAGACAGTCATGGTCGCCTGTTGATGACCGCACCCAACACCGGCCCGGCAAAGTACCGGCTGGCACTGGGGCGGGAGTTACTGAAAGCCAGTATTACCGCCAGCCATCGGGACCGCTTCAGCCTCTACCGTGTCGCCGGTCTCGCCGATGCCGGTGGCGATATGGGCGATCAGACCAGCGCAGCGGATCTGGCAAAACAAGGCGACATTAACGACCCGGCAGTCAAACGCTTTCGCCCCAAACTGCTGCAGTCGGAAGATTCTCTGGGCAGTGAAGAGTCCGCCAAAGATCGCGCCAACTGGCAGGCCGCCAGAGCCATGGCCTCCGGCAATCGGGCAAAGGTAACGGTTCAGGGCTGGCGCGCACCCGATGGCGAGATCTGGCAGACCAACACCCCGGTGGAACTGGAAGACCCATGGCTGGGCTTTCAGGGGCAGCCCCTGCTGATCGTCAATGTGGCGTTTACCCTGGACGACAATGGCACACTGACCGAACTGGAATTGATGCCCGCTGCCGGACTGGCTCCTGAGCCGTTGAATGATGAAGAGGCGCTCTGGTAATGGATGTTACAACGCTGTTAAACCGGGTATTAAACCCCGTTAGACGACGGTTAAAGCTGCTGGTCAATCGGGCTGTGATCACTGCGGTGAATGACAGCCTGAAGCGGCAGAACGTGCAGCTGCAGATACTGGGCGGAGAGCAGGCCGACGAAGTGCCCAGGGTGCAAAACTATGGGCACACCTCCGTTCCCCTGGAAGGAGCCGAAGCCATTGTGCTGGCTCCCGGCGGTGTCCGAGGTCAGCTCACTGTAGTGGCGCTGGATGACCCACGCCATCGCCCTCGGGAACTGGCACCAGGCGACAGTTGTCTTTATCACCACGAAGGCCACCGGCTGTTGCTCACCAAAGGCGGGCAGGCTATTCTGGAATGCAAATCCCTCCTTGTTACCGGCAATGCCCGGTTCGCCAAAGACGTCGAAATAGACGGCAATATATCCATAAAAGGCTTTAGTACCGCCAAAGACCACAACAGTGATGGAATATCCGGAAAGACTCACCGCCACCCCGGTGACAGCGGGGGCCAAACCGGAACACCCAACTGATGGATATACGCTTGGCCAGTAATGGCCTGTTGTTTGATCTCACCCTTGACGGTGCCGACCTGGCACCGGACACCTCACTGGAAACTGCCGTGCTGCTCAGCCTGTTTACCGACCGGCGGGCAGAACCCGGTGATGTGCCAGCGGGTGAGGACCCCAAAGGATGGTGGGGTGACTCCTATGCCCAGTCGGATGACCGTATCGGCTCACGGCTCTGGCTGCTGAAACGCTCAAAGCTATTACCCGAAACCGCCGAGCGTGCCCGTGGTTATGCCCGCGAATCACTGCAGTGGCTGCTGGATGATGGCATTACCAGCGATGTGAGCGTCACTGCCGAACTGCACCGCCCTGACCGGCTCAATCTCTCGGTTATCCTCCGTCGCCCCGATGGTCGGCAGGAGTCTTATCAGTACCCCGACTTATGGGAGACCCTGAAACATGGCGTTTAATGCTCCGGATCTCGCCACCCTGATCAGTCGGGTGCAAAGTGATATTGAAGGACGACTGGCCGGAGCCTACGCCCGCCCACGGCGCTATCTGCTGAATATCCTGGCATCGGTGCAGGCGGCGCTGGCCAGTGACCAGCATCAGCACCTGAACTGGCTGGCACGGCAGGTGGTACCGGACAAAGCAGACGACGATATCCTGGTGGAGCACTGCGACTTCTGGGGGCTGCGTCAGAAGCAGGCCACCGGAGCGAAAGGATTGATTACTGTTATAGGGCAGGATGGAGCCATCCTTCAGGCCGGAACCCGCTGGCGACGTCCGGACGGTGTCGAGTTCAGCAACAGCGAAACCTATTCCATTACCGGCACCACGGCAGAAGTGCTGATCGCTGCAATTAGCGGCGGCAGAGATACCAATACCCCTGCCGGCGTCGTCTTTAACCTGATCCAACCCATTAATGGTGTGCAGGGTCAGGCCACTGCCAGCGAAGCCCTGGCCGGTGGTGCGGATAAAGAAACCTTCGATGCACTCCGTGGCCGGTTACGTCAGCGCCTGCGCTTTCCTCCCCATGGCGGCGCACCCCATGACTATGAGCGCTGGGCGCTGGAAGTACCGGGTATCACCCGAGCCTGGTGTCTGCCACTTCATTATGGGGAAGGCACCGTGGCGGTGGTGGTGGCGAATGATGATTCTGTTGATCCGAGACCCGATGCCACGGTAATCCAGCGCTGCGAAGAGTGGATTGATGGCCACACCAACCCGGTCACCGGACAACTGGAAGGCCGCCCCACTAACGCAGTGGTATCAGTATTTGCTCCCGATCTGAAGCCTCTGAACCCGGCTATCAGACTATTGCCCGACAGCGAAGCATTGCGCGGCACGGTCACTGCCGAACTCAATGCCCTGATGGTGCGCTCTGCCAATCCCGGAGCCACGCTCCTGCTTACCGATGTGCAGGAAGCCATCAAGATTGCTGGCGGCATGGTGGACTATCAGCTGGCCAGCCCTACTGATAACACACCGGCAGAGAGCCACCAGATGCACACCCTGGGGACGATCACATGGCTCTGAATGCGCAAGCCTTCCACCAGGCACTGAAAGCCCTGTTACCCAGGGGCATCGCCTGGCCGGAAGATCAGGACACGGTTATGGATAACCTGCTGGCAGGGCTGGCAGAAGAACCCGCCCGTGTGATGCACCAGGCGGAACAGCTGCGCAGAGAACTGATCCCCGATCATGCCAGGGAACTGCTGAACCAGTGGGAACAAACCCTCGATCAGCAACCCGGACAGAAAAGCCTTACCGAACGGCAGGCCAGTGTTAGTCAGCAGCTGCGGGCAGTGGGTACCCTGAACCCGAAATACTACGTGGAGATCGCCCGGCAGCTGGGTTACATCATCACCCTCACCGAACACCAACCCGCGCGGGCTGGCACGCTTTGCGCGGGACAGCCCGCCAACGGTGCAGGCTGGGGCCATGCCTCCACAGTGAATGCACCCGAAACCACTGCACGGCTGATGGTGGCTGGTGACAGTGCCGGTTACCCCCTGCAACGCTGGGGCAACGAAGCCCTGGAAAGTGGTGTCCGACGCTACTGGCCCGCTCATCTGGTACTGACCTTTGCCTATGGAGGATCTGATGTTACCCGGACTGTATGACTTTGAGGTTTACCAGGGAGCCAGCTGGTCGCTGGAAGTCACTTACCGGGATGCCGGTGGCAAGGTGGCGGACTTCACCGGCTGGGCAGCACAGATGCAGGTGCGCAATGCTTTGGACGGCACCCTGTTCCATGAACTGAGCACCGACAATGGCGGTATCGTACTGGCCGCTACCGAACCGAATATCCGCCTGAGAATGCCCGGTGGGGCCACCGCCGCCATCGTCAACCGCGCCCGTTATGACCTGTTTGTGGAGGACGGGGTCAACCGTCTGCCAGTAATGGCTGGACGAATCACCAGTAGCGAGGCAGCAACCCATGACTGACATCGCCAATAACAGCAAACCGGAACGCCCACTGGTTACCGTTACCCAGAAACCCGCCATGGTGGTGAAAGTCACCGAACAGCGCATTACCGTGACCGCTGGAGAATCCAGGGTCCACATGGTCACCGCAGCCACCCAGGGGCTACCGGGAAGAGTCGGCGATAAGGGAGAGCCCGGCGAACCTGGCGACCTGAAACCCGACGGCGTGATCAATGGCGGGTACTTTTAACCAGCACTAACCGGAGGTTAAACGCTCCGTAAACAGGGAATCATTATGGCCAACATCATCAAGATCAAACGCTCCGCAGTTACCGCCACTCCGCCCGCACTGGAAGAGGGTGAGCTGGCCTACTCGGAAACCTCCGGTAACCTGTTTTTTGGTTTGACCGGTGGCAACATGGCCGTCATCGGTGGTCTGACACCCATGAACAAGTTGGCGGGCATTGCACCCAACGCCAACAACTACTCATTGCCCTCTGCCACATCTTCCGCCCGCGGCGGTGTCAAGATCGGCGATGGCATCGAGGTAAATGGCGATGTTATCAGTGTGGACTTCACTGGTTACTCCACCACCTCGGAAATGAACTCTGCTATCAATGCCCAGATCAACGCCCTGGTTAATGGGGCACCGGGCACACTGGACACCCTGAAAGAGCTGGCCGACGCCATTAGCAGCAATGACACCGAGATCAGTGCGCTTTTGTCGTCTATTAACGGTCGCATGGAAAAGAGTAAAAACCTGTCGGACCTCAGCAACAAATCCACCGCCAGAAGCAACCTCGGGCTCAAGTCGATGGCTGAGCAGGCATCCTCCAGTGTCGCCATTACCGGTGGCACCGCTTCCGGGCTGACCATCAGCAACAGCAACATGGATGGCGGTTCCTTTTAATGGCCATACAGATTCGCCGCAGTAACCGGTCGGGCAAAGTGCCCACCAGTTTGCAGCCCGGCGAATGGGCAGCCAACACCACCGATGGCCGTGTCTGGATAGGGCTGGAAGGTGGGCTGGTAATGGAAGTGGGTGCCGACAGCGCACCCAGAACCGGCGAGATGGTGTTAATAGCCGGAGCAGTGCCGGGCAACGCCCTGACCTGCGATGGTTCTGAAGTGAACCGCCAGCAGTATGCCCTGTTGTTTGGTCGAATCGGTATCAGTTACGGGGCAGGTGACACAGTCAACACATTCAACCTGCCTGATAAACGACGTTGGCATACATTCTCGGCAGGCAGTGGAGCAGGTCAGAGCCTGTGTGAACCAGAGACCCGCGAACGGGTCTGCATCTTTATATAAGAAGGAAGGAGAGAACCATGCATCGAATTGATGGAACTGGTGCCACAACAGACAACCGGTTCACCGAAGGCAACCCACAGGCCGGTGTGCCCGCCACGGTGGTCACTGCCGACTGGCTTAACAGTATTCAGGAAGAACTGGTCGCGGTGATTGGTGCTGAGAAGCTGGAAAAAGGCCGCACCGACCAGTTGCTGGAAGCTATAAACGATATTATGGGAAGCCGTGAAGTGGGCAAGCTGAGCTTTCGGATCTGTGACCCCGCCAACCTGCCACAGCTGGCTCCCAATGAGCTGGTGCCAGCGGGGCAGATACTTAATCGGGCGGACTATCCCAGGTTCTGGGATTACATCGCCAATAGCGGCAGTGTGGTGACCGATAGCCAATGGCAGCAGCCGGGGATGGAGGCGTTTTTTAGTTCGGGGAATGGTTCAACGACTTTCAGTCCGGGCAACTTAGTTACTGGTGTCTTTCCAAGATTAATCGACTTAAGCGGCTTATATGACCCGGATAGATTAAGTAGGACAGGAGGAAATAATCCAGGCAGTTGGCAAGCAAACGCAATCATCAATATTACTGGCAGCTTAATCAATAGAGGAACAGGTGGTTTTCTAGGTGATAATTTCACAACTATCGAGCAGTCAGGAGCATTATGGGGCAAAAAAACGCAAGGGGATTATGCACCATCGGGTGGTAGTTTGACTGATGTTCTTGACGAGATACGACTCGACGCCTCACGCACCGTTCCGGTAGGTTCGGATCATCGCCCCCACAACGTCCTATTCTTGCCCACCTACATATACAAATAAGAGAGGTTTTATGTCCACGGAATATTTCCAGTACGAGATGCCAAGCCGCCGCTTTATAGGGAAATACCCTCTACCCTTGGCAATACTTGATCCGATTAGTGGTAATGCCAACCCGCCAAACACACTCTCATTTGGACCCGTCCGCGAAGGCAGAGATAATGAAATAATCCTGGTCAACAAATCCTTCACAGACTGGGAGTTCGTTGCAGATTTCAGAGGTGAAGTTTACCAAAAGCAAGATGGCCAAACCGTACTCTGGGATGATTATGGTGACCTACCCAGCCACCTGACCCATCTCCAAACTACAACCAGGTGGGATAAATGGCTTGAAGAAACAGGCACATGGAAAACAGACATTCATTCCCGACAAAAAGACCTTTGCGAAACCTATTGCCAACACCTTGATAGTTTTGCCTGCTCAATCAGAGCAAGATTTATCAGTGGTGGCGATAATACTTCTCTCGAATATGAAAGAGCTGCTCAAGCCGCTACAACCTACAAGGCAGCCGGCTACACTGGATACATCGAACCCCCAATCCAAACCCACATGGATGTCTACAACGTAGATGCCAGAACCGCCACCGACCAGATCATCACCATGGGCACCCTGAGCAACCAGGCGCTGGATCAGATCCGCGCCATCCGCCTCCCCGGCAAAGCCGCCATCCAGGCACTGCCACCCGAAACCACAGAGGAGCAATTCAAAGCCGAGTTCGACAAGTACTACACCCAACTCGACGCCATCCAACCAACCTTTTAACCACCCACAAAAAAGCCGTTAAAGGTACCTAACCCACCCTTAACGGCTCCTTTAAACCCAATTTAACAACCACCATCAACCCAAAAAAAGAACCCAACTCTAAGACAAGACACCCAACCCGCACCCTAATCTGAGACTACACCGACCAGACCCCAATTACACCACCTCTTCCGCAACGCAGCCACGCCGCTGTAGTCTCAAACCTTAACGCAGAGAATCGCAAACCCAGCGGCGCGCTACAATTTCCCTCGTGAACACTGGTTAACTTTACTTCGCATCTATTGACTTTAATTGTATCTAAACGTAAGTTTCAAACATCTGTTTGAATAGTGCTATACTTTTCTTAGTAATAACTAAAAAAATACCGAGGATGGACCATGCCAGACTATAAAGCTCCCCTGCGTGATATCCGTTTCGTTCGCGATGAACTGCTTGGCTATGCTGAGCATTACGCCAGCATCCCTGAAGGTGAAGATGCCACTCCAGACATGGTGGATGCCATTCTGGAAGAAGGTGCAAAATTCTGTGAGCAGGTGCTTTCTCCTCTGAACCGTGTGGGTGACGAAGAAGGGTGTACCCTGACTGAAAACGGCGTGAAAACGCCAACAGGCTTTAAAGAAGCTTACCAGCAGTTTGTTGAAGGTGGTTGGCCTTCACTGGCGAACGATGTCAAGTTTGGTGGTCAGGGCCTGCCTGCATCTCTAGGCATCGTGCTCAGCGAAATGATGGGCGAGTCCAACTGGTCCTGGGGTATGTATCCAGGTTTGAGCCACGGCTGTATGAATACACTGGAAGCTCACGGTACTGAAGAGCAAAAAGAAACTTATCTGACCCGCCTGATTTCCGGCGAGTGGACTGGCACCATGTGCTTGACCGAGCCTCACTGTGGTACTGACTTGGGCATGCTGAAAACCAAGGCGACGCCTCAGGAAGATGGCACTTACAAAATCTCCGGCACTAAGATCTTCATCTCTTCCGGTGACCACGATATGGCAGAAAACATTGTGCACGTTGTGCTTGCACGTTTGCCAGGTGCGCCAGAAGGCACTAAAGGTATCTCCCTGTTTATCGTTCCAAAGCATCGTCCGGACGCCATTGGCGAAGGCAATGGCGTGGTCTGTGGCTCCCTGGAACACAAAATGGGTATCCACGGTAATGCGACCTGTGTAATGAACTTTGACGATGCGACCGGTTACCTGATAGGACCAGAAAACAAAGGCTTGAACTGCATGTTTACCTTTATGAACTCCGCCCGTCTGGGTACCGGTGTTCAAGGTCTGGCTCACGCTGAAATTGCTTATCAGGGCGCGGTTCGTTATGCCCGTGACCGTCTGCAGATGCGTTCGTTGACTGGTCCTAAGAATCCTGAAGGCCCGGCTGATCCAATCATTGTTCACCCTGACGTTCGCCGTATGCTGCTGACCGTTAAAGCCTTCGCTGAAGGTAACCGGGCGATGATTTACTACGTGGCCAAGCTGGCTGACCTGGTACACAGCAAAGATGCGGAAGTTGCCAAGCAAGCTGATTTGGAAATGGGCTTCCTGACGCCAATCGTTAAAGCATTCATCACCGAGACTGGTTTTGAAGCCGCTAACCTTGGCCTGCAATGCTACGGTGGCCACGGTTTCATCAGCGAGTGGGGCATGGAACAGAACGTTCGTGATAGCCGTATCTCCATGCTGTACGAAGGAACCACTGGTATTCAGGCGCTCGACCTGCTGGGTCGTAAAGTTCTGATGACTCAGGGCGCGACCATGAAGCCGTTCACCAAGATGGTTCACAAATTCTGTCAGGCTCAGGCGGACAACGAAGGTCTGCAGGAATTCATCAAGCCACTGGCCGCTCTGAACAAAGAGTGGGGCGACGTGACCATGCAGATCGGCATGAAAGCCATGCAGAACAAAGAAGAAGTCGGCGCGGCTTCTGTGGATTACCTGATGTACTCCGGCTACGTAACTCTGGCTTACTTCTGGGCGCAAATGGCTCAGACGGCTAAAGAAGCGCTGGCTAACGGAACCACTGAAACTGGTTTCTATCAGGCGAAGATTCAAACCGCGCAGTTCTACTTCCAGCGTATTCTGCCAAGAGCTCAAATGCATAAGGCATGCTTCGAGAGCGGCGCTGACAACCTGATGGCAATGAAAGAAGAAGATTTCGGAGACGTGTAAGCGTTGCTGAACTCATAAGAAAGGCTACCGGATGGTAGCCTTTTTTGTCTGAACGTTTATTGCAGTTCATCGAGAATCATAAAGCTCAGAAAGGTCGTTGGCAGGGCAATAATCAGCACAACCGGCAGAACAGGGTTGAAAAGCATCAGGATACCGGCACAGAGCCAGAGACTTTTTACCCAGCCCCGCTTTACCCGTTCCTTTTTGGACAAGGCCAGCTGTTCAGCGGCCAACCGATCAAGAAGGGAGAGCAGTGAAATTCGCAGTATTGTTGTGACCAGCATTAAGACGTAGCGCATAGAAAACCTGAAGTAAGATTTAGGACTACAACGGGTTATTAGGAGGCTGACCGAGAATAGTGCCCGTAGCGAGGATGGTAGAAAATTGAGGATAAAAATTTTGTTTTGTGAAGTGAATAGTGGTGCTATTTGCTGAACAAAACAGAGTTTTTAGACCAATTTACTACCACCGCAGTAGGGCAACCTATTCTCGGTCAGCCTCCTGGATAGTTAACCACATTATTTAACCGTAGCGTATTTCATCGGCAATTCGCGTTTGAGTGAGAGTGAAAACCGGGGAGTATGCTGTCAAACAAGCGTTTAATCCGTTAAAATTTCTATGACGAAATTCACTCACCCATGTGAGCCGCTGAAGCCAATTTTTCGTATAAATTCAGTGGGTAACATCGGTACTTTAATCGATAAAAATTATTCCAGGAGTGGAGAATCATGGCCGAGTACAAAGCCCCCCTGCGTGACATGCGTTTTGTAATGTATGACGTGTTCAATGTGGCTGAGCAGTGGTCTCAGTGGCCTGCTGTCAGCGAGATGGTGGATACTGAAACCGCCGATGCCATTCTGGAAGAAGCCGCTAAACTGGCCTCCCGTACCATTGCCCCGCTGAATCGTTCCGGTGATGAAGAAGCTTGCTCTTGGGATAACGGCAACGTCACCACACCGGCTGGCTACAAAGAAGCCTACAAAACCTTTGCTGAAGGTGGCTGGAGTGGATTGGGTGGCAACCCGGCCTATGGCGGCATGGGCATGCCAAAAGTACTGGCAGCCCAGTTTGATGAAATGGCCTGCAGTGCCAGCCTTGCTTTTATTCTCTACCCAAGTCTGGGTGCTGGCGCTTCTCTGGCCATTGATGCCCACGCTTCTGAAGCTTTGAAAGAAGCCTACCTGCCAAAAATGTACTCCGGTGAATGGTCCGGCACCATGTGTTTGACCGAGCCACACGCGGGTACAGACCTGGGTATTATCCGAACCAAAGCTGAAGATAATGGCGATGGCAGTTACGACATCACCGGCACGAAAATCTTCATCACCGGTGGTGAGCACGACCTGACGGATAACATTATCCATTTGGTTCTGGCAAAGCTTCCTGATGCGCCAAAAGGCCCGAAAGGCATCTCTCTGTTCCTGGTGCCAAAATTCATGGTCAATGAAGATGGCTCTTTGGGTGAAAGAAATGGTGCGGCTTGTGGTTCCATCGAACACAAGATGGGCATCAATGGTTCAGCTACTTGTGTTATGAACTTTGATAACGCTAAAGGCTATCTCGTTGGTGAAGTGAACAAAGGCCTGAACGCGATGTTCACCATGATGAATTACGAGCGCGTGTTCGTTGGCATCCAAGGTTTGGGTAGCAGTGAAATGTCTTATCAGACTGCTCTGGAATACGCCAAAGATCGTATTCAGGGTCGCTCTGCCACTGGCGCTAAAAACAAAGACAAAGCCGCTGATCCACTGATGGTTCATGGCGACATTCGTCGTATGCTACTGAACATGAAAGCCTTGAACGAAGGTGGTCGTGCATTCTCCACCTACGTTGCCAAGCAGTTGGATATCGCCAAGTACAGTAAAGATGATCAGGAACAAAAAAAGGCTGAGGCGCTGGTTGCGCTGTTAACACCTGTTGTTAAAGCGTTTCTCACCGATGCCGGTTTGGAAAGCTGTGTTGCCGGTCAGCAGGTGTTGGGTGGTCACGGTTATATCCGCGAGTGGGGCCAGGAGCAGCTGGTTCGTGACGTTCGTATTACTCAGATTTACGAAGGCACCAACGGCATTCAAGCGCTGGATCTGCTGGGTCGTAAAATCGCTATGAGCGGTGGCACGTATCTGGAAACGTTCCTCAGCGAAATTCGTAGCTCAACATCCGCCGATGATGAGTTTGCTGATCAGCTTTTATCAGCTGTAGATAAGTTGGAAGAGCTTACCCACAAACTGATGAATCAGGCCAAAGATGATCCGAATCTGATCAACGCTGCTTGCGTGGATTACCTGAACGCTTTTTCCTATGTGGCTTACGGCTGGATGTGGTCATTAATGTCCAAAAAGGCCACTGAGAAGCTGGCCGACGGCACTGAAGAGAAAGAGTGGATGCAGGCAAAACAAATCACTGCCCGTTACTACTTCAAGCGTTTGTTACCGAGGTTTGAAAGTGCCGCTTTAGCCGCGCTTTCAGGAACAGAAGAACTTTATGCTCTGGATGATGAGCTGTTCTGATATCCGAACCATAGTGTAGATAATTTCCTATAGAGCCCCGTTTTTCGGGGCTTTTTTATTAAACAAAGGAACTAAATAGAAGCTAAAGGTTCACTCTTAGTATCAGTTTATAAATTATCTATTAGTGCTCTTATGCGTTCTCTTATTTGCCTTCTCAGCTTTTTATTCTTTCTTACCAGCAGGGTGAGTTTTTCTGGAGAAAGCGAAACTTTTCAACTGAAATATTCTGACACGGGTCAGTGCCTTGCGACTGTGGATTCGGGCTGCGAGGAATCAGACGCAGAAAGTTGTAATCAGTCCATTGTATTAAGTCCCTGCGATACTGACTCACCTTCCCAGAATTGGTCATTTGATTTTTCTGGAAAGACGTTGAGGTCAATGAGTTTTCCTGAGAATGTTTGCTTGAGTAATGAAGCCGGCGGAATGACCTTGGCTGCTTGTCGGCAAGGTGATATGAAGCAGGCATGGTATTTTAATCAAAGAGGAGAACTGCTCAGCCGTATTAGCCAACGCTCTTACATGAATTCTTTAGTGCAAGTGCATGAAGAGGGAAAGGCTGATCGTTTGCATTATTCAATGATTGATTATGATTCAGATCATTGTTTTATCAGCCCATTCACTGGCAAGTATGAATGTATCGACTTTGAACGTCAGATAGAGCCTGTTGAGAACCAGAAAATTAACTATCCAAACGTTTCTAAACTCTGGCCATGGCTAGGAGAAAAGCAAAAATTAACAGGCATGCTGCAATTAAAAGATGTACGCAAAGACACTTGTTTGGAAGTTACTCCCTGTAATATTGATAGCGTGGGTCAATATGATTGTTTTGGTGGAGCAACCATTCGAGCCAGTCAGTGTAATCAATCGACGGGGCAGTTTTGGATTCATGATATTGCATCAAAGCGTCTGTTTAATGTACTGGCCGGTGAGCATTTTTGTCTGTCATGGCTGGAGGGTAAGCTTTCATTGGAGCACTGTGTTGTACGAAACAGTTTCAGTCAAAAATGGTATTTTATTCCGGGCAGAGGTTGGTGGTATGCCAAAAATAAAGGGCTGCTTCACTGGTTGCACTCGGTGCAAGATGCTTATGAGTATCAAAAGGCACTGCCATCGGGTATTGATATAAAATATGTCTGGAAAGATGAGAGCTCAGCTTGTGGGTTTGATCCAGTGGATGGGCATTGGATAAGCAGTTGTGAGATGGGTAAAGGAAAGTAGCTCACACTACCTTCCTTGGTGCTCATGCTCATTCAACAATATCAGCAACCACGCGACGGTTTTGCAGCCGTCCATCATCAGTTGCATTGCTGGCAATAGGTTTCACTTCACCAGCACCAAAAGACTGCAGTCGTTCAGCTTCAATTCCAAACTTTTCAATGAGCGCTTTACGAACGGCATCAGCACGTTGACTGGAAAGTGTCAGGTTGTATTGCTCTGATCCCATGCTGTCGGTATGGCCAGTGATATCGATTTTTACATCGGGGTAACGCTGGAGAAACTCACCCATTTTGTTAATCCGGTCCCAGGCGTTGGCTTGAATAGCATCAGAATCAAAGTCGAAAGTGACCAGTAAATTGATGGTTTCTTGAGGTTCACAGCCAGTTTGATCCACTTCATTTCCTGCCGGCGTTTCAGGGCAGAGATCAATGTTATCCAGAACACCGTCACGATCACTGTCTTTTACTTTGGCAACCACCGGCTTTGGTGCAGGCTTTTGTATAACGGGTTCTGCAGCAGCAACAGGTTTTGCTACAGCACCAAATGTCCAGCTAAGGGCAACGTTGAACAGACCTTCTGTTTGATTGTAATCCAGAGATCGGATGGCGCGTAGATCGCCTTGAATTGAAAGGTTTGGCGATAGAGCCTTTCGTAACCCGAGGCCTGCATTTAAACGGGCATCATCACGGGAATCGTCATGGTCGGGTTTTTCTTTCAGGTAATCAATGCCTCCGACCAGATACGGAGTTAACTGCCCGGTCCATGGAGATAAATCATAAAAGGCATCAAGGCGATAAGCTTTCAGATCAGAATCATCACCATTTTTTTGGTCTGTGCTGAACTGTGAATAGGTTGTCATCAAGCTAAATTGATCATTATATCGGTAGCCAATACCAACTTCCGGCGCTATTGCATCGTCTAAACCCCGGTAACTGTCCAAGTCATTAAAACTGGCACCAAGCGATAACGTTAATCCTTTATCGACAACCGGTGCAGCTATAGCTGAATGTGAAATAATGGCTGCAGCAGCAATGGCGATAACCGACGGTGCAAAACTGTGCACTTTCATGGTGAGTCCCTGCGTTTAGAAATCTATTGTTGTTATTCTCGGGACGACTTTAAGTAGTTGACCAAATGAAATCATATTTTCTGAGCAAGTGGCCAGCCACTCTCGGCAACCTGCTCCTGCGTTGCTCTATCTCCTGCATCCATGCAGTCGTGCTGCGTTACAACTCTGGTCACATAGCTACGGCTATGCTCCCGGCGTTGTGCCTTGCATAGTAACTGTCCACTCACCCAGAAATATTCGATTCCATTTGCACAACTACTTAACCGAGGAATTAAATGATAAGTGAATGTTTATATAAAAGGGAGTGGAATTTTAATTTTTATAAACGCTTTCTCATTACCATTTAAATGAAGCGCATTTAAATGGTAATGAGTTCAGTTAATGGATTATTCTGGTGTAACGCGAATCACTTCTTCAATAGTTGTCAGGCCACTTGCCACTTTTTGTGCACCAGAAAGTCGCAAACTGTACATACCTTCTTTTATGCACTGGTTTTTCAGTCGGTCAATATCCGGATTTTCAACAATCAGTTCTTTTACCTGATCGCTCATGGTCAGGATTTCATACAAACCTGCCCGACCCCGGTAACCGGTTTCCCGGCATTCCAGACAACCCACTGGTTGCATGACCTCGGCAGGTGCTGCTGCTGACCAGGGTTTGGTGAGCGCTTTCCAGCCATGGTTATCCACGGAAGCTTGTTCTTTGCAGTTTTGGCACAGGGTTCGAACAAGACGCTGCGCCATAACACCCAGCACCGTGTTTTTAATCAGATAAGAAGGAACACCCAGCTCAAGTAAACGAGTCAATGCCGAGGGCGCATCGTTGGTGTGCAATGTCGACAGTACCAGGTGACCAGTGAGCGCTGCTTGAATAGCCATTTCTGCGGTTTCAAGGTCACGGATCTCACCCACCATGATGATGTCCGGGTCTTGTCGTAACAATGCTCGCAAGCCGGAGGCAAAGGTCAAATCAATATTGTGTTGAACCTGCATTTGGTTGAAAGAGGATTCAACCATCTCAATGGGATCTTCAATGGTGCAAACATTGACTTGCTCGGTCGCAAGGTGTTTAAGCGTGGAATACAGAGTTGTGGTTTTACCGGAGCCGGTGGGGCCGGTCACCAGAATAATGCCACTGGGCTGGCTGGACATGTAGCGCCAGCGCTTTTCATCTTCTCTGGAAAAACCAAGGTCGCCGAAGGATTTAACCAGCACTTCCGGATCAAAAATACGCATTACCATTTTCTCACCAAACGCCGTTGGTAAGGTGGAAAGACGTAGTTCAACTTCGTAACCGTCGTGGTTGCGGGTTTTGAGTCGTCCATCCTGAGGTTTGCGTTTTTCAGCAACGTTCATACGTCCCAGAATTTTGATCCGGCTGATTACTGCTGCGGCCACTTTTGCTGGCATCTGATAAATGGTGTGAAGAACACCATCAATACGGAAACGGAGGTTGCATTGATCGCGGCGTGGTTCAACGTGAATATCACTGGCGCGTTGTTCAAAAGCGTATTGCAGCAGCCAATCCACAATATTCACGATGTGCTGGTCATTGGCATCCGGGGTTTTCATGTTCCCCAGTTCCAGCATTTGCTCGAAACTATTGAGAGACGTGGCAGTAACGCCAGCATCGGAACTGGCTCCTATCACCGATTGGGCCAGACGGTAGAACTCCAGACTAAAACGTCGAATATCCGCTGGATTGGCAACGACTCGTTTGATCTCTTTGCGGGTGACGTGACGGAGATTATCTTCCCACGCTTTATGCCATGGCTGAGCAGAGGCGATGGTGATGTCGGTATTATTAACATCTACCGCCAGAATCTGGTGTCGAATGGCAAAGGCGTGGGACATCACTGGCGTGATGGCGGCAACATCGATTTTCAGGGGGTCAATGTGGAAATAATCCTGGCCAGATAGCGTTGCCAGCCAGTGGCAAAGGTATTCCAGATCCAGCTTTTTTCCGGGTCTTTTCAGGTCATCCAACTCAAGATCCGCCAGATACTCCAGCGGATGCATGCGAGTTTGCTCAGCGGTTCTTGAGTAGCTGAGTATCTCGTCTGCGGTATCTTGAGTGATGTAACCGGTTCTGACCAGGTCAGAAACCACCATTGAAAGATCGAGCATTTGTTCCCGGTGCTGTAAACCTGTTGTGTTCATTAAATACTACAAACCTGAACGATAGCTTTATTTTATATTCTCTACTGTTTTTCGGCGAAAGGACAGGCAGATTGATAAAAGTGCCTGTCCTTGTTGGGTTTGGAAACGCCCAACTCTCCTTAAGATCGAGAAGATACCAGTAAGTTAAACCCTTTTTCTGCCTTACTTTCATCCGATGGCTTCAGGTTTAATTCGCTATTCAGTTTTTGGGCGATGACTTCCAGCGCTTTTTCATCACCTTCGAGTAACTCCAATTCTAACTCGCTGATTGGGCTACTTTTGTTTCCGGATCGCACTTCACCGACATCCAGCGCTGCTTCAATTTTTGCATAGGGTGCTTCGCAGGTAAGTAGCCATTTTGTGCGGTGGAAGTTGGTACTGAAAAGAGGTATGAGCTGCTCAGCATTGATAGCACCCAATGATTCAGGCCAAACCGGCTTTAATAAGGTGAGATCCAGCTCAGGGCTGGATAATTGCCATTCCCACTCACCGCGACGTGTTATGCCTTGATGGCTGGTGCCTTTGGTTTTCAGTGTCTGGATAAATTCGCCATCGATTTCCCGGATTCTAAGAGCGACTTTTTCCTGATTCAACTTCAAATCAGCAGTATCAAAATAGATATTACCAAGCTGGACTGTTTTCGGTGCCGATGCAGAGTACGACTGCCAGAATGGGTGATGTTTAACGGTGTTTATCAGTGCTTGAGGTACCGCAAGTTTCAGCTCGATTTCTTGACTCATGGACATGTCCGTGCAGAAAGTGGATCTGCATTCTATACTCGATAGCCAAACCGTGTTCAATCAGGATTGATTTGAATAATGCCTAACAACAACATTCTGGCGAGTGTATTTGGCCGCTCGCCTATTGGGCCCATCCAAAAACATATAAGCACCGTCCATGAATGTGCATTGCAGCTTGAACCTTTTTTTCTGGCTGTGTTTGCCAGTGATTGGGATGAGGCTGAGGTGCTGCAGCAAAAGATCACAAAGCTTGAAAATAAAGCGGATGCTATCAAACGAAGAATTCGTCTCTCACTACCCAAAAGCCTGTTTTTACCGGTACCCAGAACGGATTTACTGGAGATTGTTACTGTTCAGGATAAAGTGGCCAATCGAGCCAAAGACATTGCGGGATTGATGATTGGGCGAAAGATGATGGTCCCTGAATCCATGCATGACGCATTTATTGCTTACGTGCGTCTTTCAATTAAAACCTCGGCTCAGGCACTGACAGCGATTCATGAGCTGGACTCTCTGTTGGAGACAGGGTTTCAAGGACGCGAAGTCGATTTGGTAGAAAGAATGGTTGAAGAGCTAAACAGTATCGAAAACGAAACAGATCAGGATCAGGTAAAGGTCAGACGTTTACTTTTCGATATAGAGCAAACACTTCCTCCCATTGATGTGATCTTTTTGTATAAGATCATTGATTGGGTTGGAGATCTGGCTGATCGCGCTTCAAGAGTTGGAAGCCATCTTCAATTATTGCTTGCCCGTTAACTGAATCGGAAGCCGTCTCATGAGTATCATCGCTGAATATGGCACCGTCCTGTTGATTCTTGCCTGCCTTTTTGGGTTTTTCATGGCGTGGGGCGTAGGTGCCAATGATGTGGCAAATGCCATGGGTACCTCGGTTGGCTCCGGTGCACTGACGATTCGTCAGGCGATTTTGATTGCTGTTCTTCTGGAGTTCACAGGTGCTTATCTGGCTGGGGGATCGGTGACCGAAACCATTAGAAAGGGCATTATTGATCCGAATATGCCGTATCTGGTGGAGAATCCGAATTTATTAATTTATGGCATGCTGGCCTCTTTACTGGCTGCGGGTACCTGGCTGCTGGTTGCGACTCAATACGGTTGGCCTGTTTCTACCACTCACTCAATTGTTGGCGCTATTGTTGGTTTTGCGGCGGTGGGTATCTCTGCGGACGCGGTGAGCTGGGGTAAAGTATTAACCATCGTTGCCAGCTGGGTTGTCTCTCCGATGATGTCTGGGGTTATGGCCTTTTTAATATTTGTCTCGGTACAAAAGTTGATTCTGGATACAGACAAGCCTTTCCAAAACGCCAAACGTTATATGCCCATTTATATGTTTCTCGTGGGCTTTATGATGTCCATGGTAACCTTAACCAAAGGCCTTAAGCATATTGGGTTGCCGCTTGATGATCACCAGGGAGTGCTGCTTTCTGGCGTGATCGGTCTGGTCATCATGTTTATTGGGAAAATGGCGCTTTCCAAAGTCAGAGAAGACGAGAAGGCGGATGCTGCTTTTCATTTTTCCAGTGTCGAGAAACTCTTTGGTGTCATGATGATTTTTACCGCCTGTTCCATGGCGTTTGCTCATGGCTCAAATGATGTGGCCAATGCCGTTGGACCTTTGGCAGCAGTTGTCAGTGTCGTGCACAGTGGTGGTGAAATCGTCGGTAAGACCTCAGTTCCTCCCTGGGTGTTGCTCCTTGGTGCAGCTGGTATCGTCGTTGGATTGGCCACTTGGGGTTATAAAGTGATGGCAACCATTGGCACCCATATTACCGAACTGACGCCAAGCCGTGGTTTTGCTGCAGAGCTGGCAGCAGCTTCCACTGTTGTAATGGCATCCGGCACAGGGTTGCCCATATCAACTACGCACACGTTAGTCGGTGCTGTTTTGGGCGTTGGCTTGGCAAGAGGTATTGGAGCTCTGAATCTTCGCGTGATCAGTACAATTTTCATGTCCTGGTTAATAACCCTGCCTGCTGGAGCCATTCTTGCCATTATATTCTTCCATATACTCAGATTGATCTTCGGTTAAATACCTTTCCCCATATTATGTTAGTGATGCTGACAGGTTTGTTATCGTAAAAAAACTACTTTAGCACTATTGTACTTGTTAATTGTATTAGCCTTGAATTGAAATGGGGCCATTGAATGGTTGTAAGAGAAAGGGACTACTTATGCAAAAAGGTCAAATATTGTCAGGATGTGAAAAGGTAAAAGTTAATAGTTTCGACCAACTACCAGAAAAGCGAGCATTGTCAGAAAACTTTCCGAATATTCAACAGCCGGAAGATCGATCTAGATCAGAATTACCTTTATTCAAAAGAAAGATTCGTCAGTTTTATGAGTACTGTGTAAAAAAGAAAGGTGAGATTCTTAACAAAAAGCTATCAGAGAGAAATATTGGTAAAATTGATTATACGGATAAATTGTCAATAAAAGGTATTTTCAAACATCTTTTTTATCATTTGAAAACAGATTTTAGAATGAGGACAAAGCTGTCAGAGTTTTACTGTTTAAATAAAAGGTGTTCAAGTGGAACTGCCAAGCCAGAAGAGGTGGAAAACCTTAAGGCTAAGTGTGAAAAAAGAACAATAGAACTATTTAAGTGTTGTGAGAAGGGGCAGGTATTGGCTCTTGATTACGGGAATGGATATCACAGTGCAATTATTATAAGACCTGAAAATGGCCCTGTTCGTTATTTTTCATATGGCTCTAGAAGCTTTAATCCAAAAATAGTTGAGCGGTTTGGTCTTGAAAGTTTGGACAAGATTACAGACGAGTCTTCAGAAGAAAACTTAGAGAGGCTAAGATTGTATCAAGATATAGTCGGGCATGCAGACTTAATTGATGATCGAAGAATAGAGTTGATTAAAGGACTTGATGCCGAAAAAATGATCAGGAGAGCAAAGAAGCTATTTGAAAATGGTGATTATCGCTATATGACAAATAATTGCAGTGGTTTTGTCGCTAAGGTAATAAAGTCAGGTGTTAGAGGTGTTAAACCTTTGTTTGAGAATCGAAGGGTTGTCTTTCAAATGCCAGAGACAACAGTTCAGTTTTCCAGAGAAGTAAATCAATACTTGTCTGGTGGAAAAATCCATCAGAAAGCATCGCAGATGACGAAACGTATCGAAGAGTCTGGCAGCTTTAATGATATTGAACATTATTACTCAGGTGTTGTCGCTAAAAAGAAGAAGTGGTATTTTAAGTTGCAGTATTTTTTCTGGAAAGTTTTTAAAGTCGACTTTAAAGATCGGTACTATATTGTTCAGGCTGAAAAGGCGATTGGCAAACATCTACTAGCCTCGGGCTCATTGAAAAATGAGCTGTTTGATCATTTATATGCAGCGGATAAGAATAAAAACAAAATTAAATCTATTTTAAAAATGATTGGGTTGAAAGATAAAACCCTAAGTCGCCTGATTAAGCTGGATGATGTAGAACTTTTACAGTTTTACTTTGAGCATTTTGATGCTAGCTTAAATTCCACGTTATTTTCCGAACGAGAGTCGCTATTAATGCATGCTATTAATAATGGTTCAAATAATGTTTTTCTCTATCTTATGGAGAACGGAGCTAACTGCGAAGCTGCCGATAAAGATGGTAACAATGCGTTAATGAGAGCAGCTAAAAAAGGAAACCTTGAAGCCGTCAACTTTTTACTCGAGATGACAAAAAACCTTCAGCAGAAGAACCGGTTCGGCAAGACTGCTTTGGGTATGGCAGCTAAATACTCCCATCATGATGTTGTAAAGGTTATTGAGGCTCATCAGGCAAAGAATAAGCATCCAAGTGAAATAAGAAGTGGAATAAGTGGCACTGTATAGCACGATTTATCACGGGTTTAGGGTAGACTAAGTCATCAGATCTCATTGATAAGTAACCAGTCATACGGTTAGCGTGCTTAACGCTTCCTGAGGAGCAATTACTTTGGCCACACTTCAGCCCGATCTTAAGCAGACACTGTCTCGACTGATTGAAATCCCTTCCGTGAGCTCCACCTTGGCTGAATTGGATATGGGCAACCTGCTCGTTATTAACGAGCTTGCCTTCTGGTTGGAAACAATGGGGTTTAACTGTGAGGTGTTACCGTTGCCGGAAGCGCCCCATAAAGCAAATTTAATTGCCACTCTTGGCTCCGGAGCCGGAGGGTTGGTTCTGGCTGGTCATACCGATACCGTCCCATGCAATGAAAAACTCTGGGATAGCTCGCCGTTTTCCCTGTCAGAGAGGGACAATCGTTTTTACGGGTTGGGAACCTGCGATATGAAAGGTTTTTTTGCCTTGGCAATGGAAGCTGCACGTGATTTTTTGCAGGCGCCATTCAAAGCGCCTCTGATTATCTTGGCAACGGCAGATGAGGAAACATCCATGTCGGGAGCACGTGAACTGGTGAAGTTGGGTAGACCCAGCGCACGTTATGCGGTGATTGGCGAGCCTACGGGCATGCGGCCTATTCATATGCACAAGGGCGTGATGATGGAGCGTATCCAAATCCTTGGGCAGTCAGGCCATTCCAGCAACCCATCCCTTGGCAGAAACGCTATGGAATCTGCTCATAGTGTGATTGGTGAGCTCATGAAATTTCGTGCGGAACTGGCTGATCGTTATCAGAACCCGGGGTTTACGATCCCTGTACCAACGATCAACCTGGGTTGCATTCACGGTGGCGATAACCCAAATCGTATTTGTGGTCATTGTCAGTTGGACTTTGATATTCGCATGCTTCCCGGGCTGAACAGTGACCAGCTTCGGCAGGAAATACGACAGAGAATGGCGCCTATTGCAGAAAGAGATGGCGTTGAGATTTCGATTGAAAAGCTCATCGCACCTGTTGAAGCGTTTGCTACCGATATTCATTCTGACTTTGTGAAGACCTGCGAGAAGCTGACAGGCCATCAAGCGGAAAGTGCTGCTTTTGCCACCGAAGCACCGTTTCTGAACAGTATGGGCATGGACACGGTCGTTCTTGGCCCGGGTGATATTGATCAAGCACACCAGCCGGATGAATATCTGTCCCTTGACCGTATTAACCCGATGGTTGATATGCTTAAATCGTTGATAAGGCGCTACTGCTTGTAGAAGGCAGCTTGTAGAAGATAGCTTGTAGAAAAGCGGCTTATAGAAAAGCTATTTGTAGTTAACGTTTTTTATTTTCAACTCAATGACAAGTGCACACAGTGAACAAAAAAGATAATAAAGCGGACTATGTGAAATTTTTCCGTCAGTCATCTCCTTACATCCACGCACACCGGGGGAAGACATTTGTCATTATGCTCAGTGGTGAAACACTGGCACATACCAATCTGAGTAATATCATCAGCGATATTGCACTCATGAGTAGCCTGGGCGTTCGGCTGGTTATCGTCCATGGTGCACGCCCACAGATAGAAGACCGCCTTCAGCAACGAGGTATTCAGTCGGCGTTTCATAATGAACGGCGGATCACTGATAAACAAAGTCTTGAGTCGGTGATTGATGCCGTTGGCAACATGAGAGCATTAATTGAATCCAAACTTTCTGTTGGTCTGGTGAACTCCCCTATGCACGGTGCAAGAATTCGGGTGGTTGGCGGTAATTTTGTGACAGCCAAACCTCTTGGAGTCCACGATGGCATTGATTTTAAACATACCGGAACGGTACGTAAGGTGGATGATCAGGCTATTGATCAGCTGTTAAACAGCGGCTACGTAGTTTTATTATCTTGCCTGGGCTTATCGCCTACTGGTGAGGTTTTTAATATTGAGGCTGAAGAGGTAGCGACACAAACTGCGATTAGCCTTAATGCAGAGAAATTGGTTTTCTATGGATCCAAAGACGGCGTTATTAATGATAAGGGGGAGCTGATCAGTCGGATATCACCTGCAGAAGCTCAAACACAAATTCATCATCTTGCAGGTGAACAAAAGCGGCTATTGTCGTCTGCTACCAAAGCCTGTGCTGAAGGGGTGGATCGAGTTCAGATTATCAGTTTCCAGGTAGACGGTTCTTTATTGATGGAGCTGTTTACCAGAGATGGCGCTGGCACACTGATATCCAGAGACAGTTATGAGGAAGTTCGCCGAGCTACCATTGACGACGTCGCGGGTATTTTGGAATTGATTCGTCCTTTTGAAGAGAAAGGTGTTCTTCGCCGTCGCTCCAGGAAAGAATTGGAAAGAGAGATACACTGGTTCAAGGTGGTGTTGCTGGATGGCATGATCATTGGCTGTGCCGCACTGCACCCTTTTGATAACAAAGGCAGTAATGTTGCAGAGCTTGCTTGTGTTGTTGTCCATCCGGATTATCGGCAGTCTAACCGTGGCGACTTGTTGTTGAGTCATATTGAAGCGCTGGCACAAGAGAAAGGTATCAAGGAATTATATGCACAAACCACTCAGACGGCGCACTGGTTTATAGAGCGTGGGTTTGATGAAGGTTCAATTAAAGGCCTACCAGAGGTGTTAAAAGTGAAGTACAACCGTAAGCGACAGTCTAAAGTCTTGAAGAAAATACTTGGCTAGGAGCCTGTTGGACTTAGCCGACAGCCTCCTAGAACTGGCCTCTGGAAAGTTATGGGGGGGATGAATGGCTATGATCGCTATATCGTTGGTGAATAACATGAGCGACTATGCTATCAAATTTTTTCAGAATATCTTTATGTGCCCGGAAGCTGTCCTCCCGAGATGCATAACTTGACCAATGTTGTAATACCCTAAGCTCATCAAGATCAAGGGTGTGAATCCTTTTGATGGTTTGTTGCTCCGTGAGATTTTTTTGAAGCAGTGCAATGATCAACTGTCCTGAGGGTTTGTTGTGTATGCGGTGCAAAATAACATCAGATTGTTCTCGATAGATAGCACGAGATACGATAAATGGCTCTGGATCTATACTGCTACTATTTTGATCTATATTAGTTATGTAATTGAAAGCACTGGGAATTGATATTTTCTTAATAGATAGAGGCTTTTTACCGTTTATTTTTAGGGCGCTAGATACTTCACTGTTTCTTTTTTCGGATTTTTCCAGGATATCTTTGTAAAATAAGTTTACGGTATTATTTTTTTCTTTCTCAATTAATAGATTCCATATGGCAAATTTCAATATAAATTTCGCTGCTTCTTGATCGCTTATAGAATCATATCTATTTAAACTGTTTAGTGATGCTGAAAGTTTCGTCTTTAATATCTTTTTGTTGATTTTTTCAGATTCAAGCATTGCTTCCTTTAATAAGTGAACCATTGGTTCAACGTCATTTCTTGATAAGGCTCGATAGGTGGCAACTTCTTCTCTTCCTGTTCTGGGTCTTGATCCAAATAAACTGAATGTCTTCCCTTTTTTGCCAGATTTTATCTCTTCCATTCTCTTTTTGTTGATTTTTTGGTTTGCTTTGCTAGCTAGGATTTCTAACATAAAAGCAATGACAAAAGATGCATACCCAGAAGTACTTGCTACCGATGAAAAGGGGTTGGCGTGAGAGAAAACAATTTCAGCTGAGTATGGTTTTGCTTTAAACACTTTTCTTATTAAATCTTTTATGCTGTTGAAACTGAATTTTCTTGCTTGCCTTGTAACGCTTGAGATTGTGAATTGTTTTGTGTATTTTTTGGTTGCAGAAAAAAAAGATTCTTTTTGTTTTATTAGTATTTTTTCTTTTAGGGTGTCTTCTGAGTGGTTTGTAATGTTTGCACTTTCCATCCATGAGGGGATTGTTTTGCTGAGCCATTCTTTATCGGTTGAGTCTATCTCATGGTCATGAATATTGAGTGAATCTTTCTTGTTGACAGATAGAAATATTTTTTCCAGTTCTTCTTTTGGCCTGTTAGAGAATTTCTCTTCCCATATATCCAATAAATTATTTCTAAGACGATCTTCTAGTATTGTTTTGTTTATAATGATGTTTTCTTGGAGTTGATCAAAGAGCAGCATGTTAGAAAAAAGTTTTTTGTGTCGTTTTTTATAAAGTGCTCTAAGTTTTTCAAGCTTTATTGATTCTTTTATACTTTGTTTGTTATGGGTTTTTTTTATTTTTGTTGCGAGTTTTTCAAGCTCGGCATAGTCGTTATAAATGTGTGTGAAATTCTTTATTTTGCAAATAGTTGCTAGTTTCTTTATGAGTTTCATTCTTTTTTGGTCATTTCTTGGATCCAGGGTGTCGTATTTAAAGTTTGAGTACTTTTTTAATTTTTTTAATCCCGTGAAAATTCTGCGTTTCTGCCATAGGGAGTCAGTTCCAGACCAGAATGAGGTATACGCAAGTTCTATTCCTAGCCCAGTTAATACAGCTATACCAAGGGGCAATCCTGCAGGTGGGAATATCACGGAAAGTACTGCGGTCATCCCAAGTGAAAGTAGTATAATACCACCGTGTAGTTTATTTCTAAGTAGCATTCTTTTGGTTCGGTTGGCAGCATCTTTTATATTTAGCCATGAGAAAAAGCGATCTTGAGTGACCAGTTTTTTGATGTGTCTTCGATCTTCTTTTTCGATGAAATGATTCGTTTCATTAGGTGGCTCTAGTTTAGGTGGCTCCTGGTTAGAAGTATTTCTCCTTAGCTTGTCAATATCACTTAAAGTCTTGCTCATCGACTGTTGTTCTTCAATAGAGATAACTAGATTATTTCGTATTCCTTGTTTCAGCTTTAGCATGCGCTCGAAAGAAAAGTCTTTGTCTTTCTTTATGCCAGCTTTTTCCGCTTCGATGATTACGAGTTTTTTTGCTATTTCAGTGTCAGTGATTGATTGTTGCAACTCAGTAAGTGGGGTGTTCTTTTTGAGTTCATGGATGGAATCTAAAACCATTTGGGCTAATTCAGGGAAGAGTAAGTTTTCTAAATAGCCATCAGGAACATTTTTTCCCTTTCTGTAATACTCATAACCAATCCCAGCAGATGATAGCTGCAAGGTTTGATCTACCTTTCTGAGAGATTTTTGTGATAGTGCTATGCTTCCGTGAATCGTTGATTGAGCATCTGGGTGTAGGGATATGTTCTTCGTACCTTTTTCACTGTGTAGCTTTAAAGCTGCCAATACTTTAATTTTACTTCTATCCGAGGCATTGGATAATAATGAAATCTGCTCTTGAATAAGAAATGACTTGGGAGGTTGGATGATTCGTTGAATGGTTTTAAGGCAGAAAGATACCAATCTGTTATGCCAGTATTTGGATTCAATTTTTTCGATATTCGTGACGAGGTCAGAGGATGGGTTTGAGTTTTTGATGTTTTTATCATGCCCAGCATGGCGCAGCGGATGAAGCTGATGTCCATGATCAGGGCCGTTGTTGCGACCAGATGGTGATATATTGGGCATTTCTCATTCCCTAGGACAGCCCGTTGCAGGCCAAATACAAGTAAATAAATCCGTTTATTTACTATAGCTAAGTGAAGGTTGGCGTATTTTATAAAAACGCACTGAAGGGGATATTAAATCAAGAGTTTTGATAAGCTCTATCTAAAACAAGATAGCTGTAATTAATGGACTCTTCTTCGTCAGAATGAATGTCTTCTCTTGAGGTTTCCCGCCACTGTAGTTGATCAAATTCCGGGAAAAAAGCATCACCGTCAAAACTTTGGTATACACGGGTCAGGTAAAGTCGAGTGGCTTGAGCAATAGCCTGACGATAAATCTGCTCACCACCAATCACCATAATCTCTTCATTGCCATTAATCAGAGCTACATCTTCTGCGAGCGAAATAGCATCTTGCAGATTATGAACCACTTTTACACCGTCATGATGCCAGCTGGTATCTCGGGTGATCACTATATTGGTTCTGCCTGGCAGTGGTTTTCGCAAAGAATCGAAGGTTTTACGACCCATAATAATGGGCTTTCCCATGGTCACTGCTTTGAAGTAGCGCAAATCACCTAGCAGATACCAGGGCATTTTGTTGTTGATGCCAATGGCGTTATTGTCAGCTACCGCGGCGATAAGTGCCAGTTTCATCCTTGCTACTCCAAAGTTTGAGGCAGTCACAATGCCGTATTGTGACTCCTGCGGTTTTCATAAAATCTTATTTTTCTGCCGGGCTGTAAACCCCAACATTGTTATGCCCTTCTTCACGCAGGTGCATAGCGTGCAGCTGGCTCATCACGCCTTTTTCGCAGTAGAGCAGGTAATGGCGGGTTTTGTCCAGTTCCGGGAAATGGGATCTGAGCCGGTAAAACGGGATTTCGATCACTTCCCGGTCAGGCATGGAGAAGGGTTTGATTTCCTGCTCGGTGTGATGGCGGATATCGATAATCACTTCGCCTTGAGGCACTTCGCTGTAAACCTCTACTTCCTCGCGGGACAAGTCATCGGCGATGATGTCGTGAATAGACACCATACGACGATCACTGATGGCCTGTTCCAGAACGTCAAAGTCGAATTTGGACTCTTCGTGGGCAACTCTGTCTTCTTTAGCTCGAGTCGTCGGGTTCTTGGAGATAACCGCGCAGTATTCCGGAATATTACGAACAAACTCTTCGGTGCCAATATCGATGGAAATATCAATAATGGCCTGCTTGTCCATGGTGATCAGAGGTCTGAGAACCAATGCATCCGTCACTGAATCAATGACCGCAAGGTTGGGCAGTGTCTGGCTGGAAACCTGACCAATGGCTTCGCCGGTTACTAGTGCCGACATTTTCATTTCTTCGCCCACCTTGGTGGCAGCTCGCAGCATCATTCGTTTGAGAATGACCCCCATCTGGGAGTTATCCACCTTGGTGAGGATTTCTTCCACCACGCCTTCAAAAGGAATCGTGACAAACTTAACCCGATGCGAAGCGCCAAAGCGGTTCCATAAGTAAAATGCCACTTCTTTAACCGCCAACTCATGGGCATGGCCGCCAAGGTTGAAAAAGCAGAAGTGTGTGCGAATGCCACGCTTCATGGTCAGGAAGCTGGAAACGGTGGAGTCAAAACCACCAGAAATTAGCGACAGCACAGGTTCTTGAGAACCAAGAGGATAACCACCAAGGCCTTCTCCACGCTTTTGAGTCATGAAGTAGCGATCATGTTTGATATCGATACGCACAGTGACTTCAGGGTCTTTCAGACTGACGCCTTTAGCTTTGCTTTGCTGGTTCAGACCGCCGCCAACGAAACGTTCCACGTCGATGGACTGGAAATCATGTTTACCGTGGCGGTTGCAACGTACACAGAAGGTTTTTCCTTCCAGACTGTCTGCATGGGCTTCCAGTGCTTTTTCCAGAATATCGTCAAGGCTGATCAGTTTGTGTTCAGCCACCTGAAGCCAGTAGGCAATGCCAGGAATGTGGCTGAGGTGGTCACTGACTTCAGCAATGAGAATCTCATCATTGTGGCTGGTGGTGACTTCGACGTAATCCCAGGTGCCAGAGACATCAATGTCTTCATCCACGCGCTTAAGAATGGTGCGAAGGTTCTGTCGCAGCATTTTAATAAAGCGTTTTCTTACCGGAGCACTTTTGATGGTGATTTCCGGGAACAGCTTAATGATGAACTTCATGGGTCTGGTGGCTCTTGGGGATTTAGTACGGCAGGTATTCGAGTGCTAACTACACATTATAACGAAAAACGTAGCCTTCTGGACAGTATGAACGCCGCCTCAAATCCGATTAGTGGATATATCTATCAGTGTAAGTAAAAGTGCAAATAGTTGGGCAAAGGGAGTACACTTTTCTGCGCTGGCAAGGTGGTGGACGTAAGATGAAAGTGCTCTGCACTATTTTGGCTCTCTATTGGATTTGATTGCACTGTATTGGTGCAGTCTAAGTTCTTGGCGGATTCTCCGCAGAACGTAATAGAGGGCAAATAGCAGAGATTCAGCTTATCGAAGCTAGACGTTATCGGGCTTCCACGCTAATTACCGGAAAATGGCATAGCAATTGCTATTGCTCCAGCAAGCACTTTTCTCTGTTACTTTTTTTCATTAACAAAAAAAGTATTCAGAAATTGATCAGTAACCGCCTGATTCTGATGTCAACAGAGCCTGGCATTACAGCGCGGTGTTTGTCCTCTGGAGGAAATAAAAATGTCGAAGACTCTTAGCCTGATTAAGGAACATGACGTTAAGTGGGTAGATATGCGCTTCACCGATACCAAAGGTAAAGAGCAGCACGTATCCATCCCCATCAGTGAAATCGATGATGAGTTCTTCGAAATCGGTAAAATGTTCGATGGCTCCTCCATCGCGGGCTGGAAGGGCATTAACGAATCCGACATGATTCTGATGCCAGTGGACGACACGGCCACTATCGATCCTTTCACCGAAGCTTCTACTCTGAACCTGCGTTGCGACATCGTTGAGCCTTCAACCATGCAGGGTTATGAGCGTGACCCACGTTCCGTTGCCAAGCGTGCTGAAGAATATTTGAAGTCTACCGGAATTGCCGACACCGCTTTCTTTGGCCCAGAGCCAGAGTTCTTCGTATTTGACGACGTTAAGTGGAACGTTGATATCTCCGGTGCTTCTTACGAAGTAAATTCTGAAGAAGCGGCCTGGTCTTCTAACGCCAAGTTTGAAGGTGGTAACACGGGTCACCGTCCTAAAGTAAAAGGCGGTTACTTCCCGGTTCCTCCTGTTGACTCTCTGCACGATCTTCGTGGCGCTATGTGTGAAGCCATGGAAGCTCAGGGTCTTGAAGTTGAAGTACATCACCACGAAGTGGGTACTGCTGGTCAGTGTGAAATCGGTGTTAAGTTCAACACACTGGTTAAAAAAGCTGACGAAGTTCAGATCCTTAAGTATGCCGTTCATAACGTTGCTCACGCTTACGGCAAAACCGCTACCTTTATGCCTAAGCCGCTGGTAGGCGACAACGGTTCGGGTATGCACGTACACATGTCTCTGTCTAAGAACGGTGAAAACCTGTTTGCGGGCGACGGCTATGCCGGTCTGTCTGAAGAAGCACTGTACTACATCGGTGGTGTTATCAAGCACGCTAAAGCCATCAACGCTTTCGCTAACGCTTCTACTAACTCCTACAAGCGTCTGATTCCAGGCTTCGAAGCTCCGGTAATGCTGGCTTACTCTGCCCGTAACCGTTCTGCTTCTATCCGTATTCCTTACGTCAACAGCCCTAAGGCCCGTCGTATCGAAGTACGCTTCCCTGATCCAACGGCTAACCCATACCTGGCCTTCGCTGCTCTGATGATGGCTGGCCTGGACGGCATCAAAAACAAGATCCACCCTGGCGACGCTGCTGACAAGGATCTGTACGACCTGCCACCAGAAGAAGCCGCTGAAATCCCAACCGTAGCTGAAAGCTTCGAAGAAGCGCTGGCTGCTCTGGACGCAGACCGTGAATTCCTGACTGCCGGTGGTGTATTCACCGACGACATGATCGACGGTTACATCGAACTGAAGAAGGAAGAGTGTCTTGCGGTTAGCCAGACCACTCATCCGGTCGAGTTTGATCTGTATTACTCTGTTTAATCAATAAGTTAATTTACCACCTTCTGCCGATTTACTTTTCTGTAAATCGGCATTTTTATTCCCTCCTTGTTTATCCAGTTGATATCCAACTTTCTTGTAATGGAACTTTTATCCAAGTTTGGAATCAAAAGTAAGTAACCATTATCAGTGAGGCAGAATATGGATGTTAGTAATATAAGTACAGAGGTGCCAATTTCTCCTCAGCAGAAATATGCAGGGTCTGAGGTTTCAGGGCAGTTGGGTAGATATACTGTTGAGACTCATGATTCTTGTCATAAGGAGCTTCTTTCGAAAGATAACTTTGCTCACTGGAATGAAGATCTGTTGCGTCTTATTTTAGACCATCTGAGAAGCATAGAGTTGGTAGAAACACAACTGGTTTGCCGAAAATGGAGAGATCTGATTCAGAAAATATTAATCAAACGACACGAATTATTCTTCAATAATTACCCACTGCCTGCAACATTCAAGAAGTTACATCAGGGTAACAGCGAACAACCTGACAACTGGCTTTGTTCAGCGGTTGTGGCCAGAATTGCCATTATAAATTCAAATCGCGTATCCATTTCCTGTATTGAAAAGCTACCTCTTCCTCCAGATGCCACTAAAGAGGGGTCTTCTGATTATCACAAAAAGATCAGTGATAATGCAGCAATTCCCGCTCTTTCCTGAAGCCTCACAGCTGCAAGATGTACAGAGGAGGTAGAAAAACACAGCCCGCACA
>NZ_CANMAO010000022.1 GCF_947495845.1 uncultured Endozoicomonas sp. | reverse complement strand
TACCCAGTATGGAAGCCAGCTCATACCTTATTATGCATTGCTATATCTGGCTTGCGGTGTTTTTGTCCCGTACATAGAACCGAAAGGCAATACGACGCGGTTTTAGTTTTCGATTTTTTTGCGGAATTTCGCCAGGGTGGTAGCGTTGATCGGTTCTCCAGATGCCAGATTTTTTCGAATCTGATAGAGATTTATCAAACGTCGCTTCCCGACTTTGCAGGTTGGAAGCAAACCTCTTTCAACCCAACTGTCCACAGTTCGCACTGAGACACCAATACTCTTTGCGAAATCTTCTATGGTCTGGAAGATTCCCGAGTTTTCCATAGTTGCCATTTCCTCCTTGAAGCAGGATAGTAGTAGTTGCGTATATAAATTCCGTTATATATACGGAATAAAAGATACACTCGATTTCCGTACACTATACAAATATAAAAATAATTAATTTTAAAAAGGTTAATTAAATCAATGAGTAAAATTAATAAAAGAATCGAACTAATACGCAAACTTGAAGGTCTAACCAGAGGGGAGCTTGCCCGAAAATGCAATATTCCAGAGCAGACGCTTGAGAATATAGAGTACGGAAAACAGCGCACACCTGCCGACCTGGTAGAACAAATGTGCGAATTATTCCCATTTGCCAGCAACTACCTCATCACCGGTAAAGCTGAAATTAAATTCACCAAAAAAGAGAAGGAGAAAATAAAGACCCTGATACACGAACTTGAAACCATTGATGATCTTGATACGGAAATCAACAAACGGCGAAGGACGTATAACAAAGAACCCTCCAAGAATTAGCCTGCAAAACAAGGCTAAAAGTGAGAAATCCAATGAGCATAATAAAAGACAGAATGACAGGACTCTGGAAACTCGATGTTCGAGTTGGTGAGTATGGAAAGCGATATCGAAAAACCTGTGAAACCAAACGGGAATGTATCGAATACCATGACTTCCTGAAAAGGAAATACAAGGAAGGAAAGCCCTGGCAAACCGAAGCCGTCGATAATCGACGATTAACCGAATTGATTGAGCTTTGGTATAACGCCAAAGGGACAGACCTTTCAGACGGTTTTCGCAGAAAACAGGTGTTATTGAACATTGCCGCCTTTCTGGATAACCCCATTGCCCGAAGTCTCACCATAGGGGGTTTCAACCAGTACAAGGCAATTAAGAAGGCAGGCAGCTCAACAGAAAAGCCCATTATGGATAAAACCATCAACAACCATTTGAGCTACTTACGAGCCATGTATAACACCTTGATCAAAACCAAGGAGATCAAATACCGGAACCCTCTGGAAGAAGCAGAAATGATCAAGACCCAGCAACCGGAACTGGCCTATCTCACGACAGACCAGGTAGAAACGCTCCTGCATCATATCGACAAGGGCTGTATTAATCCTCATGTTGGATTAATAGCCCGTCTATGTCTAAGTACCGGCGCTCGATGGGGCGAAGTGGAAAGTAGAAAGCTATACCACTTTAAGGACTATCGAGTGCAGTATTCCAACACCAAGGGAAAACGCATACGCTCGATACCTTTAGAGGCTGACTTGTTCGATGAAATCACTGCACACCTGAAAGTGTATAAACGGTTCTGGTCATCCCTGGGAGCATTCAGAAGAGCGTTAAAGCGTTCTGGTATTGAGTTACCGAAAGGACAGGCAAGCCATGTCTTACGCCACACATTCGCCAGTCACTTCATGATGAATGGTGGCAACATTTTGGTACTGCAAAAAATCCTTGGTCATTCTGATATTGTTACCACGATGCGGTATGCAAAGTTTGATCCTGACCACTTAAAGGATGCCACCCGCCTTAATCCACTTTCTTCACAACCTGCCCAAGCCAAGCCTGCCAATTCATTCCAGAAAAATCCAGTTGGACACTTTTTGGACACTTCGCAAAAAACCACCAATTCCCACCCATAAAAAAACCCCGTAGATCAACGACCTACGAGGTTTTTATAGTGGTGGAGACGGCGGGATTTGAACCCGCGTCGATTTTATAAAAATCAATCACTTAACTCTCCGTAATGGCAGAATGCTGTCAAAATTCTTTCCAGATCGCATACTGATCATCACATTTAGACCAGTAATGGTTGCACAACACCTTCGGCAAGAATCAGGTCCATCGCTTCGTCTGCCCTGGGCTCATCTCCCCGCCATTTGTTGGGCCATGTTCTGGCGGCGATCAGTTCCCGAATCCGGGCTTCTTCTTCCTCGTTGATCAGGCTGATGGTTGGGCGACCTCGATCAATGGCAACACGGTTTACGCTGTTCTGGATATCCAGAATTTTGTTGAGCGCATCTTCTCTTGTTTCCAGTGTCAGTGGACCCATTCGCTGCGGGTTAGTTTCCAGAGAGCCGTCGCGGTTACGATCGGTGCCGGGCTTCCGCAGTCGGTGTTTTGGTTCTCTCAGATCACGGTACAGTGGTCTCAGCATTTTCAGTGGTGCCAGGTATGACCAGTGTGACATTCCGACGATGGTCTCCAGTGCTTTATCATCCTGTGCCAGTGGGCAGCCGACACAACCGGTTCGCGCGCTGAGTTCTTCCGCTTCTTCACCACCGTAAGCATCGGCGATGGCTGCTGTTGACCAGTCGCCAAACTCGGCTTGTGGTGCCCAGTGCTTGAGCCATTCCCAGATATGGCACACCCGCCAGTGCAGCAAAGGGGCAAGCGTTGCCACACGGCCACGAATGCCTTTCGCGTTGGGCAGTTCTTTCTGATACCAGCCCTGTCCACACTCAGCCCCATTTTTACCGCAGCTCATGATGATGCGGCTGTCTCTCATGGCGCTTTCACCCTGACGAACGCCGGTAATCATTAAGATACTGTCATCATTCTCACCCATGGCTTCGGCTAGTGAGTCCTGCATCGGGTCTATTTTGATCTGACGGGTACACCAACGCAGGGTGTTGTTATTGGGTGGCGGTACACCACGACCCAGCATGTACACCATAAAACGCTTATCCATGGGAGCCATGACAATATTCACCTCGATGCCACGTTCTTCCAGTTCATCAATAATCTGGTAGGCGGCAATGGAGAGTGGTGGTAATTCCATTCGGGTGTCAGCGTAAAACACGGAGAGTTTTTCAGGGGCTTCGATCATGCCCGATTCAATCATCCATATAATGAGCGTCAGAGTAGCTGAACTGTCCTTGCCACCACTCCATGCAATGCCCCAGTGATTGTGCTCTTTGCCATGGGCCTGCAAGGATTGTTTGGTCAGTTCGATAGCTTCGGTCATTTGCAGTCGCTGTGAATAACCTTCAAAGATGGATGCCTGCAGTTTGTTATTGTTCATGATGATTCCTTATGCTGCTTGTTCTTTGGCTGAACTGATCAGGTTGGCTCTGACCAGTGCTTCGGAAAACTGTGGTGGTACTGCGTTACCGCAGCGGGCTACCTGGTTGGTTTTGGTCAGGCGGTGGCCTTTGGCGTCGTGGTCAATGATGTAATCAGCAGGAAAGCCATTAGCGGTGTAGAGCTCACGGGGTGTCAGCATCCTCATACCAATATCGATGATGGAATACGGTTCACCGGCCACAGTGACCAGCCCGAAACGGTCACGGCTGGTGATGGTGTGGCATGGTTCGGTAATGCTCTGGCCGTCACCTGCACCGTAATACTTCACCAGGAACGCATGGACTTTTTCAGAATGGCTGTTTCGCTTCTGCAGTTGTGCGGTCACCAGTGCGTTATGGTCTTTGCTGGTGATGGTGTGCAGTGGTTCTTTTAAGGATGATCCGGTTACGCCGGTGTAATGTTTCGCAATAAAAGCCGTCACCAATGAAAACGATCCACCCTTTGGATAAGCCGTGATGGTTCTCAATGGCTGCTCAATATCGTGTACCAGGTTGCTGCCGTTGTAATGGGCGATGGGCACAATAAACGGCTTCGGGTTATCCACAACAAATTTCTGAATACCTTTGGCAATCCGGCGCAGTGTGTTTTCTGCCAGTGGTTTCTTGCGTTCGAAAATACTCGGGCAAGGAATTGACCAGTCGATACAATCGGCGGCTGTCTTGTACCGGTTTTGCTCTGTTCCGTGGGTGGGTGTTGGCCAGACAATCGGCTGACCATCACAACGGGCGATGAGGAACAGACGCTTTCTGATGGTGGGCGCTCCATAGTCACAGGCTCTCAGCTCTTTCCATTGAACCTGATAGCCGTAGGATTGCAGCTGGTGGACAAACTGCCTGAACGTATCACCTTTTCGGGCAGGGCAAGCCGTACCGTCCTCCAGCAGTGGCCCCCAGTCCTGAAACTCTTCCACGTTCTCGAGCATAATCACCCGGGGACGAACCCGTTTCGCCCAACGCACCGCTACCCAGGCAAGGCCACGAATCTGTTTGCTTTTGGGTTTGCCGCCCTTGGCTTTGGAGAAGTGTTTGCAGTCAGGGGAGAACCAGGCCAACGCCACCGGACGACCATTGCAGGCTTCCACCGGATCCACTTTCCACACGGATTCGCAATAGTGCCTGGTGTGCGGATGGTTAATGGTGTGCATGGCGATGGCTTCCGGATCGTGGTTGATGGCAATATCTACCGGCCTGTCCATGGCCATTTCAATACCAGTACTGGCACCACCGCCACCGGCAAAATTATCAACGATCAATTCACCGGAGAAATTAAGCCCCATCTGTGGTGGGATTCGGTAATTGTTGGTTTCCTTTTTCATGGCGCAAAAGTTCCCCCTTTGAACATGTGCCAAATTTTTTAATCAGATATTTCTTTGAATCTTTATTTAGGTACTACAATTATTCAGCTCTGGTTCTATGAGGTATTAGTTATGAAGCTGTTCAGTGGTATGCAGGATCATTCCAATCATTTCTTTTTCTCGTTAATGCCAACTCAAGACCAAAACTCTTACCTTCAATATTTATATGATCAAAACTACAGCGTAAGAGATATTTCAAAGCATGTGGTTTTACCTGAGAGTCAAGTTCGGTCAAGGATTTGCGCTCATAGGGGGAGACGCCCTACTTCCCCCTCACCGCAACCTTCTTAGAGACTTCCTTTTTTTCAGGTTACCTTTTACTTTGTAAACAACGACTGCCAAATCACACTCACATATCGTGCCTGATGCATGGCATCAGCCAGCGCATTATGGTGTTCGCCTTCTCTGGGCATATCGTATTTCGGATCAATGCCCAGCTGACGACCGAGCATCACCATGGTTCTGACACAGGTGTCTTTACTAAACGCCCATGGCTGTTTGATCCATGTCGCTTTAAAGGCATTGGCGAGGATGGCGTTATCGTAGGCTGGGCCATTACCCCAGACATGCACTTCAGCCTCTCCGGCATTGCTGGTGATAAATCTGGCCAGTCCGTTCAGGGCTTCTTTCAGGCCAACCCGATTGTCATCATTGAATACCGCCCTGGCTTCTTCGCTCTGCTTCATCCACCACTCAACAGTGGAGGCGTCAATCTGACCGCCGAAGTATTGGGCACTGGAGAGCTTCACCGGCTGATAGAACGTAGCGCCCAGTTCACCAGTAGACGGCTCAAAAAAGACAGCACCAATACTGGCTAATGCGGCGCTGGTGGATTTGCCGGCGGCTTCGATGTCGATCATCAGGTGTTTTGTGGTTGTCATTGTGATGCCTTTTTTAGTTTGTGGTTTTTGCCTGGTAGCTTGTTTCAAATCGAACGGTGAAACAGAGCCAGATGAAATAGTGATAACCAAACTTCCAGTGGAAGATGGGTTTCCAATCCCAGCTCAGTACATTCACTTCGAAAGAGATTTTGAAACCGCCGATCTTCTGGCCGTTGTACCTTCCCCTTGGCCATCTCAGTTTCATGTTGTGGCCTCCGATGGATGGCCAGCACATCGACCGTCACTGTTCATGTTGTCGCAGCCGGAATAATGGGTGTAACCCTGTTCTGCCTGAACGGTTTTCAGATACTCTTTCACCTCCTTGCCGGTGAGCTCACGGCCATTTATTGCCAGCAGACCATTCAGTGTTCGGTTTGATTTCTGCAGCATGTCTTCGATATGAACGCAGACATGAAACGTTCTTCCTTTCACTTTGAGTTCCCCTTCTTCCTGGTTTGTTTTTGGTTTTTCTCTTCCCGGAACAACCCTACTGCACGGTTGCCACACTCCGGATCCGCATCCGGCATCCACTTGCCGTAACGTCTGGCGATCATGGTCCAGTCTGCATGCCCCATCTGTTTCGCTACCCACATGGGGTGTTCACCGGACGACAGCATCATGGAGGCATAGGTGTGCCGTGTCTGGTATGGGTTGCGATATAAGACGCCTGCCTTTTTCAGTGCCGGTGTCCACAGTGTCTTTCTGATGGGCTGGTCGCCTGTCCACGGTTCGTTGGTGCGTGGATTGTGGAAAACGTGCTCTCCTGCCAGAAACGTCCAGGCCTTTTGACTGGTCAGTGCTTCAAGCGCCGGTTCCAACAATTTCACATCACGACGGCCTGAATAAGTTTTGGTGCCTTCATCCTGTTTTGCTGCCTGGGTAAATGCCCTGCGTACCCTGACAACGCCGTTTATCCAGTCGATATCGCCCCAGCGCAAAGCCACCAGCTCAGAAGTACGAAGGCCAGTCCAGAAAGCGAACTCAATCAGGTTTCTGCCCTGACCTTGCAGAGCGCCGAGAATGGCTTCCTGTTCTTCTCTGGTGAATGGATCCACATGATCCTCCTTCGGTTCTTCTTTGCGGGTGTAGCTCCAACCCTGTAATGGGTTCTGGTCGATGACTTCATCTTCCACGGCTTCATCCAGTGCCGAGCGCAGGGGGCTCAATAAGTTACCGATCCGTTTGTTGCTGCAGGTCAGATCTTTGCCCCATGCTTTGATATGTTTGCGCCTTAGGTCGGTCAGCATCAGGTGACCAAAGGCCGGTATCAGTATGTTGTTGACGCTCTTTTTGTAATCGTTGTAAGTGCTTGCCTTCAGCTGGTTCTTCTGGTCATCAAGCCATTTGGTCAGGTAGTTCTTGATCGTCAGTGCATCCCCCGGCAATTTGGCGAACTCTTTCGCCCTGGGGGAATCCGGAAAGGTCACCAGATAATCAAAGGTGCCTTTCTCGATGGAATCCATAATGGCCGCCCGGTGTCGTGCAGCCCGTTTCAGATTAGCGGGGGTGGGCTTGAGCTTGACCCGTTCGCGACAGCGCACTCCCT
Organism: uncultured Endozoicomonas sp.; assembly: GCF_947495845.1. GTDB lineage: Bacteria > Pseudomonadota > Gammaproteobacteria > Pseudomonadales > Endozoicomonadaceae > Endozoicomonas. Next base: position 61,241 of record NZ_CANMAO010000022.1, on the reverse strand, counting down.
TATAGGGGAAACTGATTTCGATGGTGCTGTTGCTGACGACTCTGACCCCTGTCGTTTCTCTACCCACGCCTCATAACCTCTTAGACTGATGACAACTCGGTTGCCTGAGACACGGGCGTATTCCCTACCCTCCAGCCATAATCCTTTACTAATCCGCTTGTAGACCCAGCTTTCTGTCCAGCCGGTAAGCTCACAGAACTTATGGATCCGGATGTAATTAACCATTGAATCTCCCCCAAGATTCGTTGACCGTTACTGCTCACGCTTGTACTCCTGCCGGAACTTGCGCCGACACTCAGCACTGCACCAGCTGTTGTTGTGGTTGTGCAGGTGATTGCACTGGAGACAGGGGCGCGGCTTTTTCTTATGGAAGATTTTTTTCAAACCTCCATGAACCGGGCTTGCTAATGCTGACATGGCAGCCAGTGTTGTTGTGAAGCTCTTAAGCTTGATCATGCCTGCTTACCTTTATTGTTGTGCTGGTGGACGGGCAATTCAGCCGTTAACCGAAAGGCCAGCTCCCTGGCACCGGCAATCAGGAAACGATTCAGACGACTGACGCATTCCGGTTCCTGTGATTCTGTCGCCTGTAACAGATTGATCAGGTGGTGGCGCAAGTCCTTGCTGTTTTCCAAATCGGTAAACACGTCATCGAGGGAATACTCAACTCCGTGCACCGTGACCGGTTCATCATTAATCAACAACAGGGTCAGACGGTCGGTTTCTGCAAAGCGTTGCTGCAGTCGTTTATCGTGATCTACCGCTTTGGGTCGAAAGGGCAATACCTTGCTCATGGTCAGACCTCTGTTGTTATGGTTTTTGCTTCGTCGCTGGTTGGTACTGCTCACAGCGAACGTAGTGGATTTTGTTGACGTTATCTTTCTGGATAACCCGGTATTCATTGAATGGCAGCTGGTGGCACTCCTTACTCTCTGCCTTGCTGCAACTCATGCAAATACTTCCCTTTGGTTGATAGGTTTCCAGAGGCAAGTCGTTATTGTTGTTCAGGGTTTCTGCGCATTGTGTTGAGCAGACAACCTGACCGGCCCTGGTACGAATGGAGCGGTTAGCCCGAAAGCCACTTTTGCAGTTCGGGCAGGTCAATAACTCCTTAGGGGTGGAGGGCATCATTCGCCCAGCCCTCCAAGGCCTGAAATCACGTCATCAAGTAGTGGCCTGAACGCACCAACCATCAAATGAAAGTCTGCGTCTAACTGTTGCTGCAGGGTGTCTGCCTCGATGTCGTCCAGCTTGCTGATGTACTCTTCTGAAAACTTCAGAGCAGTCATGCGGAAGTCGTCGCCCAGTTTGAAAGAAATGGTTTCTTTCCAATCCAGAGCTAACTGGCTGACAATCTTGCCTTCTGCCAAATGTTCGCCAATGGCATAGGACATTAGGTTTTCTTTTTTGGCTGTTACACTACCTCCTTCATCACCTGGTTCTCTCAGCTTGCAGTCATCACCAAGTTTGAACGCTATGGGTAGATCTTTATTGCTTAGCCAGCTGGTCATAATGAAAGACGGCATGTTCTTCAGAGGCACACTAATGATCGGCAAACTGCCCAGGCATTCCCGCAGGCAACTGGTGAGCTCTTCGGATTGCCTGAATGAAGCCGCATTGACCACGATCCAACCGTTGGTGGTATCGATATAAGCCAGTGTCGCTTTTTCTTTGGTGAAGGCTTTGGGCAAAAGCTCCATCACCACATCGTCTTTTAATGCCCTGCGCTCTTTGCTGAATACCTGGCGATCCTGCTCTTGCTCGATCTGTTCAATCTTTTCGTCAAGAGCATCATTAATAACGGATGCCGGTAGAATCTTTTCTTCACGCATGGCACACACCAGCAATGCGCCTGCCGCTTCATGCACCAGTGCTGTCGCTCTGCGCCCCAATGCAGGCACCCAACCATAAGTGCTAAAGTCCTGACTGCCGCATGGACGAAATCGTTTTTCCTGCAGTTTCTCTTCCAGCTGAATACCGTTTAACTTAAAAGGTTGAGTGAACTGGTAAACCACCAGATTTTTAAATCGAATGCTGCTCATGTTTCCCTTTCCCCATTACCTGATGTTCAGGCTGTTATCTTTGGTTTTGCTTTAAACAACTGCTGTAGTACATGCTGTTTTTCTAACTCGTCCTGCTCGTCCAGCCATTTGAACAGCTCCACTTCTGCGCTCACTGGCCTGTGTCCAGCAGTGGCGGCAACAGGTCGGGATGTTCTCCTTACCCGTGCGGCCACAATGCAGGCATTGTTGAATTGCCGGTTGTAAGCGCCCATTCATAGTGCGTCCCATCCTGGTCTATTGAGGAAGACCACCAGCCTGTGCAGCAGTCGTCTTCTTTTCTGTTCTTCTTTGCGGGCATCGTTGGCTGCCAGTTGCCCTCTCAGTTGCTGGTTGGCCACCAGCTGCTTTTTGTTTTTTATTCTTATGGCTTGCATGGTGTTGCCCTGGGTAATGGTTATGGTTGGGCGTTGTCGTTTGTTTCTGGCAGCTCCACTGGTACCGATTCAATGAATGGGTCTTCTTCTTTTTCTCTGTCTTTGTACTCGAGCAAAAATAAATCGACGGGTGTGGGCGTGATGGATAAAGTGATATCGCCCTCTTCATCGCGAACGAACTTGAAGACGCTAGTGCTCACAACGAAGGTTTCTGGCAGAGATTCAGCGTCGTACTTCTCCCATTGACCATCGTCAGTTAGAGGGTTGGTAACAAGCACTCTGTAAAGGTGGTCGTTATAACCGAACAGGGTTTCATGCATCTGCTGGAAGATGGCACTGCTTTCCTTTCTGGCCTGTTCCATCTGTTCCTGAATGTGCTTGACCTTGTTTTCAGCATGCAGGTAATCGCTGCTCAGCTTCACAAGTCTTTTGAGTGCTTCTTTCTTGCTGGTGGGTGTCTGGCAGTCTTGAGTGCTGGCTTCTGGATTGTTGTTCATTTCGGCTTCCACGGTGATTATTGACTGTTCGTTCGTTTTGATACCGTGGTATTAATATAAACCTTAGGTTTACATAATATCAACCCCTAGCTGAAAAATATTTCAACCTAGAGTTTACATTATTGTTTTAGCTTAAAAAAAAACCCCTGCATGAGGGGCTTATGATCTGAAAAACAGCTAATTACGGGGCTATGAGGGCTTACTCTGGGGTCATTTTGCAGACCACAACACCACAAATACGGGTATTTTTCGTGATATCAATAGTTTTGAATTGAGGGTTGATGGGTTTTAAGAACCTATGACCAGCGTCTTCTATGTAAGTTTTGAAAGTCACTTCGTCAGTGCCGTCAATATGAGCAACGACGCGACACCCATTAGTCACTGGTTTATCAGGATCTACATAGATGATGCAGCCAGGTGGGTAGCTTCGATCATTAGGGTAAGGGCTGGTCATAGACTCACCCTGAACGGTCAGAGCATAACCTCTTGAGCCAATGGGTACCGGGCACGGCAACAGATCTTCACAATATTCGGCAGGTGTCGCACCAGGTGTTTCACAAAAATCACCCGCTTGCACCCAACTGATTAGCGGCACTAATACAACTTTCCGATTATTTGGTAACGGTACAACGTTGTAGTCTAACTCTCTGTCCATTGAACCTATGCCAGATAGCAGCCACGAAGCACTGACACCAGTCGCTTTGGCTAGCCCGTCAAGGCTCTCCCTACTGATGTTCCCTGTTTTTAGCCATTTAGTTATTGCCTGAGGCGTCACCCCTATCTCAATCGCTACTTTACGTTGAGATTTTCCAGACCGTTCAATGGCCACGCTTATTCGATGTGCAATGTCAGACTCAACCATAGGTTTATATTTTGCGTCATTTGGGGTTGCACAGGAATAACTGCTAAGTTTATTATCAATGCAAACCTGAGGTTGATATAACAATGGACGCAATAGAAAAAGCAGCCAAGATTGCCGGAAGCAAAAGAAAGCTCGCCAGACTTCTGGGGATCACTGCCCAGGCGGTAAGCAAATGGGAACGGATTCCTTCTGATCGTGTTATTCAGATCGAGCGTTTACTTGAAAGAAAAATAAACCGGCAGGAACTCCGGCCTGATCTGTATCCACCAGAGCCGGAATAAAAATACATAAGTTAAGCAAAACCAGTTTGTAGAAGAACACCTACACAGAGGGGGAAACTGTATGAAGGTGTCGGACTCGTGCACCATGCCGGTGATCGCCGGTGTGGAAATCAATATGGACGATCAGGGTCGTTTTAATCTGAATGCCCTGCACCGTGCCAGTCAACAGGGGATGGCAAAACAACCATCAAATTGGTTACGCCTTGAATCAACTCAGGATTTAAAGAACGAACTGATTGATTCATTTAACTCATCAGATGTGATGAGTATACCCATTGTTCAGAAAGAAGGGCGTGCTGGTGGCACGTTTGCCCATGAGCTTTTGGCAATCTCATACGCGGGTTGGATCAGCCCTGCTTTTCAGCTACAGGTGAACCAGACCTTTCTGGATTACCGTCAGGGTAAACTGCAACCGGCGTTTAATCCGGCGCAGCTCTCCCGTATGGATATTCTGCAGATGGCCATGGATGCCGAGCAGGAGAACAGCCAGTTAAAGCAGCAGATTGAGGACAGTCGCCCGAAAGTGGCTTTTCATGATCTGGTGACGGCTTCCGATCAGGAGGTGCCCGTCAGTGAAGCGGCCAAGATTCTGGGTAGTGGTGAACAACGCCTGTTCTATTTCCTGCGTGAGTATGGGTACCTGATGAGCCATGGTCGTGAACGCAACCTGCCCTATCAGCGTTATATCGATCAGAAACTGTTTACCGTCAAGCTGAAGTCTTACCACCATCCTGAAGATGGGCAAACCCCTTATCGTCAAACACTGGTGACCGGTAAAGGGTTGGTGCAGCTGGCTAAACACCTGCGGGAAATCGAGGTACGTGAACGACTGGGGATGACTGCATGAATGCCAGGGAATATGAAGCCCTGTCCGATGAGTACCTGACCCATGAAGCACGGTCGCTTTATGTGTTGTGTCTGCGTCAGCACATGGATTTTTCCACAGGGCTGGTGGGTACTGCACGACGACGGGTGAGTTATCAACAGTTTAAAGAACATTTGTCGGTGAGTCGCCCACGGCGCTCAACCAAACCGCCATTTATCCCCAGTCTGCAACAGCTTAGGGGCTTTGTGGATGAGTTAGTCAGAGTCGGGCTGGTGGAGCGTTTACCCATTCAGCACCGGCAAGACCCAATGGTGTTTCGTCTGCCCTTGGCGACAGCTGATGCTAATCCGTTGTTATTCCGCCCAAATGAAGAGCAACACCTGAGCAACAAAGAACAGCAACAGAAAGAACAACACCAAGAGCAACAAAGCGAAACCCCATTAAATCAAGGAATTAACCCGCAAGAGCAACAGGAAGAACAACACCAAGAGCAACACCTGAGCAACAAAGAAGAGCAACATACATCCGTTACTTCCGTTAATACATCACACACTAACGCGAACGCGCACGAGGATTTTGCAGAGCCCATCTCTACGGCGGATGAATTTGACGCCCGATTTGCTGAACCCGCATCTGACGACTGCTGCCCACCAGCCACTGATAACCGTGGTCGTAAGTTTTCCATGTTTGCCCAGTGGCAACCGGATCACACGTTTACCGATCAGGCGTTCACTCTGGGGCTGGATCTTCGCTCGCTGGATATGGATCAGGGGGAGCACATTGAACAGGCGCTGGAAGAGTTCAAGACCTGGTGGATTGAATCACGCCCCAGTGCAGCGAACACCCAGCGACTGTGGCAGCAGAAGTTTATCCAGACCAGCCTGAAGCGAGAGTTTGAAAAACATAACAACAATTCCTACGGAGCGAACCATGGAAACGGCCATTCAAAAAATACAGGTAAGTATCAACCATCGGCAGTTACCAAGCCCTTCACCGCTGAAGACTTCGACCTCGACGCTACGTGGTGATCAGCTCTCCCGTGAACAGCGCAATGCGGTGAACCTGTTTTATGCACGTATCAAGACGGTGTACGGCTCCAAGTTCAAGGTGACGTTTCCCAGTGCAGAGGATGAGCAATTGTCCAAGGCGGAATGGGCAGGCCAAGTGATGAACCTGAGTCAGGAGGATATTGAACGGGGTGTTGAGAAGCTGAAAGCAAAGATCGTGGAAGGCCATAAGGATTACCAGTGGCCAAATGTGCCATTGATTGCTGCACTCTGCCAGCCACAGCCAGAAGACTATGGTCTGCCATTGCAGGAACAGGCATGGCACGAAGTGCAGGGCAACAGCTACCAGGTAGACCGTCATCAGTGGAGTCATCCGGCAGTTCGGGAAGCAGGCAAGCGCACTGGCTGGTTCGACATCATGAGCTGTGTGGATGACCGCCGTCGTCGAACCCTGAAGGAGCAGTTTGACCGGCACTATGGGTATCTGTCCCGTCGGGTGATGAATGGGGAGTCATTGACTGGTGCACCGCTGTTGCTGGAAAGCGATCAGGATCAGAAAAAAAGCCTGACGGAGCAGCTGATGGAGCAACAGGCCAAAGCATTGGAAGACCAGATGCGCTCCATGGGGATTAATCCCGCTGGTGGTCGTGCGGAGTTTTTGAAGCGAATGAAGGGGGTGCTGTGATGGCGAAGGTGAATTATCGCTGCTCCGGTGAAAACCGCGAAAGGGTGATGGGCTTGCATGACAAAGGGCTCTCTACTGCGGAAATTGCTTCTGTGCTGGATCTTTCTGAAAGCTGCGTGTGCAAACACAAAAGGGCGCTGGGGATTCCTCCGCAGAAGAAACCGGTGTCTGAATCGATGTTGGATGAAATGCGGTTTCTGTTGTCGTCTGGTGAATCCGTGGCAGAGGTCGCCCGTCGTGTAGGGGTGACTGAAAAGACGGTGTATCAGTATTTCCCCACCAGCAAGAAGCAGGACAGCTGCATCAGTGAGGCGCTTTCACGTCCAGTTACTCGGTTTATGGCATTGAGATGGAGAAAAGGCGATGCCACTGCATCGGTGTTTGATGGAGTGAACAGAAAATGATTCCCGTTAAAACAAGTGCTGCCAAAAAACCAAGAAAGCCGAACATTGATCGCGAAGGCATACAGCAGAGCCATTTTTTTAACTGGCTGAAGTTTGCCTATCCGGAGGTGTACGACCATGCGTTTCATGTTCCCAATGGTGGGCGCAGGGATGGCAAAACCGGCGCAAAGCTGAAACGTGAAGGGGTTAAGGCCGGTGTACCTGACATTGTGGTTGCCACTTCCAAAGGCCACTGGCACGGATTGTTTATCGAGTTCAAGGCAGCAAGGCCGCACTCAGCATCGGTCAGCACAGAACAGAAACAATGGATTGAACGGTTAAGCCGTGCCGGATACCTGGCTGTGGTGTGTCGTGGGCTCGAAGAGGCAAAGAAAGCCATTGAAGATTACCTGATGGCTGATGAGGTGCCCCATTGAGCAAGCCCAGACCAAAACAAAAAAGCAAAGGGGCCAGCGGTACCGAAAAGCGGATGCTCATCAAATGCCCTTACCAGGACTGCACGGACGGAATGGTTAAAGGCATGTTTGGCAGCCGCTCTGAATGCGCTACCTGCAATGGTTCCGGGCTGGTGGATGCTGAAACCGGTGAACCACTGCCCGATCAGGAGATTATCAGACAGTTGCTGATTCGATATCAGGAACAGAAGTGGCAAATCTATGAGCTGAAGAAATGCCTGACTGAGCAAAGCGCACGTTTAGCGCAATACGAACAAGATGAGCGCGGTCGGTAACAGGGGGATTTGGGGGAATGAAATTTTATACAGCCAGGCAGGCAATACACGACGCCTACGCCATACACATGCGCAGTAAAGGGTTTGAAGTCAATCTCACTGCCGCCGTTTCTGAGCTTGATGTATTGAAAGAGCTCTCGGCCATGCGGCGCAAGCTGGATAAGTGGCAGAATGATGAGCAGCTGACACCGGCACAAAAACGACAGAAAGCCGAGTTACTGACCAAAATTGATCAGTATGCCCCTGTTGCCTTTGCCCATGGTGACCGCTCTAGCAAAGTGGACGCCGACCGTTTGATATGGGATAGCAAAGATGCAGCTAAGGTTATTTCGGTTGTGGAAGGCCTGCCGGTTCATTTGAAAGCTTGGTGTTACTGGTGCTATTCACCTCTGGGCGATACCAATCAGAGTTGGTTGAAGCTGGTGGATCTTCAGAACACGGTCAAGCGATACCAAAGTGAAGCGGACGAGCTTTCCAATATGGCTGCAGGGTTGCCTGATCGCATTGCCAAATGCAAAACCGATGAGCGCCGAGCTGAATTAGAGGCGATTGATACTGATGAGCTGAACTGCCGGGCTATGAAACTGGAGGCCGAGGCCAGTCGGTTTGAACGCAGCCTCCGACAGCCTAACCATTGCGCTCCTTTCTGGAACTGGCTTGATGAGCGGATTGTTGAACAGGCTCCCGCCAAGATCAGAAAGAAAACGCTGTTGCATGTACGGGATGTGTGTCGTGCATCTGTTTATAACTATCGGCATCAGGTGGTGACGGGGATTCAAAAACCTTTGATGAGCAGGAAAGTGGTTTGTGAAAAGTTTGATGTGCCTTCTTCCAACTTTGAAGGCTCTTATCGCCCGTGGGTATCGTGGGCTTCCGTCATGTGTGATGAGCTGGACAAAACCGCACTTCCCCAGATAGCAAGGAAAATGCGATGAGAAAAGCTACTCGGGAATGGCTGGAGCATTTGGCCAGGGTTAAGAATAATTCAAAGGCTCAGGAGATTTTGAAATACATTCTTGAGTTGGAACAGAAAGCGGATGGTACTTCAGCGGCAAAGCATCAGATTGAAATGCCAATGAGGTTCAGTAAGTAACTTTTGCTTAAAACATCGGTTTTGGAACATAATTCCCACTATCGAAAACCTCACCCCGCTTATATAACAAAAGCAGAGTGGGGTTTTTTATTGCCTTTTTAGCGGGGTGGAGAAGTGGTCATCTCGTCGGTCTCATAAGCCGAAGAACGCTGGTTCGAATCCAGCCTCCGCTACCAATCATTTCTTAGCGATATAAAGACGACTTACCTCGTATCTAACCTGTGATGCTTTATAGCGGAGGTAGAGGGTAGTTTGGTGTGGCAAGCCATTAACGTGTCAGCAAGCCTTTCTATACGACGATTTAACGATTTCCCCCTGTGAAACGGTGTCACCCGGTGTTCCCCTGCACCGGGTTGTACCCTTACGGACACATTCCCATGCCTGCATTCTCCCAGCGATCAAAAGACCGGCTCGCTACCTGTCATCCTGACCTGCAGCGTCTGATGAATAAGGTGGTGGAGCGTTACGACATTTCCATTATCTGCGGTCATCGTGGAGAGGAAGAGCAGGAGAAGGCCTTTCGGGAAGGCAAAAGCAAAGCCCGTTTTGGTCAGAGCAAACACAACAGTTATCCATCCAGAGCAGTGGATGTTATTCCATGGCCGTTTAATCAGGACGACTGGAAAGACTGCGACTACTTCAATCATATGGCCGGTTACATCATGGCCGTGGCTGATGAGCTGGGTATTCGTATTCGCTGGGGTGGTGACTGGAATATGAACCGGCGCACGTCCGATGAGACGTTTCTGGATATGCCGCACTTTGAGTTGATGGACTAATGATTCAAGCAATCGCAGGACTGATTACCAACGGCATTACAGCGTATACCGAACGCTCAAAGCAGAAAGCCCACCTGAAGAACCTGGAACTCTCAGGCGAGTATCGCTTAAAGCAGGCACAGATCGACAGCCAGATCAAACGGGTTGAAGACGGTGACAATGCAGCGATCAGTCTGGATCAGCTCAGCTTTCAACATCGAGGCTGGAAAGATGAATACCTGTTGTTGTTTACCACAGCGCCGGTATTGATTCTGTTTCTTGCACCGCTGGTGGATCTCATTCTGTTAGGCGATAGCTATCAGGCTGGTGCACTCTCTGCTGCTGTGATTGCTGGCTTTACCGCATTAAATCAGACGCCTGACTGGTATTTGGTGGCGTTGGGGTTGGTGTTTGTGGACACCCTCGGATTCCGTAGGTTATTGCGGGGCTTTATTGAGAATAAATTAGGGCAGTTGTCAGGTAAAAAGTAGTGACTGAACCACACACATCAACAGCTGTCGCAGGTGGTGCCGTTGCAACCGGTATCTCATTGAAGAATTCCGCTGTCGCCAGGAGCTTCAGCGATGCGACATGGACTCAGGTAATGGATGGATCTTTCGAGTTGTACATGTCCGACATTCTTGCAGTCGTCGGTGTGGTGGGTTTGGTGTTCAATATCTGGCTGGGATTCCGCAGGGATAGACGCCAGGAGAAGCAGGACCACGATAAGTAACGGTTATGCCTGCCCGATTAAAGAGAGCCTGCCGTAAGCCTGGTTGCCCGGGCACTACCACTGATCGTTCCGGTTATTGTGAGAAGCACCAGCCCACAGAGAGCAGCTGGACACAGTGGCAACAGCGCAAAGGCAACACGACACAGCGCGGTTACGGTTCGGATTGGCGCAAGATTCGCCAACGAATCCTGCAAAGAGATAAGGGATTGTGCCAGCAACACCTGAAACAAGGGCTGGTTGTTCCTGGTAATCATGTGGACCACATCAAACCTAAGGCACAGGGAGGCGATGACAGCAACGCCAACCTGCAGACACTCTGCACCCAATGCCACCAGCACAAGACCGCCATAGAGCGTAGCATGCAGGGGGAGGGGGGGAGCGAATCTCTACAGCCTATTTCCTAATGACCGCCGCCCCAGGAACATTTTTACGTGTCCAAAATTAAAAATTCTGGATTGGTGATTTTATGACTGCACCTCGCCGTCCGGGTCAGGGTCGCAAGCCCAAACCCAACGCCCAGAAAAAAGCATCGGGCAGTCGTCATGTAAAGGCGAATGAACCCACCTTCACAAACATCAGCAGCGCAGACGCTCCCGAATGGCTGGATGATCTTGCTATTGGAATGTGGAACACCGTCTGCCCTGAGTTGTGTAGTCAGCGAATTCTTTCAACCACTGACCTGCACAATCTGGAAATGTTCTGTACTGCCTACTCCAACTGGCGACAGGCTCAGGATGAAATTGCAGAAATGGGTGTCACCCTCGTAGATGTGATGACAGACCAGATGGGCAACGTGAAAGAAAAACGCTACAAAAACCCCGCCTGCACCGTGGCCAATGAAACTATGAAGCAGGTCAGCAGCTTTGGTGCATTACTGGGGCTCGATCCTGCCAGCCGCCAACGGTTGATCGGTGCAGGCCCAGAGAAAAAGGAAAACCCATTCAGCAAATTGCTGGGGAAATAAGCACATGCAATGGCGTACCCACATGTTAATGCAGCCAATAAGTATGCGCGGGACGTGGTTTCAGGTCGCATCCCAGCGTGTAAATGGGTAAAGCTGGCGTGTCAGCGTCACCTTGACGACCTGAAGAAAGGCGGTAAGGACTGGCCGTACCGGTTTGATAAAGACAAAGCCGAAACGGTTTGCCAGTTCATTGGTCTGCTTCCCCATGTAAAAGACGACTGGGGGAAACGTCGGGAGCTCATCAAGTTAGAGCCCTGGCAGACCTTCAACTTTTGCAGCATTTTCGGATGGGTAAAAAAGAAAAACGGCAAACGTCGTTTCAGAGATATTTACAACGAGATACCCAGAAAGAACGGTAAATCGGTCATGGCTGCTGGTACCGGCCTGCTCTGTTTTGTGGCTGATGGTGAGTACGGCGCCGAAGTCTACAGCGGTGCCACCACCGAAAAGCAGGCGTGGGAAGTGTTCAGCCCTGCAAAAAAGATGGTGCAGAAAACACCAGAGCTGAAAGAAGCCGTAGGCATTGAGATCAACGCCAAAAATCTTGCCATTCTGGAGGACGGCTCCAAGTTTGAACCCGTGATCGGTGATCCCGGTGACGGTAGCTCACCAAGCTGTGCCATCGTTGACGAATACCACGAACACAAAACCTCCGCACTGTACGACACCATGCGTACCGGAATGGGGGCACGAAGTCAGCCGCTGTTGTATATCATCACCACCGCTGGCTTCAATATCTCCGGTCCCTGCTACGAAAAACGGCGGGAAGTGGAAGCGATGCTGGAAGGCACACTGCCTAATGAACACCTGTTCGGCATCATCTACACCATTGACCCGGAAGACGACTGGACCGATCCGGCGGCATTAAGAAAAGCCAACCCGAATATGGGTGTGTCGGTGGGTGAAGAGTTTCTGCTCAGTGAGCAGCAGAACGCCATCAACATCACCAGCCGTCAGAATAAATTCAAAACCAAGCATCTGAACATCTGGTGTAACGCCAAAGATGCCTGGCTTAACCTGCAACAGTGGGAAAAATGCAAACGCACCCTGAACATTGAAGACTTCAGGGGCGTGGATTGCTGGGACGGGCTTGATCTGGCATCACGGCTAGACATTTGCTCTCACGTCAAACTGTTCAAAAAATCCGTTGACGGCAAAGACCATTACTACTGCTTTGGTCGGCACTACCTGCCAGAAAACACCATCAGTGCCAGCGACAATAACAAAAACCGCGATGCCTACGAAAGTTGGGTAAAACTGGGCGCACTCACCGCCACCGATGGCGATGAAATCGATTTCAACCAGATTCGTGATGAAGTGCTGGAACAGGCAGCCGATTGCCCACCCCACGAAATTGCATACGACCAGTGGCGTGCAACCCATCTGGCACAGCAGCTGGAAGCCGAAGGCGCATCAACGGTAGAAGTAAAACAGGGTTATGCCTTATCACCCGCCATGCGGGAACTGGAAGCCGCCATTCAGGCCGGGCGATTCCATCACGATGGTAATCCGGTGATGACGTGGATGGCATCCAACGTCGTTACCCGTGAGTTGAAAGGCAACCTTTGCCCGATGAAAGATTCCAACGACCGCAAAATAGACGGCATGGTTGCACTGTTAATGGCGTTGGATCGGGCCATGAGTAACGACGTTAAAGAAGATCTTTCCAACCACCTCGAATCCGTAGGCATCAGGTCACTCTAATAATGGGCTTTATTTCAAAATTATTCGGCCGCAAGAGTGCCGAGGTCGCTTCGACTCCGGAAGAACTGGCAGCCATGATCGGCGGCTGGTCTTTCGACGGTTACAGTGGCAGGAAGATTAACAGTCGTGTTGCCATGCAGTTAACCGCCGTATTCGGCTGTGTTCGTGTACTGTCTGAATCCGTGGGAATGCTGCCCTGCAGTCTGTTTGAGCTTAAGGGTGACCAACGGGAAAAAGCTTACGACCATACGCTTCATCAACTGCTGAGCATTGCCCCCAATGATTACATGACGCCCCAAGAGTTCTGGGAGTTGCTGGTGGCCTGCCTTTGTCTGCGTGGAAATTTCTACGCCTACAAAAATCGGGTAATGGGTAAGGTCAGCGAGTTATTACCGTTGGATCCGGACTGTGTGGTTCCCAAACTCGATAGCAAGTGGAATCCGGTTTATGAAGTCACCTTTAAAGATGGCACTCGGGATGTGCTGACACAGGATGAAGTCTGGCATGTTCGCATTCTTACCCTGGATGGTTTGAACGGTCTTAACCCTATTGCCTACGCACGTCAGGCCATTAGTCTGGGGTTGGATACCGAACAGTTCGGCGGCCAGCTGTTCAAGAATGGTGCTGTGGGTTCCGGCTCTCTGGAAACCGAACAGCAACTGTCCGATACCGCATTCAAACGACTGAAGGCTGATTTTCAGGATCGGCATCAGGGCATGGAGAACATGCACAAGCCCTTCATTCTGGAAATGGGTTTGAAGTGGAAGCAGATCACCATGAAAGCGGAGGACACACAGTTTCTGGAAACCCGCAAATTCCAGAAAGATGAAATCTGCGCCATCTTCCGTGTACCTCCCCATATGATCGCCAATTTGGAAAAGGCCACCTTCAGCAATATCGAACACCAGGCGCAGAGCTTTGTTAATTACAGCCTGATGCCCTACCTGACCCGAATTGAACAACGGATTAATGCCGGGCTGCTCAACAAGGAAGACCGTGGACGTTTTTACGCCAAATTCAATGCCGGTGCGCTGCTTCGGGGTGACATGAAAAGCCGGTTTGAAGCTTACAGCCGCGCAATCCAGTGGGGCATTTATAGCCCGAATGATTGCCGGGATCTGGAAGACCTCAATCCAAGAGACGGCGGCAACCTCTATCTGACCCCTATGAATATGACGACCAACCCGGAGAGTAATGATGCTGACAAAACAACGGCTTGATACTCCGCTGAAAATTAAGTCGGTCAGCGAATCCGGCGAATTCAGCGGTTACGGTTCTGTCTTTGGTGTGAAAGACAGCTATTCCGACATTGTCTTACCGGGTGCTTTTAACGCATCCCTTGCCAGCTGGCGGGAGAAAAACAAACTGCCAGCCATGCTCTGGCAGCATCGCATGGATGAGCCCATCGGCATATATACAAAAATGGAAGAAGACGACGAAGGCTTGTATGTCGAAGGTCGTCTGCTAATTGATGCCGATCCACTGGCCAAACGAGCCCATGCTCATATGCAAGCCGGTTCCCTCTCCGGTCTTTCCATTGGTTATAGCCTGAAAGACTACGAGTGGGACAAAGACAAAGGTGCATGGATGCTGAAAGAGATTGATCTCTGGGAAGTCTCACTGGTCACCTTTCCCGCTAACGACGAAGCCCGCATTTCTGAAGTAAAGAATGCCCTGAAACGGGGTGAATCCGTTTCACCCAAACAAATTGAGAGAGTCCTGCGCGACGTAGGTCTGTCCCGCTCTCAGGCAAAAGCCTTTATGTCTGAGGGATACACCGCACTGAAACAGCGCGACGCTGACGACGAAGCGGCACTGGAAACCCTGAAATCCATTAAAAACATCTGGAGCTGATTATGGCCGTTGATATTAAGGACATTGAAAACGTCGCGACTGAACTCAAGAGTTCCTTCGACGAATTCAAACAGAAAAACGACAAACGCCTCGAAGCGGTTGAACAGGAAAAAGGCAAGCTGGCTGAACAGGTTGAAAGCCTGAACGGAAAGCTCTCTGCACTGGATGAATTGAAGTCCGGTCTGGAAGCCGAGCTGAAAGAAATCAAACGCCCTGGTACCACCGAAGGTGCCAAGTCCAAGGAAGCCAAGGAGCACAAAGAAGCGTTTAATCGTTTCCTCCGTAAAGGTGACGACAAAGGGCTGGCAGAGCTGGAGCGCAAAGCACTGAGCACCGGCTCTGAGGCTGACGGTGGTTATGCCGTGCCTGAAGAACTGGATCGCAGCCTGATTGAACTTCAGCGCGATGCCGTCGTTATGCGTCAGGAGTCCAACGTCATCAGCGTAGGTACCAGTGATTACAAAAAACTGGTTAACCTCCATGGTGCCTCCTCCGGATGGGTTGGCGAGGAAGATGAGCGGCTTGAAACCAATACGCCGAAACTCTCCCAGATCGTGCCGTTTATGGGCGAAATCTACGGCAACCCGCAAGCAACTCAGACCATGCTGGATGATGCTTTCTTCAATGTTGAGCAGTGGCTTAACAGTGAACTGCAGATCGAATTCGCAGAGAAAGAAGAATCTGCCTTTACTGCCGGGGACGGTAGCAAAAAGCCAAAAGGTTTTCTGGCTTACGCCATGACCGAAGAAGCAGACAAGATTCGGGCCTTTGGCAAACTGCAATACATCCGCTCTGGCAATGTGGGTGATATCACTGCTGATGCTGTACTTCAGCTGGTCTACACCCTGAGAAAAGTGCATCGTATGGGTGCCAAGTTCATGATGAACAACAGCAGCTTGTTCAAAGTGCGCACCCTGAAGAACTCCGAGGGAGATTACCTCTGGCGTCCGGGTCTTGATGCTGGCCAGCCTTCTACCCTGGCAGGTTATGGCATTGCCGAAAATGAAGAGATGCCAGACGTAGCGGCTGATGCTCTGCCTATCGCCTTCGGTAACTTCAAGCGCGGTTACACCATTGTTGACCGTATCGGAACCCGTGTTCTGCGTGATCCGTACACCAATAAGCCGTTTGTTGGCTTCTACACCACCAAGCGTGTGGGCGGTATGGTGTCTGATTCTCAGGCCATCAAACTGATGAAGATTCAGTCCAGCTGATTCTGAAACAGTAACGTCTGATGCAGTCTGAGTGGGCGGGATACTCTCCCGCTCATCCTTTCCACACCCGAAACGGAAACCGTTATGATCACGATCAGGAAAAAATTCAACTGGTCACCCAACGGCTATGAAGTAGAAACTGTGCCTGCCGGTGCGTATGAAACCTTACCCGAAAGAGCGGTAGCCATTGCCGAAGCCATGGGATTGGTAGAAGATACCGACGGCGAAGACGCCCGTCTCAAAGCTGAAGAAGAGGCAAAAGCCCAGGCTGAAGAAGAGGCACGTCTGAAAGCGGAAGCCGGGCAAAAGGCCGAAGAGGAAGCCAAGGCGCAAGCCGAAGCTGAACAGAAAGCCAAAGAAGAAGCTCAGGCAAAAGCTGAAGCTGAGCAGGCTGAGAAAGAAGCAAACAAGCCTGAAGACACTGCCACAGCCGAACCCAAAAAGAAAAGCAGCAAGAAAGCCCAGGATAAATAATGCAGTTCCTCACCACCGATCAGATCAAACAACAGTGTCGTCTTGATCTTGATGACAGCACCGACGATGCCTACCTTGAACTGATCGGTGAAGCGTCGGAGCAGGCGGTTGAAGCCCATCTTAACCGCAAACTCTATGCTGATGCCGTGCCCGATGAGGATTCTAACGGCCTGGTGATTAACAATCCGGTACGTATGGCCATGTTACTGATGGTTGGCCAACTCTACGAAAACCGTGAAGCCACCAGTGAGCTCACCATGAAAGAAGTACCGCTGGCCTATAGCTATCTGTTAGAGAGTTACCGCATAATTCCCGTATAAATAGAAAGGGGGAATTATGAAGCGCAAACTCAAACTGGTTTTCTGGCTGTTTGTGATCGGGTTTTCATTGAAGATCCTGTTAGAAAGCAGCGTCAACACATCACCACCCGTTAGCACAGCACCTGCTAAAGAGGTTAAAGCTGACCCGGTGAACACTGCCCGAGTCGTTTGTCGAATGCTGGTGAAAGATGCTGCTGAATATCGGGACACCGTTAAATTCCAGAACATCATTCCTGAGCAAACACCGGAAGGTGATGTGATTATCAAACTGAACTGGTCTGCTGAAAACCGGTTTGGTACATCGGTTCGCCATGAATCCCTCTGTATTTATGATGATGAGGTGACCTTCTTCACGGTGAATGACAAAGTGCTGATAGAAAAATCGAAAACCTAAGCACGACCCAACATCAAAATAACCCGCTCCGGCGGGTTTTTTATTGGCTGAAATTATGCGCGCTGGCTCTCTCCGAGAAAAAATCACCCTGATGACGCCTACCGAGAACGACTGGGGCGAGTCTACCGAATGGCAGGAAACCAACACCATCAGCGCCGAGATTGTTGATAAGTCGGGCGATTTATCCGACACCGCCGGAGCCGAAACCCATAAGCGCACCATTACCGCAAAGATTCGCTTTCGCCATGGGATAAAAGGCAATGAGCGTATTATCTGGCTGGGTAACTCTTATGCACTGGCCCATATTGAGCGCGACCCGAAACGGCGCTTTCTGATTCTAACCTGCCGGAGTGAACAGTAATGCAGTCCAGTATGGAGGTGGACGGGCTTGCCGAGTTGGAGAAGCAACTGAAACAGCTGGATCTGGTGGCACAAAAGAAGGTGCTGCGAAAAGCAACACGGGAATCTGCCAAACCGATTCAAAAGAAAATTGAACAGAACGTCTCTGCTATGGGTCATGTGGATACCGGCCTGTTAGCTGAATCCATAAAGACCCGAGTCAGTTTTCCAAAGCGCCGCACCTGGGCTGATGTGGTGGCAAGTGTCGGCGTGTTCAAACTGAATTCACTGATGCGCCAGTTCGGGCTGGATCCCAAAAAGGATATGCCACCCACGGTGTATGGCTGGTGGCTGGAACACGGTACCCAACCCCATAGAACCGGCAGCGGTGCCAAAGCGTCCACTGGAAAGAACCAGGATAAAGGCTTAATGCACCCGGGCATTCTTGCCAAACCCTTTATACGTCCAGCGTTCGACAGTCAGCTCACCAGCACCGTTGGTATTCAAAAGAATGTGCTGGCGAAAGAGATCGACAAAGCCCTGAAAAAAGGTCGGTAGTTTATGTTCCCCGTTATTAAAGCAATGCTCCTGAAATCATCGGTGCTGGTGGCTCTGGTGGGTAACCGTATCTATCCCGATGTGGTCCCGAACGACGAGAAGAAACCGGCGCTCTCGCTGTTTCTGGTCAGTACCGTTTACGACGATGCGGTGGACGGTACACGACTGATCACCGCCAGTAACTGGCAGATCAACTGCATGGCTAACAGTCGCATGAATGCCAGTGCGGTTGCCGATGCGGTGTTTAAAGCCCTGCATGGGCAATCACACGACACCATCAAATTAGCCAGAGTCACCAACCGCAACGACGAGTTGCCCGATAGCGGTGTTCCCCTGAGGCGCACCATCATTGATGTAGAACTCAAGCACTTCACGTAAAAGGAGCCACACCATGGCAGGCGATAATGTAGAAAGTGAACTGGCCAAAGGCATTAAGTTCTTTCTGGCCGACACTGACGGAACCACCTTTAACCAGATTCCGGGCATCCAGAGTCCTGGCACCGTGGGTGATAAAGGTGCATTTAAAGATGCGACCACCATCGATCTGGATGGTTATAAGTCCAAGGCAGCACTAGCTGAACCGGAAGACAAAGAACTTCCGTTCAAATACTTCAAAGACAACACTGCTCAGGACAGCCTGAGAACGGCTGCGAAAAACATGGAAACCCGCAAGGTGAAAGTGCAGTTTACCCCGCTGGGTAAAGAGTACATTTTTGAAATGGTGTTCGCTGGCTGGCACATCAACGAGCCTGAGTTTAACGAAGACATTGTGATGACCGTCTTCGCCCGTAAAAACACCAATGTTCCCACCGTTGAACAGGACATCAGCGCATGAGTAAGCCGTTAAGTGCTTCCGATATCCGCAAGGCGTTTATGAAGCCCACCCTGAAAACCGAAATCGTCAAATTACAGCGGCTGGGTATTGAGGTGACGGTGATGGAGATGGACGCCGGTCGTCTGGAAACCTATGAATCACTGCTGGTAAAAGTGGACGACGATGGAAAGGCAGAACGAGCCCTCGATAACATCAACGCCAAAATCGCGGTGATGAGCATTGTGGATGACAAAGGCCAGCTGGTCTTTACGCCGGACGATGTCGAGATGCTTGCCCATAGCTACGGTAAAGACGTAAAAGCCGTAGCCAATAAAGCCGCTGTACTCTCTGGCCTGTATGCAGCAGAGGACGTTGAAAAAAAATCCGAGCCCGACCGAACCTCAGATACCTGATTCGGTTGGGGCGTGAGCTGGGCATGCCGTTGTATATGGTGCGTGAGTTCCCGGCAGAAGAGATTCTTTATCAGCGCAGTTACGATCAGATTGAGCAGAAAGAGTTGGAAGACGCCCAGCTGATCGCCAAAGGCAAGCCCCCCAAACACTACCCGCTCCCCGAAGCCAATGCAGAGCATGAAGCCCGCAAGCAGTACGCAGCGTGGGCGAATGCTTTTGACATCTGACCACAGGCTAACAAAAGACGATGGCCGTATTACGATCACTGGTAACGACACTGGGCATGAACTCAGCCCAGTATCGAGCCGACCTGAAAAAAGCCCAGAAAAGCACCGGTGATTTCAGTGCACAGGTGAAAAAGGTTGCCGGGGTTTCCGCCACAGCCTTTGCCGCTGTTGCGACTGCTGCCGCTGCAGCGGCTACGGTGCTGGTGAAAGAGTCGCTGGCCAGTAACGATGCCCTGGCAAAGTTTGCCGACAAAATCGGCATTGCTACCGATGCGTTGGGCGGCCTGCAACATGCCGGTGAGCTGACTGGCGTTTCTACCCAGACCATGAACATGGGTTTACAGCGGATGACCCGCCGTGTTGCCGATGCCGCCAGTGGTACCGGTGAAGCGGTCAAAGCGCTGGAAGAGTTGGGTATCTCAGCGGTGGAACTGAATCGGCTGAGCCCTGATGAACAGTTCAAACAAATCGCTGAAGCCATGGGCGATGTGGACGGCCGAGCCAATCAGGTACGGCTGGCGTTTAAGTTGTTCGACTCCGAAGGGGTTGGCCTGCTGAATACGCTGGATGCCGGTGCAGAAGGCATTAACGCCATGATGCAGGAAGCTGATGCATTGGGCGCCACCATGAACCGTGTGGACGCAGCCAAACTGGAAGCGGCCAACGATGCCATGTACAAAGCCGGTCTGGGTAGCAAGGCATTGGGCAATACACTGGCCGTGGCGGTCTCTCCTTATATTGTCGCCATTTCTGACCAGTTCACTGCCGCCTCCAAAGCCAGCAACGGTTTTAAAGATGAAGTCACCAGTGGTATGGAGTTTGTTGCACAGGCCATTGGTTACACGGCCAATGTTGTGCATGGGCTCAATGTGGTCTGGGAGATTGTTGAACAGGGTGTGCGGGAATTTGTCGGCACTGCGGTGTATAACCTGGCAGAACTGGACAAAGCCGTTACCGATCTGTTGAACAAACTGCCCGGAGTACAGGCCGAAACCAACCAGGCACTTCAGCTGATGGCTGATGTGATGGTAGACGACATTCAGCGTGGACGTGATGAGCTCTCGGCGCTGTTGAATGAACCATTGCCTCATCAGGCGGTTCAGGAATGGTTTGCCAATGTTCGGGCAGAATCTGACAAAGCGGCTCAGGCAGTGGCAGAAAATCGCAAAGCCCTGTTTGCACCGCCAGCGGCGAATGACCCAGCCGGTGATGATTCTGGCGACACCGGCGGCAGTGGTTCGGACCGTTTAGGTAATAGCCTGGATCAGCTCCGGACAAAGTACGCTGACGAAAATCAGCTGTTGCTGGATAAGACACTGGCAGAACAGGAAATCCTGATAGCGTCCGAAGCGGCCCTGCTGCTCAGTGAGCAGGAATCACAACTGCTACGGCAACAGAGTTGGCAGGCGTATTACGATGTCGTTAATCAGGCTGCAACTGACTCTGCCCAGAAGCAGGTCGACGCCCAGCATCAAGCCAAAATTGCAGCCCTGAAGCAGCAAAGTGAAATGTACCAAAATAGCAGTCAGCTGTTTGGTAATATGGCTGACCTGAGTAAAACCTTTGCCGGTGAGCAATCCGGTATTTATAAAGCCATGTTTGCTGTGAGCAAAGCTTTTGCCATTGCTGATTCTATTGTCAGCATTCAAGCTGGTATTGCAGAGGCGGCAAGACTCCCTTTCCCTGCCAACCTTGGCGCTATGGCAACCGTTGCAGCTTCCACTGCCAATATTGTCAGCACCATTCAGGGCACCAATATGCAGGGCATGGCACACGACGGTATTGATTCAATCCCGAAAGAAGGTACCTGGTTACTGGATAAGGGCGAACGTGTTGTTGACTCTCGCACTAACGCCGACCTGAAAAGCTACCTTGCCAATAATCAGCAGTCAGCCAGCAATAATGTGAACTGGACCATCATTGTGAATGAAGCGGAACCAGGCACAGAGGTTCATGTCGACGAACAGCGTCAAACCATCGAAATCACCAAAGCCGAAATCATGAGCGAACTGCACAATGATTTCACTGGCCCCGGTCCCCTGCGTCGGGCACTCGGCGTATAAAAGGAGTTTTAATGGCAATCCTAAAGTGGCCGGCTGACCTCAAACCGAAACAGCAACAGTTCTACGCCATCTACACCACCCGGCAATTCAAAAGCCCGTTTACCGGCACCAGCCAGACCAGTCCTTTTCCTGCCTGTCACTGGAATGCGTCTTTGACGTTAAACAATCTTGATCGGGATGAACTGCGGGATCTGGAAGTGTTCCTGCTCCAACTGCGCGGCGCGGCTGGTCGTTTCCGAATTGGTGATCAGGCCAATGCAGAACCGAGAGGGTTAGCACAAGGTACGCCGGTGATTGATGGTGCGGGTCAGTATGGTGGTGTGCTCAACATTCGTGGCTGCACACCGAACCAGAACTTTTTAATGGTGGGCGATTACATCACCATCAACGATGAGCTTAAACGGCTGGTGGCGGATGCCAATGCGGATTCAGAAGGAAAAACCACACTCCGCTTTGAGCCCAACCTGAGAAAATCCCCCGCCGATGGTGACACCGTCATCACCCGTAACACCTATGCCGTGATGCGACTGGCCGACGACAAACAGGTGCAGACCAAACGGGTACCGCTTTATGGCTCCATCACCATCAAGCTGGTGGAGGATATTTATAGATGATGGATTCAGCTCTACGACTCGCCCTGACACAAGACAGTGTCACCCCGCTGATGCTGCTGGAAATCGCTTTTAAAAACGGGACTACCCGTGTGCATTCCGGTTTGGGTGAAATCATCTTTGAAGGTCAGAAGTTTTTAGGACTGGGCGACATTGGCAAAGTATCCGTGATCCGACAGGAAAGCGGCGACCGTCCCGACCGGTTAAACCTGACGCTTTCCTCCTTTGATGATTCAGTCAGAGGTGAAGCACTGGAAGCCCGCTATGTTGGTCAACCGGTAAAACTCTGGCTGGCGGTGCTGGATGATGACTGGCGCATCAAAGCCAGTCAGATGATTTGGCGTGGCTCGATTTCCGATGGTGGTGTGACCGTGGGTGAAAACAACCAGATCACCTTGACCGTTTCCAACCGTTTGGAAGACTGGGACAAAGCAAGACCAGACCGTTACACCGACGAAAGCCAGAACAGCCGACACCCGGGCGATCGTATCTTTATCTACATGCCGGCTATGGCTGAATACCCAATTTATTGGGGTTCTGAAAAGTCCTCCATTCCCCTCAAAGACTCTGTCTGATCTTTCAGTAAAAGCATTCTATGAAAAAGAACAACTGGCCGACGTTGCTGGCGCATTTTATCGAGTCAAGAAAAGCCGAGCCCTTTGAATGGGGAAAGAACGACTGCTGTCTGTTTGTAGCCGATGCGGTGGAGTGTATTACCGGCACTGATTACGCCAGCGCCTACCGTGGCAGTTACAAAACCGAACTCGGCGCGTATCGGGCGTTAAAAAAACAGGCTGATGGAACCGTTGCCGGTGCCTGGTCACAACACTTTGATGAAATCCCCGTGAACGACATGGGGCGTGGTGATGTGGCTCTGGTACTGGTGGAGAATGAACCGGCGGTGTCTATCTGCTTTGGTGCAAAGCTGTGGATTGTCTCTAAAGAAGGCCTGATTACCCTGCCACGGTCGCAAGCTGTGCAAGCGTGGAGGGTTGCCTGATGCCTCCTGCTATTGCTGTCGTTGCTGCGGTGGGTGCAGGTGTCGCTGCTGCTGCGGGTGTGATGGCGGTGACGACGGCACTGGCAATCTCTGCCGTTGCCCTTGCTGCTACCGCCTTGCTCAATAAACCGAAAATGCCCGGTACTGGCACCTCACCTTCTGACCGTAAACAGGTGATTCGTTCCGCTGCGTCCCCCATGGTAGGCATTCAGGGCAGAACTCAGGTGTCGGGTGTGCTGTCGTTTGCTGAAGAGCGCAAAAACAAAAGTTCTGATGATGGTAAAGGGGATGAACTCCATTTAGCCCTGACACTGGCAGGCCATACCCAGCCCGCTGGTGTGCCGGTGGTGAAGTCTGTCAAAAAAGTCTTTATGGACGACAAAGAAATACCATTGGGCAGCAGTCACAGTGGGAAAGTCTATGTACGGGTATACGATGGCTCTCAAACCAAAATCAGTGATCTGGGCAGCGAGCTTACCGGCCTGAAAAGCTGGCGCAACGATATGATCGGCAAAGGCATCTGCTTTGCTCATATCCGCTTGAAGTACGATAACAAGCTGTTCCCCTCCGGGGTGCCGAACTTTGTCTTTGAGTTGGACTCTAATGATGATGAGTCCCTGTCCTCCGATGCGGTATTGAATTACCTGCAACACCATTTCGGTGCAGCCGATGACGAGATTGATTTGGACTCTTTCAATATCGCCCGCCCGATCTGTGCTGAGACCGTAGCCACTGGCAACGGCGGCACCGAACCCCGCTACACCGCCAACGGTGCGTTTAACTTCGATGAACCCCATAAACAGGTCATCGATAAAATGAAGGTTTCTGCTGCGGGAAAGCTGACGTATCTCTACGGTAAGTTCGGCTTTCAGGTAGGCGCTTACAATGGCCCCGCCGATTTTGTGCTGACTGAAGACGACATCATCGGCAATGTCACCGTCAAGCCTCAGCCGGATAGACGTTCACTGATTAACACCTGCAAGGGCAAACACGTTTGGCCTGATGGCAAGTTTCAGGAAGTGGATTTTCCACAGGTCTATTCCGAATCCATGATTGCCGACGATGGCGAAGAGCTGATCAAGGATTTAGACCTTGAATTTGTGCATTCGCCTTACCAGTGCCAGCGGTTGGCAGCTAACGATTTGGCGCGGGCACGGTTGCCGGTGATTACCGTTCCCTGCAACTGGCGGGCGTTTGAGTGTCACTTAGGCAGAAATATTAAACTGCACATGCCGACCATTGGCTACGATCATCGGGAATGTGTGGTGGAAGGCTGGGAGTTAGACCCTGAGCGCGGTGTTACTCTGACCCTTCGTGCTGATGCGCCTGAAGTGTGGACCGATGTTTTAGGCCGTGTGCCAGTGTTACCCCCTGATGTGAATCTGCCAGACCCGAGCTTTGTGGATCCGGTATTCAATGTTCGCTTTAATGAATTGGAAGTCGATGGAGAGTGGCAGGTTAACGTGACCTGGGAACATTCCAACCCGGGCAGCATCTTCCAATATGAAGTGGTCACTGAGAAAGAAGTCGATGGTCAGTGGATTGAAAAATATTCAGGAACCACCATCGGCCCACAACTGAGCGTGATTCGTCAGAACTCCGGTAACTATCGAATCACCATCATTGCTATTAACCGGTTTGATGTGAAATCCGAAGCGGTGATTCAGCCCTTTAACCTGAATACACCGGAAGTCAGCCTGGTTGGCATTGCCGCCAACGTAGATAACTCCGTATACCCGGCTTCTGCTTTGATTGTTGCCGAAGTGTTAGGTGCTGGCAGCTTCCCCGCTGAATCGGTGGTCTATGAGACAGAAACCAAAACCACAGGCACCGATTGGTTAGCGGCTGGCCGTGGCACTACTCCGAGCTGCCGGTTATCGTCACTCAATGCCGGTGTCCATCAGGCGCGCATGAGGGCGATTCCACCCTTTGGCGATAAATCCGCATGGTTGCAAACAGAGTTTGAAGTATTCGCAGCAGACCAACCCACCAACCTGACCTTTACCATTGACCCATCGTTTGATCGTTGGGGCTTTATCACCTGGGGCGGTGCTGGGCAGAGTTGGGAGATTTCCGTATCCGACAACAGCCGTTCAACGGTTTTATGGAACAGCACCACCACCGAGCGGTTAATCTGGCTGGATTGGTTAAAGCCCGGTCTCTATAACATTGCCGTGCGTGCCCGTGCCGGTGGTATTGTGTCGGACTGGTCGAACACCTCACAGCTGATCAGCAGTATTCCCACGCCCACCAAACTGCAGTTTGACACCAGCAATGCCAGCCCGGGCAGTACTGGCACATTGACGTGGGCAACCTCCGACGGAAGGCCGCAAACCTTTGATGTAGAAGTTCTGTCGGATGGTGTGCGAATCTACGCATCACCCAGCTATTCCACCAGTGAGCCGTTGCCGCTGTTATTACCGGGCACCTATCAATTCAGGGTAAGAGCTCGCTGGAATAATCAGCTCAGTGATTGGGCGTCCATCAGCTTCGGTTATGAACTGGCACCCGGTGATATTGCCGACTTCCAGCTCCGGGCTCTGGATAAACAGGCCATCCTGAGTTGGTCAAAACCCGCTGATGATATTTATGGTGCCGGTTTTGTGCAGGTGCGTTTCACCGAAAGAGTTGGCATCACCGCTACATGGGAAAACGCTTCACCCATCACTGACCGTTTGACCGGTAACACCACATCGGTGCAGGTGCAGTTAATGAACGGCACCTACCTGGTAAAAGCGGTCAATAGTCAGGGCTTATGGTCTGAAAATGCGGCGGCAGTGGTCAGCAATATGGCGGCCTCCATTGGCTATAACCGGATTTTGACCAGAGAAGAGCCCACCACATGGCTCGGCGATAAAAACAAAGCCACCATTACCGGCTCTGTGCTGAACCTGCAGAACAACAGCAGCAATACACAGCCACCTTCGTACACCATGGAGCAACCGCTGGATCTCGGCGGCGTCTTTACCATCCGGCTGCAAATGGACGCCTATGGTTCGGTGTATGAGCAGGACTTTATCGATGATCGTCTTGACCCTATCGATACCTGGGCACAGTTCGACGGTGCCAAGCCCGGTGATACCACCCTGCAGTACTTTGTCAGCCGAACCGATGACGATCCTTCCAGCAGTTCTGCCCAGTGGAGCGAGTGGACACAGTTTGTGTTGGGTGAGTTCCGGGCAAGGGCATTCCGGTTACAGGTACGACTGCTGTCCAACAGTGATATTGCCGTCGGCACTATCTCACGGCTGAAACTGCTGGCCGATGTGCCGGATCGACAGGAGCAGCAGAAGAACGTTCCCATCCCTGCAGCGGGTGGTCGGATCACTTACGCCACAGCCTTTATGGATGAAGCTGAGCTATTTATCACCGGTTTGGATATGGAGCCCGGCGATACCTACCGCATTACCAATTCAACCCACGACGGTTTCAATATTCGCTGGTTCAACAGTAGCAATGCAGGGGTAGCCCGTTCCTGTAACTGGTTGGCGATCAGCTACGGAGAGAGACAGAATGGCTGACAATTATGATTATCATCTGGATAACTTGCCCGGTGCACCGACCCGGGCAAAGTTGAATGATAACTTTGAGAACATCAAAAACAACAAATCCAACAAAGCGGAAACCGATCAGGCCATTGCTGATTTGCAATCGGGCAAGCTGGGTAAGACGGAAGAAGCTGCAGACTCTGCCAAGTTGGGCGGTTTGCCACCTTCTGGCTATGCCTCAAATGTGCACAGCCACGGTGCGGATGATTTGCCCGTTGCTACGTTGAATGCGCCGGGTGTTGTCCAGATTCTGGATAGTGTCACCAGTGCCAGTACTGTAATGGCAGCAGCGCCTAATTCGGTAAAAACGGCCATGGATCGGGCTGACTCGGCTTATGGGTTGGCTGGCAGTGCCAAGAATATTGCCGATGATGCGTTTCCTGCTGCGGGTGGTAATCTGGCTGGCGGTATTAATTACACGCCGAATACGGGCAATATCATCACGCTGGATAACAAGACGGTGCTTTATCGGCATACGGCTAATGGTGCTATCAGCTTTGGTGCTGATGAAGCGGTGGTGATTGGTTCGGGTGAAGCTCGCAACCTGACGGTTCAGAATGTCACTATGACGTCTGAAGTTTTGCATTTGTCGTCTGATAATGAAGTGGTTATCAGGTCGAATTTGCAGGGTGGTTGGTCAGGGCGGAAGGAGTTTGTTTTTGAGGATGATGGTGGTTTAAAAGTTCCGAATAATTTGAAGACTCTTCGAAATTTGGGGCTGCGTCCTATTTATGTCGGGGAGCTATGTCGATTCTCTTTCGAAATGCCTGCCGACGGCTTACCGGGTTTCTTTGCTCTGGATGGTTCAAGAATTGTTGGTGGGGCTGTTGAACCAGCCTATAAGCCTTTGATTGATTCAGGGTGTAGATTTATCACTATAGATGGGAATGATTTGATTCTTGCTGATGCTGCGTATTTTGGGCGTGGTAAAGGTTCGTCGAGCAGAGCTGTTGGTAGTTTTCAAGAGGATGCAATTCGAAATATAAAAGCTAGAATTGATAATTATTACAACTCTATTTATGCAGGCTCTGCAACTGGGGCAATTACTGGAATAGAAGGAAGTAATCGTGTTGGTAGTGGATCCGGCGCAGGTGGTAGAGGTTTTGTTTTTGATGCATCAAGGGTGGTTCCAACAGCATCAGAAAACCGCCCGAAATCATTAACAGAATTAGTTTGTGTCTACCACGGAGTCTTTTAAATGGAACATTATCACTACGACCCTGAAACCTTTGAATATCTTCACCCAGTCCCCTGCCAGAAAAACCCGGCACGACCTGGCGAATATCTGATTCCACCAAACAGCACAGCCCGAAAACCACTATCCGCGGATGATTGCATGGTGGCAGTGTATCAACCCGATATCGACAACTGGACACTGGAAGAAGACCACCGAAACAAAACCGTCTATTCAAAGGCTGATAAGTCAGAACTGAAAATAGAAACCATCGGCCCTATTCCAGACACCCATACCGAACTGAAACCGGAAGATGAATTCTGCAACTGGGATGAAGCCAGCAATCAATGGATTCACGATGCAGAAGCAGAACACACTTTCAAAGTAGAAATCGAACGCCAATGGGCCATGAGTGAACTGGCCAGATCCGACCGAGCATTAACACCTGACTTCCCAGTGACGGATGAAGGCAGGATAAAAATCATGGAGTATCGGGAAAAGCTCAGAAACCCAGCCCGAAGCCTGTCGGCAAACTTCCCCGATCCATCATGGCGCCCACAATGGCCGGAAGGGGTTAAACGCCCAGCGGTGTAAACCGCTTTACGTCCTCCGATAATCGTCCACCAGCTTCTGAAGCCTGGACAACTCAACCTGCCGCAAATCCTCCGGTAACTGCCGGAGCAATTCCACTATCTGGCTGATCTCATGACCGGCCAGCCCCAGAAGTTCATCCGTTGTCACCTGCAGGGCTTCTGCAATATCCACCAGCTCCTGCAGGTTTCTCGGTTCCTGTTTGCCATTGAGCCAACGGGAAATGGTTGATCTGGACACACCCACCTCTTCAGCGATTCGTCGATCCTGCCATTGATTGCGTCTGAGTATAGCCCGCAGCGCAGCGGCAAACGGATGATACATTCATGACTCCACCCCCATATTGTTCTTATTCATAAAACCAACTGGCTGTAATTGATCTGTGTCACCCTTTTTTCCATAGTTGCGAACCTCGCAACTATTTTTTGCCCATTGATTCAGGTCAGGTTTTTCTTTTCCCGTTCGTAGAAAACTGTTGCGACACTCAGCACGGAAACAAGTGTCGTATGTTTCAGACAGAAAAAAACCGCAGCTTTCTGCAAAGTGCGGTTCAGAACTCCGTTTCATATTGGAGCCATGCCCCAGGCGCAGGCCTGAGCCATAGGTGTTTTGGTGCCGGGACGCTGATAAGAGTTGCTAGCACTCCCCACTGCTTCCCGCCTTCTGGCAATACCCGAAGGCACAACCCAAAGGCACGGCTTGACCCACCGATTACGGTTTTTTATCCATGGACGCCCGACAATGAGTGCCGTTTGTCCTGATGGGTGGCTCCCACCTAACAACTGTTATCAGCAGCGCAGGTGATGGGAGCCAGTCTGGCTCAAAGGTCAGACACCCGTCAAGGTAGACCATAAAAAAGTCCCAAAACACCCAAAAAAGTTTCTATTTCCGGGGTTGCAATATTTGTGGTTCTGGCAGAATGGCCAAAAAGGGTTGATTTGATTCAGGGGAATGAACGGATGCAGCATCCAGTTTATGAACAGTACCTGGTAACAGGAAGTATGGGGAACAACCATCAGACACCATTCATCGTGCTGGTGGATTCAGGCAAGCCTGTCAAAAGTGGTTCGACGGTTGTGCTGGTGGTTAATGACCTGCCTATGATCGGCACATATCACCATCGCAATGGACAGCATAGTTTTGTACCAGAAGGACAAATTCAGTGTGAACTATTGCTACCTGATGCTCAGTTAATCAGAGGTCAGGTAACGCACCGATGTGTGCCGGAAGAGTGAAGCTGAAACGGGGGAGAAATCCCCCCAAAGAAAAACAGCATTCCTGAAAACCTCGTTAGAAAAGGCTGTCAAAAATGCTGTCATATCGGGTCAGAATGCGGGCAAATTAATGCCAACCTTGTACAATCGTGCTTTCGTAACCTCTTGATTTATCTATGTTTGATTGGTGGAGACGGCGGGATTTGAACCCGCGTCCGCCAGCTCTCAGCCTTCGGCTCTACATGCTTAGATCCACCTTTAATTTAACACTGCAATGACCCAGTGGTCGGGGTGCTGCAGCGCGATCCTCACAAGTTTTAACCCGTCAGCCAGAGACCTGCTGAACGTGGCGATTCTGCTTGCGATGACAGTCTGGAAACCAGCCAGCAGACGAGCCGGACAGACTGGATAGCTCGTAGGGTTTAGCTACGATTTACGCTGCGAGAGCGTAAGAACTATCGTTAGCTGCAGTTTTGGCAACTATAAGGTTTGTAGTGTTTTGATTAACGAGAACCACTACGTCCTCGGCATGCACCTAAGGGTTCGATACCGTCGTCGAATCCGAATCGTCCCCAGAACTAATAGTTATAGAGCAGAAGACTCCATGCCGCAACGTATTCAGCAAATTGGCGTGACAATTTACCGTTTTTTATTGTTTTTCATCTTTCTATTCACCCCTTATATAGAATGTGAAAAGATCCCGGCCATGATTCCCGACTATCAGTAACGAGTAATTGTATTGATGAACGTTGTTAAAGAGCGGTTTGGTGCACTCCACTCCGGTGAAGCAGTTTATGCCTACAAACTCTGTAATCAACAGAATATGGAAGTCACCATCCTGACCATGGGCGGCATAATCCAGAGTATTCTGGTGCCTGATCGTGATGGACAGGTCGCCGAAGTCACACTGGGTTGTGACTCCGTTGCTGACTATGAACGATCCGGAGCATACTTTGGTGCCATCGTCGGACGCTACGCCAATCGCATTGCCCGCGGTCAATTCGAACTGAACGGTGAATCTTTTCAGTTGGCTTGCAATAATGAGCCAAACCATCTTCACGGTGGCCATTCAGGCTTTAACCTTCAGCTCTGGCAAGCTGAACCATCAATAGAAGACAATCACTGCTCTCTGGCACTTTACTACGAATCCGAAGATGGGGAAGAAGGTTATCCGGGCAAGCTGAATATAAAAGTCACCTATACACTGAATAATCAGAATGAGCTGATTATCGATTACCACGCTCAGTGTGATACAACCACTGTCGTCAATTTAACAAATCATACCTACTTCAATCTCAATGGCAGTGATGATTGCCTGCATCACAATCTGATAATCCATAGCGCTCAATACACACCTTCCGATGAAACAGCCATCCCGTATGGTGATCTGGAGTCTGTCACCAATACACCGATGGATTTCCAGGCCATGAAGCCCATCGGTCAAGATATTGAAGCAAGCACTGTTCAGCTGAAGCAGGGCAGAGGTTATGATCACAACTGGGTTATCTGGACTGAACGAGACAAAGGCTATTCCTTGAACTCTGTTGCCCGGGCAGAAGAACCAGACAGTGGTCGAACATTGGAAGTGCTGTCGACACAACCCAGCGTTCAGTTTTATACCGGCAACTATCTGGAAGGCGAACCGGCAAGAGGCGGCAGGCAGTACGGTATGCGAGCAGGCTTTTGTCTAGAAACTCAGCACTTTCCTGACTCACCTAATCACCCGGAGTTTCCATCAACCACGCTTAACCCGGGCGAAACCTATCATGAACAAACCGTTTTCCGCTTTGGCACCGACTAATTGACTAATTGATTAACTACCGAGGGATTGAAAATGACATTTGAAGATAAAACCATTGTCGCCTTACAGGAAGAAGACGTTGGCTCAGGCTCTGAACGCTATGATTTTTTACTCACGCCCAGCGAAGAAGTGTTAATTGAATACAAGTCTGTGAGAGACCGTTTGATTTTCACCGACAAGCGTATCATCTCCATTGACATTCAGGGTCTGCGCGGTAAGAAAGCCGAGTTTTTTATTCTTCCCTACTCTAAGGTTTCAGCGTTCTCTGTAGAAACAGCGGGCACTTTTGATATCGATTCTGAGTTCAAAGTCTGGGCTTCCGGTTTAGGCATGCTGCAGTTTGAGTTTCTGAAAGGCACGGATGTAAAGAAACTCGCGCAAATTCTCAGCTCGAAGCTGCTCTAAAGGCTGACATACCAAAGGATAGTGATTCCCCATGAAAAAGCTGTTTCTCAACGGATCACCCAGAGAGAGCTTATTCATGGTGTGTGAGATGCACAAAGATTCAAGTCGCCGATCTCAATCGGCAACGGCAGCTATCTTGTACACGACATTCAACTTCTTTTTATGATCTGCAAACCCATGAACTAAACCGCAATAACGCGGTCTGAGACAGAGCGGGCAATCAATAAAGGAGAAACCTCCATGTCAAGCGTTTCTACTGAAGCACTAGCAACAGCACAAAAACAACCATATACAACTGACTACAATTCAGAAGAGCTCCAAGCACAAGGAAGAAAGGGGCAAGTGACAATCACTCCAGTTAACGTCAATAATGCTCTGAACCCGGCAGGAGATGATCACACTGACTCAACACCTGATGATAGACCTGTAAATTCATACACTTTGAGTGAGACAAACAATGCACCCTTACAAAGTACTCAGGGTGCGATGACTGGCGGTGACGTCTTAGGTATGTTTTCGACCGAAGGTGAGCAGTGTCACTCCAGCGTGATATCGGGTATATCAGAAGCCGAAGAAGATAAAATACGTTTGGTTATGGAACGGTTTGCCCAGCAAAGACTCGTTTCGCCGGAAACAGGAAATAGAGACGACAGTATCCCACTTCAATCACCAAACATGGATGAATTCAATGGCATAAAACTAAACAGTATTGCAGGTACCAATGGTAATTTGGGCCATAGGGTTGATTTGCAAAATGGGGCGAAGCTCTCATTTGTCACCCATACACACCTTGAAAATGAGAGTGAGCCAAACTTAATGGGTGTCAGACAATCCTCCTTTTCAACTCAACCCGATTTTGACACATCGGACTTGGATAAGTCAGAGTCTCAACATATTAGCTTGACGGAAAACATTGGTAACGCCTTTGCCATTGCCAGAGATGCTGGGTTGCACATTGAAACTGAGGCTAACGTTATTAATTTGGAAGCTTACTTCCTTGGCGCAACAAATTTTATCGCTGGCGTTGCTCCTGATAAAGCACCTGACCTGACAGGCGATGGATACACCCCCGCTGAGGACGAATACGTAGTGGTTACTGTAAAAACTCCAAATAAAGGCACTTATAGCCAAGTCTGGCTTTTACAAGCGGATGAATGTGCTCGTTTTGGTAGCACTAGTGATAAAGAGTTAAAAGTTTTTAGCTTCAATCCTCCCAACGAAAAAGAAGAAGGCGATTGCAAATCGACAACAGAGGGCTCAATTTATGATAGCCCTGAGAATGTTATCACTTTAAAAATCACCCGATTACATGGGATCACTTTACCTGCCAGAAAGGATGATGTTGTAGACGGTATTTCCTTCTCCGATGAGCCATCCATATCACGTGGAGTGGCAGAGGCAGGTAGTGCCTCGTTTGGCACAAGCCATGAGAGAAGCACAGAAGTAGATCTGATCATTCCCGGACGAAGTAGCTATATTCAAATCACTTCATTTCAAATAGCCCCAAATAGTTAACTCTGAATCAACACTGGGCGGCTCTGATTTATTCGACCTGGAACAGTGGTTCGATGCAGTCCGGCATAAAAGGTCGCCCTTTGCCATTCACCGAGGTTACGGTAGCAAAAGCATCAATCATCAACTGGTTATCCACCTTGCGATGAATACGTTGACGGAAGCCAATTTTCAATCGGGAAATCCGCTCAGGTTCAACACTGACCGTAAACACATCGCCAGGCCGCAGGGAGGATTTATAATCAATCTCGCAGCGAATCAGCACAAGGTTTATTTGCTGTGCGGCCAGCTGGGCAAAATCCAAGTTACGAGTCTTCAGAAACTGGTGCCGGGCATGCTCCAGATAGTTGAAATACACGCTATTATTGACGATTCCCTGCAGGTCGCACTCATAGTCACGCACCTGCATTTCAACAGTAAAAGGCGTATCGCTATCAGACATAGCTTAAGCTCCGATGGACTTATAAAGAGCATCCAATCCCATTTTACCGGCCATCTTTTTGGTTTCCTGAGTGGATGACTCATCAAAGCCGGAGTACACCAAATCTTCCTGAGGTAATTCATCCAGAAAGCGGCTGGGCAAGGTATCAATCACTTCACCAAACTGTTTTCGCTGGCCTGCCAGTGTCATGGTCAGTGATTTTCTTGCCCGAGTGATGCCCACATAAGTTAAACGACGCTCTTCTTCAATATTGTCTTCTTCAATACTGGTGCGATGAGGGAGCAGCTCTTCTTCCATACCCATCATATAAACATGAGGATATTCCAGACCTTTGGAGGCGTGCAGGGTTAACAGCTGAACACGGTCCACATCTTCCTCTTCCTCATTGCGCTCCAGCATATCCCGAAGGATAAGGCGGGAAATCGCGTCTTCAACCGTGCGATCTTCGTCACCACGCTCCAGTGTTTGCTGCAGGGCATCCACCAGAAACCAAACGTTCGCCATGCGCTTTTCTGCCTGCACCGGTGTGGATGAATGCTGCATCAACCAACTTTCATAATCGGTATCGGCGATCATTTCCCGCAATACCTGAATCGGATCATCGCTGGTTTGAATACGCCGCGAAACACCGTCCATCCAACGGGTAAAACGACGAAGTCTTTCTACGTACTGCGGCGCAAGATCTTCTTCCAACGCCGCCTCTTCACAAGCCTTATAGAGGCTGATGTGATGCTTGTTGGCATAGTTTCCCAACTTCTCTAACGTCGAAGGGCCAATTTCCCGCTTCGGTGTATTAATTACTCGCAGGAAGGCGTTGTCATCGTCCTGATTAATGAGCAGACGCAGGTAAGACATGATGTCTTTCACTTCTGCCCGGGCGAAGAACGATGTGCCTCCGTTGATGTGATAAGGAATACCATGGTGTTGAAGCTTTAATTCCAACAAACGGGATTGGAAGTTACCACGATACAGAACCGCATAGTCTTTATAGCCA
Source organism: uncultured Endozoicomonas sp. (assembly GCF_947495845.1). GTDB lineage: Bacteria > Pseudomonadota > Gammaproteobacteria > Pseudomonadales > Endozoicomonadaceae > Endozoicomonas. Next base: position 26,298 of record NZ_CANMAO010000022.1, on the reverse strand, counting down.
TTTTGATAGCGAATACGGTGGGCAAGAATCTCCGTGGCAATACGCTCGCATTCCATCTCATCGTTGCGGCATTTAATCACTCGGATTTCATCGCCCATGCCTAACTCACTCCACAGGGTTTTCTCAAACACATGGGGGTTGTTGGCGATCAGGGTATTCGCTGCTTTCAGAATACGACTGGTAGAGCGGTAATTCTGTTCCAGCTTAATGACTTTCAGGCTGGGGTAATCTTCATTCAGCAGTGCAAGGTTTTCTGGCTTGGCACCACGCCAGGCATAGATGGACTGATCATCGTCCCCCACCACCGTTAATTTACGACGATCGCCCACCAACCTTTTCACCAATTCGTATTGGGCGCCGTTGGTGTCCTGATACTCATCCACCAGCATGTAGTGCACTTTATCTTGCCAGCGTTGCAATGCTTCAGGGTTGTTCCTGAATAGCTCTACCGGCTTCATGATCAAGTCATCAAAGTCGACGGAGTTGTAGGCTTTGAGCATTCGATTGTAATGCTCATAAACGATGGCTGCCGTTTGCTCCCAGGGTTGTCTTGCACTGTCCAATGCCTGTTTTGGAGAGATAAGATCATTCTTCCAATTGGATATACAGTTCTGAATTTGATCCACGCCGCTGTCATCGGCAGAGGCATCCCGCTGCATCAAATCAGTGATGAGTGAGCGGGCATCCTGCTGATCAAAAATAGAGAAGCCCGCTTTATAACCCAGCAGCTTGCATTCTTTGCGGATGATATTCAGACCAAGGTTGTGAAAAGTGGACACGGTTAAGCCGGAAGCGGCCTTCCCCTTCACCAGTTTGCCAACACGTTCTTTCATCTCACGGGCTGCTTTGTTGGTAAAAGTGACCGCCACAATATTGCGCGCACTGATACCACACTGCTGAATCAGGTAGGCAATTTTGGTGGTAATCACACTGGTTTTACCACTGCCCGCCCCCGCCAGAACCAGCAGGGGCGTATCGATGTATTTTACGGCTTGTGCCTGTCGGTCATTGAGATGTTGCACGATGGTATTTCAGCAGGTTCGTCAATTGATGGAAGATTACCATTATCAAGCCTTTCAACTTCCAGAGTAAGAACTTTTTCATCAAACTGGCAAGTCACTCTTCCCAATCATCCAGACCAACATAAGTACCCAACCATATGAAATCATATTTTCTAACTCAGAAATATTCGATTCCATATGGACGGGTACTTAACGAACAGTTGTGTATGAGTAGAAAACCTCAGTTCTCAAGGGTTCTCCTTTAAGCACCCAACATTTGAAAACCTACTTTTTGAAATGTTGGGTAGCGTCATCGAAAAAAAATAATAACGATAATGATTCTCATTTGATAAATGGGAATTATCATCTATTACTTATTAGCACAGGATGAATAACTCGAATAATACAAGACTCCTTTCTCACTAAATAAGGATACAGAATATGCTGCCATATCGCTCAGAAGGAACACTTGGTTCTCCAGGTATTTCAGAAAAAGTGGAGCCAAGAAAGCCTCTACGTGACGACAGCCGCACATATAAAGGGCATGATGTTTCTAAAATTCGAAGTGGAACAAAAAGAAACAGTGCCGCATTAAAAGACAGTGCCACTGACTCTCTTAAAAAAGAATATTTGCCGGTTACAAAGCGCAGAGCTCTGCACCAAGAATCACCGGTCACTTCAATATCATCGTCTTCGAAGGCACTAAGTAGTGATACAAAATTATTGCAAGCTCTTTTAGCAGCGGGAATCCCTTGCACTGTCAACGCGCAAACCACCACCACCACCGCTACAACGACTACAGAGAGTTTAAATCAGGTTATTGGTTTTAATAGTGCAGTGTTCGGGCAGGCATTAAAAGAAAGTACAGAATGCGTGGCATTTCTCAAAGTAGCGTTCAATGACGCATTAACTGACGCTCAGAAAACCCTTAAAAACAAGGCATTGATTGGTGGTGCAGCTGCGGCCACCTTTTTAACCGCTTGGGTAGCAACATCAACTATTGTTGCAGGCATTCTGGGAAGTCAACTTTCAGGAAGCAATTCAGAGTTACTAATTAAGTCAATCGAGGGTATAACCAAACTATGGGCAGCTTATAAACTACACCAGCTCATCCAGCTCGGGGCTGATTTAAAGCAGTTACCTGATAGTCAAGATCCAGCGAGGCCGTCAGGAAACGAAGCATTCGCAGCCTCTTCAGATGACGTTGAAGAAGGTCGTAACATTAATGAACAACCTTCTAGCTCAAACGCAACAAACAACCCAGGAAACGGGAGAACCGCTCTCGAACAAAAATACAATGAAAGACTTCAAAGTAAGTCTGAAGATTTATACGGCAATTTATCAAACATCATAAAGTACGTATGTGTTCAGACCGCAAGGGAAGGAGGTGAACTTGGTGTACTAAGCGGAGTCACCTTAACGCCATACTTTTTGGCAGGCACCCATATTGCCGGGGGCATAGGTACGATAGCCCTGAGTGGGCTCTCAGGCATTGCGGCCCCCATTGCTGGCTACCATTTATTAAAAGGCACTGTTATGTTGGTAGCCGAACTTGAGAAAAAATTTGGCCATACTGACTGGGTAGCAAAAAAATGCGATGGTTTTATCGGTTCATCAGGTGATTGGATTAAAGATATGCTGGTTTTGACCCTACTATCCGTTGGTGTTCATGAAATAGAAGAAGTACTGGGAATTGATGTAAAACTGTGGGATCTGAAAACGATAAGCCCACTATTCTCGGAGAAGCTTGCCCCACTTGCCATAGTTGCAGCCTTGTTACCTTACGATGCAGACCCAACATTTTGGCAGGCGATGGTTATCTTTTACGCATGGACTAAAAACGCGATTATACCCGGTGTGAAATTTGCTTATCACAAATTTCAAGAGATATATCAAAACTGTAAAAGTGATACCGTAGAAAATAACAGTGCCGGGAACACTACTTCGTTATCAACACACACTAATGAAGCTTACGATACAAGCCCGGTGTAACCATTGGTACGGATAATGACAAAAAACCAAAAGTGCCTTTAGCTTGTACTTTGGTTTTTTCGTCCTTTACAACTTTAACCCACCATCCAGCTCCAGAGTTCTGCCATTGTAATAATCATTTTCGAAAATAAACCCTACCGTTTCTGCAATTTCGTCCGGAGTTCCCATCCGGCCAACAGGAATCCCTGAGCAGAGTCTGGCTTTGGCTTCTGGCTTCATGCCACCTGTCATTTCCGTTTCAATTACACCGGGTGCCACTGCTGCACAACGGATGCCGTATTTTGCCAGCTCTTTAGACCAGGTCACGGTCATGGCAGAAACGCCCGCTTTTGCAGAGGAATAATTGCTTTGCCCGTAATTACCTTCCCGCGCGATGCTGGCGATATTCACAATCACCCCCTGAGAGCCGCTCTCAACCATACTGGCAGCGACTTCCCGGCCACAGAGAAAAACACCGGTAAGATTCACATTGATGACCGACTGCCATTTTTCCAGAGGGAGTTTTTCGATCTTGCCATCTTTTACTTTCAGCAAAAGCCCATCTCGCAAAATGCCGGCATTGTTCACCAAGCCATTCAAAGGCCCAAGTTCACTGGTCGCTTTTTTTACCGCACTCACAACCTGCTCTTCTTCTGAAACATTGGCAACATAGGCAAACGCCTTCGCACCTTTTGCACGACAGATTTCCACCGCTTGAGAAAGTTCTGGTGATTCCAGATCGATCAAACCAAGATTGGCACCACGTTCAGCAAACCAGCTTGCCATTGCCAGCCCCAAACCTCTGGCGCCACCGGTAATCAGGATGTTTTTATTGTTCAGATCCATAACTGCACTTCTTTCTATTATTTGTTTTTCAGTACTCCGCCATCCTGAAACGGCCGATGTAAAAACACAACCACTTTATATGCTATTGATAATTAATCTCATTCCCATATAATCTCAGCCACACATATAATCTATAAAATTGCAGAGGATTCCGCCTAAATGGATACGAAAGAAACTGCCGCTTTTGAAGCCAGAAAATTATTGACGGGCGAGTACCACGGCATACTTTCAACCCATTCTAAAGATGTGCCTGGCTATCCATTCGGTTCTGTTATGCCTTATTGTCTGGATGCCAATGGCTGCCCCATTATCCAGATCAGCACCATTGCTCAGCACACCAGGAACATTGAAGAGAACCCTCGGGTTTCTTTGATCGTCAGCGAAACGGATACCGATGATGTACACACCGCTGGTCGTCTAACCTGGATGGGCGATGCACAGAAAATAGAAGACAGTGAAGAGATAGCCGAGCACTACTTTAACTTCTTCCCTCAAGCCAGAAACTACAGCAACACGCACAACTTTGATTTTTATCGAATCAATCTGGTGAAAGCACGCTTTATTGGTGGATTTGGTAAAATCTTCTGGGTTAAAAACGAACTACTCTGCCAGGAAAACCCATTTTTCGGCGAGGCGGGCAAAGGCATGATCGATCACATGAACGAAGACCATGTGGATGCCATGGTGAAATATTGTCTGGCTGCTAATGTTGTGATTCCGGAAGGCGTATCACCTAAAATGGCTGGCGTGGATGCAGAAGGCATGCATATTTTGCTGGGTAAAAAGGTGATTCGTATTCAATTCCCGGAAAACGCCTCTACACCAATGGAAGTGCGTCAACAGATGGTAGCGATGGCGAAGGCCGCCTGACTATCTTTATAGTGTATATAAATCAAGGCTACCCGGTTGACCGAGACAAAAGCCAAACTCATCAACCCAAGTCTTGAAATAACACGACACCGCCTCTATATAGGAAGCTCACCTAATAAATGGAGCCTCTAATGCGCTTCCTGTTTTTATCGTTTATTCTGCTGCCCATTCTGGAAATGGTCGTCCTTATCAAAGTGGGCAGTGTCATCGGGGCATGGAATGCCGTTGCACTGGTGATTATCTCTGCGTTTGTCGGCATCAATATCATTCGCAGCCAGGGGTTCAGCAATGCGCTGAAGACTCGTCAAAAGCTGGCCGCTGGCGAATCGCCTGCGGTGGAAATGCTGGAAAGCCTGTTTATTGCGGTGGGTGGCCTGCTGATGATTATCCCCGGCTTTATCACAGATTTTGCCGGCATCCTGATGCTGATACCACCGCTGAGAAGGTGGATGATCAAAAGCTGGTTCCGGAAAATCGGTATGAAAGCCCAGCAAAGCAATATCTACGAAGCGGAATATCGACGGGAGTCCGATGGGTTCCATACGCAAACACACATTAGTCACACGATTGATGGCGACTTCACCCGAGAGTCTGATGATCAGAGGCCTAAGCAGTAAATAATCACTAAGTAGTTGGCCATTTGGAATCGAATATTTCTGGCTTGTTGACCAGGTTCTCTGCAAGGCGCAACGGCGGGAGCATAGCGAGCTATGTGACCAGAGTTGCAACGCAGTCAGAGAGCCTGACCAATGAGTCAGAAAATATGTTTTCAGGTGGTTAACTACTTATGTTTACTGATCAAATTTCCCTGACTGGTGAACATTCTTCTTGTTTCCCGGTCTATTCTTTTGTGCCATCAGGTATATCGAGCAAAAAAATCATTTTTTTTTCTTCCGGCTCTTGAAAACGCAAGTATGTACCCATACTAAGTGAACACCTGATAAAGCTTCGCTGATTGGCAGGTCTGGGCTTATCTGAACAGTACCTTTCTACCTCGAAGCGGAATAAACCAAGCAAACTGTTGGAGAAATAATCGATGAAAATCCGTCCGTTGCGTGATCGCGTGGTCGTTCGTCGTGTCGAAGAAGAAACTACCTCTGCTGGCGGTATCGTTCTGCCAGGTTCTGCAACTGAAAAGCCTAATCAGGGCGTTGTAGTTGCAGTTGGCGATGGCGTATACCTGGACAACGGCGAAGTACGTCCAGTAGGCGTCAAGGTAGAAGACAAAGTTATCTTCGGTAAGTACGCAGATTCCAACACCGTGAAGATTGACGGTGAAGAGCTGATCATTCTGTCTGAAAGCGACCTGTACGCCATTCTGGAAAGCTGAAACTCCCGGCAACCGTCGTATCAGATTGCAGATTAATAGTTATTAGGATTACCGATCATGGCAGCTAAACAAGTAAAATTCGGCGACGAAGCTCGCAAAGAAATGCTCAAAGGCGTCAACATTCTTGCTGACGCAGTAAAAGCGACCCTCGGCCCTAAAGGTCGTAACGTTCTGCTGGAAAAATCCTTCGGCGCGCCAACCATCACTAAAGATGGTGTTTCCGTAGCCAAGGAAATCGAACTGAAAGACAAGTTCCAGAACATGGGCGCCCAGCTGGTTAAAGAAGTGGCTTCCCAGGCTAACGATCAAGCAGGTGACGGTACCACTACCGCGACTGTACTGGCTCAGTCCATCCTGAACGAAGGTCTGAAGTACGTTGCCGCTGGCATGAACCCAATGGACCTGAAGCGCGGTATCGACAAAGCAGTTGCTGCAGTTGTTACTGAACTGAAGAACATGTCCACACCTTGCACCGACAGCAAGTCCATCGCTCAGGTAGGTACTATCTCTGCAAACTCCGACGAAGTGGTTGGTCAGATCATCGCTGAAGCCATGGAAAAAGTAGGCAAAGAAGGCGTTATCACTGTTGAAGAAGGCAGCGGTCTGGAAAACGAACTGGAAGTTGTAGAAGGCATGCAGTTCGACCGTGGTTACCTGTCTCCATACTTCATCAACAATCAGGAAAGAATGTCTGCGGATCTGGAAAGCCCATTCATCCTGCTGGTTGACAAGAAAATCTCCAACATCCGCGAGCTGCTGCCAGCTCTGGAAGCCGTTGCCAAAGCCGGCAAGCCTCTGCTGATCATTGCTGAAGACGTTGAAGGCGAAGCCCTGGCGACTCTGGTTGTGAACAACATGCGCGGTATCGTTAAGGTAACTGCCGTTAAAGCGCCAGGCTTTGGCGACCGTCGCAAAGCCATGCTGCAGGACATCGCTATCCTGACTGGCGCTACCGTTATCTCTGAAGAAGTTGGCCTGTCTCTGGAAACAACGACTCTGGACGACCTGGGTACTGCCAAGCGCGTACAGATTACTAAAGAAGAAACCGTTATCGTTGATGGTGCTGGCGTACAAGCTGACATCGTTGCTCGTGTTGAGCAGATCCGTGCTGAGATCGAGAACTCTTCTTCCGACTACGACAAAGAAAAACTGCAAGAGCGCGTAGCCAAGCTGGCTGGCGGTGTTGCGGTTGTTAAGGTTGGCGCTGCTTCTGAAGTAGAAATGAAAGAGAAGAAAGCCCGCGTTGAAGACGCCCTGCACGCTACCCGTGCTGCGGTTGAAGAAGGTGTGGTTGCCGGTGGTGGTGTTGCCCTGGTTCGTGCTCTGACTGCGATCAACGTTGACGCGATCAATGTTGAGCAACAGGCGGGTGTTGATCTGATCCTCCGCGCTCTGGAAGGCCCGATCCGTCAAATCGCCAACAACTCCGGTGACGAAGCTTCCGTGGTAGTTGATAAGGTGAAAGCCGGCTCCGGTAACTTCGGTTACAACGCAGCGACTGGCGAATACGGCGACATGATCGAAATGGGTATCCTGGACCCAGCCAAAGTAACCCGTTCTGCTCTGCAGGCGGCGGCTTCTGTTGCTGGTCTGATGATCACCACTGCGGCTATGGTTGCTGATGAGCCACAAGAAGATGCACCTGCTATGCCTGATATGGGCGGCATGGGCGGAATGGGTGGTATGGGCGGCATGATGTAATGCCTTCCGGCTGGTAGCTGTTTTCTGATATCTACCAGCCAAGCCCTTTATGATGAGCATTCGTCATAGAATCTACAAAAAACCGACGCATTTTAGCGTCGGTTTTTTTATGCTTGATCGCTTAGGCTTAATACCGGAAAAATCAATAAAATCATAGAGTTAAACCAAATCAATCGATTTTTCCAACCAATGTCCAATTTTCTACCCATGCACACCCTGTCAAAATACACTCTCTAATACTCTGCTCATACGGCGTTCATTAACAATATCCCGTTATTAATCGAGGGTTAACTATCATTAAAACAAGTATTAATGAGATGAATTGAAAGGGATTTAACATGGCAGGCACGCGCGTAGATAAAAGCATTCCCACCAAAAATCTGGAGCCCTCACTTCCAAAAGACCCTATACAAGCAGGGCAAAAACAAGGAAAAGCAGTCACTCCTGTCAACCCGAAAAATCAGATCCCAAGCCCACCGGCTCCAGAGCATACCCAGGACAACCAAAGGGATGTAAAGTCTGTTGAACAAGAATCAGCGGATAATAACCCAATCCAAAAACAATCATCTCCTGAAGCGATCTCCAAGATTCAGGAAATTCTCAAAGAAGACGGAACATTGGCTCAGAGCTACAAAAAACTGGTTAAGAAAAACTCTGTTCAGCGTACCAGTGATATTCTAGAAGCGTTATTACATGACAACAGTTTGTGGAAAAAGAAGCCTGATAAAGCACTAACATCGTTTATCAAAAAATTGAACCCACTTATAAAAGACATCTCGAGCCTGAAGATAGCCATTGATATAGCGCCCTATGGAAAAGTACAGTTGATTCCAGCAGGCGATCAGCTAAAAGCACTGTCGACTGATCAGCTGAGAGAACTGGTGGAGGTTTCGCTGCAATTGGCAAAAGGCATGTTGCCACTGGTAGAGCTGGATCAATCAGACAATCAAAACTCACGCCAGAATATAGAAACCCTTGAGCATGAAGTTCAAGCAAACATTTCAGAGCTCAGTGAAGAGCATCAACAACAGGTTAGAGAAAAACTGAAAAGTGTTCAAAACCCTACATTACATATCAGCATTCGCGGGATTGATCTCTGGCCTGATATTCAGCCAGCGCTGGATACTACAAACCAAACTATATTAAGCCAAAATGACCAACCAGAATTACCAAAGGGCAAAACGCCAGAGGAAGCGGCTTTAATTGCAACTAGAATCGAGAAGTTCAGCCAAGCTGCAGCGGGCGATGGTCTTAAGCCTGAGGACATCAAAGCTAACAATCAGAGAAAAAAACTAGTTAATGATGAGATTGCAAAGCATTTTCAAAAGACACAAAGAAAGCTTAATGAAGAATCAGAAACCCCAAGAATACCAAAACCACCTAAAGTACCAACACCACTAAAAACACCTGAAACAGAAAAAGCGCCCCTTCCCCCTAAATCACCAACAGCACCAGTACCAGCAGTTACTGCTAACTCAAAACAGCCCGTTATCAATCAGCAGAAAACAGAGGCAACCCAACTACTAGACCTTAATGAGCAGCAAATTCAGTTCTTTGAAAATGAGCAACTGTGGCAGTTCTTTGAAAGCAGCAAACAATATGATGAGGTCGCGGATATATTTCCACAGTTATTACGCAACCAAGAGTTCAATGAGATAAAAGCCGCTAAGGCTAGCCTCCAGCGCAACACTCTTGAAAAGCTGCCATCACTTGAAGAACTGATACAAAAGCGCCGCACTCTAAAATTAAAAGAACTGTATTTTACTGAAACACCCACGTCTGACCATGAAGAATTAAGTAATCGAGAAGTATGTAGTGATGATGTGGATTTTTTTCGTGCGTTCTATGCATACCCCATGGCGAATGAAAAGCCGCTTGACAATACCTATGGCGCTCAATACTTCTCAAATATGTTAAATACCATCAACGAGGATATGAATGCACCTGAGGAAACAAAGACAGCCATCATAAATGGGATAAAGAAATTCAATATACTGCTTAAAGAAGAAGCACCGGTGAATAGCACGTTAGGCAAAAAAGTGATTCAAGCACTCAATAAGCACTCTAATAAAACTCTGGCCGAAGCAATATTTACTCACTGTTTTACAACACCAGTATTCAACCATCGGAATTATGATGGGCTGATAAAAGCACTGGCTCTATCACAGCCGCTTAATTCTCATGATCTATTTGATCTTAAAAGTTTGACCGATTGCATTGCTTCTCAGTTAATGACAGATTTTGATATCCCTCTCTCTGACGGTAAAAGTGAAGGTATTCTCATCAAAGATGATCGATATATGTTGAGAGTTGCAGGTGATTTTTTTGATGCTGTTGATAAGGATGAAGAGTGATTGAGGCCTGCGCCTCAATCAAAATACAATCCCCCTTTTTGTACTAACTCCAAGAGCCATTGCTGCGTTCTCTGATCCTCAATACAAGACCATTCTGCGGCCAATAGTGCACCCTTCTTACATAGCACTTCTACCCATTCCAAAGCATTCAGCGGCAAATCATACTTTTCACCATCAACAAAAGCATAACAACAATTCCCTTTATAAAAAGCCAGTCGTGAGCCTTCACTGACCATTAGATCCGCACCTTCCAACTCTTCCAGAATAAGCGACCAATCAGTAATATCATCAGCCTGTTCCTGCTGATGTTTTGGCTCAGTCATAAAAGCACCAAACCACTGCGCAACCAGGGCTTTGTCATTGATGTATTGCTGCAGCACATCCTGAACCCGTTGTATCGAGTGTTCATCAATCAAGCCTGTATTCGATAAAACCCTCTGATCCGGATCCGAATACCTCAAACTTTCGCCCAGTTGATCTGACACATAATCGGTAAAGCCCATTAGAATTTCACGATGGCTTGGCGCACGAAAGCCTATAGAGATAGTCATACATTCTCCTTCCGCTACACCATGATGACCAAACCCCGGCGGTAAATAGAGAATATCACCCGGCCCCATCACATATTCAGCCTCGGAAGAAAACTCTGACAGAATATGCAATGGCGTATCAGCAACCACCGGTGCCGAGTCATCATAAACCGGACCAACCTGCCAGCGTCGTTTACCTTCCGCCTGAATCAGAAAAACGTCAAAGTTGTCATAATGTGGCCCCACATTACCGCCATCAACTGCATAGCTAATCATAATATCTTCCAGCCGCCATCGAGGCAGAAACTGGAAATACTCCAACAACGCATTCACTTCAGGCACCCAGTGTTCCACAGATTGAACCAGCATTGTCCAGTGAGATTCTGGCAATGTTGAGAACACCTCTTCATCAAAGGGCCCGTGACGCAAGGTCCAGGGCGTATCTCCATGCTCAATAATGAGGCGGGATTCCACCTCATCTTCCAGTGACAACCCCGCCAGCTCATCCGCTGAAATGGGCGAGACAAAGTTGGAAATCCCCTGACGAATCACCGTTGGTTTTTTCTGCCAGCACTCCCGAAGGAACTCAGCAGCGACAAAATTTTCTAGTTTTTTTCCCACAATACGGTTCGCTGAAATGATTGCTATTAAGGTACGATAGTCATCGTCAAATGTAACAACAAGGATTATAAAAATGAGCAAGCTCTATGGCGTGCCTGTCTCTCCCATGGCGCGCAAGGTTCTGGTCAGCCTTGAACTTAAAGGCATTAACTATGAAATCGTGCCTGTTACGCCATTCAATAAGCCGGATGATTTTTTAAACATCAGCCCTTTAGGAAAAATTCCAGCCTGGCAGGATCAAGACGTCACACTGGCAGATTCCACAGTGATCTGTGAGTATCTGGAAGACCGCTACCCAGACCACTCGCTTTACCCACCAGGTGCTGCCGATAAAGCAAAGGCTCGATGGATCGAAGAGTACGCAGATACGATCATGCTGCCAGCCCTTGGCTCTATTTTCTTTGAGCGCGTTGCTAAAAAAATGATCAACCAGCCTGCCGATGAGAGCAAAGTGCAGGATCATCTTGAAAAAAAATTACCGCCAATTTTCAACTATCTTGAAACATTGCTTCCTGATGCTGACTTCCTCTTCGGCGCAGACCTTCAGCTGGCAGACATTGCCCTGATAACCCATTTCATTAACCTTGCCCATGCCGGCGTTCACGTTGATAGCACGTTATATCCGACACTGGCCGCTTATGTTGAAAGAGTATTTCAGCACCCTGCTATCTCGCACAGGATCAGTGAAGATCAAAAGATGTTTGGTTTGAAGTAAAGAATAGCCCGGGCAACATGCATTATGCATTGCTGCCCGGACTATTCTTATCTCTGAAACGGATACACAGAACCCAGGTTCAGAATCTCCGTTAGTTCATCTAAAGCCGCTCTCGATTCATTCACCAATGCCGAATCCGCCAAATCCTGCTCCGTTAATCGATCACGATAATGCTTGTTCACCCAGTCACTGAGTTTATTGAAAGAGCCATCGTTAATCAGGCAGTTCTGGTTCGTTGCCAGCTGTTCTTGTTCTGTGAGAACCACCCGTAAACGCAGACAGGCCGGGCCGCCGCCATTATTCATACTCTGTCGTAAATCAAAAACTCTTACTTCGTCGATGGGGCTTGTACTGTCAGCAACCTGTTCCTGAAGATAACTCCACACTGCAGGCGTTTTTTGACATTCAGAAGGCACCACTATCAGGGTTCTACCATCCTCTAACGACAATAGCTGACTGTTAAATAGATAGCTTTTTACCGCATCGGAAACCGGTACTTTCCCGTCAGGCACTTCAACAATGTGAAAAGGCGTTGAACCGTATGCCTGTTGTAGCGACTGATACACCGCAGCCTGATTCAAAAAAGCCTGTTCATGACAGAACAGCAGATTTCGATTACCCACTGCGATCACATCATTATGGAAAACGCCCTGATCAATCACATCCGGGTTCTGCTGTGCATAAACCACTTTGTTCGGGTTCAACTGATGCAAACGAACAACAGACTGACTGGCCTCAAGGCTTTGTCTCGCAGGGTATTTCTGTGGAATCAGTGCATCAGGATTAAAAGCTTCTTTACCATAAACAAAGAACTCTACTCCCTGATCCCCATAGTCCTGACAGAAACGGGTATGGTTTGCCGCACCTTCGTCACCAAAATAGTCGGTGGATGGCAATGCAGGATGATGAACAAAGTGCTCAGAATGGTTAAATGTTGCCTGAAGGATTCTGCCAGTGACATCATGCTCAATTGAACGATGAAACTTATTGATCAAGTTGGCCGGAGTGAAATGCACTTTGCCATCGGCGGTATCCGCACTGGGAGAGACCGTTGCCGCATTAGCCGTCCACATGCTTGAGGCCGAGCTGCAGGCAGCCAGTACCGCAGGCATTTGACGAGCAGCGTCTTCTATCACACGGGCATCACTGCCAGCAAAACCTAGCCTGCGCAGCATGTTGACGTCAGGCCTTTCCTGAGGCGCCAGAATGCCCTGAACAAAACCCAGCTGGCTCAACGCCCGCATTTTCTCCAGGCCTTGCAACGCCGCCTGCTTAGGGTTGGCAGCACTGCCACCATGATTAATAGAGGCCTTATTGCCACGGGACAATCCAGCGTAATTGTGGGTTGGCCCTACAAGACCGTCAAAATTGGCTTCTACTGTCATCACTTTACTTCTTTTTATCTTGTCAAAAGCTGCACCCACAGCGTTAACCGAAGCCAACACTATGGTTAAGTATCAAGGTAGTTAAAGATCCAATCCCGGTGATAGCTTCTCCGGCATGATCAAGGATTCAGACTCCACACTGGCCACCGGAAACGCACAATAGTCCGCAGCAAAATAAGCACTGGGGCGGTGGTTTCCACTGTCACCCGGGCCACCAAAAGGCGCTGCACTGCTGGCGCCGGTAATAGGCCGGTTCCAATTCACGATACCCGCACGGATACGTTGTAGAAAACGTTGGTAGTCGTCTTCCGATTCACTGAATAAACCGGCCGAAAGACCAAAGCGGGTATTGTTTGCTATCGCAATGGCATCATCAAAACGGTCATATCGAATCAGCTGTAATAAAGGCCCGAAATATTCTTCATCCGGCAGATTCTCAATGGCAGAAACATCAATAATGCCTGGAGATACCAGACCAGTGCCTTCTTGAAGATGATTCACAGGAATAAGGCTTGTACCACCTTGAGCAACCAGACTTTCCTGTGCCGCAACAATCTGTTTTGCAGCCTGCTCAGAAATCAATGCCCCCATAAACGGTGCATCTTCATCATCCCACTGACCCACTTTGATTTTGCCAGTGGCCGTTGTCAGTGCAGCAACAAACTGATCACCCCACTCAGTGGAAGGCACAAACAAACGACGAGCACATGTGCATCGTTGGCCTGCCGTGATAAAAGCCGATTGAATGGTGTCGTGAACAGCAGCACGCAGATCGGACATCTCAGTCACAATCAGCGGGTTATTTCCACCCATTTCGAGGGCAAGAATCTTACCGGGCTGTCCACCATATTGCTGGTGAATCAGCTTGCCAGTATTTGAGCTACCGGTGAAGAAGAGCCCGTCAATGCCCGGATGGCCTGCCAGAGCAATGCCGGTGTCTTTTTCCCCCTGAACAAGGTTGATAACACCGTTTGGGATGCCAGCCTGTTCCCATAGTTCAATGGTTAACCCGGCAACGCCCGGTGTCAGTTCGCTGGGTTTAAATACAACCGTGTTGCCCGCCAGAAGCGCAGGCACAATATGACCATTCGGTAAGTGTCCGGGGAAGTTGTAAGGCCCAAATACCGCGACAACACCATGAGGCTTATGCCGAATCACGGCCTTCCCGACAGGCATCGGGTTTTCAACCGTACCTGTGCGCTCATGATAAGCCTTGATGGAAATGGCAATTTTACCCACCATAGCACCCGCTTCTGTTTTGGCTTCCCAAAGCGGCTTACCGGTTTCACGGGCGATCATCGTCGCCATGTCTTCTTTGTTTTCTTCCAGAAGGCGGGCAAATTCTTTAATAACGATTTCTCGTTCTGAAAACGGTTTAAAAGCCCAGCTTTCTGCTGCTTCACGGGCAGCGCTGATGGCCTGATCCACTTGGGAGATACTGGCACTGCTACCTTGCCATACCGCATCACCAGTGCCGGGGTTCAGGGATGAAAAGGGCTTTCCTTCTGCCTTTACCCACTCTCCGTTAATAAACAGACAATTTTCTTCACGCTTGTTTGACATTGTATGACCCTGTTTCTTTTACTTCTTACAATAGGGGTTAATGAATCAATTTATGAATCTTTTGATAAAGGAACAGCCCTTAACAGGTCACCCTCTTTAACGTTGAGCACATCTGCCTGATCTGGCGTTATGTTGACAGCATCCAAGCCTTGGAACGACAGGCTGCCCATTATGCAACGGAAGTCTGTTAGCTCTTTGTTAGCCATCAACCAACGACGCTGATCGGTTATATTGTTTTCGACAATGGCGACTTTGTATTCTCTGGAGTCAGCAATCGTCCGAATATCCTTCACCCTTGCATCCAACAACGGGCCGCCATCAAAAATATCCACATAGTTAGTATAGTGAAAACCTTCAGACTCGAGCAGACGTCTTGCTGGTGTCGTGCTTTCGTGGGTAACGCCAATGGCTTCACGGGCTTCATCCGGAAGCAGGTTGGTATAGATCGGGTGGCGGGGCATTAATTCGGCAATAAAGGCTTTGTCCACCGATGTCTGGCGATCGGCTTCCACAAAATCAACAGCAAAGAAATGTCGACCTAACGCTTCCCATACCGGGGATACTTCATCTTCATCACTATACCCGCGCATTTCTGCAAAAAGATCACTTGAGAATAGCTCTGGAAAATTAGCAATAAACATCAACCGGCATTTGGAGAGGAAGGCACCATTCTTTGAGTGACGATAGTCTGGCCTTAAAAACAGAGTACACAGTTCAGAAAGACCCGTATGATCACTGCAGAGCATCAAGGTCTCAACCATGGTGTAAACATCCAGCTGTTGAGACGCATGAACCTGCTTATTTACTTTATAGTTATACCAAGGCGCATCAAGACCCACGGCCGATTCGATGCCAGCGGTACCCACCACCTCGCCCGTGTCGGTATCTTCCATCACAAACAGGTAAAGTGAGTTCTCCTGATTTCTGTCAGCATCATCAAGACTTTTCCTTTCAGGCGCCAGAGAAAATGAGCCTACGGCCCAATCCAGTTTACCGTCCACCATGGGACGATTAGGTTGCAAAGAGGTAAAGCCGTTGCCTGTCTGGTTGGCAATTTTCCAGAGCGCCTCACGGTCTTTTTCTTGAATAGGGCGGATAACGATCATAGCAGGAAAGACCTTTCTTCTAATAATAAATCAGCGGCATACCGGTTAGACCGAATAGCCACACTACTGCACATGAAGATCTATTTAGAATCGCGATTATAACGATTAGTACGGTAACTGACACCGTTTCGGGAATTTCCTCTTATTTTTGATCAAAACATTAGGGTCTGTTGACGTTTCGTTACGTGCTCAGCGGATCTGGGCGCTCCTATGGCTAGGCGCAGTGCCGCAGGAATGCTCATTGCCTTTCAAGGTGCTGGAACAACGACATAGGGGCACCCTGATCCGCCCTTCGGGTGACTCAGAAAAACGCCCCCGCTTTGTCAGGCTTGCTCGGCGTAGAATGACTACGCACTTCACAAGCCTTTCGCGCGGTTGACGTTTTTCTGAGTCACTGAGCCTCGCAACGAAACGTCAACAGACCCTAGCAAATCTTCTGACTCAAAATATCGTAGAAAATTGAGGGGAATGCAAACTGCAGTCTCTTCCTATATGAGACTCCATTGCAGTTTTACTCGAAGCAAAATAACGTCTTATTGGCGTTCACACCTAGGGGAATAAGGTATACAAGGGTGTATCTGTAATATGCCATCAGCCTCTTGAACCGGTGAATCTTCCTTCGGCCCAAAGTTTTTCAAAGCGCAACCGTGCTTTTTTACGATGATTGACGCACTCCACCATATGCTCCCCGGAGCGCCACTCACCACATCCCCAAGGGGCTTCGGCTTCGTACCACTTAGTCCAGGCCTGACCTTTTACTTTTGCTGCAGCCTGATCCGCTGGATGATTGGTCAATTTCTCCCAGACAAACCCATCGTCTTCAGAAGCGTTTCTCTCTAACGCAGGTTCTGATGTAAGAGCCACACTAACGGCTGCTTCAAGCTGTTCATCTTCTGGAAGGATGGGAGCAGGGTCAACAGTGTCTATTTTTTTGATTTGAGCAACAGAGGGTTGAGCACTTGATATTTGAACACTTGATGCTTGAACAATGACGTCTTTCTTAACCGGCGGCTTTGGCGGTGCTATAACCACAGGCTGCGCTTCCGGTTTATTCAGCCAATCCAAGCCAACAAAACCACCCTTAACAGCAAGCCCTGCCACTAGCACGCAAAACAAAGCACCTGCCAGTATTGAACTCCGCCTATTTGGAACAGATGATGCCGCATCAAGATCAACGGTGCTTTCCTGCAGCTCCATGCTGCCTTCCGGAAAACCAGCCGAAGCAGTGGTTCCTTCCTTCACAATACGTCCCTTTATTCGAACTTTTTCCTCACAGCAGGGAAAGCTCTGACATCGCCAGAACGATCCCCCTGTGACTATTCCTTTAGATGCGGCTTTAAAAACCATTTTCAAACCGCAGGCAGGGCACGTCGGTATTGAGTAATTCTCCTCTAACGCGTCCTGCGCCAATCGCTCCTGATCATCTTCCGACAGCTGCGCCAGTAGTGGTAAAAACTGCGCTTCCGAAATCAGCCGGATATTTCTGCCATGGGCATAGGCTTTAGCACCCGCAGAGAAACCGTTGACGGATAAAATCATACCAAAAAGTACATCGTCCGTGTCCATAGCCTTGAACAGGGACTGTACATTTTTCATACCCGCTCTCGGCTGTGGCCAAATATTGCAGTTGACGTAAACCCGTTGTTTTTTCTCATCGGACAACGCTTTTTCCAGCACGATATCCACGCCGCCATCACGGGCATTGGTCAACCGGGTTTCATACCCCTGGCACTGAAAGTACTGCTGGCACAGCCTTTCAAAGCGCTTCCAGTCCATGTCCTGAAGATTTTCTATTGTTAACATCGGTACAATCAAGATCGGATACAGAGATCAACTGAGAGTAAGAAGGCCGCCTATAAATGCAATAAACGACAGTCATTATTAAATCCCAATTATGTCGACTGAATCACATTTGTAAACCTCTCTTTTGCACTTTCGTAGTAATTAACCATTATCTGACATCGTATTATTGCCATGATGGAAAGACTACCGGGGACTTGTTTAATAACCAGCGCGAAAACCGTTACACAGCCACCTAAACTACTGCTACCCGTTAACAGTACACTTTGTATACTCACCTCAGTTTCGCCATCCATTGACTCAAATCAAAATGAATATTCCCGATGGCATCTAGTATGTTTGTGTCTTTTTAATGCTCGTTTTTGAACGTGACACCATTTTCTGACGAAAGGACTTAACCATGACTGCAATGAAATTCTTCATGCCTGCTGTTAACCAAATGGGCAGTGGCTGCCTTGAAGCATCCATCAGCGATATCGCTGGGCTGGGCTTTAAAAAAGCACTGATCGTCACCGACAAAGTGCTGAACGACGTTGGCATGGTTGGTGCTGTTGTCGAAAAACTGGGTGCTGATGGCATAACCTCTGTCGTCTTTGACGGTACTCAACCAAACCCTACTTGCGGCAACGTTGAAGCTGGCCTGGCTCTGCTGCAGGAAAACGACTGTGACTTCGTCATTTCTCTGGGGGGTGGCTCTCCTCACGATTGCGCTAAAGGTATTGCGCTGGTCGCTTCTAATGGTGGTCATATTCGTGACTACGAAGGTGTCGACGTTTCTGCCAAACCACAGTTCCCTCTGGTTGCCATCAACACAACGGCAGGCACAGCGTCTGAAATCACTCGTTTCTGCATCATCACTGATGAAGTCCGTCATGTGAAAATGGCTATCGTGGATAAAAACACCACACCACTGATGTCAGTAAACGACCCTGCTCTGATGACTGGCATGCCCAAGTCTCTGACTGCCGCTACGGGTATGGATGCACTGACCCACGCGGTTGAAGCTTACGTTTCCACCATCGCTACACCCGTGACTGACTGCTGCGCCATCAAAGCCATCGAATTGATTCGTGATCATCTGGAAAACGCAGTAAACGACGGTGAGAACATGGAAGCCCGTGAAGCCATGGCTTACGCCCAGCTTCTGGCCGGCATGGCATTCAACAACGCCAGCCTCGGTTATGTACACGCCATGGCACACCAGCTGGGTGGTTTCTACGACCTGCCACACGGTGTCTGCAACGCGGTTCTGCTGCCACACGTACAAAGCTACAACGCACAGGTTTGCCCAGAGCGCCTGACCGATGTTGCCAAAGCACTGGGTGCTGATGTGACTGACATGAGTGCGGAAGAAGGTGCTGCGAAAGCCATAGAACTGATCAAGGCACTGTCTGCACGAATTGAAATCCCTGCAGGTCTTACAGTACTGGGCGTCAAAGAAGAAGACTTCCCAACCCTGACCGAAAATGCCCTGAAAGATGCTTGCGGTTTCACAAACCCTAAACAGGCAACGGCTGAAGAAATTACTGCCATCTTTGCGGCGGCTATGTAATTGTGCTTTAAAATAAGGTTATTTAAGACCTAACCGCTTGGCCAGTCGGTGCAGATTACCTGCATCGACTGACAACTCTCGTATAAATATTCCTCAACAATCTCTTCATATCGCCCGACGCTTTCTATCTACAGATTGCATTCACACATTATTAATAAGGACAAAAAGATCACATTTCATCATAAAGTTCTACACCATTATTGGCAGCTCTTTCACCGGGTAGGCTTTTCCAGCTCCTGCATCAGATATCCCATCTCTTCTGTTTTTTCCAAAAACAGCGTATGAGCATCCGTCAGCCCCTGATTATAAAAATGTGGGCCGATCTCTCTGGCAAAAAAATCGATCAGAAACTCTGCCTCAAAGCCACCAATCTCCTGCTCTAACTCAGTATCAAAGTACTCTTTGATTTTACTGATCAGCAGGTCTTTATCTTGTTTGGAGAGTTTTATTTTTTCCATTTTGTGGCCTCGTAATACTGCGTTTTTTCTATTATCTAACTTGTTGTTATAAATACCCAACCATAAGTAGTTAGCCGCATCAATCTGACAACATTCAAAACAACATAGGAGGGAATTCAATCAACCGGTAGATATTTGTAGGTGGCCTAAACTTTCTTCTATCCTTAAGTCTACCAATCCGTGCTCCCATGAAAATAGTCACCGTTGATCGCAACAATATGCCAGTGCATATGAATCTGGTGCAGGTATACGGCGCAGAGTTTTCAAAAATCATTCAAGACAAGCCTGATCAAAACGGCCTGTTCTCAGTAGACCCAAAAATCGAAGGCAATTTTATGGGTTACCTGCTTTATACCTGCCGCATTGACCGCCATCGAGAGAAAGTCTCCAGACACCTTCGAAGTATGTGATTTTTATGTCGTTCCCTATTTCAGAAAGAACAAGGTCGGCAAACGATTTATCTCCAGTATTTTCAGAGAACTGGGTAGCAGCTGGGAAATTAAACAAGTTGCAGGAGCTGATAATGCTGTCAAATTTTGGCGGGACGTTATCAATGATTACACGTCAGGTGACTATAAGGAGGATCAATACCAAGATGATAAATGGGGGCTGGTCACACGGCAACGCTTTAGTCATGCCAGCACTGAGCAGGCATGATCCGGCCGGAGTGTTTCGCCTTTAGTCATTACTTTTACTCCAATAGCCGCTGCTTTCTGCTTTCTTTCAACTCGCTGCTCTCTATTGCAGAGCTGTAACGACGGTATGCTGGAGAGCTATAGAGGCTCTGATCGTCTTGCAGGTGATCAGTGATCGATAGCAGCCGTTCTTTCGTATGCTGGCTCCGCTCACTGCCGAGTACCTGTCGTACAAAGGCATCGACACTATCTATGTTATCTTGCTGTATTGCCAAAACTAGGCCGGACTCTTTTTCAAACGCTCTTGGCGTCAGTAATCTGATGACGGCCTTACCATCCAACTGTTTGCTGCTCAATATGGCGTTTGTGTAGGCGTTTATACTCTCGGGGTTATCATCTCTAAACGCTGCATACAGCCCTGACTTAGTGGATCCATTCCCCGCTACCAACCTCTCTTTTGCATTTATGGGGAGATTGCTCTCCAGAATCACGCGAATGTAGACCCCAATAGGTTCTTCTTTACCATGCCTTAAACCAGAAAATAAACTTGGTGTATTCGTTACATTCTTTGCCTCTAACAAGTCAATTTTTTCACCTACACTCAGATTGCTTTCAAGTATACCTTCAGTTAATGCTCTGGTTACGTCTGCACCCCATCGCTCCATAGCGTCTCGTAAAAACTGATTACCTAACACTTGCTGTTTATCCGCAAATGAAAGGCTACTTGCCAGAACCACATCCAAATAGGATCGAACACTTAAGCAATGACCATGTTCACATGCTTTTCCAAGACCACGTTCATCTGGTGAAATACTTGCCGAGAGCAGTGCTATGGCCCCTTTTCTATCAAGGTGGTTGATGTGGTCTTTTAACCTTTCGGCAATATTTCCAATACCAAGATGTCCAAAGCTGAGTAGATTATTCAGTAATCCCGGCGTGAATTTGGTATCTACATAAGCAATAGCATTCTCAGACTCTTTGCCTGCAAACGGTGCTAATAGTGCCCCAGAAAAACCATCTTCCTCAAAATAAATATCAATAGATCTATCATCAAGTAAATCATTGAGAGAAACATTACCCAAAGCTTCTAACGACGGAACAATAAGATGCTGAACACGTAACGTGTCGTTAGGATCATAAAAAGATAGTTTAATCTCGGGGCGATCAGGGTAGCGCTTCACCCCTAAGCCCATTGCATGGCTATTGCTCACCAATACGTATCGAGCTTTTTCTGAATCCTCTTGATTATTTATCAATGCTTTCTTTATCGATTCACCTAAACGCTGAGTATCAAAATAATAACCTTCTTTGGGCTGCCTATGTTCAAACGATGAAAGATACTTTGCATCATTTGGAATTCCAGAGTGCCTGGCTATTTTATCCAGTGTATTAATGTCATAATATTTATTACTTTCTTTGGTTCCAAATACACCTCTGGCAAAGGCTAGCGCCAGGTGCCTGCACCATATTTTCTCGCCACTGTCTTCACGAACCGCTTTACCATTTAAGTTTCTTCGCCTCCCCCGTGACATATAGCTCAGAATTTTGGGTTCACTTTCATTCTCTTCATCATCCACAAAACCTGAATCAATACTTCCAGCATCGTCGTTAAACAATGTATTTTGCTCATACTCACGGCGCTCACTTTGGAGTTGCTCAAGTTTCTGCGCAATCAATGAGACATTCTTTGCTGACTGTTCATTAGGGAATGAATCGACGTCCAAAAATTCACTAGACGACGCCTGCAAAAGATCATCTTGAATATCTTCATCAAGATCACTGCTACGAATGCATTCAGTGAAAAGCTTAGCGACACCACTATGATGCTGATTCATCGCATGATACAACCCGGAAGTACCATCGCCACTTTCTGCAGACAACAGTTTACCTTTATCTTCGTCAGTGAGAGCATCATCCTTCAATACCCTTTCAACGAAGCACTGAGTCACTTTTTCATTGCCCTTAGCCATCGCCCAAAACAGCCCTGAATCCGCCGCTTCATTCTCCGACTTCAGCAGTAACACTTTCGCATCATTGCTCAACGGGCTGCCCAGTATTTGCTTTATATAAAGGTCAACAACTTCATCATTACCATCCCGCAAGGCGCGATTAAGGCCAGGCGTTCCTCCACGGCTTTGAGCAGAAAATAGAGACTGCTTTGCGCCTTCCGTGAGAGCAGGGCTAGCCAAAACCCGCTGCATATACTGTTGAACACAATCCACCTGTTCATTTAGCATGGCAACAAACAACCCTGACGGCCCTTCATCATTGTATTTGGCAGCAAGCAGATTGTGCTTTGAACCTCGTGTTAAAGAGCTGTTCAGGATGCCATCGACAAATGCATCAACACTGTCTAAACAACCAGCGTCTAATGCAACAAACAACGCGGGAGCACCTTCTGAATTTCTGGCAGACAACAGTTCGAGTTTCTCTGCCTTTGTTGCATGACTTTGCAATATAAGATCAATAACCAATTGGGCGGTATTGCCTTTATTTCCAACCAACGCTGCAAATAAGATGGACTCCCCTTTACTATTTTTAGATCCCAGCAGTGAGAAGGCATCATCATCATTTAATGTGTCGAGCGTTTTACGGAGTCCATCAATACCCTTCTTGGTTTCGAATGCCCCCGAACTCAGTAAATCATGCATCATTTCCGGGCTTGGCCTATTGCCAGGCCTAATCCCTAAAGGGTTATCTTCTTCAATATCTTCACAACCCTCATCCTTAAAGATTGATGATTCTGGAGCGACCTCGGCTGTCGGTGTCGATTGAATGCTGCACCTCTTCCCGTGCATGGCCGCAATATGGTCTTCAACAGTAAGGCTGTTTTTCTGTTGGTGGGAAACCCCATGCATCTTTGGTGTTTGAAGCGTTTTATTAGCAACAGTCGATGTAGCAGCCTTAACCGATAAGGAGGGTTCATGCCGGGTGATTTTTCGGGATGCTATTTGCTTTCCAATACTCTTTACCATTCGAGGTATCAAGCGAACGCAGGACTTAAGCACCGAAGCAAATCGACCTTTCCAGCTCTTGGATGACTTCTCATTCTGTACACTGCCGCCTTGATGCAGTGGCGTATTACGCTGGCCATGCACAATTAAACCAGACCGATTGCTTCCATCCATGGATAACGTTCCTGAAAGACCTCACTCCCTGAGTAAATCCAGGGATAAAGAAAGATTGGGACCATGCCAGATAGTCGGCGGCAAGCGATGTGGCTTAAGATCAAGCCCTGTTTCTCTGCCACCTTCAGCAAAGAAAGCCCAAAAAGAAAAAGCTGTCTTTCAGGTAGTTTTGATGAACCTTGCGACACTGTAAGTCAACTGCATGACTTGCTGTTGAGAAAGTAGCTTGGTAAACGACCGGGCAACAGCACCTTCCACTACTGGAAGTAATCCACTACCTTAATGTCATCTGGTGCAAGGCTGATTGGCAACAGGTGCTCGACGCAAGTTCCTTTTTCCAGTTGCGGCAACCTGGTCAATGCATAGCGAAACCAGGCATAGGGCTCCAGCCCGTTGGCCTTGGCGGTTTCTATCAGACTGTACAGTACCGCACTGGCGTTGGCTCCGTTCACTGAATTTGCAAACATCCAGTTCTTTCGGCCTATGACGAAAGGTTTGATGGCGCGCTCGGCAGCATTGTTATCCATTTCCACCAGACCACTGTCTAGGAGACTGACCGAGAATAGCGCCCGTAGCGAGGATGGTAGAAAATTGAGGATAAAAACTCTGTTTTGTGAAGTGAATAGTGGTGCTATTTGCTGAACAAAACAGAGTTTTTAGATCAATTTACTGCCACCACAGTAGGGCAACCTATTCTCGGTCAGGCTCCTAGGTAACGCGACAGATACGGCCACTGGTTCAGGGCATAGGTGATGGCTTTGCCCAGTTTGCTTTCTGGCAGGATTCTCGGTTTCTGCTTTTCCAGCCATCGTCGGAACTTGTCCATAATAGGACGGCTCTCGGTCTGGCGAACCTGATACCGTTCTTCTGTCGTTTTGTACTTGATCCGACGCTCGATAGCGTAGAGTTGCCGGATCATGTTGAGTGCTTGAGCCGGACGACTGATTTTCTGGCCGCTGTCGCCTTTCTTTTTTGGATGAGCATCCAGCGCTTCTTTGAACTTTCGGCGTGCGTGAGCCATGCAGCCTACCAATTCAATGTCTGGTTGCTTGCTGCTCAGGGTTTTATAAGCCGAGTGTCCATCGCACTGCAGGAAGCCTTTGAATCCTTCCAGAAAGGCCAGCGGGCATTGATGGTCGCGCCCTGTCTGATAGTCGTATAACACAATAGGCGATTCGAGCTGTTCACCCGTTCGGTACAGCCACATGTAGGATTTGCTCTGCGGGTGTCGGTCTTTCTCCTTGAGCACCTGCAGGGTGGTTTCGTCAGCCTGTATATAAGGTTGCCGGACCAGGTGGCGACACAGAGCTTCATACAGAGGCAGAAGCAGATTGGATGCACGGATCATCCATTCAGCCATGGTCGTACGGGAAATCTCAGCCCCCATGCGCTTGAGAATGAATTCCTGACGATACAGCGGCAGAGCATCGCAGTATTTGCTGGTAATGATCCAGGCCAGCAGTCCCGGTGTCGAAATACTTTTTGGAATCGGCATTTTGGGGACTGGCGCTGTCTTAACGCCCGATTCACAGGCACAGGCGTATTTCAAACGACGGATTTCCAGTACCTTAACCTGCGCAGGCACGATATCCAGCTTACAGCTGCTTTCATGACCAAACGCCTTGAGTTCGCCTCCGCAGCAGTCGCACTGTTTTTCTTCGTCAGGGATATCAACTTCTACCACGTCCCGTGGTAATTCGTCAGACAGCGTTTTCCTGACGGGCTTCTTGCGTTCGTGCGCGGGCACTTGCTGAACTTCTGGTTCATCCGCAGCTTCTTCCACCAGAGTCTCGGCTTCATTAAACAGAACGCCCTGGCCTTCGAAACGCTCACTGGATGCGCCGAATTGCTGATGCTTGCTCAGCCGGAACTGTTCTTCGTACCACGCCAGTTTCGCTTCAAGCTGGGTCACTTTCAGCTGAAGGTCTTCAAGGGTCTGGGTAGTTACGGTCACAGTATTCATGCCCGTTATTATCGCAGAACTTCATCACCATTTTATTGAGCCAGATTATGGCAATGATGATCAGGCCACCGCTTGGTAAAGCATCGGACGATGGGCGCTTTTCTGATGAAGAGGTAATCCATCCAGTAACCAGTTCAGCTCCCTGCGGGTAATGCTCACAGCGTCGTATGATGAATCAGCGGCAGGCCATTTGAATCGACCTTTCTCAAGGCGGCGGTAATAGAGCCAGAAGCCATTGGTTTGCCAGTGCAGAATTTTGAGTTTGTTCCGTCCACGGTTGCAGAATACAAACAAACTCTCTGAAAACGGATCAAGTTCCAGCACTTCACTAACAATCAAGGCAAGACCATCGATGGACTTGCGCATGTCAGTGACACCCGGTGCCAGATAGACGTTAAGAGACGTCGCATCGCCGATCATGCGGCCTCCAGAATGTTGAGAACGGACTGTAAAGCCACAGGATCAAAATCGGAAGAAAGCTCAATGCGAAAGCCACTGGAACTTATCAGGGTAATGCCGGAACCGCGGGTCTTTACCGATTGCGCTACTGATTGCTCTACTGATTTGTCGGTTGCCACATTGACGGGCAACAAAGAAACAGCGGGACTCACAGGCAAAGACTGCTTACTGTTGTAGCGTCGACGGTAATAACCAAATGACTTTATGGACAGCCCTTGTTGACGAGCGTATTCGGTTTGAGAAAGTCCAGATTGTTCCCACTGTTCAATATGCTGGAACCAGAATTGACGTTTATCGGACATGTTGCCTC
>NZ_CANMAO010000021.1 GCF_947495845.1 uncultured Endozoicomonas sp. | reverse complement strand
CGCGGAAGTTGCGTTATACCATGCACTTGGCAAGCTACCTGAACCAGAAATTGCCCACAGATTTTACTGACGAGGCTAAAAGTTTAAATAGAGTTAAAGTGAACGTGAAAGGTCCGGTTTTATCGGCAATTTTTCGGGATTTTCCGTTGTTGTCATTGCACATTTTCCAAAGTTCATCAGCCAGTTTTTTTGCTTCAGACTGTTGTTCCTGGGACAGGGGCTTGAGTGCATGCTCCATAATACCCTGGTAAGATTTATCCTCGCCTAGGAGATCTATAAGCGCTCTTTTATTTATACTGTCTGTTGTTTTCCAGGGGTTAGCAGCTTTCCTAATTAATTTGCCAATGAATTTTACCGTAAAACGGCTATCGCGATGGGCTTTAAGGGCGAGAACTTTTGTTGGGAAATTGAACATTGTGATATTTGGAGTGATTCGGATGCTATGGGCATTTCCGTTAGTATCGAAAACTGGTAATGCCAGTTCCTTGCCAGATATGTTTTTAATGATTTTCTGCATCTCTTCTAACCATGGAGCTTCATCGGGAATTCCCACGATTTTTCCAATCCATGTACTCCTAAGCTTGTCGGGCGTGAGGAAATTCATGTAGGCCATGTTTAATTGAATAGGTTCACTTTTTGGGTTGCTGATTGCCTGGTTGAGTAAATCAGGATGATTTTGCAATAAAATAGCCGTAAAAATCTCATTCAATCGGTGTTTGGTCGATTTTAACCGGCTGTCATTGTCGGCTTCTTTGAAGGCATAAGGACAACCAACTCGAATATGACTGTCGACAACCTGATCGTTGATTTTCATCTTGTAGCCCAGGAGGTTTACTGCGTGATCAGTTGCTCCGTGGCAAGAAGGAATAAATGTATTTTCGTAATCAGCTTCAAATGGAGTTCTCTGCCCCGGATTAATTGAGTTGGCTGCTTCTGTTGATAAGCGCATTTTTGCTGCCGGGGTATAACTCAGGTTGACTGATACCCATTGGTTATTGATGAATAGTTTTATTTTTGACTGAAAAGGTGAAGGGTTTCTTTTTAATTTTTCTAATAATAGTTCATCGAACTTGTTATTATATTTTTTAAATAGTACCCTCAATTCTGAATTCAGTTTTAGTATTGCTTTTGTGTATTTTCTTGATTTCTTTGCGTGGTTTATCAGTTTTTCTGCTTTCTTGAGTTTACTCTGTTTTTTATCTTCGTCTTGTTCATATTGGGATAATGATTTTGATAAACTTTCGTATGTTTCAAATAGTTTTTCTTTGTTTTTTGTTGATCGAAAATCGTTAGCTTCTGCATTGTTCAGATAATCTTGTAGTCCATCTAAAAATAAATGAAGCTCGTTGTGTTTTTTATTTGTCTCAGCGCATTTCTGATTGTGGGCTTTTAGAGTTTGAACCTCTTTTCTTGAATTTTCTATAAGTTTTCTGGTTTTTTCTAAAAGCTGAGGTGCGGGCCCTTCCAACAAAATGGTTCTTTGTGTTTCGTGAATTAGTTTTATTATAGAGTCCCGCTGGCTTTTTAAGTTGCTAATGGTTATATCAGCTTCATTCAACGCACGAAAGGATGTCGGATTTAGTAAGGGCTCTGTTTTGTATTGTTGGCTGATCTTGTATTTTTCAAGTTTTGAATATGTTGTAGAACGTAATGAATAAAACAGCTTCTGTATATGTTTAGGGTTTGTTGTAATTTTTCTGGCTATATGTTTCGCCACAGCTTTTGCTTTATGGTGCCAAGAATTGCATTTTTTTTGGGTTGACTGGTGATTTCCTCCCGTTGGTATGTTTCCGTTTATCATACCTCCTCCGTTGGTTCTAATATCATGGATTTCTATATAATTGTAGTTTTTGGGATTATTGGCAATTAGACGTAAGTGTTAGAGGATCTCCCATGACAAGGCGCAGAGCCTTGTCATACGCTTTAATATCAGTCAATCGCTTCAGGAACTGGTAGCTGAGCGACGCCCAGATCCAGTTCTTCTTCGATCACTTCCTGATCATATTCAGTATTTGCCAGTGTGCTGCTGATTTTCGCCAGATGAACCAAGGCGTCGCCTTCATTGGCCAGCGGCAGCTGACTTAAGCCAATCACCACCCCATCAAAGGGCGCGATGATACTTTCACTATCACTGGCATCGAAAGGGTTGACGATGGTCATCATCGTATCGCCTTCTTTTACATGATGACCCTGTTTGATGTGAAGAAGTACCAGACCATCACGGGAGCTTCTCAGCCAGCGGCTTTCGCTGCACTCCCAGGGGTGAATGGCTGGAGATTTTAGCGGCTTTTTGGGTAGCATATTCAGGTGTCGCATCACCCTCATTACACCTTTCACGCCCAGTTTGATGGAAGCCTGTTCCAGTCTCAACGCTTCCCCGGCTTCGTAGACTAGCGCCGGAATATTGTACTCATTGGCTGCACCACGGAATGACCCGTCACGAAGTGATGAGTTGAGAATAACCGGAGCGCCAAAGGCTCTGGCCAAGCCCACGCATTTCTCATTGGATAGATCCGTTCTCAACTGTGGCAGGTTGGTACGATGAATCGCGCCGGTATGAAGATCCAGCGCATAGTCAACGTGTGGGAAAAGGCCTGTGGTAATCAGATCAGCCAATCTTCCGCCCAGCGAGCCTTTGCTGGAACCGGGGAAGCAACGGTTAAGGTCACGGCGATCTGGCAGGTAACGAATCTGTTGAATAAAGCCCAGTTGATTAACCACCGGGATTACAATGAGCGTGCCGCTGATCTTGGACAGATTTTTATGGCCAAGCACCTGACGACAGATTTCAACACCATTGAGCTCATCACCATGAATGGCGGCAGTAACGAGCAGACAAGGCCCTTTTCTACGACCGTGGATGACTTCCATGCGAAGATCGATCGGCGTGTCGGTATAAAGACGGACAACTGGGATAGATAAATGCTGTCGTATACCTGGTTTAATGGTATGGCCAAACAGCTCAAGAGGTTGTGCTTTTTCCATGGGGGAAACTCCAGCCCCGGTCAGCAGAATAGGTTATTCGTGCCCGAGGTTGAAAAGGCATCACTCCGATGTTGTGTTTGTTTCAGGCGGAGTGATGGAGGTTACGAAAATGGCTTATCCCGTGATACGGGAGTTGCTGGTGCGATGATAATTCGTTTCAATAAACTCAACAATACAGTGTGCGACATCTCTTGCCGTGGCTCGTTCAATGCCTTCCAGACCTGGTGAAGAATTGACTTCCATCACCAGCGGACCGCGGTCTGAACGCAGAATATCCACACCTGCCAGCCTGAGTCCCATGGCTTTTGCCGCTTTAATGGCCGTGGCTCGTTCATCCTTGCTCAGTTTTACCAAACTGGCGCTGCCGCCGCGGTGAATGTTTGAGCGGAACTCACCTTCCGGCGCCTGTCGTTTCATGGCTGCAATGACTTTGTCGCCTATGACGAAGCAGCGAATATCGGCACCACCGGCTTCTTTAATGTATTCCTGAACCATAATGTTGGCTTTCAGGCCCATGAAGGCTTCCAGAACACTTTCTGCAGCCTTGCGGGTTTCTGCCAATACAACACCAATGCCTTGTGTGCCTTCCAGGAGCTTGATGACCAGTGGCGCACCGCCCACCATATCGATCAGGTCAGGAATGTCGCCAGGACCGCTGGCAAAGCCAGTGACTGGCAGACCAACACCTTTGCGGGACAGTAACTGCATAGAGCGCAGTTTGTCTCTGGAACGGGCAATGGCCAAAGACTCATTCAGGGTATAGCAGTTCATCATTTCAAACTGACGAAGAACCGCGGTGCCGTAAAAGGTGTTGGAGGCACCGATGCGCGGGATAATGGCATCATAATGTGGCAGCTCAACCCCTTTCACATGAATGCTTGGGTTTTTGTCGTTGATGTTCATGTAACAGCTGAGAATATCAATAACATCAATCGTGTGCCCCCGAGCCTGTGCAGCCTCAATGATTCGGCGGGAAGAGTAGAGCCGCTCGTTACGGGAGAGTAGCGCAATTCGCATTGGGTCAATCCTGGTAAAAATAACTGGCCGCTCTGGACGACATTCGTTGTGAATTGTCTTCAGTGTGGAGGGGAGCCAGAGGGCGATAAACCGAACGATTCGGTGTGGTCATTTCAGCATAGACGTAACTGAAACGAACCGGCAGACAGAGTCGGGAAATCAAAATGGGCTGCTTGTCTGCAGCCCAATGAGTATGTTGTGCAAGACGTTGGTTACGGAGATGGTTACCAGTGGTCAAAAATCAGGTTGTCATCTCCGAGCATTTTCCTCAGGCGTCTTCGCTCAAGGAATAGCTCCGCTTTTGAGCGTTTTTTTTCATAATCCGCGATGCGAGTGCGACTGCGCTTCTTTGCCTGTGCCGCTTTCTCAAACTCTTCTTCGAAGTCTGTATACTCTTCCATCTCTGCCTGCTCTAAATGCCGATTGTGACAAATAGCAAACAGCCTGCCTTCAACTGCAAACCAGCGTTCGCAGTGAATGAGGGTCGGCGTTGCCGCGCTAATTTCTGGTAAAACCTGAATTCAGTCAATAAAAAACAATGCCAGGGTAGGAAAATAGTTTTATATGCTGTTCATAGGTGTATGTGTAGCGTTAGGAACTGTGTTTCTGTGCCTCAGGTAGCGAATTTATAGTATTTTGATAAAGCTGTTTGATGGATTGTACGAGCATGGTTTAACGACTGAAGGCAGTTGAAGCTGCGGTTGAATGCTGATAATAATGTTTGTCTCGCCTTCTTAAACACACTTCTTATTGAGCTGATCAGGCTATATGCAAGACCCGGATATTTTTCAGAGGCTCCGCAGTTACTGGGCTAACGATCGAATAAATTACTGCATCAGGGTATTTATAGCACTGACCGGCGTAACGCTACCTGCCTGGTATGGCAATACCATTGATCAAATTACACCGATGGTGTTGGGTATTATTGCAGCCGCTTTAGCGGAAGTGGATGACCGGCTGACCGGAAGAATCAAAGCAGTCCTGCTGATGCTGCTTTGCTTTCATATTGCGGCGTTGTCCATTGAAATACTGCTCCCTTATCCACTTCTGTTTGCCCTTGGTCTATTTATCTCAACCATGGGCTTTACCATGTTGGGGGCGATGGGGCCAAGGTATGCCAGTATCGCCTTTGCATCATTATTGCTGGCGGTTTATACCATGTTGGGTGCCGGGCAGAGTAACGATATCTGGACGCAGCCCATGCTGCTGTTAACTGGTGCGCTGTGGTACAGCACGCTTTCTTTGTTATGGCAGATAGTCTGGCCAAACCGTCCGGTGCAGCAAGGGCTTGCGCAGGTGTTTCATGGTCTGTCCGATTATCTGGAGAGCAAAAGTGAGCTATTTGATCCGATGCCGGATCTGTCTCCCCAGCCATACCGGTTGAAGTTGGCCAAAAAGAATACCCTGCTGGTGTCGGCTCTGAACCAGACGAAAGACTCTTTACTGCAGCGTGTACGACAGAGGGCCAGTTTAAGTGATCAGGTTTATTTGCAGATCTACTTTGTCGCCCAGGATATTCATGAGCGGATCAGCTCCTCCCATTATCGTTATCAGGATCTTGCCAGCCACTTTGCCCGCAGTGATGTGTTATTTCGCTTTCAGAAACTGTTGATGATTCTGGCTGGAGAATGCCGGGAAGTGTCAGAAGCACTGGTGATGAACCGCACATACGAGCCGAGTGGCAAAGCAGTACTGGCTTTGGATGAAATTCAACAGTCGATTGAGCATCTCAAACAGCAGAATCAGCCGCAATGGCGTTCACTGTTGATTCAGTTAGAGTACCTGTTAAAGAATTTATCTTCTGTCGTGTTGCAGCTGTCTTCTATTGGCCGCCCTGATATGGAGGCTGATGGTGATGAAAGAATTCTTGCGGATTTCGAGCCGAAGGGGGTGAAGGCTCACCTTAAACGCATTAGAGATGAGTTC
Organism: uncultured Endozoicomonas sp.; assembly: GCF_947495845.1. Taxonomy (GTDB): domain Bacteria; phylum Pseudomonadota; class Gammaproteobacteria; order Pseudomonadales; family Endozoicomonadaceae; genus Endozoicomonas. The sequence goes on along the minus strand of NZ_CANMAO010000021.1, from coordinate 63,282 downwards.
CGGTTTGACAGCCCGCTCTTTCGTCATGGTATTCGGCTGGCAATCGCCCTGACTGCCGGTTATGGACTCATACAGCTGCTCGATTTGCAACCGGGTTACTGGGTGTTATTAACGACGCTGTTTGTCAGTCAGCCCAGCTTTAGTGCGACGAGAGCAAAACTGGTTCAGCGAGTGATCGGTACAATAGTTGGTTTGCTGGCGGGTGCGCCATTGCTTTATTTGTTCCCCGGTCAGGAAGGACAGCTGGTATTGATGGTGTTGTGTGGTGTGCTGTTCTTTGCCTTTCGTAAGGTGCGTTACGATCTGGCCACCGCTTTTATTACTCTACTTGTGTTGTTTTGTTTCAGTCAGCAGGGTTTAGGCTTTACGGTCATTCTGCCGCGTTTGGGAGACACATTACTTGGTTGTGTATTGGCCGTTATTGCCGTGATGTTTATTTTGCCGGACTGGGAATCAAAACGGCTTAATCGAATTATGGCCACCACCATTGAGATGCATCGAATGTACCTCAAGGAAGTGATAGAACAGTATATCCATGGAAGGAATAACGGGGTTGCCTATCGGGTAGCGCGCAGACAAGCTCATAATATGGACACGAAATTGAATAGTGCGATACTCAGTATGCACTTGGAGCCAGAACGATTTCAGAGGGCAGGTGAGCAATGCTTTCGTTTTCTGACCTTGTCCAGTGCCCTGTTAAGTTACATATCGACGTTAGGAGCTCATAGGGACAAGCTGAAGGATCTTCAGTTCAAGGAAGGGATTCAAAGTATTTATTTATTGATCAATGAGTATCTATTAAGTTTGGAAAGACAGTTGGTCGGTCATGTTGTGGAGAGAGGAGATCTATCTGTGATCGATCGTCGTTTACAAGAGAATGATGATGGGATTGATGAAGGACAGCCAGAGGTGCGTTTGTTGCTTCAACAGTTTCAGTTAATGATTCAGATTTTGCCAGAAATGCATACGTTGTCTGATGAGATTAACCAATTGCTGTCGTCCAGAAAGAAATAATACCAATTCTGCTTTTAAATTATGGCCTGCGCAGCCATTTTAGGCGACTGGATCTGCGTTGAAGTTCCTCGCCATAGCTACCACCCACAGGGCGTAAAGGCTATGGCTCGTCTCTTCGCCTTGCCCAGTCACCGAAAATAACTTGCTCACTTCATAATTAAAAAGCGACATTGGTATAACCACTCACACCATCAGATGAGAGTGGTTTTTGACTGATTATCTGGTGGTTTCAGCAATATTGATCATCACGTTACGCAGCAGTTGCAGGCGTGGGCCGATAGAGTTCAGCACCAGAAACTCATTACGGCTGTGCATAGCACCACCAATTGGGCCTAAGCCATCAACAGTTGGAATGCCCAGAGCACCAGTCAGGTTGGCGTCAGAGCCACCGCCTACGGCCTGCCAGGTGATGTTGATACCCATATCTTCACCGCTCTTTTCAATAAGAGCCATCAGCTTTTCACTGCCTTCGTTTGGTGTGAACGCTGGCTTGTGAGCTTCACGGGTCAGGGTAATTTCGATTCCTGGCAGTGATGGATTTTCCTGCAGGTTGGCGATGATCTGTTCCAGGCGTGTGTAGTCGTCATTGTTCCAGAAACGGATATCCAGGTCAGTTGACGCATAATCAGGCACAACGTTGGCAGCGGTGCCGCCCTTTACTACGCCAAAGTTCAGAGTAGTGCCGGTTTCAAAGTTGGTTTCACGGTTCAGGGTGGTGATCCAGTGAGCCATTTCTGTGATAGAAGAAATGCCTTTCTCGGGTTCGTTACCGGCGTGAGCAGCCTTACCTTTGAATTCTACCTTATAGGCAGCCAGACCTTTACGAGCTTTCACCAGAGAGCCGTCGGCGCGGGCAGCTTCAGCGACCAGTACGCAACGACTCTTCTTGGCAATGCCTTTCAGCCATTCACCGGAGTAGATGGAACCGATTTCTTCATCAGGGTTCATACAAACGGCAATGCTCAAACGATCAGCGACGTCTTCTGGTAGCAGGTTGATCGCTTTGAAAATGTTAAGCAGACCCGATTTCATATCGGCGACACCAGGGCCATAGGCATTGGTTTCATCAGTAGTCAGTGACCACTCAGCAATCGTACCTTCCGGGAACACTGTGTCCATATGGCCAACCAGCATGATGTCGTACACTTCAGATTCTGGCTTGTTGGTGGCCAGCAGGCCCGGGCCTACTTTCTCATCGAAATGGTGGCGGGAAACCTGCCAGCCCAGACCTTTGTACTTTTCAGTCATGATGTCTGCAATCTGGCTGACGCCTTCAGGCGTAAAGGTGCCGCAGTCAACGTTGATCAGTGGTTTAAGCTCTTCCAGATACTGGTCAATATTGAAATTATCTTCGCTCATAATGGTACTGACTCTGTTGGTTTGAAAAATAGTGTTAAATAAATTGGATGAATGAGCGTTGTATCAAATGTAGAAGCGTTTGTATGGTCGGTTAGGTAGAATTCCTGATCAGTAATTACCGTTGTAAACATTATTGCGAGACAAGCTAAGTCATGAAACTGTATGCAAGGCAACAGGGGGAAGGCGCCGATGTGATTAGCCTTCACGGGCTATTTGGCTCTCAGGAAAATCTGGGGATGATCAATCGCGGTCTTGCGCAGCACTATCGAGTTCATGGTCTGGATGTACGAAATCATGGTCGTTCGCCTCATAGTGATGTGATGACTTATCAATTGATGGCGGAAGACGTCCTTGAATATATGGATGATCACCAATTAGAGCGAGTTCACCTGCTTGGGCATTCCATGGGTGGAAAGATTGCCATGACCATGGCGCTGATGGCACCGGAACGTGTGAACAAACTGGCAGTGATTGATATTGCTCCAGTTACTTATCAGAAGCGCAGGCACGACAGCATTATTGAAGGGCTGTCGTCTATGCCATTGGAGAGTATCTCCAGCCGTAGCGATGCGGATAAGTTTTTACAGAGCTACGTGTTGGAAAAAGACGTGCGACAGTTTCTGTTGAAAAATTTATATAAAGATGAGGCAGGGCGTTACCAGTGGCGGGTAAATCTGCCCGTCATCGATAGCCAGTACTATGAAATTATTGCAGGTCAGGAAGGGTTAAAACAAAAATTTTCCGGAGAAACGCTGTTCATTAAAGGTGGGGACTCTGATTACATCGCTGCTGAGCATCAGGAAGAAGTGTTGGGGATGTTTCCTTCCGCCAGCGTCCGCATTATACCGGATACCGGGCATTGGGTTCATGCTCAGAAACCGGAACTGGTAGCAAAAATGTTGTTGAGATTCTTTGGAGGGAAGAGCTGATGGCACGGGTTGATTTATTCCCGGGTAAATCGTTCTTTCTATTGGAACTAAAGAACTAAAGAACTAAAGAAGGGTCAAAACATCATAACGATTCTATTAGTGTGGGATAAATTATGGATAAAATAACTTCAAATCAATCAGTTGCATCACATTACCCCGGGGGGGCTCAGGGCTACATAGAAAGCGATGCTACTGTTAACGTTAATGGTCAGGATGTATATGCCAAGCCTCATGTGCAGCCGTTTATTGAAGCTGGCTCATCATCTAAAGCTGATCGAACTTACTACTCAGCAAAACATGTGAAGATTGTTGAGCCTTTTCAACCACCTCTGGGCACAATAACTCAAGAAGTCGATCCAGATGATTTTTTTGTGAATCCTGCTCGATCTCATCAGTTTGTTTATTCTTCTGACAAAAAAGCAAAAGAAAATGTTATTGTGTTGCCAGCTATTCCAGATCAAACTGATCTAGATGATTCTTCAGACTGTTATATTGTTTGCCAAGGCAAAGGCAAAGGAGAGTTATCAGAAGATGATATCAGAATCCTAAAACAAAATTACCCTGATGAGTTTGCTAACTTTAGTAAAGAGCATAAGAGAAATGTCAGTTTTTCTGAAAAGCCAACCTGGCAAATGGTCATAGAAAATCCTTCTAATTATTTCAAGGAGCATCAGGCAATAGCAAATCTACTCAACTGGAAGAAGAAACAAGATTTCAGTCTATGCAAAAATAGTGGCATAAGTGCCCATGCAATTCCCTTTGGTGTGTACCGTTCGGACACATTCAGTGTATTTAATGCTGAAGAGATTGGCGACATTAATAGGGGGACTGTTTATGCTCATGACGCATGCTATTTTACAGTCACCCAGCAGGAAAAAAAAATATCGGCACTTGAGGATTTAGTGGAGTCTCTTTTTTGTGATAAAGAGGATTTGCAGGCTAGACATACGCAACTCAAAACTGCACACGATAATCTTTTGAGCCAGTATGACGATGCTGTCGTTAGAGCTGGTGAGTTAGAGGAGATAATTCAAACTGAAAATGCAAGTTTTGCCCAATTGGCAGATAATTTTGATCAGGCAATAACAAGAATGGGTATGGTCGAAGCCGAAAAAAAGCAAGTGACAAATGAAGTACAAGAACTAAGAAAAAGCTTTGCGAGAAGTTTGCAAGGGTTACGAAAAGCAAAAAAAATACTAACGTCGTGGAACGATGCATGCGGCGAAATGGAAGCTGTTTTGAATAATACCCAGTTTGCTGACGATCATAAGGTTGATGGGTTGAGAGGAGTGTTAGAAGCTAATAAACGAGGAGTAAGACCTCCTCAGCTCGCACGGAAAAAACTTTCACTCATCTTCGGTAAAGATTTTCAATCTTGCGCAACATCCTATGAATTTAATCGAACCAAACGAGAGCTCAAAAGACAGGCTGTTGAGGATGTAAGTACCAATCCTTGCCTGAAGGAGCCCGCTTCAGTCAGGACTTATTCTGGTAACGAAGATCCTGAACCGTCAACAAAACGGGCTAAAGTAGATATTAGACGATTCAGTGCAACGAGTTAAGTGTCGGGCTGATTTTCAGGTGCGGCATGCATAAATGCACTCATTGTGTTGCAGTGTTGGTAAATCGTTTGGATTTTAGGGAAATCGGAAATGTTCAGATTAAATCTCATGGCATTATACACCTGTGGTATAAGAGAAATATCAACGATTGAAGGGTGATCTGAACAACAGAAAATATGATCATCTAATTGCGCCTCTAAGGCTTTGAATCCTATGGTTATCCAATGTTGATACCATTTAGATTTCTCTTCTTCGCTGACAGAAAATTCATTTTTTAAATAATTCAATACTCTAAGATTGTTTAGCGGGTGTATGTCACAACAGATTTGATAAGCCATGCTTCGGAGTTGTGCTTTCTGGTATGAGTCTCCGGGAATAATAGACGGCTCAGGGTAGGTTTCTTCCAGCCATTCCAGCATGGCCAGAGACTGACTGATGCTTCCATGCTCAGTCATCATGGTAGGAACCAGGCCTTGTGGATTGACCGATCGGTATTCTTTGGATTTTTGCTCACCCTTGAGTAGATTGATGGCGTGTTGCTGGTAGTCTAACCCTTTCAGGTTCAGTGCAATACGAACTCTGTAAGCCGCAGAGGAACGAAAATAGCTGTACAGGTTTATTTGACCCATGATGATTAATGCTCCTTTGCGGGCAAGACGGTTGCCTGAACTTCACCAAAACCGATACGGGCAAAGCCTTCTGCTTCACACCAACCTTTAAAGACGACAGTGTCGCCATCTTCCAGAAAGGTTCTCTGCTCGGAGTTGGGAAGCGTAATGGGGTGTTTACCGGCTTTGGACAATTCCAATAATGATCCGGCTTCTTCTGATTTCGGGCCTGATTGTGTGCCACTCCCAAAAAGGTCTCCGGGTTTGAGGTTGCAGCCATTGATGGTGTGGTGCGCCACCATTTGTGATACCGTCCAGTAGGAATGTTTGAAGTTGGATTGGGAAAGTTGTGCGGGTGACTTGCTTCCAGCTTTCATCTGTTGAGTTTGAAGATGGACAGAAAGTTGAATATCAATGGCGCCGTGACTCTGATTTGCATTTGACTGAAGATAAGGCAGAGGTTGAGGGTCGTCTGAGGGGCGGTTGAACTCGGCAAAAAAAGGAATCAATGCTTCCAGAGTAACAATCCATGGAGAAACGGTTGAGGCAAAACTTTTGGATAAAAACGGACCTAAAGGCTGATACTCCCAGGCTTGAATATCTCGAGCAGACCAATCGTTGAAAAGGCAGAGTCCGAACACATGTTGGTTGGCTTGATCAATAGGAATCGGTTCTCCCTGTATATTGCCAGAGCCCATAAATATGCCTAATTCAAGTTCGTAATCCAGTCGTTTGCATGGGCCAAGTGTTGGCGTCTCTGCATCCGGTGCTTTGGTTTGTCCTATTGGGCGATGAAAGTCATGCCCGGAAACAGAAATAGAAGACGATCGCCCATGATAGCCAATGGGCACCCACTTATAGTTGGGTAGTAATGGGTTATCTGGTCGAAACAACGACCCAACACTGGTCGCATGATGGATAGAAGAATAAAAGTCGGTGTAATCACCAATGGTGCATGGCAGGTCATATTCAACATCGGCCATGGGGATAAGGCATTGGGCTAATGCTGCTTTTTGAGCTGAACCTGAACGCAAGCTAAGTGACATAATATTGCGCAGTGCTGACCAGTATTGAAACCCAAGACTCATAAAACGATTCAGGGAATCATCGCAGCAGGTATACAATGCAGAGTTGACTTCAAAAGACGTCTCACCAAAAGCATTGGAGTGAAGTGCGGCTTGCAGATCAAGCACTTGATCCCCAATAGCGACGCCTGCCCTGAAATTATCCTGTTTTTCTTTGTGCCTGAAGATAGCAAAGGGAAGGTTTTGAATGGGGAAGTCATGCCCTTTTCGGTTGGCGGACTCTACCCAGCTGGTGAGGTTAGGGTTGTGGGTTTCATTTAAAGTCAGCATTAATTTGGCTCCTTTAATGGTTAAGCGTCTTTGAATTGTTTTTTCAGACCCTGCCAGCAATGAATGTAGTCGTTTTGTCGTGTGTTGCTTTCAAAGGCAAATCTGGTTGGCGAGTAAATAAAACGAGATTCAAACATAAACGCCAATGTATCTTTATAGCGTTCTGGTTTCAGGTTGGCTTTGCTGGCTTTCTCATAAACAGAGGCCTCTGGTCCGTGAGGGCTCATGCAGTTATGCAGGCTGAATCCGCCAGGCACAAAACCTTCTTCTTTGGCATCGTAGGTACCGTGAATAAGCCCCATAAATTCACTCATGATATTCCTGTGGAAGTAAGGTGGGCGGAAGGTGTTTTCCGCGACCACCCAACGTGGAGGAAAAATCACAAAATCAATATTGGCGACACCTGTTGTTTCACTTCGAGAGGTTAATACGGTGAAGATGGAAGGATCCGGGTGATCAAAGCTGACAGAGTTGATGGCGTTAAAGGTAGAGAGATCGTATTTGTACGGAGCAGAGTTTCCTACCCACGCGACAACATCCAGCGGGGAGTGATTCAAAGCACAGCTGAACAGGTTGCCATTGAACTTAGTAATTAGTTCAAACTCGTCATCAATATCTTCAAAATGTGCAACGGGGTATTGAAAGTCACGATCATTGGCAAAGCCGTTGGCGCCAACAGGACCTCGTTCTGGTAATTCGAAAGGCGAGCCATAGTTTTCACAGATATATCCCCGCGCTTTTCCTGCGGGTAGCTGTATCTGAAATTTAATGCCTCTTGGAATAATGAGAATTTCGCCGGGATGAATATGAAGCAGGCCAAGTTCAGTTCTGGCCAGTAATGCGCCTTCTTGTGGAACAATTAAAATTTCTCCGTCGGCATTACAAAAAAAACGGTTTTCCATGCTGATGCTGGCGGTATAAATATGAATGGCAGAACCTGTTTGTGTGTGAACACTGCCATTGGCGGCGATGGTGGTCAGGCTGTTGATAAAGTCTAAAGGTTTGTCGGAAAAAGACAGTGAATTCCAGCGCAACAGATCCGGTGGGGTAATTATTTCTGTAATGGGTGCAGAGCGAATCTTTTCAGCGACCAACGCCTTATAGTTGCTTTGAACCACAGAAGGACGAATCCGGTACATCCAGGTTCTGCGATTTTGATGTCGTGGCGCTGTGAAAGCGGTGGTTGAAAATTGTTCGGCATACAAACCCATTGGCGCTTTTTGAGGATTGAACTGACCTCTGGGTAATGCACCGTTTAACGCTTCAGTCTCATGTTCATTGCCAAAACCGTTTTGATAGTTCAGCTGATAGTTCAACTGATAGCTCAACTGACTGTTATCTGACATTGAATCTTACCGAATTCATTTACGTATTTATTTTGTAACGGGTATAGAGAAGGATGTCCAATAATGGTGGCGTGGTTCGTAAGTACCCGGCCATATGGAATCGAATATTTCTGGCTTGTTGATCAGGTTCTCTGCAAGGCGCAACGGCGGGAGCATAGCGAGCTATGTGACCAGAGTTGCAACGCAGTCAGAGGGCCTGATCAATGAGTCAGAAAATATGATTTCATATGGTTGGGTACTTAAGGCAGATACAAAAACACCACACTTCAATAGCGTGGTGTTTTGTTGTTTTTCGAAAAGCTATTCAATATCGTCGAATGGTTCGTCGGGGTTTATCCAGTCTTGAACATCGTCCGATATATTGCGCTTGAGTTTACTTTTTTCGAAGTAATCATTGATGCCCTGACGGATCGTGGACTTTTTTACACCTTTATTGCGGTGCTGTGCGGCTTTGGCTTTGCGGTATTCGTGATGACTGCTCCAGAGTTGGTCATCCCATTCATCGTGATGAACGGTTCTTATGCGGGTCATAACTACATCCTTATGTTAATTCACCTGAACTTTGATTGAGGTAAGGTATTACCTATTTTCAGTCGGAAATACGTGTTCCTCTCTAATCAATATTCTAGACAATTTATAAGAGAAGGTATGGGCAGGAAGTAGAAGAGGTGATGTATTTATCTTGTTGTTTTTGATGGATATTTTATTTATTTTTTATGCGGATGATTAGTAACCTTTTGATCTTAGGTCGATTTCCATTGGTTGGTCACAAATACGAATTACCTGAGTTTCAATGGTACCATCGGGCATTAAATCAATAACACGAAAGCCAGGCTGTTGAGTATCTGCTTGAAAATGATTGGATTCTGGAGCGAATTGTACACAGGTAGAAGGTGTTGCCATGACCGGAATACCACAGAAGGTATAATCTATCGCCTGATGGATGTGACCATGAATAATCCCCTTGATATTCTTATGGTTATTTAACACTGCAGCAAACTCATCAGGGTTCTTCAGCATAATGTTATCCATCCACTGGCTCTTTATGGGCGCTGGGTGGTGGTGGAGTGCAATTAACGTGGGTTTGTCTGGATTTTGTGCCAGCTCCTGACTCAATAATGCCAGTTCAGACTCTTCAAGGTGACCGTAAACTTGATTGGGTACCTGAGAGTTCAATAAAAGAATTTGCCAGTTGCCCAGCTCGACTTTCTTTTTCATGGCAGTCGGGTTGATGGCATTCATCAACGCTTCTTTATCATGGTTACCGCATAACCAGTAATTGGGGATGGCCAAATCAGAAAGGGCATCTTTTATATAGTGATAGGACTCTGCGCTGTCATCCTGAGTCAGGTCGCCAGTCACTAAAACGCATTGAGCCTGATTAAAATCGCTCTTGACCACCTTTAATACAGCTTCAAAGGTGGCTGCAGTATCCACTCCCATTAATGCAGAATGTGGACTGGCAAAAAGATGCGTATCTGTAATCTGGAGTACTTGGATTTTTTTGGTACTCATCCTGAACCTTGAGCGGTATTTGTATTTGTACTTTCTGACGTATGTTACATAACAGTTTAATCAGTATGAAACATAATAACTGGCAAACGCTAAAATGAGAATGCAGAGCGCACTGTAAAGGTTCATTTTTTGAAACCCTCCGCATAATTATACCAATGACACCTTCTAAATATGGTGGCGAGTAAGCTGTGTTGGGCCGCTGCGCAGGTCATGTTTAGAGGGTGAAATTGGTATAGCTGTACTCAGTGACCACAAGGTGCAGCTAAGGTATACTTCTCCGCTTATTCATACTGCAGCCTTTATATGCATAAAGTCTGCGATGAAGCCAAGACTAAACACAGGACGTCAAGGGAGTCTGAGCCTCTCAATGCAGTTGATCCGCGGGTTGTACAATATCAGGCCAGAACATCAGCAGTGCGTTGCCACCATCGGTAATTTTGATGGCGTACACGCAGGGCACCGCACGATTCTCGAAGCCCTGAAACAACAGGCCTTTGAGTTGAATGCCAAAGTCTGTGTCATTACGTTTGAGCCACAGCCCAGAGAGTATTTTATGGGTGACAGTGCGCCGCCGAGACTATCCAGTCTCCGGGAAAAGCTGGCGCTACTGGAAGATAACCAAGTGGACCAAGTGCTGTGCTTGCCATTCAATGACCGGCTGCGCAGCCTGGGTGCGGATGACTTCGTAGTCAACACACTGGTCAGCGGCCTGAACATACGGTATCTCATCGTTGGTGACGACTTTCATTATGGCTGTGACCGCAAAGGCGATTTTTCTCATTTGGAAATGATGGGGGATCGTCATGGCTTTGAAGTGTGTGACACGCAAACCGTATTAATGGAACAGAGCCGGGTGAGCAGCACTCGCATCCGGGAAGCCCTTACTCAGGGTGAATTGGCAGAGGCTGAAAACATGTTGGGCAGGCCATTCACCATGATGGGGCGTGTGGTGAAAGGGCAACAGCTAGGCAGAACTCTGGGCTTTCCTACGGCGAATATCCGAGCTTGTCGCCGACATTTGCCTTTGCAGGGGGTGTTTGCCGTGCGTACACTGGTGAATGGTCATCGTTATGATGCTGTCGCCAACCTTGGCGTCCGCCCCTCGGTTGATGGTAAAAAACCAGTGCTTGAAGTGCATGTGCTGGACTTTCAGGGAGATCTTTACGATCAGACCCTGAGGGTAGAGTTTATTGAGAAAGTCAGGGATGAACAAAAGTTTGAATCGCTTGAAGCCTTGCGGGCAGCGATTGCTGATGATATTGAAACCGCCCGCAAGCTGTTCTCTAAAGAACAGAGATGATCGCAGAGATTTCGGTAAGCACCTATGTCCGACTATAAGCATACTTTGAATTTGCCGCAGACAGATTTCCCCATGCGCGGCAATTTGTCCCAGCGTGAGCCAGAGATGCTCAAACGCTGGTATGACATGGATCTCTACGAAGAAATTCGCAAGATCAGTCAGGGCCGTGACAAATTTATTCTTCATGATGGCCCTCCTTACGCCAACGGTGATATTCACATCGGTCATGCGGTCAATAAGATCCTCAAGGACATCATCATCAAGTCCAAAACCCTCAGTGGTTTTGATGCCCCTTATGTGCCGGGCTGGGACTGTCATGGTCTGCCGATTGAACACAAAGTAGAAGGCATGCTGGGCAAAGCTGGCGACAAGGTGGATTTCAAAACATTCCGTAAGAAGTGTCGCGAATACGCTACCAAGCAGGTTGATGGTCAGCGTGAAGATTTCAAGCGCATGGGCATCTTTGGTGAGTGGGATAACCCATATCTGACCATGGACTTCCAGACCGAAGCGGACATCATTCGCTCTCTCGGTAAAATTGCCGCTAACGGCCACTTGGTAAAAGGTTATAAGCCGGTTTACTGGAGTGTGGTAGGTGGTTCTGCACTGGCAGAAGCGGAAGTTGAATATCAAGATAAAACGTCTACGCAAATTGACGTACGTTATGCAGCTATCGACGACGCTGATCTTCTGAGTGCATTTGACTTCGATGGCTCGCAAGGCGAGGGAGAAGTTGCCGTTGTTATCTGGACAACCACTCCATGGACACTGCCATCATCTCAGGCAGTCAGCATGGGGGGGGATCTGGATTACGCACTGGTTCAGTGCCAGTTCAATGGTCAGCCAGCTCGTTTGGTGCTTGCTGAAGCACTGGTTGAAAGTGCCATGCAGCGTTACGGCATTGAAGACTACGAAATCATTGGTCGGGCCAAGGGTTCAGCTTTTGAAAACAAAAAAGTATCTCACCCGTTTTACGATCGTGAATTGCCATTGATTCTGGGTAACCATGTCACCATTGATGCGGGTACCGGTAACGTACATACGGCACCTGACCACGGTGTGGATGACTTTAACGTAGGACGCCACTACGGCATCGGCACGCTGAATTACTTGGACGACAATGGTTATTACCGTCCAAACGTTGAGTTGTTTGCCGGTGAACACGTTTACAAAGTAGATCCAAAGGTTGTTGACGTTCTACTGGAAAAAGATCGCCTGCTGGCTCAGGAAAAACTGACTCACAGCTACCCGCACTGCTGGCGTACCAAAACCCCATTGATCTTCCGTGCGACACCACAGTGGTTTGTCAGCATGACCAAAGAGAAGTTGCTGGATACCGCAATGGGTTCTTTGAAGGCCGTTGAATTTACGCCGGACTGGGGTCGCAACCGCATGGAAGCCATGCTGGGGCAGAGTCCTGACTGGTGTGTTTCCCGTCAGCGTACCTGGGGTGTGCCGATTGCGCTGTTTATCCACAAAGAAACCGAAGAACTGCATCCGGACACTCAAAGCCTGATTGAAAAAGTGGCTCTGAAAGTTGAGCAGGAAGGCATGGATGCGTGGTTTGATCTGGAACCATCGGAAATCCTCTCTGCAGCAGATGCTGAGCAGTATGTAAAAGTCACTGACACGTTGGATGTTTGGTTTGATTCCGGTGTGACCCATTACTCCGTACTTCAACGTCGTGAAGGGCTGCAATTCCCGGCGGATTTGTACCTGGAAGGTTCTGACCAGCATCGCGGCTGGTTCCAGTCTTCTCTGAAAACCAGTATCGCCATGAACGGTGTGCCGCCTTATAAAGGTTTGCTGACCCACGGCTTTACGGTAGACGCCAATGGTCGCAAGATGTCCAAATCTCTGGGCAACGTCATTGCACCACAAAAAGTCTTCAAATCTCTGGGTGCTGATATTCTGCGTTTGTGGGTGTCAACTACAGATTACACCTCAGAGATGACCGTGTCCGATGACATTCTGAAACGCGCAGCAGACAGCTATCGTCGTATTCGTAATACTGCACGATTCCTGTTGTCTAACCTGACCGGCTTTAATCCTGAGACTGATCTGGTTAAATGGGATGACATGTTGTCTCTGGATAAGTGGGTGGTGGATCGCACGCTGCAATTGCAGAACGAAGTGGTTGAAGCCTATAACAGCTATAACTTCCTGACGGTATACCAGAAGGTTCATAACTTCTGTTCGCTGGATCTGGGTGGTTTCTATCTGGATATCATCAAAGACCGCCAGTACACCACGCAGGAAAACAGTCTCGCCCGTCGCAGCTGTCAGACGGCGATGTATCACATCATCGAAGCGTTTGCCCGCTGGATGGCACCGATCACCAGCTTTACCTCTGAAGAAATATGGGGCGCGATTCCGGGCGCCCGTGGCAAGTCAGTCTTTCTGGAAACCTGGTATGAAGGGCTGAATAGTCTGGAAGGTGATGAGCTGGGGCGTGATTACTGGAATTCCATTCTGGAAGTGAAAACCGCCGTTAACAAAGCGCTGGAAGATGCCCGTACTGCCGGCACAATTGGCGGCTCTCTGGAAGCGGAAGTGACCTTGTTTGCTAGCGAAGACTTAAGTGCCAAACTGGCAAAACTGGCTAATGAATTGCGCTTCGTTCTGATTACCTCCGCCGCTGAAGTGAAGCCACTGGCGGATGCTACGGATGCGACAGCTACAGAACTTGAAGGTTTGAAAGTGCTGGTGAAGAAGTCTGAACATCCGAAGTGTGACCGCTGCTGGCACCGTCGTGAAGATGTCGGGTCAGTTGAGGCGCATGCCGATTTATGCGGTCGGTGTGTTGATAACGTTGACGGTGAAGGCGAACAACGACAGTTTGCCTGACACGAGTTGAAATATGAAAATGCCCGGTAAGCACCGGGTATTTTTTTGTAAAGAAAAACGGTCTTGTCCTGATATTTATAGCGCCCGTATCATGTGAGCGTTGATGTTGGTAAAAATAAAGCCGGAGAAACCTTGAATGTTTTCGGTAAGTCGCACTACCAGTAAAACATTCGTACCACGTAGTATTTGCAAGCTGAAAATCATGGATTAATGACAACAGGAACCGGTAATGCAAAGTAAAATGTCTGGAAAGCTTAACTGGCTCTGGTTGAGTGTATTGATCTTCGGTATCGACCAATTGGTGAAATGGTGGGTGATCAGTGAGTTTTCCCTTTACGAACAGCTGCATGTGCTGCCATTTTTCTCATTAACTCTGGCCTATAATCCTGGCGCCGCGTTTAGCTTCCTTGGGGATGCCTCTGGCTGGCAGCGCTGGTTTCTTAGCGGTGTAGCAACGGTAGTGTCTATTTTGCTGGTGGGCTGGTTAAAACAACTTCGTTCAGATGAAAACTGGCAGGCTTGCGCATTAGCGTTAATACTGGGCGGTGCGGTTGGAAATCTGTTGGATCGGGTTTTGAATGGGCACGTCACAGACTTTCTGTTGTTTTATTACGAAAACTGGTATTTTCCAGCGTTCAATCTGGCCGATTCGGCCATTACCGTTGGCGCGGCCATGTTGATTCTGGATATGTTTCGGAGCCAGCCGCAAACGGTCAATAACAAAGAAAATTGATGCAGGAGCGAACTGTGGCAGCAGTCATAGAGAAAGGCAGTAAGGTAACACTGCACTTTTCCCTGAAGTTGGAAGATGGTGTGCTGGTGGACAGCACTCTTGAAGGCAAGCCTGCTTCGCTGGTGATTGGGGATGGTAACTTGCCTGAGGGGTTTGAGGAGTCTCTCATTGGTATGTCGGTTGGTGAAGATCGTGTCGCAACGATTCCTACTGAGAAAGCCTTTGGTATGCCGAATCCTAATAATGTTCAACGGATTCCCCGCGGCAGTTTTACTATCGAGACAGAATTAGAAGAAGGTCTGGTGGTGTTTTTTGCGGATGCCGCCAACAACGAATTGCCGGGAGTGGTTCGTAGTTTTGATGACGAGGTGGTGGAAGTGGACTTTAACCACCCACTGGCTGGACACAGTTTGTTGTTTGAGGTCCAGATTATTGACGTCCAGTCGTCATAAAGAATAGTTACTAAAGGTTGGTGATGAGGTCATGAAAATCAAACTGGCAAACCCACGAGGCTTTTGTGCGGGGGTAGACCGCGCCATTGAAATCGTTAACCGGGCGCTGGATGTATTTGGTCCACCAATCTATGTCCGCCACGAAGTCGTTCATAACAAGTTTGTGGTGGAAAACCTGAAAGAGCGCGGCGCTGTGTTTGTCGATGAGCTGGATCAGGTGCCGGATGATGTCATTGTCATCTTCAGTGCCCACGGTGTTTCCAAGGCTGTAGAGGAAGAGGCGGAACGCCGCAGCCTGAAAGTTTTTGATGCGTCCTGTCCATTGGTCAAGAAAGTGCATATGGAAGTGGTGCGCTACTCCAGAGATGGTATGGAGTGCGTGCTGATTGGCCACCACGGTCATCCGGAAGTGGAAGGTACCATGGGTCAGTATGATGGCCGTAACGGAGGTGAGATGTACCTTGTGGAAGATGAGGCAGACGTAAGCCGGTTGGAAGTGAAAGACCCTTCCAGATTGGCTTATGTCACTCAAACAACGCTATCTATGGATGATACGGCCAAGGTAATTACCGCGCTGCGTGAAAAGTTTCCTCAGATTGAAGGGCCGCGCAAAGATGACATCTGCTACGCCACTCAAAACCGTCAAGATGCGGTGAAAGTACTTGCGGATCAATGTGAGCTGGTGTTTGTGGTCGGCTCTGTCAACAGTTCCAACTCTAACCGTTTAAGAGAGCTGGCAGAACGAACCGGAGCTGAGGCCTACCTTGTAGATAATGCCGATGACATCAAGCCTGAGTGGTTAAATGGAAAAACGTCCATTGGCATTACTGCCGGTGCGTCTGCTCCGGATGTGCTGGTTCAGGGTGTAATCAAGCGTTTGAATGAACTCGGCGCGGATATGCCAGAAGAGCTTGATGGTAAAGCAGAGAATATCGTATTTACCATGCCAAAAGAGCTGCGTCTTAAAGTGGTTGGTGATTAATTTTTCTAGCGTTCAAAAAAGGGCATGAATAACATGCCCTTTTTTACATACTCTTTTTTACATAAACCCTGTGTTGATTTAACCGTAGACTCTTTGGAGTGTTGGCCTGGCTGATGTGCTCAATGGTCCGGTGGACGTATTGGCATCAGATTTATGTTGTGCCGGGGGGCTGTGATTCTGTTGTAACGTTTTAAGTAAAGAGAAAAAAGCATTCTTTAGAGCATCTTCATTCAATGATCTGTATTGAGAGTCAATTAATGTCTGGGCTCTGAAGAGGCCGGTAATTTCCTTGGGTATTTTAATGCCGCATGGATAAGCCAAGTCAAAGATATCAGTAACACTTTTTTCTATAGATGCATAGCGTCCACCGTCTTTCATGTGAGCTTTGATAACTTCTTTTAGCTTTGCCCAGTTTGCTTTGTTGGTATAATTACCCATGCTCTTAAGGTTTTCGATGACAACATTTGCAAACCGATCTTCCAAGCTAGAATTTTTTTCCGCTTCACGAAGCTTTTCCAAAGCTCCAAGTATTGTGTAGGTGGCTTTAACCGTTTCTCTGGAGACTCTTTGAGCGTTACCCAGGTCAATAAAGTAAATACACAGCTTTCCATTTTCGACAGCAACCATGACATTGCCATCATGCATATCAGCATTAAAGAAGCCTGTCTGTGAGTAACAGTATGCCCATTGCTGAAATACAGTCTGTTTTAAAAGATATCGGAATGCTTTTAATTGTTCATCTGTAAATATGTCTGAATTGACATTCAATAGTTTGGCTGCAATGTTACGAAGGTGACCTTGATCGTTTTCACTTAAGGTGACGCCATGGATTTTATCCATCGATAATGTGTGGTGAGTTGTGTACTGCCCAGAAACTTTTGGAACTTTAAATTCAACAGGAATATTGACCAAGTGTTGACCTGTTTCTGGATGGTGGATTTCTATGCCATTGGTGGGTACTGGATTGGGCAAGCCTTTGGCGCAATCAGAGAGTTCATTATTGGTTATGTGATAGAGGTGGTTCGATTTGATAGCACTGAAAGCCTGTGCTTGTTTTTGAGTTCTCTGAGCTTCATTTACCAAGTTTAATTCTTCTTTGATACTATCAAAGAATTCAAAAAAAGCATTTTTAGTGCCTTCTTTAACAATATCGGGTTTAAAGAAAGAGAGTAAACTCATCACAAATCGCAGTACCTTCAGGTCTGAATGTACACGTATTTCGCTGGAGGGGCTTACAAATTTAACGACCTGCTTCCCTCCATTTTTTAATATAATCTCGTTGGCTTCCCCTATTGAACCAGTGCCGAGGTTAACCCGTTTATCCAGTTTAGCTGTGTCATAAGGAATATTTGCTTCTTTAAGGCAATGTTCAAGTTCCTTAAGTGACATAGGCTCGTTGCTGGTGGTGACATGGGATAAAGCATCCATAAATTTCTGGCAATCATTACCAAAAATACTTCGGGCTATTTCTTGTGAGCTGCACGCAAACTGTATGGCTTTTACAATAATGCCGCCCTGGGAATCAGCGGCTGCTTTTTTGATGCTATCAATACTCGCATTATTCCACCAGATACTGATAAAAATACCCATAATCTTTATTTCTCGAATAAAGGTATAAAACCCATTTTTAATCGCATTCCCAAGCCATTCAATGGACGATAATGTGCGGGGTTGTCTACCCTTAATTAGTTTGTTGGCAGGTACTTCAGTAGGATCAAAGTTCGGTTCTAAATGTTTTGCAATCGGTTTTAATTTAACCGTTGCAGAGTCCTTGGTTTCAGGTTGATTATTTGGTGCCTGTATATGTGTAGTCGTGCTTTTTGGAGCATGAGATATCATATTGTGCATTTAACCTTTTGAAAAGCTGGGTTTGATTATCAAATCAATAGATAAGAGTTAAACAAACAATAAGACTTAGAATTTCAGAGATGGTTCAATTGGGGGGGCAGTGCAGAGTATATATAATGATGGGTAAATAAGTTTGTCATTGCTATGTAACGGCTTCATCCACAGTATTATTCCGATAGGATGAAGCGCTATCTATTTGATGTTATTAATTAATAATGCTCAGTTGTCCTGTACGAATACGCTGTGGATGATCGCCTACCGGAAAGCTTGCTACTTCACGAGCTTCATCAAATGAAATAACAGACACTCGATCTTGCTGGCTTACAGAAACATAGCAATACTTTCCATCATGACTTTCTGTTGCCCAGTATGGCTTCGCACCTAATGGTTCTTCTGAAAGTTGGATAGTTTCATATTCGAAAGTTTCCCGGTCAACAATGGCGGCGTATCCAGACATGGTGCCCGCAACGCAGAGTTTGTCTCCTTGTTGATTTAAAGCAAGGCCATGGTGCGCAGAATTCAACTGATATTGTAGAGTGCTTAACTCCTGAATGGATTGTGGAACCGGGAGCTCAATACGACGAGTTACTTTTTGCTGCTCGACATCGTACTCAAAAAAGCCATGATAAAAAGATACCTGCAGATAAACAAATTTTCCATCGGGAGCAACGGCCATAGGGCGGACTGCGCTGTCGACCCAGGGGAAGCCAAACTCTTCCAATTTTTCTCCCATATCTACCCGTTGCAGAACCTCATAGGTTTCAGCATCGACCACTTGAAACCAGCGATCTCCTTTCAGCCAGTCCAGCCAACTGCTGATAAAAGGAACATAAACCTTGCCAATGCTAGCGTGATAAATGAGCTTGCCATCTTTTGAATAGGTGTTTTCGTGAGGCTGGTCTCCAGAAGAGAATTCACCGATGATCTCGCCGGTTGCTGTGTCAATGGCTTGTACTTTTCTGGCGGTTGAGGCGGATACCAGAAAAGTTTTTCCGTCAGGAGAAATGGCTGAATGGTCTGAACGATAGCCTTCAACCTGTGTTCTCCATGTGATCTTTCCGGTATTCACATCAAGTGCAATCACATCAGCAAAGCTCGGGCGGGAAATAAACAAGTGCTTTCCATCGTTGGAAGGAAACATGTCGTCTACCAGCTGGAAATGACCTTCACCAATGACTTCTTTGATCAGCGTAGTCATCACCGTTCGTTTGAAACCATCATAAATATCTTCAAGACGATCTGCTTTGTCCGGGACGGCATCGAGAGTCTTGATACGCTTATGAGTATGAGGGTCATAAATATCAACGGTACCATCCCAATTATTACCAACCACAATGACGTCTCTAAGGGGTGTCTCCATCGTGGTCTCAAGACTGGCAACTGGCTGGGTAAGAGCTATTGATAATGGATCATTCAAAGTCTCTGATGCAAAGGCGCTTTGAAATGATATTGCCGTGATAAAACTGAGAAAAGGTACTGAAAACTTCACCTGATCTGATCCTTTTTCTTGTTATGGTGGGTGAGAGTCTATATTTTTTGGTTCTATAGTTCCATTTAGTTATTTATACGCTTCCGTGACTGTTTATATGTAAAAATCCTTATGGATATGAATAGGAGCTATCACAAAATAACTTCCACAATTAGCCAGAACCGTTATCCGTAAAAGCATTGCTGCATGTGCTTTTACGGTAAACGGGAAGCGCTTCTCTGAGCAGTGCATTTATTCAGAGACAGTTCCATAGGGGATTTAGCCTGCGTCTTCTTCCTCTGGAGGCGGAGGGAATTGGCACAGATCCATATCCCCGACCTTCGTTGTTTCGCAGGTTTCATTGCCGTCAGCATCCAGCACGCTGTTCCACCTTCCTGTAGAGTCGGTCACAAGTGTTGGTGCATTGCCACTGCCATCCCAAATGAGTGTGTCGGATACCGCAATAGCGCTGACCGAAAAGTTAGTTGCAGTGGCATTGGTCACTCGCAAATTAAAGTTTGGGTTGCCGGATTCGGGGCTCTGGGTGAAATAAACCTGCGGCACCCCATTAGCGTTTGCAGCACCGATGTAGGTGCCATTTTGGGCTCTGTATCGCTCCATAGCGGCACTCAAGCCTGTCAGGCTGATTCTTGCATCATTGAGTGCAGCATTCAGGACGTAGCTCTGATAGCTGGGTAATGCAATCATCGTCAGAATACCGAGAATGACTACTGCGATCATCATCTCAATCAAACTGAATCCATTCATCTTTTTCATAATACCAACTCAATAAGCAAGGGCTTTCAAGCGCTGAAAGCCCGGGACATATTTAACGAACCTGACGCCAGTAGGTGGTCTGTTTATCAGCACCGATTTCCAGCGGATCGCATTCAGCACCGACACAGACCAGGGCATCTTTACTGCCTTCCGGGAAGAGTATGCTGGTGTTGGGTGGCAACCCACTGTTGGCAAGATTGCTGTATCGGTCGCTGGTCGTCAGACTTCCATCGTCGTTTTCATCTTTTACTGGCGTGCCGGTTTGTAAATCAACTGCATAAGCTCGGGCTTTACCAGCTACAGCATTGCACGTGTTCAACAGTTTGCTTGATGGGAGGTAAGTATTAAAGTACATGGTTTCTTCGAACGTTACGGTTTCAGTCATTACTTTTTCGCCAGCTTCCAATGTGATAAACCAGCCTTTCTTGCTATCTGCTGTGGTTGCACCAAAGGTATCCTCAGGACTAACCGCAAGGGTATTAGTGATATCAAGTAGCTGAGTGTTCCCATGTTTTAATAGGGTGTGATTAGGCACTCTCTTCTGAGCGGCATTGTCTGCTGTTACCTTTGGATTTTCAAATGATGGTGTTGCCAGAGAGTAAGCGCGATCAATGATGTGTTCATTAACCCTTCCCAAAGGATCGGGTCGGTTTCCGGAGCCAATAGCCAGCGCCAAGTGAGTCGCTCCGTTTAAACGGAACAGAGAGGCATCAGGCTCAACGTAAAAACGACGTGAGTTTTGCTTCTGTATAATAGCTCCATCCATTTGTGTATTGGTGTTAGGCCCAAGATAGGCAAAAACGCCTTCGTCTTTTGCCCAGTGACCATCACCATCGCTGTCAGAAGGCCAGACAAGTTGATTCATGGCGCTGTTATTTGAAACGACACATTCAGACGTATCAGACGATGTGCAGTTATTGATAAAGAGCCTCCAGATTTGTCCACCCACATCGGCAAACAAAAGCTGATCAGCCAGACCATCTCCTTCCAGATCAATCACTCTAACGCCACCAGGAATACTGTAATTCATCTTGGTGAGCTCGAGTTTGGCCGTGCTGTCGTTACTGGCAGACCAGATCAGCGCACCAGTTTTTGCATCGACAATGTAAATGGCATTGCCAATAGCGTCGGTTTGATAAAGTGAAAGTTTGTCCTGTTCCGGATCATAACCACCGCTGAAAATCAGTACGTCTCTGGTGGTACTGCCGGTTTTGATTTTGGTTTTGACAGGCTTTGACCAGGTTTGCCCAAGGCGTTCAAAGCCTGTGTCACCGCCGGCTATTTTCCAGAGTAGTTTTGGTGAATTTGGCGTGGTGACATCCAGCGCATAATAGCTTTTCCCCCCGCGACGCATTCCTACGTAGGCGTATACAAATTCTCCTGCATTAGGTTTATCCGGATCCAGGAATGTTTTGCTGGTGTCATCATTCAGGGTATCGTACCCCCCATAAATAACACCGTTATTGTTGATATCATTAACCCATAGAGTCGGAGACCCATCAATACCGTAAGGTCGCCCATTGCCAAGGGTTCGGTCCGTAGTTTCATTTTGCTTTAACTTGGGCAAATTCTTCAGTAACTCTGCAGGCATAAACGCGAATTCTTCCTTGCCGGAGATGGAGTTGACTCCGTGAAAAAAACCATCATTTGTACCAAAGAAAATCATCAATTCTTGAATTTCAACCCTCTTGACTTTGTCAGAGTCAGCCTCTTTGACAGACGTATATTCGGGGCAAGGGTACACGTCCACTTTGCACCGGTAGGTAGCCAATGCTGGGGTTGAGTGAAGTGGATCGCCAAGCCAAATAGCCGGATCTCTTATCCATTCCAGGGTTTGGTCGCGTGTGGTTGTGTCTGATAGAGGTAGATCAAGCAGTGTTGTTGTAATGGACGCGTTATTTTTGTGAAGCTTGTGGGTATTCTGATCCAGAAGTACTGCTTGACCGCCGGGGTTTGAACCCATGAATGTAAACAGGTTTCGGTCGTTAGCTGCGGGAATTTGGCTTCCTGCACCACCTTTGTCGACGGATCGCCCATCACTCACATCGCTCCAGAAGCTATAGGCATTTTTATTGAAAAAACCGGTTGCCTTATCGACGGCGAGCTTGGGCTCTTTGTCATAGATATCCAGCGTTAATCCGTTTTTTTCGTCTTCAATCAACTGATATTTTTTCAGATTTCCCTGCCAACGATCGGACTTCGATGGTTTAAATACAGAATAATAGACTTGTGATAAATGTCGTGAATTATTGAACTGATTGGCCGTTACGCCCGGGCTGACAAAGCTGGATTCATCTTGAATAATGCTCCCTTTGATATTACTGAATGCTTTGGCTAGCGCTGCTGCATTCGTTGCAACATAAGAATTTCCACCACCATTTTGGGCTAGTTCTTTCATAAATGTTTCAACATCGTCATTGTTTTGTTTGCCAAAGGCGATGGTATGAGTGATGACATTTTGAATATTGCCCATAGCGGGAAAGAGGTCAGTTTCATTTAGCCAGCTAGCCAGAGTTCTGGAGCAACGTTCACCATCTCGTGGGGTGTCATGATAGCAACTGTCATTGCCCGTCAGATCGGCGATGTTGTTAATTGCCGACCATGAATTGTTATTAGCTTCACCATCGGTCAGTATAACGGCATAGTTACGCTGGCACACATTGGTTATCGGGCTGGGGTTAGCGCCTGAGCCTTCCTTAAAATATTTTGCGGCTTCATAATAGGTAGGCGTGAGAGGCGTTCCACCACTTGGGTACATTTTATTAACTAGAGATATCAGGTGGTCTTTTACTTTGTAGGTTCGGTCGGCGTTTAAACCACCAGAGGCAACTTTTACTACCAGTCTTGGAGCCCTACCGGGGTTCTTGTCAAAACTGACTATGCTCCGGTATCCATAACTTGCAGATAATAAAAGTGTGAGATTATTACCGGCGCTCCAATTGTCTCTATCAACTATTTCCTGAATCACTGAACTGATATCAGGCGATATGTAAACTTCATCTTTATACCATCTGGACAAAGGCCAGTTTGTTACCGAGTGAGTTTTTTGCCGCTCGGAAATGTTGCCGCTCTCAGGGACAATGGCTGGCGAGGTGTCTACATCATGAGCATGAATGCGCATGTTGCTTGATTCGTCTCTGCTGTTGTAAGCGGCGATCTCTATTCTTGCCTCAAGAATCTTTGCGCCCTTTTTGATTGGCAACGAAGGAAAATGCAAACCAGATTGATAACCGTAGCCTATGCGCAAACTATGGTCAGATTGCCAAAGGTCCTGATTGTGATTTTCATAAGCGTCATTGGCAAAATTTTGGATGCGGGTATCAAACTGTTCATTTTTACAGCCGTTCTCTCCTCCGGTGTACTCTACCAGTAAGCGTGGCTTGAATGTAGAATCACCATCAAAACTAAATGCTTCACGAAGCCCTGAAGCTCCACTGGGCTGGTTAATGTAAAAGGTGGCTGCATCATTTCCGCACCAGCTGCTACTGTCTGTTACCTGCTGAAGAAGGCTGGTGATATCTGCCTGGTATTTTTCAGGTGTTACGTCGCCGCCTGCGGTCCATTGTTCTGGTGTCCAGCTGACTGGGCCCAGTTTATTTCTGTCGGAAAGGTTGTAACCGTCAGTGGTAAAGGGGGCGTTATTGCTATTGCCGGGTTGGCCTGCCCATATGTTTAGCGAAGTATGAGAATTACTATTGGTTTTTGCGGTAAACTCCAATGATGCGGATGTAATAGTTGCCCCTCTTGGCACCCCAAGACCTTGAAAGCGAAGCCCGGTCAGGTAATTTTGTTTCTGGCCAGAATCACGGTACTTTATGGTCAGTAGAGGCGCTTTGCTGCTATTTTGCCCATTCTGTTGGATTTTATAGGCGGGGAGGCTTTGGTTATTTCTGGCGTTTTCAACGTTAAAAAACAATACTAAGTTGTTAAGAAATTCACTTGGAGCAAAGTTCAGCCTTGAATCATTTAGAAGTGATTGAATAACTGGTGAAATGTCGGGTGTCGTATAAATGTGATTCTGGGTCCAGTTAGATGTTCGCCAATCGACGTATGCACTGGTTTTTCTCCGGTCGTGGTAGCGGGCATTATTCTCACAGCTGCCTTGCTCATCACATCGGGTGAATGATTTTGGCCGCTTTTTTACTTCGGCAAAAATCTCCATATCTACCGTATTCGTTTTAGGTTCTGCAGCGATAAAGCGAACAAATGCTTCTTCGATCACGGCACTGGAGGGCAAGTTGAGATTTCTGAAGTAAAGAGCATTTCTATCCTGTCGATCGACATCGCCAAATCGTATGCTATGACCGCTCTGATTCAGGTAATACTGGTCAGTGCTACCTTCAGCATTATCTATGCCCTGTATAACCGGGACAGTGATTTCTTTTAGGTCAGATGATCTTAGGGCGGCCAAGGATTCGCCGCCAAGAGGCAGTTCTTCAGACGTCAGCACAACATGGCCGGTGGATGTTTCATATCCATCATCCGAGCTGGTCAGAATCTCAGGTGTGCCATCAATGATAACCGTTGATCCCAAGGCCTTCTCAATATCCGTGACCGGAAATGTCAATTTACTGCTTTCACCGCTGCGAGCCCATAATTTCATTAGGCCAACATTTAGCCCGGAAGAATCTTTGATTAGCGTTTCAAAGGCTGTTTGCAGTTCAGCCATACGTGAAGGGTTTTTGCTGTATCGATTGCCTTCTGCGTCATATGTCATGGAACCTGAGTTATCTAAAATGAAGAGAACGTTCGGCTGTACGCCACTGTCAAGATTCGGGTTGTGCAGATAAATGTCGGTGTCGTCTGCCCAAGTGAATGAAGCGGCAGATAAATAAAAGGCGCTGGTCAGTGTTACCAGGCTTTGTTTAAAGCGTTTGGATAAATACATAAAACAACCCTGTTACTGATCCAGTGTTCTTATTTGATAACCCTGCTCAAGCTCGGTGACTATTTGATAGCCTGATATTTCCGATGTGCTGGTGGTTTCGTATAGATAAACTTGCGGCAGACCTTTACCGACACCCAGACTATTTCCTGAGTCAGAAACCTTTTCCTGTAGCGTCGTGTTAGTTGTTGCCTGAGTGGTGAGGCCGGTAGTCGCATCGTCGTATTCATAGACTTGTTCTGGTAAGGTGCCGGCAGTTGCTCTGTCGAGGGCAAAGCTGCTGTTTTCTAACAATCGTTGAGTGCTATCAAGGGCGCTGTCAGCCGCTTGAAAGGCAGTGTTCTGCAACTGATAAGTGAGTGACGTTCGTTGTCCCATGGTAGAGAGCCGGGTGCTGCCAATAGCGACCATGGTGATCAGTAACAGAATGATCAGTGATACGAACAGTATGGCGCCTCTCTGTTGGCCATGCTGGTGTCCCCCTTGAACAGCCATCACTATTACCCCTGATTTCTAAGTTGAATCGTTGTTGTAAACACTCTTCTCAACCGACGGTCATTGCTGACCAGTGTCTTATTATTGTTCAGGTTGAGAATATCGAAGCGCTGTTGCTGATTGCCTTCAATGACATTATTGCTGGCTGCGATGACCAAACTGATGCGGATATGTGTCGTCATTCCCGGGTTGCAATTACCGTTATCAAAGGTGTTCTGGTCGCAACCCGTGGTGTAACGAATTTTACTGCCATCCTGAATGCCATAGAGAACCTGAAGATTTTCTACGCCTTCAACCATCTCTTCATCATCACGAAACAGGGCAAAGATAGGTTGACCGTCACTGCCGACCCTTCCTGTTTGCCTTATGTCGTATATAAGGCCTGTGGTAGAACCGATGTTGTAAAGCTCGGGGCAGCGCTGTTCATCCGCTGCACATTCCGGAGGGATAACATAATCCTTTAATGAGATAGGCGAATTGCCCTGGCCAATAGCGATCAGGAACTCGCTGGTAAAGGTTTCTGTTGGATCAGCCTTACATTCATGGGCATTGGTGCTGGGTTTGAAAACGGCTAACTGCCTACCATCTGAAATCATGAGTACATCATCGGACGAGTAGCAAAGCTTTTTGTTAAGAGTAATCAGGCCTGTCTGGTCGGCAGCTGTCACACGAACCGGGCCAAGTGAGGAATTCTGGTCAAGAATGTTATCGGAGAAAAACATTTCTTCTGCTCTTAGAATGGCCAGCGTATCACTGGATTCAAGCCGGATAAGAGCGTTGTTATCTGTGGGGTCGCCGGTGCCTTCAACACCAATGACTGACTGGTTATCAAAGTTGATCAGAGAACCTGTGGTTACCTCAGTATTGGCAGAGGTATCGCTGCCACGGTAGCCAGCCATGCGGACATCACGTTTGATCATCTCCATTGCAATACGAGCACTGTCTTGTATTTGCACCAGGGCGCTATCGGATGCGCTGGAGCGGGTGTTGTCCAAAAACATGCGCATAACACCCAGCATCAGTAGAGAGCTGAGCACAAGGGCGATCATCAGCTCGATCAGACTGATGCCGGATTGGTGATGTTCTGGCATAAATTTACTCATGATCACAATTCAAAAGTCATGTCATAAGACTGGTTCATTTGACCAGCACCGTACTGACTCTCACTCCACGACAACTGCAGTGTTATTTCATTAATGTCTTGCTGGATCATTGCCTGACCACTGATATTTTGCAGTTCATTTTGCCATTCAATAATATCTTCTCTTGCCAGCTCCTCTGTACCGCAGCCGGTGGCAAGGCAATTGGGCGAGGCTTGAGCCTGATTCAGGTTAGTGACATAAAAGTTCATTTGTTCTGGGTTTCGTCGCATTCTTTCGGCCAGATCGTAAGCAAGTATGGTGGCCTGGCTTCTTGAGAGAGAGCTGCCAGACGTTTGCAAACTGAGCAGTTGCAAGCCTGCCATGCCAAGAAGGCTGATACTTAAAATAAGCAGGGCAACCAGCACCTCAATCATGGTGAAGCCGCTGGATTTTATGGTGCGCATATTGGTGCCCCCCCTGTTCTGGCCTGACCCGCGCCGTTCAACCAAATGCCGCGAGCAGAGGCAGTGCCTCTGGTGTCGCAAAGGCTGAGTTGTATAGATGAGTCCAGTGTGCCCTGATTGGTGAAATTGATTTGGGTGCGACCCTGAAGCGTGTTGTCACCTTCAAGAGCATCGAACACCTGAAGAATGTTTATTCCTTCTATAACAATGAAGCCGTCACTCCAGTTGCCATTAACGTCACAATCGATACCGTTTGCGGAGCTGCAAACAGTAATGGCACTGCTATTAGCCGAAGCCTGGCTGCGGGCAAATTGCAGTGCCGCTAGAATTCTGTTGGTTTGTGATGACAGCCGGCTGTCTTGAATGCTTGATTCAAAACTTGGGTAGGCAATAGCAGAAAGGATTCCCAGTATGGCGATGGTGACCATCAGCTCCAAAAGGGTGAAACCTTTTTGGTCGTGTTTTGTCATTGTTATCTTATGGATTAGTAAATAAGTCTTTAATTTTTGTGAAATAGATCACACGTGGTCGGAGTCATCCATTAACAGAAGATAAACGGCAGTTGTTTTAGATGAGTTGCATTTTTGTGATGAATGTCATGTTTTTCAGTGAGGTATGTGTAGCTGTCACATTTTCAGGGAAAATCACTTGACCGTCGGTCGAATGAATCAAGCTTCTAGACTTGCGCCACAAACACTTTATTAGTAGCTACTTATAGTTACAGGTAGTGATCAACCAGGGATTCGGTTATGAAGTACGGTACAGGTTTGAGCACTTTATGGGGACGTCTCCTAAAGATTCTTAGCTTTTTAAGACCCGCCATGTATAGACGGCGTGCCTATATCTGTCGACAACGTGGTGTCTCCCTCGTCGAGCTGCTTATCGCTTTGGCTATGGCCGCAATTCTTGTTTCTGTTGCGGTTCCTTCTATGAAGCTCTTTATCGTTAAAACCCGAATTGCCACTACCACCGATGAAGTCTATGGGAGTTTGATGCTGGCCAGATCGGAAGCGATTAAACGACAGAGAACGGTTTCACTTTGCAGCACATTGGATAATGCGACCTGTGATGAAACCAATGGCGGTTGGCACCACGGATGGCTCATTTTTACCGATGAGAGTGATGATGGCGTGTTCAACGGGAGGGATCAGTTGATTCGTCGTGTGTCGGATGTATCGAACTTGATCTCCATAACATGGAATCGGGGATACAACCTTCGATTCAATAGTCGAGGACAGACGACACAGGCGGGTACTTTTCAGGTCTGTGACCGGGAAAATGACGGGCTTGATGCAAAGGCCATCGTTATCAGTATGACTGGACGATTACGCACGGAGAATCAAGGATCATGCAGTTAGGAAGGCAGTGTACACGACAATTTTCTCTTTATCAGAGGGGAGTCGGACTGATTGAAGTACTGATCAGCTTATTGATTATTGCGATAGGCGTACTGGGTATGGTTGCTGTTCACAGCAGCAGCATGCAATTTAATCAATCCTCCTATATTCAGTCTCAGGCAACGTTCCTTGCAACCGATATGCTGGATCGTATTCAGGCGAATGCTGACGTTGCGAAAAGCAGTGATGACTATCGAGTTGAGCTAGATGGGTTAACGTATAACCAGTGTGTCGCCAGCAATTACCCTGTGAGTTGTGAGTCTTCAAGTTGTAGTCCTGAACAGCTGGCTTTATACGATGTTAAGCAGTGGAAATTTCAACTGATATGCCAGATCCCCGGCACAAAGGGAGCTATTAGTTATAGCGACAGTGGTAGCCACAGGATTTATACCATCCAACTGAGTTTTCCTAATATGGGTAACCGGGTTCCCCTGAGCGATATTGTGTTAAGGGGGATATTATGAAATTCATGAAAGTTAAGTCTGTTCAAGCGCAGGGTTTTTCCTTAGTTGAACTCATGATTGCTTTATTGCTTGGGCTTATTCTGTTCTCGGGTGTGGGCCACCTGATTCTGGGTTCCAGTCGATCATGGGCTCTTCAAGATGAGTTATCACGTATTCAGGAAAGCGCCCGGCTGACCCTTGATCTGGTCGGTCAGGCTATCAGTACGGCGGCTTATACAGGCTGCCCGTCTCAAGCCAGTTTGGCGAATATGTTGAGTTCTAGTGCTGATAACAGACAGTGGATGGCGCATTTTGATAAGGGAGTTCTCGGCCTCTCGGCCGGCACTTCAGTTACACAACAGTTGGACAGTAACGCTATTTCTGAAGCCATCATTATTCATCGTCTGGATAGTGACTCTGCTCAGGTCGTCAATGGGCATGATACAAGTAATGTGAGATTGTCACTGAATAGTTCTCATTCATACGATGAAGGTGATTTGTTGGCTCTTATCTCTCCGGATTGTGGCCAGATTTCAATATTTCGAGCGGGTGGTTCTACCGGTGGCAGCGCTATAACACACCCCGCATCAAACAGCGGTAACTTGAATAACTGCGTCAGCCAAATGTATGGTGACTTCACCTGTGAGGATACTTTAATCGAATCCAGCAATACCAGTCATGAGGGATCTGTTCTGCTGCCTTTAGAAACCTATGCCTTTTATTTAAGAAATAGTAACGGGATACCAACACTGTACCGAAAAAAGGCGGGTGAGTATGAGAGTGGTAACAGCATTAATGCTGAGGCATTGGTTGAAGGTGTGGAAGGCCTATTGATTCGTTATGGTCTGGATAGTGATAACAACGGTGTTGCTGATCAATACCTCTCTGCCGCAGAAATAACGCCTTACAGCTCGGATTGGCTAAACGTGATCAGTGTGAAGCTGGAAATTCTGGTAAGGAGTTTTACTGAGGTTGCACCATCACCGCAGGCCTATTTTTTTGCCGGACAATCAGTGTTGCCCAGTGACAACTATGTGCGTCGGAGTTTTATGCGAACCATCAAGTTGCGTAACCGGGGGCTGAAATGAAAAGCATGGAGACACCGGTAAAAGGCAGCGTATTGTTAGTGAGTTTGATCATGCTTTTAGTGATTACCGTGACGGGTTTGACGGCAGTGAAGATGGCCACTCTTGAAGAAAAAATGAGTGGTAATTATCAGGATCAGCAAATGGCGTTCTTTGCTGCTGAAGCGGCTTTGAAAGAGGCCGAAAAATATATTGCTGAAAGCTCTTTATCGTTAACCGGATTTAATCAGGCTTGTGAAAATGGTTTTTGTTTTTCGGGTGTTGAAATAAATGACGTTGGTGGCTGTGTTCCAGGAAACTCTGAGCCTTGGGAAGGGGATGCCATTTGGAGTAATAGCAGCAATCACCGGGAAACGATTGTGACGGTTAGTGGTATTTCTGCCAGCGCCAAATATATTATCGAGTTTCGCTGTTACATTGCTAAAGAGTCAGAAGGGCCGTTGCCTGACCCTTCAGATCTTGGAGACTGGGCGATGTACTATCGCATTACTGCGTTGGCAACTGGTGGCAGTAGTGCCTCACGGGTAATGCTTCAATCGTCGTATAAAAAGAGCAGTTAGAAAAACAGGTTAAACCTAAGGGGTTGTGATCATGGATAGATTAGCCTCACAACATATTTACGGATTGGTTGCCGGATTGATCTTGCTGATGGCATTGCAGGTGAATGCTGCGCCGGAATCAAGCCATTATGCTGCCAAACCCCCTTTGCTGAGTAATACCTCTGCACCGCTGGTGATGCTGGCGATGTCTGTGGATCATGAGTTATTTAAAAAAGCCTACAGCGATTACACCGATTTGGATGCAGACGGTGAACTTGATACCAGCTATGAAGACGGCTTTGATTATCTTGGTTATTTCGATAGCAGCTGGTGTTATCAATTTACTTCCAACCGGTTTCAACCCATTGCTATGGCAACCGGTGAAAATGGACATTTCTGCACGACTTCAACTGCGCCCTGGAGTGGGAATTTTCTAAATTGGGCCAGCATGTCTCGTATGGATATTCTGAGAAAAGTGTTGTTTGGTGGCAAGCGTTCCACTGATACAACCACATTGACCGTTCTGGAGAGAGCTTATCTGCCGAGAGATGTTCATGCATTTGGCAAGGTATATGACAGCAGTCGCTCAGGAGTCAGTACTTTGAATTACACGCCTTACAATGAGTCGTCAGTGAGTCTTTGTAATGTGGCTGAGTATGAAAATGGCACACCAACACTTCGCGTAGCTCGTGGTTCTTGGCCTCGTTGGAGCTCAACGGCAGCAATGCAGTGTCAGTGGGGCAGAACGGATAGCCCGCCTTACAGCAATTATTTAACGTCGCATAATGTATACATAGAAGCCTGTGTTGATGGTAAAGATGCGGCTACCTCTTCTCGTTGTAAAACGTATCCTAACGGCAACAGTAAGCCCGTTGGATTGCTTCAGCAGTATGGTGAGTCTGGAGCCATCTGGTTTGGTTTATTAACAGGCAGTTATGATAAAAATATTTCCGGAGGAGTTCTCAGGAAAAATATTGGAAAGCTGGCCGGTAATGAGAACAGCAATCTCGATGAAGTTAACCTGAATACAGGGCAGTTTAAGTCTATTCAGGGCATTATTCATAACATCAATCAATTCAGAATAACCCGATACAGCTATTCCCAAAATGTCTATACAGATTGTAATACCTATGGGATTTCTGTAAGCAGTTTCAAACTCAGTAGAGGGACAAGTTCGACTCGACGATGTACTAACTGGGGGAATCCTCTTTCCGAAATCTATCTGGAAACGCTACGGTACTTTGCAGGGCAGCGCTTACCAACCAGCAGTTTTGATACCAGTCAGGATAACCGGTTTGTGCCTGGTATTACTCGTGCGAGTTGGAGTAATCCAATGAATCGTGAGAATGCCTGTGCTAACTGTTCGATTATTCTGTTATCTACTGGTTTGAATTCATTTGATGCAGACCAGCTTTCTTCCAGTGTTGATCTTCCTGGTTTGAACGGCACCGCTTCCGTCAATGACGCAACTGATGCTGTGGGAGAAATGGAATTTGATGGCGCCTTTGCAGGTAATTATCTGGTGGGCGGAACGGGAAGTACACGGCACTGCCGCAGTAAGTATTTGAGCGGTTTGTCTCAGGCTATAGGTATTTGCCCAGAAGTACCTCAGCTGGAAGGTGGTTATCACTTGGCTGGGTTAGCCTGGTATGCCAATACCTCCGATCTGCGCCCCAGCCTTGCAGGAAAGCAGTCAGTTCGAACGTATGCGATTGAGCTGGCGGAATCCATTCCAAACTTCACACTGGATGTCGATGGCAAGGCATTTAATTTTCAGCCTGTTTGTCAGGCTAGTTCTAATTTTGGTGCTTATTCATCAAACTTTCAGGGTGGGGGTTCTGACTGCACGTTAATTGATGTAGTGGTGGATTCACTGGTCAAAGACAGTGAGGGTAACGTTGTTCAAGGACGACTGACGTTTGTCTGGGAAGATTCATATTGGGGTAATGACTATGACTTTGATGCGGCTTCTGAAATTCAATTCTGCGTGGGAACCCACTGTGACGGAATTTCTTCAGGCCCATTAAATGGTACGAATTTAACGGATAATCAAGTGAGAATGTTTGTTCAGGTAAAAGGCATTTATGCGGGCTTGAATATGCGTTTTTCTTACACCGTTACCGGTGCTAATTCAGTGGATGATGGTCTCCAGACTAACAGTTTTGTCTATAAATCCCTGAATAATCAGTATTACGACGGCGATAGCAATACCCGAGTGTTTAGCGTATCTGCAGATGCGGCGAGCACTTTGCCTAAGCCGATGTTTCTTGCCGCTAAATATGGCGGGTTTGTTGATCTGGATGGTGACAAGACGCCGGGGCACGATGGCAATGGCGATGGTTTACCAGATACAGATAATAATCGTGAATGGGATACTCGCAATAACCTGACTGGGGCTCGTGGCTCAGATGGCGTGCCCGATAATTATTTCTTCTCCAGGAATCCAACGTTATTGGCCAGCCAGCTTGGTCAGGTGCTTGAAGATATTTCAAGTCGAGTGTCGTCTGCTACCAACGCTGCTCTTTTTGCTAATAGTTCAACGGGGACTGGTGCTATCTATCAGGCACTGTTTCAACCAAATCTGGAAGTAAATGGTAAATCGATTACCTGGGGCGGCATTCTCCATTCGTTGTTTATTGATAACAAAGGCCACATACGGGAAGACGGTAACCGTAATGCAAGGTTGGATGATTACTCTGAAGACAAAATAATTGAGTTATATTTTGACCCCAACTCCAGCCAGACAATGGTACAGAGATACAGCACCACAAACTCCGGCGTTACCCGTATAGTTGATGGTTCTCTACAACCACTGTCTTCTTTGAAGACGATCTGGGATGCCCGGGATCAGTTGTCTCAGCTGTCAAATGTAACGGATCAGCGAAACTACCACCTGCCTGCTTCCGGTGGACGACATATGTTCACTTGGTTGGATACCAATAATAATTCGCAAGTGGATGATGGTGAGCAGCGACCATTTGTTCCTTCGTCGTTTACTGGAAATGCTGGCTTTTTAGGGGTTTCTTCTTCGGAAGTGACTCCTTTAGTGAATTACATTAGAGGGCAGGAATCCGACAATACCCGGTCAAGGACGATTGACTACGATGGCGATGGTTTGGATGAAGTCTGGCGACTGGGCGACATTGTTCACTCAACGCCCCGTGTTGTTGCCGCACCGGACAGCCGATACGATGCCTGGTTTAAGGACAGCAGCTATAAAGCATTTCGTAATCATTATCTGAACCGACGTCATGTGCTTTATGTGGGCGCCAATGATGGTTTGATCCATGCGTTTAATAGCGGATTCTGGGATGAGAGCGAATTTAGTTATGTGCTGACAACAGAAAATAATGAAGTCAGTCATCCTCTGGGCTCTGAGATCTGGAGCTATGCGCCAATGAATTTGTTGCCACACCTTCGCTGGTTACCAGAAGAAGATTATCCCCATGTCTACTACATGGATTCTGAACCTCTTGTTTTTGATGCCAATATTTTTGCAGAAGATGCTGATCATCCGGGAGGTTGGGGCACCGTTCTGGTGGTGGGGATGCGATTTGGGGGCGGTAGCATTGATATCACCGTTAATGATGAGAATAGAACCATGCGCTCCGCCTGGGTGGTGCTGGATGTTACTAATCCGGAGCAACCACCGGAGTTACTGGCAGAGATCACCCATCCCGATATGGGCTTCACCACGGCCAGACCGGCGTTGATAAAGCGGCGGGTAGCTGGCGTTGATGCCAGTGGTGAGGCTGATTGGAGCCAGCCTGTTCAGAATGACTGGTATCTGGTGATGGGCTCCGGACCTTCTGGCAGAACTCAGGCAGAGCTTCGATCGGCGCTGGATCATGGAACTGCCGATCAAAACTTGCATCTTTTTATCTATGATTTGAGCAATAAATCGTTTGTTTCTGGTTTTGACCCTCTTCTTACATCATCTCCGGCCTCTTATGCCGGGGATATCATTACTGAAGATTGGAATAGAGACTTTCAAGATGACGTCGTTTATTTTGGCACGGTAGAAACCGGAGGTAGTCAGCTTGATGGTAAGTTGATGCGGTTGAAGCTCGCCACAGATATCGAAAATTCGACCTTGAATGTGTTATTGGATGCGGGTCAGCCCATTACAGCACAACCTTTAACCGTAACCGATAGTGACAGTTATTGGGTCTATTCTGGAACTGGGCGATTGCAAACCTACAACGATAATCGCGATGCATCAGCCAACTATTTTTACGGACTTCGTGAGCCTTTAAATGATTCCAAAGATCTAACCTATGGTTCGGTGAGCCAGAGCAACCTTGTGAATGTTGGTAATGTTGCCGTGTTTGGTAATGGCGATGTGCTTCTGAAATCCAATCTTAGCTACGATCCTTTTATTATTGATTCGCAAACCGTTGAAAGCTTTGATGACCTCAAAAATGAGGTGGTTGCCCGTGGAGGCTGGAAGTTGCCGTTGAGCGTTGATGGCGTTTCACCTTCAGGTCGTAGTGTGAACAGAGTGACCCGGCAATTCACGCAAATTCTGTTTACAGAATATCAGCCTTCTGACAATAGTTGTTCTATCGATGGCATTAGCTCGCTGTTTGCCGTGCATTATCAGACTGGCACGGCATCTCCTTCTGCGGTGTTGGGTTATGTGCCCATTGAAAGTCTGGAGTTGGAAGGAAGCCTGAAAAGCATTGGGCTTGGTATTGGTTATGCCTCTTCACCCGTTGTGCACAGAGGGGAAGCCGGAAAATTGTCAGCCATCACGCAAGGAGCAGGGGGCAGTATCAGTTCCACAGGTTTGGATTATACGTTCAGTTCTGAGGGGCGTCAGAGCTGGTGGCAGATATTCAAACTGCCCTGGGTAGAATAATGAAGCCGTCTCAATCAGGAAGTAATCGATCCCAGAAAGGGTATACGCTGGGTGAGCTTATGATTGTCCTGGTGATTATCGGTATTCTTTCATCCATTGTTTACCCATCCTACAGTCAGTATATGTTCGAGACCCGTCGAAGTGACGCATGGGTTGCTCTGACCAACGCAGCAGCAGCTCAGGAGCGTTGGTATTCTGTTAACTTCCGTTTTACTGATGCGGTTGTCAATCTGGGTGGTGGCTCTTCACCTGAAGGGTTTTATGCGATTTCCGTTGAGTCCAGCTCAACATCCTATCGGATAACGGCCACAGCGATTGACACAAAGGTGCAGGCCAGTGATACAGGGTGCACCGTGATCACGCTGGATCATTTGGGTATTCAGTCTCCAAATGACTGTTGGAAATAGCATCTTATCTAATCACAAAACTTACCTCGCAAAAGCAAAGATTCAATATTCAACCCAACCAGAATCCGCCGATATCCATCTGAGATAGTCCCTAAGGTCGATAAGGTTGCTCATTTTATGGAATCCGGAAGTACAGAGACATTACGTGTCCTCATGGTTGGTGCTGCGCAGGAAGAAGCTGATGCTTGCTTGAATGCATTAAGAGAGTCGGGGTATGCCACTCGAGCAGATCTGGTCAATGACCCTAAAGAGCTAAGTTCGAAGATTTCTGTACTCCCTCCCTGGGATTTACTGATAACCATCAATAAGCCTGAGTCCATGGGCACTTCTCAGGTTTGCGACTTCTTGAGCCAGCAAAACATCGACCTTCCAGTCATTGTTATGCTCACTGCTGATGATGACACAGATCCACTTTCTTTCGTTAAGATGGGAGCCAGAGCCGTCATACCTATGGATGATGGGGATTATCTGACGACCATCACTGCCAGAGAGTTTGATGCGCTGAAGGCACGGCGGCATCATCGCCGTATGAGTGTTGCTTTGTATGAGTCAGAGAAGCAGAGGCGGATTCTTCTGGATGATCAGGTCGATCCAGTTATTTATATCAGTCACGGTAAAATCCAATACGCCAATGCCGCATTTTCAACATTGCTGGGTCTATCAAAAAATGAGCGGCTGGATGGTAGGGCGTTCAAAGAATTTATCAGTGAAAAAGACCAAAAGGATGTCGAAGAATTTTTATTTAATGTTGAAGACAGTGGTCAGGCTTTTGCAGCCGTTCAGTGCAGTTTATCAGGTAAAGACGGCACTGAGATATCAACTAGAACGGTGATTTCGGCTACGTCTTACCATGAGCAGTTTGCTCTGAGTTTGCAGATTCATGCAGACTCTGAGGAAGAAGGCATCAAAGATATTCCTGCTCAGGTGTTCCATCGCAGTGAAGAGACGGTGTTTGATAGCAAACATTTTGATCAATTCCAACAGCTTGTTGATGTGGCAGTTCAAAAAGCCGTATCAGGAAAGGGAAAGGATACGCTGTGTTGTATCTATATTGATACGCTCAAGGAAATCAATGCTGAACATGGTCGAGGTGTCTGTCAGAGGCTAGTTGCCGTTGTCGCAAAGGAAATTGGCGCATTTCTTGGTGATACTCGTCCCTTCACAAACTTGGGTGGCGGTAGTTTTGTAGCGCTTTTGAGGGAGGGGGAAGAAGAAAAAATACGCCGAAAAGTAACCGACCTGCTTGCGACAGTCACCACTAAAGATGTGGAGGTCGAAGGAAAATTGTTGCAAGTGAAGCTATCACTTGGTGCCGTTATTTTCGGTGAAACCAGTGATGATGCTAAAACTATGCTGTCCCAAAGCCGTCAGGCTGCGGTGATGGCCTATAAGCAAGGTGGCAATCAGCTTTGTTTTTATCAGAAAAGAAGAGATGTTAAGCCAGTCCACTCTGTAGAAAAACATCTGGCGGGTCTGGTCAGTCAAGCGCTGAAAAACAAAAAACTGAAATTGACATACCAGCCGTTGATTCCGCTATCGGGATCCTCGTTAGAGTACTATGAAGTATCGCTTAATATTATTGATGGTCAGGGACGCGAGCATAAGGGATCTGTCTTTCGGCCAAAACTGGAGAAAATCAGTCTTTGGAATAAAGTTGACCAATGGCAACTGATAGAAGCCAGTAAGGCTTTGAAGGCAAAAAGAAAAGAAGGCAATGATACTCGTTTGTTGGTTCAACTGGGTGGTTATGCTGTTACAGATGAAAAATTTCTTCCGTGGATGAACGTCGCTCTGAAGGCTGCAGGTATACCAACTTCTGCACTCGCAGTAGAGTTGAGTGAAACGAATATTGCTCGTTATACTGACCGAATTGGTGAGTTTTTCAAAGAACTGAAAACGATGGGGTGCCAAACGGTGGTCAGGGATTTTGGCTGTAGCGTTAACCCATTGGCTGCTATTGAGAACCTTGATGTTGATTTGGTCATGCTGGACACCTCTTTTACCCGTGATCTTGATGAAAGAGCCAGGCTTGATGAGTTGCGGAAGCTAATTACTGATCTTACCCAAACCGGAAAACAAGTCATCGTACCGGGTATTGAGTCTGCAGAAGATATGTCTCCTGTATGGCAGTTTGGTGCGAATTATATAGGGGGTAATTTTCTGCAACCACCATCAGAGAGAATGAACTTCAACTTTGACGGCTAAAAGTCGTCAAAATCGTTTCCATTATTATCCTCCCAGTCATTTCAATTTACAGATGCCCTCGGTTGCAAGACAATACCGCATTATTTTCATACTGCGATTTGCCGAAGTCTGAGTGACTTGCTCTGTTTTGCAGTTTCATAACAAAGGGGATAGGCAAGTATTTCCATGTCAGTAAAACTCAATATGGTCATGGCCCAGCTCAATCTGGTGGTTGGTGACATTGATGGAAACACCTCCAGGGTTATTGATGCTGCCGAGCAGGCTCGGGACCAGCTGGCCGCCGATGTCATCGTTTTCCCGGAGTTAACACTCTGTGGCTATCCACCAGAAGACCTTCTGCTTCGCCCCAGTCTTATTCTACGAATTGAACATGCCCTGAACCGTCTTAAAGCCGTTAAAGGTGTTGATCTGATTATTGGTGCGCCTTTAATGGGGGCTAATGGTCTGGAAAATCAGGCGCTGGTAATACGAGATGGTGAAATACTGGTTCGGTATGGCAAACAGCACCTTCCCAATTATCAAGTATTTGATGAGAAACGTTATTTTGTTAAAGCTCAGGAAACCGTTATTTATTCCTGTAAAGGCGTAAATGTGGCGTTGCTGATCTGTGAAGACCTCTGGTATCAAGGGCCAGTTCGGCGAGCGAAGGAAGCGGGTGCTGATCTGATCATCAGTTTAAATGCATCGCCCTTCCATATGAATAAGCAGTCACTGCGCCATCAGACGATTCGCGAACGTTGTACCGAGTTTGGCCTGCCTGTGCTGTATGCCAATATGGTGGGCGGACAGGATGAACTGGTGTTTGATGGCGGCTCATTTGTCATGAATAGCAGTGGGGAGCTTGCTTTTAGTGCACCTTATTTTGAAGAAGGTTTGCACTGTGTGAGCTTTGATAAAGAGGCTAATGCCTTTGACGAAGGCGACATTGAAGCGATTCCTGAACTGTGCTCACAGGTTTACGATGCTCTGGTAACCGGCGTTCGAGACTATGTGAATAAAAACGGCTTCAAGGGTATCGTGCTTGGTTTATCTGGCGGTATTGATTCAGCGCTGACGTTAGCTATTGCCACCGATGCTCTGGGCAAAGACCGGGTAGAAGCGGTGATGATGCCTTACCGCTATACCTCGGATATGAGTCTTGAAGATGCAGCAGAAGAAGCGAATATTCTTGGGGTGAACTACAAGGTTTTGCCCATTGAACCCATGTTTGATGCCTTTATGAGTACATTGGATTCAGAGTTTGCGGGCTACCCAAGGGATACCACAGAAGAAAACCTTCAGTCCCGTTGCCGCGGTGTGATGTTGATGGCCATTTCCAACAAAAAAGGTTATCTGGTTCTAACCACAGGAAATAAGAGTGAAATGGCCGTTGGCTATGCAACTCTGTATGGCGATATGGCCGGCGGTTTTGATGTATTGAAAGATGTGCCTAAAACTTTGGTGTTTAAGTTATCTGAATACCGGAATACCCGAGGCTATGTTATCCCCCAGCGAGTCATTGATCGCCCGCCCTCTGCAGAACTGGCTCCAGATCAGGTGGACGAAGACAGTCTGCCGCCTTACGATGCTCTGGATCGTATTCTGGAACTTTACATTGAGCAGGATTGCAGTGCAGAAACCATCATCAAAGAAGGTTTTGATCGAGATGAGGTTTATCGAGTGCTGAGGCTGGTGGACATTAACGAATACAAACGTCGACAGTCTGCTATTGGAACCCGCATAACTCCAAGAGGCTTTGGCCGGGACCGACGATACCCGATTACCAATGCATGGAAACCGGGGGTGTAAATACTACCACCTAAGCCTTTATACAAGACTTAGGTAAGTTTCATGCAGCTTTTCCAGGGACTGGTGAAGCTGTTCAAGCGTTCCGCTGTTCTCCACGACATCGTCAGCCCATTCAAGACGCTTTTCTCTGGGCATCTGGCTTGCGATGATTTTTCTTGTTTGATCTTCATCCATGTGATCGCGATTCATCGCTCGCTCTATTTGTGTCGCTTCTGGTAAATCCACCACAAGAATTCGATTCACTAACTCATGCTGATCGGTTTCCAGCATTAAGGGTGAAACCAGGATGGCATAGGGGGATTTGGCTTGTTGCAACTCAAGACGTATCTGATCACGAATCAGAGGATGCAGCAAAGCTTCAAGCCACAGTCGTTCATCTACGCTATCGAAAATAATGGTACGGAGCTGGCCACGATCCAAATTCCCATTCAGGATAATACCGGAGCCAAAACGTTTGGCGATTGCTTCCAGTGCTGGTTTGCCCGGCTCAACGACCACCCGTGCTGCCAGATCGGCGTCAACAATAGTGACACTTTTGCTGGCAAAGAAGTCGGTCACTGCCGTTTTGCCACTGCCAATACCACCAGTGACGCCAATGGTCATTTTAGTATTTTGTTCTTGTTTGCTCATGAGCTAAGCCCCGAAAAACTAAGGTAGGCTTGAATCAACTGGTCGCCCCAAATAAGCGCTATAAAACCAGCAATTGCCAGATATGGGCCGAAAGGAATCGGGTTAGAGCGTTCCTGTCGTTTAGTTACGATTAGCAGAACAGCAGCAATGGTTCCGACAAGAGATGAGAGAAGAATAATCAGAGGCAGTTTTGTCCACCCTAGCCAGGCGCCTAATGCCGCGAGAAGTTTAAAGTCGCCATAACCCATCCCTTCTTTACCGGTGACCAGCTTGAATAGCCAGTACACACTCCAGAGAGAGAGGTAACCGGCAACCGCACCCCAAAGCGCTTCATCAAGACCGACCACTAAGCCGTAGCTATTCACGACCAAGCCAGCCCATACCAATGGCAGTGTGATGTCATCCGGCAGTAATTGAGTGTCGTAATCGATCATGGTCAGAACCAGTAACGACCAGCCAAGCAGGCAGAAAGCCACTGTCTGCAGGGTTACGCCCCAGGTCAGGCCAATAGCGACCGTCATGATGGCGCTGATGATCTCAATGGCCGGATAACGAAACGATATGCCGGTTTTACAGGAAGCACATTTTCCCCGAAGAAAGAGGTAGCTTAATACGGGAATGTTTTCCCAGGCGCGAATCTTGTGCTGACAAGAAGGGCAGGTAGAAGCGGGGGTAACCAGATTATACGTTGGCATTGGCTCGTGCTCCCGTTCAGGGTGCAGGATTTCTTCACTTTGTTGCTGCCACTGGCGCTCCATCATGACGGGCAATCGATGAATCACCACGTTCAAAAAGCTACCAACAATCAATCCGGAGACAATCAGGAAAAAAACAAAGTAAGGCGTTGATGTCTCAAGAAGTTCAATAAGCAAAAGCATGTAAATGGTTCCCTGATGGCATTGGTCTGTCAGTCCACTTTTGCCAGTTTATTAGATCAATTGACGAATCATATAGTATGCAAACCGTTGTTTAAACCGGTCACTTTGTAGAGTTTGAATACGTGCTCAAGTTGGCTTGTAAATAAATTGCTGGTTGAGTGAAAAGTATTCATGGGAGATAGTTGACTTGCATCAAAAAGGAATGCGATTGGTGCTGTTAGGCTCTGTTGACATAAGGTTCCTTTCTCAGCTCAAGCCAGAATGTTTCTGACGAGGCGCAAGAGCGCAGGAATACTGACGTCTTTCAAGTTCTTGCAACAAGGGCAGAAGCATTCTGGCTTGAGCCCCCCGGGTGGTTCGTAAAGCCGCCTTCCAGCTTCGTTGAACGAGCTTGATGTAGTTCACTACATCTTCACTCATTCGCCTCGTGGAATGCGGCTTTACGAACCACTGAGTTTGGAACCTTATGTTAACAGAGCCTAAGGTTGCACAAATCATAGCTGTCGGGACAAAACACACGACACTGGTTTACGATGAACACAAATCACTCCGCACGGACACTTCAACAATGATGTTAAAACAGTTTAAGCCATCACACTTGGCCGTTGCAGCGCTTGCGAGCATGGTCAGTGCCTGCTCTTTAATGCCTGGTCAGACAGGTCCTGATCCTGATAAGACCTATCAGTTGACTGTGCTACACACCAATGACCACCATGGTCGTTTCTGGCATGACCGTAAAGAGCGTTACGGCATGGCCGCACGGATGACATTAATCGAAGACATTCGTGAAGAAGTGGAAGAAGAAGGTGGCCATGTGCTGCTACTGTCCGGCGGTGATATAAACACGGGTGTGCCTGAGTCAGATCTGCAGGATGCGATTCCTGATTTCAAAGGCATGAATATGCTGGGGTATGATGCCATGGCGGTAGGTAACCATGAATTCGATAACCCTAGAGAAATCCTGAAAATGCAGGAATCTCTGGCTGAGTTCCCATTCCTTTCCGCCAACATCATTGATGAATCAACTGGAAAAACACTGTTCAAACCCTACACAATGTTTGAAAAAGATGGCTTGCGTATTGCCGTTATGGGTTTGACCACGGATGACACGCCGAAGGCAACTAACCCTGAGAACACCGTTGGTTTGAAGTTTAGAAAACCGGTGAATGTCGCCCGGGAACTGGTACCTGAGCTGGAAGAAAAAGCAGATGTTATTATTGCTACGACCCACATGGGGCACTACGCCAACGCTGCCTATGGCGTGAACGCACCCGGTGACGTGACTCTGGCTCGCAGTGTTGATGGTATTGACCTTATTGTTGGCGGCCACTCTCAGGATCCACTGTTTGAGCCAGACCTGCAAAACGGTGCCTACATTGTGCAGGCTCATGAGTGGGGCAAGTATGTTGGGCGTGCAGATTTTGAGTACAGCAATGGTGAGCTCACACTGAAGGATTATGAACTGATTCCAGTAAACCACGGCAAAGGTGATGAAAAGATCGCGGCCGATGACAAAATGCTGGAAATGCTTCGCCCGTATCAGGAAAAAGGCCAGAAGCTGGTGGCCGCCAAAGTGGGTAATGTTGATCAGCGGTTGATGGGTGAGCGTGCGGAAGTTCG
This sequence comes from uncultured Endozoicomonas sp., assembly GCF_947495845.1. Taxonomy (GTDB): domain Bacteria; phylum Pseudomonadota; class Gammaproteobacteria; order Pseudomonadales; family Endozoicomonadaceae; genus Endozoicomonas. The sequence goes on along the minus strand of NZ_CANMAO010000021.1, from coordinate 20,408 downwards.
CTTCCAACCAACCAACCTGGGCACTTTGCTGACTCAGGCGTTTATGGCGAAAACCGGTGCTGACTTTGCGGTGAATAATGGTGGTGGTATTCGTGCCAGCATAGAGCCGGGTGAAATCACTTATAAAGATGTACTGACTGTTCTGCCTTTCGGCAATACCTTGACCACAGTGGATCTCACTGGTCAGCAAGTGATGGACTACCTGAACGTTGTGGCTTTAAAGCCAGCCGATAGCGGTGCTTTTGCTCACTTCTCTGGTGTGGAAATGGACATCACTAAAAAGGGTGTGAAAAACGTACGTATTGGCGGTGAGCCTCTGAACCTGACCAAGACTTACAAGATGGCAATCCTGAGCTTCTCTGCCGGTGGCGGTGATAACTACCCGAATGTAAGCAAGATGGATAGCTATGTAGATACAGGGTTTACGGATGCAGATGTACTGAGAGAGTACATTGAACAACACTCGCCACTGATGGTTGAGAAGTACACGCCAAAAGGTGTAACTCGGCTGTAAATAAGTAATCTTTGTTTTGCTGAGGGGTATTCCCCCTCAGTTTTATAGCGCGAGGTTTATTTTTGCGCAGGAGCCAGGTTAGCCCTGTTTTGAGGAGTGTGATTCATTGGAGATAAAACGGGACCTTTAAGTGGCGTTCTTAAACTGTTATCGCCGGGCTTCATATTTTTCACCAGAGCTTGAAATTTTTCAGACGATACCGATGGTTTGTCCTTAGCCGATTGCTGACTTGGATCTATCGCTGGACCAGGTGACGAACCTATCTTCATACTTGAATCCCCTGGAATGCCGAGCTATCTAATCCGCCTGTATCAGGCCTATCATTATTCACTTCATCCATTAACTGATCTGCCAGTTCAACATAATTAAACACTAAGTTTTCAAACTGTTGATTGTTCAGGTTTTCAATAGGTTGCCCCAGCATAAGGTGAATACCATCGGAGTCCGGGTCGATGCAAAACCAGGCGCCCTGAAGTTTGTCAGGTTGACTATTTAAAGTCAGCAGCTGGAGGGCTTTTGCTTTTTTTGTGGAGGCATCGGTGGGCATTGTAGAGATTAACCTGTGCAGCATAAGGAGGTCACTGCCTTCGGGAAGCTCTAGTACGATTTTTTCATCGTTAGTATTTGAGTCAACTAGCGTACAGCTATTATTGATAATTGGGAATTTCGTACCGGCTATGTCACCCAAATAGCCAACAAGGTGTTCGAAATGAGCCTGATGTGTTGTCATTGATAATGCCTATTGCCATTGATTCTAGTGGGTAATCGGCAAAAGGCTCGGAATTTTAACGTGGGTTGGGTATAGGTAAGGTTCGGGATCAGCCCGGCGGCCACTGCATTTGGCGTCCGCCCATTAAGTGCAGGTGAATGTGATAAACCGATTGACCACCTTGAGCATTGGTACTTATGGACAGTCGGAAGCCATCATCAGCAATGCCTTCTTCAGCCGCCAGATCTTTTGCAATCAGCATCATTTTGCCGAGCACCGCCTGATCTTCCACCGTTGTATCATTCATGGTGGCGATGTGTTTCTTGGGGATGACTAGGATATGTGTGGGCGACGCAGGGTTAATATCCCTGAAGGCCAGTACATCACCATCTTCAAACACTTTATTGGCCGGGATATCACCGGCAACAATCTTACAGAAAAGACAACTCATTAAGTTAGCATCCTTTGTCGTTTTACTATTAAACGTGCTCGTTGACTACTTCCCTTTCCCAGTAAAGGGTGGCGCCTACCACGGCTGCAGGAATGATCAGCAGGTTCAAAAGTGGTATCAGCATAGCGAGATTAACCATGGCGCCAAAGGGCCAGCATTTGGTTATCCTCGATTTTAATTCAGACATCATCGTGCTGAAAGGCACCCCGCGGTTATCCGCCGCATAATCGCAGTACTGAATGGCCATCATCCAGCCATTGAATAAAAACCATAGCACCATGCCCAGAATGGGAATAAAAGACAGCAGCAGTAGAATAAAGGCTCTCGGCAGAAAATAAAGGAGCTTTCTCAGTTCCCGGCCAATACTTCTGGGAACAATGATTAACCAGTCAGACAATTTGAGATCTGGCAGATCAGCCCCCTCCATTCGTTGTACTTTTTCAGCCAGTAATGCATTGAATGGTGCAGCGATCAGGTTGCCAATAATAGTAAAGGTAAAAAACATCACAGCCGCCAGAGCCAGAAAAAACAGCGGCCATAACAGATACTCGAGAAAAGCCAGCCAGTCGGGCATCCAGCCGGTGAGTTGTTGCATCCATCCAGAGAAGTAGCTGGAAGCGCCATACACAATGCCGCCGAAGACGAGAATATTGATCACTAAGGGGATCAGAACAAACCATCGCAGCTGTGGTAAAAAAATCATTGAAAGCCCTTGGGCAAAATAGCCAGGGCCGGAAAGCGTATTTTTATTGGTCATGTTTCTATCGGAACTCATTCAGATCTGAACGATCTTACACCAGAGACTGGGTTTTCTCCTGCTTAAATAGCCTCAGTCAATCAAACAATAACGATTGGCAATTGCCATAAGAGAAAGCCTCTCGCTATTATATGGCCATTTCTCGTTGCCCAAATGATGGAGTCCAATAATGAGCACAACCAGACACTCCCGCCTGCTGATCCTGGGTTCTGGCCCAGCGGGGTACACCGCAGCAGTCTATGCAGCAAGAGCAAACCTGAATCCGGTGATGATCACAGGGATGCAACAGGGTGGTCAGTTGACGACGACTACCGATGTGGATAACTGGCCTGGCGGCCCGGAAGGTCTTCAAGGGCCGGGTCTCATGGTGGATATGGAAGCCCACGCCAAGCGTTTTGGTACTGAAATTGTTTTTGATCATATTGAAGAAGTGGATTTCAGTAAAAAACCTTACACTCTCAAAGGCTCTAATACTTACACCTGCGATGCCTTGATCATTGCTACCGGTGCCAGCGCACAGTACCTGGGGCTGGAAAGTGAAGAAGCATTCAAGGGTAAAGGGGTTTCTGCCTGCGCCACCTGTGATGGGTTCTTCTATAAGAATCAGGATGTAGTGGTGGTGGGCGGTGGTAATACTGCCGTTGAGGAAGCGCTTTATCTTTCCAATATCGCGAAAACCGTCACAGTCATTCACCGCCGTCAGGAATTTCGTGCGGAAAAAATCCTTCAGGACAAAATGAGAGAACGTGAAGCCAACGGCAATATCCGTTTGGTGCTGGATTCTGTTCTGGATGAAGTATTGGGCGACGATATGGGGGTCACCGGCGTTCGGGTAAAAAACGTTCTGAACGGTGAAACCGAAGAGATCAGCGCTATGGGCTGTTTTATTGCCATTGGTCATACACCGAACACCGGTATCTTTGAAGGTCAGCTGGATATGAAAGATGGTTACATCAAAGTCCATAGCGGTCTGGAGGGTAACGCGACGTTGACGTCAAAAGAAGGAGTGTATGCGGCGGGGGATGTGATGGATCATGTTTATCGTCAGGCGATCACGTCTGCAGGCACGGGCTGTATGGCAGCTTTGGATGCTGAGAAGTATCTTGATGCTTTGGTTCAAGGTTGATATCGAGAGAGAAAACAGAAAAAGCAGGGCATAGGCTGCCCTGCGCGTTTATTAAATAGTTGTTGAACCTATTTTCTGGCGGCACTTGTCAATCAAGATCTTGCTTGCTTTCTTTGGATCGGATGATTTTTTAAAGGATCTGAAGTAATTAACCAGCTGTTCTTCTATCTTTTCAAGTAAATAGAGTTTCTCTGTTTTGTCTACCCGTTGCAATATGGGAATGAGAACTCCCTCCTCATTATTCTGATATGCACCGGAATAAGCGGCAATGCCAATGAGCCATATGATGAAATAATAGCTATCATACGCCTCAATATCTATGTTGGTTATGATTTGCTTCAGTAAAAACTTTACGTCATTTCTGGTTTCTTCACATAAAAGCGAGGCCTCTGCCGCTGTCGCATTTTTCAGGCAACTGTAGAGGCACCAGAGAACATCTCTATAGTTATTAACGGAGGTATCCTCTAAAAGCTTTTTATGCAGTTCTTCCAAAATGTACCTGACTGTACTTTTACCATTGAAATCGATATCAGCGGATAGGCACAGCTCCGAAATTTTTACACAATCAAAAGCATTATCTTTCAATTCTCGATCTTTTATGCAAGTTAATATTAATTTTTTAATATTAGGATTGTCTTTAGGGTTGGTTTTTTTGAATTGGTTGTATAGGTGTTTTAATAGCAGGCATTGATTATTTTCAATACTTTTCTTTATCAGGTTAATGGCTTTTTTATAAATATCTTCAATTGCTAGGTCGGTTCTATAGCTATAGTATTCCAGATACATGCTCAGTTTTTTTTCAGATAAATAGCAGAACGTAAGACTGTCTAGTTGATCTTCGATTGCTTTATAAAGCATGGGTGATTTATTATTACAACCTGTATTGAAATGAATTGTTGCAGTCTCAATGATAGGGCTTCTTTTTGAGCTGTCTGTTGAAGGTTCTATATCATTCAATATTACAATAAACGAAAGCGTTCGCGAATTTGTATTTTCACCTTTAATAAGGCCGGTTTCATCAAGAAATTCCGTCAATTGGCTGATGTTCTCATCCACACTGCTTTGGGTGAATTTACCGCTTTTCTGTAATCTTCTAATGAGGTTGAGGTTATATTGCTCTTTCGAAACATTACTTTCGTCAGCAGAAGTATCAATAAACTTTAAACCGCCCGAAATATGAGCCAGTTGATCGGGAGCCTTTTTAAGTGTATCGAATAAAATGGTTGCTTGCTCCAGATCTTGTTGAATGTCTGAATTAAAAGAAAACCGGCAGTCGATCATTTGGTTGCCATCCGGATTACCTGCTTTTAAAGCTTCTAACGGCAGTATGCAATCTTTGAATGTTATCCGACTAAAACGGTATTTCTGATAAAGCTTATCTGACACTGACAATCTGGTGTTATTAATCGTAATATTGCTGAGGGACATAGGGGGATTGGTATTGATGCTGCCTTCTTTTTGGCCAAGAGAATACGCTGTCGATTTTTTTTCCTTGAATGCAAGCATTTGGTCGTCAGTCGGTACGACGGAAATCCTGCCTATCAGGATCTGTCGGACGAGCTTGGCTGGGGAGGAGCTGCTCTCTCCTTGGCCTGTTTCGTCGGTTTTTTGATGGCCCGAGGTCAGATAGCCGTGATTTATGCTAAACCGTAGAGCTGATTTTTCGAGTTCCTGCAGCTGCCAAAAAGCTCTGTCTTCATGATTGATATTATCAAGGTCATTCGCAGAAAAAATACTAGGTGGTATTTTGCGGAACTTGTGTGACCAGTTAAACAGGACTCTCTGCGAATCCTCGTCGTCAATACATTCTAAATGAAACGTATTGTCAGCTTGGGTTACCTGAAAACGATAAGTAGTATCCTGGTTGATCACATAACCGGCTCCATTCTGGTTAGCTATCTTTCCGATGATCAGTGAAGACGGGACGCGTCTATTCAGGTTGGCAAGGTAGTAGATCATATCCAATGAATGAAAAGATTCTGAGAATGCTCTACTCGAAGAGCACGGATCATCAGATGCTACGGTGTTTCCAAGCCCCTTAACTCCCAGGGCAATCACCATATGGCTATCTTTTAGCATGGTTTTATTGCACTGTTTTATCCAGGTAATTAAGAAATCACTATGAACCTGGAAGTGTTTTCCACTTCCGTTACTTACTTCTTCGAAAGGATAACTTTTTGGCAAAAGCCGTTCCATTGCAGAATTAGAGTCAACATGAAAGCTCAGCGCACTTGGTTTTTTGAAGTGATAGTGTTGATCTAATTGGGCTGCTATCTGGCATCGGTGCTTCGCTGCAATATGTTCCAGGGCTTTGGCTATTTCGGAGGAGTTGCCGTCTTCAAATTGACAGTTGTGAGTATGCTGGTCTTGAAGTGCGCCTTCTTTGTCATATGCTTTATTGGCAGCCTCATTTAGTGACTTGCCGCAGAGATAGTCTTTAATTTTGCTTGCTTCAAAGAAGTAGTGATTATTCTCTCCTTTTGCGCGAGGCTTGGGAAGATAGACCTCATTCAACAATTTCTTCAGATCCGAGGCTGCATAATTAGGGAATAAAGAGCGGAAAGGATTGTCTTGCTCGTTTATGGTCAATAACGGTTCTTTAGCCGGGCTGGAGTCTTGATGTGTAAAGGGGGAAGTTCGTTTAAGTGAGATATATCGTGTTGTGCGCTTATCTAACAAGGTGTCTTTTGGAAACGTGAGGCCCTCATTTAGCTCAACACAACTCTTTTTACTAAAGATCTGAACCCCTCGAACGTTGATAATTCTATGATTGTTCCAGTATTTTTCTGTTAGTTCAGATTGCTTTTTTGAATCAGTAGGGGGAATCGGGCTCTTGTCTTGAATGGGTGACATTAAAAACTCCGTGTATTCATTTTCATTCTGTGTTGCTGGTTTGATGATCAGAATGACAAGAAGTTCATAGTTTGTTGGTGATACTAACCACGTTGTTAGCCAGACTGCCCAACCTACATAGCCATGGTAAGTTGGGTTGAATGCAGGTGATCTCTATTTTTCCAAATCAACCTCTATTTCTGACTCTGTCTTGATGCCATAGTCTTCGGACAATGCGCCTTGCTCTCCCGGGTTGTTTTTAGGCGCGTAATCTTTTGGTTGCTCCAGTGGTGGCGTACGCTCAGTGCGGCGCTTGTGAACCTTGCCAGAAATCAAAGCGTTGGACCCCAGCAGTGAATCATTGAGGCGATTTTTCACATCCTCATCTTTGCACAGGCTTTCTGCACCGGTAGCCAGATGTTCATGAACATCCCGGTATGTATCGGTCATTTTGTTGACCAGATGGGCAGAGGTCGTGAAGTGATCACCCACTTGTTGTTGATACTCTTTGAACTCCTGTTGCAACTCATCCAACTGGGTTTCGAGCTTGCCGTTGCGGGTTTTGGATCCGGAGAGTATATGGTACACAAACGCACCACAGAGAATGCCTGCCAGAAATGCCAGGCTGCCGATAAACCAAAGTACGTTCATGTTGTTCACGTTTTCCACGATGTCCACAGTGTCGCCTCACTCAGTGGGGCACGCGCCCTTGTCATTAATCAAACGCCATGTTTTTCACTATTGTATCGGTTAGCGTAGAGCAGTCCTAGTCATGTTAACCAATTCACACTTAATTACACAGGTTGGAAACGGTATCATCGGCATTAACAGAACCAACATTGTAAATGATACGCTTGCTCCGTTATAGCGTAGGCGGGTACATTGCTCCAGGTCAGTGGTAAGTCCGACGGGCTCCTCGCGACCTTCATAAGAAAATCGGTTTGAACTGAATAAGTCTGTACATCTATGACCCCCAAAACCAGTTATCAGCGAGACATCAGCCAAAGAGGCTTCAGCAAAGATCCTGCTCAGGCCGAAGCTGTTCAGCATTTGCAGAACCTCTATGAACAGTTGGTTGCCCCTGAGAAAAGCTCTCTCATGCAATCGCTGCAGCGTGTTTTCAGTAAAGCCAAAGAGCCTGTACGAGGGCTGTATTTCTGGGGAGGCGTGGGCCGAGGCAAAACCTGGCTGATGGATACGTTTTACAACTGTCTGCCCTTTGACGATAAACTCCGGATGCACTTTCATCACTTTATGCGCCGAGTGCATGCAGAGCTGAAAACACTGGAAGGTCAGAAAAATCCACTCACGATTGTGGCTGATCGATTGGCTTCAGAGGCCAGAGTCATTTGTTTTGATGAATTCTTTGTATCGGATATCACCGATGCCATGATTCTTGGTAGTTTGATGGAACAACTGTTTAGTCGAGGTGTCACTTTGGTGGCTACCTCTAACGTTGTGCCCGATCTTCTCTATAAAGATGGCCTGCAGCGAGCCCGATTTTTACCGGCCATTGCCTTGCTGCAAAAACATACCATTGTCGTCAATGTGGATGGCGGAACGGATTACCGACTTCGTCTTTTAGAAAAAGCACACACCTATCATTGGCCATTGAATCAAGAGACTCGTCAGAAATTAGAGAAGGTTTTTCAAGACCTGGCGCCGGATCCTGAACACATAGAACAGAGCACTGCGATAGAAATCGCCGGTCGAGCTATCCAGAGTGTAAAACTCTGTAAGGATGTGGCGTGGTTTACTTTTGCAGCGTTGTGCGATGGCCCACGCAGTCAGAATGATTACATTGAATTGGCCTGTCTCTACCACACCGTAATTTTGCAGGATGTGCTGCAATTTGATGCCAGCCGGAATGATCAGGCTCGTCGTTTTATCAATCTGATTGATGAGTTTTATGACCGTGGGGTAAAACTGATTGTTTCAAGTGAGGTGGAACTTGAGGCACTCTATACCAGTGGTACTCTGTCGTTTGAGTTCCAGCGAACATTGAGTCGATTGCAGGAGATGCAGTCGAAAGAATACCTTGCCCGACCTCATAAGCTGTAATTGCCGGGCTTCTTATTGATAGTAAAAAATGACAATCTTGTCAGAGGAGTCCGAGTTATGGATTTGGGTATAAACGGCAAAGTGTTTATGGTGGCAGGCGCTAGCTCCGGTCTTGGGTATGCAATTGCGCGCAAATTGGCTGAAGAGGGTGGCAAAGTCTCTATTGCCAGTCGCAGTCAGGAAAACATTGCTACAGCAGCGGCAACCATCAGCGAAGAAACGGCTGCCGAAATTCGTGGCTATGTGTTTGATGCCAGAGATGCCAACTCTATTAACCGCTGGGTAGAAGATACACAGAACGATTTTGGTCAAATTGATGGGCTGGTGATTAATGCCGGTGGCCCGTCGCCCGGTTTTTTTGAAGAGTTTGATGATCAGGCCTGGCAGTCTGCTTTTGAGTTAACGTTACTCAGTGCCGTACGTTTGATTCGTGGTGCCTTGCCGGCTCTTAAGGTTAATGGTGGAAGTATTCTGACTCTGACGTCTTCTGCGGTCAAAGAGCCTATTGATATCCTGGTGATGAGTAACGTTATGCGTTCAGGCGTCAATAGTCTGGTAAAAAGCCTTTCTGATGATCTCGCTGGTGACAATGTGCGCATCAACAACCTGATCCCCGGATTGATTAATACCGACCGAATCGATGCCCTGAATTTGTTTCTGGCGAAGCGTGCTGATAGCAGCCCTGAGAAGGTGCGACAGTCTGCTGAAGCGGCCATTCCAATGGGGCGTTATGGTGAGCCAGAGGAGTTTGCCAATGCCGCCGCATTCTTATTGTCCGATCAAGCCAGTTATATTACCGGTACGACGATGGTTGTTGACGGCGGTAAGATGAAGAGCGTGTAACGGCTATCAGCCCGACAAAGTAGCGTAGATACCATCTCTCACTATCAGCCTCAAGCACTTTGGGGCTGATATTCACTCTGATGTTTCACAACACCAAAGCAAATCTGTACAAGCTTCCGCATTGCTGTTCAGATCGCTTGCATTTTTATACAGTTTAGATGGTTTGGGGAAATTCTCAGATTAAGTGCTGAATGACGGTTATAAGTACCCAACCATATGAAATCATATTTTCTGACTCATTGATCAGCCCCTCTGACTGCATTGCAACTCTGGTCACATAGCTCGCTATGCTCCCGCCGTTGCGCCTTGCAGAGAACCTGATCAACAAGCCAGAAATATTCGATTCCATATGGCCGGGTACTTACGTTCATTCCAGAGCTGATCTTGTGAGCAGTCTGGATTTCACTCTTCAACAATTTACTGATTTGTAATCATTTCTTGTTATCCTGTGCTTCAGTCTCTGGCTTCGGTGCTTTTGGCAAAGGATACCACTTTATTCTGTCTGCGCTTGCGCTACCTGTGACAAAGTCAACCAGCTCAGCCCCGGTGGTGTAATGAGTAACCTGACCAGCATCAATACCACCTTTCTGAACAAACTCCCTTTGTTTTTCAAATGGGTTAGCGACCTTCTGTCGATCAAAATACAGACCTACATCAGTGAATGAGTCGGCGTTTTTAGTGGTATCTATTTTGTATAATGTCTTGCTGAGCAAACCACTCAATAAAACAGGGTCTTTTGCAAAGCTCAAATCCGCCGCAGTTGATACGAATTGGCTATGCTTTTTAGCAAGAATGCCTTTACTTTCTGAATCACCACTTGGTGCTACTGCACGATCTTGCTCCAACACCCCCGTGACATGTTCAATGATGGTGATAGATCCATCTTTATTCCATGGCTGAAAGCCAGTTTTGGCTATTAATTCAGGTGAACGCTCATCCATTCGGAATACGACACCCGGTAATGGAGCTCGCTCTCTACTCCTCCAGGCATCCAGTTCCTGATTTGCTTGATCAATCAGTTCCCTGACGGCTTTTTCACGTTTCTTGTTATGTTTTCCAGGCTGCTCCAGATAGTCAGTTGCTACATTGATAAGGTTGGTCAAACTAGAGGATCTTGAATCAGCGCCATCATAGTTTGAGAGCACTTTATCTATCGCAGAAATACGTTTTCGTTCTGAAAAGAGAAGATCAGTGTTCTTTTTGAACTGTTCCAGACTTATTACCCGGCGTTCAACATTTACATTCGCCTGAATGGGTACCGCTAAATCACGCTCCCCACTATTATTATTGTTGTTACTATTTGCATTAGCTGATGGAAAGCTTTCATTGGCTGTAGTGTTTGCGGTGGCGCTATCCAACTGCTGGCTTTGCGCACTCTCTTCTGCCTTTGTTTCATCAATCGTTATTGACAGCGGTTTTTTTGCCAGATCAATAGTGGATTCTCCATTATTGCTATTGGCATTGATCGGTTTCGATACCGAATCATTGTGAATTCCCTCTGGGTTACGTACAGGCTCACCTTCAATCTGAGGCTGTTCAGTAACGTCTGTTGCAGTAACTGCAGTAGATACATCTACATCTGCGTATTGCGATTCATCTGCACTTTCAACAGACTGATTTACAACAACCACATCGGCGTAGGGCGATTCACTTTCATTGCTGCCAACAACGTCACTGTTATTATCACTGTTCGTTGCTGGTACATTAGCATTCCCTCCAAGTAGAAGCGAATCAATATCACTAAGACTGTTTCTACGCTGTAGACCGTTACCTGCATCTGGTGCTGTTTTGTTCACTCCATCTAACAGTAATGCATCAACCAAGCGCTCCTGGCGTCCTTTTTGACTATCCGCATCACCAACAACTACCTGAGTCAGTCCATTTTTATCTTTCTCTCTCAGGAAAACTTCACCTTTAAACCCTGGCGCAAGCACCAACTCTTCTTCGTTCGGAAATTCTGAGTTACCCTGCGCGATTTCATCATAAAGCGATTCTTTCGTTGATGGGTCCAGCTCGGTATTGTGCTCTGCATCGTTAATGGTTTCATAGATCGAATCCGTATCTGCCACCTGATTTTGATCAACAGGCACTTCTTCAGGTAAAGCCTGATTTTTGATGCTATCAGGCAGGTCACCGATCTTTTCATAAACAGCGTCGACATCTGACTCAATAAGTGGTTTGTCGCTTGGCAGGCCCGGTAATTGACTATCTTTCAGATCACCCCCAGTCTCGGCAATGGTCTCATAGACAGGCTCATTCTTTTCTTTTGAACCTTTGCCAAACCCAAGGAGTGAAAAGAACTTATCTTTAAGCGTTGGTTTCTCTACCTTTATTTCATTAGGCGTTACCGGAACTGCCGGCAACGGTCTATTTGCCAAATCACTAGTAGGCTCACCATTATTGTTATTGTTTGCATTGGCGTTTCCAGGCACTGAAGCCTCGCTGACATTGCCCGCAGCATTTTGGTTATTGTTATCACTACCCTTGCTTTGGTCATTATCAGCTTTAGCTAATACACTGTCGTAGAGCGGATTGATGTTTTCTTGACCACTGACGTCCGGTGTCGCAGGTAATGCCCGACCTTCATTTGGATTTGCTTTGGGTACACCGCCATAGATCGGATTAATGTTTTCCTGACCACTGACGTCCGGTGTCGCAGGTAATGCCCGACCTTCATTTGGGTTTACTTTGGGTACACCGCCATAGATCGGATTAATATTTTCCTGACCACTGATGTCCGGTGTCGCAGGTAATGCCCGACCTTCATTTGGATTTACTTTGGGTACTCCGCCATAGATCGGATTAATATTTTCCTGACCACTAACATCTGGAGTTGCAGGCAATACCCGACCCTCGTTCGGGTTTACATTTGATGGGCTATCTATAGAACGGGTTTGAGAACTGCTGTCGCTATTTCTATGCCCCTTAAATTGGCTTTTAACCTTGCCAATAAGCTCTTTTGTATCATCAACAGAGATGGTTGCGGATACAATGTTACCTGCAATCTTACGGTCTTCTGTCACCTCAACGGTATTTGCAATGTCAGTATTAATATTGCCTATCTGACTGCCTGAAACCTGAAGCGACTCATTACCGCCAATGTTGATCGTTGTTTTTTGTGTAGCGCTGTATTTTACCCGGTCATCTTTCTCATAATTCACACTGACCGTTGGTGCCCCTTTATGACTCCAGCCAACACTGCCTCCTCCCTGATTACCATCTTTATCCCTACTGTCTTTCAGCTCTTGCGCAATAACATCACCACTGACGTTTAATTGCCCGGAATCAGCAACCACCTGTGCGCCAGTCAGTTCTAAATCACCTCCGATAGTGCCTTTAATAGTGCCAGCCGAAATGCCACTTTGTGTTTTGGTAATGGCCGAGTTATCCCAGCTTTTCCCTCCCCCGGCACTGACTGTAACGGTGGGCGCTACCAGCGTATTACTGTTAATACTCGCACCGACAGAAGCACCCCAGTTAGCATTGGTCGTCTCGGAGTGACTGGTATCTTGAACGGTCGTAATCTCTACATCACCGACAAAGTTCAGGTCTAGAGAGTCAGCTTTAACATTGCCACCTTCAAGCTTAAAATCATTGCCTGAATCAATGGTGACATTAGCTCCTGTAATGGACGACTGTGTATAAGTCGTTGCGGATGCCTCCGTATTAGAGATGCTGCCATCGTAACCTACACTGATACCTGCACCAGTCCCTGTCACGCCAGTTGATGCGTCCAGAGACAGTTTTAATGCGTGGTTATGAGTGGTTGAATCGCTTTCCGATGTCGCTTTTGCAGCACGAATACTGACATCGTTTTTTGCCTTCAACTGCACACTATCGCTACCGTCAAGCTCAACCCCTGCCAGAGCAATATCTCCGCCAGTTGCCGTAAACGAGATATTGCCAGCTGAAAAAGTATTCGTGTTTTCAGAAGTTTGTTTTGAAGAACGTTCAGTGACAGTTGTTTCAATAGCAGCAGAAACACTGCCGCCAGCAATATCGCCAAAAATCAAGTTAGTTACATCGCCCGCTGCCTGTGCTGCTGTCAGCCCCGCATCGACTTCCATGCCTTCTTTCAGAGCTTTATCCGCCAGCACTTTACTGTGATTTACAGCATCAACTACTGCACTATGGCCTTCTGCCTTAAAACCAACAAAGGTGCTGGATTCAATAACCTCTTCTTCGTGAGTATCCACATACTTGGTGGTTTCAATATCGCTGGCACGAACCGCTAGCTGACTATCCGATTCACCCTTGATGTTGGTACCGCCAAGGTCCACCGTATTTTCAGCGTTGATATTCAGTGTGTCTGCAAAGTTAAAGGAACCATTTTTATAGGTAGTTCCTTTGGCATCACGCTGATAAGTGTCAATAGAGACACCTGCTTTTGCAGAAGCCAGTTCATCTGAAATGGCCTTACCTTTATTGAGCGCTTTACCGGTTTTGTCTGCAAAATCAGTAGACGACGATGTATTTGCGGAATACTTTCCTGTTCCTGTGTTTGCTGATACGCCCGCCTTTTCTCCCCCAATACCGACACTGGCTCCTGTAGATATGCCCAGGCTGTAGGACTCTTCATGGGTTTCGTAAGTCGATTCAGCAGCAGCAAACTTGACATCTTTACCCGCCAGATTCCCTCCCTGGGTGTTGTATTGACCGCCTTCAAGAAGCACTTGGTCCTTAGCCGTTATATCCAGTGAGCCACCGAGACTAACGTTAACACCGTGGCCGCTGGTGCTTTTTTCTGACTTCTCTTTATCCGTTATACCAAACGTTGCATTTTTGACATTCAGACCAACACTGTAGGACTCGGACTCCTGTACCTGAGAAGAATCTGCAGCCACCAACTCAACGTTTTCACCCGTCAAGCGAGCATCTCCACCAGCGGTAATATTTCCGCCTTCAATGCTGATATCCTCATCCGCATTCACTGTCAGATTGCCTTTGATATTCAGGCTGGAACCAACACCGGTTGTCTTATGATCTGAGGCACTTGAACCGGAAACACCGATATCGCCAGTATTGGTATTAATTCCAGCACTGTAACTGGACGACATTGTTTTATGTTCAAAATCAATGGCTTTGGAAATAACATTTTTGCCATGAATAGCAGCGCCACCCTCAGAAGACACCTCCGCTCCCTTGAGGACGACATCTCCCTGCTCAGCACTAACCGTTAACCCACCAGAACCAGCACTAACACCTGAAGCTAACAGCGCATTCTTCGTTTCAGACGTTTCTTCTCTTGAGTAATAAAATGCACTTTTTTCTACATCGAGTGTGCTTTTCCGGGTTTCCAGTGTGAGGGATTCAAGGTTTACATCACCTTCCGCAGATAACAGCTCAACAGAATTCCCTGATAACTGACCACCGATGTTATCAACTCCCTTCTGTCCATGAACGTTTAAACTGCCAGTCGCGGTGATTGAACCCACATTTGCTTTATCCTGATAGTTATCTCCTTCCTCAACAGCATCAAAACCAAACTCCCTGACCACTTCAGAGCGATTAATGACACTGCCATCTTTCGACGTCAGTTGGATATTGCCACCTTTAATCGTTCCTGCATCATTGATCAGATCATTTTCTGTAGCGATATCCAGTTCGCCCTTCACATCGACATTGCCACCATCATTAACGAACTCACTAACATTAAAAGTTGCGGTGTCGGCAATAATGCCTTTACTGCTGTAGTCATTGGCAAGATAAACCTTTGGAGTCAGAACCTGCCTGCCGCCAATATTGACATATTCATACCAGATAACGTCGTGTGTTAACGTCGCTCTCTGTTCATTCGTTAATGGCTGTCCTGGCGTCAGAGAATTTTCATTCAGAAAATTCACACCATTAGTAATCAGGCCGGTCAACTCTTGCTCAGTGGTTTGAGGCGATGAAAGAAAAGCGCGACCCGTTTGATGAATCAGCTGATCTTGTATCAGCTTTTCCTGAAACAATGGGTCACCAATAACAATGGTATCACTGGCAAGATTATGAGAGTCTTTCAGCTGATCAAAATACACCTGATCATACTCAACCTGATGTGGGTTGTTGTAGCTAAGCTCCGGGCGGGTTACATAAAGATCCAGTGATTCAGGTGCTGCAGGTGCAAAGAAGCTGTTTTTTCCGATGGGCAAGGAGCCAAACCCCGGAATATTAGTAGTATCTGTCGAGTTATTCTTATCTACATTTTGAGAAGCTTCTGATGCGTTGATTTGATTGGTTTTCTGAATTTTTCCCAATAGCTCTTTTGTTGCTTTTTGTTTTGCCTCTTCACGCCCTTCTGAACCGTCCTGCTCACCAACATTGATAAACTGACCAACGCCATCAACATTGACACTCTTTCCTTGTATGACACCGCCGATGGTTTCAATTACCCGGGTTTTGCTCAGAACCTCGGGGCTCACATTAAATTCACCTGCAGACGCTTCATGTATGTAACCCAGTGTGCAACCCGTACCGACGCAGCCATATCGGGTTCTTCCGCTTTGACGGTAGATATACTCCTTACGCTCTAAAGAGGCGTTAAGAAAAATGCTGCCTTGCTTATCAGCCCCTAGGATATTCACTTCATTAGTAGCTGATAACGTCCCCCCTGTATTGTCACCATCATTAGTTCTGATTGTAATATTGCCATGGGATAAAAGAGCAGGCCTGTTGCTGTCTGGTAAAGAGGTAAACCGCTCTTTATAAGTGACTAACCGATTCCAATCAACGTAAAACGATTGACCGCCAGCACTATAAGCACCAGACACATAGTAGCCATCTTTGCAGTTCGTTTTTTCACTCTCACAGCGTTTGGTATTATCTTGAACACCACCGTATTTACCGCTGTTTCCAACATATTGATAATCGCTATTTTTTATCTCTTGTTTGTTGTTGCTGACGCCAGGAGAATCAATACTGTTGTTGAAAACATCCAACTGCACAAAAATGTCACTGCCTGCACTGACAACACCATTATTTTGGAAGACTGTTTTTCCAGCACTTCCAAAGTCGGGTTCCTTATGGCACTGACCATTTTCATCAAGCTCACAATCCAAACCAATGGATAGACTCCGACCGGCGTTTAGATAGGCACCATTCCCCTGAGTAATCGTTGATGTGTCTGTTGAGGTAGAATCCAATATCAACTCAATATCATTCTTCGCATGAACACTACCAAGATTGCTAATATCACCTCGAGACATCGCCGAAATACTGCCCTCAGACGAGAAAAGCCCGGCTTTTTCAGCATTTGTAATGTTGGAAGCTTCAACATTTAATCGGCTGGCGGCATTCACAAAGCCACTATTGTAAAAAGCACCGGAAGATCGCAAAAATGCCTGATCTCTGGAAACCACACTCCCGGAGTAACTATTACTGATGCTCGACCCGCGAAGGTTCAGGATTCGGTATGCATACATCTTCCCGGAGTTGTTTATCTTTCCGCCACTTTTAGCGGTAACGTCCCCACGGTCAGATTGGATACTCCCTGCATTTATCAGACTTTGTTTGATATCAAAATCAGCGTTTCCTTCGCTAGCAGCCAGGGCGGCAGGCTTCGTGTTTTCCAGCTCACCAACGGTTACCGACAGATTACCAGTCGCTAATACAGACCCATGGTTCGTCAACTTACTGGACGGTGTTGAAATGGAAATACTCTTTCTGGAAACCAGTTCGACATCCACATCTTTATTACTACCAATCCGAATATCATCCGAAGAGACAATGGATATATTCCCTTCTGCATCCAGCTCATTCAGGTCATCACTACCATTATTACTTTGCAGCTCAATACCACCCTTACCGGCATTCAGATTAATATCACCTTTCTTTGTCGCAAAGACGCCGGATGAAGTAATATTGCCATCAGTTGTAATATCAATGTCACCAGCCGCAGCAAGGATAGAGCCCCGGTTAATCAAAGCACCAGAAGAAATGTCAGCACCATTGCCGCTATTTACACTTCCGCTGACCTCTGTTTTTCCCTTGTTGTTAATAAATGTCTCATTACCACTTGTTACTTCTGAGACAATATCAACATCCCTGTCTGCATTCAGGTTGACATTGCCACTGGCATAGAATGCTTTCGCATCAATCTCAATATCACTGGCGTTGAGGATATTGATATCCCCTGCCTTGGCGCTGACGGCTTCTCCTGATAAAACCACTTTGCCATCGCTGCTTATCTGTATATCAGATAACTCTGCACCTATGGCACCCCGGCTATTTACCCCAACACCTGCGCCAGTACTGACCAGATATATTTTGTCAGCATACATCCCGCCCAGAGATGCGACGTCAATTCCTGTTCGAATAGCTGACCGTTCTTTATCCGATAGTTGAACAGGCGTCGTCGTTAGTTTCTGGTAATCGACTTCATTATTATTGCCGCTGATCACATTCAACTGCTTAGCCCATAAAGAACCTTTGACAGAAACACTGCCTGCAATCAGATCCAGCCGTGCCTGTTCAGAAGCATTCAGACCATCCTCACCCACTAAAATATCACCGGAAGAAACTCTGAGCCTTTGAAGAGCACCATCACCACCAAAGCTGGGCTTGCCTGTAGTAAGAACACCTCTTGTTGTATTGATAAACCCACAGCCATTACAGGTAATACCATTTGGGTTGGCGATAACTACCTGAGCGGAATTTCCAACAACCTCCGTCGCCCCTTCCAGCAAACTTCTGTCCGTGCTGGTTACTTCATTTAGGATAACCTGTGCAGAGCGACCGCCTATCAGGTTGAAATTTCCCGCAATACCTTCTCCAGTGCTTATAGAAAGCACTTTGCCTGTATTGTTGTTATTGAGAACCGCACCGATACGTTCGACGTCAAATTGCGTGTATTCATTTCTTGAAACACCACCTGCACTTGGCTTGTTGATTTCTACCACAGGTCTATTGGAGTCGGTATTGCTTACAGTAGGCCCACGCCCCTGAGAATCGTCAGGAATAATCTGTGCAAACGAGAATACTGGCTGCAGCGCAACATTTAGTAGAATAATACTGGTGGCAGTATATTTATTACTCTGTCCTTTTTTCATAGCTATTCTTTATATTTGAATTAATATTATTTAATAACGTTGCAAGCCAAGGTATTGGTAACAGCGCAAGTGATGTTGCAAGTGAAGTGGAGGCTCTACAATCGGTACGAAAGGCTTATACTGGCGTGTAAACTGCCGCCCTCATAGTCATCGGGTGTCGTTAATGGTGTAGAAACAAACAGGTCGCTATACAGATTTCCCAGTGAAGCCCTGATTCCGACAAAAAAACCGGCCAGTTGATCACTAGTATTTTCACTGGCGGATTCACCAAACAACTTTCCGTAATCAACGCCGGTATATAACGTAGAGCTCACTGAGCTAAAATATGAAGAGAGTTCATTTCTGAAATAGAAACCTTCCTCTGCAAGAAGGGAATAATCATTGCCGTAACCACGTACCGTGTAGCGCCCTCCAATGGAAAACATCTCGGAGCTGTATAACTCTGAATCGGTATGCTGTGCCCGAAATGCGGAATACAGATTCAACTGACGATCAGCCACAGTAAAAGGTAGCCCCAAACCAATATCCAGAATATTCAAACCATAGGAGAATGTAGGTCCAGATCGAGCGCTGATATCCTGCTGGGCGCCAAACCAGGGGACACCTCTTCGATGAGATAACTCGGCATCCAGAGTGGCCGCATCGATATAACGTCGATACTTCACACTTCCTTCTGCATAGGCGGTATAACGGCGATTTATTTCAATCTCTGTGTCGTTTATATAGGATCGGCTCCACAACCTCTGGAATTTAAAACTTGCTGACCATTTACTAAGCTGGTCTCGATGGAACAGGTGGTCAACTTTAACCGTGAGGCGCTTACTTTCCCCCGTTGATGTAAAAGTGTTTGGCTCGTTCCCGAGGGTTGTACTGGTCTCGTCAATGCTGCCTAACAATTGAACACGGTTATATCCAAAAGGCAGTTCATAACTGAAGTTGACTCCCGATTTATCAGCATCATCCTCTCTAAGCCTTCCTCTGGTGAAACCAAAAGCAGCCTGGTCTGCAACACCCAAAGGATTGAAAAGAGTGAGGTTTGCCCGCCCCTCCCATTTCCCAAGACTTTGGGGACCTGAGTCATCAGCGGAAAGGCTCAATCCATACTGATTATTTTTCTGGATAATGACCAGAACATCACTAAAACCCAACCCTTCATCAGAGGGCAAAAACTGCATCGTAGCACTGAGGTTGCCCACTCGATTTATCTGTTCAAGCCCCTGCTCAATGTCTCTCAAGTTGAGAAGGTCGCCTCTGGACATGGGAAATACAAAAGGAATAAGGCGCTGATATTTATCATCCGTCGTTCGGATATCACCGACATGGCCAGGCACAACATTGATGATAAAGTGTCCGGAGTTCAAATCCTGTTCAGGAATAAAGAAACGGGTCGTACTGTATCCCAGCTCTAGAGCAGATAGCGTCAACTTGTGTACTAACTCGGTAACACCATTTATGCCCAAACACTGGTTACTATAAGGCTCAGTGACTTTTTTAAGAAAGAGAAGCCTATTGGGCAACTCAATTTTTTCGTCATTCGCAGATTGAATTTGAAGGTCGATTTTTTGGACATCAAAACATTGCTCATCCTGTTTTGAAGGTAATAATTCCTCATGAGGTACCAGTATGACAGGCTTATCATCAAGACGCGCTCGTCTTTCTTCATTCTGCTGGCGTTCTTCATTCAAACGACTTAAATCGTTTATATTATTTCGCCGGTTAATTTCGGTTGCATTTCCATGCAATGAATAAATGACCAAGAGCCCTATGGCCATCAACTTACTTACATCTTTCATTATAAATTACCAAAAAGCCTTATTACTAAAAGGCTTATTTACTTCTTTTACTTTTTATATAAACGACAGAATTGTTAGATTTTGAAAAATAACACCTGATCAAAAAACAATCAAACACTTTAGTGCAAACAAAAAGTATTGGCACACCTGTGTCAAAATCAAAGCAATAAGTATTCACCCTTATCGCAAACCAGGGTTTATAAATTCATATTAAGGCCTGAATTCAAGTCATTAGTGCATAACCCATGACTTTTCTTGCATCCATTCCTGTTAACTCTTTGAATGCCTCGTAT
>NZ_CANMAO010000020.1 GCF_947495845.1 uncultured Endozoicomonas sp. | reverse complement strand
TCATTGTTCTATCAAATAGTGCTTACGACAATTTTCTGATAATGGATTGTGTCGCATATTCATCGGGAGTGGCTGCTCATAAACAAGAAAAGAATCATTGAGACTCCTTCAGAGTTTGAACGGCAACGCATTTATTACCTATCAAAATTCACTAACGTATTAAATGAATTTATTGTTTTAGCACGATCTGACACTCTGCCAGAATCAGAAGATCTCAAGCTATTCTTGCAAGGACTGCAAACATTTATTGAATTTCAGGAGAAACAAAAATGATCGCCGACGCAAAATTAAACGGAAGCATTTCTACCGGCATTGCTGTAGCAAAGTATATGATTGACCCAAATGCGAAACAAACTAATGAACAAACGAACAAACTAAAAGGCTCCGGAACTGAGCGAATATTATTAATTCAAACGGAAGCAAGCCCGGCTATATTAATGAACACACCACCCGAAACTGCCGCAAAAAAATTCATGAACACTGTGGTTAACTGGAATAACAATCATCGTCCTGGGCGCCCAAAACCAAAACCTCACTGGGAGCATCGAGTGATATCGTTTCACCCTGATGACAAACAAAAGCTTAATGCACAGGGCGCTTTCACTATTGCCAGACAAGCATTAAGGATGGTTGCATCAGGAAATCGACCCGCTCTTTATGCTGTTCACGGAGACACCGATCACCTCCACGTACACATGCTATATTCAACAGTTAATGAAACTGGAAAAATCCATAACCCTCATGCCGACTTTCGTATTTGGGAGTCAGCAATGGAAACATTAGAAATAGAACATAATCTGCATCGCGTAAATAAGCGTTTGGCCTGCTCAGCTACTGATGACTCCAGACGACCAGATGGTACAAACCCTGGAACTGCCGAGTACCGGATGACCCAACGCACAGGCGAAAAGTCCTGCAAAGAGAAACTTCGAAACATCATTAAAACTGCAATTACTGATTGTAAATCTGAACCTGAGGACTGTCGATTTTTTGAATTTTTAAATTCACTTAAAAAGCATCGTGTCAGTATTAGTGCAAATATCCAGTCAACAGGCCGAATAGCTGGCATCAGGCTACATTACGGCATTTTCTCATCATCAGGTATAAAAGCATCCTCACTAGGAAGACAGTTTAGCTGGAACCAACTCAGCAAAGCCGTCGGATTTGATCACAATAAAACGTACAATACGGGTCTACTACAACTCACTGATCATAGAATGTCTAAATGGCTACACGATGAAGACAATGGAATGAAGTGGATGCGCAAAACAAGGCGTAGATTTAAATCACTGACTCGCACAACCACTCATAATAAACCTATCAATAGTCAGGGAAAACGGCCATTAATCAGTGCATCCAGCAGCACTTCTATTTTCGCATCACCAGAATTTCCGATTGATTACCCTGAATGGCTTAAGCAGTACATTCAAGCATTAGCTCGTGCTGTAAATTCTGAAATAGCTTCACGAAAAATTGCCGATCAAAAAATGCATGAATTCATTAATAATGCAATTAACTTGTTTATCGAAATTCAACTACTAGGCATTAGAAATCTAACAAAACGTCATTTCAATAAGACGCATAAAATCCACAAAAACATTAATAATACAAATACAACTCCAAACTTTGATAGGTAATAAATTGCAACCAAAACAGAAATCAATTAAAATTGAAAAATATGCCTAACAAAAAAAACAAAAACACAACAGATCTTCTCGATAAAGAATCTTCAGAATACTCAAAAATACAAAGCCTCAACACTTTATTTGAACTTGCATTAAGCCATAATCAAAATTCTCATATTGCTGCACGCGTTATTTTATCCTGTTTTGACGGTGAGTCTTATCATCTATGCGTACGTGATTTAGGCTTCCTAAGCCATGCAGAGTATCACGCCGCAATGACAGTAATCCGGATGAGAGTTGAAGATGGCATCGAACCACAAAAACTTTTAAACGACTACCAAAAAATCGAAAAACTATGTAATCGTTGGGGCGATCAACTCAACATAAACACCGAAAAAACGAGTGAGCACCAAAACTTTAACACTCAACCTTTCACACCATAAAGGAATAAAATAAGACTTGAGAGAAGAAAAAAAACCAAATCAGAACTCACTAGTTAAGGCATCAATTTTTGATGTATTGCTTTTGAGATTTTTCGGAATAACACTGGCTTTTGTTTCCACAGGCGCTCTGGCCATGTTGCTGATCAGTTTACCAATGAATGAGCTACAACTCATAATGAGTACTGCAGCCGCTATCAGCCTTCAATTATGTCTCTACTTATTTTCAAGATCACATCATAAAAAACTACAAATCATGGCTGCCGTGTTATTAATACTATCAGTCATGGCAACAACTGCTTTTATGGAATCAGCCTGGCAACAGCACATTGCCATTTTTGAAAAAGAGCTTATTGAATCCAACAACAATTCATTCGCTGCTCAACAACAGCGTCAGCAAATCAGCGATATCACCAGGCAGATCAACCTAATCATGCAATCCACTGAAGATGATATCAATAATGGGTATCGTCAGCGAAGTGATAACAGGCTGGAACAGCTGGATGCGCTTTATGTGCAGCGTGAAGCGTTGGTTCAGCAGCTAAGAATACAACCAGAATCTCATACCCGAGGAGCAGAAACAGGTAGCTTTCAGGCTCTGATGACCGGCCTCTGCCGAGAGGTCAGATTATGTATATTTTTTGTCATTGCAATGTTAGTCGATTACACGGCTCTTCTAGCACTTGGCATGGTCAAACCAACTGAATCAAATAACACAGCCGGTGAATCAAAAGTGAAGCACGATGATTCTGCAGACTGGAGTATGTTTTTAGAAGAGCGAATTCTTTCCGGTGTGTATGGACAAACTCCCAGCCAGCGCCAGATGATTGATGAAATCAAATCCGCATTTGAATCATTGCTGGATCAAGGCTTGTTGTCGAAAGAAGATAAGCGTTTCAAGCTTATTGCCGGGGCTGAAACAACCAGTAGTTCAAAAAAGGGCAATCCATTAAGCAACTCAAAGCCACCTAAAAATAAACCATCTCCCATAGAACGTTCAGAAATCAAGGAGTGTCAGGTTCTCAAAGAAAGCGACTACGATAAAGATCGTAAAGGTCATCAGGAACGAACAGTTCAACTCGATTTGTTCGACTCTGAGCCAATCAAACCGAGCTGAGGTGAGGTGAGGCGCCTTCATTTACAATTTACGGCATATAACCCGTTAGGCACCCTGGCCCAGGAATTTGTAAGTGATGTTATGGAACCGCCGCGTATGCGACAATTTCACACAACATCTCTTCTCTTGCCAACCCCGCAACAATCATCGCCGCGCGGTTAGGATAAGGTGCTTCAAAGTACTCTGCATACACCTTATTAAATACCGGCAGTTGGTCCCGGTGGGTGACATAAATAAGTACCTGAGTTACCTCTGCCATTGAGAGCTCTGCCGCCTCAATCGTGTGTTTGAAGTTTTCCATGGTCTGACGTGCTTGTGCCTCAATCCCACCTTCAACTACCTTGCCTTCTGCATCTATTGGAATTTGAGCCGTCGATAATTGACCGTTGGCAATCACGGCCCATTCCAAAGGCGCTTTTGAAGCAAAGAGATCCGTTTTTACCGCTTTTTTCATAACGTTCACTGCGTAAATATTCAGTGCTCATCCGTGAGCCTATTCCTATACAAAGAGCAGGACTTCCTTAGCCTGCTCTCAACGTGCTTTAGAGTCCCTGTTCATTGGCCATCTTGCGGGCAATCTGAGGGGCGTTCCACAAAGAAGGCAACAGCACCAATGAGACCGGCACGGCTGTGACCACAATAAACGACTGCAGGGCTGATATACCGCCCGATCCTATTGAGATCAGCAGCGCCGCTGTTAGCCCCATCATGATGCCCCAGAAAATCCGAACCGGTGTTTGTGGGTGGTCATTACCCGTCATGACCATGGACACCGCATAAGTCATTGAGTCACCGGTGGTGGCTACAAAGATGGTGGTCAAAATCAGGAACAACACTGAAATCACAAAGCCCATAGGCAGCTGCTCAGTAATGGCTAACAAAGCCGCAGGTAAGTTAAAGCCGGTAAATGGTTCTGAAATCACCCCCGGTGTTTCCAGCTCAAAAGCCAAACCGCTACCACCAACAATGGTAAACCAGAAGCAGGTGATGACCGGAGCAATCAAAGAGATCATCAACACCATTTCACGAATGGTTCTACCTCTGGAAATACGAGCAACAAACATAGCCATCAGCGGACCATAGCCCAGGAACCAGCCCCAGAAAAAGACAGTCCACCAGTCCAGCCAGCCTGGGCTTGCACGGAATGTTGCCATGGGAATAAACTGATCCAGGTAGATTCCAAATCCCTGCAGAAAGCCATCCACAATAAACGCCGTTGGTCCAAACAGTAAAATAAATGCCATCAGCACCACTGCCAGAACGGTATTTGCTGAACTGAGCATCTGAATACCGCGGGTCAACCCACTGACGGCAGAGATGGTATAAATGCCAATCAGCGCGGTAAGAATGGTGACCTGTGTGGTGTAGGTATCGGGAATACCAAACAGTTTTTCCAGACCAAAACTCACCTGTAAACCAAGAAAGCCTATCGGGCCAACGGTTCCGGCCACTACCGCCAATACACAACTGGCGTCCACCACGGTGCCTAACCAACCTTTCATCACACGATCACCAAAGACCGGATATAACAATGTGCGAGGCTTTAGTGGTAGACCTTTTTCATAATGAAGGTACATCAATACAATGCCGGTCAGGCTTCCCAGTATTGCCCAGGCCAGAAAACCCCAATGCATAAAACTTTGAGCCAGGGCGTTATAGGCGGCATCCGTTGTACCCGTTTCACCACCAAACAGTGGTGGCGGAGAGGTGAAATGCGCCATGGGCTCTGCAGCAGCCCAGAACACACCACCGCCTGCCAGCAGTGTGCACATGATAATGGAAACCCACTTAAACCGGCTGATCTCCGGTGTTTTAATCCCACCCAGAACGACTTTACCCGTACGACCCACCGTCAGTAGTAAGCCAATAACAAAGGTCAATAACAAGAGCACCTGCCAATAAGCACCGAACAATTTGGTAGACGTTGCAAAGGCACTGTTCACCCAGGCTGATACAAGCTCTATGTCGTACAGCGCAAGGATGACAAACAGTGCCAGGCCACCCCCGCTTAATATAAATACCGGAAGATCAACCCCAGTCAGCAGCCCCATTCGGGATGACGAACTGTCCCTCTCCGAGGGTATAGGATTATGGGATGTATTCAGCATAGAGATACGCTCCTGATTCATCGTTGTTGTTATTTTTATTGCTATTACTATCAGGGAGCCGCAAAGAGAACGCGACTATGTTGCTTTATTGATCGTCAAACTTGAGCAGGTAAAGCGTTATCGAGAAAATTCAGCCAGTTCAGCCCCATGATTCGGGCAACTTCATCATGATTGAAGCCTCGGGCAAGAAGCCCCTTCGTAATATTGGGGAAATCCCGACTGTCCTTAAACCAACTCAACGGTTCAGGCCAGCTAGCATTATTTTTTGAACCTTCACCATAATCCATGGTTTTGGACCAACGACCATTCCGCATCCATTCAAGAGTCTCCACAGGTTGGCTCTGACAAAGATCCGTCCCTATACCAATCTGGGAAACGCCCATTAAATCTGCAGTACGGGCGACCATGTCACAGAAATCATCCAGCGTACAGTCCGATCCATTTTTCAGATGGAAAGGATATAAACTGAAACCAAGCAACCCACCAGAGTCCCCCAGTGCTTTCAATACAGTGTTGGACTTATTGCGTTTAGCAGCATGAAAACTACTGGGATTCGCGTGGGAGATAACAATGGGACGTTGGGATATTTCAATAGCCTCCAGCGTACTGCGTTCACCACTGTGACTCATATCAACCACCATCCCTACCCGGTTCATCTCAGCAATGGCCTGACGACCGAATCGGGTTACCCCACTGTCTTCTGCTTCATAGCAACCACAGGCGAGCAAACTCTGGTTATTATAAGTGAGCTGCATGATCATCAGGTTCAGCTCACGCATAATTTCAATCATGCCAATGTCGTCTTCAATAGAAGAACAGTTTTGTGCGCCAAACATAATGCCGACCTTGCCAAGCGCCTTTGCCCTGCGTATATCATTGACGCTCTTGATCGGCATAATCAGATCTTGATTATTTTCGAAGTGACGATTCCATTCAGCAATCCGTAATAATGTTTCACGAATCTGTTCATGGTAAACGATGGTGGCATGCACCATCGTTACGCCACCTGCATGCAGCTGCTCGAAAATCTCACGACTCCAGTTGGAATACTGCAGTCCATCAATCACGATCAGCTCATTATGCAGTAATTGACTCATAAACCTGCCTCCCTGCTACGCCCGGATGTAGGTGGTTTTTACCGTGGTGTAAAACTCTCTGGCATAGGTGCCCTGTTCACGGGGGCCAAAGCTGGAATCTTTCCGACCGCCAAAGGGAACGTGATAATCTGTTCCGGCTGTGGGAAGGTTTACCATCACACAGCCGGTTTTGGCATTGCGTTTGAAGTCGGATGCGTATTTAAGCGACGTTGTACAAATACCTCCGGTCAGACCAAAGTTGGTGTCGTTTAACGTAGCCAATGCTTCATCGTAATCTTTGACCTTGATGACACAGGCAATGGGGGCAAAAGCTTCCTCCCGGTTAATGGTCATATCGTTGGTGGTGTTCGTGAACAATGCTGGCTGCATATAGTAGCCCTCGGTGTCTTCTGTCAGCACTTCACCGCCATAGATTCTTGTACCACCTTCTTGCTCGGCCAGCGCCAGATACGCCAGATTCTGTTCCATCTGACGGGCATCGGCTACAGCACCGATATGAACGCCCTCTTTCAGGGGGTGACCAATCACCAGTTTCTTCATCCGCTCAATAACCGCCTCCACGAAACGATCATGAATGCCTTCTGTCACAATCAGGCGAGAAGAAGCCGTGCATTTTTGTCCGGTACCACCGAATGCTCCATTGACGGCGCATTCAACGGCATTGTCCAGATCAGCGTCATCCAACACCACCAGGGCATTTTTACTGCCCATTTCCAATTGGCATTTCACCAAGTTGACCGCTGTGGCAGCAGCCACTTTTCGACCGGTTTCTAACGAGCCGGTAAACGTCAGAGCATTAATGCTGCGAGAATGAATCAATGTATCGCCGACTTCTGCTCCCGGCCCCATCACCAGGTTAAAGGTGCCTTCGGGTAGATTCTGCCGGGAAATAATTTCAGTCAGCGCCCAGGCCGATGCGGGAACCTGATTCGCTGGTTTCCAAATAATGGCGTTACCAAAAGCCAATGCGGGCGCAATCTTCCATGCCCCGGTTGCTGTTGGAAAATTCCATGGGGTGATAATACCCACCACACCAACGGGCTCCCGTCGTGTTTCAATCTCTATACCGGGGCGAACTGAGTCAGCGGTCTCTCCCATCTGACGGAGCACTTCAGCCGCATAATAATGAAAAAACTGACCAGAGCGGTACGTCTCCCCTGCCCCTTCAGCCAGAGTCTTGCCTTCTTCCCGGGCAAGAATGGCACCCAGTTCATCTTTACGGGCAATGAGTTCATCACCGATAGCCATCAACACAGAATAGCGTTCTTCCAGACCACTTTTTTCCCACTCCTTTTGACCAGTTTGTGCTGCAGCGATGGCTTCTCTGGTTTGATCCTGATCTGCCTGGGCATAATACCCCACCACATCACTGACATCTGCGGGGCTGATATTGGCTATTGGTTGTTTATTTCCTTCTACCCATTTGCCCGCAATATAATTCTTGAATACTGAGTCAGACATAGAGGTCACCTTTATTATATTGTGCTGGTATCTTAAGAGTTGTTATTTAATAATTAAAATTAATTAAGCATATATTCTAATAAGAGTTTCTTATCATGGCGGCGGATTTCAAAATTACTCAGCTACGTCATTTCATCTGGGTTTCCGAGCTAAAAGGGTTTCATGCCGCAGCGAAAAAAGCCCACCGATCACAACCTGCCATTTCTCTATCCATTCAGGATCTTGAAAACAAACTGGGCGAAGCATTGTTTGAAAAACGCAGTGCCCGAACAGCAAAAACAGAGTTGACAGCTTTCGGTAGTGATTTTCTACCAAAAGCCAAAGAACTCGTTGCGCATCATGATCGAATTGCCCAGGACATGGACTTATTAGTGAGGCACAAAACCGGTCATTTGCGCCTTGCCTCTGTACCCTCTATTGCCAGCCAGGTATTGCCAGACATTCTGGTGCGCTTTATGGCCGATGCACCGGATCTGCACATCAGCTTTTATGACGATAATTCCAACACTGTTTTGAGGATGGTTGAAAAACAGCAGGTGGATTTTGGTATCTGCAATCAGTTTTATCCCGATGATCATACCGATAAGCAGTTCACTCCAATCTGGAAAGATCAGGTAGGGATCGTCTGCCCCAAGGATCATGAACTGGCATCCAGAACGGGTTTGCACTGGGAAGAACTTCATCAACACCGGCTTATCACAAACGGCACGTCTCTCCTGTTGCAGCAAACTGAAGCGGCACCGCTGTTGAAGGGTTCTCAGTTTCACATTTCCAATATGATTTCACTGATTGCCATGCTAGAGGCAGGTATGGGCATAACCACATTGCCACGACTCGCCTTTCCTGATGGGCACCACAAGTTATGCTTTATACCTTTGGTGTCGCCAGATATTGTTCGCTTTACGGGCATCGTCACACTAAACAACAAATCCTTAAGCCCGCCTGCCCAGTCATTGATTCAGCTGATTCTTGATACGACAGGAGCACATAACTGAATTGATAAGTTTGTCTTATCAGAAGATATGACATTTTGATTTGTGTATCCCCTCTACTTTCACCGATGATAGCTCTCAGCCATATCAGAGCACTTTGCACACCGAACAATTAGCAAGTAGCAAGTAGCAAGTAGCAATCATCTGATGATCAACAGCTGTGTGGTCTGTTGTCGTAGAGGATAATAATAATGATAAAACCTGCACACATTCATTCCTCCCTGCGAGGTGACAACGCATTGCCTTTGCGCCCGGCCTCTCAGGTTATGGACCTGGAACGCCTGGGCGCTATGCACCAGTCTCGTTTAAGTTTTATGCGATCCTTGATGCGAAAAGTCATGCTGGAACGCTGGCAGATCGTACTTTCCTGTTGTGATCTCGATGAAAAAGGCCACGGCACTGTCGTTTATCAAATTAGTGCGCCTTATGGCGTCTACAGTTTTGTATTATTTTCCAACTGGCTAGATCCAGAACAACGTAATGACAGAGTAATTGCCGAGCAGTGGGATCTGACCATGGCTCTGGTGGCCGGTAAAGTCGATGACCATTATCTGGAAACACTACGAAAAAACGTTCCCAAACAAGAAGCTGGTCGAGTTGATTCCCGGGTCTTTGTACTATCCCGTGCAAACCGTAGCCTTCGTAATTTTGATTATGTCGTCGATACGCTGGCAGCGGGTGAGCAACCCGATGTGCAAAAAATTGAGCAGGTAGGCTATTTATACAGAACGACTGCCGTTTATGGCAGTGGCAAGCTGGGTATGGCTGATTGGGAAAAAGTACAAAGCCGCTGGCCAGATTTTGCTCGACCCTTCTCAGCAGAAATGTTCACCTGTTTCATGCTACGCAATTTCAGTTTACTGCAGGTAGAACATATCGCCCGACACCAGTCGCCCGATACATTTTCCCCGATGGATATCACCATCAAGCGTTATGTGGGTATTGGTAATTCCACCGGCCTGGGCATGGCGCCTTTTCTGATCCATCACCCGCTCTTATTTAATCAGTGGATTGAAATGCGTGAGTTGGCACTGGCCAGAGTCAGAGTACTTGGGGCGGTAGATAGCACGATTAAAAAGCGGTTCCGAAAACTGCTGGATCGAACCACTCATCATACCCGGCAAACAAAAACTGAGGACCCGTGGCAATCCGATCACAACATACAGGTTATTAAGGATCTGAAAGCACTCCATAAACAAAGCAGTCAACCTTTTACCCGTTGGGGTCAGCTCATCCTTTGGAGCGAAAAAAACTGTTCACTGCAAGGCCAGGAGCTACTGGTGTCTGTACTCCTTGAGTTATATCCAGAACTGGTTAATAAACTGGAAGACTACTGCTCAGCAGAAGAGTTTCTGGATCTTGACCCAATAATGCCCCTGCAGACCCTCCAAACGGTAATCGAAGATCGCTATGACTGGGCCCTGACCATGGATTTTATTGCCGATGGCGCCAGGGATATCTTCTGGTATCGTTCTGAAGAAAAAATGGAACCCCGCCTGGGGGATGCTTTAAAAGAAAAAGGCAAAGACCGGCAGATGGCACTCGGGGTAGGCTACGCGGTGCGTAAATGCTACGACCAGCTGCTTGATTACATTTCTGAATTTCCAGATCACAACACGGCTCGTTTTATGGTAGCTCGCCCAAAGCTGCGAGGCATTGTACGACGGATTCAGAGTATGAACCGCTGTCTGTATGGTGACATTCAAGCAAACCTGTTACACCGTGATGTGCTACCAATGCACTTGCTTCGGGCGAAGTTATCCTTCTTTGGTGTCAGCAAATTTGACCCCAAATCCCGACTATGGGTGAGAAATACCATGTTTCAGGGAGCACCACTGTTGGAAGATATCGGCGGTACGTTTGACGATGACTGGTTTATGCCCTTAAGCCCGGAATACCGTTCCGATGAAACCATAGCAATAACATCAACTAAAACGACAAAGCACACAGAGGAGGTCGCTGCCCTATGATCATTTCAATGAATGAGTTAAAAGCGGCCTTGCGCCGCTGCTTTGAAGCCAGCGGCTATTTTGTAGGAAATTACGAAGATGCCGCCAATATGGTTCTGTGGCTTGAAAAGCATGGCCTGAACGGACTCAAAGAGTTAGAGCTGGCACTGGACTATATAAAATCCGATAGAAAAAAAACAATGAGCAAGGTTGTCTACGAAGACAGCACTTCAGCCATAATCAACTGCAGCGGTCGCAGCGCCCTTAACTGCATTGCCTCCGCCGTTGATCTGGCTCACGCCAAAGCTCTGGAAGTTGGCATATCAACCATCACTGTTCACAACTGCCATAACCGAAAATTCATCCTGAAAGCGTTGACCGACTGCGGCCGTCGTGGAATAAGCGTTGCCGCCTACTGGCAAAATGGCAGTACGACAGTGACTGAACACACGGCCTCTATTCGAGCCGGTGCCCGCTACCCAAGCTATAGTGAATCCATTATGAGTTCGCCAGCCGATAACGCTAGCGATAAGCAGAGTATGACGATTATCTGCAGCTCCAGAGTGGATATATCCACTTCGCTGCAACACTCGTCCTTACATCGAAGCAGTCGTTATCTCAGCGCTGAACAGGTCGCCGCCAATAAAGAAAACTCGGTGGATCATGGTATCCAAATCGACGATACCTTATGGGTAAACATTAACTCGATTGGTGCGGAGATTCTGGTGGAAAACAGTGAGCAGTCAAGGCAAGGGGCCGGTGCATAGGCCGGTTTGCTCAAGCGATTTGATCTATTAGCGTCAAACTGTCCCGAAAAAGAAGTTGGTCGTGTGTAATCACAACAATATTAAAACGACCATGGACAATTAATTTATTTACCGATAAATTAGTAAAACTACTTACATCTCATTGTTATCATTGGCGAAATTATAAACAATCATGGAAGATAATAACGGTTCTGCAGCAAATCCACCCAAGCTGAACCCACAAACATTCTTTGAAAAATTACTCTGGGCATTTCGCTGGGTGGTTATTCTGGGCGTCCTTGCCAATCTTCTTGGCGGTATTGCCATGATCATGCTGGCCGTTTCTGATTGTTATCACGCATTGCAGGAAATATTTTCCTATCTGACAGGCAATGACACAACATCAGAGCCCAACCATCATATGCTGACATTATTAGTTGAAATGGTTGATAGAATCCTGATGGCAGGTGTTCTGTTTATTTTTGCTTTTGGCCTTTACGAACTTTTTATCAGTAAGATGGACGTTAACCGCCAAAACGGTGAAGGCAAGATACTGAACATTAACAGTATTGATGAACTGAAATCTAAATTGATGAATCTGATCATCATGATGCTGGTTGTCAAATTGTTCTCATTTCTGACCAATGCAAACATCAACCATATGGAAGATGCCATTCTCTATTCCGGAGCAATTGCATTAATAGCTTTATCTTCTCTGCTCATCCACTGGGCCGGCCACGACAAGAAAAACAAACACTGACTTCAAAAGGCTACCCATAGGATGAACCTGAGACTAATATCAACCTTCAAAGTGGCTTTTACACACCTGAAGATATGGTATGCCACTCTGACCAAAAAACACCCTGCGTCGTTTTTCGTTGCCTCACAGTTGCTTTTCGCTACATTCATCTTTGTACTCAACCCGTTTGGTCTGAAGGACTACACAGATCAATACAGTGAACGCCTGCTGAGCCAGTTTATGGCTCCGTTTTATCAAAATACCGGGCAATCTGATATTACTGTTGTTCTTATAAACGACGCTGCTCTTAAAGATCTTGAGTTGACCTGGCCAATTAGCTATCAAGAGTATGCCAAGATACTGAGAAGAATATTATCTTACGAACCCAAGGCCGTTTTTGTTGATATTCTTTATTCACAGAACCGGGGTCAGAAAGGGCTGACGAATTTAAAACGAATTCTGCAAATGCATAATGATCCTGACGGGCAGAGCCCAATTTTTATTGCAGATGTTGTTAATGATCAGGGCAGCATGGCACTACCAGAACTTCAGAGCGGCGTACTCAGCGCGCCGGTTAACTGGAGTCATTATGCTGAACAATACCCATTGCAGCTGGAAAGAAATAACAACATCAGAGAAACCCCTGCCACTGAATTATTTAGGGTTTTCTGTAAAAGGAAGGACTGTGGAGATCTCCAATGGCTAAACGAAGCACCACCACTGACCATTAGCTGGGGAACTCGGGTCGACCCGATCATGCAATATGTGACTGGCGACAGTCAAAATTGTCAGACCCATGAACAGGGTTTTGCTGGCAGCCTGATTGCTGGCTGGAACATCATGCGTCAACACGCACTCTTTGGTTTAAACGAAAGTCAGGAATTTGATCAAAAAGTACGACAGACATGCCCTTATTCAAGACAGCTTTTTGTCAATCAGCTGGGTTCCAGAAATGACACTACAGAAGCGCTCCTCCACGATAAATTGGTTTTCCTTGGCGGCATATTCCATGGCATTCCAGATTATGTAAACAGCCCGATTCATGGTCAGTTACCTGGTGTATTTTTCCATGCTATGGCACTGGATAACCTACTGACTCAGGGTGAGCATTACCTACGAGCTCCGGACGCCGTATTTTCGTTTTCCAGCTTCGATTGGGCCGATTTGATTGAACTGATCATCATGACGTTAATCTTGGTTATCATTGCTCGCCACAATTTTCACGCCCCCTCCCAGAGCAGCTGGCTTGCTTCATTTATAGGGATTATTGTCATTAATATTCTGGGTGCATTATTTATGAGCCTATACCTTCGATATCCGGCAGTAAATGCCCTGGGCATTGTATTATTAACCGGCCTGGCTCTGGCTGTTAGCCAATCGGATAGTGAATCACACTCAACCCCACTAACGCATGGAGAAAATGACAATGTCAACTAACCGAATGTCATTCAAGCGAATCCTGGCTCCACTGATGCTGACTATCTCAGTCAGTATTCCTGCAGCAGCTGAAGAACCCACCAAGATCATAAAATACGCG
This sequence comes from uncultured Endozoicomonas sp., assembly GCF_947495845.1. GTDB lineage: Bacteria > Pseudomonadota > Gammaproteobacteria > Pseudomonadales > Endozoicomonadaceae > Endozoicomonas. The sequence goes on along the minus strand of NZ_CANMAO010000020.1, from coordinate 64,788 downwards.
ACAGATACATTGTATCTACTTGATGCTGAGGGAAGCATTATCAAAAAGGTGCCCAGTAGTGAGCTTCCAGCGCCCATCGCAATATTGGACTATAACGCTGATCAGGATCTGGTAAAAATTAATATTGAACAGGGTGAAGTATGGCTGGATACCATGGACCTTGAGCTGGACCAGACAGCGGGCGTCATATGGAGCTGCGCTGACATTCCCTCATCAACTCTTCCTGGTGACTCCAAACATTCAACCACCATGGGGATGACCAAGCTCTGCGATTAAGCCCTGTACAGCATCAAAAACTATACCAATAAACGCAGATTGCTTTGATTGAACAGAACAGTATCAATCGCTCTTTTAAACTAAGAAAAGAAAAAAAATATGAGTGGAAAAATTCCTGTATTGCTAATCACCATTTTGTTGATTTCCGGTTGTAAAACCATGCAAACCATGAGTGATGGCATTACCAAAGCTTTGGATATGCGCCCTGTCCATGAAAAATTTGACGGCCAGTTTATTGAATCAACCAACGCAAACAAACCTGCTGAGCATTACGAAGAGATCAGGCAGGAAATCGAAAGAACACGGGAAAACGTATTTATTAAAGCCACCACCAAAGATGATGTAGACAGTACAGACCGCGGCTGGAATTTCTCGAAAGACGATATGATGAACCAGATCAAGGCCGCTGAGTTCATCCATGTTCCTGCATTCCAGAAATATATGGATCGTATCGCTGCCCGATTATTAAAGCACTGGCCCGGAGAGAAACCAGACATCCAGTTCACCACCCGTCTGAACTATAACCAGCAATATGGCGCTTCCACAAAAGGTGATGGCGTTCTTGTGATCTATCTGGGAACTGTGAAAAGTATAAAGAGTGAAGACGAACTGGCATTTCTTATTGCTCATGAAATGGCTCATAACCTATTGCACCACAACCTGCGTCAGGATTATCTTGATGTTCAATCCAAATGGCTGGAAGCTAGTTTCAATACAGCTTCAGCCGTAGTGATGGCCCAGAACTTTGATATAACGAAAGGTTTAGATGGCAAAAAAACCCTGACTCTGACCAATCAGGATGTTGTTGCAAAAGCATTGGTCAGAAATTCAGCCTACATCGAACAAACCAAAACCCTCACCGACACACTGTGGAGTGGCCGTTGGAGCCGGGTACTGGAACAGGAAGCAGACCTTTTAGCAACCGACTTGATTATCCGTGCTGGCTACTCCAAAGGAGCAACCCGCCAGGCGATACAACGGATTGCTGCCAGTCAATCAGGCTCCAAAGAGAAATTGAAAGACATCTCTCAAGCGCAACAACAAGCGTTATCGACAGCGTTTGAAGAACAGGGACTGTCTGGAGTGATCAATCAGGGAAGCTCATTACTGACTTCCAGTTTAATGAAAACCGGTGATGAATTGCTTGGAAAGCTCTCCATGCAACACGCCTCCCCTGAAGATCGTGAAGCTTACATACAGCAATACGCCATCCGTGAGTACCGATCCTCTCCCCGCATAAAATATAACAGAGATCATCTGAAAGCACTGTCACACCCGAAAACCAATGCCATCATTACGGCTCATATGGACATCACCCAAGCACTTAGCGCACTGGCCAATAATGATATTGACCATGCCTATTCACTGGGTAAAAAAGTCTTGAAAAGTCCGGCAGGGAACTCAAACAGAGCAAGGGTACTAATGTATCAGATTCGCAAAGCTCAGGGGAAAAACCAGACCGCTCTCAAAAATCTGGAGCTTATTCGTGACTGGGATCTGGCACCGGTTAGTACTTACGATCTGATCATCAAAGAATACCGCAAAAACGGGCAGTTCAAACAAGCCGGAAAATACCTGCAACAAGCTCACAATAAGTACGGAGAGGCATTATTCTACCCGGAATCCATTCTTCTGAGCATTCACAACAAGGATACCGAAAAAGCCAACAAGGACTACGAGAGCTGCATGGATACCGAAAATGCCACCATTAAAACAGCCTGTACACAGGCAATGGCAGGGCTTAACCCAGAGGTACTTCAATCAGAAGACAGCAAAAGTACCACAAAATCTTTACTGGAAAGTGTTGGAAAAGCACTGCTTCTTTAGCAGACACTAAACTCATTTCACTCAAGGCGTGCGCTCGACAAGCTCGCGCGCTCGCCCCTGCCCTTCCTGATAGCTTCGAAATGGCTTTTTTGAGGTTCAAGTGGGAAAATCAGGGAATGATCACACGACAGCTTTTCTCTTTTCCACTCCCAGTCTACTGAGCTATTCTTTTTGAAAATAGCTGTCACAGCAAGGATTACGGGATGCACTTTCCTTAACTTAATTGCTGTCCGCCAGAGTCATTGGCGTATCAACTCACGACTTTGATGAACACCTGGATGACCTGATCGTTAAGATTGAGCAAATACTCAAAACACACGGTGGTCAGAATAATATCGATGATGCTTATCTTGCACGTATTGCAGAGCATCGGGCTTCGGCAAACCAGACTTTCGAGCTGCCAGCAAAAGCAAACCAGATCCCTCAGTGGCGTTTGAAGCACCCACATCATGAGTGGCTCAGACTTAAAAATGAAAGAAGGGTTTCGCTGACGTAATTGGATCGCAACTCTGCACCTTAGTTTTGTACAGCAGTAGCATTAGCCTCAATTTTCAAGGTAGTAATCGAGTACTGATCATTTGAGGCTATGCGTTCAAAATGAGACAAAAGGGATTCAGGCAGGTGAATATTCCGTAGTGATATATCAGAGTATCGAGAGAGCTGTGATAATACCGATTCAAAACTGAACAGAAACTGAACCGAATTAATTAGAAGAGGGAGAAAAACTCGCTAACTCATTGATTTTATTGGCGCTCCCAGGAGGATTCGAACCTCCGACCTTCCCCTTAGGAGGGGGACGCGCTATCCAGCTGTGCCATGGGAGCTCTTGCCCGAATACCAAGGCGTAACATCAGAATCGGACGCATCAAAGCGTACTCGATTAACTCTGGATGTTCAAGCCTTGGCACGGGAGAAATATCGTTGATATTTAGGGACTTATGTTTCGTCTTTATCTGGGAATACAATTTCAAGCTGGCGTTCAAACGCGATCATTTTGTCGGCTAATCGTTCACTGTCTAACATTAGACGACCATCGAGATAAGCTTGCCTTAATTGTCTGATTCGATCGTCACCGGTATTGATAACGAAAGAGATTTTCTGCTCGGAGCCTTCAAAATTCCCACTTGACTCACGATGACCTTTATCCATGTCCACTCCTTGAACGTTGAGGTTTTATAATTATTTTATTGCTGAGCGAGTAGGACATACTGTCACCACCGCTGTCGCCTGTCTACCGGTTATCGGCAACAAATTAAGTATCAATTTTCGTACCAGTCAGACGGTTTTCAATGTTTTCAAACCCTTAGGAAATTTATGGTTTTATAACCGGCAAAAGCCGCACCAAAACCGTGCTCAAAAGTGTGATTGAGTTGGAAGTTTTCACTTAATTTTTACTGGAGAGTCGTTATAATATTTACCGTTTACTGAATCATCTGTTGTATCTAATTCCCCTTTAATGAGTTCTATCTTCCCGTTGGGTCAGGTCAGCTTAGGCCTTGAGAACTCTCTGAAACGATCAAGGAACGAGGGCTCTAACATTGCTTCTGTCTTCTATTAACCTGGCTCGATCATTGGCCACCACTGCACTGATCTTACTGTCAGGTGCCGCCTTTGCCGCACAACCGGTTTCATACGATGATCCATTTGAAGGCTGGAACCGAAAGGTGTTCAAGTTTAACGATACGTTGGACACCTACGCTCTGAAGCCCGTTGCTAAAACCTATGACTATATTGCACCACAACCCGTACAAACAGTTGTGACGAATTTTTTCAGTAACCTGGGTGAAATTCGTAACATTGCCAGTAATGGCCTTCAGCTAAAAGGCAGAGACACCTTTGCTTCTGCGGGCCGTCTGATCATTAATTCCACCATTGGTATTTTTGGTTTACTGGACGTTGCAACGCTAATGGGTATCGACAAACGATACAGCGACTTTGGCCTGACCTTCGCCCAATGGGGAGTTCCTTCCGGCCCTTATCTGGTACTGCCATTGTTTGGCCCGAAAACCACTCGCTCGGGCTTTGGGCTGGTTCCGGACTCATTATCCAACCCGGTCACCTACCATCACCCGGACAGTGAGCGTTACGCACTGAGTGCAACCGATCTTATAAATACTCGTGCAAAGCTTTTGGAGGCTGAAGATCTGATCGTAGGCGATCGCTATACATTCATTCGCGACACCTACCTGCAACGGCGCGAATTCATGATTACCGGCGAACAACCAGAAGATGATTTCTAACCGATAGAATCACATCTACTCAAGAATATGGGTCTATCTCAAATCTTGCTAATACTCCCCCTTGCAGCTAAGCAATGATGGGAGTATTTTTTTATCTAAAGAAGTCAGTGTGGTTTTGCCCGATGAATGAGGCAGGTTGTAGCAGTCGATGGTTCCCCATCAGATCCAATCAAGGATCTGGTGAGTGCGATGTTGTTTTATGCTCAGCCATAATGCCATCCGCCCTTCCCATCTATTCCCGCCAACCCCGTAATTTCAACCTAACAGTAGGGTGGCTTGATGACTGACCATTGTGTATTGGTTATCGATGATGACACCGTCGTACGCGAAAGCATTGCTGCTTATCTGCAAAGTACCGGCTTTAGAACGCTGGAAGCAGAGAATGGCGAACAGGGTCTTCAAGTCTTCCGGGAAAACAATCCCGATCTGATTCTTTGTGATTTGAGTATGCCGGTGATGGACGGCCTCACCATGTTAAGCAAGGTTCGCAGCGAGTCCATCAGCTTTCCTTTCATTGTGGTCTCGGGCGTCGGGGTAATGGATGATGTGGTCAGAGCTCTCCACCTGGGCGCCAGCGATTTTCTGACCAAGCCCATTGCCGACCTGGAAGTTCTGGAATACGCCATCAACCGTGCCCTGGAAAAAGCGCAGCTGTTAATGGAGAACAAGCGTTATCGAGACAGTCTGGACGAAGCCATTAACTCCTTAAAAAGCAGCCTCACTCTTTTGCAGGAAGATCAAAAAGCCGGGCGACAGGTGCAAATGAATATGCTGCCCTCAGAGCCACTGGTGTTTGAGAACTTCCGAATCGACCACAACGTTATCCCCTCGCTCTATTTGAGTGGTGATTTTGTCGACTACTTTGCGCTGAATGATCACAGTTTTGCCTTTTATCTGGCCGATGTTTCCGGCCACGGTGCCTCATCAGCGTTTGTGACCGTGCTGTTAAAACACATGTCCATGAGCCTTTTGGAAGACTACGAAGCCAATGGCCGTAAATCTCGGGTAAAACCTTCCCATGTGCTGAGTTATCTGAACACGAACCTGCTTAAGACCGGGCTTGGCAAACACGTGACTGTCTTTGGCGGCATTATCAATACCCGCTCCCAGACACTGACCTACTCCTTTGGTGGCCACTTCCCGTTACCGGTGATTTCAGAAAACGACAGCGTTCGTTTTCTGGAAGGTAAAGGCCTACCAGTAGGGCTATTTGAAGAGGCAGTGTATGAAGACATCACAATAGACTTGCCCACCCGGTTCAGCTTAACTATTCTATCCGACGGCATTCTTGAGGTTATTCCCCGAAAAAGCCTGCAGGAAAAGGAAGATTACTTATTAGCGGTTATCAAAGAAGGCAGTGGTACGGTAGCGGCGCTCACCGAAAGCCTTGGGCTTGGTGAAGATCAGGAAGCTCCTGATGATATTTCAATGCTGGTACTGACTCGAAGCTGATTATGACACTTGGAAAAATAGAGTTCGCCGAAAGCGATGGCACATACGTACTCAAGTTAACCGGAGAGATGCGCCTGACCTTGTGCTCCAGTCTGGAGAATTTCCTGCAGGCCATGCTGAATACCCCGGGTTTTCGTTCCGTTGTCATTGATCTCTCTGAGACCGAAACCATCGACAGCACGTCTTTAGGCCTTCTGGCCAAACTGTCCATTATGGCATGGAAGAAAGTACAGCTCCGCCCGGTTCTACTCTCCCCTCGCCACGACATCACGCGCATATTAATGAGCATGGGCTTCGAACGTATTTTTATCATCGTGGAAGACAGCAGCCAACAAACCAGCGATTACCATGACATCACCTGTGATGATTGCTCAGAAGAATCCACCCGCGCAAGAGTTCTGGATGCTCATCGAGTACTGATGAGCCTGAATGAGAATAATCGAAAAGCATTCAGCGATCTGGTGAAGCAGCTGGAACACTGCCACCAGCACGAGGCAACGGGCACCTGCTGAAATCCATCAGTTTGCCCGTATCCCTTTCAAGCTCACTCTTTACTAAAACCTTCTACCATCTGAGCTGCATCCATCAGCACTTCAATACCTGCACCGGCCTTATGGGCATTTTCACTGATATGCCGGCGGAAACGACGACCACCCGGAATGCCTTGATACAACCCGAGCATATGACGGGTGATATGGCTTAACCAAGTGCCAGATACCAGCTCTGCTTTAATATAAGGCACCATTCTTTCAATCACTTCAAGGCGAGAAATGATTGGTTTCTGATCGCCATACACTCGCTGATCCACTTCTGCCATAAGGTACGGATTTTGATAAGCTTCACGCCCCAGCATAACGCCATCCACGTGCGACAGATGACCAGCAATCTCTTCGAAGGATTTAATACCGCCATTGATAGAGATATTCAGGTGTGGGAATTGCTGTTTCAGCTGATAAACCCAATCTGGTTTTAGCGGTGGAATGTCCCGATTTTCTTTGGGTGACAAACCTTCCAGAATGGCAATTCTTGCATGCACAATAAAGGTATCGCAGCCAGCGTCGGCGACGGTGCCAACAAAATCCACCAGCTCCTGCCACGACTCGCGGCCATCAATACCAATGCGGTGTTTCACTGTGACGGGAATAGACACTTTATCCTGCATTGCCCGAACCGCATCAGCAACGGTTTGCGGCTCGGCCATCAAACAGGCACCAATTCGACCGTTCTGCACACGATCACTGGGGCAACCGACGTTTAAATTCACTTCCTGGTAGCCATATTCTTCAGCCAGCACAGCGCACCACGCCAGATCTTTTGCATCATGGCCGCCTAACTGAAGCGCGAGAGGGTACTCGAAAGCATTGTGTTTTAAAAATCGGTCTTTATCGCCGTGCACAAGTGCACCGGACGTCACCATCTCGGTGTACAGTAGAGCGTGCTCAGACAAAAGACGATGAAAGTAACGGCAATGTCGATCGGTCCAATCCATCATCGGTGCGACACTAAATCTTCGATCCAAGGTTTTATCTACATTATTCATAAAATCCAATATGTTATCCCGAATATCAAATAATCTTAATTCGCTTTATTTGGCCTTTTAATGCCGAATAATGCCTAATAAACCGTTTTGTTGCATTCATGTTGCACCATTCCAATTTGTTGCATTATACTTTCAATTAATATAATAGACTATTCATATAACAAACAAAGGACTTAAAAGTGATACGATCATACAAGAAAAAAAACGGTAAAATCCGCTATACAGCTACGGCAAGAATCAAAATCAATGGGGAGCCATACAAAGACACAAAGACATTCAATAGTGAAAAGCTTGCTAGTAAGTGGATAGAAAAAAGAAAAAAAGAATTTATAGATCTCGCCAAACAAGGAAAAACTCAATCCGCATCAGGCCATAAGGAACCCGACAGACTACTAGTTCCAGAGCTCATAGAGCTTTACATAAAAAAATGGCATGACGAACCAAAATTAAACATTGGTGGAAGCAAACTTAGTGCGCTTAAGTGCATCAAGCATCACCCACTACTCAGCAGGCTCAGAGTCACTCGGCTTAATAAAGATATCATTATCAAATACGCTGAAGAACGTAACAAGCAAGCCAAACCTCAAACTGTTGCTCAAGATATTTCATACCTGAGACAACCATTCAAGAACGCAAGGGAATATTTAAACATAGATATTGATGACATCGAATTCAAAAAAGCCTCTCCAAGTTTAAAAGCGAGAAGGCTGATCGATGACTCAATACCCCGCAGTAGAAAAGCCACACCCAAAGAACTCGACGATGTAATTGAGTACTTAAAATCATCTCCAAGGCGTAAAATTCCTACTCATGATATTGCAGAATTCGCTTATCGTTCTTGCATGAGATTGAGTGAAATATGCAACCTAAAATGGTCTGACATCGACGAGCACTTCCGTATAATTTTTATAAAACAGCGAAAAGACCCCTCGAACAAACACAGAAATGATCAAACCGTACCTTTCTCACCCAAGGCGCTAGAAATAATCAAAAGACAAAAAAGAAATAATGCACGAGTTTTTCCATATAATAAGGATTCAGTAAGAGCAGCATGGTCTAGAGCTTGTGAAAAGCTGGAAATTGATGACCTGCACTTCCATGACCTTAGGCGTACTGGCTTAAGCCAATTAGTAGAAAGTGGATTGACCTTCGAGCAGGCCATGGTTATTTCAGGACACAAAGACTACGATCAGCTAAAGCGCTACGTAAACCAAGATCCTCAAAAAATCTCTAAACGCCTAGCAGAAATAACCTAGGATTAGATTAGATACACGATGGCAGTGAAATAAAAACACTGCTACTTATCTTTAAGCGTAAATCATTCATCACAAATCATTATCGAATGTATCGAAGTCTTCTCTTACGTCACCAAAACACTCATCCATATATTTAGCCAAATCTTTCACATCAACAATATATGGTGATTTGCGATTATTAGGATGAAGTTTAGCCACAGGGAATGGCCAACTACCATTGCGTATCTGTTCGCAGGCTCTTTTATAACCCACTCCCGTTAACTCCTTACAACAATCTTCTAGGGGGATAAAATATCCTCCATATTGCTTAAATAGTCTATCTTCTGTTTGGCTTCCTGTTCTATTCATTTTTTCCTCGCACTTTACAAGGACTTAATGAATAAAAAAACAATCGTCAATATTTTTTTAACAAAAATTCAAGCCTGCTCTTAGAGCTAAAATAAGCCTTAAAATTTACAATATTTCTAAAAGCTGTAGCCCTACACACCAAAACCAAAAAACCAATATTTTTAAGGAAAAATTTAACGAGAACACATACTTCAAAAATCCTTAATTTTATCAAAAAATAAACAAAATTAATCCTTGCCATTGATTAAAAAAAACAATAAAACAATAAAACCCAATCAAAATAAAAAAGGAAATCACCATGGAATTCACTTTCGCAAAAGAACCTACAATCACTGAAGAAAAAGTCGGAAAAGAACAAAAAGAATTAATCAATAGCCTATTTAAAGATTTAGTTGATTCTAAAGAAGATGATTTTTATATACACACTATAAGAAGCAAAATATTTAACAAAGAATTATTCACAATAGGCTTCGAAGAAAATGATACCAGCCCATCAAACAAATTACTTCTTACAGCCATCTTCGAAATAGAAGCATCCCCTGACAAAAATGAATTCTATATAAAAGGTGTAATTTTCAAAGCGGAGAGTAATATAATTTCAAAAATACTCAAGACTCGCATTGATAAGGCTATTCTAATACAGTTAGCAATAGTTGTACTGAACACACACACTTTACATCAATACAACTACAATCTTTCTTTCGACAGATATGCCATGGTTCAATATGACTCTTACTCCGAAACCATAGCTTATGATCTATTAATGAATTACTTGCGTCTAAATTAATCGGGTTCTTATTCCCCCTCCGCCATCCGGCTGAAGGAACTCTACAGTAACCTCCTTCAGCTTGACTTGTACTTGCTGTACTTAACACCTCCCTCCCCTTAGAATCTCCCTATATTTATAGCATTTCGTCTTGTATCGTCAGGAATTCCATGGATCACTCAGTCCACAACAAAATCGTTAACTTCATCTGGTCAATAGCCGACGACTGCCTTCGGGATGTTTATGTTCGAGGGAAGTACCGTGATGTGATCTTGCCAATGTTCGTCCTTCGTCGTCTGGACTGCCTGCTGGAAGAAACCAAAGAGCAGGTGCAGGAAGAAGTCACCTTCCAGATGGAAGAATTTGGCGTTCCCGACCAAGATCCGGATGCCCTGAGAGAAGCTTCTGGCTATGTGTTCTACAACACTTCAGAACTAACACTTAAAGACATGACCGGCAACCCATCCCAGTTGGTCAGTAACTTCAAGCACTATCTGGATAGCTTTTCTGAAAATGTAAAGGAGATCATCCAGAAGTTTGACCTATACAACCAGATCAACAAACTGGCAGGAGCCGATAAGCTCCATGACGTGATTGAAAAGTTTGTCTCCCCAAACATCAATCTCAGCGCCAATCCAGCGAAAGACGCTGATGGTCGCACTTTACCTGCTCTTACCAACCTTGGCATGGGTTATGTCTTTGAAGAACTGATTCGTAAGTTCAACGAAGAGAACAACGAAGAGGCTGGTGAGCACTTTACCCCTCGTGAAGTGATCAAGTTGATGACTCACTTCTTGTTTCTGGAAGTGAAAGACCAGCTTCCACCGGTTATCACCATTTATGACCCAGCTTGCGGTTCTGGCGGTATGCTCACAGAATCCCAGAACTTCATCAAAGACTCGGAGGGGCAAATCGCTTCAAAATCGGCAGTGCATCTCTATGGCAAGGAGATAAATGGTGAGACCTATGCCATCTGTAAATCCGATATGATGATCAAGGGCAACAACCCGGAAAATATCCGGTTTGGCTCGACCATTGCCAGTAATGAGTTTGAAGGAACCCGCTTTGACTTTGCTCTTTCCAATCCTCCATATGGTAAAAGCTGGAGTACTGAGCAGAAGTTTGTGCTTGAGGGTAAAGAAATCCTTCAACCTCGTTTTGAAGTAAACCTACCTGATTTCAAAGGCATCCACAGCTTTCAGAAAGCCACACCCTCTTCATCTGATGGACAGCTTTTGTTCCTGATGGAAATGGTGGATAAAATGAAGACCGTTGGTCAAAACAACATGGGGGCTCGTGTTGCTTCCGTTCATAACGGTTCCTCCTTGTTTACTGGTCAAGCAGGCAGTGGTGAGAGCAATATTCGTCGCTACATTGTTGAGAATGACTTTCTGGAAGCCATTATCCAACTACCGAACAATCTGTTCTATAACACTGGAATCACCACCTATATCTGGATTCTGAACAACAATAAGCCTGACCACCGTAAGGGCAAAGTCCAGCTACTTAATGCTCAAAATATGTACCAAAAGCTTCGTAAGAATTTTGGCGATAAAAACTGTGAATTGACCGACGACCATATTGATGAGTTGACTAATCTCTATCACAAAATGGCTGGGGCTGATGAAAGCGATATTACAAAAGTCTTCGATAACAAAGATTTTGGCTACTACAAGGTTACGGTTGAGCGCCCTTTACGTAAATCTGCCCAGTTTACCGAAGAGCGTGTGAGTGAGCTTCGCTTCTTACCGGCTCTGCGGGATGAAATGAAGTGGATCTACCAAGAGTTTGGTGATGCTGTCTATAGCAACGAAACCCTCAAGGAACACCGACAAGCCATTATCCAGCACTTTGAAGATCAGGGTGAAAACCTGACCAAGAAAAACAGAGATAAGTTGCTGGCTCAAAAGACGTGGGATGACCAGAAAGAACTGATCAACTCTGCCCAACAACTGATGGCAGAGATTGGAACAGAGCAAACGAACGACTTCAACCAGTTCAAGGATGAGTTCATTAAAGCGTTGAAATCTCTTGGCCTCAAGCTTTCAGCCGGTGATAAAAACCAGATCTTAAACGCTGTAAGTTGGCGTGATGAAAATGCTGTACCAGTCATCAAGAAGGTTCATTCGTTGGCGCAGGTATCAGGTATTTTGTCTAAGACCCTTGAGCATCTGGAAGATGATAACGGCAATCTTCAGGATTATGGTTTCTGGCGCTTAAAGGGAAGCCAGTTCACTGAGTATGAACCCGATTCTGAGCTACGTGACACAGAAAACGTACCTCTGAAAGAAGATATTCATCAATACTTTGTTGATGAAGTTCGCCCCCATGTGGACGATGCTTGGATTGCTCTGGATAAAACGCTGATAGGCTGTGAAATCAGCTTTAACAAATACTTCTATCAGCACAAGCCACAACGCTCTCTGGAAGAAGTGACGGCTGATATTCTGAGATTGGAGAGTGAAACGGAAGGCTTACTGAAGAAGCTGGTCAGCTTCGGGGAGGCTAAGTAATGGAAGCTTCTATAGAGTTCCCAAAATACGAGAAATACAAGGCATCTGGAGTTGAGTGGCTGGGCGAGATTCCTAGCCACTGGTCAGTAACTAGGAATCTTGGTCTTTTTGATGAGCGGAAAGAAGTTAACCAACCTGAGATGGAGTTGCTTGCTGTCACCATTAAGAAAGGGGTTATCAAACAGTCCGAGATAACCACAAAAAAAGACTCTTCGAACGAAGACAAGTCAAAGTACAAGGTTGTTCGTAAAGGCGATTTGGCTTACAACAAAATGCGAATGTGGCAGGGAGCGATAGGGGAGTCGAAATATGATGGCATTGTCAGTCCAGCCTATATCATTCTCAATACAAGGAACAGGCTGTATTCACGTTACTTCCATTACCTGTATCGCACTGAGCAGTTCATCAAAGAAGCCAACAGGAATTCCTATGGGCTTTGTGATGACATGAATAGCCTACGATATGAGGATTTTAAGACGATTTACTCTCCTACTCCTCCAGCGAAGGATGTGTCACGAATTATTGATTTCCTCGACCACAAAACTGCCGAGATAGATACTGCCATTGTAAAAAAGCAGGAACTGATCCAGCTACTGAACGAGCAGAAAGCAATTCTGATCAACCGAGCTGTCACCAAAGGTGTTAACCCCAACGTTACACTAAAAGACAGTGGATTGGCATGGATTGGTGAGATCCCTGAGCATTGGAGTATTATTGCAAACAGGAGAATTCTGAAAAACATTGAGCAGGGAAGCAGCCCTTCAATCAAAAATGTAGCATACGAGTCTGGCTTTTCAGTGGTAAAACTCAGCGCTATAAAACAAGGGAAATTTATCAATGGGGAAGGCAAACCAATAAGTGTAAATGAGTTTGAACCAGCCTATGAGATAAAGCGTGGCGACCTTCTGATGACAAGAGGGAATACACCAGAGTTGGTTGCAGATGTTGCATACGTTTCATGCGAACCTGATAAGGGAATGATGATGCCAGACTTGGTTTACAGGCTGGCTTATGACCAAACAAAGGTATCTCACTCTTATCTTAGTTACCTACTGCAAGCCTCTTTCATGCGCCAGCAAGTTAAGGTGTCAGCAAGAGGCTCAAGTCATACAATGGTGAAAGTGTCACAAGATCATATTAAATCTTGGCTGATTCCAATCCCACCGACAAAGCAAGAGTGTGAGGAAATCAATCAGTATCTTGACGAAAAATGCAACGATATTTACAACGTTATTGATGCTATTAACAGAGAGATAGAGGCTTTAAAAGAGTTCAAACAAGTCACCATTACTAACGTCACTACCGGAAAGATAAGAGTCTAGGGAAGGAGTCAGCATGGTTAGCAATACCGGCGAAGATGCACTGGAACAGGCCATTGAAGCTGCGCTGACAGGCGACTGTCGTGAAAATCGTGGTTCAGCAGCACAGCCTCCTGCTTCCTACGGTCAGGCAAAGCACCGTGGTCAAGGTTATGTTGCAGGCAACCCTGCGGATTTTGACCGGCGGTTTGCTATCGATAAAACCCTGTTCTGGCATTTCCTGAAAACTACCCAAGCCGAAGAGCTGGCAAAGCTGAAAAACCAGCCTAACTGGGAACAACTTGTACTGGAGCGGCTGAGTAATAAAATCCGTAAAGATGGTGTGATTACGGTGCTAAAGAAAGGGTTGTCTATTAATGATGCCCATCTTAACTTGCTGCATAAAGGGGTTTACAACAGCCTGAACCCCAACCAGAAGACCCTGTTTGAACAGAATATCTTCTCCATTACCCGACAGGTGCATTACTCCGAAACGGAACCGGGTAAATCGGTGGATATGGTGCTGTTTATAAACGGCTTGCCGCTGGCGACTTTCGAGTTGAAGAAGCCTCAGACCAAGCAAACCGTTCACAACGCCATGAAACAGTACAGGGAAACCCGTGACCCAAAAACGACACTGTTCCGCTTCGGGCAGTGTCTGGTGCATTTTGCGGTAGACACTGACGAAGTGTTTATGACTACCCATGTGAATGGTCAGAGCACTTTCTTCCTGCCGTTCAATAAGGGGGTAAACCACGGAAAAGGGAATCCCGCTAACCCCGGTGGTTACAAGACTGCCTATCTCTGGAAAGAGGTTTTGGAGCCGCACTCGCTGGTTCAGATTATTGAACACTTTGCCAAGATGGTGGAGGAGAAAGACCCTAAAGGCAAAATCAAGAGAATCCTGTACTTCCCCCGCTATCATCAGATGGAAGTGGTACGCCGTATTCTCTCAGATGCCAAGACCAATGGTGCTGGACAGCGTTACCTGATTCAACACTCGGCGGGTTCTGGCAAGTCCAACTCCATTACTTGGCTGGCCTTCCAGCTTATCGAACTGTATGACCCTGCTGGACGGGAGAATGTGTTTGATTCCGTGGTAGTGGTGACAGACCGGAAGATTCTGGATCAGCAGCTTCGTAACAATATTCGCCAGTTCTCAGAAGTGAAAAATATTGTCGCTGCGGCTGAGAAGTCTGCCGAGCTAAAATCCCATCTGGAACAGGGTAAACGGCTGATTATAACCACCATCCAGAAATTCCCGTTTATTGTGGATGGTATTGGCGATCTCTCGGAGAAACGCTTTGCGGTGATTATCGATGAGGCTCACTCCTCCCAGAGTGGTAAGAGTGCTGACAAACTGAATATGTCCCTCGGAATGGAAGACGAGCAGACAGAAGACGTTATGCAGGACAAAATCCTGAAAGCGATGGAGGGGCGTAAGATGAGCAGTAATGCTTCGTTCTTCGCCTTCACTGCTACACCCAAGAAAGAGACTTTAGAGAAGTTTGGCAGGGAATCACCAAAAGACGGGAGATTCTACCCATTTCATCTCTACTCCATGAAGCAAGCCATTGAAGAGAACTTTATCCTCGATGTGTTGCAGAACTACACCACCTATCAAAGCTTTTATGAGATCCAGAAGCAGGTGGCAGATAATCCCGCCTTCAACAGCAAAAAGGCTCAGGCTACGTTGAAAGCATATGTGGAGAGTCATCCGGATACTATTGAGAAGAAAGCGTCTGTGATGGTAAACCACTTTATTGAGAGTGTGGTGAAAGGCAGAAAGCTCAAGGGTAAAGCTAGGGCAATGGTGGTGGCATCCAGCATTCCACGAGCCTACGAATATTATGTGGTGATCTCCCGCCTACTGAAAGAGGCCAATATGCCCTTTGGGGCGATTGTCGCCTTTTCTCAGAAAGAAGGGTTTGAGCACACTGAAGAATCCGTTAATGGCTTTGCCGGTAAGGATATTCCAGATCGATTTAAAACTGATGACTACCGGATTCTGGTGGTGGCGAAGAAATATACCACCGGCTTTGATGAACCATTACTGCACACCATGTATGTGGACAGAAAGCTGCAAACGGTTCAAGCAGTACAGACGTTATCCCGCCTGAATCGCTGTAACCAGAAGATGGAGAAGAACGACACCTTTGTACTGGACTTTGCTAATACCAGCACAGAGATCAAGGCGGCGTTTGATCCCTTCTACACCAGTGCTGTTCTGGAGGGTAAGACAGACGTTAATGCACTGCACGACTGGAAAGATGAGTTGGATAAGGTGGGTGTCTACGAGTGGAAGGAGGTTGACGAGTTTAACCAACTTTTCTGGAATAACCGCCCTGATGAAGAGCTTCATGTTATCGCTGACCCGGTTGCCGAACGCTTTGACAAACTGGGCGCAGAGCTGGGTGATGAGGATGAAGCCGACAAGCTGAAGATCGACTTCAAAATCAAGGCCAAACAGTTTGTGAAAGTATATGCCCAGCTTGCCTGTATCATGCCGTTCAACAATGTTGAGTGGGAAATGCTGCACTGGTTCCTGTTGTTCCTGATTCCCAAATTGAAGGTTAAAACTCCGGAAAAGGAAGATCTGAAAGAACTTCTGGAAAGTGTAGACATGAACACTTACGCCATGGCGAGGGTGAAGCTCAACGAGCGCATTGAACTGGATAGTAACGAAACCGTTGTAGAGCCGCAGAACCCAAACCAGAGAGGCTATCACGGAGAGGAAGATAAAGATCCATTGGATGTTATTGTCGAGAGCTTTAATGAACGGCACTTTAATGGCTGGGAAGCCACTCCTGAAGAAAAGAAGGTGAAGTTCAAGAGCATTGTGAAGCTTGTGCAAGGTAGCCCGGACTACGAGGCGCAGGTTCTCAATAACAAGGATGAGCAGAATCGTCGGATTGCTCTGGAGTCATTAATTCAACGGGCAGTGATGCTTCAGCGTAGGCAGGAACTGGATCTTTATAAGTTGTATGTGAAGGATGAGGACTTCCGCAGGACATTTGAGGGGACTATTGAGCAGATATTAACCGTGGAAGCTGCGAACACTCTCAAGCACGACACACAGAGACCTATTTAGTTTTCCAATTCAGACAATATGCTGCCTAACTTGTACTCAGGCAGCATTAAACCCTATAGAGCCAGAAAAGAATGCAAAACCAACATATCAGGATGAAAAATGTTGCCAGCTATCATGCCACAGAAGAGCAAGTACTGGACATATCAAAGCAAAACACGATTGTTTATGGAATGAATGGCGCAGGCAAGTCTACCATTTCAAACTTCCTTTATAGTCTGCAAAACGATCAGGCAGCTACAAATGGCGACTTTCGCTCATGCTCTATTCAGATTGATGGGGAAGCTCAATACTTCGTTTATAACCAAAAATTTATTGATGATGTCTTTGCTGATAAGGATCATCAACAAGGAGTGTTCACACTCAGCAAAGATAATGTAGATATTGAAAATAAGAAAAAACATTTCGAGTCGAGAAAAGACAAGTTTTCAGATCTATACAGCAAAACCAGATCAGATTGTAAGCAGCTTAATAAAGATATAAGCGATGCTAAGTCTATGATTGAAGAAGAAGTATTCAAAGTAAAAAGATCCGTAGAGCAGACTATTCTTTCCGAATTTCTTACTGGCTACAAATATAAAAATTCTTTTTACCAAAAAGTAGTATCAGTAGAACCTCTTTCAGACGTAACCTTAGATGAACTTATTACAGAAATTAAAAAACTAAATCAATACAAAGGCAATAAGATAGGAAAAATCAACTTACCTACTTTTCCTGCTATTCCAGAAAATATCCTTAAAATATTACGAGAGCCGTTCCTTACCTCAGACAACACCCAGTTTTCTGAATTCGTAAACCGTTTGGATAATCTAGCTTGGGTAATAAAAGGCAAGTCCAATTATTTAAATGAAGGCCAAACCACTTGCCCTTTTTGTCAGAAAGAGACTATCGATGATCAGCTTCGTCATGACATAGAGAGACTGTTTGATGACACATATAAGGACAACCTTAAGCTACTTGATGGGTTATTACAAAGTTATAGCGAACAGACAAGTACATATATTGGAAAAATCAAAACCGAATTTCAAAACTGCCCTGTAGATAAAACAGATATTGGAGAAATAGCGCCCAACCTAGAGGCGCTTACCATGTACTACAGAAGCAATCTAACTAAAATTAGAGAGAAGATAGATAACCCAAGCAGAGAAGTAGAGATTGAAGGCTCAGAACAATGGCTTGATCCAATTATAAAAAAATTCTCTCTTATTAATCATATCATTGATGAAATTAATGATAACATTAACCGTGTTGACGAGGTTAAGGGTAATATAGCTAATAAAATGTGGCGTGTTATCCATGCACAAACACATCATGCGATAAATTTATACAATACTCAAAATGATAAGTTAGCTACATCATTGAGGGACAATGAAGATAGACTAAAAAAGATTGAGCGTATTGGTAAAAAATTAAAAGTCAAGATTGAACTCTTGATAGGAATGACAACAAATATTGATGACACAATCAAAAGAATCAATCAAGACCTAGAAAAACTTGGTATAACAGGCTTTACTATCGAAAAAAACTCAGAAAATGATAGCTATTTCAGGCTATGTAGAGGTCAAACAAACCATAACTCAAAAATCTTCAAAAGTCTGAGCGAAGGTGAAAAAACACTAATTACATTTTTATATTTCGTTGAGATGTGCAGAGGTAGCACCAGTAGAGATAGAGCTGTACACGACAAAGAAAAAATCATTTTAATTGATGATCCTATCTCTAGCCTCTCGCAAAATTATATTTATGAAATAGCATCACTTATTCAGGCGAAATTGATTCTCGGAAAACCATTTAGGAAGGTTATTATTTTAACACACAGCTTGTTCTTCTATCAGGAGATGATTAAGCTTGCCTCAGGAGGAGATGAGAAATTTGAGAAAAACTATAATCTTTATCGCATAACAAAAAATAAGACAACAATTATTAAAAAAATCACAAAAAATGAAATGCAAAACGACTATGAGTCTCTATGGCAGATAGTGAAAGATGTTGTACAGCATGACTCAAACCCTGTCGTGTTACCCAATATAATGAGAAACATTCTGGAATACTACTTTGGATTCTTGAAAAAAAGTTCCAAACTGCATGAAGAAATAAACAAACTAGCCAGCCAAGAATCAGACCATGGATTCAAGGCTTTTTATAGATATATCAACCGAGAGTCTCATTCTGACCCAATAAATACTGGTTTTATGGTTGATGTCGCTCCTGATAGGTACATTGAGAAGTTTGAGGAACTTTTCAAGAAGCTTGATCAGCATGAGCATTTTGAAGCAATGTACCGGTAAGATTGAGAGGATGTTACCACCGCAGCATTTATGAATTACCGTCTAGGCAGTGACCGAAAGTGTTGACACACTGTTTCGAGCCTGCCGAGACGAAAGCGAACGTACTGACGTACGTAAACATCTTTCCGAATCATGCGCAAATCTCCATGATAAGTCCATGCTTGCCATGGACAACCCTCATTACCCAATGTAATAAGCTACTTTGGTCACTCAGGCGGAGAGTTACTTTGGTGGTAACACGACAATGTTACCTTACTAATTCTTTGCTTGTAAATATGCTGTTTATTTTACATTTCTGGAACTCTACAACCAAACCTACGTAAAAGCTCAACATCAAAAGCCAAAAGAATAGTACAGAAGATCACATAATTTATCAAAATACCACATATGACCTGAATAATATTCATTTTTACATTTCAATCAGATTGATAAATCGGATACCTTTTTTAAAAACTTCTGCAACTTTCCATATTTCTTATCGAAGTAGTCTTTACCACTTTCATACAAGAAATTGAATTTATCCACTAGTGCATTATATGTTTTTTCAAGTCTGGAAAATCGTAAATTAAGATCTTTGTTTTTTTGCTTTTCAACATTTAATTCTTTACGAGTATTAGATAGCTCAACCCCCTTTCTTCTATCCTTCATCATAAGATCAACATTTTCTTTCTCCAATTCATCTATATGCTTATTTTGAAGATGAAGAACACGCTTGGTTTCACTAAAAATAAACACGTTATTATTGATAGAATATGATAACTCTTTTAACTCATGCAAATTCTCTTCTCGTAATTCATCTTCAATTTCTAATTCAATCTCTGATTTTCTTTCTTTCCGATAGTTGGATAAGTGCTGATTGATTTTATTGACTTTTTCTTTCTTTAAAGCTTCCGCTTTTTTATTAAAATTACGCAATCTAGTATTAGCTGTCACCAAGTTCTCACTAGCCATCTTAAGCTCTTTCCTTCTACTTGATAATTCAGACTTAAGCTTTTCTACAGTCATAGATCGGACATGATCTTTAGCTTTCTGAACAAACAGCGTATTTTCATAAGACTCCTGATCATTTAACCACTCGAAATATTCAGCCCTACTACCAAACCTTTTTCTACCGGGGCCTAATCTTTGATGCCCATGAGAAGAAGAAACAGCATCATAATACCGGTCTTGGACTTTTTGCATAGCAGATTTATAAGCATTCTGTTTTAAGAGAATTTTATCTTTACCCTTAAGCATTTTTGCCTGCATCTCAACCTGCTTTTCTGCTCTTTTTCCATCATGGATCGTATCAATACCTCTGACCAAAGAGACAGTGTGTCCATCAATAGTTGCCTCATACACTTCAGGAAGGCAATAAAAGTGTATGTGGGGATGATTTTCATCAAGATGAACAACAGCAGTTTGCAATCGATCACCATATTCATTTTTAAGAAACTCTAAGCAGTCTAAAATCCACAAATCAACCATTTTCTTTGTCGATGGATTAGAGAAATAATCCGCCGAAAGCCTTGGGTTACTGGCAACCCCTGCTAATAATAATTTTTGATCCTCTCTGATTTTTCTAGTTGCTAAATCGCCATCTTTTTTTGCAACAAGATTTTTTGCCGATGAATAAATTTTATCAATCTTTTCTTCTAATTTAGGCAAGTCTATACCAAATATAAGCAATGGAGGCTGGGGAGCTAAGACATGATCACAATACCCATGAGATCGTTCCGCTTCATTTATAATTCCTCGGACTGTGCGCTGTTTTGATACTTTATCAGCCAGTCTGTTTCTTTTATTGGCATTTAAAGCACGACTAATATCTTTTGAGGTAGGACGACCACGCTTACTTTTTCTCTTACTCGTATTAATTGCAGAATTTTTATTTACTTTCTTTCCATACAGCTCGACATGGAAAAACTGTTGCCCTGTTGTCGTTTTTATGTTATTGATGGTCACTATAATTATTAAAAATTGATCGAAGAGAAATTTTTGGGGATTCAAGGGGCTTCCCCTTGACCGACGATTAGCTTGCTAATCATAGTCGGTTGCTATGTATTAACTACATAAATACTTATACACTCTAATAAATCTTCGAACAATTAATATCCTTTGATTTAATTATATCATGAATTAAAAAATATAAAAATTTAACATTAATCATTGACGATGAGGTGAAAATAATTATGTTCTTAATATAACGAAGGAAAAGTATGAATAAAAAAACAAACCAAATAGCAGACAATTCTGAATTTGATCTAACCAAGATAGACCTCACGAAGAAAAGAAATCACTACAAAGATAGTTCGAAAGAAATCATCCCCGGTCTAGACACCGGCACTTTTTCACTATTTTCAGGAAAAACGGGAACTGGCAAAACAAAAGCTGCAATACATGTTGCTTTGATTGTGTGTGGTATGGATCAGGAATTTGGATTTGAAATTTCCAGAAGCGAAAGTCATAGCGCTGTAATTATTGGCTGTGAAGATACAGTGCGCCAACTTCATGAACAAACCCTGACAATAAAAGAAAATAATATGGTTGATGATGATGAATGGTTAGAAATTGCAAAAAGAGTTGAAATATACTCTGCAACTGAGAAAGAAATTAACATCCTATCGCCAACATGGGAGATAAAATTAATCGAATTATTTAAAGGTAAGACCTTAGGCGTTATTGATGGTGTTTCAAATATATCTCTTCTAGATGAAAGCAATGAATCTTTGAAAATAATCTCGAACAAGGTAAGAAAAATTGCGAGCATTACCGGGTGTGCCATTATCCTAATCCACCATAACAAAAAACCAACTAAGGAAAGCCTAGAATTTGATCCCATCCATGACGTAAGAGGTGGAGGCTCTTTAGTTGCAGCAGCTAGAAGTACCTTTATTTTTTTGGATTATGACGATAATAGAAAAATATTTTCATCTCATGGGGGCAAGGAAGGCCAGATAGCCCATATAATGCCTCAAATCAACAACGGAGAAAAACGACTAGCACCAGTTTTTCTAGATAGAATTCCAGCGAAAAATAATCAAGAGGGCTATTCATTCATGATCTCAAAAAATCAAAAACCAAACATAAAAGGGTGTTCTCGTGGGAAAAGAAAGAAAATCAAATAATGTTGCTTTAGTTTCCGGTGACATATTTTTAGACACAGCATTCTCCTTGAATGAAATATTTAAGCCTAAACAGCGAAATAATAATAATCACCAATTGATAGAAATAAAGAAACAGATCGGTGATACTGAGATAAGAATCATATCTCCATATAGATTATCAAGCCCTGAACTACGAGTTTATCTTGCCCTGTTAGCTTTATGTTGTGACTTTAATTCTAGCTATGAGATAGAAAATTCCATTAAAGATGAGAACTATCTTAAAATCAGAGAAAGCCTTTACATCAACAAGATTGATAATGAGGAAACACTCATTGCATCAGAATGCTATATGTCAGATATTCTTAAAATCTCTGGGCTTCATACCGGAGGCGCTCAATATGAACAGCTCGAAGAAATTCTATTACACCTATTTCTTACGACGATTGTCGTAAATGATAAATCAAAGACAACACCTATGCGGCTTATTAGCTTTGACATCTTTAATAAAGAAAAAAAAGCAAAATCCAAGCTTAGATTTATTCTGAATTCTAGGGCATCGAACATCATTTTTGGCACTGACTTTTTTGGCAATAAACTCAAGAGAAGGTATATCAATATTAATGATTTCCAATCACTCAAAGAGTCGCAGTATTTTGTATATATTTTCCTGTCGTGGTGGATTTTTGAAGGTAATACTCAAACAATATACATCGATACTTTATGCGCAGCAATTTATCAAGACTATGATAGTCTTTCCTACTCAACTAAGAGAGGCCATAGATCAAAAATAAAAAATGATTTAATTTGTATCAATGCTATGAATGGTTGGTCAATAAAACTATCTGGTAAAGGGCAAGCATTGAAATCGACTATATCGAGAGAAAAATCTTCAGATAGGAAAAAAAGGCTTAGTGCATTATATCGGTAAATGATGGACATTGATTCGATATTTCTCAGACAGCTTTTCGTTATATAAGCAACAAAACTCCTCAAAGGTTTATGCATATGGAATTTATGAAAATAGACAAAAATCAAATCTATTTAGTTAAGTCTTAGATAAGATTTTAGGTTGTTTTATTGAAAGCAATAAATACAACCAAAGGTTGTAATAATTTGCTTTCATAAAATAATCTCCAAACACCAAACCTCTCACACCTTCCTTCTTTATTATATCTCAAGGTACTATACCTGACCATCAATCAGTCGGAGTCATGCACACATCATGATTCAAATAATATTTATTGTGCCATTATATCCATAGATAATTCTATTAGGGAAAACCTGAATCAATTAAAAAACAATATAATTTTAGAAATTTTATTATTTAATGGCTCAAAATTTGATGTTTTTTTTTACAAAGGCAATCACTGCAACCTTAGTAAAACCAGTACATCATTTCAATGGAATTGATTTTTCAAACCCCGTTCGCACTAACGACTTCGCTCAGGATTAACGTATCCTATCAAAAGCACTGAAATGATGAACTTGCCCACCACCCCCTCTAAAAAATATTTTATCAAATTTTGAGCAGTTAAGTTATTTAGTGTATTTAAACTTCTCCGCCTTAATATTTATAAGATTATTCGGCAATGCTCTCGTCAACATTGCTTCTAAATTATGTATCAAATGCTGATTCAGTTCATAGGCAGAAAAGTATGCAGCAACTTCTCTTAACTTGATTTTCTTATTTACAATTTTAATTGGATTATCAATAGAATCAAAAAGCAAATTAATTCCTATTTCTTGATCACTCGAATACATTTTATGACTTTCTCGCTCACCATTATATCTTTGATTTATCTCTGACCATAGGTTGTTTTCACTAGTTTTCCCCACATAGATTATCTTTCCTTCAGAATTATAAAAGAAGTAGATACCTTTAGATTTTAATAATTTATCTCGAAGATCTTCATATTCATTTCGACCTTCTGGTACAAATACATTCCATCCTTTCTTTTTAACTGAACTTCCCGGATTAATTTTTATAAATTCTGCAACAGGTTGTATCGAGTTAATAATACTATCTTTAACTAAATTTTCTTTAGCATCGTAAAAAACACTAGCAATTTCTGCTGCATCTAGATTACCATCGTTTCCATTCCACTTTTTCAATACCTTTTTCACAATCCCACTAGATTTTGAAAGTTCAGAGTCGTCACTTACATTAAAGACACCTTGAAGCATATTTTTAAAATCAGCCTTATTTACACCTGATTTCACCTTTATAACGCCATCAATTATTTTAGTTATTATTTTCTCATCAAACCCCTTACTTTTCCAGTTGCTAATAGTTGGCTGACTAACGCCAAGCATTCTCGCCATTTCGGTATCTGTTTTCACTTTAAATATTTCGTTTAATTTTTCGTGTATTTTATTCTTTTTCATTTTGCGCTCCTTGCTACTATACTTTATTCTGGGGGTCGTTTTTTTAAAAAAAACATTAATTAAAACTTTAGCACATGAAATATATCTTCTTTTTAGATTCTCTAAAATTTCAGCTCATACTTTCTGGTAATATTATAAAAATGCAACTTCATTTCAAAATTTATCTGCATTAACACCCCCGATCTTCTCATTAAAATCAATCCCTTATCCTTATATCAAGAACATCCACTTTCAGAAATCGTAATAACCTCAAAATTCAAACATTAATTATTTCAGCACCAAAACTAAAATGATTCGAAATACTAATGTATTGATGTAAATCATAAATATTGATTGCGCATTTAAAGCTAATATTGCCTGTCCCCTATTTTTGATAGCTGATACATATGGCTAGAAAATTGATTTACTTGCAACATTTGTGCAACAAGGATTTATTACAAACTAAATAAATCTAATTAATTCATAAACTTAATTGAATAAATCACCCCCATCCATCATGGGTGCCACAGAGAACCGGCGATCCAGAGGAGATCCATTTTTATCTTTCATTTCAGCTGGTTGCGTCATATACCCTTAACCAATAAACACATCAGCATCCTCTGTAAATTAACAAAGTATGCAAGTTACCCCTAAAAATAGCGGCTCAGTATGACAATCCTCCATGGAAAAGCAAAGTCAGGATATATGCGCTAAACGCAAGCCAGTGGCTTCCACCTTAAAAGATCAATACAGTCAACGCGCTTGATGTGAACCGCTAGACAGGAAACCTTCAAACTGTGAACCGCCTCACCAGAAGCAAGGTATTCACTTCAATGCATTGGTTACCGGATAAACAAAAATATTGACTTCAGTAAAAATAATATTAATATGCGGATATCCATATATACATATACTTGAACATCATGCTTCCACATCAGTTTTTTAAGTTACTGAGTGATGAAACCCGATTGCGATGTCTTTTGTTGATTGCCCGTCATGGCCCCATGCGGGTGAGTGATCTAACTGCAGCTCTGGAAGAATCACAGCCCAAGATCTCCCGACACCTGGCACAGCTGAGAAACCTTGGCGTTTTCAAAGATGAACGACAGGGGCAGTCAGTCTATTATGCTATTGCAGATAATATTCCCGGCTGGTCACGAAAAGTCATCGATGGCTTAGCCAAATCTAATTGCCTTCACGACAATTACGAAGCAGACATCCAGCGTCTTTTATCCATACCCAATCACTCTGATTAATCTCATCAGGAACATCTACCTATGCAAACCAAAATGAAAATCGGCATCAACGGTTTTGGACGTATTGGCCGCCTCGTCATGCGTGCTTCTTTTGACTGGCCAGAATTTGACATCATTCAGATAAATGACGTTGCCGGTAATGCGCCAACACTGGCCCACCTGCTCGAGTTTGACTCTGTTCAGGGGCGCTGGGCGCACGACATCTCGTCAACACAAGAGACCATTCAGGTGGATGGCAAAACCATTCGCTGCAGTCAGGAAAAAGCCATTTCAGCCGTGGACTGGTCCGAGTGCGATCTGGTAATCGAATGCACCGGTGTTCACAAATCCAGAGAGCATCTTGACCAATATCTTGCTCAGGGCGTCAAGCGCGTGGTGGTTTCAGCACCGGTTAAAGACGACTCTGTTCTTAATGTCGTTGTTGGTGTTAATGACCATCTCTACGATGCCAATAAACATACTATCGTGACTGCCGCCTCCTGTACGACCAACTGTCTGGCACCTGTCGTGAAAGTTATTCTGGAAAAGCTGGGCATTGAGCGAGGCTCCATGACCACGGTTCATGACATTACCAACACTCAGACCATTCTCGACGCCCCCCATAAAGACCTGCGTCGAGCCAGAGCTTGTGGCATGAGCCTGATTCCAACCACCACCGGCTCTGCAAAAGCGATTACCCAAATATTCCCTGAATTAACCGGGCGATTAAACGGCCATGCGATTCGGGTTCCTCTGGCGAATGCATCACTGACCGACATGGTCTTCGATGTGGCTCGAGATACAACCGCAGAAGAAGTGAACGCGCTACTAAAAGAAGCCGCAGAGAATGAACTTAAAGGCATTCTGGGTTATGAAGATCGTCCGCTGGTCTCTATCGATTACCGCGGTGACACCCGCTCTTCGATCGTTGATGCGTTATCAACCATGGTGGTTGATCGTCGTATGGTGAAAATCTACGCCTGGTACGACAATGAAATGGGATACGCCTGCCGTACTGCAGAACTGGCTTTAAAGGTTGGTCAAAGCCTGTAAACCTTCAAGAAAGTCTGCCGTGAAATCACGACAGGCATTCTTCAGCATCAGAAACACTGGATCCATGAAAGATATTTATCAGCGTTTTTCAGCTCTTGATCGCTCCATACGACAATATCTGCTGATCACATTTAATTACTGGAATTTCACCATCACCGACGGTGCACTCCGTATGTTGGTGGTTTTGCACTTCCATAGCCTTGGCTATACGCCATTGGAAGTCGCTGCCCTGTTTTTATTTTATGAATTGTTCGGCGTTATCACTAATCTTACCGGTGGCTGGCTTGGCGCTCGGCTCGGGTTAAACCGAACCATGAATATAGGCCTGGGCTTGCAGATTGTCGCACTGGGTATGCTGACTGTGCCGTCTACCCTGCTTTCTGTTCCCTGGGTGATGGCTGCTCAAGCAATGTCAGGCATTGCCAAAGACTTGAACAAAATGAGCGCGAAGAGCTCCATTAAAATGCTGGTCAAGGGCGATGATTCAAGCAAGAACGCCGGCAAACTTTACCAGTGGATTGCAGCCCTGACCGGTTCGAAAAATGCATTAAAAGGCCTTGGTTTTTTTGTCGGCGGTCTGTTATTGAACCTAGTTGGCTTTCGCTATGCCATGGTGATAATGGGATCAGTATTGCTGGTTGTGCTGCTGCTGAGCTTAAAGATGCTGGATCATGATTTGGGCAAAGCCAAACAGAAAGCCAAATTCTCAGAGCTGTTTTCAAAAAGCAGCCCCATTAATATTCTTTCCGCCGCCAGACTGTTTCTGTTTGGTGCGAGAGATGTTTGGTTCGTCATTGCACTGCCTATCTATCTGGGCAGCACCTTTGGCTGGAGCAGTTCTGAAGTCGGTGCTTTTCTGGCTCTCTGGGTTATTGGCTATGGTTTTGTGCAAGGTATTGCCCCTAAAATCACCAGAAAACACAGCGATGGTCGTGCAGCGATGTTCTGGGCTGCTGGCCTTGCAGTATTAACGGCAATGGTCGCTTATGGCTTGCAGGCTGGCCATTCGCCGCAACTGGTCATCATTGCCGGACTGCTACTGTTTGGCGCACTGTTTGCAATCAATTCATCTCTGCACTCCTACCTCATCGTTGCCTATGCCCGGGAAGATGGCGTGTCACTGGATGTTGGCTTTTATTACATGGCCAATGCCATGGGTCGATTATTAGGGACGGTGCTCTCTGGCTGGCTCTTTGGTCTTTCAGGGCTGGTCTTGTGCCTTTGGGTTTCTGCCAGTTTTATTGCTTTGGCTGCATTAATATCCATCGGCTTACCAACCTCCGAACAGGAACACGGACGGAACTAAGTTCGTCACTCTGAGGTCTGATAACGAGTCATCTACTTTTCTGGGAGAGCGTTGTATGAACTCGTCATCCATAAACGTACAACGCACTCAGGCAACACCTGAAACACAAAAAACCAATGACCAAGTTGGTACTCAAAAGCAGGTTACAGACAAGCCTGCAGCCGAAACTCAAGGCTGGACTATAAAAAGAGTGGTAAGCATTGTACTTGAGGTCGTTACTGTTATTACTGCCGCCGCAACGATTGCTTGCGCAGTAGCTGGTCTGGTTGGCCCTGCCTTGATCTTTGGAACCATCAGTGCTGGCTCATGGGCAATATCTGAGCTGTTAACTTCTGATGGGGCAGCTTACTGCGAACCAATATATCATCGCCGGGTCTACAGGCCACTCTATAGACCTTGCTCACCGGCATTCACCAATCATTACGCCACCCCATATACGACAGTTCGCCCTTTCTGCGACTTTCCTATTCAGTATCCTACTAGTATTCACTATCGCAATAACTGGGGTGACGTTTGTTACAGAAGACCTGCTTGTTATTGCTAACAGGCGTATTCAATTCTCAGCTGACAATCTGCAAAAACTCTCCCGGAGTATGGCCTGTCCATCGCTTAAAAGCTTTATTAAAAGCGCTTTCGTCATGATACCCAAGGCGATAGGCTACCTCATTCACAGGCAAGGAGTCTGACAACCATTCTCGCGCCATGGATAAGCGCACTTCATCCGCAATCAATTTGAACGTCACGCCTTCTCTCGAGAGATTACGGTTTAATTGTCTACCACTGATACCAAACTGTTCCGCTACCTTTTCCTTACCCCAGTTTGGATTCACCTTAATCACTTGCTCAACCTCAAAGCGAATACTGTGATCCTGCAACCCCTTCAGCGCTTCATCCGCCAACTGTCGCATATGTGAATAAAGTATTTTATTGGACTGCACCAATGGTTTTGCCAGCTGAGCTTTGGGAAATACCATGGCATCCGCTACCTGCTCAAACTGAACAGGACAACCCAACACCTGTTCATAGTGTTTATAGTCCATCAATGCCTTGTGCTGGAAAGAAACATACGAAGGGTTAAACGTGTTATCTGTCAGATAACTTGCCAACTGCATTAAGGTTGCCAACACCGCTTCAACTCGTATTTCACGGCAAATAGTATGGTAGGGAGAATAGATAAGGCTGCAACTGTTCTCGCCTTCCGTCATAAGAAACTCACCGCCCTCACCAACAATGGGATGGTAGGTCACCAGTGCTTCCAGCGCATCGTCCAGAGTATCGCAACTCATCAACAGAAACCCGACAATGTCCAGGTTTCCCGGTTGTACATAGTGGCCAAGTCGCAAACCCAAGTCCGGTTCAGGGTAGTCTTTTGCCATGGACAGCCAGAGTCGATCCTGCAGGGGCATGGGCACACGTTGATGCCGGGCAATTTCATCAATAATAGCCTGCAACTCTTCGGAAACGGGCAGCCCGGAATCCTCCCATGAGCGAACAATGGCTCTTGTGTACTGCTGTGTAACAGTAGGGTGATGTCCCGAATTAACCATAATACTGTCCCAAATAATCCAAGCATTTTCCCTGTTTGCGCGATACATTGTTTGTCAGATAAAAGTCACGCGTCAACGAAAAATAATAATAACCGTGCTGTCAGTATCAAAATCTCCAATGCAGCACTCAGGAGATAATATGCTTCCCTACGCCATCATTGGCGCCGGCCCCATGGGGCTGTGTACCGCAAGACGATTAAGCCAATATCAGATCCCCTGGATCGGCTTTGAAATACACGACAATGTCGGTGGACTTTGGGATGTCGATAACCCCACCAGCACCATGTACAACTCGGCTCACCTGATCAGTTCGAAAAAACAGACCGAGTTTACCGACTTTCCCATGAACGATGAGGTACCCACCTACCCTGCCCATCATCACTTGAAAACCTATTTTCAGGATTACGCCAGACACTTTGATCTTTATAAAGGTTACCGGTTTGGCCATAAGGTGATCGAGATCATCCGAAAGGATGACCATTGGCTGATCAAGGTTGAAACCAGTGGTCAGGAAACAAGTTACGAAGTGGCGGGGGTACTTCTGGCCAATGGTACGTTGCATCACCCAAATCACTCAGAAAACGTGGGTGATTTTGCAGGTCAGCAGATCCATGCTGCGCAATACAAAAATCCCGCCATTTTTAAAGACAAGCGCGTGCTCATTGTGGGTTGTGGTAACAGTGGCTGCGATATTGCTGTAGACGCTGTTCATCAGGCAAAAAGCGTTGATATGTCTGTACGACGGGGTTATTACTTTTTGCCAAAGTTTATTAAAGGCCAGCCCTCTGACTCTCTGGGTGGAAAAATCAAACTGCCCAAGCGCCTGAAGCAATGGGTAGACAGTTTTCTGATTCGGATGATTATCGGTAAACCCAGTGACTTTGGCTTGCCGGACCCTGACTATCGGATGTATGAAAGCCACCCGGTTATTAACTCACATTTCCTGCACCATATTGGTCATGGGGATATCAAACCACGACCTTCTATCAAATATGTGTCCGATAAAACGGTAGAGTTCAGTGATGGCTCCACAGGCTCTTATGATCTGATTCTGGAAGCCACCGGCTATAAGCTGGACTATCCCTTTATTGATCAGACACACCTTAACTGGCAGGGTTTTGCGCCACAGCTTTATTTGAACGTCTTTAATCCAGCACACAACCAGATCTTCGTCATGGGCATGGTGGAAGCTGCCGGCCTCGGCTGGCAAGGCCGGGATGATCAGGCGCACATGGTGGCACTTTATTTACGACAGAAGCTGGATAATCAGCCTTCTGCCCGCCGTTTGGAGCAAACCATAGAACAACAGTTTGCTAAACGCATTGTCGGTGGCATGGAATACCTTGAACTGGAGCGCATGGCTTATTACGTCGACAAGGCCACTTACCTGAAGTCCCTGCACCGTGAAATCAAGCGCCTGAAAAGCGACCTCACTCCTGCACCTACAAAAATGACAAATGCGGAGCCAGCGAATGTTAACTGATGTACAAATTCACTTTGAACCACAAAGCCTTTTATTGTTAAACGCCATTCTGGCATTCATGATGTTTGGGGTATCCCTTAACCTGAAACCCGATGATTTCTGGAAAATCCTGAAAACACCGATCGCCCCAACCATCGGGTTAGTTGCCCAGTTTCTGGTTCTGCCATTTCTAACGTCCATGGTCGTTTGGATATTCAACATTGATCCGGAGTTAGGGCTCGGCATGATTCTGGTGGCTTCCTGCCCCGGCGGTACTTTCAGTAATATCATGACGCATATTGCCCGGGGCAATGTGGCGGTTTCTGTATCAATGACCGCAGTATCCAGCCTGTTTGCCATTGTCATGACGCCATTCAACTTCTTTCTCTATGGCCAGCTGAACCCAGTCACCAGTCCTTTAATTCAAGAAATCGCGCTGCAACCTCTGGAAATTTTCCTGCTGGTGACAATGGTGCTGGCGGTACCATTGCTGCTGGGCATGATGGTTGGTCAAGTGTTTCCAAAGTTTGTTAAGCGATCCGATACCCCATTTCGCTTTCTGTCGCTACTGGTGTTTCTCGCCTTTATCATAATTGCTGTTTCCAATAATGTGGATGTCTTCCTTGAGCATATGGGCAGTTTTGCCATTCTGGTGGTTGCTCATAATGCGATGGCACTCAGTATTGGGGCAACCGCAGCCTATCTTGGCAAATTGAACTCTGCAGATCGTCGGGCGGTCACACTGGAAGTGGGCATTCAGAACTCCGGGCTTGGCCTCGGTATTTTGTTTACCTTCTTCCCTCAATACGGCGGCATGATGGTCATTACCGCGTTCTGGGGCGTTTTACACCTGGTGAGCGGGCTCGGGCTGGCATTGTTCTGGAATACCAGAACTGTGTCTTCTAAGGAGGCCAGTTATGTCAGCAACTAGTCGTATTCTCATTACTGGCGCTGCCGGCTATCTTGGTCATCAAGTCGGAAACGCCTTATCAAAAGAACACTATGTGATTGGTTGCGATATTCGACATCATGCTGATGCGGATTTCGCCATCTCACTCATGGATATTTGTGATGGTAGTCTCAGTGATTTCATGAAGGAACACCAAATCACCCATGTCATCCATCTGGCCAGCATCGTCGACCACAGTGATGATCGTGACCGTGATTACAAAGTGGATGTGGAAGGCACCCGAAACGTCATTGAGGCCTGCATTCAATCCGGCGTTCAGCATTTAACCGTCACCAGCAGTGGCGCAGCTTACGGTTACCATGAAGATAATGACCCCTGGCTGTCGGAAAGCTCCCCCATTCGCGGCAATTATGAGTTTGCCTACTCCTGGCATAAACGATTGGTGGAAGAAATGCTGGTGGAATACCGGATTTCACACCCTTCCTTACAACAGCTAATCCTGAGGCCTGGCACGATTCTGGGCAAACATACCCGCAATCTGATCACCAATCTGTTTATGAAGAAGCGGATTTTATCGGTGAAAGGTTCCGACTCGCCCTTTGTCTTTATCTGGGATGAAGATGTGGTTGAGATTATTTGTCGGGGTGTCAGTCACAACAAAACCGGCGCTTATAATCTGGCGGGTGATGGGGCAATGGCCATTAATGAGATTGCTTCTCAATTAAAAAAACCGCTCCTTTCATTATCACCCGCTCTGCTTAGAACGGCGCTCGCCATAGGACAAAAACTGAAACTGACGAAATATGGCCCTGATCAGCTGAAATTCCTGCGCTATCGTCCAGTGCTGGACAACAAGGCTCTGAAAGAACAGTTTGGCTATACCCCGAAAAAAACATCCTCTGAAGTGTTTGATCTTTTCTGCAGTCACTTAAATAAGGAGGCGACACCATGAACACAGGAAAAGTCGCCTTAATTACCGGAGCAGCCAATGGTTTGGGCTGGGCCCTTTCTCAGCAATATTGGCAGGCGGGTTATCATCTTTGCATGGTGGACCTGGATCAAGACGGTCTGGAAGGCCGTCAGCAAGAACTGGCTGTATCAGGCCGTGGCGATCAGACAGCGATTGTCTGCGCCATAGACCTTTTGCAACCAGATGCCATTGAAAACATTGAAAAAAAGGTGAATCAGCATTTTGACCAGCTTCATGTGCTCATCAACAATGCAGGCATCACCCATCGCTCTCTGGCCCAGAAAACACATAATAATGTCATCGCCAAAGTGATGGAGCTGGATTACCTGGTGCCCGTTAAACTGAGTCAGCAACTGCTGGGCTTACTTCACCGTTCTGGCAGCACAAAACAACCTTCCACCATCATCAATATCGGTAGCATGGCAGGCTGGCTACCCGTCATGGCTCGAGCCGGCTATTGCGCGGCCAAGTCGGCGCTGCACCAGTATTTTGAAACGCTGCGCGCAGAAACCGGGCATTTGCCAATGAATATTCTGATGGTCTATCCCAGCTTTCTGGCAACGGATATCGAGAAGAATGCGTTGGCCGGTGATGGCAGGCCTGCGCACCACGCTCGCTCAACCATTGGAAACATTAATAGTGCTGAGTGGATGGCGGACAAAATCTTGAAGGCTCACCAAACCGGCAAAAAACGCCTTTTCCCGGATAAAGCCATTATGCTGGCAGCGCTCCTTTATCGGGTACTCCCCTCTTTATACTTGAAACTGATGGGACGAAAATTTCGCTCGGAGCTGGCATAATGCCCAAAAATCGCTCAAACAGAACGTCATCGTTCTGACCATTCCTAAGACTTTCGTTTTAGCCTGAACACCATCGACGTTTCGCTGAACTGCCACGAGGCTCAGAGCGAAACGTCGACACTCTAAATGTTATCAATTCAATATGTTATCCAAACCTAACGGCTCCTTAAGAACGGCTTGATGAGTATTCATCAATTACACCCTAAGTCCGATAACTTTTTTATCAAGAATAGCCTTAGCTTAAGAGTATGGATAAAGAACACTTATTAATTGTTTTCAGAATACTGAGTGCGATCAGAGTTTTTTTAACGAAACATCGCAGCGTCCTATTTTTACAAGACAGTTATTTAAAAAACAATAGAACACCAACAAATGAACGCGGCTTTGGGCTGGTTGAAGTACTGGTAGCAACATTAGTTTTTGCAGGCAGCGCCTTAGCCATAATGAACATGCACAATCGCGCGTCACAATCAGTCCATGATACGGCTCAACGTTCTCAAGCCGTCTGGTTGGTCAATAGTGCTGTTGAGTTAATGCAGATCAATCCTGCAGGATTTGGGCAATATGAGAGTGAAGCCATTAGCGCATCAAGCAATTTATCCGCCTTCTGCTCAACGACACCCAAAGTATGCATTTCAACCAGTTGTTCACCCAACGAAATGGCCTCTTTTGATATGTATGATTTGATGTGCCAGCAAGCGCAACAGATTGCTGAACCTGAAATCGATATTACCTGCGCAGCCTCTCCCTGCAACACAAACGATTTAGTGAACGTAAAAGTATCCTGGTCATCAAGAGGGGCGCTTGATAAGTCCAATAAAAGACAAAAAGTGGCATTTCAATTTCTTCGGAATTAAAAGAACACAAAACAATGAAGAATAAACACGGTCGACAAAATGGATTTAACCTGATTGAGGTGATGGTAACCATGACCATAGGGCTTCTCATCACGGTCAGCGCTCTGCAGATCATGCTGGGAGGCAGCAAATCGAGTAAAACCAGTGAGCATACCGCCTACGCATTGGAACATGGCCGTCAAAGCCTGAGAATTTTAAGCCAGTCAATTAGGCGTGCTGGCTATAGAAGTCAGCCAAACCTTATTGCACCCGAACCATTTTACACAGGGCAATGCGAAGGGGAGTCTACCTGTACAAAAGATGGTGGAGGAATCAACAGTGACCGTTTGGCGATTCAATATGAACCGACTGTTGATAGCCTTGGAAGTATCGTGGACTGCACAGGCACTAAAGTACCCATAGGTGAGCTCACTGCAGATGTTTACTTTGTAGCGCCGGATCCAAGCAATCACAACATCAATACTTTATTTTGCCGTGGATATGACCCTATTAATGAAGTCGCCAGAGGTAGCCGTTCCGAAGCTCTGATCCCCGGTGTCGAGCGAATTCAGGTGTTGTACGGCTTAGAAGCATCCGGTAGCGGATTTGTTAATCGGTACATCACCGCTGATGATGTGACTGACTGGCGACAGATTCAAGTTGTTCGTGTGGCCGTATTGGTGGGAGCTGGCGTTAGGACACCACAATACGGGCTGAAAAGCCGTACTTATAATTTACTGTACAGTGGCGACCTGACTCTCAAGGACAAATCTCTCAGATACATCTTCAGCACGGCGACAAGAATTAATAACTCAGGGATATAGCAATGAAAATCAATACAAAGCGCCATAAAGAATCCGGTGCCGTATTACTTGTAACGCTGTTTGTGACGGTCGCTTTGTTTTTTTCTGGCATGCTTATTCTGGATATTTCCATTTTGAGAGAAACTCAAGTTGGTAACGAACAACGATCCACAGAAATGTTTCTTATTACAAAAAGTGAACTTGATCGACAGTTTGATTTTCTAGGAAAAAACCAAGACAACTTTGAGTCTGCAATAGAAGCTGATCAAATACTAACGGCATTTGGCCATTCGCCCACTTGTTCTTCACATGGATCAATTTGTCAATCTGTTGAATTAAAGTATTTATCAGAACAGGCACCACCTGCTGGATACAGCATAGATAGTTTTACCGGATTCGCTTATGAACTGGATGCAGAGGCCACCCAGCAAGGTACCAACGCAAGCTCCAGACAAATACAGGGAATCGTAATCGTTAATGGAGTTTCAAAATGAATATATTTCTAAAACTTCGAATGTGGGTATTCACAATACCCTGCCTATTTTCAATCTTGGCTCAATCTGCAGATACCGACCTATATCTACAAACACCCAGACCCAATATCGTCTTGTTGATGGATCTTTCCAGAGAAATGAACAGGACTATAACACTCCCCCCCCATGGAACTACTGCCACTATGCAGTCGATATCATGGTCAGCTGCTCGTCAATATGTTGCTACAGTAAAAGGCGTAAATCTGAGTTTAATGACACAAAATACTAAAAATGGGGGGCATGTTGGTAACTTTTCCATGAATGTAGCCAATGCAAGACAAAGTCTTTTAAATACACTCAGTCACTGGGTAGCTGGCACAGGAGCAGACCACGCTCCCATAACAGAAACACTATTCGAAGCTCATCGATATCTCACAGGATCCTCTTTACTATGGGGGCTTCCCAGTATGGCTGGAAGCTTTGAAACGGTAAGCAGCCGATATATTTCACCTATTCAACATCAATGTCAGGATACCAGTCTGATCTACATGATGGCTGGTCGACCAGGAGAAATCGAAGATAATGATGCTGATGGCGCAATTCGGTCACTGACCAGTGCTTCTTGTGGATTGACCATTGGCTCTAGCCTCACATTAGGAAGCTGTTTTGATGAACTGGCTTCATTAATGAATAACAGCGATCTCAGATCAACGATTCCCGGAACACAAAATGCATCTGTTAATGTAATTTCATTAACCTCAGGAAGTGAAACAGAGATTTCTTCTGCAGCAGCCAATGGTGGAGGACGCTACCTACAAGCAACCAACGTGAACGATATCGTAGATCGCCTTCACCTGATTACCAATGATGCATTGTCCAGTTCGGCTGATGCAATAGGCACTTCGTTTACGCAACCCGTCACATCGATCAGTGCTGACAGTATTTTTCGAAATGCTGAAGACGTTTATTACGCTTTATTTCAACCTGTTAATGGTGCGGGGTGGACTGGTAATTTAAAACGTTATCGAATCGGGACTGATAATCAGCTATATGATGCTCTTGGCGTCATAGCTATTGATCCTGCCACTGGCTTTTTTAACACTGGCATTCAAAGCATCTGGAGTAGCAGTGCCGATGGCAACCGGATTAACCAAGGTGGAATGGCAGAAAACCTAAGCCAGCATCGCCCCGTTTTTACTTACCTTGGCAGCAATACATTATTAAGCCACGGCAGTAACCGACTGAATGAGAGCAATTCATTAATAACTGCCGGTATGCTGGGGGTCGGCAGTGCAGCACAGACCAGGAATACGCTTCGCTGGGCAAGAGGTATTGATGTAGACGATGAAGACGGTGATACAAGCACCACCGATGACAGAACGACGATGGGTGACCCGTTACATACACAGCCAAAAGCCATTACCTACTTTAAAGACGTTTCCACCGCTGGAACAACTGTTGATAAAACCGTCTATCTCACAACCAACGACGGTTTTTTACATGGCGTTAATGCGGAAAACGGTGAAACTGAGTTCTCATTTATTCCTAGG
The DNA here is from genome assembly GCF_947495845.1 of uncultured Endozoicomonas sp. Classification (GTDB taxonomy): domain Bacteria; phylum Pseudomonadota; class Gammaproteobacteria; order Pseudomonadales; family Endozoicomonadaceae; genus Endozoicomonas. The sequence continues at coordinate 27,501 of NZ_CANMAO010000020.1, read as the reverse complement.
GAGCTGCTACCAAACCTGGCTATTTATAAAGATGAACCCCCAAGATTTCCTCCAGGCGTCGTTTTCGACACTAATTTAATATCAAGAGCTAGTTGGAACTTGAACAATCCTTGGGGCTACAGTATCTCAAGATCTGGCGCAAGTATATTCTTTACCGGAACCCATGGGGCCTCCGCTACACAAACTTTGCGCCTGCAAAACACCGGCGTTTACGTTTTAAGCTTTAATACTCTTGGACCATCCGGCGCTAACACAGCAATGAACTGGTCTGTGCAAAATCCAGTGGGCAACATCGTCGCTTCGGGAGGCTTTAATAATATCCCAGGCTCGGCTAATGGCCGGGTCATAACATTTCAAGCCAGATCCACCGGAAATTATACGGTCACCTTTCGAGACAACACACCCTTAGTTGGAGCCCCCTCATTATCAGGAGTAGGCCTTTGGCAATTGTTTAACCTCTCTTTGGAAGCACCTTCTGCCCGTAACGATCACTTGGCAATAAATTACAAGATTTTTGGTATGGATGGCCCGATGACCGAATGGGTCAATGATGTTAATGGTGATGGCGATATTCTTCAGTCAAACAATGGTACAGCCGATCCGGGAGAACACGCTTACCTCTATCTGACAATGCGCAGAGGTGGCCGTTCTATTTATGCCCTTGATGTAACGAATAGACAACGGCCAAGATTTAAGTGGCAAATTAATGGTGGCACTGGAAGCTTCTCTAACCTTGGTCAGACTTGGTCAAAGCCTCAGATAGTCACTGTGAACTGGGATGGTTCTCCACGCAAAGTGCTGATGTTTGGCGGAGGTTATGACCCTGTTGTTGACGGTCATACAACCGTTATAAACGGAAGATTTGGTCATTCTATCTTTATGGTGGACGCCGAAACGGGCAGTTTACTGTGGAAAGCTTCTAACAGCGGATCAAACCTCAATCTTTCCAATATGGTACATGGCATTGCAGCAGACATCACACCGCTCGACCTCAATGACGATCAATTAATTGATGTCATCTATGCCGTTGACGTCGGAGGTCAAATTTTCCGCGTCGATATCAATCAAAATAATACCGGATCAAATAACTTTGCATATGGTGGCAGAATTGCCGAACTGTCCGCAGGCAGTGCAGCAAACGCCCGACGTTTCTTTCAGCCGGTTACCGTGGCGTTTGGTGGTGGTAGAGATCACATGTTCCTGGCCGTGGGCAGCGGCAATCGTACTTCCCCCACTAGCACCAGTGTCAATGATCGAATTTATGTGATAAGAGACCCAAATATTGATAAGCCGGTTAATTATGGGTACAACTCAGGATACGTCATTAGGGAGTCTGAATTATACGATGCCACCAGCAACCTTATCCAACAAGGCACTGCGCCTCAGCGTGATAGCGCATTACAAACACTAAAAAATAAACATGGATGGTTCATTCGATTAACGGACGCAGGAGAAAAAGTATTAGGCGGAGCAACTATCTATAACAGCATATTGTTTGTAAATACATTCAGACCAAACTCTGCGGCAATGTGCAGTGATAGATCAGGGACCAATTTTTCATACGCTTTAAATATAGAAAATGGTGGCGCGCGTTTTAATCATGATGGTACAGGGTCAACCAGCGCATTAATAAAAAGTGATCGCAGGAAGGCCTTAACACAAAGCTCTATTGCACCATCTCCGGCACTCATATCCTCTGGACCAAAAGGAGCAGAGCTATGTATCGGCACTGAATGTTTTGTAGACTACATAAGAAGAGCCGGCGCAGCGCCAATTCATAAATTGTTCTGGAGGGAATTCTAATGAGAAGCCAGCCAAATGGGTTTAGCCTTTTAGAGCTTATGATTGTGCTGGTTATTATCAGCATTCTAGCGAGCATAGTGCTTCCCAGCTATGGTCGATATGTGACTGAGTCCAGAAGAAAAGATGCGTCAACTATGTTGCTTCGGATAATGCAGCAGCAGGAGAGCCACTACAACGAAGAGCTCAGTTATACCGTCGATTTGACGGTACTTGGCTATGGTAGCATTGTGGAATCTGAAGGGGGGTATTACGTTATTACCGCATCTACCTGTGGATCAACCCCCATCACTCAGTGCGTTCTACTCACAGCAACGCCTCAGGGAGCCCAGACTGGCGATGGCGTCATTACCCTTAACAGCCGCGGTGCACGATCACCCTCTTCCCACTGGTCTTGAGTAACAACAACCGAATGAAACCCCATGAGCTTACGATTATGTAAGTGAGTGGGGTAAACGAACGCACTCTATCCTGATGGCCCTCTTTCAACTCACCTGAAAAAGCGCTCTGGAACACATTACATCTATTTTTTACCTGAGGTAACACCGCCTGATACGAGAAAAGACATCACCTCAGCACTGCTTTTATCCAACATTTTAATGCGGTCCGCAGGCACCAGCACCACTCTACCCGCGATACTGAAAGCCATGGGGAAATACACCGCAACATGCCCCTCAACACCAAAATCGGCAACTTCCTTTCGGGTCACAAAACCAGGCACCTGGATATCACCAATGGCGACCAGCACCGGCTGTTCAAACTCACGACGGTCACCAATAATGGCATTAACCCCATCCTTAATCGCCGCATACACTAATTTGACCAAGGGGATATGATTCAACAACTGATCCAGCAGCCGCAGTAGATGACTCCCCAACCACATGTGCGTCACGACGCCAACAAAAATGGTAAACCCCACCACCAGCAATAAGCTGATAGACACCACCTGCCATTCTCCCTGCAGAGTTAGCTCTCTTCCCAGATAAGAACCAACGGTCGCTGATAGCAACTCCGCCACCAGCGACATACCCTTAGAAAACAAATAGAAGGTAAATACAATGGGCACCAGTACTGCGAGTCCTTCCAGAAACCAGCCCATGATGCGTGACATGGAACATCTCCTCATTAATTATGGTCAGCTTTCATACTAAGTGAGGTGCGGTGGCGATGACAGTTTTTTTCTGAGACGATGTAATACCAATAGCGTTTTTAAATTGTGGAGTGAGCAAGTTATTTTGGGCGACTGGGCAAGGCGAAGCGACGAGTCATAGCCGTAGCTATGGCGAGGAACTTCAACGCCGATCCAGTCGGTCAAAATGGCTGCGCAGCCCATAATTTAAAAACAGAATTGGTATAATACAGTCATCAAAGGATCGATGATAATGAGCAACATCAGCCGTGTAGATTGGAATCATGAAATCCACGCCATTTGGTTAGCTGGCAAGCATCGGCTAGCCATTGAGAAAATGGCGGAAGAGATCAACCGTCATGGTGAGATGAAACCCAGAACGATCATTTTACAAATCTGCTACTACTTGTTCCTGATTCACGACTACGTCTCATGCATTAAACTATTAGGCAACGGTTTAATTCTGTACCCCGACGATACTGAGCTATTGACCAACCTTGCCTCCTGCTACAGCAGAAACCACCAATACCAAGAAGCTATTCACTTTGCGCAACTCGCGCTCAAAAAAACACCTGATGATTATTATCTTTGGGATACCCTAACCGTCAGCCATTTCAAACTGGGGCAATGGGAACAGGCAAAAATTGCCGGAACAGAATCACTCATACTGAAAGATCAACGTCATGGGCAAGTGCCTGAGCACTGGTATTTACCAGAAAAAACGACGGAAGAGCTGGTACTTAATAAAATATACGTCATTGCTTTCAGCTTATGGGGTGACAAAGAACGCTACCTGCACGGCGCCCTGAGAAACCTGCTGTTAGCACCAGAAATCTACCCAGACTGGGAAGTCTGGATCTATCTTGACGACACGGTACCGGCAAATTACCAACAACTCATGACGCATCTGGGTGCAAAACTGATTCATCGCACCAGTCACCAAAGCATCAAGCAGAAAACCTGCTGGCGCTTTGCAGTGGCCAGTGATTCGACCGTTGGCTACTTTTTGGTTCGGGATGCAGACTCTGTTATTAGTCCACGGGAGCAAAAGGCAGTGCTCGCATGGCAGAAGTCCGGCAAGCTGTTTCACATCATCAGGGATTGGTGGACTCACACCGATTTGATGTTGGCGGGCATGTGGGGTGGCGTCGCAGGTGTGTTACCGGATATACAACAGATGGTGTCCAACTATCAAGCCAACCACCTGGAAACGCCCAATGTAGATCAATGGTTTCTCAGAGATGTCATTTGGCAGCTGATCAAACCCAGTTGCCTGATACACGACCGCTGTTTCCAACCGCCAAATGCGTCACCCGTCCCAGGGGAATTACCGGAGGGAAACAACCATATTGGTGCCAGTGAACACGCTCTATTCCCCGAATACCAACAGACCATGCTGAAACCATGGCTGAATACTCTGAAAAGGTAACCTAACCCTCCCTGTCTGCCGATAGGCTTATAAGGCCATAGACTCAGACAGGAACCATGAGAAGGAAACTTTCTTTTCTTGCGTTAGGGGCAGCGCTAATATCGCCTTCATTTTCCAATGATATCAAGACATTTCTTCCGCCACCGATCATCAATTTATCGGAGTTTTACCAGTCGCCTTTTGAAACCGAAATGGCTGCGGTGATTGCTGCCACCAGCATTTACAACCCCACATCCATAAAAGACGACAGGGAATACATTGGCGGCATTTTTAAACACGAAGATAAAGACCTTTACTACTTTTCCGCCATCCCCGGTGTGCCAGGAAAAAATCAGATCAGTGCAACCCTGCAATTTCCAGATCATTTGAAATTGATCTCGGTGTGGCATACCCATGGCGCCGGTAAAGGCGGCTTTCTTTTTTTCTCAAGGCAAGACAAGCGTTTGGTGGAAAACCTAAATGTACCGCTTTATCTAGCCGACAGTTCAGGCTTTCTCAAAAAGCTCAGCCCCGGCGATCCAACGTTAACCCGAGGACAGGCTTATAAAAAAGGATTGGGCTACACAAAGGGCTATTCAAAAGGCAGTAAGGTGATCGATGAGAAGCGTAAATTCATTAAAATCCCAACAGCTCACGCTTCCCCTTAAGGACTTGTGCTGAAATAACTGCCATATTTCAATTAATGTTGTCCGTATTCCGAAAAAGCTTGAGCCACTCGCGCTTTACGGATTACGGATAGTGGGCAACGGTCTCAACGATGCTTCAATACCTCAGTAAATGTGGATCTTATTTCGGGGCGGTTCCTAGGTGTTACTGAGCTTCATAGGATACAACTGACCATTACTTAACGTCAGTGACTGATTACAGAACTGAGCAAAAGACTTCCGGTTACTGAGAATAATCAACCCTTTCCCCGATTCTTCGCAGAAGGCCCTTACCGACTGAACAAAGGTCAAACCATTATCGTCGCTCATGAACTCAAAAGGTTCATCCAGAATCACCAGATCCGCCTCTGTCAGAAAGACTCTGGCCAGCATAAACCGCTTACGTTCACCGGACGACAATGGAATGCTTTCATGGTTTTCGACTTTATAGTGGAGACCATCTTCAATTTGATTAATTTTGTCAGTCAATTGCACTTTATCCAACGCCATGGCGACCTGATCCGACGTCACCATGGTGTTACCCAAAATCAGGTTGTCGTACAAAGAACCGCTGAAGAATCGGTAGTAGGACGGGGAAAAATGAATATGACTGCGAATATCCCGATAATCAAAATGCTCAATGTTCAGGTTATTGACCAGCAAACTCCCTCTGGCGGGATCTTCGATACCCGCCAGTAAATTAAACAGGCTGGTTTTTCCAGAACCGGGGTGACCATATACATACAGTGACTCTGGCAAATTCAAATCAAAGCTGATGCCTTTGAGCTGAAAATAGCGATTCTCTGCATAAGTAAATTCAATCTGTTTCAATTCCAGGTGCTTGATGCGGGTTAAGCAAAAAGAAGCGCCCCGCTCTTCCACGGGAATCTCATAGAATTGATTCAGATTATCAAACAGCATCCGAATCCGATTAATATTAAACAGCAGATTCGTAATCGACGCACTGGTAATGGCTTTTGATGACAACAACGAACAGGCAACAAGCTGCCCCAGAGTCATCATCCCTTCTGACACCTGCCAGGCGCCATAACCGGTGACGGCAATCAATGAGAGAAACAGCACCAGCATGGAAATATGATTAATATGGGCGGAGATTGAAAAGTATTGCCGGTGATCAGGCCGATCATTTTCAATGACTTCCGTAAAATACCGTTCCATGCCCGCTAATTTGATAAACGGCAATGACTGCATGATTTCGTATTCAAACTTCCGCTTACGCCCTTCAAATTCATAACGTTCGTTGATGTAGCGCTGAATCCGTGGCTGAAGTAACAAGTTCAGCGCCACCACAAAGAGAATGGCCACCAATGGGATAAACACCATAGGGCCACCAAAATAAGCAATCAACCCCAGAGACAGCAACATAAACGGTGAATCCACCAGCGCCATCAAATGAAACGCACCCAGCATCTGGCTAAGAGAACGACCATAGGTTACCAGCTGAGTCATAAACGCCGAGGACTTGGGCATAGCCGATGGTTTCAAGTTACACAAACGGTAGGAAAACTCTCGAGCCATCTGTACTTCCAATCGGAACACCCGGTCGCTTAACAAATAAGACAACGCAGAGCGATTGACAAACCAGATCAACACCAGAAAGACAGCAATCAGTACCAACGATGACAAGATGCCCGTAAAGCCGTTGGGCAACACCTTGTCAAACACATTCATATTGTAGATGGGCACAACATAGGCAAGCAGGTTGGTAATCAAGCCAGTGAGCATTAGATAAATGCCGTCTTTCTCTGTTAGTCGTTTAATAAACCAACGCATATTCCGTTTACGGACACCGGATTTTTCGGCTCTTGGGGTTAGTTTTTCTGTGCTGATGATCAGTATGGGCTGCTCGAGATCCTGCTTTCCCCGGGTGCGATTAAAATCACTGTCGTGACGAAGAATGATAATGTCCTGCTCATGATCAAAGCAGAACAGCAGATGGTCCTCATCCAGCTCCACCATCTCAAGATGACTAATGGACGACACCTTCACCAGAAAACCCAACTCTTCCAGATACCCTTTGGTTTTATGTATATTGATTTCAGCGGTTTCACGGAGCTGATTGGAAATAAAGGCAAGTCGGCTGTATAACACGTAGTGCCGATTCAAATGATCCAGCGCATTAATCAAACTGGCGGTATTAATCTGACAATTGTCGCCATTCATAGAGTGCAGTCCATCGCTGTTCAATCAGTGCGTTTCAATCAGAGCTTTTCCATCAGAGCTTGTCAAAAAACCTTATAATCCCTGAGTCTGGCTATCATCGATAATTTCATAAAAGCCCAGTTCAAAATAATCCAAACCCAATGCCATCAATTCCATTCCCTGTAAACCATCGCCACCCTGAGCCACAATAACCTCGCCGGCTTCGGTGGCAGCCTGCTCAAAATCAAATGTCTGACTGTTTACCGATACGCCATCGTCGTTGATTTCATGGAATACCAGTTGCAGCTCATCAAGAGTCAGGGTTTCCAGAGATTCATTGCCGATGGTAACGCTGATTTCCTGCTGATGATTGTCATCTGAAAACTCCAGTTGCCCCTGCCCTACCCGCACATCATCGTTAAATATTTCGTAATAGAGGGCATTATCAGGATCGACCATATTAAGGTCATTATTTACTACGGCCAGTGACAGGATTCCTTCAGTCTGGTCATAGGTTTCACCGGTAATGGCGGCATTCTGCCCGGGGTCATCGGGCAAAGTCGCCACCGTCGTGTTGCCCGACAGGGTCACACTGTATTCATGCTCGCCACTGGTGATACCCGGAAAGTCCAATCCACTTTTCACGCTGCTTTCATCAAACCCTTGATTACCAACCACCAGCTGATAGTGCCCTTGCGGTAAATCACTGAAGGTGATGACCTGCAAAGAACCACCAGAGGGCGACAACAACGCTTCAAACTCGCCAACCTCAAGACCGATATCACCACGGCTATTACTCTGATAAAGTCGTATACCTGCCTCCCATTGATTACCACCAGAGGCATCCAGCGTGACCAAAAACTCACCTCCTTCATGATTCAGATGCCATTTATCCAGCGTTGTATAACCATTCTGCTCAACAATCTGACCGGACACTTCAGTCCCCAGCAAATCACCATCAACAATTTGAAAGAAGCTGCTATCGATGCTCAGACTGCCCTCATCAGTTCCTGCAGACTGAGGAAGATCAATAACAATCTGGGTGTTATCGATGGCAGTGCCGTAATGGCCTGCCCAATATTCTGTATCTTTACCGCCGTGCTCTACGTAAATAAAGCGAACGCCTGCTCCATAATCGGTAAACTGATGAGCGACTTCCTGCCACTGGCCATTTGCGGTCAGTATTCCGGTATCAAAGCTATCAATCACCTCATCATTGGCACCGCGGAGCTCCACTTTAAAGTAATACTGGTCACTGGTAGTTTGAATGCCTTGATACCACTCACTGGCATTGATATCCGGAGCAGAGTCCAGGTCGTCAAGTGAGAAGCCTTGAGCTTCAAGATCGATGATTTGAGACTTCCTGCCCCAACCATAAGAAGAGATAAAGCTTTGACTTCCTTCCTGACCAACACCGGTGACCGCCCAACCATTGCCACCGTTTGCGGTAATGGTCCAACCGTTGAGCGTGCCATTTTCAGCGGATGAATTGACCACCAGGTTGTCGCCAAAAGGTGCATCCACGGCACCATTGACCGTTACCTGAACCGTTGCGGTATCTTTATTGCCATCTACGTCCGTGACTGAATAGGAAAAAGAAACCTGCTCCGACTCTCCGGCGTTCAACGTTTCAAAATCAGCCCCTGTGACAAAACGGTATTGACCATCCTCATCGACAGTCACAAAACCTTTATCCGGCCCCGAGATCAGCTCATAAGACAATGCATCATTATCACCATCCATCGCCTGAAGCTGACCAATGGTATAACCACTGTCTTCTGAAACCTGAAGGCTGCCTTCCTGAGCCTGCGGCGCATGGGAGAGACTAATATCCAAAGAGCCCGTGGCCGAGGTGCTGCCATTGGTAACGGTATAATCAAAGTGTTCCGTCAACGGCTCTGAGGGTGTTTGCAATGCATCTTCTGATAATGCTGTCGCTTTATAACTCCAGTCACCGGCGCTATTAACACTCAGTTCACCGTACAATCCTTGAAACGTCACGGTTCCCAATGCGTTTAACGGTTGACCATTGACCGACGCAATGGTTGATGCCTCATCGCCGGAATCAGACAACAACTCTCCAGCCTGCCCAACCAGAATGGCGGCGCCATCACTTTCTTCGGTAATGATGGTTGTTGAAGCAAAGTCCTGAGCCTCGACCTGAATGGGTGGCTCAGGTTCAACAACAGCTTCTAAAGGAATAGGTTCTAAAGGTATTGGTGGTAATGCTGGAGTTGAGATTTCAAAACGATCTTGAGTGGTGACGTCGTCTACGATGAAAGAGGACAGCAAGTCAGGTTCACTGGTTACCGTACCATCGTCAGACGGTTCTGAGTCAGACGCCTCCTCTTCAACTTCATCGATAACCTCTTCTATAAGGTCTTCGCTGTCTGTCAGTTCATCTTCGTCAGTACCATCCTGTGCGGACTCATCCTCGTCACTCGCTACAGAAGTGCCTGAAGAAATAGCAGCATCCGTTGCAATGCCTGCCGGCGCTGAACGCCCTTGTGATAGCTCTGGCGCCACAACAGCACCGGGCGCATTCATGATGGAGGTGCTGCTGTCAAAAAGCTGAGTTTTAGCATCAACACCGGCAGCAGCTTTCGCCTTTTCTGCCCCTTCAGCTTCTTCCAGAGCCTCTTCTTCATCAAGCTCCAACAGCAGCGCTTCGAGCTCTTCCGGGGTAAGGTCGGCGATATCTTTTCGCTTCGAGGGGTTTTCAGCAGCCTGACCTTCCATGATCAAGCCATCGGAAGCCCCCAGCACGGTACTGGTCTGCACCGTGGCACTGGCATTGTCATTCCCCGAAGAAGGTTTGGGCTTGTTGACATCACTCATAGCGGCACCGGTTAGATATGGCCGATCTGGTGGAAGTGTTTGATTACCGGGCTCATCAGATAGCTGATCAAAGAAATGCGCCCTCTTTCAATGGTGCCAAAAAGGGTCATACCGTATTTCAATGGAAAACGTTGCTCTTTATATTCCAGATAGGACTGTTTCGGCACCACCTCCACACGATAGAAAAACTCATTGCCGGATTCTTCAAGGCGATCGACACTGACATGACTGATCACCCCGTCCAGATAACCAAACACGGTATGGTCATAAGCATCCAGCAGAAGTCGGACTTCTTTTTCCGCTTGAATCATCCCGATATCTTTGGCTGAGACTTTCAACGTAATTTTGAAGGGCTGCGGTGTGTCTTCGATGATTTCCGCAAAGGTATCGCCTTGACTGATAAACTTCCCTTCCTGGGAAAAATTCACATGGCGGACGACCCCGTTTACTGGCGAGCGAATATAAGAACGCTCCAGATAATATTGATAAAGGCGAATACTGCTCAGCACTTCCCGACGCTGTTCTTCATAGCGCTCAATCTCAAATACAATCCGCTCTTCAAAATCCTTTTTCACCTTCAGCAAATCTTTTCTGGATCGGAGCACCTTCTGCGTGGCGTCCATGGATTGCACAGAACTCACCGCCTTACGGTTAAATAGCGATAAAATGGCCTGACTCTTCTGATTATCGATGGCCACAAGCTCCCGCAAATTCTGCAAACTCTCATAATAGTTATTACTGATCTGTAGAAACCGTTCGACCTGCCTTGCCAACTTCTCTTCACGCTCACTGCCTGGTTCAAGATCGTCAAAGCCATCCAGCGCCTGTTCGTCCAGAAGTGCGTTCAATATTGCTATTTTCTTATCCAGCAACTGGGCTTTACCGGTGAGAATCTCAAGATTGATCTTTTGTTCGGCATGATCCAACTCAACGAGAATTTCACCTTTTTTGACGAAATCCCCTTCAGACGAATAAATGTGCTGAATCATGCCATCGTCAGCAAAATCCACATGAGCAGGAGGAAGAAAGGAGGACACTTCACCATCGGCGCGGGTGAACACTTCCACTTCAAGAAAGGTACTGATCAGCAGCAGCGCTGCAAACAGAAAACCAGAGAGAATAAGCCCTTTTTTTGCGTCCATGCGTTTTCAAACCACCCGATACTGAAGAAATCGCCAAACTGCACAGACTGGCTTCTATCAGTATAGGGAGTGGATCAAAAGCCCTGACAGGAGGGCGTTAAACTTGACGCTTGAGAATACCTTTAACCCGACTGCCTTAACCCCTCAGTCATATTCTGACATCTTTAAGCCTTTCCTTCTGCACTTCAAATCTGTCCAATGCACGGCCAGCACGGCGGCGATAATCATTGGGATCCGCGTCTTCCTCAGGTGTACTAGCATCATATTTCAATGAAGTACAAGCCTCGATAAGTTTATAAATGACTGAACGCAAACCTAGACCTCGTGTTTGAAGTTCCGATGGTTCAGTAGCCCTATCAGCAACCTTTTGAATATATTCGTTAACAGCTGGCTGTACGGAAGCCTCAAACCTGTTGAAGGTTCCAGTATCTATTAAGTGGTCGTACCTAACATGCGCTTTAAGAGCACGCTTTTGCAAGGACTCTGTGCGCCCTGCAGCTAACAGAAGCTCATCACTCATATCATTAAGTGCTTGCTGACACATACACAAAGGTGCCGGTGATTCAACTCTAGCCATAATGTTACTCCTACGATGATGGAAAGAGCTTTATAGTGTATCCACAACACCCAAAGAGTCACTAACCAGTGAGTCAGCAGGGCAAACAATTTACTCACTGATGTTACGCACTTTTATCGAAGGAATAAGGGCTGCAGAGCAATGGTCTCTTCTGGAAACCTAGATGATTCGTAGGGGGCGTAACTCCAGTTACTCAGAAGTATTACGGTTATATACCTAAGAACTGTATATTGCCCCCACCGCCAGTTTCCCCTACAATATGCGGCCTTTATGATTGGCATAAATCCGATCATGGATGAGTTGACAGCCTGGAAACGGAGCAATCCTCAACCAAGGCTGTCAGGACTCTTCTGAATTTTGTCGAGTGTCTTGCACACAAGGCAGAGGTAAATTCAGAAATCAGTTGCCGGAAACAACTATAGGAAAACCTATTCCATGGTAACCATTCGTTTAGCTCGTGGTGGCTCCAAAAAGCGCCCATTTTACCACCTGACCGTAGCTGACAGCCGTAATGCTAACGGCGGTCGTTTCATCGAGCGTGTAGGCTTTTTCAATCCTACTGCTCGTGGACAGGAAGAGCGTCTGCGTGTAGACAACGAGCGTGTAACATTCTGGCTGGGCCAGGGTGCTACTGCATCTGACCGCGTTGCCCAGCTTCTGAAAGAAGCTAACAAGGCTGCGTGAGGTTTGCGAGGTTAAAGAGTCAGTGACAAAGGCAGTAGAGGGCGCTGTAAAGCGCATAACGTTAGGCCATATTTCCGCCGTTTACGGCGTCAAAGGCTGGCTAAAGATTCACTCTAACACCAGCCCGATGGAAAACATCCTCAACTACCCAAGCTGGATCTTAGACCGCAACGGTGAATTAAAAACCGTTGAAATCGATCAGGCCCGCCAACATGGTAAAGGACTGGTCGCCCATATCGTCGGTTGCGATGATCGTGAAATCGCCCGCAGTTACTGCGGATACGAAATCACCGTCAATCTCGACGAATTGCCCGAACCGGAAGATGACGAAATATACTGGCATCAACTGGAATCGCTGGATGTTTTCTCTCGCAACGCTGAGGGAGACAACGTACTGCTGGGCAAAGTCAGCCACCTGATGGAAACCGGTGCCAACGACGTTCTGGTCATTCGCCCCTCAAAAGGCAGCATTGACCGTAAAGAGCGTTTGGTGCCCTGGCTTGTCGGAACGGTGGTATTAGACGTAAACCCTGAGAAAGGGTTTATCCGGGTAGATTGGGACCCGGAGTTTTAGTGACTATGACGACTCATGATGAACTTGATGAACATCAGGAAGACAACAAGAGCGCCATAGACACCGAAATGTGGTTCGGTGTCGTCAGCTTATTCCCGGACATGTTCCGGGCCATTACCGAGCACGGTATTACCGGCCGCGCGGTAAAGGACAAGCTGATCGAGGTAGAAACCTGGAATCCCAGGGATTTTACCCACGATAGACACCGAACCGTGGATGACCGACCTTATGGCGGTGGTCCCGGCATGTTGATGAAAATTCAACCTCTGCGTGACGCCATCCAGGCAGCCCGCAAAACTGCAGGAGCCGAGGCCAAAGTGATCTACCTCTCACCCCAGGGTCGTGTACTCGATCAACAAGGTGTAGAGGAACTTGCCCAAAGCAAGAAACTGATCCTGGTCGCGGGGCGATATGAAGGTATTGACGAGCGCGTAATCCAGACCGAGATTGATGAAGAATGGTCTATCGGTGATTTCGTGTTAAGTGGTGGTGAATTAGCCGCCATGACTCTGATTGATGCAGTTTCACGCTTTGTACCGGGCACCCTTGGTCATAAGGATTCCGCAGCAGAAGACTCATTTGCAGATGGTCTTCTTGATTGTCCGCACTACACCCGTCCGGAGCTATTCGAAGGACAGGAAGTGCCGCCGGTATTGCTCTCAGGCAACCATGCGCACATCGAGCGCTGGCGACTGAAGCAATCCCTGGGCAGAACCTGGCTGAGACGACCTGAACTCTTAGAGAACAGGACACTGACCAGCGAGGAAGAGAAGTTACTATCGGAGTTTCAAGCCGAGCGGAACATTGACTAACTGGGAGCATTTTTAAATGAGCAAAAACAAAATCATTGCACAGCTCGAAGCTGAGCAGATGAACAAAGAAATCCCGGCCTTCGGCCAGGGTGACACTGTTGTCGTACAGGTTAAGGTAAAAGAAGGCACTCGTGAGCGTCTTCAGGCGTTTGAAGGTGTTGTCATCGCCAAGCGTAACCGTGGTCTGAACTCTGCTTTCACCGTTCGTAAGATCTCTAGCGGTGTAGGTGTTGAGCGTACTTTCCAGACTTACTCTCCGCTGATTGCTTCTGTTACTGTGAAGCGTCGTGGTGACGTTCGTCAGGCTAAGCTGTACTACCTCCGTGAGCTGAGCGGCAAAGCTGCTCGCATCAAGGAAAAGCTCAACTAAGATTCAGTTAATTTTTCCGGCAACTGATCTCACTGAGTTTATTGAAGAGCGGTTTGAAGGACTTTCCTCCAGACCAAAAAAAAGCGGCGAAAGCTAGGCTGATAAGCTGTGAGGGACCTAAAATGACTTAGGTCCCTTTTTTAATGCTTAAAAATCAATAAGATAGAAAAATAAATTAGTGTAAAAAACGTACGGTGATGTAAAATAGTCTTTTAAAAACAGAAGGTTATACAGCTAACTAAAAAAATATCAATATGATATGCTATCCAATTGCAGCCATCATTACAGCGAAAACTCCTAATTCCCCTGATTTTTTCCGCTTTATCAAAAAATAAAGGAGGACAGCAGTGACTATTGCATCAAGTTGTTTTAGTGGTGATTTAATAAGTCAACAGGACGTAGACAATCAGCCCCTCAAGATGAGTCAGTAAGAGCCTCTGCATGTAAGTGAGGCTACTGCCAGCTCAACGGATCAGAATGAAGTGTGTATTCTTGCCAAGTTATTTTAAATGCTGCACTTGAACAGCAAACTTCATCCCTGCTTCATAATGCCCCGGTATCAAACAGGCGACCTGTATATCTGAGGCATGCCCAAACGTCCAGATTAACTCACCAAACTTGCCGGGATTCAGAGTGATCGCATTATCTTTTTCGTGATGCATATCTGGCATTTTCCTCATCATATCCCTGTGTTGCAGCAATGATTTCCGATCCCCGATGGTGAATTCATGGGGAATTTTGCCTTTGTTGGTGATCATGAAGCGAATGGTCTCTCCGGCTTTTACCCGTAGCCCGTCAAGGCTGTAACGCATGTTGTCGTGCATGGTAACAGAAATCGTTCGGTCAACGTCTTGCTGAGTGCCAGGCTTGCCTGCACCTTGCCCGGTGTTGTGCTCCATCTTATGACCATGATGGTGATTGTGTGTACTTGCTGTGTTGCCCGCTAGCGGTAACAGCAGACTGATAAGACCAACGACTGAAACAACCAAGTTTTTTACTTTGTCTATTGTCATCACAAAGTCCTTTTTTAACGCTGACCTTTCCCAAGATAAGCCTGTGTTCATCAATGGTAAAACTCATTGTTGACGCATGGCGGTCGAGATGCATATAGTGTGCGGATATTAAACCATTATCTATGATAACCATGCTGGTAAAACTTTCCTATCAACACAGTCGCTCAATCAGCGCAGCTTTATTAGCTGTAATGATTCTGTCTGTGCTGCAGTTTTGCATGATGTCGATGGCACAGGGCCAAACGATGTCTCATGGTAATAATCATCAACAGTCTGCCAGCCACCATGAAATGATGGCGGAAATGGTTCATGAAGTCGTCCTCGCAGGGGATGTGCATGACTGCTGTATTTCCGATTCATCCCTGTCTCATACTGTGGGTGATAGGGAAATGGCCTGTCCGGATTGTGAAGACAGTGATCCGGCACTGCATCTCAGCAGCCTTTCCGATCTAAAACCTCTGTATGCCTTGCTTTATGTAGTGGTGCAGGAAGCGTTAAACCATGCAACGCAAACCCGTACCTGGCAGGTGTTTACTGAACCCAATATTCTCTCCTCCCAGCCCGAAATCTATCTGGTGAAAGCCTCCTTCCTAGAGTAAGCCGTTGGTGCAATACCGTATCTATCACAGTTATTGCTTTTGAATTGTCGTGTACTGCTGCTCGTCTGTAATGGCTAACAGCGTTGCAACACACAGTTCTCCAACGGAGAAAAAACATGTTTTCCTATAGTCGCAGAAATGTGACGGCGCGAAAGCGTCTGGCAGCCCTGCCTCTGAAGGTCATTGGCCTGACGACTTTTGCCGCATCGCTACAGGCCGGAGTGCTGACCCTGCCAGAAGCTGAGCAGCGGGCACTGGCCGCCGATTATGGTGTGCAGGCATTAAAGGCGAAGAGCAGTGCCTTTGCGGAGCAGGCCATTGCTGCCGATACCTGGATGGATCCGACCCTGTCCATCGGCACGATGAATCTTCCCGGAAATAAACCCGATCCTTTTGATCAGGGAATGATCGAACTGAAGGTGGAGCAAATGTTGCCAAGGGGCGACAGCGCCCAAATTCAGCGCCGAAAAAGTGAATTACAGGGCGAAACCGCTAGGGTGGCTGCGTCTGATCGGCAACTGACCATACTGCGGGAAGTGCGCCTGGCCTGGCTTGATGCCTGGTATTGGCAGCAGGCGTTGCAACAGTTACAGGATGATCGCCATCTGTTTGAAAGTCTGCAGTCAGTCACTGAATCCATGTATAGCCAGGGACGCAAGAATCAGCAGGACTTGCTGCGTGCCGAATTGGAACTGTCCCGGCTGGAAGACCGCATCGTCAGTTTCAGCTCTGAACTGGCACAAAGCCGGGCGCAGCTAGCACGCTGGCTGGGACAGGCTGATGTGGGAAACATCAGCACTGAACTGCCTGACACCCCCTCCATAGCGGAAATCAATGACCAGAAGCTGTTACAGCACCCTCTGGTGCAGAATGCTGATCTGGCGATCACTCAATCCGAGCAGGATATTGCCCTGGCCAAAGAAGGCTACAACCCTCAGTGGGGCTTTGAGTTTAAATACGGGCGTGAAATGGCTGATATGAGCGCCATGGGTACTAGCGACAGCCGCAATAAATTTTCCGCCATGGTGATGCTGGATATCCCACTGTTCACCGCTAACCGTCAGGAACGTCAGCTCGCTGCCAGCCAGTATCGTCGTGAAGCCAGCGCAGCACAGCGGATGGAAACCCTGCGGCAGTTGCAGGGACAGTTACAGACCGAAGCTGCCCGCTATCAGGGGCTGAAAAATCGCCTTTCCTTATTCCGTGCACAGCTGGTGCCAAAGGTGATCAGTCAGTCGGAAGCCTCGCTAAAGGCTTATCAGGCCGATGCAGGTGATTTTACCGATGTGATTCAGTCCTATAAAGCCCGATTGGAAATGACCCTTGAATACACGCGGCTTCAGGCAGATACTCTGCAAAGCCATGCACGCCTGCGTTACTTGCTGCCAGCCAAAGGAGTGAAACGGTAATGAAAAAACTCACACTGACCCTGCTGGCTTGTGCCGTCGCCTTTTCTGCGGGCATGGTTTCCCAGCGTTATCTGAACAGTCACAGTGGAATGTCCCATGGGACTTCTCATGCGAGCATGACCACCATGGCTATTGGTACAGGGAATAAAGAGCCTTTGTACTGGGTAGCCCCTATGGACCCAAACTATCGTCGTGATAAACCGGGCAAGTCGCCCATGGGGATGGATCTGGTGCCGGTTTATGAAGAACCGGCTGGTGCTGATGAGGCACCGGGCACCGTAGTGATTTCTTCTGCCGTGAAAAATAATTTGGGTGTGCGATCTGCCTCAGCCACGACGCAAACCCTTGAACCGCGCATTAATACGGTGGGTCTGATTGGTTACAACGAAGATAGCCTGTATCAGGTCAACAGCCGGGTGGAAGGCTGGGTAGAAAATATTCAGGTGTCGTCCAGAGGCGAGTTTGTACGCAAGGGCAGCAAGCTGTTTGATCTGTACTCTCCCGCTCTGGTGAATGCCCAGGAAGAACTGCTGTCGGCATTGCGTTCAGGCAATCAGTCGCTGATCCGGGCATCGAAAGAACGCCTTGAATCATTAGATGTTCCGGCCAGAACCATCAACAAAATCGTTGAGCGTCGTCAGATTGAACGCACTCTTTCTTTTTATGCGCCCAGTGATGGTTATGTATCTCAGCTGAACACCCGTGATGGTGGTTACATCAATCCCTCAAAAACCATTATCGAGCTGGCCAGCTTGGACAATGTCTGGGTGGTTGCCGATGTGTTTGAGCGTCAGTCACAACTGGTCAAACCCGGGCAGAAAGCCACCATGACCATGGAGTATCTGCCGGGACAGGAATGGCAGGGAATGGTCGATTATGTGTATCCGGAACTGGACCCGCAGACCCGCAGCCTGAGAGTACGATTGAAGTTTGATAACCCGAATGCGCGCTTGAAACCCAATATGTATTCGCGCATTCGCATCAACACTGACTCGTTCACTGCCCTCAGCGTTCCCCATGAAGCACTGATTCGTACCGGTGAGCAGGAACGGGTGGTGAAAAACCTTGGTGGTGGTAAATTCCGCTCGGTATTGGTGCAGACAGGTCGTCGTGTCGGGGACCGAGTTGAGGTCCTCAGGGGCTTATCTGAAAACGATAAAGTAGTGACTTCTGCACAGTTCCTGCTGGATTCTGAATCCAGTATCACCGCTGACCTGAGCCGGTTTGAAGAACCGGTGAGCGATACAGTCTGGATTGAGGGCATTCTGGAGCAAGCCAGTTCATCGGCCCTGAGTATTACCCATGCCCCGGTTGATGAATGGGGCTGGCCTGCCATGACCATGGATTTTGAACTCAGTCCGTCAGTGGATATGACAACCTTTGACCAGGGACAGGCTATTCGCTTTGAAGTGGAAAAAACGGCAATGGGTGGTTATCAGATATTGGCGGTTGAAACGCTGGATCAGGCTCCTGCCAGATTGTCTGGCTCTGGTATGAACCATGAAGGCATGGACCACTCTGGTCATGATATGTCAGGCATGAACCACGAAGGCATGGATCACTCCGGTCATGATATGTCGGGTATGAACCACGAAAGCATGGATCATTCCAGCCACAACATGCCAGAAACCGATCACAGCAAAATGGGTCATTAAGGAGCACCATCATGATCAAGGTTATCAATAACGGACTGAAGAACAATCGCTTCCTGATGGCTCTGGCGGTGCTGGCGGCATTAGGTACACTGCAGCTGTTCAGCTCTCCGGCACAGGCTGAAGAGAATGAGTACCACAAAGGTATGAATCATTCCGATCACAGAATGAACCATAAAGATATGAATCATTCCGATCACAGAATGAACCACGAAGGCATGGATCACTCCGGTCACAATATGCCTCACCAGCCCATGAATCACGGAGATATGAACCATAAAAAAATGGATCATTCCGATCATCAGATGAACCACAACGGCATGGATCATTCCCGTCACAAGGGACACTGAGGAGTATTACCATGATCAAGGCGATTATTCGCGGATCGCTGGGAAATCGCTTCCTGGTGTTACTGGCAGCATTGGCGCTGCTGTTTGCAGGTGTTTGGGTCACGAAAAATACGCCTGTTGACGCTTTGCCTGACCTGTCCGATGTGCAGGTGATTATTAAAACAGACTACCCCGGTCAGGCACCGCAACTGGTGGAAGATCAGGTGACCTATCCCCTGACCACGGCCATGATGGCCGTGCCAGGTGCTGTGGATGTGCGTGGTGCCTCCATGTTCGGCAGCTCTTACGTTTATATCCTGTTTGAAGATGGTACTGATATGTACTGGGCACGCTCCCGGGTGCTGGAATACCTGAACCAGGTACAGTCCAGCCTGCCTGCCGAAGCGACTACCGCTCTGGGGCCTGATGCCACTGGTGTTGGTTGGGTGTTTAACTACGCCTTGGTGGATCGCACCGGCCAGCATGATCTGGCCCAGTTGACCAGCCTGCAGGACTGGTATCTGAAGTTCCAGTTGCAGTCAGTGCCCGGTGTCAGTGAGGTGGCTACTGTTGGTGGTATGGTGCGCCAATATCAGGTGATTGCTGATCCCGACAAATTGCGTGCCTATGGCATTCCTCTGCAACAGCTGCGTATGGCACTGGAACAAGGTAACCGCGAATCCGGGGCATCGGCCATTGAAATGGCGGAGGCGGAATACATTGTCCGCATTACCGGCTATCTGCAAAGCATGGAAGATATCCGTCAGGTGCCGTTAATGGTCACGCTTGAAGGGACACCTCTTACTGTGGGTGATGTGGCTGAAGTGCGGGAAGGTCCGCAGATGCGCCGAGGCATTGCCGATCTGAATGGTGAAGGTGAAGTGGTAGGCGGCATTATCGTAATGCGCTTTGGTGAAAACGCCCAGAAGGTGATTGATACCGTAAAGGTAAAACTTCAGGAGCTGGCGCAGGGACTGCCGGAAGGTGTTGAAATTATTACCACTTATGACCGCTCTAATCTGGTGGCAAACTCCATCAACACCCTGACCAGCACATTGGTCATACAGTTGCTGATTGTGATGGCGATTTGCGCACTGTTTCTGCTGCATTTTCGCTCGTCGCTGGTGATACTTATCAGCCTGCCGCTAGGCATTCTGGGTGCCTTTGTCATAATGTACGCTCAGGGGCTGAACGCGAACATTATGTCTTTGGGCGGGATTGCCGTTGCCATTGGTTCGATGGTGGATGGCTCAATCGTAATGATTGAGAATTTCCACAAACATTTGCAAAAGGTCAAAGTCACTGCCGCTAACCGCTGGGAAGTCGTACGACAGTCGTCTCTGGAAGTCGGGCCGCCGTTGTTTTTCTCCCTGCTGATTGAAGCCATCAGCTTTATGCCGGTTTTCAGTTTGCAGGCACAGGAAGGCCGAATGTTCTCACCGCTGGCCTTTACCAAGTCCTACGGCATGGTCGTTGCCGCCGGTCTGACCATTACCCTGGTGCCGGTACTGATTGGATATCTGGTGCGTGGCAAGGTGATGCCGGAACAGCGTAACCCGGTGAACCGGGCGATGATGGCGGCGTACCGCCCGTTTGTAACACAGGCTCTGAACTGGCCAACAACCGTGGTGGGTGGCGCATTGCTGCTGATGATCGTCGGTTTCTGGCCTGCCTCAAAGCTGGGTAGCGAGTTTATGCCACCGCTGGATGAAGGCGATCTGATGTATATGCCGACCACCTATGCCGGTCTTTCTGTCGGTAAGGCAAGGGAGCTGCTGCAACAGACGGATCGCCTGATTAAAACACTGCCGGAAGTGGACACGGTATTTGGTAAGGTGGGGCGTGCGAATACCGCCACTGATCCTTCACCCCTGACCATGATCGAAACCGTGGTTCAGCTCAAGCCCCGCAATGAATGGCGTGATGGTATGACACCGGGAACCCTGCGAGCAGAGCTGGAAGAACTGGTGAAACTGCCCGGTGTCAGCAATGCCTGGGTGATGCCGATCCGTACCCGTATCGATATGCTCTCAACCGGCATTAAAACGCCGGTGGGTATTCAGGTCACCGGACCTGATCTCAAGGTCATAGAAGACCTTGGTCGCCAGCTTGAGCAGATTCTGCAACCGGTGCCCGGGACTTTATCCGTATATGCGGAGCGGGTTGTGGGTGGTCGTTATATCAAGGTGGATATTGACCGTGTCCGGGCTGCCCGTTTTGGCCTGAATATTAGTGATATTCAGGCGGTAGCATCCTCTGCTATTGGCGGTATGAATGTCACCAGCACGGTGGAAGGGCTGGAGCGTTACCCGGTAAATCTGCGTTATCCGCAAAGCTACCGGGATTCCGTGGAAAACCTGCAACTGCTGCCACTGGTAACCCCTGCTGGCCAGAGCATTGCCCTGGGTGATGTGGCGGATATTTATATTGAAGACGGCCCCGGTGCCATTCGTTCCGAAAATGCCCGACCCGCCGGCCGTGTGCTGATTGATATTGAAGGGCGTGACCTCGGCTCCTATGTTCGTGAAGCTCAGGCGGTAGTGCGCGAATCTCTTGATCTGCCTGCCGGTTACTCGCTGGACTGGACCGGTCAGTATGAATATATGGAGCGTGCAAATGAACGACTCTCCATTATCATTCCGGTAACTTTGTTCTTTATTACCGTGGTGCTGTTCCTGACCTTCCGCCATATTTTTGAGGTACTGGCCATCCTTGGCACATTACCATTTGCCCTTATTGGCGGTATCTGGCTGATGTTCCTGCAGGGCTACAACATGTCGGTGGCCGTGGCTGTTGGCTTTATCGCACTGGCGGGTGTCACCGTGGGAAATGCCATAATGATGCTGGTCTATCTCAACCAGTCGCTAGACGAGCGTCGTGCGCTGGCGGTGGATCAGAATCGTAGTCTGTCACTGGTGGATATCCGCAATGCTGTACTCGATGGAGCAGTTCTGCGCCTGCGGCCTATTATGATGACCGTCTGCACCATCCTGTTTGGCCTGGTGCCGGTAATGCTGAATGACGGCACGGGTGCTGAAGTGATGCAGCGTATAGCGGGGCCGATGATTGGCGGTATTACCAGTTCACTAATTGTGACTCTGATGCTGGTGCCAGCTATTTATTACCTGCGACACAGTTTCAGTGTTCGTAAATCATAACCCGTAAGCAGCCTCATTCCGGTGGGGCTGCGCAACAATAAAGAATCACCGAATCATGCAAACGGAGTTCATATCCATGACAACAGTGAAACAGCTAATGCTCGGATCAGTACTGACCTTTACATCCCTGTCGGCACTGGCAACAGAAAATCTCCCGACCATTATGGTCTATAAATCGCCTACTTGTGGGTGCTGCACAGAATGGGTTAAGCACTTGGAAGACTATGGCTTCAAGACCATGAGCCACAATGTGCAGGATGTGAATAAATATAAGCAGAAAGCCAATCTGCCCCACGGAATGGGTTCATGCCATACCGCGTTTGTGGATGGGTATGCCATTGAAGGCCATGTTCCTGCGGAAGACATTAAACATATGCTGACTGCGAGACCGAATATTCGGGGCATCGCAGTGCCGGGAATGCCTATGGGTTCACCCGGTATGGAGTATGGTAATAGAAAGGATGCTTATAACGTAATTAGTTATACAAAAGATGGAAGCACAGAAGTGTTTTCCAGTCATTAATCTTAAAAACCTTATTCTTGAAAGCTGATAATGGCCGCATATTGCGGCCTCATGCTTAGCAGGTGTTAAAGAAATATTACCTATAACCTTCGACTCTTCTTCACGCTTACAACAGTTAAACTACAAGCTCTTGGTCTTGAAGTTCATAGATTCCCAGAGGGCCAACGCTTTCCAGCATGCTATAGAGGTTCAACAGATCATCACAGTTGGCAAAGGCGTAGTTTCCTGCCATCTGTATGCGGCTTGCTTGCCGGTATTAACACCTTGCTGTAATTGTCTTGACTAATGGTAGTTTTCCTTGAATTCCTTGAACGCGCTGAAGCTCAAAATATCCTGTATTGAGTATCTTTTTTCGGCCAGGCCGAGTTTCTGAGCGGGAGTTAATGGCTTCTGTTTGCTGCCTTTGTTCTTCAATTTTTTAGAGTCGGTAATAATATAGTTGTTGTAAACCCGTAGAATCTCTACAAGCATGACACTCCATTTAGGGTTGTAGGATGCGTAGCCATTCCAGCGATGACCATTGGTCGCTGAGGTGATCGGGCGTTCGAGTACATTGATTCTTCTGCGAATCATCTGAAAGTAGTTGTCTACGCCTTGAGTAGAGCTATCAAACAAACTTTCAGCCACATCAAGCCATTGATCTTTTCCGACACCAACCAATGGCTTTAACTGAATAGAATGTTGTGATTTTGGAAAAGGATGAACCAGCCATTCAGAGCGACTATGACCAGCGTTATGTAACTGGTGCTCCAAATTTGCTGCCCAATACTTCTGGGCTAATTCTCTCTTTTCCGCAAGGGTGAGATTGTCCTTACCTTTACCGCTAAACTCCACCCCATGCTTCCTTAAAACCTGCTCTGCCCAGGATCTTTTGTCCTGCATTTGGCTCGCATTATTCCTGTCAGCACGAATCAGAACAGGGTAAATTTTCTTATTCTCAATCAATTCCCGAAGCACCAGACAAATACCCAACTCAAACCCTTCATCGTCATCTGCCATCAAGTACGAGTAGTCAATGACATCATAAAATGGCTTCATTTGCTCCAGGTGGGCCATTAATGAGTATGTTTGCTGCACCAGGAGCCCTTTTTGAGGTGCTTTCAGTGATAATTCATCATTGACATCATCTCCTTGAACTTCTCTATCCTTGAGTACATATTGAGCATGACGCCGCTTCCATTCAGGTTTTTCAAAGTCTCGACGCATGGCGCTGTCTTTTTTGATGGCTTCCCAGTCACTGGTAAAATCGAAATTTAATGTACTGGCAAAGACAAATCGACTCTGGTTATCAACAGTGCTCGTATTTACCAACTTTGTAGGTCTGGCATCCTCTTTTTCTGTCCAATTAACAAGATAGTGCTGACGATCCATGCTGAGAGTTAGCCGTTTTCCGTTAAGGGAATTCAGGTTTTGACTGATATGCCACTGATCAAACTGAATGCACTGCTCATAAAAGAATTCGAGTTTGTGGTAAATCAGGCTCATGGATATATCCAGTTGCTCCGAGAGCCTGTTCAAAATTCCTTTGTTGACCAACCCCTTTAACAGCGCCACATTGACATCTTTTCGTGCTTGCCCCATTTGCGGGTTCAGCGGAATGGTGAACTGGTTTTTACAAGCCTTACATTGAATACGCTGAGAAGACATCTCCTCTTGCCTCTTGGTGGCTGAAGCTCGTGTGCCTTTCAATGTGTATCTCTTGGGGTGTTTATAGAGATTGACTGCTGCGTTTCGGCAAGGCCTTTTGCGCCTATTTGAGGTTTGAAGCTTCACATCAGGGCATGAAATATCTCTTAACCTGAAAATCGCATTAAGTCGGAGTGATTCTAATACAAATGCTTTATTGTTAATGAGCTTTGTGCTCGATCCACATAACTTGCAGGTTAGCGACTTACCAACATTGCTATTAGTCAGCTTGTAAGCGTTGCCTAAGCTCTTCTTGGGCTCACCGGATTTTTTCAGTTTTGGGTTCAGTGCTGGCACACCATAGTTATTACAACTGGGGTTTTTACAATGGTTAAGCTGTATCAGTTGACCCGATTCCGGGTGTTTGAACGCCCTCGGTATTGGCCGGATTTCTTTTTCCTCTCTGGGTTTCTGGTGAGGAGTTCGGTTGAGAGGCCTTTCATCGTCATAATGAAATTTGACGTATAAGTGAGCTGTTAACTCTGCGTCAATCGCAGCACCATGCACCTTTCTTTGAGATATATCGATACCATATCTAATACAGGCAGAATCCAACTTAACGTATTTGCCGTTGTTTTCTCGGTTGGCGAAATCAACCATCAAGCACGATGACTCGAAGTCTCTGCTCAATACAACATCTATACCGCTTCGATCCAATTCAGATTGGATAAAGGGCATATCGAAGTTTTTTGAATAAAAAGAGAGCCTAGCTCCAGAAATGAACTCCAGCAGAGGTGTGGCAATTTTAGAGAATGTGGGCTGTTTTGAAAGAAATTCAGCCGTTAGTTTGTGAACCTTAAAGGCTCCAGGCTGGCTCTTCTTTCCTTCGGGGTTGATAAACGAGTGAAAGGTGTTGCCCGTAACCTCTCCATCAATGATTTCCACCGCCGCAATATTGATCACACGGTGTCCACCTTTGGATGGCGACAGCCCTGTAGTTTCCGTATCTATAACAATAACTCTGTCCATAAAAACCAACTGAAAGCTGACTTGTTATAACTTAATGATAGATTATTTTTTCAGTTGGACAGATAAGTAATTGTTTTTATAGTATTATTTTACATCATCGTACGAATTTTTATATATTTAAAAACTATAACCTATTGATTTTTAACCATTAAAAAAGGGACCTGAGTCATGCTCAGGTCCCTCACAGCTTATCAGCCTAGGCGAAAGCCGCTTTTTTTATACCAGCAATAACATCATTCGTAGTGCTTAGTTTCTAACAGAGCTCCGAACTAGACAATATTGCAAGCTTGAGAGTTTTTAGATCTTTGTAACAATCAAATCTGTCTTGTTTTGCATTGGAAGTTTCTTTGCATCCTACAGCCTGGATGGCAATCCCCCGAAAATTAACAGCACGAAAATAAGGTCTTCACTATGGCTGCGCTCTGCAAAATGGGTGTACTTAAAAGTGTTCCCGAGGTGGTGAAAATTTAAATTTCATCAGCTGTTATCCCGCATGAATGCTCGGTATCAAAAATAGAAAAATCACAAAATTACAGACTGCGGAACACTTTTAATTACACCCCTGCAAAACACTAAACATTATGATCTATCAGCAAATAGCCCAGATTCTGCTTTATTCATCAATTCAAGATTCATTAACTCGAAGCCTTTACGAGTTTGCACGCTACAGAAAACCTGCACCCTTCCCCACCATAAACCGCACGTTCGAGAAATTTAAAAACGTTCCCAGTATTCCTTCCCCTGCCAATATGGGTATTGCAAGATGCCGTATATGATCACTATACGGCTACTCAACAGAAACGTTAAGGCGAGCCGATAAACCGATAATAGTTAATATCAATTGGTCAGGACAGGTTCTATAAATGCGAAAAATTCCAGAAAGTCACCCAATAAGATTAGACGAAAATCAACAGCCCATACCATCTGAAAGTTCTGAAGACGAAACAACAGGCTCAGTGGCTGGACGAGAGGTAAAGACGCACACAAGAGCAGAAAAGAAAATAGCGGGCTACGATCTTCCAAAGAAAATCCTTCTCTAGCATCACGGACAATTCAACCGATTGAAACAAAGCAGAATGATGCGCAAATTGAAGAAAAAAAAGAAATTATACAACATTGTAGACTCGTTTATCAGAGAGCAACTATGGCAAGCTCTTATGATGACTTCTATAGACACGCAGTGGCAGGGGTGGAAAGTTTAAATAAGGCCCTCAAAAAGTTAGGAATAGAGGAACACGATGCAGATGGTAAATATACAGATATATTTGCCCTATCCATTGACAGCTTGAACAAGGCTATTGAAGTCAAAAACCCACATCATAACTTTGATAAAACCGATCCGCTAAAACTAACTGGGGATATCCAGAATTTCATTGCAAGTAACAAACAACATGCAGCATTTATCTATTCAGATTATTCTATAGCAAGTGGCCACCCCATTTTATGCATATTAGCACGTATCCCGAACACGATAGATAATACCAAAATAAGGTTAAGCTTAATCGATTCTATCGGGAATCCAATTGACAACCCTCCTAGAATAAATGATTATTATAGTCTTCTGCTCCAACAACTGGAGCCTTACCTTATAAATCATAAGAATGTTGAGATTGAGGCGGGTCTGCTAGGGGTACATAGTCAGTATGACAAAGATACTTGCAAAGCTTGGTTAGCAGAATTTATCCGAAAAACACCCGATATTTTTTCATTAGATGATACTCTTTGGGAAAATGCTGCCGATTTGGAAAGCTCCGTTGAAAAACTTTACGCTTGTAAAAGTGCAGGCAATTTGAAATTGTATTCATTGACCCAGCTTCCCCCAAAATACATGATGGCCGTTCAAAACCCCAAGGTTATTCGCAAGTATATCGAAAGCTATCAAGGGAGCTCCCCTGATATAAAAAAACTGGAAACATTACTAGAAACTCGACTTTAGATTTTCCATAAAACGGAAGTTTGGTCAGATTGCATAATTTCAAACAAACCAACATCGACGAACTA
>NZ_CANMAO010000019.1 GCF_947495845.1 uncultured Endozoicomonas sp. | reverse complement strand
ATACGAGGCATTCAAAGAGTTAACAGGAATGGATGCAAGAAAAGTCATGGGTTATGCACTAATGACTTGAATTCAGGTTTTTCTGATAAGCAGTGTCGTAAAAAAACAATAAAGGTTATGACCTTACTGCCCTTCAGACGCAAGCGCTTTATCTAGCTTACCCAGTAGCTGATTGATGTGCTCGTGGGTATCCAGTTTTTCATTTTCGGTCTGGTGTTTACTCTGCAACAGTTCATAGCTGATGTTCAATGCAGCCATCACCGCAATGCGCTCGACACCAACAACTTTCCCGGACGTACGAATTTCCTGCATCTTACTGTTCAAATAACGGGCAGCAATATGCAATGCATCCTGATCGTCTTCGGGGCAGGCAACACGGTATTCTTTATCCAGAATATAGACAGAGGTGATCGATGATTTATCTGTCATGATTCAAGCTCCAGAGAGCGGAGGCGCTGAATCATTAACTCTACCTTGTTACGAGCAATGTCGTTGTTTTCCATTAACTTGGCTTTCTCGGATTTCCAGGAGAGCTCCTGCTGACGAAGCTGCCTGTTTTCTAACGTCAATCTCTCACAAAGCTCAAGTAAGTAGTTGATCTTTCGGTCGAGTACGTTGAAGTCAGGCTCGTTCATAGCTTCCCTGAGTGTTCGGTTCTTAGGGTTACTATAGCCTCTGGAGAATCTCAGAACAACGATTTACTGGTTGACAAGATTTTCTTTTTAATTATTTCAAATAAGAAAAATGAGAGTACTGTTTATAAACGCAATAGGGCTCGAAGTTGGTTGTATTTGGGTGATCGCAGAGTCCTGAATAACGATGCCCACAATAGCAGCACCGTTATTCATGATCAGCTGAAGCAGAGAACCAATAGCTTATTGCCCTGGCATCATCATACCTTCAGGCATTTCAAAGTTTTCAGGAATCTGCATTTGCTGCATAACCTGGTTGATTGAGTCACGAATGCTATCAATCATGGCTTTATAACCTACATCGAAGCCTCGGTTAAATGCCGCTGCGACAGGCTCAATGTCATCGGTGGGCTGAACAATGGCCGGTTGCTTACCCTGTGGTGCTTCACCACCAAAAAATGCTTCCATAGAGGTAGGCACTGTCAGAGCAACACGCCCACCTGCCATGTAGCCATCAATGAAGCGGCTTTTTACTATGGGGTTGTTGTCGATGCCGATATGCTCCTGCTGAAACGCAACAGACGCTTCGCACCAACGATCTCGGTACTCACTGGCCATATCTTGAGTGCTGCAGTTGAATTCTGAAATACCCATGGCATCCAGAACATTGATATAACCTTCTTTATAGCCACTGTCATACAGAGGCTCAGACTGATCGCTTATCTCAAACAGGTTTACCCGGCTGTCAGCACCATCACTGGCCTGAGCATAACCATCACGGAAGCCTTTCAAGAAAACGACAAACTCATCAGAGTTTGCGGAGCCGTGCTGAGACTCGAATTGCTTCTGGGCTTTACACCAAGTCAGTTCAAGAACACCTGTTTTGGAAGGGCTCGTGCAGCTGTACGACTCGATGCCCTTATCAACACTTTGCAGATCTTCTAGCACCACTTCAGATATATCAGGACAATCAGACGGTTTATCACAGCCCTGCAGCATAACCAGGATGGCAATAAGAGGAACGGCACCTGCCAATAGATACTTTTGCATAATTTCTCCATTTCAAAAACTGATGATTTTTTATTCAGTTCAGTTTTGACGGAACTGGGTAAATATAGTTCAGTTTTATTTTTGAGCCATGCAGAAGTAGAAGATTTTTATAATAAAATCAGAAAGCTGGACGTTGAGCCCAGCATCAAAAAAGCACTTCAAGAAAGCACTTCAGGAAAGGTTAACGACCCAAGCCGTTGGCCTGCTGGATTAACAGCGATTTCAGAACCGGCAACCGATTCGTCACTTTCAACCCAGTATTTCTCAGCCAGCGCACACCAATATCATCACTGCCAAACAAATTTTGGAAGCCACTCATGGCAGCCATCATGGATGTATTGGGCGCTTTACGTCGACGCTGGTAGCGATCAAGGATATGAGCCGCAAACCAATCATCCTCACGGTGAACTGCACGGGTAATTTCTTCCGCCAGCACCATGGCATCCATTAGCCCAAGATTGACGCCTTGCCCTGCCAGTGGATGGATGGTGTGGGCGGCATCACCCACCAGCACAACCCCCTGGCGATGATACTGCCGGGCATGCCGTTGTCGCAGAGGGAAGCGTAATCGTTGATCAGCACAAAGCACTTTACCAAGGCGGCTTTCAAAAGCACGTTGCAACTCCTGGCAGAAACCTTCGTCATTCAGTTGTTCAATACGATCGGCTGCTGAGGGAATCAATGACCAGACGATGGAACAATAGTGCTTACCCTCTCGGTCCGGTAATGGCAAAAACGCCAGAGGCCCGGTGTCCAGAAAAACCTGCCGAGCGGTATTGCTATGATCGAGCTCTGTTTCTACCGTCGTCACGATGGCGTGATGTTTATAATCTTTCTGATTACCGGGAATACCCGACAAACGACGTAAGTGCGATTCAGCACCATCGGCTGCAACCAATAAGGGTGCCTGCAGAGTTAGACCATCAACCAATGTGACAGAACCACCCTGCCCTGATAATTGATATTCAAGACGAGGTTGCTGCTCAAAACAGTGAATGCCCGAATCACTTAGCTGCTGAAGAAGACCATTGCGAATAACCTTGTTTTCCACAATATACCCAAGGCTATCCTGAGTGAGTGACGAAGCATCAAACTGGATACTACCTGTTCCCTCCCCATCCCACACATCCATATAGTTGTAAGGGCAAACCCGTTGAGCCACCATGGCTTCCCAGGCATTAAGCTGTCGAAAAAACTGTATCGATGTTTCTGTGAGTGCACTGACTCTCGGCTCCCAAGGGCTCTCGTGAGATAGGCGTTCGGGCTGCAAAGATTGCTGATCAATCAGGGCAATCTGAAGGCCAGAATTATCCAGAGCCAAGGCAAGAGAGGCTCCAACCATGCCTCCGCCGACAATAATGACGTCAAATGTCTGCATTTTCCTGCTCTCTTATTCCTGCTCTATTGTTAAAGCCCCATGGCCTTGCGGGTAAATCCGGATTTAACGGGGTGCAGATAATCCAGGGAGATCAACCCAAGATTTCGGGCTAATACCGAAGCTCTGTCCGTTCGGGAAAACAGGTGCACCAATCCGTTGCAGAACTGACTGGTCAGTGCCTGATCACCATGCTGCTGTTGCTGATAGCGCATTAAGCTGTTGAGATTGCCTACAGAAATGCCTGCCTTGAATGAAGCGGCGATATTATCCGCCAGCGCCATGGTATCTCGAATAGAAAGGTTATAACCCTGACCGGCAATAGGGTGAATAGCGTGAGCAGCATTACCTAAAACCACCAGCCCGGGCCTGACCTGTTCACTGGCCATTTTCATGGTGAGTGGGTAACTGTCTCGCTTACCAACGGCAATAAAACGACTCGCCCGGTAACCAAATCGCGCCTGCAACACATCGAGAAATGCCTGATCCGATAAACCATGGATTTCTTCAAACTCATTGTCAGGTACCGTCCACACCAGCCCAACACGATGTTCGAACTGCTCATCTGCAGTTAGAGGTAGCAGAGCCATTGGGCCTTTCCCTGCAAAACGTTCCCAGGCAACCCCTCTATGGGGACGATCCAGAGCGATGTTAGCGATCACTCCGTGCTGTTGATATTCCGTTACTGCCTGGCTGATGCCCAGTTGTTCCATTAGCCCGGAACGGCCGCCATCTGCCAGCACCACCAGTGATGCGGTGATCTCTGAAGATTCCAGAGTAATCTTCATGCCACCAGCAACTGGTTTTAAAGCGGTCACAGTATCCGGGCTGAACAGGGTGATAATATTCTGTTTCTGATAATCCCGAAGGCGGTCAAGCAACACATCCCCCAGAACATGATTTTTGACCACATAACCCAGAGCAGGCAGCCCTTCATCATTAGCACGCAGGCGCGTAACACCAAAACTTCCTCGATCCGACACATGCACTTGCTCAATGGGTTGAGCCTGAGATGCCAGCGATGACCAAAGGTTCAACTGATCATAAATACATCGAGTACCCCAGGAAAGAGCTGAGGCACGGGCATCAAAACTGGGAGGAATATCTCTGGATTGTTGCAGGTCGTGGGGCTCCACCAGCGCTACTTTTAATCCCTGATCGAGCACCAGCTTTTCAAGGGCGCAGGCAAGGCTGGCGCCCACCAGCCCGGCACCGATAATCAGAACATCGAAGTCATGCTTCGCTATGTTATTTTTTTGGGTAGACTGATCCATAAAGCGGCCACCAGATAGCGTTAGTGAACTGTGTTTTTCGCTTTATTGTTGCCCTGACTCTTGTCCTGGGCAGCGGGCTGAACACATACTTCGACGAAAATATTTAACCAGGCCAGCCGTACAAATTCGCTGACTTCCACAAACAGCACTTCCGACTCTTCGCTTTCTTCGTCCGCTTCGATCATGGAAATTTCGGCAAAATCCCTGAGGATTTCTTCCACCATCTCGCTAACAGGCTGTTTACCCAGACCTTGCCCAAAACCTGAGATAAATGACTGACACCATGAACCCAGGGCTTCGGTCCTCTGAGCCAGAGTTTCCTCATCGTCCGGTAGCAAAATAGCCGTTGCCAGATTGCCGGATTCAAGATCGTTGATCGTATTTTGATACAACTGGCTCAGCAGCTGCTTTGACGCTTCATCGAGGGATTTATCCCCCATTTGCTCTTCGAGCTGACGCAGCCAGTGTGGCAATTCCGGGCGGCCACCGGCGGAAATCAGTCCGCACAAATTGCCATGTATTTCAGATGGATGGCTGTGCTCCCCCAGAGCAAGAAGCCGATTGGCAAGCTCACTGAAAGAGACTGCGGATTCTCCGGAGGAAGTGGTCATAATGGTTAAGGTTCCTGATTCTGTATTCCGGAATAATATCAGACTTCCATTCTGCCTGAACAACTCTATAGAAGAGAGGGTTTGTTCCGACACAAAAAGATGAAAAATCGTCTATAAAATGATTGCTACAATAAAAAGTAGTTAATTTGGAATTAGTACAATAGATACAAAGGTTTGAACCATGCATAAGGCCGTGTTTTCAGTCAGACTCAATTCTGAGCAGGTACTCGACTTTTATAAGGGCACAAAATCCTCCGTCAAAGTGCGCACCGAGTGCGGCCAGACGATGAGTATTCCCTACGATATAATGGTGAAATTCGTGACCCGAGAAGGCATCTACGGTCGTTTTCAGATTTCGTACCGTGATGATGGGAAGATGGTGGATTTAATCCGACTATAACCACCTGCTACCGAAGGGTAGCAGGTGGTTGAAACCATTAGCGTCAATTAGTCTCGCTCAAAATAAATATTATCAATCAAGCGCGCTTTACCCAGAAAGCCTGCGGCCAAAATCACCAGAGATTTCTCATTGTGGGTGGCTGGCAGCAGGGTTTCGGTATTGCAGATATTAAAATAGTCTGGCTTAAAGCCAGCCTGCGCCATTTTGGCAAAAGCATCCCTGCGCAGGAGATCAAAATCACTTTCGCCCGCTTGAATAGCTTCTTTTGCCGCCAACAAACACTGGTACAGAGTGGGTGCAATATCTTCCCGCTCTTCCCGGCTCAGATAACCATTACGCGAGCTCATCGCCAGACCAGTTTCTTCACGGGCAATAGGCGCACCAAGAATATCCACCGGCATGCACATATCCTTCACCATTTTGCGGATAATGGTGAGCTGCTGGAAATCTTTCTCCCCAAATACAGCCACATCCGGGCGAACGATGTTGAACAGCTTGGTCACTACCGTGGCAATACCACGGAAGAAACCCGGGCGACTCATACCGCAGTGCATGCCATCCAACACTTCCACACTGACATGCGTATGATTTTCACTGCCTTCCGGATAAATTTCTGTGGTGCTGGCTGCGTACAGAAGATCCACACCATGTTCAATCAGCAGCTGCTGATCCTGCTCCATGGTTCTCGGGTACGAATCGTAATCTTCATTCGGCCCAAACTGCAGTGGGTTCACATAAATGCTGACCACCACGAAATCACAATGCTGCTTGGCTTGCTCAACCAGAGTCAGGTGACCACCGTGGAGATTCCCCATGGTTGGCACAAAACCAATTCGAAGCCCTTCGGATCGGCGGACACTGATAATATCCTGAACTTCGGCAATAGAATGTACGGTTTGCATGACGTTACTCAAATCCATGTTCCGGACCCGGGAAGGTACCATCTTTAACTTCTTTTACGTATGCAGCAACAGCCTGTTGAACAGAGCCTTCACTAGCAGCCATAAAGTTTTTCACAAATTTTGGCTTACGACCCGGCGTCATATCCAGCATGTCGTAAATGACCAGCACCTGACCATCCGTGTCCGCACCGGCACCAATACCAATGACCGGAATTTGAACCGCACGAGTGATTTCTCTGGCAAGGGCTGAAGGAACACATTCCAGTAACAGCATCGCTGCACCTGCTTTCTCCAAAGCAATAGATGCTTCGATCATGGCATTGGCACGCGCCTGATCTCGACCTTGTACTTTATAACCACCCAGTACGTGAACGGACTGCGGTGTCAAACCAAGGTGCACACAGGAAGGAATACCTTGTTCCCGCAGACGACTGACAATCGGTACTAACCATGCTTCACCTTCCAGCTTGACCATTTCCGCACCGGCCTGCATCAAACGGGTCGAATTCGTCAGCGCCTGTTGTTCATTAGTGTAGGAGGCAAAAGGCAAGTCAGACATCACCATTGCATCACCCGCTTTCATACTGACATTGCGAGTGTGATAACACATGTCGTCGACTGTCACCGGCACCGTGCTGGTTTGGCCCTGACAAACATTACCAAGGGAGTCGCCAACCAGAATAACGTCAACACCCTGGCTACTCACTATGTGAGCATGGGTAGAATCGTAAGCAGTCAGACAGGTGAACTTTTCACCCGATCGTTTCATCTCTAAGAGAGTGCTTAAGGTGACTTTAGCCATAGGTAAAAACCTTGATTTAGTAACTGCCGCGGATTATACGAGATGAATATACCATTGTCAGTTCCTACAGCTCCTTCAGGTAGTGTCGAAATGAGCAGATAAAATTGAACAGATGACTCTATAGCTTGTCCATCTATAATCGACCAGACAAGAGTTTGAACTAATGCAAGTGATAACCAGACAACCTCTACCTCATCAGCCTTCATCCTCTACTACTTGCCACCATTGCATAAAAGAGAAGCAGAGTATCATTGAAAAAGCCAGAGACGTGGGGTTCCGATCATGCTTCGCTGTTGCTGCTACCGGCTTATGCCTGCTAAGTAAAAGTGTGTTTGAATCCACTACATTGGTTGGAGCAGGAATATCTGGATTTATTGCTGGCGCAAATGCAGGGCATGCTTGTGCCGCCCTGACAGAGGAACATATACACGACAGAAAATGCACTCATATGCCTGAGTACCAACAATGCATGCAATGCAAAGGGTTAAGAGAAAACACCAAAGAAGAAATCCAACAGATAACCTGCGGCATTATTGGGACTGGAGTATGCATGACCAGCACCCTTTGTTCATCGGGCGCACCTTTAATCGCAGCGAGTAACGGACTGTTTTTCGGTTCTTTAGCAGGCATTCAAGCAGGTGAAGCCGTTGGACCATTAATTGATGGACTAATGATTGAAAGAGACTGCCAACATATTCAATCCAAAAAAAATAATAAGCCAGCAATCAACAACACAGAAGTCAACTTCATTCAAAACAGCGATAATTCTCGTCACAGGTTTATCAATGCAATATCCAATGAAGCCTGAGTGGCCAGAATATTATTGCCAAGGATAACTCCCGGCAATAATACTCAATCCAACATCATCTGTTTTTGCCGCTAGCATCTTAATACTGCGACCGTTGGGTAAAACCAGTTCCGGCGCAATATCCATGAGGGGCAGTAATACAAAATTCCTAAGATGCATTTGATAGTGCGGAATCGTTAATCGTTCCGACTCAACAACTTCATTTCCATAAAGCAATATATCGAGATCCAGCGTTCGCGGCCCCCAACGTTCTGATCGCACACGACCATGATCGTTTTCTACACTCTGCATGGCATCCAACAGTGCAATAGGCGTCAACGTGGTATCAACAGCGATGACAGCATTGCAATAATCCGGCTGGCCGGGAGGCCCCACCGGATCACTCTGATACAGTTTTGAGCAACCAGCCAAAGTAATACAAGGCAAACTGTCTATCTCATCCACTGCCCTTTGTAGCTGCAACTCTGGTTGTTCCAGATTACTGCCAAGGGCAATGTATGCTCGGGTTCTCATTCAGATACTCCAGGCTGCTGCTCAGAACGGGGCTTCCGGCGACGGCGCCGACGCTTGTTGCCAGACTTTGGCGCACCTTTCGCGGTCAGTCCACGAATCATGGATACACGACCGTGTTCATCCACTTCCTGTATCTCGGTCCACCATTTGCCAGCTCCGGACAGATCTTCACCAGCCTGCTCCCTAAGAATCAGAAAGTCATAAGCGGCGCGAAACTTTGGATGTTCCAGCAAGATATCAATCTGCTTTGGCTGGCGGCGCTCAAGACGTCCCTGCAGATCCCAGATATCACGCACCATCATGGAAAAACGTTTGGGGATCGCCGTATGATTACACTGATTGCCAATTACCGTCATGGCGGATTGTTGCAAAGCGGGCACCGGCGGCAAGCCCTGCTCCATCAAATCACGGGACAACGCTTTCATCGGTGCCCACAGTAAAGCTGCAAATAGGAACGCTGGCGTCACTGGGCGATTCTGTCGAACACGTCGGTCGGTACTTTTCAGAGATTCAATGATCAGGCTTTGAACACTACCACCTTGTTCGTTCAAACAATGCTCTGTTGCCGGGAACAACGGTGCAAACAGCTGATACTGCCGAAGCAGTTCAAACGTACGAACACCGTTGCCCGATTGCAAAAGCTTCAACACTTCATCGAAAAGGCGAGCCGAGGGAATATCCCGGAGCAAATGGCCCAACTCGAAAATAGGCTGTTCCGTTTCCGGCGCGATCGTGAAATCCAGCTTGGCAGCAAAACGAATGGCTCGAATCATTCGCACCGGATCTTCATGATAACGGGTCACCGGATCACCAATCAGGCGTAACGTTCCCGTACGAATATCATCCTCACCACGGCAGAAATCCACCACTGTAAAGTCACGACTGTCGTAATAGAGGGCATTCACCGTAAAGTCACGGCGCATGGCGTCGTCTTCCATGGTGCCGTAAACATTATCCCGGAGAATACGACCAGAATCAGAGTGGTGGGATTTCTCCTGACCGTGATGGTTTTCATGGTTCGCCCGGAACGTCGCTACTTCAATCATTTCACGACCAAAGAGTACGTGAACCAATTTGAACCGTCGCCCAATCAATCGGGAGTTACGGAATAACCCGCGCACTTCTTCCGGACTGGCGCTGGTCGCCACATCAAAGTCTTTTGGACGAAGATCCAGATACAAATCCCGGACACAGCCACCCACCAGATAAGCCTCATGACCCTGGCTGTTCAGCCGGTTCACCACCTTCAGGGCATTGTCGCTGATGTGCTTTCGGGAAATGGGGTGATGATCCCGGGGAATAATGGTTTTACTGGCTTCAGTCACTGCACCACCTGCAATGTCAGAATGAGAGTGTGTGGGTTTACCCTGCTTTCTGTTTCTCATGAGCCAGAAAATAAGTGTGCCTCCAAGCACCATGACAGCTGCTGCTGTGATATACATGAACATTCCGGTGCCTGGCATCATAAACTGTGCATAATAAAATACTGGGTTGAAGTGAGATTCGGGCTATATCATAGCATCAGTCACTATGATCACTCCATTTGTCCGAACGGATAAGTGCCCAACCATATGAAACTATATTTTCTGACTCAGTGGTCAGCCACTCTAAAGAGTTACATCTGCGATCACATAGCTACTGCTATGCTCACTCCGATGTGCCTTGCATAGTAACTAACCACTAAGCCAGAAATATTCGATTTCATATGATCGGGTACTTAAACAAAAACTGGGGAAAAATCATGCGTACTCATCAGAAGAACATCGCGATTGTACTTTCCGGCTGTGGCGTTTACGACGGCTCAGAAATTCATGAAGCCGTGTTAACCCTGCTGCACATCGAAATGGCTGGAGCCACGTACCAATGCTTTGCTCCGGATATCAACCAACACCACGTGGTTAACCACCTCACTGGCGAAGAAACGACTGAACAGCGAAATGTTCTGGTGGAAGCCGCCAGAATCGCCAGAGGCAACATCAAACCGCTATCCGAACTTAATGCTACTGACTTTGATGCCATTATTCTTCCCGGCGGTTTCGGTGCAGCAAAGAACCTTTCTGATTTTGCCTTTAAAGGTGCCAGCTTCAGGGTTCAGACTGATACGTTGTCTGCAATTAAGGCTTTTGCATCAGCTGGCAAACCTGTTGGGCTGATTTGCATCGCACCTGCAATGGCAGGTCGTATCTTTGCTGACGGCGTGACAGCAACCATTGGCAATGACGAAGCAGCAGCCTCTGCCATGGCAGAAACGGGTGTTGATCATCAGGTATGTGCAGTCGAAGAGATTGTCGTGGATGAAGCCAACAGACTGGTGTCGACACCTGCTTATATGTTGGGACAATCAATCAGTGAGGTAAGCAGCGGGATCAGTAAGTTGGTGACTAAAGTCATTGCGATGACCGCTTAACTTTAGTGACCAGTACCAACCCCAATCATTGAGAGCCAAGCAGCGTCAGCGTGTTGGTGCTTGCCTTGCCATTAGCCTGACTTTCTCACTTCGCAGGAACCAACGACATACCCGCTCTGGTGTGAGAGAACACAAAATGGGTAAATGCCGGATCGATTTCCACGCCCATGTTTTTACAGACACTGCTCAAAACAGTCCCAAAAGCATTTTGAATAGACATCCTAAACATATTTTTAACCCACGGATTGTCCATATGTCCCTTAATATCACTCTCCATTTTTCTTAATTTTTCTTGATCTTCTGAAGTCCTTGCTGCTTTTTTCAATACTTCCATTGGATCATTAAGTGTATTTAGCTGTTCCTTTAATAAAGCGTTGAACTCATTTTTTGCCTTTTCTGATTTGTCTTTGTGACTGATCGCCATCTGGCTCCAGATGACATCGACTAACTCACTCATATCCCGCTCGTTAATTTTCGCTTTGCTGAATGGGTCTATTTGTTGACTCATCAACTGGAC
The DNA here is from genome assembly GCF_947495845.1 of uncultured Endozoicomonas sp. GTDB lineage: Bacteria > Pseudomonadota > Gammaproteobacteria > Pseudomonadales > Endozoicomonadaceae > Endozoicomonas. The sequence continues at coordinate 76,163 of NZ_CANMAO010000019.1, read as the reverse complement.
TACTTTCGTAAACTGGCTACGTTGTTTTTCTGATAGCGCAAGACTATTGCCAAAGTCCAAAATCCACAGATCAATCTCACCGCCCTGCCTGAAGCTCAACATGATATTACCTGGGTGAAAATCTCCATGAACCAGGCCACAGGTTTTAAGCTCTGTCCATTTATCCTTTCCTTTCTGATGCAATTCCTTTAACCAGAATTGAGTCAGCTGATCTGAAAATGGAACCACACCTAAACATTTCTGATAAGCTTCAGCACGAAGCTTGCTGTTGTCCAGATTAGTTAATTGATTCAGCGTGTGCCCTCCATCTACGTTCTGCATCATCAGCACCCGTTTACTATGACCGGTCTCAATAACCTCAGGTATTTTGAAGGAGAGAGTCATTGGTTGTGGCAAACCACCTAAACCGTTTGGTAGTGTCACATGGGTGTCAGTTTTTGCCAGCGCTGAGGCAAAGCGTTGGTGGTAGCTCTTCTCCTGTGAAAGATCACACTCTGCAACAAATGGGTCGGTAAACTCTTTTACCGTGTTAGCAATAGCTGAATTAAACATCATCAGCATGCCGAGGGATTTTCTGCCGGCTTCAACCTGAATTGCTTTTTCTTCAGGAACAATCTTCGCAACAAAACGTTTACCATCCTTCTCCACTTCAAAGCAGGATCCCAAAGTGCCCGTTGCCAAATGATTCTTAACCTTATAATCCTTACATCCTTCTTTTGCTAATATGGACTGGGCTTGTGCGAGAGGCATAGGTGGGTTGTTATCAAGAAAATCTTTCAACACGCCGTAACATTTTTTCCTCTCTGCTTCTGTTGCTCCCAACTTTTTGGTGATGCTCTCTGCCAGATTCTCTTCCATACCAATGGTTTGAAGTAACTTGGCATAGGTTGGCCCAAGATTGTGCACATAAGATTTAAAATGCTCATGGGTAAACTCAGCACCAAAAACAGCATGCTTCACAAAATAGCAAGCAACACAGGCCGTTTTATAAATAGCTCGACAGGTAATTGAGATCCAGTTAACAACGCTCTGAACTGTATTGCAGATGGAATTACAACCCTTCTTTATAAAGCCTGGGTTATCTTGATGAACGGATACCGTTCTTCCGCCCATTGCTTTATTTTCTTGTCTTTTTTGATGAGTATTTGGTGGGTTATGCTGATTTTTGGCTGCAGACGAGCAAGCTTGATTTGCAGGTAAAGTCACATTGGCCATTATTAATTATGCTCCTAATAATTCAAAGTAAAGCGATAAAAACGCTTCAATTTATTTACTGGAATTTAATTAAAAATCAGACAAGCCAAAGAGGTATTTGGTTCAACTACAATCAAAGAATTTGATAGAATGGATTCATTAGTTTTAAATGAACCCAATTAATTGAGATCATTAAACAACCCATTTAATAAGCCATTGGCTCAACAGGGTGATAATGGCAATTCCAGCCAGATTCAGCACCAGACCACTTCGGATCATATGACGAATCGGCAACATACCGGCACCATAAACAATCGCATTGGGCGGAGTGGCAACCGGTAGCATAAATGCACAGCTAGCGGCGATAGCGGCTGGAATCGCCAACGCGACGGGAGACATACCAAAAGACGTTGCAAGGGCTCCCAGCGGTGGAAGAAAAGCAGCCGTCGTTGCCGTATTACTAGTAATCTCTGTCAAAAAGATAATAATCGCCACCACCATGGCAATAACCATCAGCTCGGGCATATCACCTACGAAGTTTAATGAGCCTGCTATCCAATCCGATAATCCTGTTCTACGAATCATCGAGGCAAGGCTTAACCCGCCACCAAACAATAACAACACATCCCAGGGTAAACGGCGCATATCATTCCAGCTCATTAGAAACTGAAGCTTTCTTAGATTGGACGGTAAAACAAATAACAGAATCGTTGCTATCAAAGCGATAGCCGCATCAGTAATAAAAAAACCTGGAAATAAATCAATCAACCAGGGGCGGGTGACCCACGCTATGGCAGTACCACAGAAAATAACCGCCACGATTTTCTCTGGCGTACTCATTTTGCCAAGATCTTTTCGCTGTTCCCGAATCGACTGCTTAATGACCTGATTCTCTTTGGAGCAAAGATCGTAACCTAAATAGCCAAGCCACAGTCCGGTCACTATCAACATCAATAAAGAAGCAGGTACGCCAATAATTAACCAACGGGCGAACTCAATTTGAATACCGTATTGATCCTGAAGAAAGGCCACCAACAATGCATTAGGTGGGGTGCCAATTAAAGTACCAAATCCACCAATGGATGCGCCGTAAGCAATGGCCAAAAGTAATGCAATGGGAAATCCATTACTCATACGTCCCTGATCCCGAATCATAGCAACCACTGACAGACCAATAGGCAGCATCATGATGGTAGTTGCTGCGTTCGATACCCACATACTGATCAATGCGGTGGCGGTCATAAAGCCCAGAACCAATCGTTTTTCCCCGGTGCCTACCAACAACATAATATTCAATGCAACCCGGCTATGGAGATGCCAGCGCTCCATAGCGAGCCCAATGGCAAACCCTCCCATAAACAGATAGATGACCGGGTGAGCATACGGTGCTGCGGCACCATCGATACTGTTTATTCCCATCATTGGCGCAAAAATTAGTGGAAATAGCGCGGTAATGGCTGTTGGTAATATTTCAACAGCCCAGAACACCGCCATCATCAGAGCGAGACCGGCGCAATGCCACGCCATGACCGTCATACCAGCCGGTGGTTCAGTTAACAAAGTCAGCAGCTGCAGTCCAACACCCGCCATTAGGCCAGAGACCCAGAACACCGGGTGCCTATCAGATTCTGAAACCTGATGAGCAGAGTTTTCGGTTGTCGTCGCTGATGCTGCTGAGGCCATTTTTTTCTCCATCACGATATACCGCCATTAATAGTAGACTCTGTTATAATCTGTGCCCCTTCTATACAACCGCATAGTGCAAGAGCCCGCTTTGACTGACGTTTCTTCTTCCCATTTCTCAGCGTTAGCGCTGCCCGACGCTCTGCTGAATAACCTTGCCAGCCTTGAATACCGAACAATGACGCCGGTGCAGCAGCAAAGCCTGCCAGAAATCATTGCGGGTAAGGATGTGATTGCCAAAGCCAAAACCGGCAGTGGCAAAACCGCTGCTTTTTCTATCGGCCTGATACTGAAAATAAACCAGCGGCATTTTGGTTGTCAGGCACTGGTCATGTGCCCAACCCGGGAGCTGGCAACTCAGGTTGCACAGGAAATTCGCAGGCTGGCTCGCTATCAGCAAAATATAAAAGTGGTAACGCTCTGCGGCGGGCAGCCCATAGGCCCACAAATTGGTTCGCTGGAACATGGCGCTCATGTGGTGGTCGGAACCCCCGGCCGTATTCAGGATCACCTCCGCAAAGGCACCCTTGAGTTGGACAGCGTTAGCACACTGGTGCTTGATGAAGCAGACCGAATGCTGGATATGGGCTTTATTGATGCCATTGAGCAAATCATTGAGCACATTCCAGAACAGCGCCAGACATTGCTATTCTCTGCCACCTATCCAAAAGGCATACGATCATTAAGTCAGCAGTTCCAAAAGGCGCCGGTAGAAGTGTCTGTAGAAACCAGTGAAAGCCATGACAGTATTGAGCAGCGCTTTTATCAGGCAGAAGACAAATCCGACATGCTGATAAAGCTTCTATCTCACTACGAACCGGGTTCAGCGGTCATTTTCTGCAACACCAAGCAGGCCTGTAAAGATGTCGGCTCCGATTTGTACGAGGCAGGTTACAAACCCGTGATTCTGCATGGCGATCTGGAGCAAAGAGAGCGCGACCAAATGCTCGTACGGTTTTCCAACCAAAGCTCTACCTTATTGATTGCGACTGATGTTGCCGCACGAGGCTTGGATATTGAGAACCTGCCCGCTGTTATTAACTATGATCTCAGCCGTGACTCTCAGATTCATGTCCATCGTGTCGGCAGAACTGGTCGTGCTGGTCGACAGGGTTTGGCTCTAAGCATCTACACCGCAAAAGAACAGTACAAACTGGACAAGCTCAGCGATTACCTGAAAACCGCTTTGACCTACGGGAACCCGGCAGAACTGGGCAACAACAAGCCACCGAAAGCAGCACCTATGGTCACGCTGGCCGTTGATGGTGGTCGTAAACACAAAGTGCGCCCAGGTGATATTCTGGGCGCATTGACGGGAGAAGGCGGCATCCCCGGAGATCAGGTGGGTAAAATCAACGTCTATGATTTTGTGACCTATGTCGCGGTGACTAGAGACATTGCCAAATCCGCCCTGAGCCGTCTGGAGCAGGGGAAAATCAAGGGAAGGAAGTTCAAAGTACGCCGCCTTTAAGGTAAGGCTAAGGCTTAAGTCGACTCAAATCTCTAAATAGTTGCTAAAGAAGGGAACTCTTTAGCTCTTTGTTACTCCAATATGTAATTGTTTAATCGCATGAAGCATAAGGAGTAGAGTCATGCAGCCAGTACCAGTATCAAGCCAACGATTACCGCTCGGTAATCTATCTACAAACAACTTACAGGGTCGAAAGAGTCCAGCTTCTAACGGCTCGGCACATCAAACTTTGCTCAACGACATTCAGAGTAAAAAGGCCAAATCTCTTGATGGCTCATTAGTAAAGCCCAAGCTGCTTCAAGAAAACCAACCACCGCAGGGGCAAACCCCTCAAGCTCTCCAAACTAGAAATATTAAACCGGCAGCACCCGGGCCAGACTCTGTCGGTAATAGAGACATACCCCCCACCGCGACGGATCCTCTGTCCGAGCAAAAACCACTGGGGAATGGAATGGAGCAACTCCAAAGGGCACAGGATGCCTTCACAGCCCACGCTCAACTCACCGTGTGCAAAGATGCAATTGAGTCCTTAGAAATGTATGTGGCCGTTTGCAAGCAACCATATACGAATACTGCTGCTCTATTGGAGGCTCTGCAAAAAATCGACCTCCCACCCAATGCAAAAAAAACCAAGCTAAACGTTAATCTTCAGGAAGGTGTAGATACGTTAAAGCACCTTCCCAGCATCTCACTGATACCAATCGACAAAGCGAATCTTGGGAAGTTTACCTGTAAAGAAGTGCTGGAAAAATACACACTGGCGTTTCATGGTATGAAACAGTGGCAGCAAGAAAACAGACATTTAGGCTCTCTCGACGAAGCGCTGGCCAAACTTAATTCTTCACTCGAAGCATTGATAGGTATCCAGAAAAGGATTAATGAAGAGTACAGAAAGAAAAATCCTTCTAACGGACCACCGGTCTCACAGCTGGAAATGCGTTACAATGAACACACACAAAAAGGAGTATCCATTAACGGACGAGTGGATAACTCAGTGCTCGAAGCCGGCGCAGAGGATATTGGTCAAAAACCGCCTCAACCAGAGGCGGAAAACCAACAGCAAGCTCAGCCTCCGCAACCTGCCAACCAAGTTGCCGAAGCCGACTAAAACGGAAACTCAGCTCATGTAGAATAAAGCTGCCAGATAATTACACTAATGGCAGCTCTAGCCGTACTCTCAAACCTTCACCCCTATTTTCGAGATAAATTTCACCGCCGTGGTTACGCACAATATTTCTGGCAATGGCGAGGCCAAGCCCCACACCACCTGTATCACGATTACGTGACCCCTCAAGACGGAAAAAAGGAACAAACACCTGCTCCACCATCTCTTCAGGAATACCGGGACCATGATCATCAATCACTACAGAAGCAAAGTGTTGACCGGACCGCACCGTATGCTCGAGACATACCTCCACCCGCCGGCCATATTTGACACCATTCTCAATCAGATTTCTCAACGCCCGTTTTAAGCTCACAGGCCGACAGCGGATCACGGTTTCCAAACTGTCTTCATAACCCACTGCCAACCCCACTTCTTCAAGATCATCGCAGAGGCTTCCCACCATGGCATTGAGATCAACGGTTCGAGTTACTTCGTTATCAGAAGCCTGTCGCATAAATGCCAACGTCGCTTCCGACATCTGCTGCATTTCTTCCAACGTTGCCAATAACTGATCCCGATCACGGCTTTCGGGCATCAGCTCCACTCTGAGCCGCATTGTAGTAATTGGTGTGCGAAGATCATGGGACAATGCCGCCAGCATCCGTGTACGGTCTGAAACAAAACGCTGCAATCGGTCATTCATCTGATTAAAAGCACGGATGGTTTCTTTTACATCCGCCGGCCCTGTCTCAGGTAACGGTTCGACCTGTTCACCCAGCCCAAGCTGTATTGATGCTTTGGATAGCATGCGCAGAGGACGGGTAATCCGCCGCACCATAATAGCCAGCGCAAACAGAACCAGAATGGTGGCGATGATCAAAAAAACCACGGTTTGTTTCGCCACCAAAGGCGGCGCCGCGGGTGATTTTGCCTTCAGGTTTAGCCACAGATTATTTCTCATCTGTACCGAAATCTGAAGACTGGTCACCACCGGTGGCTTCCAGCCATCTCGATGGTAGCGGCGTTTGCTGTCATCATCGTGAGGGTTACGTTTTTGATGGTTTTTCTTTTGGTCGTCCTGCCAGAACGGATTACACCGATCGCCAACACAGGGGGCTTTTGGTTTCCACTTGTTGTGAGAGTCTGAGAACGCCCTTGAGGTATCCACTTTAATCCAGATTCTGTCTTTGTAATCAGTGCCCAGAAGATCCTGTAAGCGCCGAACCAGCGCCTGATCCCTGCCATTCATCCTCATTCCTGACAGTTCGCTGCGATCATCCACAGAAAACCAGACCGTCTTGGTTCTGGCAGCCGCAAGAATGGCTGGGTAATCGGTCATTGGATTGTTTTCCAGCAACCAGACTAACGATTCGATCTGTTGAAACTGTGACCGCTGGCTGATATCGGACAACGCCGTGCGATAAGCGTTCCCCAAAATAATAAAGCTCACCGCCTGAGCAATCATCAATGCAGCCAGAACCACCACGACCATCTGGGCTACCAGACTGGTGCGTAGCTTTTTAAAGAGTCCCCTACTCATCCTAAAGGGCTTCATCAAACGTCTCATTTCACTTCTTCAGTAAACATATAACCACCACCCCAGACGGTTTTGATTAATGTGGGCATTTTCGGATCTTTCTCAATTTTTTTCCGCAACCGGCTGATCTGGTTATCAATACTTCGATCAAAAGGCAGCGCGTCTCTGCCTTTGGTTAAATCCATCAGCTGATCACGATTCAATACCTGTCGTGAATGTTCCAGAAACACTTTCAACAGGCGAAACTCGGCGGCACTCAGTGGCACTAACAATCCATCTTCCCGGGTCAGCTGATGCTGGTGAATATCCAACTTCCAGCCTGGAAACTCCATTTCAGAGGACTTATTGTCTGCTTCAGACTTGTCCGTCACATGCTCCAATCTGCGCAACACTGCTTTGATTCTGGCTAACAGCTCCCTGGGGCTGAACGGTTTGGTCACATAATCATCCGCGCCCATTTCCAGCCCAACAATGGTGTCTGCCTCTTCACTCATGGCGGTGAGCATAATCACCGGCGGGCCACTCACCTCTCGCAGATAACGGCACAGGGAAAGACCATCTTCACCGGGCATCATGATGTCCAACACCACCAGATCAATGGTTTGTGCAGCCAGAACCTCCCGCATGCCCTCACCGCCGTCTGCCAGAGAGACCTGATAACCATGTTGATCCAAGTATCGACCCAGCAAGTCACGGATCTCATTGTGATCATCCACCACCAGAATGTGTTTTTTCATGGCGTTTCACACCACCTGCATTAATGATGCTTTCATTATACGAGGGAAATGCTGCCGGTTTGGATACCCCGGGACGTATTGATACAAATTGCGACAAACTCCGGGGGCTCAGGGACAATTCTGCGAAATTCATGGTTTTAAATGAACACAACGAAACGGCATTCAAGCCAAAAAGGAGAGAAACCATGAAAAAGACAACCTTGATCGCTGCAGCACTGGCTACTGTATTCACCACCTCTTCTGCCTTTGCCTGGTTTGGTGACGATAATGGCGGCAACGATGGCGGTAAAGGTCGCTGCATGGGTGGCGATCGCAAAGGTCATTTTATGAAAGGTGAGCGAGGCAAGCACGGCAAGCGTGGAAACTTCAAAGAACACATGGATCGCGAGTTTACCGCTGAAGAAATCCGCACACTGAACGAAGCTCGCCTGATTATGCAAGGCAATGACAATGTTCAGTTAGGTGAAGTAACCGCGACGGATAATGGCTACAAAGTAACCATCGTGACCAAAGATAACTCCCTGGTTAAGGAGATGGAACTGGCGAAAAACGGCATGCCTTTAGAACGTTACGAAGCCATCAAGGCGCGCATGGAAGCTAAAGATAAAAACTAACAAGCTCCCAATAATCAGCCCGGCTCAAACACCGGGCTGTTCTTCAACCCCGCTCATCAACAATCAGCTGATCATCTTTCGCCAGCGTTTCCACTCGTTGAGTTTCCCCTCTCAAGCGAGTTACCGATTTAATGGATTTTTCCAACGCCTCGGTATCCACTTGATCATTAGACTCATACAACAGTGTAAGCCTATCTTTACCCTCCTCATGGCTAATACTAAACTGCGCTTTGATAATGCCATGATGACGCTGAACGATAGTGGTCACCTGATTAGGATGCACAAACAAACCTCGAACCTTGGTAGACATATCCGTACGACCAAGCCAGCCACGAATCCGGGAATTGGTTCGACCGCAGTCACTTGAACCTTCAGCCACGGCAGAAAGGTCACCGGTCGCAAAGCGAATCATCGGGTATTCCGGGTTGAAGCTGGTGACTACCACTTCACCGATACCACCTTCTGGCACCACTTCACAAGTGTCAGGATTCAGAATTTCCAGAATAATATCTTCCGCAACCACCATCCCCGCACTGCCATGACTCTCATAGGCAATTAACCCAAGATCCGCCGTTGCGTAACACTGAAAGCACTGAATACCCCGGCACTGAAAGTAACTTCTCAGGCTTTCTGGCAGTGCTTCCCCCGACACCATGGCGTGAGTAAACGACAATTCCTGACCTTTTTCGTCCGCTTTCTCTAACAACGTTTTTAAGAAAGAAGGGGTTCCACAGTAACCGGTGGGCTTCAGAGAATCGATCACTTGCAACTGTAATTCCGTTTGCCCTGTGCCGGCAGGAATCACCGCACAACCACAAGCCCGGGCACCGGAATCCATAATAAAGCCACCGGGGCTTAAGTGATAAGACAGTGTATTATGGACAATATCCCCCGCCCGGAACCCAGCAGCATAGAAAGCCTGCCCCATTCGCCACCAATCATCACCTTTACCTTCAGGCTCCTGAATAGGCCCGGGAGACTGAAACAAACGAGCGACCGCACCTGGATCAACACCATTTAAACCACCAAAAGGTGGGTGGCCTGCCTGAAAGCGAATCAAATCAGCCTTCCGGGTAACGGGCAGGCTGGCAAGGTCCTCACGACACTGAATACTGGCGGCATTCACATTCTGCAATAACTGCTGATAGTAGACGCTGTCCGTTTTTGCACGAGACAGTGTTTCCCGGAGCTCGCCAAACAAATAGCGTTCCCGCTCGGCTGGATTCATCACCTCTTTTATGGAAAAACAATTCTCAGTGCTCATGGGCGTTCCTTTTTTAGAGCCAGCGTTTACGACGCTTGTAGGATTTCAGGTTCTTAAAGCTGCGACTGCTTTCATTCCCCCCAAGATAAAATTCCTTCACATCCTGGTTGTTCAACAACTCTTCCCGAGTACCGTCCAATACCACTTTGCCAGATTCCATGATGTAGCCATAACTGGCATTTTTCAGAGCAAAATTGGCATTCTGTTCCACCAGCAACATGGTAATACCCTGCTCCCGGTTGATTTTTTCGATGATGCCAAAGACTTCTTTTACCAACAGCGGCGATAACCCCATTGACGGCTCATCCAGCAGAATCATTTTTGGATTAGCCATTAATGCACGACCAATCGCCAGCATTTGCTGCTCACCTCCTGATAAATAACCCGCAAGGCCACTTCGCTCTTTCAGCCTTGGAAAATAGGTATAAACCCGATCAATCTCATCACGGATATTCTTCTGACTTCGGGTATATGCCCCAAGCCTTAGGTTTTCTTCACAGGTCATGTCTTCAACAATACGACGACCTTCCATAACCTGAAAGATGCCAGAACGCACGATATCCTCGGCATTCTTACGATCAATCCGCTCACCCATAAACCGGATTTCACCATTGCTGACTTCACCATCTTCTGATTTCAGTAACCCAGAGATCGCTTTCAGGGTGGTGGATTTTCCGGCGCCATTTGGGCCAAGCAACGTAACAATTTGACCTTCCGGTACATCAAGACTGACGCCACGCAAGACCAGAATCACCTCGTCGTAAATCACTTCGACATTATTGATGCTGAGCAATGGCTCGGCAGATTCTATTTTCAGGGCTTCCATAAGACCCCCATGGATCAACAGCTGAATTTCGTGATAGGTCGGCAAGCTAATAATGTTGTCGACCATTTACCGTATCGAAAACGTCACAAAATAACTTCCACATGTAGCCAGAGCCGTTATCCGTTTACCGTTATCCGTAAAAGCCTGGCTACTTGTGCTTTTGCGGATAACGGCAAACGGAAAACGCTTTTCTGAGCAGTGCAGTTATTAAGAGACAGTCTCCTAGGAGCCTGACCGAGAATAGGTTGCCCTACTGTGGTGGCAGTAAATTGGTCTAAAAACTCTGTTTTGTTCAGCAAATAGCACCACTATTCACTTCACAAAACAGAGTTTTTATCCTCAACTTTCTACCATCCTCGCTACGGGCGCTATTCTCGGTCAGCCTCCTAGTAACCCAACCAGTCTTCACGACGAGGCAGAGTTACCTGTGATAATTGCTTCACAGCGATATCTCCCTGATTCCATTTTGCCTGATAGATCTTCACGGAATTCAAACCACGATGGTCGTCTGCCGCCCAACTGGCTGGCAGGCAAACACCGTCAAGCCCTTCAGGAATCCAATCCTGTTTGGCATACATGCCCTGCTTAATATTTGCACCAGTGATGCCACCATTTTCCTCAGCCCATTTCATGGCTTCTGCCATATACAGGGTCGAGCAAACGCCTCGGATGTAATGGTGCGTCTGGAAACTCTCATCACGGTTAGCCGCCTTGGCAATATCTTTCACCATTTTCAGGTTCTCGACATCGTCATTCCAGAACGGTGTCAGCGCGGGGAAGACATAGTTATCAATCCCTTCACCAGCCGCTTTGAAGGTCAGCATATCGCCGCCCCAGATATTGGACATAAACTGAATATCGGTGCCCACGGTATTACAGGATTTAATCAGAGAAACCACTGAGCCACCGAGATTGGCTACATAACCATACTGCGCACCGGTAGTTTTGATCGACAAACATTGCGCTTTAAAGTCGCCAGGTTTCATAGAGACCACTACCGGCGGTTTCACATCAAAGCCCAGCTCTTCAGCGTACTCTGCACAGGCAGCTTTAGGTGCATTTGGATAAGGGTGGTTATCGCCGATGTGAACAAAGCCCGGCTTACCGGTTTCTCCTTTACCTTGCCAGTCTTCTTTTGCCCATTGCACTAATGCACGACAAGTGTCGGAATACGAAGCGCCGTAGAAGAAGTTATAGGGGGCTGCTTTTTTGGTTTTCGGGTTTTTCTTCTGCGGGTCCGTCAGGTGGCCTGAGTAAGAAGCCGAATACACCGGAATTTCATCTTTGACGATGAAGGAAATCAACGCTTCTGTATCTGCCGTACCCCAACCCTGCATGGCAACCATATTTTTACGGGATTTCCATTTTTTATAGTTGCTGATGGCCTGAGGAACTTTATAAGCATAATCCACTGTCTCCGTCTCAATCATGGTGCCATTAATGCCACCCTGAAGATTAATCCACGACAATGTGTCTTTAATACCATCAGCATAATACTTACCCACAAAGGCTGTTGGGCCCGAGTAATCTGCCAGGTGGCCGACAAAGACGGTTTCTTTGGCCGTCGCACTGAACGACAATGCAGCGATAGCCAGCCCGGGAAGGACTTTTTTACAGAGAGTCTTTAGCATGAGTTGTCTCCTTATTATTATTTTTGACATCTACTATACCCATTGGATTTCAAGGTGCTACTAGGCGACAAGTGAGCGAAGCCCCGTGAGCCTACAATTAGTAGGTGATCGGGGTGAGCGAACGCTGACAACAACGTAGCACCTTGAAAGGCGATGGGTATACATTAATACGCGAAGGGGTAAAACTTCCAATACGCCTTAATCTGCCGCCAGCGATGAGCCAATCCCTGAGGTTCAAATACCAGGAAAAGGATAATCACCAGCCCCACCGCCATTTCTTTGAAATAGGCCATACTCTCCGCCACACTGCCAGCAGGTAGCAGACCAGTGCCAGCTATCAGGGCAACCACCGATTCCAATACTTCTGGCAACAGTACAATAAAAATAGTACCCAGCAAGGCGCCAAACACTGAACCCAAGCCTCCGATAATGATCATTGCCAGAAACTGAATAGACATCATCAGCGTAAAACCTTCTGCGGAAACGTAGCCCAAGTAATGACCGTAAAGAGCACCGCCAATACCTGCAAAAAAGGACGAAATACCAAAGGACAGCAATCGATACCAATTCAGGTTTATCCCCATTATTTCTGCAGAAAGGTAGTGATCACGGACCGCCACAAATGCCCGCCCATCACGGCTGCGCATCAGATTGGTTCCCCAGAGGTACATAAACACCAAGGCAAACAGTGCGATGTAAAAGAAGGACTGATCTGAATCCAGGGTATAACCAAATAATGAGACCGGCTCGGCAGCAGCGCCATAGGAACCACCAGAAAACCACCCTGCCCGGGCGAAAAAATCTTCAATAATAAACTGCGCTGCCAGAGTAGCGATGGCCAGATAAAGACCTTTAATACGGGCTGCTGGTGAGCCGAAAATCATACCAACGACCATGGTCAACCAACCCGCCAGAGGAATGGCCAGCCATACCGGAATCCCAAATTCATTATTCAGCCAGGCAGAAGCAAAGGCACCAAACCCGAAGAAAGCACCGTGACCAAGGGATATCTGGCCGGTAAAGCCCACCAATATGTTCAAACCCAGAGCAGCGATGCCCAGATAAGCCACCTGAATAAAGAGTGTCAGGAAGTAAGCGTCCAGAACCAATGGCGCAAAGCAAAGCGCTATTATGGTTGCCACCACCAGCCAACGAATGGTGCTGGTTTCAAAGATCTGATTATCGGCTTTGTAGCTGGTTCGAAAATCGCCACAGGGTCGCATGGAAAGAGAAATCATTATTTTAACGTCCTTTTTCCCGAATTTAGATTCGCTCGATATTTTTAGTACCAAACAAACCATAAGGCTTGATGGTCAGAATAATCAGCAGGATATAAAACGGTGCAATGGTGTATAGGTTGCCAATATGCAGGTATTGACTGTCGATAAACTCTGCAAGGTTTTCCAACACACCAATAATCACACCACCGACAACACCGCCCACAATGGAGTCCAGCCCACCAAGAATGACCGCCGGAAACACTTTAATACCAATAAACGACAATGCGTCAGATACACCATTCACCATTCCGATGACAATGCCTGCAGTGGCAGACACCATGGCAGAGATTGCCCAACTGGCAGCAAAGACTTTGGAAACGGAAATGCCCAAGCTGCTGGCCACTTGCTGATCAAACGCGGTGGCACGCATCGCTAAACCAAGCCTTGAATAACGGAAGAACCAATAAAAGCCCACCATCATGACCACGGAGAAGATCAGGCTGAGAATATAAGCCAACTCAATGTTCAACCCGGCAATAGTGATTGTGCTGGTTTCAAACACTTGCGGATAACTTTCAGCGGACACTCCAAAAATCCATTTCATCAATGATTGGAAAAACATGGAAAGCCCAATAGTCACCATGATGACTGAGATGATGGGTTCGCCTATCATTGGTCTGAGAAATACCGCCTGTATTATGATGCCGAACACCGTCATAAAGCCGAGAGTTAACAAAAACCCGATATAAAAAGGGAGGTCCAACCAAACCAGTGTCGCCCAGCAAACCCACGCGCCGATCAATAGAAACTCACCCTGCGCAAAGTTCACCACCTGAGTGGATTTATAAATCAACACAAAGCACATGGCGATCACGCCATAGAGCAGGCCAACAATCAGACCATTCACTGTGAGCTGCAGTAGAAGTTCCGTATTCATAATGCTTCCTCCAGTGCTTTGCTGGCCAGATCTTTGCTTGATTGCTTTTTGTCAGCATATTGCTCAGTGGGTACCGGTATATCATCGCCAAGATTAATGACATCCAGTGTCGTTTGAATGCGACTTTTACTGCCATCCTGAAAGGTAATGACTGTATCCACCTCTACTTGCTCATCACCTTTGTAGAGTGCATTGATAATATCTGCATACTTTTCGGCAACCACGCTCCGGCGAACCTTCCGGGTTCGTGTCAGCTCACCATCGTCGGCATCCAACTCTTTGTAGAGCAACAGGAATCGTTTGATTTGCTGACTTTCCGGTAACCCTTCATTCACCTGTTCCATGGCCTGCTGGAGCAGAGTTTGTATTTCTGGCTGCGAAGAAAGATTCGTATAGTTGGTAAATGCAATGCCACGGGCTTCCGCCCATTTAGACACAATGCTGTATCGGATGCAGAGCAGAGCCGTCAGGTAGGGGCGTTCATTGCCAAGGATCACCGCTTCTGCAATGTAAGGAGAAAACTTCAGCCGGTTCTCAATATTTTGAGGCGAAAAACGTATCTGGGTCGATGTTTGAGCCAGATCTTTTACTCGATCAACCACCACCAAATGGCCACTGTCTTTTATATAGCCAGCATCACCGGTATACATCCAACCATCTCGAACGTCATCATGGAATGCCTGATCGTTTTTATGGTAACCAGTGAACATACCAGAGGTGCGAGCGACAATTTCACCCAACCCATTTTCATCCGGCTGCTCGATACGCAATTCACTGTTATCAAAAGGGATACCAACGGATTCGTAATCAATATCCTCACCGTTGTGAATCGTATAGGCGCCCGCCAGCTCAGTCTGACCATACAGCTGCTTCAGCGGTACGCCCATGGCATGAAACAGTTTGAACGTATCCGGGCCCATAGCCGCACCACCGGTAGCAGCTGACGTCAGGTTTGAAAAACCTAATCTGTCCCGAAGGGCACCCATCAAAACCCAGTCGGCTAACTTTGATTTCCGCCCCTGTTCTCTGGCTTTCAATGCCCGGTCTAAACCAAACTTGAATAGCTTTTGTTTCAAAGGCTGAGCATCCATCATCCTTGCATGAATTTCTGCTGCCAGATTTTCCCAAACCCTCGGCGCCAGCAACACAAACTCAGGCCCGATCTCCCGAAGATCGGACATCATGGTTTCCTGAGTTTCGACAAAATTGATCACCTGTCGCTGAATCAATGCCTGACCAACGGCGTATACCTGTTCCATCACCCAGGGCAGTGGTAAAACGGAGACATAATTATTGCCTGGCTTTTTAGGGTCGGCTCGAAGATAAGCGGCACAATGATCAAGAAATGGCCCGGAGTGATGTTTCGCCAGTTTTGGTCTGGAGGTTGTGCCTGATGTAGTACAAAGGATGGAAAGGTTATCACCATGGGTGCTTTCAACCATGCTGGTGTATAGCTCTGGTTGTTGACCGTCCAGCTCCCGCCCCAGTTGATACACCTTTTCAATATCAATCAATCGATCATCGTCGTATTTGCGCATACCCCGTGGGTCGCAGTAAACAATATGACGAACCGTTGGAATTCGATCCTCCAGCTCCAGAAGTTTGTCGCACTGCTCTTCATCTTCTGCGATCACTACTGCTGACTCAGAAAATGTCAGCAGATATTCTGTCTCTTCATGAAGTGAATCTTGATAAACACCCAGGGAATATCCGTGGAGAGCATGGGCAGCCACTTCACCCCAAATCCACTCTGGTCGGTTGTCGCCTAATAATGCGATCACTTCTCCAGTATCCACCCCCAGTGACCTTAATCCGAGTGTTAGCCACTTAACCCGATTGTGGTAATCCTGCCAGGTAAATACCTGCCAAATGCCATACTCTTTCTCGCGCATGGCCACATCATCGCCATAGTGTTCAGCGTTCCAGGCGAGAAGTTTTGGAAAAGTGTCGTAGATATTGATATCTGGAAAACTCATACCGCAGCCTCCAATAAGTCATCCTCTTCTCCAAGGTAGGCTCTGCGCACGTGTTCGTTATCAATCACTTCTTCCGGCAGCCCTTCGGCGATTTTGCTGCCAAAATCCAGCACCATAACCCGATTGGAGATACCCATGACCACACTCATATCATGTTCAATCATCACCACCGTCATCCCCCACTCTTCATTCAAGTCGAGGATGTAACGCGCCATATCTTCTTTTTCTTCCTGATTCATACCGGCCATGGGTTCATCCAGCAGAATCATGTCAGGCTTCAATGCAATGGCTCTCGCCAGCTCTACCCGTTTTCTCAAACCGTAGGAAAGCGTGCCCGTTTGCTTTTTGCGGATATGGGCAATTTCCAGAAAATCGATAATTTCTTCTACTGTTCGACGATGCTCAAGCTCTTCTTTCTGAGCGCCGGAAAACCAATACAGCGGTCCTGACGCAAAATTATTTTTAAGCAGATGGTGTCGTCCAACCAGAATGTTTTCCAGTACCGACATGTGACTGAATAATGCAAGATTCTGGAAAGTCCTTCCCAGCCCCAGAGATGAGCGCTGATTCGGCTTCATCCGGGTAATTTCCTGCTGTTTAAATGAAATGGAACCCTGCTGCGGCTGATAACGTCCGGAGATACAATTCAGCATGGACGTTTTGCCAGCACCGTTAGGTCCGATGATGGAGTAAACGTCGCCTTTATTCACAGTAAAACTGACGTCAGTGAGCGCCTTTACGCCACCAAACGCGAGATCAATCTGCTTGACCTCAAGAAGTGGTTTCATACCCATTGCCTTCCTATTTTATTTTTATTCTTGGATTTTTATTGTTTGGCAATTTGTCTGTTTAGCTCAGTTTTCAACCTACCATGAAGTTTACGTAAACGTAAATCTATTACACACTCCTATTCTCAAGATTTGCAGCGGAATTCACTATAAGACCAACGTCTAATATCTTATTAAACTAATTCCATACAGTGATTCAGGTGTATCTGGAAAAGGTTTGTTTTCAGGGCTCACAGGAATAACTCGATGAGATAAAAAAGCATATTTTGCCTGCTTTGACCTCTTCCATCACCCTAATTCATAGCAGGAAAATACCAGCACCAATAAATAGGGCAACCAGCCAGAAAACAGAAAGTTTCATGCCTCTAAGCAGGAAGGCGCCAATCAGTACCAATGCCATTTCCAAGCCAGAGTGCACCGCCGAAATAAACACCGGCGAATATAATGCCGACAGCAATAGTCCGACCACTGACGCATTAATTCCTGCAACGGCTCCCGCTATTTTTGCTCTGCCAGCCAACGCTTGCCAGGCAGGCAAGACACCAATAACCAAAAGAAAACCCGGTAGAAAAATCGCCAATGTGGCAACAATCGCCCCCAGCACAGGTGAAGATTCCGAAACAAAATAGCCAAGATAAGTGGCCAGGGTAAACATCGGCCCAGGTACTGCCTGGGCAGCCGCATAGCCTGTTAGAAAAGTGTCCGTGCTGATCAAACCTTCTGTTGTACTTTGCAACAGTGGTAGTACAACATGGCCTCCACCAAACACCATACTGCCCGCCTGGAAGAAATCACTGATCACTCTCGCCATTGGTGAGAAACTGACAAGGAAAGGCAAACCCACCAGTAAAACCGCAAAGAGAACCAAGGGCCAGATAACAAACCGTGCTTTCTGTTGACTGTCACTGTCACCGGGTAACCAGTAATAGCCGATCATTGCGGCAACAATGAGTATCGCCATTTGAATGACAACGCCAGGGAATAACAAAAGCAGCGCAGCACTAATCACACAGAGACCAATGGTCAGCTGACTTTTACAAAAAGAGCGGAACATCTGTAACGTAGCATCGGCAACCACAACCACGGCTAATAATTTAAGGCCGGCAATCAGCCCCTGATACCAGTCAGCGCTTAAGAAAAGCTGGCTGCTCATAGCCACCAAAAGAAGAATGGCAAAGGATGGCAAGGTAAAACCAACAAAGGCTGCCAGCCCACCCAGCAGGCCTGCCCGTTGATAGCCAAGGGCGAAACCCACCTGACTGGAGCCTGGGCCCGGTAAAAACTGACTGAGGGCAATCAATTGGGAATATTCTACATCCGTCAGCCATTTTTTCTTCTCAACAAAGTTGGTTCGAAAATAGCCAAGGTGAGCTGCTGGCCCACCAAAACTGGTCCAGCCCAGCAAAAAGAATTGCCAGAAAATATTGAGTAGTTTATTCACACACACTGCCCGAGAAATTATTTGAGTAGGTAGATGATAAACATGCGACACTTATTATGCATATCGATTCTTTTAATCCATGTTAATCGATATTGCTGATAGTAAAAGAAACATAAAAAAAACGCCGACCAGAGTCAGCGCATAAATATTGAAATTAAATCAAGGTTCAAGCCATAGCAGGTGTAGCGACTTCACCTTCTTTATCACAATCATCAGCAGCGGCCAGCATTCTTCGCACAATCACGGAAGCGACCAAAGCAACAGCGACCATAGCAACAGCAGCCATGGTCAGCATGCCAAAATAGTCACCATACACAGTCTGCACAAATTGCTGAGTCACTTCCTGACCTTTTTCCATGGCGACGGCACCAGAGATCACTGCGCCAACAATGCCAGACAGCGCCATGGCAATGTAAAACAGAGAAACCGAGAAACCTTCCATACGCTTTGGCGCCACAGACAGAATAAACGCAACCACCAGCGAGCCAACAATGACTTCACCGAACGCCAGGAAGCCGTGAATCACCAGAAATACATTCGGGCTGATCACCACATCTTCACCAATACCTTTTACTGCCATGGTCAACACACCGAAGGCTGCAGCAGCAAGAATGAAGGAAATAGACGTCTTTGTCGCAGTACTCCAGCTGATGCCACGTTTTTCCATGCTGGTAAAAATCGCTGTAATCGCAGGGCCAGCCACAATACACCACAGCGGGTTCAGAGCCATGGATGCTTCCGGTGCCAGAGGAATAAAGCCCAACAGTTCGCCACGCATGGTATTGATAGTCACCATGGTCATAGACGTCATCATCTGGCCATAGTAAACAAAGAAGGCAGTGGTCAGAACACCCATAATTAGGATAGTGCCCATGCGTAATGCTTCTGAGCGGGTTGCCTTAAACATCTGGGCAAAGAAGTACAGAACCGCAGAAGCCGCGATGGCGTAAACCACATACTGCCCGGTCTCCATATCGGAAAACATGAAGAACACCATACCCAGCATGGCGATTGTCAGTGCAATGAACATGGCCATTTGCTTAAACGGCACGGGGTCCTTATCGATATTCTCACCCACTTCAACCAGTGGTTTATTGAACACGAACAGTACACCAACAGCCAGCGCAGCCATCACAGCAGACAGCGCAAAACCACCTGTGAATCCAATACCCAGAACAAACATTGGGTACAGATACTGCCCCAACAACGCACCAATGTTGTTAACGGAATAGTTAATTGGGTAGCAGTTTTCAAAATCTTCCTGAGACTGGAAGGTGCGCTTATAAAGGCTCGGGTATGAAGGAGACATCAAGCCACGAGCATAACTGGCAAGCGCAATGCCCACAAGAGAAAGCGGCACACTTTTAATGGATGCACCAAACACTAACAGTGCATAGCCCAGGGTGAAGCTGATATAGGAAAACGTCAGCGCACGTTTGGAGCCAAGGAACTTATCAACGATAAAACCACCGGCAATCGCAAACAACGGACCAATAGACGAGAAGGCACCAACAATCATCATGGTGTCTGCTTCATTGTATTGCAGATCTTCCAGGAAAAAACGAGTCAGGATGACCATAACGCCGTAAAAGGAGAGGCCAAACATCATCTGACAAAACATCATGGATTTATTCAGTCTATTCCACATTTATAGATGGACTCCTTAGTGTTATTGGGCATAAATCAATCAGGTTGGAATGCCTATATCCTATTGGAATAGTTGGTTTTTTATAGGCGGGAATTCACCTAATAGGAAGGAATAAACCGTCAGTTTTCAGTAGTCGCATAAGGGCTTGTAAGCACAAACATCTACTTGCCGGGTATTCGCCACAGCATACCTGTGAAGACATCTGACCATTGTAGTTAAATTCACAGTCAACATACTCGCCATCCTGACCGTTAACTTTTATAGTGATAATTCAAATAATAAAAATATCAGGTTCAGTCCCATGTCGAATGCAGTCGAACACCCTAAAAAGACAGAAGGCTTTAACAGTTTCGCCGAGTTTTACCCCTTTTACCTGAGAGAGCACAGCAACCGTATCTGCCGAGGCCTGCATTATGTCGGCAGCACTCTCGGCCTTTGCATTGCAGGTTATGCACTACTTACTGGTGAATATATTTTCCTGTTACCAGCCATCATTTGTGGTTACCTCTTCGCATGGATTGGCCACTTCTTTTTTGAACACAATCGGCCAGCGACGTTTAAACACCCTCTCTACAGCTTTCTGGGTGATTGGGTAATGCTGAAAGATTTTCTGATGGGGCGATTTCGTAGAAAATAACTATCCCAGTCTCTGTGGAACCATTGTCTATCCAATAAGTCCTTTTGGATAGCTCCCTACACGCACTTATCTCTCGTCCGGCGAAGGGTGTATTCGGTAATCCCTTCGTTGACCATGAGAATCATTTTCAGTTCAATGCACTGTTAGTACGAAAGAACTTCTTAAAATAGAAAAGGCAGCACCCATTGAAACTACTTTGGAAACTCAGGTTTATCCTGCGGGACTATTGGCAGCAGTATCTGTTGGCATTTATTTGCCTGCAGATTGTCTCCGCCCTGAACCTGTTGCCACCCTGGCTGATTGGTCTTGTCATTGACGGAATAAAAGACAATAGCCTTACAAATCATCAGCTGACCCTCTATGTTGCCGGCATTGTGGTGTCCGGCATTGCGGTTTATGGCTTTCGCTATGTTTGGCGTGCCAAGCTGTACGGCGCTTCCATAGAACTGATCCGTAATCAGCGCAGCCGACTGTTTGCCCACTTCACACAACTGTCTCCAGAGTTTTATCAACAACACACCACTGGCGATCTGATGGCTCACGCCACCAATGATATGAATGCCGTGGAAGAAAGTGTTGGCGTTGGCATCATGACGCTGATTGATTCTCTCATCGCCGGCTTTACCGTGCTGTTTGCCATGGTTTTTCTGGTCAGCGGTAAACTAACACTGCTGTCTATGCTGCCATTTCCTATTTTGGTCTGGCTGACCAAACGCTATGGTGTGGCACTTTATGCACGCTTTGGTAAAGCTCAGGCTGCCTTTTCTAACCTGAACGAAGAAACCCGGGAATCCATCACTGGCATTCGCGCCGTCAAAGCGCATCAGCTAACCACACGACAGACACAACGTTTTGAACAGCTTTCTGCTGAAGCGGTGGAAGCCAATGCCAGCGTTGCAAAAGTAGACTCTCTCTTTGGCCCCAGCGTCAGCCTCTTTTTTGGCCTTTCTTTTGTACTCGCATTGATGGGTGGCGCGTGGTTAATCAGCCATGATCAGTTAACAGTGGGTTTGCTGACCAGCTTTACCCTTTACCTCAGCCAAATGCTTGGCCCGATGTTGCAATTTGGCTGGCAGTTCAGCGTCTTCCAAAGAGGCAGTGCCTCCTGGGGTCGCCTTGAGAAACTGTTATCCCGTGAACCTAAAATACAGAATGCTGACGATGCAATAGACGTCTCTGGCGATACAACTATTTCTATTGATATCCAATCTTTCGGATATGAAAAAGAAGCGGTACTTCAAGACATCGCCTTAGATATCCCGATGGGGTCATTCATCGGAATAACTGGCCGCACCGGCAGCGGTAAAAGCTCACTGTTGAGACTGATACTGCGTGAGTTTGATCTCTCGGCAGGTTCTGTCATTAAAATGGGTGGCACCTCTTTGCCACAGCTGACCATAGCCTCATTACGCAAACAACTGGCCTGGGTTCCTCAAGAGCCCATGCTGTTCTCAGGCACCATTACTGACAACATCCGCTTCTCATCCCCTGAAGCCAGTTTTGATCTTGTAGAGAAAGCCGCCAGACTCGCGGCTATCCATGATGAAATCATTGGTTTTAAAGACGGCTACGACACACTACTGGGCGAGCATGGCATCAACCTGTCTGGCGGACAAAAACAGCGCCTGGCACTGGCTCGGGCATTACTGACGGATGCACCTGTGTTATTGCTTGATGACTCCTTCAGTGCATTGGACATGAAAACCGAATCCATCATTTTGAAAAACCTGATGGCTATCAGGAAAGAAGGGAAAGGTCAGAAAACCATTATTCTGGTCACTCAACGTCTACCAGAACTGATTACTGCCGACCATATTCTGGTGCTGGATCAAGGGCGCATTATCGAACAAGGCAACCATGATCAGCTGATGAGTGACACCATGGTCGGCGAGCAATGGTATGCAAAGATTTTCCGACAACAGGCCAGAACGCTACTGCAACCGCTGGATATTCAGCCGTCGGCCACTAAACACCAACCTGATGTTGCCTGAGGATTACTACGTTGTTAGCACAAGATCGCAAGAAAACATCAGGCTACCGCGGGCTGTTACAGCTAGTTCAGTATGCCCGACCTTATCAATGGCAGTTTCTGGGCGCCTTTCTGATACTGCTATTGGCCACCAGCCTGGAGATGCTCTCTCCATGGATCATGAAAATCATTCTGGATGAGCACATTGCCCCGGGTGTGAACGACGACGTTATGGGACTTGCCATGATGGGCTCGGCCCTGCTGGGTACTTATCTTGGTGCGTCCATTCTCCAGTACATTCAGAATGTGCAGTTTCAAAACAGTGCGCTGAAAGTTATACACGACATCCGACGAATGGTGTTCGCTCACACCCTTAAGCTCCCTATGCGTTATTTTGACAGTGAGCCGACGGGGCGATTGGTGTCTCGCATTACCAATGATTCTGAAGTATTACGCCAGATGTTTGTGGGCGTTATTCCTTCTATTCTTCAGGCCTTCTTCCGGGTGGTTGGCATTTTTATCGCCATGTCCCTGCTGGATGTTCGACTGATGTTGATGACGGCATCACTGATTCCGGTGCTGCTGCTGTCTATCCATCTCTATCAAAAGATTAGCCACCCTGTGGTGCACGGTGTTAGAAGTCAGCTGGCGAACATCAACACCCGGCTTAATGAGTCCCTGAACGGCATTCGTATTGTGCAGGCCATGGGTCAGGAAGCCTGGCTACAGAACCAGTTTGATAAAGACAATAAAGAGTGGAGCGATCTTAAGCGTAAGAACATCAACATTGATAGCGTACTGCTCATGCCGCTCACCAACTTGCTGGGTGGTATTGCCCTTGCCGTGGTGGTGGGTTGGTTTGGTTATCAGTCTGGTTTCTCTGTGGTTGAAATCGGTACGTTGTACGCATTCATCAACTACCTGAATCGCTTCTTTGAACCTTTCAAACAGATCACTATGCAGATGAGCAGTCTGCAACAATCTCTGGTGGCCTCTGAAAGACTGTTTCAGGTGTTAAATGAAGAAACTGAGTCTAACCAGCACCAACCTTCTGAGGCCGTGAAAATCAACAACGGCAAGCTGGAATTCAAGAACGTATCATTGTCGTATGATTCCAAAAATCAGGCGCTGGATAATGTCAGTTTTACTGTTGAGCCCGGGCAGTTTATTGCCATTGTTGGCCATAGCGGCAGCGGTAAAAGCTCGGTGATTAATTTGCTGATGCGCTTTTATCAACATCAGCAAGGTGAGATTCTGATTGATAACCAATCTCTGACCAATCTCTCGGAAGACGAGTTGCGTCAGGGGCTCGGCCTGGTATTTCAGGAGCCCTATATTTTCAGCGGCACCATGGCTGAGAATATCAGCCTGAATCATCAGCAGATCACTCATGATGATGTATTGGTCGCAGCCAGAAAGGTTCATGCTGACCGCTTTATCAGCAACCTGAGTGATGGCTACGAGCATAAACCAGGCCCTGGCGGTAAAGCCCTCTCTACTGGAGAAAGGCAGCTTCTGTCGTTCGCAAGAACCATTGCGCAGAACCCAAAAATACTGTTACTGGATGAAGCCACCGCCAACATCGATGGTGAAACTGAGCATCATATTAAGGAAGCGCTGATTACTTTGCGGGAAAACAGAACGACGATTGCTGTCGCCCATCGCCTTTCGACAATTCAGGATGCTGATCAGATTCTGGTGATGGATAAGGGTCAAATCGTGCAGCGCGGAACCCACGAAGCGCTGCTTGGACAGGATGGACAGTACCGAAATCTGTATCTGGCACAGCAGGCAGAAGATCAGCTGGGCACTCACCTTGAGGAAGACCCGCTTCCCGTAGTTGCCTGAACTCAGTCATTAAGGGAGCTTGATTGCTCCCTTTTTTTCGAACAAAACATACAGACACAAAAAAACCCAACTCAATGAGATGGGCTTTTCGTATATGGCGCACTCGGAAGGATTCGAACCTTCGACCGCTCGGTTCGTAGCCGAGTACTCTATCCAGCTGAGCTACGAGTGCGTAATCCGTTGAAAACACTCAACTAAGTGCTTAATCGGAGAAGGAATAATACTCCTATTTTCTACCGTGTCAACATTCCAGAGTATTGACCGGGTTTTGGTCGGGTATTGGCGTATCGGCTTATGATTTTCTGCGTATGCACAACATGCAACAGCCCCCGGAGAGTCGTTGGTTACTTTCCACACGACAGCCAATTTATCCCCTACACTCTACTGACTTGGAGTCAAAAGAATCGCGCATGTTACTGCTTTTCATTTCTATTCCTAAGCCTCCCAGCAATTTATTCCTCCCATCATTGAAAGGAGGCCAACTATGGCTCACCTCTTCAAACGTACTCTTCTATCTTCTGCTCTATGCCTCTATGGAGCAACGGCGTACAGTCACCCAGCCTCCACGACCCCACACCAGCTCCCTGAAAAGAATGCAGCCACTACCCAACTGTCTGTTCGCTCGAAAATCTATCAGAACCAACAAGATAAAGTGTTTGTTGATGGTGTTGGCAGAGAAATCAGCCTGCGCGGCTTTAACGTCTCAGGCAAAGTAAAACACGCAGAGTTTGGCTTTCAGCCCTTTGCCAATACCTCCGATGCCAAAACCAGTTTTAACAAACTAGTTAATAACACTGGCGTTAACATGGTGCGCTATACCGTCGCCTGGGAAGGTATTCATACGGCACCGGACACCATTGATTATGGTTATCTGGATAACGCCATTGCGTACATGAAAGAAGCCATTCACAACGGACTATATGTACTGGTGGATTATCATTCCGACCTTTTCAGTCGCCACACCTTTACCTCTGAATCAAAAGATACTGGTAACGGCGCTCCTGAATGGGCAGTGAGCGCCATCAATGGTAAAGACGACTGCGGCTTCCCATGCTTGCTGACCTGGTCTGCACATAAACAGTCGGACAGCGCCGTTCGTAATGCCATGAAATCATTCTGGAATGATCATTGGGTAATGGACACAAACTTAGAGCCGGCAGAGTTATTCCTCCCTGCCAATAATAAATGCGCAGAAACAGAACATGGCAACACCGGGGACTCAACCACTGTCGTCACATCCCCCTGCAACCAGCAACCCCATCAACATTGGCTTTATCAGCAGGACGGTACACTGCGCTTGGCTAAAAACAACAACCAATGTCTGGATGTAGCCGGCGCACGGACCTCAAACAATACCGACATACAAATCTACCACTGCAATGGCACCAATGCGCAACGGTTTGTTATTGATCACCATGGTCGTCTTCATAGTGCCATTGACTTCAACAAATGCGTTATCGATAACACCGGAAACCTGAAGCTGTGGGAGTGCTCTCTGGACAACACTGGCCAACAGTTTGAATTGCGAACCCCATCGACCAAACGAAATCTGGCCGCCAATTTAACCTACATTCAATCTGCCTTTGTGTGGCAGATTGGTCAGGTCGCAAAATACATTAAAGACAATATGAGCGATGATGAATTTGCTCACATCCTCGGGTTTGAACCACTCAATGAGCCCTTCGATGGAGGCTTAGGTCAAATGTCGTATAAGGACTTTGATAACCACCTGCTGTGGCCTTTTTATGAAATGGTGCGCTCAGAGCTAAATAAGCAGGGCATAAACGACAAACCCGTGTATGCAGAGCCCATGGTTTTCTGGAGCTCCATTGTTGGCTTCCCGGCACCAGCCACCGGCGGGCACTACCTGAATTACCAACCCGGAGATGGCTTTGTGTTCACCCCGCACTTTTATGATCAAGGACGCATGGGAATATTCGATAGCTCTATTGCACGAAATGGCGCCTACTTTGACAATTTGGATCAGATTCGGGATGAAAGCCGCTTCCTGAACCTTGCGGTGCTGACATCGGAGTTTGGCATGTGGCTTTCAGGCTATGGTAAAGATGACACTGAGCGTGTGGTTAATGGTACCTACCAAGCCATGGAGTCTTCCGATCGCAGCCATGGTAAAGACCGCTTTGTAGACTTCTACACCCCGTTGGTTAGCGGTGTACAATGGCAATGGGATATCTATTACAACAATCACCATGAATACCAAAACGGTAATCCAAATAAACTGATTACCGATAAAGATGCCTGGAACGGAGAGAACTTCTCTGTCATTCGTGATTTTGGTGAGCACTATAATGTTCAGCCAACGCTTGTTGAGCGTGCGTATCCAAGAGCCGTGCAAGGTGAGCTGATGCATTTTGCTTACGAAGGGCTGGTTCCTGATGAGGCAGGTGCCATTCTGGCTTACCACGGCATTCGGGAAAACCTTCCAAACCAGCATTCCAGCCGTGAATTTCTGCGCAACCATAAGTTTGCGTTTCTGGCCTGGAAAGGTCGTAAGAGTGATGCGCCCACGGAGATTTACATTCCCCGCCATTTTAACACCCAAGATCTCGTCGTGATTACTGATCATGGTGTGTTCAGCCATTTGCCCATTAATGCTCCGCTGAGCCAAACCAGTAATGAAGTGGTTATTATCAATGATCCTCAGGCGTCAAACGACAGCGGTCATGTTGCAGCCATCTGGGAAGACGCTGATAGCGATGAATATCATTATGCGTTGATTATTGACGGCGATTCAGGTTTATCGGACAAAGATTATCTCGAGCTTCACGAGGCATTGACCAATACTGTCAATAGCGAAAGAAGCCCGATTTATCTGACTAACGATATGACGCACAGTGGTTATCCTGCTGATGCAGGTCGGTAAGATAGGTGTGGAAATCAGGCAGTCTGCTTTTCAGCGATTGCCTGATTACCTTTTCTTCAAAAAAACGCCTGCTTTAAATTAAAATCTGAGCCAGCACATAACCAATACTGCACGCAGAACTCACGCCAATAAGACCAGGCATCATAAAACTGTGGTTAAAATAATACTTACCGATTCGGGTTGTGCCTGTATTGTCAAAGTTGCAAGTCGCAATATCTGATGGGTAATTAGGAATAAAAAAGTAACCGTAGACAGAAGGCATAATGGCAATCAACAGCTGTGGAGACAATCCAAGCCCTAAAGCGACTGGCAGCATCATCCGCGCCGTAGCTGCCTGACTATTCACCACAACAGACACAATAAACATGGCGAACGCGATGGTCCAAGGGTGCGCCGTTACCATGTCTTTGATGGATACCTGAAACACCGGCATGGCATGTTGGAAATAGGTATCACTCATCCAGGCAATACCAAAAATAGCAATGGCAGCCACCAGACCGGATTTAAACACCACACCTTCTGGCACTTTCTTCACATCCGTTTTGGTCAGAAGTAAAATAATACCGCCGAAGGCCAGCATGACCATCTGAATAATCACACTCATTTTAATGGTCTTTTCCCCAATCGTTCTCAGCTCAGGAACCATGGCAACCAACACAATACTGGCAAGGCCGGCCAGAAACAGATACACAGAATGCCTGGCGGCTATTGGCAACTTTTCATCAAGACTGGTGGACGTGGTTTCTTCTATTTTTTTGCGCTGTACCGGGTCGGCCATTCGTCTTTGATATTCAGGGTCATCCTTTAGCTCAACGCCACGGCGCATACTGTACATAGAAAGAATAACCGTCCCTGCCAAAGTAGACGGCACAGTCACACCAAGAATACTTAACAACGAAATCGACGTATTGATATCCCCAAGCTGCGCAAGAAAGTAGACAACAGCGGCAGACAATGGACTGGCGGTAATCGCCAACTGTGAAGCGACGGACGCTGCGGCCATAGGTCGCTCCGGGCGGATGCCATTTTTCAAGGCAACATCACCAATGATAGGCATCACAGAATACACAGAATGACCGGTGCCCAGCATAAACGTCATGATATAGGTAACCAAAGGCCCAAGCAGGGTAACTTGCCTGGGATTTTTACGAAGTACTTTTTCAGCCACCTGTAACATGTATTTCAAACCACCCGCTGCTTCGAGAATAGAAGCACAGGTGACTACCGCCAATATGATCAACATCACCGTCACCGGCGGCGAGGTAGGTTGCATTCGGAAAATAAACACTTCGATAACCAGACCAATGCCCGATACGACACCCAGGCCGATGCCGCCTTTTCGACTGCCGATATAGAGCATGAACAGCAAGAACAGAAACTGTAGAACAAGCATTGGATTCTCCCGAGCGTATTATTATCGAAGTTGTTTATATTTTGCTCGCCTCGGGACCAATCTTTTTTGACGCGTGTCAACCTATTGTCAATGCCTGCTCAAACTCTGTACTGCCAAGGATTGGTCTATGATGAGCACGTCACCAGTAATAATGGGCAGTTGACTTATGAAATCCCTCCTTAGAATTTTAGCCTGCACGAGCTCGCTAGCGCTTGCCTGCTTAGCACATTCCGATCCTGTAGACTTAACACCCGAAAATCTGAGACACGGAATCGATATTGTTGTTTCCGGAAAAGTGAACCAGATCGAAGACTTTTTTGCGTACCCTGAAGAGTCCTACAACGACGCTGGTAAATTAAAAACCTATTATGCTTACCGGCTCAAAACAGGCGTTTTATCAAACCATCTGATCTTTTACTCAAAAGTCGAACGACAAGCGTTTGATGAGGTAACCATCATCGGACGGTTAACAGTGCATTTATCAGGAAGCGACACCAAGGGAAACGGCATACTTAAACTACTCGAGGACTGAGCCTGCTTACCCTGGTAATATCAGCTCATAAAAAAAAGCCCTGCTTTGTTCAAGCAGGGCTTTTTAATATGGCGCACTCGGAAGGATTCGAACCTTCGACCGCTCGGTTCGTAGCCGAGTACTCTATCCAGCTGAGCTACGAGTGCGTTGTTCTTTTTCTCTGCCTTTCGGCAAAGTTTCAACATTTTTAACAATGGCGGTGAGGGAGGGATTCGAACCCTCGGTACGGGTTAACGTACACACACTTTCCAGGCGTGCTCCTTCAGCCACTCGGACACCTCACCGTATATCCAAAGCCTTTCAGCCCTGAACAGGTGGCGTACTTTATATCAGCTTTTGCCCAAAGGCAAAGGGAAAAGTACCTAGGAGGCTGACCGAGAATAGCGCCCGTAGCGAGGATGGTAGAAAATTGAGGATAAAAACTCTGTTTTGTGAAGTGAATAGTGGTGCTATTTGCTGAACAGAACAGATTTTTTAGACCAATTTACTGCCACCACAGTAGGGCAACCTATTCTCGGTCAGGCTCCTAGAAACCGAAAATTTATTCCAATCGGTCAAGGCCGAAGTTTTTACGGAGAATTTTCTCCAACAAAGTGGTGGGAACCAGGGCTTTGAGCAGCGGGAAAGCAAAACTACCGTACGCTAATCGCACGATATTCAGCCTGCGCCCCGATTCCAGTTTATCCACTAAATCGGAGCAAAACTGTTCTGCTGGTGTCGGGTTGTCCTGAGAAGCCATTGCTCTGGCCTGAACCTGCCGCTCGATGGGCACATAAATGCTATCTGGCTTCATTACTGTATCCAGCACCTGACTGGCCGTATCACCAAATTTGGATCGAACACCGCCGGGTTGAACCGTCACAACCCGCACGCCAAAAGGCTTCAGCTCCATTCTTAATACATCCGAAAGCGCATTAATGGCGGCTTTCGATGCACAGTAACTGCCAGAAAATGGCGTGCAGAGCACACCGGAGACACTGCCAATATTGACAATGGTGCCTTGCCGGCGCTGGCACATTTTTGGAGCGATAGAGCGTACCAGCGTCATGGGAGCAAAGACGTTGGTTGAAAATTGTCTTTCCAGTTCGTTTCCCGGTAAGTCGATCAGTGGCCCCATACTGCCGTAGCCGGCATTGTTCACCAAAATATCGAGATGGCCATCCGTTTGATAAATGTGCTCTATTGCCTTCTGCACCTGTTCTTTGTCGGTAACATCGAGGGCAAGTGTTTCCATGCCTTTGGTGGATAGGTCTTCTAAGGTTTTTATATTACGAGCCGTTGCCCACACGCGGTATCCGCGCTGATGAAACTCAAGCGCTAATGACCGCCCAATGCCGGAAGAGCATCCGGTGATCAACACATTTTTAGAATTATTAGACGTTGATGACATGGTATTCCTCCAGCCGCTATTACGTTGGAGGAATACGTTAGGTGATTTAACTGGGAATGTCTTTAACAGGCTTAATGTTTATCCTGAAGTAACTTCCACATTTCAATTACCGTTTTCCGTTGTCCGTTTTCCGAGAAAGCTGGAGCCACCCGCGCTTTTGCGGATCACGGACTACGGATAGCGGTCTCAACAATGCTTCAAGGCCTCAGTAAATGTGATTCTTATTTCGGGGCGATTCCTTAGTTATACGCACCAGCAGAATAGGTCAGTTCATAACTGTGGCTGTATATCTCGAGAATGTTGCCAAACGGATCTTCCATATAAATCATGCGATATGGCTTTTCACCCGGATAATAGAAGCGGGGTTTTGCCATCCGTTTTTTACCACCAGCGGCAACAATTTTCTCTGCCAGCCCTTCAACATCCGGATCTTGAACACAGAAGTGAAAGATGCCGGTTTTCCAATATTCGAAATTGTTTTCAGGGTTTTCCTGACCTTTAAACTCAAAAATCTCCACGCCAATTTTATCGCCTGTCGATAAATGCGCGATACGAAAATGATCCCAACCGGCACCAAACACATCGGTGCACATCTCACCGATGGCGCTGTCGTCTTCTGTAATGGTTGTGGGTGGCATAATCAGATACCAGCCCAGTACTTCGGTGTAGAATTTAACGGCCTTTTCCAGATCCGGCACAGAAATACCGATGTGTGAAAAAGTTCTTGGGTATACTTGGTCTGTCATTGTCTTGTACCTCGTAAACAGTAGAATCAGTTTAGAAGCTGATGACGAGTACAGAAAATTATCGTTTGTGATGCAGTTGATAACCGTTTTTTATAGACATCCCGTTATGGTCAATCCTCTCTGGTTAAGAACATTTGTCACCCTTGTCGAGCAGAAGCACTTTACTCGAGCGGCGGCATTGCTGCATATGACTCAACCCGGCGTCAGCCAACACATTCGTAAACTTGAAACGTATTATCAGTCGCCGTTGATCAACCGGTTTGAAAAGCACTTTGAGCTAACACTGGAAGGCGAAAAACTGTTGCAGTTTGCCCGCGACTTTTTGTCTCAAGAGCAGCAGTTTAAAGAAACTTTAGGAGAAGACAGCCCATTTGAAGGCATTTGTCGTTTGAGTAGCCCGGGAGCGCTGGCGATGCGCCTTTATCCACAGTTGTGCGACATTCAAAAACAGCATCCGGCCTTGATCATCCATTTTGAAGTGGCGCCTAATCACCGAATTATCAGTGAGCTGATTAATAACACCGTTGATATCGGCTTAATTACTCATCAGGTGGATACACCGGAGTTAATCACTACAGCTATGGAGCAAGAGTCGCTCTGCCTTGTAGTGCCATCAGCAATAAAGAAAGTCGCTTTTGATGAGCTTTGCCATCTGGGCGTCATTATTCATCCAGACGCACATCATCATATTCCTGCGGTGCTGAAAGCCAACTTCCCAGAGTTTCAGCATCTCTCTGAGTTTCAGGTAAAAGGGGCGATTAACCAGATTAATCTGATTCTGGAGCCGGTGGCAGCTGGGCACGGTTTCACAGTTATTCCAGAATCTATGGTCAGGGCGTTCCACAACAAGGCCGGTATCCATATCGTGCCACTATCGATACCGGTTTACGAAACCATCTACCTTGCACATAAACGACACCGGGCACCTGCCAGCCGCTACGATTATATTCTTAGTCAGTTATTCCCGCAGCAATTCAGCAGTTTGAACAGTTGATGGCTTTTTAATGACATTCCACCGGGAAATCACCAGCGCTGTCAGGATCAACACACAACCGAGCACCTTTTGCTCAGTCAGGATTTCCCCGAGCCAGATCACGCTCATAACCGCTGTCCATACCGGTTCAAGTATCATCAACAATGCAGCATGGCTTGGTTCAGAGTGCTTAAGCGCCCATGTATAAAGAAAGTAACGAAGGCTCGTTGACAGCACCACGGCAGCCACGACCCACCACCAGAATTCCGGTGCAATGGCGACAGGCCAACTTTCAACGGAGTATGATATTCCGGCGCTAATCACACCCGGAACCAGTAGCATCATAAACGTGGTGACCATGGCTGGAATATCACGGGAAAAGCGGCTGGTGTAGATAAAGTGCAGGGCAAAAAACAGGGTTGCGGTCAGATACAATAGCTGTGCCATTTCAAACTGCCAACTGCCTTTTATGGCCAGCAGAGCAATACCACCGACAGCAAAAGGCAGCGCGTACAGTGTCAGCCGATCGATTTTAGTACCAAACAGCAGCCGTATCAGAAATGGCACCATAATCAAGGAGAGGCTCATGATAAAAGCGCCTTCCCCAAGTTGGGTGGAATTATCCACAGCCTGAATCCAGAAATACATGGCGCAGGTTTGCAGTAGTCCAACCACGAGACAGGTTAATAACTGACTACTGGAGAGCTTGAAAAGCTGAGAAATCGCAAATGGAAAGATAATTACCGCTGCACCAATATAACGGATAGCGATGTAGCCCATGGGCGGCATACCGCCAATAGCGAATTTTGAGAACAACCAGCCCGTCGCAGCCAGTATACCGACAAAGAGAAGTACAAAATCCGCTTTCAGGGATAAATTGGGGGTAGACTGCATGTGGTATTTGCCAGCACGGTGGTTTCAGTTTCAACAAAGCATACTGAAATCATCGATACCGGCACAGTGGGGATAAATACGCTATTTCACCCGCCCGCCTAAGGGTTACCGTCTTCTGATCGGTAGTTTTCTTCAGAAAAAGTGGAGGTTGCCTCAGGGTATTCCTGCTCTAATCTGGCGAGTTCATCTTCCAGAGCTGGCAGTTCGGTGTTCAGCATTTCCAGGCGGGTTTCGATCTCTGCAAAATCCGGTAGTTCATTGATTGTTTCTTCAGGCTTAGATTCCTGAGGCAGAGACTCTGACGCTTCCTGCAGATCTTGATCTACCGCTACAGGCTCTGGTTCACTCGTACCTTTGGACAATTTACTTTCTACGTCGACTACCGGTTCGTCGATAGTCTCTTCTACTGCTTCGGCTTCGGCTTCCTCAGCCTTTGCCATATCAGCTTCTGAAGTCGGTGCCACCTTGTCTTCTTGCAGATCTGGTGCAGCAGCCTCAACGGAAGACGTTTCAGGTTGTTCAGCTTCTGCTTCCACCTTTAACAAAGCGTCTATTTCACCGGTGCCAAGATCCGCTGTTTCCAATGTTTTTGCGGGTAACTCTTTTTTCACTCGAACACCCAGGGCGAGGAATTGATCCGCCTGAGCAATCAAATTCCCACGACCGTGTTTCAACGTGCTCATGGCTTCATCGTAGGTAGTACGGGCATTGCCCAGTTGAGAGTCCAGTTTCTCCATTTTTTCAACGAAGATACGCAACTTGTCGTACACCTGACGACCTTTATCCGCCAGCTTACGGGCATTGGCATTTTGTCGTTCAATGGTCCAAAGATTGGCAACGGTTCTCAAGGTCGCCAACAATGTGGTGGGTGTCACCACAACAATACGTTTTTCAAATGCTTCGTTAAATAGCTGCTGATCGTACTGGAAAGCTGAGATAAACGCCGGCTCAATGGGCATGAACATAAAGACAAAATCGGGCGTTTTGATTTCTGGCAGGCTCGGGTAGTCTTTCTGGTTCAGGCTATTGATATGGTTACGAATGCTTTGAATGTGGCGCGCCATGGCTGCGTCACGGTCTTTGTCGCTCTCCGCATTCACATAAGCCATGTAATCCACCAGCGACACCTTGGAATCGATAATCAGGTGCTTTCCTTCCGGCAGGCGAACGATGAAGTCCGGGCGCTTATTTTGCCCCTCGTCATCTTTGAAATTCGGTTCCCGTTCGTATTCCTGCCCTTTCACCAAACCACTGCTTTCCAGAATGGTTTCAACCTGCATTTCACCCCAGTTACCCTGCAGCTTTTTATCGCCCTTCAAGGCTTTGGCAAGGTTCTGAGCTTCATCGGTCATTTGGCGATTGAGCTGGTGCATGGTTTCCAGCTGCTGTTTCAACGCTGCACGGCCTGCGCTGTCTTCTTTATGAGCGGCTTCCACTTTATTACGGAAGTCGCCGAGCTGTTCTTTGAACGGTGTCAGCAACGCGCTGAGTTGTTGTTGATGCTGATCGGAGAATACTTTGCCTCTGGCCTCAAAAATTTCATGAGCCAGGTGTTTGAATTCCTGCTTCAGGGCTTCTTTGTTTTCCTGCAGTTGCATCAACGCCTTCTGATTTTGCGCCTGCTGTTCTTCCAGGCGGGTTTCCAGCTCACGCACCCGTTGCTCTGCCTGATTTCGCTCTGCCCTTTCCTGAGACAATTCTTTCGAACGCTCCTGAAGGTCACGGCTTTTTTCAGCTTCCCGTTTGCGCTCGCTGATCAGAATCGCTTCAAGGCGACCGGCTTTCAGTTGGTGCTGATTAACCTGTTCATTCAAATTTGTCGTTTCGCTAAGACGCTTTGACTGGCTTTCATCCAGCGCCGCTTGCAGTGAAATATTTTGATCGGACAACTGAGACACCTGAACCTGCAGGCTCTCGTTATCACGATGCATGTGTGTATGTTCACTTTGCTGGCTCTGACGACACACCACCCAAGCCACGGCAAAGGACAATAATGAGGATGCAGCCACTGCAACAAGAGCAGTAAACGTCATGTAGAACTCTCTCTGGGAAGTTGACCAAACAGTTATACCTGAAACTAAGACAGATTCCCTGAGAAAAAAGTTCAGGTCAACTGCAGAAAATTCTGCAATTAACCTGCCAGGAAGGGGTTATACCAATTCTGTTTTTAAATTATGGGCTGCGCAGCTATTTTGACCGGCTGGATCTGCGTTGAAGTTCCTCGCCATAGCTACGGCTATGACTCGTCTCTTCGCCTTGACCAGTCGCCCAAAATAACTTGCTCGTTCCACAATTTAAAAACGCCATTGGTATTACAGCTGGAAGAAAGGCTGAAGGAGGCGGGGAACCAAGCCTTTAAACCGCAAAGGCGCATCGGTAGCAATGAGGCAAATACAGCCTTCATGGGTGTCTGCCACCGGTTGGTGGGTGACGTCCGGATCAACGTCCGCCACGTCGCCCGCTCGAAAACGGCCCAGTTCATCGCTGTAGGAACCTTTTAGCACCAGCGTAAGTTCGGAGCCCGAGTGCCCATGCGCAGGCATGAACGTGCCGGGAGCAATGTTGAGCAGCCTGAGTTTTCCGTCGGAAGCGGGCAATATGAATTGCTTCAAGCCCGGTGCCACCCGGCTCCATTTCAAATCGGCAAACCATTGGCCAATCAACGGGCGAAGTTGAGTAGGGATATCACCTTCTTTCTGTGGCGTTTCAATCACAACTTGCGGTGGCTCAATGGCATGATCATCCAACATGGCCAGCATGTTATCTCTGGCATTTCTGGACATGTCATCAGCAGACACTTCCTTTAGCAATGCCATGCCAATATTCTCAGCTTCCGTCACCGTATGACGGCAATGTTCACATGACTCAAGATGACAGGCGACGACCATGGCCAACGCATCGGAAAGACTGCCGGCACCATAATTAAGCAATGTGCTCAGGTCCGGGTGGTGGTTGCAGCTCATGATTCACCTCCCATGCGAAACCGCAATTTATCAAATGCCAGGCGCAAACCTGACTTCACGCTGCCAATGGGCATACCCATGTCGTCAGCAATTTCCCTGTGGGTTTTTCCTTCGTAATAGACTTTATAAACCAGCTGAGCCTGCTGCAATGGCAGGGAATCCAGCGCACTTTTGATTTTTCCGGAATCACAAACATCCATATTTGGGGTGTAGCCAGTTTCCGGATACACACTTAATGGCGATAACAAATCTGGCTTTTCTTTACGCAGACGATCAATCCAAAGGTTTCTGGCAATCCTGAACAACCAGGTGGATGCCGTGGCCTTCTCCGGATCATAGCTGGCCGCTTTTTTCCAGACGGTGAGCATGGTTTCCTGCACCAACTCCTCTGCCAGCTCAGCAGAGGCACCTTTCTTTACAAGAAAGCTTTTGATGCGGGGAGAAAAGTAATCGTACAACTGCATAAACAATAATTTATCTTGATGCTTCGCAAGATCCACAAGCATCTGCCTGAAGTCCTGCGTCTGACTTACCTGATCAGATTCTAAATCCATAGAGTTATCAACAAGCCTGAGATGTACCATAGTTTTTATATTTTCTTTGATGTTACAGGATATACGTAGAAGGTTGGAAAAGGGATCTTTTTTGATAACCAGATCACTAAACCTAATTACCTAGTGCTAGGAAGCGTTAATACCCATACCGTTCGCACTGAGCGGAGTCGAAGTGTGGTGCTTTAATCCTTCGACTCCGCTCAGGATGAACGGGGATGGATGCCTTAAAACGCTTGGCTGCACTAGATAGAAGCGAACCTTTTAAGAGCACTCGTCTTTTCGAAAAGTAAAACCATAAATCAATCACTTATGATCCAATCTGTTTTTTCTTTCGTAATGCCACAAAACAGAATTGGCATAACCAATAACAAGGAGCTTTTTGTGTCCGAGAAAGGAATGAACATCGCCGTTGTCGGCTCCGGAATCAGTGGTCTTTCCTGCGCCTGGCTTCTTTCAAAGCAACATCGGGTAACACTGTTCGAGAAAGATGATCGCTTTGGTGGTCACAGTCACACTGTCACTGTAGGGGCTGAAAATCCCGTGCCGGTGGATACCGGCTTTATTGTCTTTAATGAAAGAACCTATCCGAACCTGACCGCTTTTTTTAAGCATCTTCAAATACCTTATGTACCCACCGAGATGTCTTTTGGCGTTTCTCTGGGCAACGGTTCTACGGAATACGCCGGCACAGATCTCAATGGCCTTTTTGCCCAGAAAAAGAACCTGATCAAACCCGGCTTCTGGTTGATGATCGCAGATATTCTGCGCTTTTACCGTAACAGCGGACAATGGCTTGAAACCATTGATGCCAATCTAACGTTGGGGCAACTGCTTCATCGCGAACGCTTTAGTCAGCGCTTTATCCAAGATCATTTGATTCCCATGGGCGCGGCCATCTGGTCGACGCCGGCGGACAAAATGCTGGATTATCCAGCATTAGCCTTTCTCCGTTTCTGCATGAATCACGGCCTGTTGCAGCTGAGTGATCGCCCTCAATGGCAAACCGTTCAGGGCGGCAGCCGTGAATACGTTCAAACCATCATTAAAGAGCTGGGTGAAGATGCATTAACCAATCGATGTATCCGCAAAATCAAACGCTATTCCAATGAAGTTCGCCTTACCGATATCAAAGGTAAAGAGTGGATTTTCGATCATGTCGTTATGGCTTCCCATGCAGATACAACTCTGGAGCTGTTGTCAGACCCGGACGAATTAGAGCAACACCTGCTCGGCGGTTTTTCTTTCCAACGCAACAAAGCCCTGCTACACAGCGATGAAAAGCTGATGCCGGTTTCCAAAAACGCCTGGGCGAGCTGGAATTACCTCAGTTCTCCCAAGGATGCTGACGGCGATACCGGACCATCGGTCACCTATTGGATGAACCGTTTGCAGCATTTAGAAGGACAAAATCTGTTCGTCACACTCAACCCTGCCAAAGAACCAGATACCGATAAAATTCATGGTTGCTATCTTTATGACCACCCGGTTTTTAATCTGGAAGCTCTTGAAGCCCAGCGCCGGATATGGGAACTTCAAGGTAGAAACCGCACATGGTATTGCGGCGCCTGGATGGGTTACGGCTTTCACGAAGACGGCCTTCAGTCCGGTCTTGCCGTTGCCGAAAGTCTGGGCGGCATTCGTCGTCCGTGGCAGGTGAAAGGGGAAAATGACCGATTGCATATTCCTGGCTTTTTACATCAGAGCTCTGAAGTTCAACCAGCTCAACCGGCTTAACAGGAGCTCTGATCATGCACTCTTCTGTCTATACCGGTGAGCTGATGCATAACCGGTTAAAGCCAAAGAAGCACCGATTCTCATATCGTGTGGCTTCCTGGCTAATTGACCTGAATGAACTGGATGAATTGGCTGACTCCCAGCGATTCTTTTCCAGAAATCGGTTTAATGCTGTCTCTTTTTATGATGGTGATTATGGCGATGGTTCTGACCTTCCACTGAAAACACAAGTCAGTCGGCTATTACAACAGCATGGCATTGACTCGCCCGACACGGTCAGGTTGCTCTGCTATCCCCGAATTATGGGTTATACCTTTAACCCACTGGCTGTTTACTTTTGCTACAGTAACGAACAACTGACGGCTATTGTTTATGAAGTCAGCAACACCTTTAAAGAACGTCATGCCTACGTTGCTTCTGTGGATAATAAAGCGCAGAGCAACCTATCTAATGAACTAAACCAGCAATTTGCCGTACGTCACCGTGCCGATAAACAACTGCATGTTTCTCCCTTTTTCCCCATGAACTGCTATTACCACTTTCGGGTAAAACCACCCGGCGAGAAGGTTGCTCTGGGTATTACGCTAAACAACGACGCAGGAAAGCTATTCACTGCCGTTTTTACCGGTTTACATCACCGCATCAGCGACCGTTTCATCGTAAAACAAATGCTGCTTTTACCAATGCAGACCATCAAAGTAGTGGCTGCCATTCATTGGGAAGCATTGCGTTTATGGATTAAAGGCATATCCATTTTTAAACATAACCCAAGGGGTTACTTTTTTAGCCACACCAGAGCTACTAATAGCCGCGCAATCAATAGCCGAGCACCCAATAGCCGAGCAATAGAAGAGAGGAAACTATGAATCCGACGAGCTCTACTAATATCACCAACACACAACGCCCGGCATTTCGATCTGCTTTCTCCTGGCTGGAAAACAAACTCAGCAAGGCGGGCATTTCACAGATTTCGATTCAATTCGATGGTCGTACATCCTTTGAGATTGGCGAACGCAAATCTGGCATCCCTCTGCCAACGCTTCACATTCATCAACCCATGAGCTTAATCCGCCAAAGCAGCAATGGTTTATTGGGTTGGGCAGAGGCTTACTTAAACGGAGACTGGAGCACCCCGGATCTAAAAGCATTAACAGACTGGGCCATGCACAATGAACAGCCGCTTGAACAACTATTGTCGTCCAGCCTTTTCAGCCGTTTATTTAACCGACTTCTGCACAAGCTGCGCCGCAACAGTAAAGCGGGCAGCCGTCGCAATATTGCTGCGCACTATGATCTGGGGAATGACTTCTATCGCCAGTGGCTCGATGACTCAATGACCTATTCCAGCGCACTATACCTTGATAAAGATGACTCACTGGAAACCGCCCAACATAATAAATACAACCAGATTCTTAATTGGCTGCAGCTCAAAGATGATCAATCCGTGTTAGAGATTGGCTGCGGCTGGGGTGGCTTTGCCCAGTCTATTGGGGAACGACATCGTGGATATCATGGCCATTATCAGGGCGTTACCCTCTCCACAGAACAACTTGCCTACGCTCAAGAGGCTTCAAGCCACCCATCACAACATTTCAGCCTGACGGATTACCGGGATATTGAAGGTCAGTTTGATCATATCGTTTCCATTGAAATGATCGAGGCGGTGGGCGAAGAACACTGGCCAATCTACTTCAACAAACTCTACAACAGCCTCAAACCCGGTGGCACTGCAGTTATTCAGGCCATTCTGATTGACGACAGTCGGTTCGAGGAATACCGCAGTGGTGTGGATTTTATTCAGCGTTATATTTTCCCCGGCGGTATGTTGCCGACGGACAGCATCATTGAACAACAAAGTGCTAATGCCGGCCTGCAGATTATGGATCGATTGTCGTTTGGTCAGGATTATGGCCGTACTCTGGATGAGTGGAAACAACGCTTTCTGGCAGCCTGGCCATCCATTGAGCCTTTGGGATTTGACGAGCGCTTTAAACGAATGTGGGAGTTTTATCTGGCGTATTGTGAAACCGGCTTCCAGTTTAAAAGCATCGACGTCTGTCTGTACAAACTGACTCGTCCACTGGAGGAGGCTGGTTTATGAAGCTGATCAAATATTTCACAAAAGCGTTTTTATTGTTTTCTTTTATTGGACTTTTAACAGGATGCACCACTGTGGACATAGAAGATTTTGCAGGAAGCGAACCCCCACTGCTCATTGAAGATTACTTTGAAGGTGAAACCGTTGCATGGGGCATGTTTCAAGATCGTTTTGGCAATGTGAAAACACGCTTTAAAGTATTGATGAATGGCGAGATCAGCAACAATAAACTCACCCTGAACGAAGAATTTATTTACTCCGACGGCACGACCTCTGACCGCATTTGGGAAATTGATATTCTCGGTGATGGCCGCTACGAAGGTCGGGCTGGAGATATTGTCGGCAAAGCCATTGGCCGTGGCGCTGGCAATGCTTTTAATTTTAAATACAAATTACGCCTGCCTATTGATGGTCGAGAATGGGTAGTTACCTTAGATGACTGGATGTATCTACAAGACGACGGTGTACTGATCAACATTGCCACCATGAGCAAGTGGGGAATTAAACTTGGCACA
Organism: uncultured Endozoicomonas sp.; assembly: GCF_947495845.1. GTDB lineage: Bacteria > Pseudomonadota > Gammaproteobacteria > Pseudomonadales > Endozoicomonadaceae > Endozoicomonas. Next base: position 34,961 of record NZ_CANMAO010000019.1, on the reverse strand, counting down.
TTGACAGTGTCATTCGAAAAACAATAACGGGCGCTGGAATTTATTTATGACACAAGACCATAAAACCAAGCCGGTTGTCGTATGGATTACCGGCGCCAGTCAGGGAATTGGAGAAGCACTGGCGCTTGCCATGGCAAAACAGGGAATGACGGTGCTGGCCAGTGCCCGAAATCATGAGCACCTTGCTAATCTGGTGGATAAATCAAAGAATCTGCCCGGTCAGATCCTTGCCTATCCGCTGGACATTACCGATCAAAGTGTGGTCAACGGAATCGTTGAAAAAATGATGGAAGATCATGGTCGCATTGATCAGGCCATTTTGAATGCAGGAACCTACATTCCGATCCCAGCTGAAAGCTTCAATAGCCACGATGTACGACAACAGGTTGAGTTGAACATCATGGGCACCAGCTATTGTATCGAAGCGCTGCTGCCGGACATGATACAGAGAGGCCAAGGTCTAATCGCTATTAACGCGTCTCTAGCCGGTTATCGTGGTCTACCTAAAGCAGCAGGTTATGGCGCAACGAAAGCAGCGTTAATCAATATGGCTGAATCACTGCACTCAGAACTTTCTGATCATGGCATCCATTTCAAAGTGATCAACCCCGGTTTTGTAAAAACGCCTCTAACGGATAAAAACACATTCCCAATGCCCTTCCTTATAGACTCTGATGAAGCAGCCAGCATTATCATCAAAGGCTTGGCAAGCAAGCGATTTGAAATTCGATTCCCGCGAATCTTTGCTGCCATTATGGGCACTCTCAGACACCTGCCTTACGCACTGTACTTCCCTATCGCCCGGAAAGTGCGCTAACGCTTGTGCCACTTTATGAAGCTGGACACTGGCAATCAAACCCCATAGACTCTCTGCCGTTGGTTGGGGTGCTTTACGATGCGTCGAAAAGCTGAGAAAAACCCATAGAACCTGAACCAGATAATGCTGGCGTAGGAAACCAACGGGCTTTTACTGCCTGAGAGCAAATGGATTTAGGTGCTCGTTTAACAAGTACAAGATCCATCAATATTTGCTCAACCGAAAACGTGGCAATCTGAAACCCGCTGAAATCCCGCCAGCTCGGACACATAATGGAGTTCCGGGCGTATGCCTTCTACACCCATCGCGTTAACCATCGCCGGTTCTGACAGTGGCGGCGGCGCCGGTATTCAGGCTGACCTGAAAGCCTTTTCAGCCCTTGGTGCCTATGGCTGTTCCGTAATTACTGCACTGACTGCCCAGAATACCCTGGGGGTACAGGGTATCTTTGACGTCACGCCTGCCTTTGTACGACAACAGTTAGATTCTGTATTGTCCGACTTACCCGTGTCGGCGGTCAAAGTTGGCATGCTCAGCCAACCTGAAGTGATTGATGCGGTTGCCCAGGCGATCACTGATTACTCCATTCAGCATCTTGTCGTTGACCCCGTTATGGTAGCCACCAGCGGCGACGTGCTGCTGCAGGAAAGCGCTATCGCTACCCTGAAAAGCAAGTTGATTCCCAAAGCCAGTCTCATTACTCCTAACCTGCCGGAAGCTGCTGTTTTATTAAACTGCCCACGACCTGAATCTATCGATGACATGAAGGCCATGGTCGAGCCTTTAATGAAGCTGGGCGCCAGTGCCGTATTGTTGAAAGGCGGACACTTGATTGGCAGCGAAGGCAAAGCCATTGATCTGTTCCACGATGGCAAAGAGCTTCATGCGCTTGAATCTGCATGGATTTATACCCGCAACACCCACGGCACTGGATGCACATTGTCGTCTGCTATCACCGCATTACTGGCGAAAGGCTTTTCTCTGACAGATGCCGTTTATAAAGGTAAAGAATATATTTCTGAAGCCATTGCCCATGCGAACCAGTTGCACATAGCTGGAAAGCCAGAAGAAGGCCATGGTCCGGTTCATCATTTTTACCGTACCTGGCAAAACAGTTAAGGAAACCCCGGCAGGCCCATGTTTGACGTTATCGTAAAAAATGCCAGCCTGAGATTTGGCGATCATCTCGTTTTTGAAAATCTCAACCTGACCATGCAAGGTGGAAAATGGACTTGCCTGCTCGGCGGCAGCGGCGTCGGTAAAACCAGCCTGCTGCGCCTGATCGCAGGATTAAGCGGCAATGACAACAGCCGCGCTGATGTGAGTGGTGAAGTCATATGCGAAGATGGCTTTCCGGTAAACCATCGTATTGCCTGGATGTCTCAGGAAGATTTATTGCTGCCCTGGTTTACGGTATTGGAAAACATCACCCTTGGGCAGCGCTTGAGAAGAACTTGGGGAGATCGACTGAAGCGTCGGCCGCTGTTATCGGGTGAAACTACCGATCAAGCCATGTCCATTCTGGAGAAAGTCGGTCTTTCTGATAAAGCCGATGTGCTGCCACAACACCTTTCTGGCGGCCAAAGGCAGAGAGCGGCTCTTGCCCGAACACTGATGGAAAACCGCCCGTTAGTATTAATGGACGAACCTTTCGGCGCACTGGATGCCATTACCCGCCTGAATCTTCAAGACCTTGCCTGCGAGTTATTGGCAAATCGCACCGTGCTATTAATCACTCATGATCCGCTGGAGGCGCTTCGTCTTGGTCATGCGGTTTATCACCTTCGTGGTCACCCTGCCCGATTAACCGATGCCATTGTCCCTTCCGGCACCACGCCACGTTCGTTGGATAACCATGAACTGATGTCACTTCAGGGCACATTGCTGGATCGTTTACGACATGAGTCGTTTTCAGAGGGAGACTCTGTATAAATGAATAACAGCATTAAACCTTTTATTGTCTTTATCGCCATGCTGGCATTATGGCACGGGCTGGTCGCTGGATTTGATATGCCCAGCTACATTCTGCCCGGCCCCTGGGAAGTGGCCAAGAGCATGGCGGAGAACGCCGGCCTGCTTTGGGAACACTCCCTGGTCACTCTCAGTGAAATGCTGCTGGGTCTTTTGCTGGGTGTATTGTTGGGCATCGCCCTGGCTCTGATGCTGGTTTACTTCGCAGTGCTCAGGCCCTGGTTACTGCCACCACTGTTGATCACTCAGGCCATTCCCGTTTTTGCCCTGGCACCGATTCTGATGCTCTGGTTTGGTTATGGTCTGACATCGAAAGTCGTTATGACCATTCTGGTAATATTCTTCCCCGTTGCTACCTGCTGTTATGACGGCCTGCGCCATACGCATCAAGGCTGGCTGGATATGGCGCAAACCATGGGCGGTAGCCGTTTTGCCATTCTCAGAACCATTCGCTGGCCTGCAGCATTACCGGCTCTGGCTTCCGGTCTTCGGGTTGCTGTGGTGGTAGCGCCTATTGGTGCGGTGGTTGGCGAGTGGGTAGGGTCCAGTGCTGGTCTTGGTTATTTGATGCTGCAGGCCAATGCACGACTGTGGGTCGACCAGATGTTTGCCGCCCTTGCCGTACTCGCCTTTTGTTCAGTCACTCTTTATTACACGACGGATAAACTCTTACGTCGCCTCATTCCATGGAAACCAGAAACGTCACAGGAGTAAATAATGAAAAAAACCGTAAAACACTGTTTCCTTTTTGCGCTGTCGCTGATATTTGCAGTGAATGTGCAGGCCAGTGAGCAAACAGAAAAAAAGCCTGAAGAACTGACTCTGATGCTGGAATGGTTCGTAAACCCGGACCACGGCCCGATCATCATTGCCCAGCAAAACGGTTACTTTAAAGATCAGGGGCTTGAGGTAAAAATCCAGGAACCTGCAGACCCAAACCTGCCACCAAAACTGGTTGCTGCGGGAGATGTAGATTTAGCCGTTTATTATCAGCCAAGCCTGATTCACGGTGTTGCTAATGGCTTGCCTTTGGCTTGGGCAGGTACGCTGGTTGCTACGCCGCTGGATGGTTTGCTGGTTCTGGATGAAAGCCCGGTAAAATCCCTGAAAGATATGAAAGGCAAAACCATTGGTCTGAACATTGGTGGTATCGAAAACGCCATTCTGGATACCCTGTTTGAACCTTATGGCTTCACGTCGAAAGATGTAAAACTGGTGAACGTTGGTTGGAATCTGTCGTCTTCTTTAATGAGCGGCCGTGTGGATGCCATTATGGGCGCTTACCGTAACTTTGAACTGAACCAGCTGGCGATCGAAGGCGAGAAAGGCCGCATGTTCTACTACGAGGAAAACAACATTCCTCCTTACGATGAGCTGATCTTTATTGCCAACAGCAAGAAGCACAATAAAGACGCTATCCGTCGTTTTCTTCGCGCTATCGAACTGGGCACCCAATACATCGTGAATAACCCGGATAAGTCTTGGGAAATCTTCCGGGATTACAGCCCTGAAAAGCTGAATAACGAACTGAATCGTCGTGCGTGGTTTGATACGATTTCACGATTTGATCTGAGGCCAGCGGCTAAAGACGTGGGTCGCTATCAGGCGTTTGCTGACTTCTTGCAAAGCAAAGGTGAGCTAAAAGATAAAGTAGATGCCAGAACGTTTATGCTTGAGCTGTAAGCATTCAAAGCACCTAACCTAAAAAAGAAAAGCCCATCAGATTTCTGATGGGCTTTTTTTAAAGCAGGAAAGCGCCAATCAAGAAGTAACCCACAAAGGTTACTAACAAAATTCCCATAATGTTCAGAGCAAAGCCAGCTTTCATCATATCGGTAATGGCCAATTTGCCAGAACCAAAGACGACAGCGTTTGGCGGTGTTGCCACGGGCATCATAAACGCAAAGCTACAAGCCAGTGCGGCCGGTGCAGCCAGTAGAACCGGATCAATACCCAAGGTAACGCCCAGGGCTCCCATCAGCGGCAGAAAGCCTGCTGCAGTTGCCGTATTGCTGGTCAGCTCTGTGAGGAAGGTGATAACCGTGACCACAAACGCCACCACCAACAGTACCGGCATGCCATTGGCGATACTCATGGCATCCGCCACCCACGTTGCCAGCCCCGTGCTTTTGATTTGGGCTGCCAGCGTTAAACCACCACCAAAGAGCATCAATACGCCCCAGGGGATTTCCCGGGCTTTTTCCCAGGACATAACATAAACGCGCTCATCATTTTTCACCGGAATCACAAATAAGCTGATGGTTGCGGCGATGGCAATGATCGTGTCAGAAAGACCGGGAATGTAATCTTTCAGGAAGGGTCGGAAAATCCAGCAAAGGGCAGTTACCGTAAAAATAATGGCAACGGTTTTCTCACCCCGGCTCATGGCGCCAAGATCTTTCAGCTGCTTGCCGATGACGTTTCGTGCTTCCGGGTTTTCTTCTTTTGAGAGTTTAAAACCAAAACGCGTCAACCAGAACCAGGCAACCACCAGCATGAGCAAGCTCATGGGTAAACCCACCATCATCCATTGGGCAAAGCCCACTTCCATGTTGTAATTCTCGGACAGGAACGCAGCCAATAGCGCGTTAGGCGGCGTACCAATCAACGTCGCCAAGCCACCAATACTTGCACTGTACGCAATGGCCAACAACAGCGCTTTACTGAAGTCTGTATTCTCTTTTTCATCACTGCCAGAGACCATGGATGCCACAGAAATACCGATCGGCAACATCATCACGCTGGTTGCGGTGTTGGATACCCACATGCTCAAAAAAGCAGTAGCAATCATAAAGCCAGCAATCTGGCGATCCGGCCGAACACCGGTGCGTAACATAATATGCAACGCTATTCGTTTATGCAGATTCCAGCGTTCCATAGCCATACCCAACATAAAACCACCAAAGAAGAGGTAGATGGTTGGGTGAGCGTAAGGGGCTGTCACTTGCTTGATGCTGGCAATACCCAGCAATGGGATAAGCAGTATGGGTAACAGAGAAGTCACCGGAATCGGCACCACTTCGGAAACCCACCAGATTGCCATCATGGTCGCTACGCCAACCATATACCAGGCATGGGTTTCCATACCTTCGGGGGCTGGCAGCACAATAGTGAGCAGTAGAACCAATGGTCCGACAAAGAGAGAGAGCCAATAAAGCGCCCCAGGGGAGTGTCGTTTAAATGCTGTGTTATTTTTAGTCATCACCGTAAGCCTGTTGCGGTTTATACGCACATTTTCTGATATTTCAATATGAATGAATATTGATTCAGATCAATGCTTCTTTAGGGTCTGTTGACGTTTCGTTGCGTGCTCAGCGGATCAGGGCGCTCCTATGGCTAGGCGCAGTGCCGCAGGAATGCTCATTGCCTTTCAAGGCGCTGGAACAACGACATAGGGGCGCCCTGATCCGCCCTTCGGGTGACTCAGAAAAATGCCCACCGCTTTGTCAGGCTTGCTCGACGTAGAATAACTACGCACTTCACAAGCCTTTCGCGCGGTGGACTTTTTTCTGAGTCACTGAGCCTCGCAACGAAACGTCAACAGACCCTAACAACAGGCCATTACGGGTTTTCAAAAGCACTTAATTTATCGGGCTATATTTCCTGCCACATTGAGTGCATCCCAAGTGCGGGAAAATGGTGGCGCATAGCAGAAGTCCATCATGCCCAGATCTTCTGTAGTCAACCCACCTTTGATGGCTGCCGCGATGGCATCCACTCGCAGCACGGCACCACGACCACCGGCAATCTGACCGCCCAGCAGTTTTTTACTGCCTGTCTCGTACACCAGCTTCACCAGAATGTCGGACTGACCCGGATAATAGTTCGTGTGATCTTTATCCTTAATGACCACTGTCTGATAATCGAGATTCGCTTCCAGCGCTTCTTTCTCGCTCAGCCCCACTCTGCCCGCTTCGAGACCAAGCACTTTGACACAAGCTGCACCGTAAGCGCCCGGGAATGTTTTATCAGAACCCGCCATCACTTCGCCAATCAAACGACCCATTTTATTGGCGTAAGTTGCCAGTGGAATCCAGACTGGTTTATTCAGCTGACCGTGAACCACGGTGGCGCAATCACCTGCAGCAAAGATATTGGGGATTCGGGTTCTGCCCTGACTGTCGGTAACAATGGCGCCATTGGGCATAAACTCCAGATCAAGGCTCTGAATGAAACGGGTGTTAGGTTTCACACCGGTACAGAGCACAATCAAGTCTGCAGAATATTCACCTTTGTCAGTATTTATCTGCAGTCGTTTATTATCTGTTTCTGAGACGGCACGAACTAATTCTTGCCAGTGACATCGCACATCATCAGCAGTTAACGCATCCATTACCAGCTCAGCCACTTCGCTATCAAATGTGGCTGCCAGTGGCAGAGGCGCATTTTCGATGAGGCGTACTGTTTTCTTCTGCCTAATCAACGCTTCCGCCATTTCCAGGCCGATGTAGCCAGCACCGATCACAACAACGTCTTTGATTTCCGGGCTGGAAACGATTTCCTTCAATCGCAAACCATCATTCATGGTTTTAACGCAGAAGGTGCGACCATTCTTTAGTGATTCAGCAAGCCCTGTAACCGGTGGAACAATGGGTTCAGCGCCCGTAGCAATCATCAGCTGATCATAAGGTTGTTCAATGGTTTCACCGGTTTCCAGATTTTTGGCGTGAACCACTTGCTGATCTGTATCGATGTTAAGGACCTGATGTCGTATGCGAACATCCACTCCCCGGGCAGCGAACTGCTCAGGGGTAAACTCCGACATCTCTTTGGCATCGGAAAAAAAGTCGCCCACATAGTAAGGCAAGCCACAGGCGCCGAAGGAAATAACATCCGATTGTTCAAAAACGACAATCGTTGCATTTTTAGCCGCACGGCGAGCTTTGGCAGCGGCACTCATGCCCGCTGCCTCGCCACCGATGATGACGATTCTGAGCGCTTCAGAATCGCCGGATTGATTGAGGACAGACATCAGGAGACGGTATCCATATCCAGTTCAGGGGAATCGTTACTGTTGAAGGTGTCCATATTCACCTCACCCATGGCACGACCACCCACAAAACCGGTGGTAATGGCACCACTGACGTTGACTGCGGTACGACCCATATCAATCAGAGGTTCGATGGAAATCAGCAAGCCAGCCAGTTCAACAGGAAGGCCAAGGGCAGATAGAACGATCAGCGCCGCAAAGGTAGCACCACCGCCAACACCAGCAACACCGAATGAACCAATGGCAATGGTGACAATCAAAGTACCAATAAAGCTGAAGCTGGTTGGATCCACACCCACCGTTGGCGCAATCATCACCGCCAACATGGCAGGATAAATACCGGCACAGCCATTCTGGCCAATTGTCGTGCCGAATGAAGCGGCAAAGTTGGATACACCTTCAGAGACACCTAAACGCTGGGTTAGTGTCTGAATGGTCAGTGGCATCGTGCCCGCACTGCTTCGGGAGGTAAATGCAAAGGTCAGGGCTGGTAAAATCTTGCGAATAAACTGCACCGGGCTGGCACCTACCATGGTGACCATAATCAAATGCACGACGAAAACAGCGATCAGTGCAGTATATGAAGCAATAACAAATTGGATCAGTTGCAGAATGTCAGAGAAGTTACTGCCCGCGACGACTTTGGTCATCAACGCAAGGATGCCAAACGGCGTTAGTCGTAAAACCAGCGTCACTATGCGCATGACAATGGCATGTGCAACTTCAACAAAGCTCTCAAATTTTCCAGCGATCACTGCTTCCTTTCGATGCAGGCCAAGCGCGGCAACACCAATAAAAGCAGAGAAAATGACCACACCAATAATCGAAGTGCTGCGCGCACCGGTCATATCAAGGAATGGGTTTGCAGGGATCAGGCTGACCAGCATACCCGGGATAGACAGGTTCTCTACACGGGCGACAGTTGTCAGAAGCTGTTCACCCCGCGCCGCTTCTCTGGCACCGGTGGTAATCGCTTCGGCACTCAAACCAAAGCCGAGCGCAGCAACGATACCAATGACGGCGGCAATAGAAACCGTGATCATCAACAGCGCCAGAATCCAGCCACTGATTCGCCCAAGAGCGCCAGCACCTTTAAGTTTTAATATGGCGGAGATTACCGACACCATCACCAATGGCACCACAATCATTTTCAGCAGGCCAACATAACCATTGCCAATGATGTTGAACCAACCGATGGACTCCGTCAGGGTTTCAGAAGGGAAACCATAAAAGACCTGAAGGCAGGCGCCGTAGGCAACGCCCATGCCCAGAGCAATAAAAACCCGCCGGGTAAACGGCATATACGTTTTTTGAAAATGGTATAGAACATAAAGTAGCCCCACCATAATTGAAATATTGACCAGCACAGCAAAAGACATGGCACTAATTCCCTGTTATTAAAGGTTTTATCGGTTCAATTAGAGTTGACGTGTAGCGAACAATGCCCTGCAGGCATCAAATCAAGCGGTTCTATAACAACAGCAATTAGACATTGAGATCGAAAACATACTACTAAAGTTCCGCATGGGTCAGCAGAGCAAACTCTTCTGCTTTGAATGAGAGCTATTATCGATCAGCAAACGATATTTGCATAGCCCTATAACACCCTGTTTTTTAGAACTTTTTTATTTAAAAACATCAATTTAAGTAATAATATATGTCCTTAAGAGGCGTTATAGCAGTGTAAAGCTAATCTCGTCACCAAAACTATCTATACCTGTATACGTTTGACCATAATCAAAGGGGAGATGATAAATTAATCCTATATGCTTTCGCTCCATTGCCTCAAGCTGATCATGAAGCGCTAAATTCAACTCTTTTAAAGCTACCACTTCTTCAAACAAACGCTTATGACTGCTTAAAGTATCAATTAGTTGAGCTCTTAAACCCAATAAAAAAGGTCGGTTTTTTGCTCTGAATGATGCTTCCTCAGCCTTTAGAACCGCTTCTTCAAACCTGAACAAATCATCTCTGGCGTGTTCTACCTGAGCCATACTCGCATCACTTGCCTGTTCGAGAAATCCAGTAAACACCTGTTGCCTATCAGTTATAGTCCTGGATAGCTCAATCACTTCATCAGGTTGCTGCAGTCTGAACTCTGCTAACATTACTCTGGACATAGTGGCTAGCGCAGCCCGATAATTATCCCACGCTTGCTCACGAGTCATCTCACCCTTCAATGTTTTTTTCACCTCTTCCGGTGAAGAGGTGACTCCAGAGTCGCAGCCTGATTCGAGGTTATCAACTGAAAAAGTGTTCCCTCCAATATACTTGGACAGTTGTTTTTCTAATGCCTGATTCTCAGAACTAAGCTCAAGTTTCTCTTTGAAAAGTGGCCTCATATCCACCAATCTTTGCTTAATAAGCTTTCCAGCCTTGTCTATAGCATCAAGATATTTCTCTGTTTTTTCACAAAGACGTTCGTCTACTTTTGCTCTCAAGGCATCAATCACTTCTTCATTATTTGATTCCAGAAACTCCGCAATTGCAGGATCGCCTTTAACTCCAGCGGTATTCAGGCACAAAACCTTTATTACCCAACACGCCATCGTCTCAGTTAACTTTAAATCAATACTGCTTTGTTTATTTCCGACAGGCTCAGAGGCTTGTTTCACAGGCTCAGGGTTAACCAACTCTACTCGTTGAGCCTCTACCAGTGGTGGGTTATCGAACGAGAGAACAGCTGATAAGGGTGAAGGAGTACCTCTCGGTATAAATGTTCTTACTTCATCATCATTATGTTTTATCTTGTGGGTTCCCTTCTCCACAAATAATGAACGAGGATTCAGATGGTTTGCTATCCAATTGCCTACCTGAATAAAAGGCTTGCTGAAATGATGGCTTTTTACTTTTCGAGAATGATAGGAGCCCGACTCAGACTCAGTCGACGCCTGTAGGCTTGATAAACCACCTTTTTTACCAGCCTTATCAATAACACTGCCCCAAGAGTCAGAGCTTAATGACGCCAAGCATGAACCCACAGCTGAAAAGATCCCCATAACTGCTTACCTAAATGACAACACGTTATCTGGAAGATATAAATTGTTATAGGTCATCAGCCATCGCAATAGATTTTAAAGCTATAGCAGACTGAGTTTATATGAAAACATATGGAATTGAGTTCAGAAGTCATTCAAAAACCACTAGCACTGCTTGGTGGCTTAACAATGCTATAGCTTTCGCTCTTCTTTATATATCTGAAAGCCTTAGACATTTTCCGAGATACTTATCGCATTTCTATTCGGGTAATTAATTACAACAATAATCCTAAGTAGGTGATAGTTTGCTTTCGACTATTTTTCGGAGCATAAATATTGCGATTTATACTGACTTAAGGCTTGGCTACCAAAGGTTTGAACTGTTTCCTGGTCAAATGAACAAAATATCCGATTACAAAGTATTACCTACTTACGTCAGATAGAAATGTAAATAAGTCAGATGCAGGCAAAAATACTGCCTTACATCAACTTTACGCATCTTTACTGGTGATATAACTGAGCCATGGCCTCAGCCTACTCTGGATAGGGGCTCTGGATAGGGGGTGTATCATGTCTCATGCCATTATCAGCGGTGCTGAAAAAAGTGAACGCGATCTTTTTGCACTGCTCGCACTTAAATCAGATGTTTTACTGGCAGTTGTTCTAACACTTGCAATTATTCAGCTGACTCTTAAAGGCAGTAGTGTTGCTCCAATCGTTTTACTGGCGGGCTCATTGCTTTCTATTGGGATCATGACCGGGCTGGACAAAGGCGCAAGACGTCTGATGTCAGGGCTTCTCAGCCATATACCTTACGTCTTTGGTATCTACCTGTTCTTTTTTGAAGGGTTTGTTCGCTTAACCGGGCTGCTAACCGACTTCTCTGTACTGAACGTCATTCTTGTTATTTTCTTTTTTGTTGCCGGCAACAGTATTGCCACCGCCGGGTACAACACGATTCTTTATGCTAAAAGGCTTAAGCAGTCTCACTAAGGAACTGTCACAAAATAACTTCCACATTTAACCAGAAGCCTTATCCGTTATCCGTTGTCCGTTGTCCGTTGTCCGTAAAAGCCTTGCTGCTTGTGCTTTTACGGTAAACGGAAAACGCTTCTCTGAGCAGTGAAGTTATTCAGGGACAGTTCCTAAGCGCTCTATAGAAAAATGATAAAGGTGACTCGGAAAGTCACCTCTTTTGTAATACCGAAACACGCATCTCCAGCTCACATTCGAGACTTGTCAGCTGTTCAAGCGCCTCTTTCTGTTCTGGTTTTACATGCCAGTAATGGGGCGTCATGGTAAGCAGATCCATAATGGTTTCTGCGCCTTCCAGCATCATACGCTCTTTAACCTCTTCACTGTTCACCAACGACAGGTTTTCAGGTAAATCCTGCACCCGCTTATCTTCCGGGTAGGGTCGGACATCCTGATAAATTAGCTGCCTGAGTGCCAGCAAATGGTGCTGACCAGGCGTCACCATCAAAACATGTCCACCGGGTTTCAGCAGCCGGGCAAACTCTTGCCAGTCGGTTCGGGAGAACACTGAGATGATCACATCAAACTGGTTACCCATAAGAGGTAGCTGACTGACACTGGCCACCAGCCACTCAATATCTTTACTGCGACGACAGGCCGATAAAATAGCGGGCTTGGAAATATCAACGCCACACACATCGCTGCCTGACACCTTTTGTTGAATTTCTGTGGTGTAGAATCCTTCCCCACATCCGGCATCAAGAATTCGAATTCTCTCGCCATCAACATGACCACCAACATGGTGAATGAGTTCAACCAATTTATTCACAACCGGCTGATAATGCCCTTTGCTTAAAAACCGGGCGCGGGCTGCCACCATGTCGTTATCATCACCCGGCTGCTTACTTTTCTTTTTATGACTGGGTAAAAGATTCAGATACCCCTGACGGGCGCGATCAAATTGATGACTACCAGGGCAACAAACACCAGAAGGTGTAGTGGCGAGGCTTTCATGACAAATAGGGCAACACAGCTGAATCGGCATTGGGTTAGATGATGTACAATAAATCCGCAGTGTAACCCGATCCGGATGATAATCAATATCAGGTCTACAGCTCTTTCACACTGAATTGATATTTTTGCAAAGCTGGTCGATAGTGATTTCCGGACAATCATTTCTAAAATAGCATAAAGAAAAAGCCAATTACCTATTGGCTGGAGGCCGTAGCCAAGGTAGTCTGCGCCGCTTTACTTTTAAAATACTCAGCACAGGACACCAAATTGATTTCAACAGCTAATATCACCATGCAGTTCGGTGACAAACCCCTCTTTGAGGATATCTCCGTCAAGTTTGGCGAAGGCAATCGTTACGGACTTATTGGTGCCAATGGTTGTGGTAAATCAACCTTTATGAAGATTCTGGGCGGCGAATTGGAAGCGTCTTCCGGTAACGTCAATAAAGACTCCAACGAGCGCATAGCGAAGCTGAGCCAGGATCAGTGGGCCTACGAAGAATACACCGTCATCGACACCGTCATTATGGGTCACGCTGAACTGTGGAAAGTGAAAGCAGAACGCGACGCCATTTATGCCAAAGCCGATATGACTGAAGAAGAAGGCATGCGCGTTGCGGATCTGGAAGTTCAGTTTGGCGAAATGGACGGGTATTCTGCCGAAGCCCGTGCCGGTGAACTGCTGCTGGGCCTGGATATTCCTATCGATCAGCATTACGGCCTGATGAGCGCGGTTGCTCCGGGCTGGAAACTGCGCGTATTGCTGGCTCAGGTACTGTTTGCTGATCCAGACATTATGTTGCTGGACGAACCGACCAACAACCTGGACATCAATGCCATCCGCTGGCTGGAAGATATTCTCAAGCAGCGCGATTGCACCATGATCATCATTTCCCACGACCGTCACTTCCTGAACAGTGTGTGTACGCACATGGCGGATCTGGACTACGGCAAGCTGCAAATCATGCCGGGCAACTACGATGAGTACATGACCGCGGCGACTCAGGCTCGTGAGCGCATGCAGGCAGATAACGCCCGTAAGAAAGCTCAAATTGCCGAACTGCAGTCATTCGTCAGCCGTTTCTCGGCCAACGCTTCCAAGGCACGACAGGCGACTTCCCGCGCCAAGCAGATCGATAAAATTCAGCTGGCTGAAATCAAGCCTTCCAGCCGCCAGAACCCGTTCATCCGCTTTGAGCAGGAAAAGAAACTGTTCCGGAATGCGCTGGTCGTCGAGAAGATGAGCCAGGGTTATGAAGATGATCTGTTTAAAAACGTAAATCTAATGGTGGAAGTGGGCGAACGTATTGCCATTATCGGTCAGAACGGTATCGGTAAAACGACGTTGCTGCACACGTTGGCGGGTAAAATGGCGCCGCGTTCCGGTGAGTTCCAGTGGTCAGAAAACGCCAACATTGGTTACTACGCCCAGAATCACAGTTCTGACTTTGAATTGGATATGAATCTGTTCGACTGGATGAGCCAGTGGATGAACGAAGGCGACGATGAGCAGGTAATTCGTGGCGTACTCGGTCGGATGTTGTTTTCACAGAGTGATCTGAAAAAATCCGTGAAGGTGATTTCCGGTGGAGAACAGGGTCGTATGTTGTTTGGCAAACTTATACAACAGCGTCCAAATATTCTGCTGATGGATGAGCCGACTAACCACATGGATATGGAATCCATCGAATCTCTCAACCTTGCGTTGGAAAATTATTCCGGCACGCTGTTGTTTGTTTCTCACGATCGTCAGTTTGTATCTTCTCTGGCAACCCGCATCATCGAGATAAAAGACTCTGGTGTTGTGGATTTCCATGGTACCTATGATGATTATCTGCGTAGTCAGGGTGTTGAATAAAATATTTTGAGAAAAACAGGGAACTTGCTCGCCAAGTTTCCTGTCAGAGATGGGCGAAAAGCACTTTATATCCTCACTATATCATTGAGTTTATTGCTTTATATCTTTTATAGGTTGCCCAAATGTCTCTACCATCCCTTGCTCCTAATGCTAGCACCCCCCCTGACTCTCTACCTGGCTTAGCGCCAAAATCTTCTGAAGACCAATGTTGCAAAGGAAGAGTGAGCGGCAGAGATGTTGCCAAATCTGTCGGTATCGCCATACTCAGTGCAGTGCCAGCTGGAGTTACAGCCTTTGCCCTGACAACTGCTGCAGGGGCTGCCGTTGGTGGGCCTGTTGGTGCGGTTGTTGGTTGCGTTATTGGAGGCGTCGCCTACTATTGTATTTTTCGTAGAGACTGCAAACCTGCAGATATCGCAAACTTCTTTAACAGTCTCAAAAAACACAATAGAGAGCCTGATAGTTACAGCTTAAATGGCAATTCTACTCAAACTCACTTATCGTCAAGGGCATCAGTAGCTAGTGACGATAATCGCCTAGATACACCTAAAAACTCCACATCAGAAAAGACACCTAAAAAAACCTCTTTTTTCCACCTCGGCAACCCATTTAAAAGCTCACACAAGGTGAAAGAAGCGCCGCCTGAACGTGCATTTGAGTTACAAGAATTTGTAAAAGAAATTTCTTCTTCTAGCACATCAAAGTATGAAGCAAATATACCAACGCCGACTCACTCGCCTCATGGTTCCTTTGACTCTAAAGCTCGGGCAATAAAAGATAACGAGGGTACGCCCTTTAGTGGCTCTCAAACTTTGATTAATGAAACAGAAAAGCTGCCCAAGAAAAAGTTTGGGGCATTCTCTAATCTATTTTCTTGCCTACACAAACCAAGAGACAAAGGTAGTGAGGAAAGCGCCTCCATAGCATCTCATACCTCGGGAGGCTCAAACAAAATAACCTCCCCTAAAACGACACCTGCGCAACAAAGCCCATCCTCTCAAGTGTCGATGGGTGATAAACCAAAAGACGGCTAGCGTGTAAATGCAATCTTTCACTGGCATATCTTGCTGCAGGGTGCGCATAAAACTCACACCCAATGATTGGGTGTCCAATTTCCGCCATATGCACTCTGAGCTGGTGAGACCTCCCGGTAACCGGTTTTAGCAAAACCCGGTGGATATCATCACTTTTACTTTCCAGAAAATGGAAGTGCGTTAGAGATGGCTTTCCCAATTCAAAATCCACCATCTGTTTAGGCCGATTTGGCCAGTCACAACGAAGTGGAAGATCCACACTGCCTTCTGGAGACGCCAGCGTTCCCCATACATCGGCGATGTATTCTTTTTCTACTTCGCGGTTCTGAAATTGAATACTGAGCGCACGATGACTTTCAATATTCAGAGCAAACACCATTAAACCCGATGTGGACATATCCAGACGATGAACCACTCGCGTTTCAGGATTGATTTTCTGAAGCCGCGACAAGGCGCTGTCACGGTCATTTGGCGGTTTCCCTGGCACACTGAGTAAGCCTGACGGCTTGTTTACCACGACAATATGATCGTCACGATAAAGTTCAGTTAAGGGTTCATGGCAATCGGGGACAATATATACTTCTTTCATCCCTGAATTATCAGGGATGATGGGAAGAGAGTCATCTGGGGAATGTGCTATTCGCTGACCTTCTCATAGAATAACAGATAAGGTTGTCCATCCACTGTAGGTAACGATTCAATTTTATCTACGGTTTGGTCATTATGAAGCCACCACTGGTCTTTTTCGCCAGCTTTTGCATGATTGACAGCAGCAGTATAATGTCCACCATCTGAACCACCAATGTGCAAACAGAAGCTTTTTAAACGCAGTGTGATTGTTTTTTCTTGTCTCGACTTTTTATCAATCACAGAAATAGTTAATGGTCGGTCGAGTTCCGCTTTAAGAGCCTCTGTTTCTCGAATCAGTTTTCTTGATTGACCTTCAGCGCCTCCGCTACCTGCTGCATAGGACATAAGCTGAACCGGTAATATATTAAACGTTTTTACATCCACAAAGAGCTGATCTGAAGTCTCTCCTTTCAGTGATTCTATTCCCCTACGCTCGATCCAAGATTCTAAAGCCTGATAATTTCCTTTTTGATAGTTTGCCGCCTCCCAGCGCTCAGAGGGTATGCTATTTCCAAGATCAAGCTCAGAACGATTATTTTGTTTATTTGTAATGAGCGTCTGAAGCGAAAGATACTGACCTTCCTTAAGTGGAATTTTAAGAATATTATCAATATCTGGCGAGCCTACTGGTGTTGAAACATTCACATCATCTCCAGCGGATATATGATGCATTATCGCTGTTGAGAGAATGGAGCCAGTATAGTTTTCGTTGATCTGCAACACATCCATAAGTTCATTAATGAACTCAGTAACATCATGTTGAATGATGGCATTTCCCTCTATTCTTGGATCTTTGGGAAAAATAAACTTAAAAGTCTGACTATCCTTTTTTATTCCGTAATCAAAACACGCACCAAACAAGGCCTTCAATGGCTCCTGATATGCCTGAGCTGTGTTGTTCGGTGTTAGATTGCCCTCTGACAAAAGGCTGTGACGTAGATTCAAGAGTGCTTTGCGAATAGGGTCACGACTCTCGTCAAGAGTTAAAGAGTCGAGCGTTGCGAAAAAAGAATCAGGGTAGCCATAGATCAGAGCCTTGAGGCCGCTGTTAGCAAAGCAAGTATTGCCTAAGTTGATAAATCCCTTAGTAGCCAAGCTCTCTGATTTTAGAAACGCGTTATTTTGAACACTGTCTTTGCTTTCTTTTTTCAGGGAGGTTGCGGTGGTATTGTCAGTCCTGCTTTCAGCCTTCTGTTTTTTTCCAGAAAAATTAAAAGATCTAAACCCGGGAGGACGAGCTGGTTCTGAGACGGTTTTAATCTGAGGTTCTGGCTTCACATACACTGTAGGTTTAAATGGCTTTGCCTCTGAGTTTCTCACCTGCTCCTTGCGCTCAACGTCTGTTTTTTTATCTGGCGCTAAACCTTGTTTAACATTTTCTCGTGCAGGATCAACTTTAACCGGTTTTTGTGCGTCTTTTTGAATAGTATTATCAACGATCTCCGTCGGTGGTGGCGGGAGCGGCAAATCATTGTTGATCAGTGGGTTATTCTCCTTACCACTACTCCCCTGAGGTGGCGGTGGAAGAGGCCAATCAAACTCTGCATTTCCAGCTTCCCCAGACACCTGAGGTAACGGAGCCGGATTCGGCTGTTCCATCCGAGCCTCACTGTTCTCGATTCCCTCTAAAAAAGAAGGCGGTGGAGGCAGATCAGAGAAATCAACCAAATGCTCGCTATTTTCTTTTGAAGTATTTAGAAATACAAAAGGTGATGGGGGTGGAGGTAGTGTTTCATCGCCTTGATCAAGTTTATTCGTATTATTGTTGGCAGAATTCGCTGCTGAATCCTGCACATTTCTATTACTGGTTGTGACGTCAGGCTCTGGGAGTGTTGTTGATGCCTGGTTTGCAACATTAAACTGTTCAATTACATCGCCCAAATCAGCAATGGCACCGAGAACAGATGCGTCTTTATGCCAATTATTATTTGCCTTTGGAGTAACAGCACTGTCTTTACCAACATCCTGCAGTTGAGTGGTCAGCTCTGCTAGAGCAGCATCCACTTTCTGGCTTTGAGCTGCCAGTGCGTCTTCTTGGTCTTTGTTGCGTTCCAGCACCTGCCCAGAGGTAACCGTAGGTTGAACAGGCTTCTCGATAACTGCACGGTTTTCAGCAGGTTTCAGTTTAAATACTTCACCCTTACCATTCTCTTCAGCAGGATCAGTTTCTGGCCTATGGCTAGAGTGATCAACTCGATGAGCTGTAGAAGGGAATCCATTAATCTGATGACCTTCTGGCCATTCAGGCAGATAAGTGTCAATTGAATAACTGGAGGGCTTCTCCGGAACATAAGCTAAAGCCTTCGAATTTGGCATATGTTCGCACAAGCTTTTACTGGTTTCCGCTATTCCCTCTTCGGCAAGACTGATTTTTTGGTCTATTTTCTTGGGATCCTGCCCGAATTTCTTTTCAAATTGACCGATCTGTTTAGTTAGCAGTCCCCTAAGTTTATTCAATTCTACATCCTTTAAACCAGGGTCTGGAGGAATAACGCTAACCGTCTTTCCACATTTATATTGGAAAGTGACTTGTGGGCCACCTTTTACATATTCTGTTGTTTGTATCGTTTGCTTGATCGAATCAACGGAGATGGCAATCTCCTTCTTTTCTTCCAGTTTGGCTTTGTAATTTTTCTGTCCAATCAACTGTTTTTCCAATGACTTTACAACAGGTTCTTTGTTGACCTGAGAAACAGAAGCCACTGGCAGGATATCTCTTTCATGTATTTCTTTGGCGACATGAGGCGCAACATTTGCTAGTGATAATGGAAGGTAATTCTTAAACCCCTTGTTTTTGCCCTGTGCAGGATAAACAGGACCAGTAACAGGCTGACTTCCCGGTATGTATGAAGATCCATTTACTCCAGACATATTTTCACCATTCCCTTGGCACAAATCTCAATTAATTATAGTTAATTGTATAAATATAATTACTAGCAATAAGTATTAGATGAGCGGACTATTAGATCACCACGACACCTTCTAAAGGTCTCGCTCACTTGCCGCCGCATAGCAACTTGAAATCCTTTGGGTATATACTGCAACACGCTGAAAGCTAACCATAAAATGGCAGAGACCCCGCTGATGACCATACTCAAGCCAAATATTACAAGGATGAGCGCCTACGCCCCGCCTTTGGAAGGCAGAAATCCCCATGAGCATCTGCTGCTGGATTTTAATGAAAGAACCCTGCCGGTTAGCCACCACATCAAACAAGCGCTGATCGATTTTATTCAGAATGACCGGATTCAAGTGTATCCAGCCTATGGCAACCTGAATGAGAAAATAGCGGATTATGCTGGCGTTAAGCCGGAGCAGGTCATGATTACTAATGGCTCTGATCAGGGCATTGATATTATTATCCGCGCTGCCTGTTCTTCGGGAGATGAAATCATTATTCCCAGCCCTACCTTTGCCATGTATCAGCAATGTGCCGGAGTAGAAAACCTTAAGGTTATCGAGCCCGAATACACGAAAGATGGCGGCTTTCCCCTTCAGGCTGTTCTGGAGGCCCTTTCTCCAGAAACAGGATTGGTCGTCATCGCCAACCCCAACAACCCCAGTGGTACACCCACCAGCGTCGAAGATATCCTGACCATTGCCAAAGCCGCGCCGGATACCGCCATACTGGTGGATGAATGTTATTTTGAGTATTCGAAATCAACTATCGCTGATCAGGTGATGAACTTCCCAAATATGCTGATTACCCGAACATTCTCAAAGACTTGGGGTTTGCCTTCCATTCGGCTGGGTTATGTCATCAGTCACCCAGACAATATCAATGCACTGCTCAATGTGCGTGGCCCATACGACGTCAATCAGTTTGCCGCTGTTGCCATTCATGCAGCGCTGGATCACCCGGAATACACACACGACTATGTATCGGAAGTGATGGAGCAATCAAAGCCGTTGTTTGAGTCTTTTTTACAGCAGAAAAACATTTCTTTCTGGAACAGTGCAGCCAACTTTATCTGGGCATTTCCAGAGAACAGTTCAGTGATTGAGCAGCACTTGCGATCAAAAGGAATTCTGGTTCGCCCAAAAGCCAGTAGTGATGGAAAAATGGGGTTAAGAGTCACGCTGGGAGATCTCGCCCAAACCCAGCGTATGGTTACCGCTTTTGAAGAGGCTCTGGCTCTTTAAATATATTTAGCTTCAGGGCTTCAGGAATAGTCGCCCTGTAACTCCTGAAGCAGTTTCGCTCTGAAATCGGCCAAATAGCGAGCATTTCTCTCAGCCATTTCCCTGCCCGCGTTCGTTTGCATCGTCTCAGGTAATCTCAGCAACTTCTGTTCAAAGTGATCCAAAGCAAACTGTCGATCACTCAACTCCCGGTGCGCAGCCATTGGATCTTCCGGATCAAACATCTTCTGACGTAAAACGCCTGACGTATAAAAGACTCTTGCCAGCCCAATAGCACCTAACGCTTCCATCCGATCAGCATCCTGAACGACCTTTGCTTCCAACGTTTCAGGCACGATACCTGCGGAATAACTGTGGCTTTCAATGGCATGGCAAACGTTCTCCAGCTGAGCTTCAGGGAAAGCCATATGCTGAAGTAGCTCTCTGGCTTTTGCAGCAGCCAGCGTTGATGCCTTGGATCGCTCCGGGTGATTCTTTGGCAACACGACCACATCGTGAAAATAGCAGGCTGCGAGTACAACCAGTCGATCTGCGGCCGCACCATCCTGATCCATAATCTGACAGGCGGTTTTCCAAACCCGCTGGAAATGAAAGAAATCATGGGAATCGTCATCGTGATCCTGCCCAAGATTTTGCAGGCAGTCGATAAAGCGTTGCTCCCATTCCTTGAGAACATTAGGGCAAGTGTCAGTCATAGAGTCTCAAATGATAAAATGCAGAACAAGAGAGGATGGTAGTGAATATTGTGTTTGAGGGAAACACAATAAAATAAAATCAATTCAGCTCTGTTGAATATCAGATGGGCGACTGGATTCTGTAACGGGCAACCGTACAGGTGCTCCAGCCTTCAAAGCGATCAAGCACCATACCCAATTGCTCCATAACACCTTGAGCGAACTCATTATTGGGCGCCGTATAGGAGATAATTTCTTCCATGCCCAGTTGGTTAAAACCAAACTGAGTAACAGCTTCAACCGCTTCCAGTACCAGCCCCTGCCCCCGGAACTCGGGCATAAACCGCCAGCTCATCTCAATGTGCTTGCCATAGGGTGTGAAACCACAATAGCCAATCAATTGATTCGTTTCTTTATAAGCCACGGCCCAGCGGGACCAGCCTCTTTTATCCAGCTCAGCCTGATATCGCCACAACTCAGTCTCAGCAATACTGCCTGGCTCAGTAGCAGCAATGCCGGATGATGCGACCGGGTCATGCCCTAACAGCGTAGAGAATGCGCTTACATCCGCCAGCTGCCATGTACGCACTATCAGTCGTGGTGTATCGGTAACGATCAGCACAGTTTAACAGCCTCCCAACAAGCCTGTTGTAATGTCACTTATTGGACAGCCAGTAGGCTGGAAAAGTTCTTTCAGTCTCATCATTCAGTCAAATTCACATTAAGATCAATTTGCGTTTTCGCAGCCATTAGTGTCTGTGAGGCAGAAAAAGTTCCATCTTCACAAAATGCTTTCAATGGTTAGAACCAAAGTTAAACTTTTATCGTATCATGCAGTTACAGGAGGTTATCAATCCTGACTTCCATTCCAAAAAATAAATCCCGGAGGCAAAACCGGTGGCTATTGTGTCAATACCTGATCCTGAAAAAGTGATAACACTGGGTATCAGCTCCTGCCTGCTGGGGCAGAAAGTGCGTTACAACGGTGGCCACAAACGCTCCTCTTTTTGTGTAAATACTCTGGATCGCTTTTTCCATTTTGAGCCCGTCTGCCCGGAAATGGCCATCGGCCTTGGCACGCCCAGGGAGCCCATTAGACTGGTCGGCGAACTTGCAGAACCTCAAGAAACCAAAAGCTTACAACTCATGTCGTCTTCTGACCCGCAAAAAGCATTAAAGGTCAGAGTGGTCGGTACAGAAACAGCCAGTTTGGATGTGACGGATGCTCTGGAAAAATTTGGCCATGAAAAAGCGGCAACCCTGAAGGGCATCTCTGGCTATGTGCTTATGCAGAAATCCCCAAGTTGCGGCATGGAAAGGGTCAAGGTTTACCATGAAAACGGGCACCCTTTGGGAGAAAGTTCACCGGGTGCCTACGCTAAAGTGTTGATGGAAGAAAAGCCTCTACTTCCCATAGAAGAGGAAGGTCGTCTGCACGATCCGGTGCTTTGTGAAAATTTCTTTACCCGGGTATATGCCTACCATCGTTGGCAGACAATGGTCTTGCAGAAACCGTCTTACAAGGCACTGGGTGACTTTCACTCCACCCATAAATACATGCTCATGGCACACTATCCTCAGGGCTATGAGGAGCTTGGTCAGATTGTAGCAAAAGGGCGACAGTTGCCTTTAGAAGAGTTACTGGATGAATACTTCACCCACTTTATGCAGGCGCTGAAACGGCGGGCAAATCGAAAATCTCATACAAATGCCATGATGCATATTCTTGGATATGTTAAAAAGACCGTGGACAGCAAAGAGAGAAATCAGTTTTTGACACTGGTTGAAGAGTATCGCCAGCAAATGGTGCCGCTCATTGCGCCAATGACCATGCTTCGCCATTTTGTCGAAAATCATGGCAGTGACTACATCAAAAGCCAAACTTATCTGAATCCTCATCCGGATCAGCTAGGCTTGAGAAACCAGATATAAGGAAAGAAAATAAGATGTCGATCTGGAAACGCCCCTACGATCCCGCAAAAGCTCAGTTCCGGGACAACATGTGTGATCATGTAGGGATTGAAATTACCGAAGTAGGCGACGACTTTCTTCGGGGCACTATGCCCGTTGATCATCGTACCATTCAGCCTATGGGGCTACTTCATGGTGGCGCCTCGGTCGTTCTGGCAGAAACACTGGGCAGCATCGCAGCCAATCTTTGCTGTGAAGATGGCTATTATTGTGTCGGGTTGGAAATTAACGCCAATCATTTACGCTCAGCCACTTCTGGCAAAGTGACCGGAACCACTCGTCCCGTTCACATTGGTAGAAGCACTCAGGTGTGGGAAATCAAAATTGAAGATGATCAAGGGCGCCCAACCTGTATCTCCCGTATTACTATGGCTGCCAAGCAGTTCAGATAATACAAAAAAGGGCGCTTTTAAGTGCCCTTTCATTCATTAAAATAAATCCGCTACCAATAGCTCCAGCTTTTCCTGATCACGGGCAAAGTTACGAATCCCTTCCGCCAATTTTTCGGTTGCCATGGCATCGTCATTCATTGCCCAGCGGAACGCAGCTTCATTCAAAATGGTCTTTTCGTCACTGCATACAGGCGAATCACCAAACAATCTTTGTTCCAGAGATTCGCTGGAACCGGCCAGTTGATCCAAAAGATCTGGCCCAATGGTTAGACAATCACAACCAGCCAACTCGGTAATTTCGCCGGTGCTTCTGAAGCTCGCACCCATGACGACGGTTTGATAGCCATATTGTTTGTAGTAGTTATAAATCCGGCTGACCGATACAACACCGGGGTCTTCTGATGCTGAGTATTCGCGACCTTCCGCCTTTTTGTACCAATCCAGAATCCGACCCACAAACGGAGATATCAGATAGACACCTGCCTCAGCGCACGCTTGCGCCTGAGCAAAATTAAACAACAACGTCAGATTACAGCGGATGCCTTCTTTCTCCAGCACTTCCGCCGCTTTAATGCCCTCCCAGGTGGAGGCGATTTTGATGAGCACCCGATCCGGATCACCACCCTGCTGCTTATATAAATCAATCAACTGGCGGGCTTTATGAATTGTTGCTTCGGTATCAAAAGAGAGTCTTGCATCCACTTCGGTGGAAACCAGGCCAGGTACCACCTGCTGAATTTCACGACCAATACCAACCGTCAGCCAATCACAGGCAAAAGGTACGCCATAGGCTTTATCCTGAGCACAGCTACGACCGTAAGCAATGGCCTCTTTGAACAGAGTCTGATAACTGTCGAGCCCGGCAGCTTTCAGGATCAGCGACGGGTTCGTGGTTGCATCCACCGGCTGATATCGGCGTATCGCTTCAATATCACCGGTGTCTGCAACCACTTTCGTCATGCGCTTCAGTTGGTCCAGTTGACTGTCCATACTGCACTCCGTTTTCAAATCAGGCGATCAGCCTATCGACATTAAAAGGCAAAATCAAAGCTGCAGGGTAAATTGAAGATCACAATTTCTGATCATGTAATGCTGCTTTTTGAATCTCATGGTCACTTTGCAAAAACGTCTCGACTCAAATTGATAGGGAATGGCAGCCTGTTTTCACCGAGAGCCCGAGGTTCAGCATGCCTTGGGGATACTCTCTTCGGGCTAAGTAAATATAGGCGCCCCATGGAAATCATCACGAAACCGTGAGGCAAGCCTGACTCATCGTCAGGCCTTAAAGATTTACAGCGCGCCACTCTGTTGAGAAAGCTGCTCTGAAATATAATGTCCGTCCAATGGTTCAAGCTCTGCATGAGGACGTTCAGGCAGGTAGTCATTGGTATAACAACTAAGACTATCCATGCTGCCATCGGTAATACCCAGCTGCTGGGCATAGACACCTACCTTTTCCCAATCCCGATCCACATTAACAAGATCTCTGGAGAAATACGGAAGACAACTGATGTATATTTTCTGGAACACCTCTGTACGCAATGATGGAATCTTGTCACACAGCATCTCCCAGGCTTTTTCCGGGTTTTCCAGAGTCCAGTGCATTCCCCGCTGAGTTGCCCGCATAAACCCTGCAACCGTGTTCGGATTTTTAGCCAGATACGATTCATGCACCAGAAAAAGAATTGAGCAGAAACAGCAACAACCCAATCCGGCCAATTCATCTACCCGCAACATACCTGTCTCTTGTCCGCTTACATGCTCAAGCTCAACCTGCTGAAAACAACCGATACCCATGCCAGCATCCACCGTGCCTTTCATGATTGCATCCGTAAGGTTCATGCCGACTCGAACCGTCTCATAGTCGCCTACATTGATGCCTGCACGGCGAGCCAAGTCATCAATGATGATTTTGCCGAAACTGCCAATGTAGCCAATCCGTTTACCTTTTATATCCTCAAACCCTTTTATACCGCTGGATTTTAGAAAAATAATGCCGGTGGGAGGCTCATGAAACAGCGTGCCGGTAGACACCACTTTGTACCCTTTTGCCCGGGCAGCATAGGTATGAATCATCGCTTTGAGGGCAATGTCCACTTTATTCTGACCAATTAAATCCGTCACATCCGAAGGGTCTGTGGTTTCCATAATGCCAGGAAAAATTTCTTCTTCTTCATAAAAACCCAGTTGTTGAGCTATGAAGATCGGGGTGTGGTAGGGGTTGGCATACCAATTCAGTAGCAGAGAAAGTCTTGGTGTTTCTGTTTTCTGAAAAACAATAGAGCTCATGCGTCCGTCCTGATTTAGGAAAAAGGCGTGACGCACAGTGCTGGAATAATGCCCGAAGACAGCAAGAAAACAGCCGAAGATTCAGCTAAAAAATAGACGGCAGTTCCATGGCAGTCCCTTCGCCGGTACTAGCCGGATCAGGTTCAACAGGTATCATCTCAGCTTGTTCATTCACTTCAGAAAAATGAACAGGCACCCTGCGCCACAAGAGCAACCAAAGTGGTGGTTGCAGTGAAAGAGTATAGATAGTCGCGTCAAGTATGTCAGCTAATCGACTAGGAGGCTGACCGAGAATAGCGCCCGTAGCGAGGATGGTAGAAAATTGAGGATAAAAATTCTGTTTTTTGAAGTAAATAGTGGTGCTATTTGCTGAACAAAACAGAATTTTTAGACCAATTTACTACCACCGAAGTAGGGCAACCTATTCTCGGTCAGGCTCCTAGCTCTTATTGCGTTGCTTGAGTCTGTTCAGATAGACAGTGACGCTAACAGCAATAAATATCAGCAGCCATTTCACCCAGACAAGAGTAATTATGCAAATAGACAGGCTGATAGTCAGCCAGAGAAAGCTCACCGCGCGATAAAACACAGACCGGGTGATACTTCTGTCTATTAGATACTGCTGTAACGGTGGCCCCAGTATTTTATGGTTAACCAGCCAGGTATGTATTGCGGGGGAAGAGCGAATACTGAAGAAAGCAGCCAGTAATAGAAAGGGCGTTGTGGGCAGTAGAGGGAGAAAAACACCAATCAACCCAAGCAAGATACAGACGACAGCAAGACATTGAAAAACCAATCTGACTAAACGACTACGAACTAAAACCCCATCATGGAGTGCTGTTTTTTCCGGCGCCATTGGTATTATTCAAAGTGAGCTTCAACAATTCTGGTCACGTAATCCAGTGTCGCTAAATTGTGTAGTGTCGTTTTAAAGTCTGGCTGAGAGGTTTCACCAATCACTAAATATTCATATTTTTTACACTGAATTCGTCCTGGAGAATCTTTATAGATAATGGCCGTTTGATCAATAGACATCACCTGTTGTGCATATTCTACAACACCGGGGATGCAGAATTCATAACTCACCGAACGCTTGCCATCTTCCGGGCCATATAAACCATCAGTGTCCAGCTGATCCAGTTGAAACTCAATTTTTTGCTGGGATGAGCTCCCCATAAAGCTATTCAGGTAAGAGCAACCAGACAGCAGAAACGCTGACAGTAAAATCAATATCTGAAACTGTTTCATAAACGCACGGCCTAACGGAAGAGGTAGCTGGAAATATCGCTAAAATAGAAAGGTTTTATAGGTTTTCACAGCTATCAAAATGATTCTTCAATAGCTGCGATACAGGTTTACGCCAGAGGTCTTAGACCTACTGCATGGCGCACTTCTATCAGGAAAGGCGCAGCTTCTGCACGGGCCTTTTCAGCACCTTTCAACAACTCTTTTTCAATAAAAGCAGGATCTTCGATCAGAGCATTGTAATGCTCACGAGGCGCTTTCAAGTGATCGTTCAAGAACTCAAAGAGTTCATTTTTCAAATCACCCCAGCCGGCGCCATCAGCATACTGCTGCCGTTTAGCTTTTACTTGTTCAGCATCCGCAAACGCAGAGTAAATCTGGAAGAGTGTGCAAGTATCCGGATCTTTGGGCTCACCAGGCTCCAGAGAGTTGGTTTTGATCTTACGAACCAGCTTCAGCAGCTTTTTCTCTGGCACAAACAGAGGAATGGTGTTGTCGTAACTCTTGCTCATCTTACGACCATCCAACCCATTCAGTACTGCAGTGCTCTCACCAACCACTGCTTCTGGCAAAGCAAATTTGGTTTTGTAGTGATGGTTCATACGACCCGCAATATCTCGTGCCATCTCAATATGCTGCACCTGGTCGCGGCCTACCGGAATTTTATGAGCATTGAACATCAGGATATCTGCAGCCATTAACACCGGATAACTGAACAGCCCCATAGTGACGCCTTTATCTGGATCCTGCTCACCTGCTTCAAGGTTATCCTGCACTGCCGCTTTGTAGGCATGGGCACGGTTCATCAACCCTTTGGCAGTCATCGTGCCGATGATCCAGTTTAATTCGGCAATCTCAGGAATATCGGATTGACGATAAAACGTAGCACGATCTGTATCCAGCCCTAGCGCCAACCACGTAGCCGCAATTTCCAGAGTCGACTGATGCAGGCGCTTAGGGTCGCGACCTTTGATCAGCGCGTGGTAGTCCGCCAGGAAAAAATAGGAAGCCATATCATCGCGCCAGCTTTCCTCAATTGCAGGCTTGATAGCCCCCACGTAGTTACCCAGGTGTGGTGTTCCTGTTGTCGTTATACCTGTAAGTACTTTCGTTTTGCTCATGAATCCACTCGTGCAGCGACGATATTATCTGGCCGGAACATTTGCTCCGGGAAAGGGAGGAGATTATAAAAGAACGGCGCCCTTTGCCACAATAGAAAGGGCGAGACCGACTCAATTGCTCTCCTTATTAGATTAAGCAATTGATGTTTTTGGTTTAGTCGCCTGAATGTTGTCTACAGCACTTCTCTGGATGATTTGACGCAACCGTATTGCCAGTAAGAGCGCACCCACTGTTAAAGCGATCACCAAACCAATCCACAACCCATGAGGCCCCATTGGCTCCACAACCCAGTCCGTCAACCCTAAAACATACCCTAACGGAAGCGCCACAATCCAACAGGCAAATAGCACAATGGCCATGGGCACACGGGTATCTTTAAAACCGCGTAAAGCGCCATTGGCGGCAATCTGAATGCCATCAGCATATTGGAACACTGCCGCATAAATTAGCAATTGCGCCGCCAATGTTGCTACCTCAGCATTCTGGGTGTAAATAGACGTCACAAGCCCTGGCATAAACAGCATCACAGAAGCACTGATAGTGGCAGTGGCCAATGTCGTCACAATACCTGCATAGCTTGAATAGGCAGCCTGTTCCTGTTTACCGGCTCCCAAAGCCTGACCGACACGAATAGTCAGCCCCATTGAAAGACTTAAGGGAAGCATAAAGGCCAGTGATGTGAAGTTCAGTGCAATTTGATGACCTGCAACCACAATGGCACCCAACTTACCAATCAACAATGCCACCACAGAAAAAATGCTCGCCTCAAAGAAGATAGCCAACCCGATCGGCACACCTAGCTTCATCAGATTGGCAATGACACACAGCTTTGGTAGTTCCCATTGTTCGAAGATTCCCATCTTGCGGTGTTGACGACTAAATAGCGTATAAACAGCCATCATCAGAAACATGGCCCAGAAACAGACCGCTGTCGCATAACCACAGCCAACACCGCCTAATTCAGGGAAGCCAAATTTCCCATAGATCAACACATAGTTAAGCGGAATATTCAGTGCCAGAGCGATAAAGCTGAACACCATACCAGGTTTTGTCCTGCCCAAACCTTCGCAATAGCAAGCCAATACCTGAAAAAGACAGATGGCAGGAATACCCCAGGCCAGTGCTTTCAGATACTCCAAAGTAACGCCAGCCATTTCCGGCTCAACCTCTAGCCATTGTAATATCGCGTCAGATTTGAAAATAAATCCTAACGACAACAGGCTCATTAACAGTGCAATCCATAGCCCCTGACGAACCTGACTGGCCACCTCACCGGTTCGACCAGCGCCGTACATATGAGCGACAGTGGGCGTCAGTGCCATCAATATGCCACGTACCAGCAAATACACCGGCACCCAGATACTGGAGCCCAAAGCAATAGCCGCCAGATCCACGGCTGAGTATTGCCCTGCCATACTGGTATCCACAAAGCTCATACCCGTGGTTGCCAATTGCGCCCCTAAAATAGGGCCAGAAAGATAGAGAAGTTCACGAAGCTCGCCCCAATACCGGGCAAATACAGAAACGCTTGTTGTCATTGTCGCTCACAGAATACACATCCAACGCCAAGCAGGAACGGGACGAAGGTTTTGATATTCTATCAGCGAATGAATATAAGTCTTTATTATTCAATTCGAAATAAAGCGCGGCATTTATGCTTATGCGATGACTCTTTTCTTGAAAGTTGGGATACTTTTCCCCCTTATGACGCATTAAGGTGAATCAGCATGCCGGAATTACCAGAAGTCGAAACTACCCGGCGGGGGATTGAGCCCTACATTGAAGGGCACAACGTCGCTGAAGTCGTTGTACGTGACTCGCGTTTACGATGGCCTGTTCCAGAGAACATTAATCAAATACTGAAAGGAAAAACCATCCTTTCGGTAAAACGGCGGGCGAAGTATTTATTGCTGGATACTGGCTCTGGCCACTTGATCATTCATCTGGGTATGTCCGGTAGCCTCAGGGTAATGACTGAGGATGCGCCCGTTGGCAAACATGACCATATCGATATTATCTTCACTAATGGACAAAAATTACGGTATACCGACCCCCGCCGATTTGGTGCTGTCCTGTGGACAGAAGCACCGATTTATGAACACAAACTGCTGAGTCACCTTGGGCCAGAACCATTAGATGGCGAGTTCACCGCACAACGACTGTTCCTGTTATCCCGTAAGAAAAGTCAGGCAGTAAAAACCTTTATTATGGACAATAAAGTCGTCGTTGGTGTCGGTAACATTTATGCCAGTGAAGCGCTCTTTAAGGCTGGAATAAGGCCTGATACCCCGTGCGGAAAAGTATCCAAACAACGTTATGAACGACTGACCGATGCCATTATCGAAACCCTTGCCAAGGCGATAGAACAGGGTGGCACAACATTGAAAGACTTTGTTGGCGGCGATGGCAAACCTGGCTATTTCAAACAGGAGCTGGCTGTTTATGGCCGTGCAGGACAGCCCTGCCTGAATTGTGGAAAACCCATCCAAGAGATAAAACTGGGAAATAGAAGCAGCTGCTTCTGCAGTAAGTGCCAGCGCTAAATCGTCGATTTAAAGCCTGAAATCACTGCCGATATCTATTCAGATCAGTGATCTCAGGACAACAAATATGGCAAGCAACATGGCAAACGGAAACCAGCCATCCGGCACATTGAGCAGAATCAAAGCGCTTTGCAAAAGCCCATCATGGGCTAGTTTTACCGGCCTTTTCGGTATTGATGTCTCCGCCAGTGAGCAATTGATACAAAGTGCGCCTGAAGAAAACCCAAGGCAAACGGCTGAATTACCCACCGATGAATTGCTGGATATACCCGGAAAAATCAACCAGTTTAACGGTGTATATCCCGCCGATAACGCCATGAGCACTGATCTATCGAAACAGTTGCGTCAAGTTTTCAACAGTTTTTCTGAAGGCGATGATGATATCGCGACCCAGTTTGATATCGATTTAGTAAAAGGCGTGAATTTCCAGATCACTTCTGCAGCCATGTCTTTCGATTCATCTGCCACAAGAGAAGAACACAAAAAGGATAAAGACCTGATTGTCATCTGCAAAGAAGCACTGAAGGTCTTTTCGATTGAGAGTTGTAACGATCTGGGCACAGCCAAAAAGATGATGATGGTCTTGGCTAACTTCTGCACGCTGGCACCCTACAGCGCCATGGACCAATATTTAAAAAACTTTGGCTATTCACTGTTTGGCAAAGGCTTCGGCATTATTGCTGTTGGCGCCAAAAGGGAATCTGAATTTGCCTGCCTGCCAGACGGTAAAGTGTCCCTTAGTTTTTCCTGCTGCTTCAATGAATATAACTTGATCGACAACAGTGAAAGTCGTGAGAACTATCACGTTGAGCAGGCAGTGATTGTACAGCTGAAAGTGATCATTAACCCTGGTAGTCCAAAAGAGTGGAAGTTTGATGATGTTTCTATTGAAGCTCATCCCATGATCGGCTGTGAACCAAGCTAGCTAGCCAGTTAGCTGACGACTGCTGTATAACGTGCGATACTTCTAAGTTATCGTTTTGTCTTGTTTTATTTTTGTAACAGAGCCTTCTTCTTTCTGGTCGATCTCTGAAATACTACGCTTCCCTGTTATTACCGCTACTCATTATGCCGTCATCAACTCACGAAAATTTTGCACCTTATAATCCGCTGAAACACGCTCTGGGACGCTTTGTGTTCTGGTTAATGGGTGGATGGAAAATTGAAGGCACACTGCCTGATCTCAATAAATATGTGATCATCGTCGCCCAACATACATCCAACTGGGATTTTGTTATTGGCGTCGCCGCCAAACTTATTTTGAGAATCCGAGTGCGCTTTTTTGGTAAACATTCTCTGTTTTCGGGTCCTCTGGGCATTCTAATGCGTGGTCTTGGTGGTGTTCCCATTGAGCGCAGCAAATCCATTAACCGAGTGGATCAGGCGGCTAAAGAGATCCGGGACAGTGAAAAATTTATTCTGGTGATTGCTCCAGAAGGTACCCGTTCCAAAGTACAGCGCTGGAAAACCGGTTTCTACCATATTGCCCGGGGCGCAGATATTCCTGTGCTGCCTATCTCTTTTGACTTCAAAGCCCGAAAAGTGGTGATTGGTGAGCCGATTGATCTGACTGGCGACCTTCCTCAGGACTTCGAAAAGATGCATGAGTTCTTTTTATCTCATCCCGGCAAAAGGCCGGAGCTTGGCTGTAACGGCCCATTCGACACACCTGGCATCTACAACAGCTGATCTTCCCATTGCAGCACAGGTTCGATACAGTGTCGGAACAATAAGAACACTGTATAGGATCTACATGCCACTGATTCAGTTTGTTACCCACGACGGTAACCAATACGAAGCAGAAATTGAGACTGGCAGCACGCTAATGCAAGGTGCGGTGGATAACATGATCGATGGCATTCTTGGAGAGTGTGGCGGCTCATGCACCTGCGCCACCTGCCATTGCTACATTGATGAGCCATGGATTGACGTCACCGGTCGTGCAGAAGGCTCTGAACATGAAATGCTGGATGTGGTTCGTGAGCCCAGAGAGAACAGTCGGCTCAGCTGTCAAATTGTCGTGACCGATGCAATGGATGGAATGGTGGTTCATTTACCAGAGTCTCAATACTAAAACTCTGCAAAACCTGAGCAATAGGTTAGACTCTCCCAAATAAACCTGACCTTTCATAGGGTTATTGCAAATCATTCGCAATCAAGTGCGCAGCGATAACCCTGAGCTAACCAGCACTCAGGAGTATTCCATGCTCAGTCCAACAATGATCGAAAAACTCAACGAGCAAATTAATCTGGAGTTTTACTCCTCCAACCTTTATCTGCAAATGGCTTCCTGGTGTGAAAGCCAGAGCCTTGAAGGTTGTAATGGGTTTCTTCGCCGCCATGCCCGGGAAGAAATGGAGCACATGCAGAAACTGTTTGATTACGTGAACGAAACCGGAGCAATGGCAATCATTGGCGCTATTCAGGCACCGCCTCATCAGTTTGAATCTGTCCGCAACGTATTCCTCGCAACCTATGAGCATGAGTGCACGGTGACTCAAAAAATCAACGAGCTGGCGCACACGGCCTTTACCGAGAAAGATTATTCGACGTTCAACTTTTTACAGTGGTACGTTGCAGAGCAACACGAAGAGGAGAAGCTGTTCAAAACCATTCTTGATAAAATCGACATGATTGGAATGGAAAACAAAGGGCTCTATTACATTGATCAGGAAATTGCCAAACTGCTGAAAGAAATGCCGGCACCTGCAATTTAATTGGCAGTTACCATAAACCGGCCTTATGCTCTAAGGCTGGTTTCTTATTTATGTTTGCCTCATGACCCGAAAGCTCATTACCTTTTCCTGCTACCTTCTACTGGCTGGCTGCAGTTTATTTAATCCAGCCCCGGCGCAAAAGCATGCTCAGTTCAGCGACCTAAAAGGCTGGAGCAATGAGCAGGCGATTGCTACACGTCCTGCTCTGTTGAAAAGCTGTAACCACCTGAACCCCTCGGTGCTGACGGACAACAGTTTGTGGGGTAACTACAATACCTGGAAATCACTGTGCAAAGAGTTGGCACAAACGCCAGATCGCCAACTCAAACTCTTTTTTGAGCAAAACTTCAAACCGATTTCCATCGCGCCACAAGAAAAGGGACTGTTTACGGCGTACTACTCGCCGGTGATGCCTGGCAGCCTGAAAAAAACACCTGAATACTCCATTCCTCTTTTAAAGCTACCCAAGGATTTGGTGAGAGTTCGACTTTCCGATTTTGGCATGAGCGGCCAGCTGGTGGGTCGCCTTGATCGAGGCTTTTTAAAACCTTACGGTAGCCGGGCTGACATTAATCAAACCGTGCCTAAAGATAGCGATGTGTTGTTATGGCTGAAAAACCCTGTGGATAAATTCTTCCTGCAAATTCAGGGTTCCGGCAACGTTGAACTGCCGGATGGAAAAATCATGCACGTTGGTTATGCCGGCCATAATGGCCACAACTACGTAGCCATAGGCAAAGTGTTAAAGCAGGAAGGCGAGCTGGAGAATGTCTCCATGCAAACTATCCAGACATGGCTGGCAGATAATCCAGACAAACAAGACTGGCTGCTAAACCAAAACCCTCGCTATATTTTCTTCAGCTTTTCAAATGAAGGTGCCATCACTGCACAGGGCGTTCCTGCAACATCAGAAAGAACATTAGCTGTTGATCCATCCTACATTCCCCTTGGCGTTCCAGTCTGGCTCGATACAACCCTGACAGCAACTGGCGAACCGTTCCAACGAATGATGGTTGCCCAGGATACCGGCAGTGCTATAAAAGGTGCTGCTCGCGGTGATATCTATCTTGGGCTGGGTGAAGAAGTTGAGCAACTTGCGGGCAAGCAGCAATCCCCAGGCAAGCTTTATGTTTTTTTGCCACGTTAGGTTCTGTTTTATCAAACACTAAGGTATGCAGTTCTCTCTGAGATCTTAACAACAAGGTTTTTATGAATTTTTCACCATATAGTCATAATATTCAGGGCTATCAACCTGTATCCACAAACAATGAGAACTCAGGATGTTCAGATTCAGAGAATCAAGCGAAAAAGACCTACATCCCTGACAGGGAAACGCATACAGAGGCATTTAATACTAGAATTGGTGACCGTTTAGCTCATACCTATGATCGCACAGGTTCACCAATACCAAGCTTACAAAAACTATTCGATTTCATTAAAAATCAACAAGACAATCCGCTTTCAACACACTGGAAACCAAAACTTACCAAAATAGAAAATATCGATCAGATACTGCTAAAAGCAGCCACTCCCGATGAATATGCGACACAATCCATTATCAGAAAATTGTCGTAAGCACTATTTGATAGAACAATGAAA
>NZ_CANMAO010000018.1 GCF_947495845.1 uncultured Endozoicomonas sp. | reverse complement strand
TGTGCCCAAGCTTTTTGGGAAGCCTTTCGTTTCTCGGACTGTGCGTAAGCCTTCTTGCAAGCCTTCCCTTTCTCGGACTGTGCCCAAGCTTTTTGGGAAGCCTTTCGTTTCTCGGACTGTGCGTAAGCCTTCCCTTTCTCGGACTGTGCCCAAGTTCGTTTGGAAGCCTTCCCTTTCTCGGACTGTGCCCAAGCTTGTTGGGCAGCCTTTCGTTTCTTGGACTGTGCGTAAGCCTTCCCTTTCTCGGACTGTGCCCAAGCTTGTTGGGCAGCCTTTCGTTTCTCGGACTGTGCCCAAGTTCGTTTGGAAGCCTTTCGTTTCTCGGGCTGTACGTGAGCCTTATCAGGGTGAACAGTCAGAGATTCACTCGATCCGGAAGCAGATGCGTTAAAATCAAACTGATTTCCTGCAGGAAATGTATTTTGTTGAAGCTGTGCCCTATTCAGTTGCGGTGTAATATTCGCAACTCGTGCTGGTGGCTTAGAATAAGTATCAATGCGATATTGCTTAAAAAATTCTACAGATCGATCAACGTTGTTATCAGCAACTGATGAGCTTTGCGAGGTTGATTGCTTTAAACCAAAAACACTATTTCCAGAAGTGTATTTCGACATTGAAGCAAGTGCAGGATGATTGGCGTTTATAGAGTGTGAATGAAAGCTGGATTCACCAGCCATACTCCAAACTCGGTCAATTCTTAATTCTGATTGTCTGGTAAATAATGGAGTATTTTGGTCGGCTATTTGGCATGCCTTGGATTTCTGTGATAAGTCTAACGGCTCGCTTTGTTTAGATTCCTGAGAATGAATAACCTTGACTGGCCCTTTTTTAAAACTGGAATCACGGCATGGATGATGGATGCTCTCATTGCATGGAATTGAGGTATTTAAATAATAGATTGGTGTAGTTTGATGAACCTGTCGCCCGAATATTGAACTGTTTTGTTGCGCCCAGTCATTCCCGGTTAATCTATTACACAACATCAACCTCGAATATGCTTCGAAATGACTCGAATGCCTAAGGTAAGGGTGAAAAAATGGATTAGTCATTGAATTACTGAATTACTGAATTACAGCTTAAGACCACGCCTTTTTATAAAAGTTTCTCCCTTTCACAATTCATTCAATATTTATGTCAACCAAGCATAAGGATTTGCTATGGCTATTACCAATAGCGATGTAAAGCTTTTCGAGAGTCAACGTCTCTCCGATGAGGAAGACGGTGGTGGCCGGGTGACTGGCAATGAGGTTATTGATGGGAACGTAAATAACCTGTTCCGGGATATTTCCCGGATAGACCGAACCATTGGTGACGTGGCTTTGCGTAAAGCATTTGTTGGCATCAGCACCGACAATAACGATCCGTATCTTGGCAGCCATCTTATCCTTACCGAGCCTCCCAAAGATAAGAATGTTTCTGTCTTGTTGTTCGATACCAATAGCCAAACCGATGAGCGAGCCAATGCCAGAGACAGAATTGAAAGCTATGTGGTGCCGGGAATTCAGGCAGACTGGCATTTGATCGGCAATCAACTGGAAGGCCAGAGGGCTGTGGTCGGCTATCAGCGTGAGAGCTCACATTTGCCTGAAATTGGTGAGGTTTATCGCCTTACGAATCCTGATGGTTTTGGGCAAGCCAGTCAGTTTATCCGTATTACTTCTGTCTCTCATGAACTGGTGACATTCAGCTACAACACGGGATCGTCATATATTAATTTTGAGCGCAGAAAACTTGAGCTGGAAATTAGCGCTCCATTGATCGCTACCTTTATCGGGTCACAGCCAGTTCCGGGCGTACCAGAGGAAGCGACCAGTCTGATTCAAGGGACGCAGATAGCCGACACCTCCCGCTATTACGGCATCCAATCCCTTAGCGCTGATGTGAATGCAGGCGACCTGAATATCAAGGCTGAAAGTGTTTATGCGCCTTTGGTGCCGAGCGCCAAGGTGGAAACGCCTCTGCTGGATCAATACGGCGGCTATACCGGAAAGACGATGGTGGCGACATCGGCATCAAATCGTACTGTTGGCTGCCGCTTTGTTCATGTCTCTGGCAATCAGAGCAGAACGTATCTTCAGCGTGGCGTACTGCCGGGAACACTGACACTGTCGCTTGATGGCGGCACTTTTCAGGATGACGGTGCTGGTAATCTTATCCCTGCCAGCGGTTCCAACAATTACTCTCGCATGACCGTGGATTATGAATTAGGAGAGGTTAATGTTTGGCGTACCAGCAGTTATACAACGGCAACGGGAACAGCAATCTATCAGCCAGCGGTGGCCATTACCGGCGCTGCGGTATCGGGCGCAATAGAAGTCACTAATCAGAATCGAGGCTTTAACTATACGCTCAACATGGCAGAGGCTAAGCCAAGGCCGGGGACGCTGGTGGTCAGCTATATCGCTCTCGGTAAATGGCAGGATATCCGGGATACCGGCAACGGCCAGATGACGGGTTCGGGAACTGGCACCATTATCTTTTCCACAGGGTCGGCAGCGATCACCTTGGATGCACTGCCTGATCCTGACAGCGCTCTGGTTTTCAGTTACATCGCACAGAATGATGATGAGGTCACTATTCGGACTGGCAATGTGCCGGTTGATGATATGGTTTTCAGGCATACCGTCGAGAAACCCGGCATCAAGCCCGGAAGCCTGACAGTGACGTATGTTTCATCCGGGCAAAATAAAACCCTGACCGACCAGAGCAACGGCCTGTTAACCGGCGATGGCAATGGTGTTATTCATTACGCTCCGGGCGAGCTTTCTTTCACTCTGGATTTTCTGCCTGATAGCAACACTGAAATACAGCTGACTTATGAAGAAGGCACCTCTGCAGGTGGCGAGGTATTAGTATCCGTAGATGGACAAGGCGTTATGAGTGGCACCATTCCCGGCGCTCCCCTGTTGCCCGGATCGGTTCAGCTTCAGTTCTTGGTGACGCAAAGAACCAATGTGCCGAGCCATTCGGACAAATTAAAAAACTGGACGACCTATTCCTCCACCAAAAATGTCGCCAAGACGATCAGCGATGATACGACAGGTGGCTGGCGTGGTGTGACAGGCGTAATTGATTACCAGACAGGTGCTTTTACCGTACTGGCCGTGAATGATTACAACTATCCTGAATACACCTATGAATGGGCAGACGCTATTCGGGTGCATAAAATCAGGGCAACCAATAAGACGCTGACCCAAGTGTTTAATGGCGGCAGCATTACTGCCATCGCACAGGCCAGCAATCTTGCTCATGCACCTCACACCGAAAATATCTCATCGCCAGAGCTGTCTATCGATCTGCTCCCATTGATGGAGAATGCGGTGTTACTTCCCGACAGCGTAGTGTTTGAATGGAATGGTGAAACCTATTTTGATCGGGACGGGAAGCTATACCGGGATATAAGCACCGAAACCAATGCAGGCATTCAGGTCGGTCAGATTGATTACAGCGGTGGCAATGCGACACTGGCTGTATATCCATCGGGGACAGTTAATTCAGCCAGCTTGCTGGCAGGTGCGACTATCGGTTCAGGTTTTCAGATAGAAAATGTCTCATTCAGAACTCCGGGGTCGCCTATTCGTCAGGGCAGCTTGCAGCTAACAGCGGTTCGGGTGGATAACGCAGATATCATTACTGCAACGGCTGACTTCAATGGCGTAATTGATACCGCCGAGGTTCAGGGCAATATCGATGTGACTACGGGCTGGTGCGAGTTGGCCTTTACTGACGGGACTGACCCGATTTATGTGATCCCGCAAAGCATCCGCTATAACTGCATCGTTGAAACCAATCTGCCTCTGGATGCGGAATTGATCGGCCTTGATCCGGTTCGCTTGCCTGCCGATGGTCGGGTGCCGATCTTCCGGGCGGGTGACATTGTGGTGATTTCCCATACCGCCAGCACCGATGCAGGAACTCCAGCGGCAGGCCAACAGATTACTCTGAGCCGAGATCACCAAGCGGAGATTACTGTAGAAGACAGCAGCGGCGCATTACTCGCAGCGGATCAATATACGGTTGACCGGGAGGCTGGCACTCTCGACTTTGCTTCGCCTTTATCGCTGGTGGATTCAGAAGGCGCTGCGCTTTCCGCACCCTTTGTCATTAAGGATCGGGTCGAGCACATGAGCGTATTGAGCGATGTGCAAATCAATGGCGACCTCTCGATCATCTCTCCTGTGCCTTGGAATTTACCAGCGGCAGAGACTACGATTAGCAGCGCTGTCGTATATGGCGATATGCAGGCGAGAGTGAAAAACTTCTTCAGCCAGAAGGTGTGGACTAGCGGCGACCCGAACTGGACAGACTATAGCATTGGCGACCAGACAACTGCCCAATACAACACCATTAACTATCCGGTTGAAACCACCAACAAGGGAGCGATCTACGGAAAGTGGGCGATCATATTTACCAGCAGTTCAGCATTTCAGGTAGTTGAAGAAAAGCTCGGCATTATAGGTACGGGCAGCACAACAGCCGATACCATGCCAATCAATCCCGAGGCAGGCGTTCCTTACTTTACGATCAAAGCTGAAGGATGGGGATCAGGCTGGGCGACAGGAAATGCGGTGAGATTCAATACCGATGGATGCCTTGCTTCGGTGTGGGTGTGTCGGACGGTATTGTCGGGTCAGGGTACGGAAACCAACGACGATTTCACTTTGCAG
The DNA here is from genome assembly GCF_947495845.1 of uncultured Endozoicomonas sp. Classification (GTDB taxonomy): domain Bacteria; phylum Pseudomonadota; class Gammaproteobacteria; order Pseudomonadales; family Endozoicomonadaceae; genus Endozoicomonas. The sequence goes on along the minus strand of NZ_CANMAO010000018.1, from coordinate 93,221 downwards.
ATCAGAGGGGATGCTGACTAATGGCCGTTACTTATTTTTCATCAGAAGACAGTGGCGCACCGCAGCTGGTCACTACACGAAACGTAGCAGGTAATTATGAAAACTCCATCATTGAAATTATGGATGCGATTCTCATTAATGGCTATGGCACGAAATCCGGTTTAGGTTGGACAAAACTGATGACCTCCGATGTTACGGACAGCAACCGGACGGTTTATCAAAACAATTCAGCACACGCTGATAATATGAATCTCATTGTGCAGAGCAATCCTGCAAACTATACCGGCATTGAATTTCAAATAGCGGAGGTTGTTACAACACCAGAGTCGTATTTAGGCTATAGCCATATCGTGTCCGTATACCAGACACACGCAGGTACTCCACAATGGCGAGCCGTTGGGGATGAAAGAACATTTATCTTTATGTATTGGAGTTCGTATATAGACAATTCTGCTTATTATAGTTGGAGGAATTATTCTCCTACCTGCATCTATATTGGCGACTTTGACGATGTAAGCAATAGTAACCCTAAAGCATGGGGGCTGCTTGCTCGGTCAATGAGACCGGGGACACTGGATACGTTTGCAAGACAGAGTGAAAATAAAGGCGTCTTCAATTTCGAGTATGCGGTCAATCCAGCTGGCGCAACAGGTAGACCAGTAACCAGAGTGCCGGGACAAGACTGGGATGAAAATATTATTAACACATTTGTTTCATCCTTTGAGCCTAGACCTGTTCACGTCAGCATGACCGGCATTCCAATACAGGATATTAATGATTTCAGTGCTAAGGCGACGGTCAAATCCAGCTGGTATATTTTCTTCGAGTTTTTCCATGCTTATCGACTGAGAGGGATTTATTCGATTTACCCTTGGTTGTCCGCTAATGGAATAGACAACAAACGGTTGTGGGGGGAAGAAGTGTCTGCTTTTGGCGATGATTATATGGGCTTCCCTTACCTATATTCCAATTCTAATAAATTGGCGATGAGCGTTTATATCAAGTTGACGGGAGACTGGTAATGATTACCGATTTTATTACCTTTACTCCTTTTGTTGATAACTCTTATCAGCACAAGCTGCTTAGCAATATAACGCTGGATGGAGTCCCTTATCAGGGGGCTGCAATTATTATGCATGCTTCTGAAATTCGTTATTTGTACGGAGCAGTCGTCAATGGCTCTCTTTATGCTCAAGGCTTGGTAAAATCGGCTAATCGGAATTATGTGATTCTTGTTTATAAAGAGGGCAGACCTTTTATCAGTGATCGCCTTGCTCTCGATAACATTGTGGTGAATGAAGTTGCTATCAGTACTTCGGGTGGCGGAGGAGCGCCAACAGGCGACCCGGCCACCATTACCGGTAAAGTAGAACGGGTGCTGGATAATCAGGCGCTTCCTGCTGCAAGACAGCTGGTGGCTATTGAGAATAAACCGGATGGATCATGGGCGGTTACTGGCAACACTGTCAGCGATATGGAAAGCGGAAGTTATACGCTCAATGTGCTTACCGATGGCGGCGATACGTTTGTTATGGCTTTGGACGACTATGGACAGGTATTTACTGCGACCGCTTCTGTTGTCATTGGGGACGTTATTCATCCGACAATTCCAAACGGTCATGTTTATAGCGTAGAAGTCGGTGGCACTCTTCCTGAAACTGAGCCTCAATGGTGGGAAGCAGGATCGTCTGGCACTCAGGTAGCGGGCGATGTGACGCTCCGGGCAATTCCATTCTATCGACCTCTGGTACACGGTTACATCAAGGCGAGTCTGACTGAATGAGCTACCAAGTCCCATTAGCCGATATTGATTTCAGATTTGATCGTCCTTATACGGTTACCTCTGCTTCGATAGCTGATTTCACCTTTGATGGGCTTCCTTTTTTCCATTACACAAAACCTCCGGGTTTGCTTCGGGTGCTTGTCAGTCAGTGGTCTTCTCCTTCTAATATTTTACAGGGCAATATTCGATCTTCTTCCGATAATGCCGCAGCGAAAAACCTGACCAAAAAACAACAAAGCAATCAGGCTGAAAGTATTGCCAGTTCAGGCAATAGCGTTTTATGGGGACAGGTGGGCGTGAAGCAGGCTGCGGTTCACTTTCAACACAGCATTGCTGTAGAGAGGGAAGCAAGCGCCAATGATGCGTGGGGGGAGATTGCAAAACAGGACAGCGGTCAAACGATAGAGTGGGACAAGAGCATTCGGGAAAAGCAGGAGTCCTTCGACGCACCTTGGGGAGATGCTCGGCCTCAAGATAGCGCAGTGGCAGAAGGTATGCAGTCAGTTGACTTGTATGAAGCGGCCTTTAAAAAGTATTCAGGCTATGTCCATCCGGTTCAACCGATCAACTTTGTCTTTGATGATGCGCTCTACACTCCCAGAGAAAATGGCTCGGTATTTTTCCAGATAGGCGAGATTAAACCAGCGCTCCCGGCGATACCGAGAGACACTAAAAGAATATTCGGCTTTAGCAGCAACCGCACCAACGATAACCCTGTGGTTATCCCTTGGGGATTCGGGCAAAAGGCCAAGGATGAAGAAGTCCAAGGTAGTTATGGCGGAGAAACAGACCCAGACATTGTTGAAAAGCCTGAGCCAGAGCAACCAGATATCAGGGAGAGCTATCTGCTCATGAATACCATCACCACTGTCGTCTTACCGGACCGGATACCACTGGAACTTCCAAGTCTGGAAATCAGCTTGGATATTGATAGTTTCTCATGGAGCTTTACCGGGCAACTGATCGGCGCTACCAACATTGCTATGGTCGAGCCTGATGAAAATGGACCAAAGCAAATAGAAGTGGACATCAACGGCTGGAGATGGATCTTTATCATCGAGCGATACAGCACCGATAGACGCTTTGGCAACGAGCGATACACCATTTATGGCAGCAGCCGAACCCAGCTCTTAGCGGCACCTTATGCTCCCATGAGAAGCAAGAGCAACAGCAGCGACCTCAATGCAAAACAGGCGATTATCGAAGAACTGGCAAACACCGGCTTCACCGCAACTTACCCTGACCTAAACGACTACAGTACACCAGATTGGATCATGCCCGGCGGCTCATTCAGTTATCAAAACCAGACTGCAATGGAAGTCGTGGCAAAGATCGCTACCACAGCAGGATCGGTAATAATCCCAAGCCGTGATGCAGACCAGCTCAACATTCAGCCAAGATACCCTGCCAGCCTCTGGGCATGGAGTGCCACCACGATGGATAAAATCGTACCTGCCAGTATGGTCATCAGCTTAAGTGCCAGCTGGCGACCAGAGCAGGCATACAATGCCGTTTATGTTTCCGGCACAAATGCGGGAGTAGCAGTGAATGTAAAGCGGCAAGGTACCAACGGCAATAATCCAGCTCCGGATATTCTTGAAGATTGGCTGACCGAAACGCAGGTAAATACTGAGCGGGGGAGAAATGAGCTGGCCAAAGGCGGCAACCAGAGTATTACAGTCATTGAGTTACCACTGACCGATACCAATACAGCACCCGGGTTAATCGAACCAGGAATGCTGGTAGAGGTTCAAGATACTCATTTAGGAAAGAGTGGTGACTGGACAGGCCTATGCCTTGCTACAAATATCACTGCTGAACGAAGCCGTGTCCTCCAAAGTGTCCAGCTGGAAAGGCATTATTAGGCATCTGTACACTAATGGCTGAGTATCTTGTGTTGTCGATTGAATATAAGTGCCCATAGCGATTAGGATACTACCCCGTATAATGGCGGAACGTTAAAAGTGTGATTTATTTTTTATGCAAAGATTTGATGTTCCGGGTGTAGTAACTCGCCATGTTCTTCATAAGTGATAATAAGCTTCTAGCTCCACCGCCAGTCTTGTTTAAAAACAGGGCAAGGCACATTTATTATTAAATTTCAGGATATGACTATGTCTACTACTACCGGTACTGTTAAGTGGTTCAACGACGAGAAAGGTTTTGGTTTCATCGCTCAGGAAAACGGCGGACCAGACGTGTTTGCTCACTTCCGTCAAATCACTGGTGATGGCTTCAAGTCACTGCAAGAAGGCCAGCGTGTTGAGTTCACTATTACTCAAGGTCAGAAAGGCCCACAGGCAGAAGACATTCGTCCTCTGTAATGTCAGGGCTGCAAGGCTGCAGCTTCTAGATTTTATTTAGGCGTACAAAAGGGCAGTGCTTTCGGGCATTGCCCTTTTTTTGTGTTTGAAGAAAGCAAAAAAGGAGAATGGGCTTATGGCGACCATTAATATCTGGCAGCAGTTCAAGGCTCTTATACCTGAAGGGGTACGGTTTGTGGCCACGGTGACAGCCAATAATGGCAATGGCACCAGCCAGGTTGCTCTCAGGGATGGTGCAGTTGTTACCGTCAAGGGTGAATCTGTCATCGTTGGGCAGAAGGCATTCATTCAAGATGGAGAAATAAAAGGAACTGCGCCGAGCTTAGCGCAGTTCGAAGTGAGGGTTTAAGTTTGAAGGTACTATTATTGAAATTAAGAGGTTGCGAGATTAATAAACAACGAATGATCAGCAGCTTACTTTCAAAAATGTAACTTCAAACGCTTTACAAGCCCTGAATTGCTGCAACCGGTTAGAGAATGAAAAAGCCTCATTCATGTCGTACTGCTGAAAGATATCCAAACCACGATCTAGAGATATTTTCCAGCCATGGTCGGTAGTAATATGTCGAGCATGTAAAGATCCGGTTTCATCAAAAGACCAAGATAATTCGATACCCACACTTTCACAGGACTCTTTCATTTTTTCAAGATTCTCTATTAGTTGATCACCCTTAAATTCGTCCAGAACCGTCACCAGGTGAACCTTCGCTTCTTCTCCGGTAGGAAGCTGTTTTGCAAAAGTCTCGAGAAACTCCATAAAGTTCCTCGTTTGGTAAAAGAGACGAATATACGGGTCGGTGACCGTTAGTTCTCTGGCATCTTTTAAGTAAGGAGCAAATAATAAGTCGTAAGATATTCCCCGTTGATTTTCATCAAACGTCAGGTGCTGCTCTGGCAGCTCAGGCTCTCTGGCAATTGGTGTAACTACAGGCGTTGGTGAAGACTGTGTAGCCGCTTGCTCGGCTTCAGCAGCTGTTTCAGGGATTTCAGTTGTCTCAACAGTTTTAAAGTAGTAATTCGGATACTCGCGCTCTTCCAAGGTTGTGACGGCTTTCGCTTTACCCTCAGAATTATCGTATGAGAAATCAACCTCCGCATAAGTTGAGTCGATGCGCATTAGTTGGTCTTTAACACGCTTTCTCCCCTCAATGGCAAAGACCAGGATTTCCTCTATTTCATGGTCAGTTGCTCCGCCATTAGGGAACAGGATTTTCATTAGCCCTGAGAATGTTTTGTTAATGCCATCACGATCACGTGTCGAAATGGCTGGCGACAATGTGAATTTATCCCGGTATTGATCGGAATAATCATGGTTCCTCAGGTGGCGCAGGATTTCAGCAATGTAGTCAACTACAAAACCATAGCCTGAAGAGAACATTTCTCCTCGAATAATATCTACTTCCCAGCCCGGGATATAAAAATGTAGCCGATCCAGAAATGCAGAATCATAAAAAGCTGCTGGCAGTTCATCGAACAGATCTGAATGCTTGAGCATGTAGGGAACGGTGTGTCGGGTATTACCAACAAACACCATGGACGCTTCCGCTCCTAAGGTTTCAACCCCTCTGGAAAACGATTTATTGGCCATGTAGTTTTTCATGATATCGACCAATGCTTTGTCTGCCCGCTTTTTCTTTCCTGCAAATTCATCAAATGCCACGGTGTCCCAATAACCTACCAGGCCAATTTTTCCGCTGGAATTATTAACAAAGAGTTTAGGGACACTAACCTCACCCCCGGAAAGCAAAATGCCATGGGGTGAAAATTCTGAATAAATATGAGACTTCCCCGTACCCTTTGGCCCCAGTTCAATCAAATTATAATTACGCTCGCAAAAGGGGATCAGGCGAATCAGTTGTGTCAGTTTACTGCGTTTTCCAAATAACTCTGGATTGAAGCCAACACTCTGAATCAGCAAATCAATCCACTCATCGGTTGTGAACTGACTCCGTGAGGACAAATAACTCTCATAATCAAAATGGGAGAGCTGGATCGGTTTAATGGAACCCATAATCCATGGGCTGGCATCCTTGTCTTCGGTATGCTCATACTCCACATCAGCAATACACCAGACGCCACTGACCAGAAGCTTTGGGTGTGCTTTGATCGTAGCAGAATCCACAAGGATTTTTTTGATACCTAAATTGGCAAATTGCGCTTCATAGCAATCTTTCTTGTCATTCAGAGCTACACTGATCCGGTCAATTACCTTATGGCGCCCTTTCTCCCGAATGGTTGAGCGGATCAGACCTGCTTCATTGCGATGCACATAATGCTTAGTGAGGATCTCCTTAACGGTTTCAATACCACTTAGAATACTGGGTTCATCGCTGGTGGCACAATACTGCCCCAGCAGGTACTCCAACACATAAGAGGGCACAATGGCATTGCCCTTAACAGTCTTGACCAAGTCTTTTCGAACCACAAGCCCCGGGAAATGGGTGTTAATCTTCTGGTCCAGGGCGCTCATGGAACGGTTCATAATGAATCAGTATGTCTCTTGCTTTGGTTATTAATTAAAAATCAAAATCACTGGTAAAGGATCGGCGCAGCTGGAATCGAACGGCCTGATATTCTTGGTAGTGAGTAGTGCTTGCATGCTTCTCATCAAGCCGTAGTACTACTTCCTGATTATTGGCTTTATCGGCTTCATGGGAAAGCACCAGTTGAATTTGCAGCTCCCGGTCCCTTGGGTTCTCGGATGTCATGTCAAACTGTAGATCATGAGAATCGGAAATCAGTTCCCCTGCCAGGGTATAAATACCAACACGTAGGTTTCTTGACTGAACCTTATCCGTGACTGGATCCTGCTGGTACAGTCGAACGGTCAATTGTCCGGATGTTATCATTTTGCTGACAGCGGGGTGGATCTGTACGCCCACAGATGAGATATCACTCTTACGCTTTTTATTGATCTTGATGACCGGGACCACCACTTCCTGCAAAGTAGAACCGCCATGGACAAATCGGCTTCCAGAGCCACTGAGCCTTAAACGATTAATGGATTTTGGAATCTGAATTTCCATATCGCCACCTAGCCCCAAAGACTCAGAAGAGTAGTGGCTCAATCCTGCGGCTGGCTTCAGTCCTTTCCCAAGGATAAAACGGCGGTCCCTGTAAAGAATGGTGTCACCTTCCGGTACACTCGAGGAGAACTCACTGTCATCCAGAGCTCTGTCCTGATATATAAAACCATGATCGGCCGTAATCAGAATGTTATAGACGTTGGCATTGGTGAGTTTTTTCACCAGCAGAAGCAACTCTTTCAGCGTATCTTCAGCAGCATTAAAGACCCGTTCTTCACTGTCTTTACTGTCCCCGGTCTTATCTATCAGATTGTGGTAGATGTACAGAGCATCATTCGCTTTCATCAGTTCACGACTTTGATCCCGGTCCATTGACATCAAATCTTTAGCCAGCACTGCAGAGGCCTTGCCCGGGTGCCCTGCGTCGAGAATCTTACGCCGATAGTCGGTTCCTCTGGAACTGATGCCATCTACCAGCACCGTACTGGTAGTGTCGTCTGCCAATGCCAGTGTCTGATGAGGTAGCAGGGCCGCCATACCCAGTTGTGTGTAACTGGGGAGTGTTGATAGAGCAGGCGTTAACTCTGCATCAAATCGGTCTTCTCGTCGAATCAATCCCAGCAGTTCATGGCCAATTTCGTAGCGCAGGGCATCGGAAATGATGACACAGACCTTTCTATCCTTTTTGCTCAGGAATGGTTTTACCTTATTGCGCCAAAAGTGCTGTTGGCTCATTACTGGGGAGGCGGCCCAGCGATGAGATTTATCAACCACAGCCTGCCAACTGTTATTCACCGGCAGTAGATAGTTATTGGTATAGAGGTTTTCAATCTGGGTGTTCAGTTCATTCAGCAGCGTAGCCTCAGCAGATTGCCGCTTATGCCAGATGAATTTTCGGTAAAACTGATCCAGCTGACACCATTGATCCGTGTATTTTTTGATGCCTTCTGCCATGGTTTCGTTATTGGCATCCATGGTTAGCAGGCTATTATCCAGTTTTGACATAAACTGTGCCGCATAATCCACAGCAGCGTATATGTGTTGGTATTTATCGTGCCAATGGCTCTGCCGACGCTGGCGCACCCAGTTGGACAGCTCGCCACTGGTAATGGAGCGTTCGGTAACTCCATGCACCATCTCGCTGAGAAGTTTCTGGTCGATCAGCTCGAAATAGTCAACGTCCATCAACTGACGGAAGTCTATGGCGCTCAGTTTCTGCTCCATTTGCAAAATGGCTGCACTCTGGGCTGACAGGGTTTCAAAAGCATCGCCGTAACGGCGGCTGTCTTTCCATCGCTTTAAAAAGACCAACGCTTCACTGCTTAATTGCACTGAGCCACCAATAGCCATGGCAAAGCAGGATTTAAACAGTTCAATGGCAAAATCGTGAATACCGGGGGCTTCAGAGTGATAACCGTAATGGCGTTCAAGCTGTTTCCAGAGCAGGGTGTCTAGCTGACAACGAGTCAGCAGTTTTGCTTTGTCCTCTTTTCCCCTGGCCAGTTCCTGCAGCAAGGCTTCCAGAATAGCATCAATGCGGGGTTCTGAACTGGCACAGACTGACAGCATTTTCAGCTCGATCTGGCTGTGGGAATCCCGGTCACCCAGTATTTTTTTCAGGGCAATCAGGCGGGACTTGGCTTCAAAAAAGAGCGGGTATTTCTGCACCAGCTCACTGAATTCCAGTCCGAGCTCCAGTTCCGACAGCCAGAGTGAGGCCTGGTCGGTACGAAACTCATTGTTAGCCAGCTGGACATCCAGCAGCCAGTTATCCCGGTAGCCGGGCTCCGATCCTTCCCGGTAAAGCAGAAACTTCTGTTCCGGTTCTGACCGCAGCAGTCGGTATTTCAGCGCAAATTCATTATCCCTGAGTTCAACTTTTTCCACCCCGGGCAGATCCACGGTTTCAAAGTCCTGGCGCAGTTCCTTTTGGGCGTCATACCAGAACACGATGCGATGAGTCTGAAAACGCTTTTGCAGAGCCTCTTGAATTTTTGACATGAAAACCCTTTATTTACCGGTGAGTCCGGGCACTTTCTTCAGTGCCTTGCCCAGAAGGTTGTAGTTTACCTTTACCCCTTCATCCAGGTCGATGCTCCGTTGTTCTGTGGCAAGCGGGAAGAGGGTGTCGTGTTCGTACTCTTCGATATCCTCCAGCATCTTGTCGAGCCGGGCGATCTGCTTCAGGGCTTTGGATTTTTCCGGGCCAGAGGCATTGGGATCAATACTGATCTGCTCGTGGCGTTTTTTCTCATCGTTCAATTTGACAGTGAACTCTCGCAGATACTTATTGAGCACCACACTGGCGGTATCCGGGCGGTAGCGATGCAGATAGATCAACGTATTGAAATGCCCCTTCGGGCTGGAGAATAGCCAGTAGATAGGGCGCTTATTATAGCGTTTCGTATGGTCAGTGTAGAAATCCTTGATAAAGAACTTGCGGATATCTTTGCCAATAGCGTTCTCAATAAACGACAAGTTTTCCTCAAAGTGCTCTTCTCCAAAGGTAATCTTCAGGAAGTCATGGAAGCGATCAACAATATCGTCAGTAAACCAGCTCTCTTCGAGAATGGGGATGACATTATCGGCATCGGGCATAAAGCTGGGTTGGGGGATCTGTTGCAAATACTCCTCAAGGGTGTCGCCCTGGTTGGCGAGAACCAGGCCGGGTTTATCCAGCGAGTAGCGGCCGAACATGCAGCCGACTGCGTAGGAGATAAACTCGCGGATTGTGTCGGCTAGAAGTAGCTTTTCAAGTTTTTCTTCGCTCTTATCCATCCCATAGCGGTAGTACGGATTACAAACAAGTGAAATATCTTGGGTCTCCACTTTCCCAGAAAATTCACCTTCAAGGCCAAATTTTGTAATACAGAGATTGTTGTTTGATTCTTCAATTTCTAACATAGACGTAACAGCATTCATCCAGTCTTGACGAACTTTCCTATATGTACATGCAAGCTTTTCAGGGTTGCTATTTTGATCTAGCAGTAGAGGACAAGCAGAGAAGTCCCACGAAGTTTCAGCTGAATCCCAATCTTTTCTAGCTAACTCAACTGCTTTCTTAACAAGATCTTTAGCTTCAATTTTTTTGTATGGTACGGTTTCAATATCCTGCTTTTGATAGTTCATTGTAGGATTAATTATTTTGAGGAAATAAGTACCTAACTTAGAATTTAACAAGGCAATTACATTTAAGCAGTCATCATTTGCAAAAATGCCGGGGCCTGCATCAGAAAAGAGAACGCCGGAGGCAAAGTATCTGAATGAAATATCGGTAGTGCTAATACGTGACCAAGAAACAAAGGGCTTGAAGTAAAATTTACTATCACGCAGACGAAAGTCTGGGCTTTTTTCCTTTATATTTTGCCCATTGTTAAAAAGGTCAATGACATGTTGTGCGTTACCATACCACTTCCGGTATGTTCCACCCTTGTGCATTGGAAACCACTTGTTATCAGGTTTCATCTCTGTTGCTGAAGATAGGTGTAATTGGATATTATTATGCGAAACTTCATGCCAAAGTCTTAAAAAAAGTTCATCCTGACCACTTCTGATCCCCGGGTTTACAGAGTAATTTGCAGAAATAGAGGGGGTGCTAGAAAATATATTCCCAACATTTTTACTCAGCCAGTAGGCAATGGGTGTTCCAGAAATTTTTCTAAAGTCACTTGTTGACGCAAAATACATGTTCTGGTTTGATGAAATAGATTCAAGGATTCCGTTGCTTTTTGCCAGTTCTGAGTCGGTATCTGTAAGCCTGATGTAGGTGCCTTTTAGTTTTTCATTGAGCGTTCTGTTAAGAGTGAATGCTGTAGTTGCAACGACTTCCCCCCCAATGCTATCAAATGCTCTAGCGCCTAAATGAACCATTGTCGTCAATGTGTTGCAACCCAATAAACTGGCACGTAATTTTTCAAAAGACGACAAAAACATCCAGCTCTGCATAGTAATCATGCCGACTAGCCCTTGCTTTTGCACCAGCATCAGGCAGCGTTCGATAAACATGGCAAACAGGTCAGATTTACTGTTGGGGAATTCGTCAGTAGCAAACTTCTTCAGTCTTGGGTTCATTCCCTTACTGCCCATATAGGGCGGATTTGCCACCACCACATGGTATTTCGGGCTCAGGTAATCTGCCTGCTTTAATGCTATCTGTACTTTTTTATGAACTACCCCAAGAAATAACTGGTTTTCCAGATCTTTGGCTTTGAGAATATCGCGAATACCTGCTACATCGGTCAGGGTCGGGCTAATCAGGGAACCAAAGTTATCGGCCTCTTCAAACTGGCACAGGGCGGTTTGCAGATCCATGGTAAAGAGATCCCGGCCCACAAAGTCCATATAGCCTTTCAGTTCTTCCGGACGCAGGTCCACATTTTGCAGAACACAGATATTGGGCTGCAGCGGATTGCGGAAGAAGCGACGATGGTTAGTTTTGCTTTCTGCCGGGTTACCTCCCGCCGCTTTCATGGAGAGCGCAAAGGAGGCGAGTTCACCGGCGCGTTCATCCAGCTCAATACCGTAGAGGTTGTTGATCAGGATTTTTTCGGGGATCTCATTGGGCTCATAACCGGCTTCTTCATAAATGGCATAGAGCAGTTCATAAGCGTAAGAGAGCATATGGCCGGAGCCACAGGCTGGGTCGCAGATTTTCAGTTCTTCCGGTGAAGCGACTTTCAGAAAATCGGTTTCCACATCGACCGGCTTGATGTAGTACTCCATCCGGTCAATGAGTCTGGAATTTGGGTTATTCAGCATCCAGAGTCGTCCCAGAGAGTTCTCCACCAAGTAACGCACGATATAATGGGGCGTAAAGAGCTGTGTAGCGGCGGGAATATTCTCCGGTGTGATTTTTTTATTTTTCTTCAGGGCTTCAAAGACATCATCCTTTTTCTCGGAGATGTAGAACTGATAGAGCCAGCCAATCACTTCAACGCTTTTACAGGCTTCTGGCGTCATGGCCTGTTGCACATAGGAGAGAATGGCACTGCCCGAGAGTAGGTCTGCTGGCAGTAAGAGTTCGGTGTAGTCGGTAATGCGCTCAAACAGGTAACTCATGCTTTTGTTATAGGAGTTACAGGCGGCCACCAGCAGCAGTCGATAGGCTTCACCCTGCGGATCCTGACTTGTTGCTGAGCCATCCAGTAGCGCCATAATATGCTGGCGGGTCTTTTCATTGGAGACCAGTTTGTCATCAATATGGCCCATTTTGGCTTCCGCCAGGATGGCAGGCTGAAACTGCCCAGCTTCAGGCGAGACAATGCCCAGCGGTGTGTAGCCATTCATGTCCATAAAACGCAGGGCACAGAAACGGTTAAACCAGGTGTAGGCCACTTGTTCAATCACCTGCTGCTGGCTGGTGGATTGAATCTGCTGTTCCAGTGCTGCCACTGCTGGTGGATTTTCACGACGTGCGGCGCTGGAGGGCTCCAGTACCAGTTTTAGCCGGGTGCTCACCTGTTCCATCAGACTGGTGCGGGCATACTGGGCAAATTTTTTCAGTTTGGCTTGGGTGGGTTTATCCATAATGAGACCTTGATATGAGCAGAATGCTCACTGTGAATTCGTTAGGTGAGCGTCTGGTTAGCCGCTTCGCTGATGCGGGTGGCAGGCCATTTAGGAAAGTTCTCGTTCCATGTCTCCAGATTAAAGACCTGGCAGTTTTCATAGATTGACCGCTGCCAACGATCAACTGCTCTGCCAGCAGGTGGCATTTTGGCGGTAACTTCATCGGTCAGATTGGCGTTTAGCTCAAGATCCAAGGTGACCAGGCTAAGATAATGAACCGGTTTGGTGACCTTTCTCTCTGCCCAGCGATACAAGAAGGTATCAATAAATTTATTGGCAAAAGTGCTGCTCAGGGTGCCGTTTTCAATCTCTTTATGGAATTTCTCCAGCCCTTCTGTTTGAGCTCTTGGGTGCCCCGGATCTTTCACCTCGACAAAAAGAATGGCTTCTTCAAGCTCAACCACAAAATCGACTCGGTGCTGTTCACTTAACCCGTGGTAATTGGGTTGCGTGGGTTTCATCTGATCAAACACCAGAGTTCCACCATCTATGGCGTCGGTGAAATCTATCGCCAGATCACTTTCGGTTAACTTCATTTACCCAGGTTCCCCATTTTCAGGCTCACCTGTTTTTTGGTCAGATCATTGAAGGAATCTGAAATAGCGTTGGGCGACAGCGATTTATAATCATCAGTAGAGTCGATTTTGATCTCGCCGGTGTCTTCGTCCTGATAGAGGGCGTGGTAACGGATATGATCCTCAGATGTTTTGAGTAAATCGAACCATTTCAATAGTACGTACTCATGAGTAGCAAGGATGATCTGTTGGCCATTACGTGATAGCTCCAGCAGGATCTGAACGAGCAGCTCCATAAGCTTTGGGTTCATATTGGCTTCCGGTTCATCCCAGAACAAGGGGCCGCTTTCACCAGGGCGAATGGTTCCGGTTTCCAGCAGGCGGGAAAGCATTCCGGCCTTACGAAAGCCTTCTGCAATGGCGTTTGCGGAATATTCAGTGCCATCTTTTGAGGATTTGAAGGTGACATTACCACCGCCATAGAAGATAAAGCGACCACCACAGACTTGCTCAAGCTCAGCCATTGCCCACTTGGCCCTTTCTGTCAGTTTTTCTGACCTTATTGGCGGGAGGTCCAACTGAAGGCAGATATCCTGATAGGTTTGATCAAATGAGAGCTCTCGCTGCTGGTACAGGCTGACAAAGCCTTTCATAAGGGCCAGTACTTCTTTAGTCGGGAAGAATACTGGCTCAGCCCGCTTTTGTTGAAAATGGGTAATATTTTCCAACTGAACTTTTTTGGTTGCATTGTTGGAGAACTCCAGCTCCACATCGGTACCGGATGTAAAGGAGGATTTAAGGTTTGCCTTACCCGTACCGGCACCATTCTTCCGCATTTTTCCCAGCTTGCCATCCAGAGGCATAAACAGGCTGGTCAATAGTTTTGCCAGTTCTGTTTCAATATCGTCCTGCTTGATGTCATTGCCGGACTTCAGTTTGCTCTCGCCCGAGCAAAGAGCATAGGCCGCTTTTAACAGTTGGCTTTTACCGGTGCCATTGGCACCAATAATGACGTTTATTTTGGCTGAAAACTCTATTTTCAGTCGGTGGAAGGCAGTGAACTCCCGCAGTTCCAGTGATTCGATCATACCTGTACCTTTTTACCTTCTTTAATCTGTGTCAGCAAAACTTCCCGCATAGAAGACAGATATCGGTCAATATCCTGTTCATTGGCCAGCAGGGGTTGATCAAAGGGGACTTTGATCTGGCTTTTGGAAATGATCTCCACTTTTGGCGAGGGTTTTACCGTGCTGGATGACCCTGGTCCTTCATTATGAGGCTTGCTGTTGCCTCCCTCTCCAGCAGTTGAAGGTGATGTCTGGGTTGCCCAGGTAAGCAGTTGAGTGAGTAACTGTGGATACTCGACTTCCTCGAAGGTTCTCAGTTTATCCCGAACCAGGGCAATCAGTTTCTGATTGGCAATCGCAGTACTGGTATTATCAAATGCCTGTAGCAGCTGTGATTGCTGATCTATCGTAACTTTACTGAAGTCATTTTGATCAGAAAAAGTCTGTTTTTTCCCGGCAATGGTTGTGCGGGCGGTATCGATTTCGGCACTTAGCTGCTCTTCAACCCGGATTTTGAGATCATCCAGCTTAACTTTCAGTTGCTGCATACGGTTACCACGGAAGCAGTCTTTGTCGGTAAGTGCGCCCTCTACCGCATCGCAGTCTATACCCTGAACATAGGGGAAGTTGTCTTTCTGACTCAGGATAAAAGCTGAGGTTTCATCATAAATGGCTCGTTGGGTGCTGTCATTTGCCATAAAGCGAATAACTGGATCAATAAGCGTTTCTTTCTGCTTCAGCAGATTATCTTCACTTTTAAGAAACTCGGTCAGATACCAGCCATAGGGTTTACCTTTATGGTTTTCAAGATCTTCCAGAACAGGCTTTAGCAGATTCAGGAAAGGATAGTTGCCATTTTGGGCATAGAGTTTGTCCAGTTTATGATGCAGCTCCTCCAGTTTAACGCTGGTTTCATTACCCAGCGCCTTGGCTTCATTAGCCGAGGGAGGACTGTCAAAGAACTCATCATAAAAGTCAGTCAGCTTACGAACTTCAGCAGCGGTAAAGTCCGCCTGTGGTTCGAGTATGACTTTGGTATGGCCGTGAGTATTTCTTAGAGCAGAGGCTAATTCCGAGTCTTCCTGTGGCATGCCGTCAATGGTTGCATCGACTTTGCCACGGGCACAGAGGTAGGCAAGTGTGCAGAGAATGGCTGCGTAGTACCAGCCATAAGGCTTTTTCTCGAATTTTTCCAGGAGTGACTTAATGTTGGTTTTAACGCCACCTCGTTTGTTGCCCTGTATAAATGACAGTACTTCTCGTTCTGTTTCCGAGAGATTGGTGGCCTGGCCACTGAACAGGCTGTCTTTCCCCTTTTCCAGACAGATTGGAATATCTTCTTCTTTATATGTACTGCGCAGCATGCCCAGATAGGGGTAGACACGATTTATCAACCCTTGAAAGCCACGGATTATTCGAGTCTGAGCATCATCGCTGGTGACGTCAATATCACTGCCGGTGGCTATCATTGGCGCTTTGACTAACAGCGCGGCGACTTGTTTTTGTATTAATTTCTTACGATCCTCATTTGCCTGACCTTTTTCAGCAATGATGCGACGGATGGCATCATTGGCGTTTTGGCTATTGTGCCGAATGTATTTCAATGTCTTTTCATACATCACCAGATCTTGCATTAGCTGAGGATCGGCTGGCATGACGATAAGGAGTTCATCTCTGCCCATGCTCTGCATGCGCAAAAGTTCTGCATTGCCTGCATTTTCATGGAAAGGTGAGATGATATGAATGGCCAGCTCGTGCTCGCGACCATGGAACTTTTCATCCAGCTTTCTTGAATAGATGTAGTCCTGGCCATTACCATCAAAGCGAATTTTTCGATGTTTTATGATTGAGTCAAAGATGAGTTTGTCCAGATGTTCAGCGACCTTCCGGGAGTCTGCTTCAGTATTTTTGATCTCTTTTTCAACATCTTTTTCGTCATCAGTCAGATATTCATAGACGTCGCCATTACGCTGAACATAAATTTGCTGCTCCAGTAGTGCCAGCCCCTGCTCAACTTTTTTCTGCAGATCACTGATATTCTGGTCAAAGCTTTCCAGCATCAGCACGCTCATATTTCGAACGGTTGGCTTAAACTCTTTGACATACTTTACTAGGAGAAGGGCCTTTAACAGTCGGACAGCAAAAGGGTCACCGAGGTTTCTCTCGGCAACGGGGATGGCGCTTTGGACGTTGGATTTCAATGTGGCTCGCAAGCCTTCGAACATGAGATCAAATGTAGCCAGCTGTCCCACAGGGCGGTCGCCTACCATTTTAGCGACATCCTGAAACACGCCCAACATAGACCGCTCACCTACTGAGCTATGACGACCTTCAAAGGCATTGTGCCTGGAAAGGTTCTGAATGGCAGATTGGAAGAGCGTAAACTGGTAAGGAATAAATGGGTAACAGTGTATAAAGTGCTCTTTATCCTTAAAGTTGCGATGGGTTTGCGCACCATCTGTAAAACTAAATAGCGTATTGAAGTTATTGTGCTGTTGGTGGTAAGTATCTGACAGCAGGTTAATTCCCTGCTCACCTTTGGTCAGTAATCGCAACTGAATAACTTCAGCAGCGTCCGCACTGGTTAACTTTAAGCGATATTTAAAGCGAGCCTGGATCTTTGAGAAGGCGTCTGCATTGCTGTCACTCTGGGTCATGTCACCAATGATGTCACTGATTTCTTCTTGTGCCGTGACAATAACCCATGCCTGACCACGGCATTTTGTGGCCAGAGATTCTGCCAGTGTTTGCAGGTTGGTCATCAGCTTGGTTTTATCGGCGATATACTGCCCAATTTCATCGACAAAGAAGTTCAGACGAAAGCCCGGAGGTTGTTGTGCGATGTACTGGTTAATTTGATCTGCAAAGTCTTCTATGGAGAGCTTGTAGTCTGATCGATATTTATCCAGCACGTCTTTAACAGACTGGCCGGTGACTTCTTGATAAGCGTCGTCAACAAAGGAGGCTACCCGAGTTGGGCGGGTACGTCCCCAATACCAGTCACGATTGGCTAGGTGTTCAAAATGCTCTTTAAAGCTTTCAAAGAGGTTTTCCTGATCGAGCTCACGTTCAAACTTTGCTATATAGGGTTGTTTGCCATAGTAACCACAGGCCTCGTCGAATACTTTGATAAAAACGGCAATCAGAGCATCTGTCTGTTCTTTGCTGATGACGTCTGCTTTCTGGTCAATATTGAATAGAATGCTTTTGGATGGGACTCTGACCGCTTTTTCCATGTCGGCATGAAGGATATCACTGTCTTTTTTGCACTTGGGTAAGAAAATATCAGCTGCTTTTGCACCACCTACTTCTCTGTTTTCCAATACCAGTGAGAGCATTTTCAGAAGGTGTGACTTACCACAGCCGAAGAAACCAGAAAGCCATACACCGTTTGCATTGGTGTAGTTGTTGTAAGCATCAAGAAAAATTTCCAGGCGCCTGGCTACTTCAGGGATCAGTTCGTATTCTTCCAGTTCATTACGGAGGTTTTCTTCATCATCCGCTTTGATGACACCTTCAATAGGACGGTCAATAGGACGCAGGAAAATATCTTTGAGAACGGTTGTCATTGCAAATCCCTCGCTTAAGCGCTTCTATTCAGAATATTGAAGGCACGGTAGTAGTTGTCATCATGCAACTTGCCAAAGAGTTCTAGAGACGATCCCTTTTCTGGCGAGTATGAATAGGTGCCCGGGAAGAACATCAGGGTGGGCTGATATTTCGCAGTACTTTGTAAGTTGCTGAGCAAGTTATGTGAGCGGATGATTGGGAATACTTCTCCAACACCGGATAATATCAATATGCCAAACTTCTTGGCTTTCATGCGCTCAGCAATGGCTGGGATGATATTCTTCTCAACATCAAGAATGGACTGCATATCTTCAAGCAGTTTCTCTTTGCCTATTTCAGGTTCTTTTTCAACATACCAGCTCCAGTCATCATCTCTATTAAGGAGATCGAAGCAAAGGTCGTAGAGGTTTATCTCAAGAATATCAACGCCATTACTCAGAAGTTGGCTGGATAAATTTTTACGAATTTTTTCAATATTGTTCGCTTTCCTAGGGTCGAAAGGACAGATGAAGAAAGGTACTTCATTGCCTAAGCCCTGCATTTTGAGAAAGCGATCGCTAGAGATCACCGCAACCAGGTGATCTAACAGGTCTCTATCTGATCTCTGGTCATATGTCACTGGTGGTCACTTCCTGTGTTAAGTAGGTGATCGTAAATTGGAAAAAACGTGAGTTCTTTTGGGTTATGGCTGGACAAAAGCACAACAAACTCTGAAGAAAGTACAGCAGGGATGATTCTGTTTTCCTTTGTCATGAGGTTTGCCTCTCGCAGCATGCGGAAGACAACTTGTTTCAATTTGTCCCGGGTAACTTGCTGAATACTCTCCAGCTCATCATGCCATTCTGCCTTTTGATTAAAAAAGTAATCAAAATCTTCCTCTTCAAATTGGTAGCTCATGGAGAGGAATTTCTCCCTGATAACCTCAATTGCAAATTCCCCAATAAACCGATAATAGCGGCAGATAGCAACCCATAGCATCGCTGCTTGATCTGCAGATGTAGAGTGTACTAAAAACTCTAACTCCATCGGAGCAAGGGTTTTTAGCCGATGACCAATTTCACGAATAGTCCTGATTGCTGTGCTCAGTGTTCTTGTCTGGAGAAGGTTCTCTGACAATGCCTTTTCCCTCGCAAGCTCCCACGTACCAAGATCGAGTAAATACTGGGCCAGAGCCAAGGACTCTCTTGGCAGTAGGCTGCCAGCGGTGAAAGAAAGCTTATAAGGTTGGGTCATAGAGCTTCATTCTCTCGAATAGTTGGTTCAGCTGCCCCTCCTGATTTTACCCAGTCATCCACTTCATATTTCTTGAATTTCCAGAGCCGACCCATTCTGTGTCCAGGCATACCCTGCTTTTCTATCCATTTGTAAACGGTATCGTTGCTGACACCCAAATGCTTGCAAATTTCAGTCATTGACAGCCAGCGGTCATCAATCTCAGCCATGATGGTGCTCTTGGAAAGACAAGTGGTTGGATTGGTAGTTTCTGTGTGCCAGGAGCATGCCTGAGGCTACAGGTTAACTAACTGATTATATGAGGTTGTTGGTGCTTGTAAAGCCGATCTTTACCGATTTAGCATGATCTGGTACTGAATTTGATTTTTAAGTAAATGTAAAATTCAGGATGTTACGAAAAAAGTGATACGGCATAGTCGACAGAGACGCATTAAATGGTTCAAGATTAGTAATCTCATATGTGCATGAGAGAGGGTTAGCACCCCCTTATTTCACCTTATTTATAAAGGGTACTTAGGCAATGATAAGCTAACCCGTTATCGTTATGATTAAGGCTTAATGTTTGCATCAACAACATTCTTAAGGGTCTTTTCATCCCAGCGTAGGCTTGCTCCATTATTCCTCATAGCTCGCACTTGTTGAGGTGAGGTCATCTTATTCATCTTTCTTATTGTGGAAAGAACGGACGCATTGTGAATGTTTGCTGCAAACTCCATGAGTCGCTCTTCTGTAAAAATGTAGAGGCCGATATTTCCTGACATGACAGTCACTCCAGTTATTTTCTCAGTATTTATGACAAAAAAGAGTGTAAATGGTTCCACTGGTTGCAAAAGTGATTGCTGAAGATCATTAGTTGAGACATTAATATCAAAAAATTCCGCACTTGGTTCCCTCCCCACCGCCATACACCTTAACCCTTACGATATCTGTCGTAAGGGTTTTGTCGTTTATAGGTCCTGTAAACAAAGGGTTAAACGCACTTCGCTGGAGGATTCGCCCTCCCTGCAAACAAGCTGTTTTTTACTGTTTTTTGCCGTTTTCTCTTTTCTCTCTGAAAAAGTGGAGGACTTTGCCTTGCGAGACCTCCAGTACTTTTCTTTATTTAAATCAGTTTGTTATGCAGAAGGTCGTGCTGGAGGATTTAGCACGTAAGTATGGTAGGGGCTCGGAACGGAATACGAACTTTATCATCCTCGCCGTTCAACTGGAGGACTGATAATCCGAACTATACTTTTGTACTCAAATATAACATTGAGATGAGGTGCCTATGTCCGCTGAGCAGCAGGCCATAGTGGTCAAATTGAATCAGATTCTGGAGCATGAGTTGGCAGGTGTTGTTCGATACAGCCACTACAGCTTTATGGTTTTTGGCTATAGTCGAATTCCCATTGTAGGGTGGTTTCGCTCAGCTGCAACAGAAACTCTGAATCATGCATATGAGGCAGGAGAAATGATCACTTACTTTGGTGAGCACCCTTCACTTGGTATAGGGGGGCTTCTGGAAACCTCAAAACATGATATTCACGACATCCTTATGGAATCCCTGGACTTTGAAAAGCAAGGGGTAAAATACTATTATGATCTATTGTCGTTAGCTGAGAAGGCTAAACTGGTGGTGGTTGAAGAGTATGCTCGTCGTTTAATTGCTGAAGAAGAAACCCATATTGGCGACATAGACAAAATGCTCAGGCAGCCAGGAGAGATTGCCAGCGTAGTTTAAGTTTATTATTTTGCATCCCCCTCCTCGATCGCAGCCAGTGTTTCATCAAACTGACTGCGTAGCTCTTCAACCCAGAAGGTCACCTCGCCGGGTGTTTCGGAAGCGTTGGTGATGTTCTGGATCAGAATCATGGCATCTTTCATTTTATTCAAGTCGCGGACAGACTCCCAGCTCATGCCTTCATGAATATGGAACATGAGCTTATCGGAATTTTCAAAGCCGAAATGCTCAATCGTGGAATCTTTCAAATTTTCCCATGTACCTTGAAGGTCTGAAATGGCGGTTTTAATATAGCCAGTAGGTTCGGTCTTAAAGCCCATAGCGATTCTCGCGTGCAGTGTTTCTCCGGATTGTATCGATCTTCACTTCTGAAGTGCAGAGGCACTAGGAGCCTGTCGGACTTAGCCGACCGTAGCGAGAAAAAGTCCGGTTTGAGTCAGTTTTTATGCTCATTGGAGGCAAATAGCGAGCTATTCAACGAAAAGGAGCATAAAAAATGGCCAAATCCGGCTTTTTCGCAGTAGGTCAGTGGTAAGTCCGACAGGCTCCTAGGGGCGACAATAATATTGAAGCCATGCGTAAGGTGCTGACAATTAAAATTGAAGAGTGTAATGGGGAGCGGGTGGCTATTCATCTCAAAGTCCGCAACGACTTTTTATAATGTGCTGTCCTCATTTGCCAGCTGCCTCAAAGCCATTGTTGTTAACGGGCTGTATGAAAGGTTGGAGGGTCCCACTTTCTGAATAGTGGTACACTGCCGGTAGTTCGCCAGATCTCCTAAAGTGACCTCTCTGGTAGTCTCAGAGCATTGTAAACCTCTTGAAGGTGGGTACCCATACTTCGATATTGCAACGACTGATGGCAATGAATAGCGGAAGATACGTTGTCAGCAGGAATAGGGCTCTATTTGGGCATCAGGCTTACAGATATAGCGAAGTCCAATTCTCCAGTCGTTCAGTCAGAAAGGGTGTGCTAGGCATCTGTGCCATCATATAAGTGAGTAACCGATATTATTTATTGAATACAAGTGCCTATAGCGTTTAGGATAATACTCTGTATAATGGCGGAACGTTAAAAGTGTGATTTATTTTTTATGCAAAGATTTGATGTTCCGGGTGTAGTAACTCGCCATACTCTTCATAAGTGATAATAAGCTTCTAGCTCAACCGCCTTATTACAAGGCACTTTTATTATTAAGTTTCAGGATATGACTATGTCTACTACTACCGGTACTGTTAAGTGGTTCAATGACGAGAAAGGTTTTGGTTTCATCGCTCAGGAAAATGGCGGTCCAGACGTGTTCGCACACTTCCGTCAAATCGTTGGTGATGGCTTCAAATCTCTGGCTGAAGGCCAGCGCGTTGAGTTCACCATCACTCAGGGTCAGAAAGGCCCACAAGCTGAAGACATCCGTCCTCTGTAATGTCTGAGCTGCACAATTGCAGTTTTTAGACTTTATTTAGGCGTATAAAAAGGGCAGTGCTTTCGAGTACTGCCTTTTTTTTGTGCTCAAAAAAATCATGTCCAGTATGCTGGCAGTGCCGTTTACCGTCGATAAAGCCTTCGCGAAGACAAAGGTGTTGGGCTTTGAGGCATTAATACGTCGCTGGGCACATACCACAGTTCTTGCGAATGTAGTGAAACGCTGCATCAAAAGTATCGTAATTGGCTGTGCAGCGAATCGACTTCCCCTCTCTTACCTGAACAACATGCAGTTCCAGCAAACCGAGTCAGGATTATTTGCTTGTTCGTATGTTCAAAAATGCAGCGTTTGACTTTAAGCGTGCATTTCCTTACTTAATGATTGGTGTTGGTGTTGGTGTTGGTGTTGGTGTTGGTGTTGGTGTTGGTGTTGGTGTTGGTGTTGGTGTTGGTGTTGGTATTGGTGCATTCGTTTATGGTTTTGTACCTACCGAAATTATTACGGCGGTAGCAGGCCCTGAAAATCCGTTGGCAGTACCTGCTGCTGCGGTTATTGGTGTTCCGTTGTATATCACGGTGGAATCGTTAATCGCTCTGAGCTCAGTGCTACTTGCAAAAGGTATGGGTATAGGCGCACTTATTGCTCTGATCATAGGCTCAGCAGGCGCCAGTATTACTGATGTAATTCTGCTTAAATCGTTGTTTAAGAATAAACTGATCATCGCCTTTTTGTTCGTAGTGTTTGGGATGGCGGTGACTGCCGGGTATGCGTATCAGCTGATATTTGCTTAATGTCGGGGCTAAGGCGCGTCATCAAAATTATTTTATAGTTTTCAAATACTGCGATGACAGGCTGAAGTGACCTCTTTACTCTATACCCAAAGGATTCCAAGTTGCTATGCGGCGGCAAGTGAGCATGCGCAGCCAACAAAGTGGCAACTTGAAAGGCGACGGGTACATTTTGTTTTATCTGTAGCCAACAGACATGATATAAGTGACAGGCCTGATCCGGCACTTAGTAGAACATTGATCAAATAGAAGCACGTGAAAGGAAGCCTGACAAAAGTGTCCATCAGTATCCAGAGAATCATAGGTAAAAATAAGAAGGAGGTATTTCTTCCTGTTTTGCTGATGATGATTTATCTGCTGGTGGTCAACTACGCTCTGAGTCATGTCCACTCGAGCCCTCAGACTGGGGCAGAAAATACATATTATGATGAGCATCATGATTCAGGCTCAAGCTTTATAGACCAGGAGCAGGATGAGGCGTTATCTGCTAACTGGCAGTCCGATAAGCAACACACCCATGGTTGCTCGCTGGTGGCTCAAGTTGCTGCTTCCTTACCCTGTCAGAAACCTCAGGCGCTGTATGTTACTGTTTATGACGATGCGCTGAGCCTCCTATCGTTTACGACTTCAACACCGATAAAGAAGAAAATCAGAGCGCCGCCGTTTACCAGAACCTGATGTAAAACCGATTAAAATTAATATTCAGGATTTGAACATGCATTATTTTTCTAAACTGCTGGCAGTGGCCAGTACATCCATTGTTTCTGTCGCTCTGGCTCACAACCATGGCGAGAGTCGCCATGCGGATGCCCATGTCCATGGGGCAGGGCATGTAAACTTTGCGGTAGAGGGTAAACAGCTTCATATAGAACTTGAAATCCCCGGGTTTGATATTCTGGGTTTTGAGGCAGTGTCTACGGATACACAGCGTAAACAAGTCAGTGAAGCACTTCATGAGCTTGAGCATGGTGATTTGTGGTTATTTCCTGCTGTGGCTGGTTGTGAGTTAACAACGGCTTCGGCGACTGCAGGAGGAGAGGGAGATCATAAAGAATACGACGATGATCATGAAGACAGCCATGAAGACAGCTATGAAGACGGCCATGAAGAGCACCACCATGATCACGGGGCTCACGATGATCATGACGAAGGCGCGCAAGCGTCCGCCCATATGGATTTTGAGGCGACCTACGTTTACGAGTGTGCACAGACCAAAGCACTGAAGCGGATCTCTACCAATCTGTTTAAACGTTTCCCAAATAGCGAGTCTCTGAAAGTGCAGGGTTTTACCGCTTCAGGTCAAACAGCGGGCACCATGACCCGCAAACAGCCTGAGGTTCGCTTTTAATGTCGGTTATCCATCTTAAGGATGTCCGTTTCAGCTGGGTGGCTGAATCACTGGTTCTGGATATTCCAGAGTTGGTGATTCACCCAGGTGAAAAGGTCTTTATTCATGGCCCTTCGGGTTCCGGTAAAACGACATTGCTCGGTTTGTTGGGCGGTGTTTTGACGCCTTCTTCTGGCACAGTGGAGGTGCTTGATGACGACATCAGTCGTTTGTCACCCATTCAGCGAGATCACTTCCGCGCCCGGCATGTGGGTTTTATTTTTCAGATGTTTAATCTGATTCCCTACCTGTCCGTGGTAGAAAACGTCACGTTGCCCCTGGGGTTTGCCAGCGAACGGGCACAAGCCGTTCAGCGGTCAGGTGTTTCTCCTGAAGCAGAAGCGATGCGCTTGTTGGCTCTTCTTGGGCTCAGTGATCCCGAATTGTTAAAGCGCCCGGTGACGGAGCTCAGTATTGGGCAACAACAAAGAGTGGCGGCAGCTCGTGCACTGATTGGCAGTCCGGATATTATTATTGCGGATGAACCAACGTCGGCTTTGGACTTTGATTCCCGTGAAGCATTTATACGACTGCTGTTTTCTGAGTGTGAGGCAACAGGAAGCACATTGGTTTTTGTTAGCCATGACCATTCTCTGGAAGCATTGTTTGATCGTTGCCTTCCACTTCATAGAGTGAATCGGGCAAGTCAGCACTCTGCGTCGTCTACTGGGGAGGTGGCGTGATGTCGATTCTTCAACTGGCGTTAAAAAGCCTGAATAACCGTAAAACCACTGCACTGCTGACGATTCTTTCCATTGCCGTCAGCGTAGCTCTGTTGTTGGGGGTTGAAAGGCTGAGGGTTGAAGCCCGAAACAGTTTTACCAGTACTGTGTCGGGTACGGATCTGGTGGTGGGTGCCAGAAGCAGTTCGTTAAGTTTGCTGCTCTATTCCGTGTTTCATATGGGAAACGCTACCAACAATATTACCTGGGAAACCTATCAGGATTTGACCTCCGATAGCGCTGTGGCGTGGTCCATTCCGATTGCTTTGGGCGATTCCCATCGAGGCTATCGGGTGGTGGGTACTTCGCAGGAAATGTTCCCATATTTCCGCTACGGCAATGATCAGCCTCTGGTCTTTCGCAGCGGTGTTCCTTTTGACGATTTATTTGATGCGGTGCTTGGTTCAGAAGTTGCTGCCTCTCTCGGATATCAACTGGATCAGGATATAGTCCTGAGCCACGGCCTTGAGAGTACGTCATTGCAGAAGCATGACGACAAGCCATTTCGTGTCGCGGGCATTCTTAAACCCACTGGCACGCCGATGGATCGCACCATTCTGATTTCGCTGGAAGGGATTGAGGCATTGCATATCGACTGGATCAATGGCGCTGCTCCCAATGCGATGCTGGCGGTGTCGGCGGATAAAGTCCGGAGTATGTCGCTGCAGCCAACCACGATTACGGCTTTTTATGTTGGTTTGAAATCCCGCATTGCCGCCTTTCGTTTTCAGCGCAAAGTGAATGAATACCCTCAAGAAGCGATGACGGCGATTCTGCCGGGTGTCGCTCTGGGTGAACTCTGGCAACTGGTGGGTTCTGCAGAAAAAGCCTTGTTGGCCATATCGGTGATGGTGGTGATCGCCGGTTTGATTGGTATGCTAACCACGATTTTGACATCGCTGGATGAACGACGCCGTGAGATGGCCATTCTCCGTTCGGTTGGCGCAAGACCGGGGCATATATTTGCGCTGATGATGATTGAATCGATGATTTATGGTGTTGCCGGCGTAATTCTGGGTGTCCTTTTTTTATACGGGCTGCTTTTTGCAATTCAGCCGATTTTGCAAATCAAGCTTGGGTTGCAAATAGCCATTGCCTTACCGGGCACTTTTGAATTGCTCTTTATGGTTGCCATTATTGGTTGTGCCACACTGTTAGGTACGGTGCCTGCATGGCAAGCCTATCGGAACTCGCTGGCCGATGGCTTAACCATCAGGCTATAAAGTACCCAACCATATGAAACCATATTTTCTGACTCGGTGGTCAGCCACTCTGCCGCGTTGTAGCTACGATCACATAGTTAAAGCTATGCTCACTACGCTACGCCTTGCATAGTAACTAACCACCAAGCCAGAAATATTCGATTTCATATGGTTGAATACTTAGCTGGAGAATAAAAGATGAAAACAGGAAGACTGCATTACCTCGTTGCTGTGTTGTCAGCGTTTCTAGTGTTTGGCCAAAGTGCGCTGGCAAAAGATGCGTCGGCAGAGAAAGAAACCGAGGTAACAGAACTCAGCTGGGATAAGCTTGCTCCGCCGGTTGAGGAAGACATGATTAAAAAGTACGAGGCTGGCGAAATTACCCCAGCGGAAGCCATTGCCTATGTGACTGAGCTCGGCAAGGTACCTGTGCAAAGCCTGAATGAAACTCGGGTGCGAGTTCCGGGTTATCTGGTGCCGTTGAATATTCAGCAGGATCAGACGGCCACCGAACTGCTGCTGGTACCAACGTTGGGAGCGTGTATTCATGTTCCACCGCCACCACCCAACCAGACGATTTTTATCCGCTATCCAGAAGGGATAAAAGTGACTGAAGCCGGATACACGCCCTATTGGGTTGAGGGTGTGATCAAAGTGGAGAGGAATGAATCTGAATATACAGAAGTACTCTACGCGATTACGCCTGACAGTATTATTGAGTATGAATAAGTAATCATAGACCTTCCGGATTCCCTCTCGTTGGGGGGGGATTCCAAGGCATAATCACGGCGGTCAGGCTGCTTTACACTTCTGGTAACGGCTCACACTTGAAACAGGCAAACACTGGGAGACACACCATGAACCCAATGTTGCCCTATGTGACCAGCGTAGTCTTTCAAGGAAGAAAGCCTGCCAACAGCACGACGGAAACGGTTATTCCAACGCATGGTGTTAATCCACTCATCAGGGTCAATACCGAGACGATGGAGAACATTCGGAACACTGTCTTCTATTCGTCCTCGCTTGCCCTTACTGATCATCCGCCCTGACCAGTCCACCAGTTCAAAATAACAGCTGAGCGTATATGGGATCGCTTTGTCCGGGATTTGACCGGGTGCTTTCAAGGGCTTCAAACGAGCTGGCTGCTTTTTCTTCTGACTTCCGGTGTATACATCAGTTCGCTTTTTGAAGGATGTGTATTGAGAGCTTTCTGACGTTTTGGCCATTTTTGCTCTTACCGGATTTAAATCTACATAGGCCATGCAGGTGAGTAGTGCAGCTTCATCCAATAATGCCTGACTTTTGTAGCGACCTTCCCAGAAACGGCCTTTGCAGCCGTCTTCACGATTGGCTTCTCTGGCAAGGTGCTCATTAAGACATCTCATGAACCAGCTGATATCTTTTAAACGACGACGGTATTTTTCTGCAAACTCTTCAACCTTTATCAAGTCAGCCTCACCCATTGTCGCGCCTGCCAGATAACGCTGCACCAGCATGGGGCCGGAGAAAAGCTGCGACCAGCGGTGCAGAACCTCCTTCATGCTCCAGGATTCCGCTTGTTCGCGATTGATATGAAGTATTACGTGATAGTGGTTGGACATGACAGCATAAGCGCAGATTTCCAGAGCAAAAATATCGGCCAGAACATTCAGGCGATCCTCCACCCACTGGCGGCGGTGCTCATAGTTTTTACCGGAGAATTGATCTTTACCGCACAGAAAAGCACGGCGAACGCAACGCGCCATACAGTGATAATACGGCGTACTGGCTGGATCGATAAGATTCGACCGGGCGGTAGTCATGGGTTTGTTCCTTTGCCGAAGGCATAGAGTCGTGAGGGCTCAGAACAAAAGTAGACGGTCTGACCGGTTAGTCAAATTTATGGCTGTCCTAAATTATTTGAGAGAACAACTGAGTCCAACGGGACAACACCTCCTTCATGCTCCATGATTCAGCCTGTTCGCGATGGATATGAAGAATGACATGATAATGGTTGGACATGACCGCATAAGCGCAGATTTCGAGGGCAAAAATACCGGATAGCTTCTTAAGCCTATCTTCCACCCACTGGCGACGGTGTTCATAGTTTTTGCCAGAGAATTTGTCACGACCGCATAGGAATGCACGACGTACACAGCGAGCCATACAATGGTAGTACGGCGTGCTCGCTGGGTCTATAAGGTTTCTCCGGGCAGTCGTCATGACTTCTGTACCTGATCATTAAAATTATTGATGATCAAAAAGTAGACGAGCTGACCGGTTAGTCAAATTTGTGGGTGTCCCTTATTTTTCTCCTTCAATCTTCTGTCGATTTATCTCGGCGCACTGGGTGTCCCTTATTTTTCCATTTCAGTCTATATTCTGATAGTTCTTCCATAAAACTAATAACTACAAAATCCTCTGCTTTTAATTCTGTATAAAAGTCCTTATCTCTCGATTCTAGGCGCTCTAGAATAACTTGAAATGAAATAGATACTCTTAAAGCTTCGCCAGACTGTTGTAGCAACGCATCATATTCTTCAATTTCTTTACTTCTATCATCATAACTCAACATACAGTTAGAGAATGATTTAGCCAAACTGTATAGGTTTTCACTTTCAGAGCTTAGTCTTGTCATACTCAAGTTTTTCTGATTAAGTATTTTCTCGAGTTGAGTAGTGTATTCAAAGTAATTGATTGCCTTGGAATAACACTTAACCTCATTATCAGGAACAGCTATTGACCAGGATGAATAAAACGTAGTCGTACCAACAAACAACAGTAATGTCGCTAATCTAAAATAGTATAATTTCATATCTGACCCTTTCGACTATTTTTCCTATTTTCTTTGATAATGTCTTTAATATCTTTAATATTTGGTATTGTAAATGGTAAACATTCCAGCTGAAACTCAGTTGAAATCTTACTGGTCAAGTTATCAATCTCATCATACATTTCGTCCTTAACCCTACGTTGCCACTTAGCAAGATCATCAATACATTTTGATTTACTGATCTCACATGGGACCTTAGAGCAGCGCTTATACTCCTTATCAAATTTCCTATCTATATCTTCTCTTTGAGCTTTTTCATAAGATGCCCTTTCCTTAATAGCTTTATCTCTTTCCTGCTTTGACATGTCTTCACTCATGTTACGCACTTGACAAAATCTGCCATGCTGTAACGCATGAAAAAAGAACTGTTTGAGTTGTATAGTGATTATCTGCTGTCTTCCTTTGGAAAAACGACAGCAACCCAGTTGTCGTCACTGGTGGACGGGGCGTACAGTCATGATCAAATAACCCGGCTGCTGTCCCGCAACCATTTCGACAGCAAAACCCTCTGGCAATATGTAAAACCTGTCGTAAGACAAGTTGAGCAGGACGATGGCGTACTTATTGTTGACGACACCGTACAGGAGAAACAATATAGCGATCAAAATGACCTGATAGCCTGGCATTTTGACCATACGTTTGGTCGCCAAGTAAAAGGAATCAACCTTCTTAACTTTGTTTACCATGTTGGCGATATATCGCTTCCTGTCGCCTATCAGCTCATTGAAAAACCAATCCAGTACACGGAATTAAAAACCAAAAAGGTTAAGCGAAAAGCTGAGAAAACCAAGAATGAGTACTTTCGGGAGATGCTGAAGGTGAGTTGTAACAATCAGCTTCAATTCAAGTATGTTCTTGCTGATAGCTGGTTCAGCTCGAATGAAAATATGATGTATATACGACACGATTGTGACAAACATTTCATCATGGCCAGTAAGTCAAATAGAAAGGTTTCATTGAGCGAGGAAGACAAGAAACAAGGGCGTTCACAGCGCATAGATTCCGTTGATTTCACAGAAGAAAAGCCTATCAAGGCCTGGCTTTCAGGCGTGGATTTCCCCGTTCTGATCTACAGGCAAGTCTTTACGAACAAAGACGGCAGTGAAGGTATTCTCTATCTGTTATGCAGTGATCTGGAGTGTGACGCCGAGACTTTAAAGGCAATCTACAAGAAACGGTGGAAAGTCGAAGTCTTCCATAAAACACTGAAATCCAATGCGTCCATGGCGAAGTCGCCAAGCCATACTGTGTTAACACAGAGCAATCATCTGTTTATGTCGATTTATTCGGCATTTCGCCTTGAGGTTTTGGCCAGCAAGCTCAAGTTGAACCACTTTGAGCTGCGAGCGAAGCTGTATCTATCTGCATTGAGATCTTCGTTCCAAGAGCTTCAGCGGATGGCGAGTGCGTAACATGAGGTCTTCAAATGCTTTACATTGGCTGTTTATTTCATCCAACCACTTGAGGACGAACAGCCCGACACCTATACCTACTGCAATTTGTGCCACCTTACCATCAACATCTATATAAAAAAGCGGATTATTTTTCACATATAAATACGCATTCACCCCACCCAACAACCCAATCGGATCCCCCTGCACATACCGCCCCAACCCAGCCGCATAATCCCGAAAATAGTTGTAATGCAACCCAGTCTCAGCATCAAAATACTGCCCCGGAAACCTCAAATTATTCCGCAGCTCACTCCCATCCCAAACCTCAGTCTCCCCAAACGCACTGCTCTGCGCCTTCCAGGTCACCTTCCCATTCCGACGAAACGCTTTCTGCGGCGTCCCCAGATGATCATTCAGATAATAATGCACCTGATCATCCGCCGTGCGGGTAAACAACGGGTCCGTCATCCACACGCTGTTGGGCTTCCAGCTGTATTCCTGAATTAACCGCCCAGCGTCGTCATACTCGGCCACCATGCCTTCCTGACTGTACAGGTAATGAATGGTGGTGTTGTCCGCCGGTAAGGTTTTGCTGGTGCGCTGTCCCAGAGGATTGTACTGATAAAGTGCAACCGTCGTATTGTCTTTGCGGACTTCTGTGAGGCGTTCCTCACTGTTGTAGATAAATTCCCAGAGCGGAATCTGGTTTTCCGGATCAATGGTGATGGTGCCATTGTCGTTTTTCCTGCCGCTTTTGATCAGGTGGCCGTTTTTGCTGTACTCGTAGCTGATGCCATTCTGTTCCGTCAACTGGTTGAAGGCGTTGTACTGCCAGGCATCCAGTGCCAGATCGTCTTTGCTGGTCTGTTTATCCAGCCGGTTGCCCACGGCATCGTAAACATAGGCTTCGTTGGTTCTTGCTTCGTGATCATCGACGCCGTCGTTGAGGGTGTAGCGGGCATCGATCAGTCGGTAGAGGTTGTCGTACTGGTATACGGCGGTTTCTTCATCCTGTTGGATGCCGGTGATGTTGCTTTCATCGTCGTAGGACCAGAGGAAACGGAGTATCCGGTTGCTCTCTTCACTGCCCCGGGCGGTGACCTGTTTGCTCTGGTAGCGCATCAGGCCATCGGCGGTGATCACCACCTGGCTGTTGCCGGGGTAGCTGATGCTCTGGGGCATCAGCCAGTTGAAGTTGTTGTAGCTGATGCGACCCTGCCCGGGGATCGACACCGCCGAGAGCTGGTTGTTGCTGTTGTATTCGTAGGTGTAGGTTTGGCCTTCCGGGGTGGTGTAGGTTTTTTTGAGGCCGTTTTTGTAATAGGTGTAGCGGAAGGTTTTGTTGAATTCGTTGTTGCGGCCTTTGTTAAAGGTGACAAATTAAAGAATGCCCCTTTTTCTCCTCCCTTATTCTCCAATCCTTTAAGTATGGGAGCCAGGACTTTTACGACAACCTTCTATGGTGGAATCCAAAAGTGTGAATACCAGAACCGATCGTGGTATCTTTCCTCTTTTACCGATTCTCAAAATGGCAAACCACCTGACCATGGAATCTTCACCCCACACGACCATCACCTCGCTGGTTCACGATATTGCCGATGTACTGGTCGAAAGAGGCTGGACGTTGTCTACGGCTGAGTCCTGTACGGGTGGCGGTATTGGTTTTGAACTGACCGCGGTATCTGGCAGTTCCCGCTGGTATGAAGGTGGTGTGATCAGCTATTCCAATAACGTCAAAAGCCAGCAGCTCCATGTGCCAGAAGTGCTGTTGAGTAAATACGGCGCTGTCAGTGAGCCAGTGGCGGAGGCCATGGCGCAGGGTGTCCGGAAGTTATTACGAACGGATTTGGCTGTCGCAGTGACCGGCATTGCCGGCCCTGATGGTGGAACACCTGATAAACCGGTGGGTACCGTCTGGATTGCCTGGAGCACCGGGCAAAGCACTGAAGCCAGGCACTTTCATTTCTCTGGTGATCGTGAGCAGGTTCGCCGGCAAACGGTGGTGGAAGCGCTGCAGGGTGTTTTGGCTGTTATTTCTTAAAAGTGAACGGAAGACTGTCGACAAGATAAAGTACTGGACAAATATCCAGTATATGTTTAAATGTACAGTATTGAATTTAGATACCCAAAGGATTTCAAATTGCTACGCGGCGGCAATCGAGCGAAGCCCATGAGCCTATAAGTAATAGGTGATTGGGGTGAGCGAGCGCAGCCAACAAAGTAGCAGCTTGAAAGCCGACGGTATAGCTGTTCCTGATGGCATCAGAACTGAGTTGAGGGCGAGAGAATGGATGATAACAGAAAAAAAGCGTTAGCCGCAGCACTGGGTCAGATTGACCGTCAGTTCGGTAAAGGCGCAGTGATGCGGATGGGCGATCAAAAGCACGAAGCGATTCCGGCCATTTCCACCGGTTCCCTTCAGCTGGACATTGCGCTTGGCATCGGCGGTCTGCCAAAAGGCCGTGTTATTGAAATCTATGGTCCGGAATCTTCCGGTAAAACCACGCTGACCCTCAGTGTTATTGCTCAAGCTCAGAAGCAGGGCGCAACCTGTGCCTTTGTTGATGCGGAACACGCCCTTGATCCGCTCTACGCTGGAAAGCTGGGTGTTGATGTTGACGACCTCTATGTTTCCCAGCCAGACACGGGCGAACAGGCTCTGGAAATCACCGACATGTTGGTGCGCTCTGGTGCGGTTGATGTCATCGTTATTGACTCCGTTGCAGCACTGGTACCAAAAGCTGAAATTGAAGGCGACATGGGCGATTCCCACGTAGGTCTGCAGGCTCGTTTGATGTCTCAGGCGCTGCGTAAGCTTACCGGTTCCATCAAGCAAACCAATTGCATGGTTATCTTTATCAACCAGATTCGTATGAAGATTGGTGTGATGTTTGGTAACCCGGAAACCACAACCGGCGGTAACGCTCTAAAGTTCTACTCCTCTGTTCGTCTTGATATTCGTCGTACCGGTGCTGTGAAGCAGGGCGAAGAAGTCATCGGTAACGAAACTCGTGTGAAAGTGGTGAAGAATAAAGTCTCTCCTCCATTCCGTCAGGCGGAATTCCAGATTCTCTACGGGCAGGGCATTTACCACATGGGTGAAGTCATTGACCTTGGCGTTAAGCTGAAGTTGGTGGATAAATCCGGTGCCTGGTATGCCTATAAAGGTGCCAAGATTGGTCAAGGCAAAGCCAATGCAGCGCAATATTTGACCGACAACCCTGAAGTGGCCTCTGAAATTGAAGCGCAGATTCGTGCAGAGCTTCTGGCGCCAGCGGGCAGCAAAGAAGAAAAAGCCGAAGTGCCTGAAAAACCTGAGAAGGCTGCTAAGTCTGGCAAGAAAGATGAAGCGCCAGTCAAAGCGCAACAGGATGAGTTGCTGGCAGAATAACTGTCAGTAATAAGATTCGACAGTGAGCGTTGAAACCCTCCAAACCGTAAAAGATGTTCGTCGGGCTGCAATGGATCTTCTGGCCCGACGAGAACACGGTTTTAAAGAATTGGCTCGTAAACTCTCGAGCCGTTTCCCCTCAGAGCTGGTAACTGAAGCCTTAACACGACTCCGTGAAGAACGCCTGCAAAGTGATGACCGCTTTGTGGAAAGCTTCGTCTACAGTCGAACGCAGCGAGGCTACGGTCCGGTGCGTATCAAATCCGAATTGTTTCAGAAAGGCGTTGATAGGGATCTGGTTAGCCAGTATTTATTTGAGCAGGATGAACACTGGAATGAATTGGCAAAAGAGATAAAAGAAAAAAAGTTTGGTGAGAGTAAACCTGAAAATGTAAAAGAACGTGCTCGCCAGACGAGGTTTCTTGCCCAGCGAGGGTTTTCAATGGGTCAGATATATTCTGCGCTTTCCTGAGCGGTTTCGGCTTCACAAACAACCAGTTCCGTATCTCCGGCTTTTAGTTGTTGCATCAGTGGTACTGGTGGTGCGGTGTCAGTAAACAGCACATCAATTTCTGAAACATGGCCAAGTCGAATCATGGCGCTACGCCCGAATTTACTGTGGTCTGCAATGGTCAGGGTTCTTCGGGCATTGTTCATCATGGTCTGAGCTACGCGGACTTCATGATAATCAAAGTCCAGCAGTGTGCCGTCCATATCA
This sequence comes from uncultured Endozoicomonas sp., assembly GCF_947495845.1. GTDB lineage: Bacteria > Pseudomonadota > Gammaproteobacteria > Pseudomonadales > Endozoicomonadaceae > Endozoicomonas. Next base: position 58,578 of record NZ_CANMAO010000018.1, on the reverse strand, counting down.
ATACCGCTGATGCTGGTAACAGCAAAGTCCATTCTGAATTGATTGATAAAATCCCGTGTCGCTTCCCCGATAATGCCGCCATCCCGGTGACGAACCTCACCGCCTGCAATGATCACAGTAAAATCTTCTCTGGGTAAAAGAATCGAAGCTACGTGAATATTGTTGGTCACCACTTTAAGGTTGCTATGGCTTAACAACGCTCGGGCAACGGATTCCGTTGATGTACCAATATCAATAAACAGTGAAGAGTTGTTGGGAATATGCGTTACCAGCTCCAGTGCAATACGATCTTTTTCTGCGCTGAGGTGATGTTTTCTCTCACTGTAATGAGTGTTTTCAGTACTGCTATTGGTGAGCCCTGCGCCGCCATGATGCCGGGTGATTTTTCCCTGTTGATCCAAATCGTTAAGATCCCGGCGAATCGTTTGCGGGGTCACGTTGAAATGTTGAACCAGGCTTTCAGTGGTAACAAATCCCTGTTGTCTGATCAATTCAATGATCAACTCATGACGACGACTTTGTGGCAGCTGCATGGTTTTCCGACAACCTTCTTTATATTAGTGACTGTGACATAAGAGTCAGTGGGTGCAGAACCTGATGATCCGTATTCATTTCAATCTGCATCTTACAGGATTCGCAATCCGTCACCACATAATCCACGTTCAATTCAGTGATCTGATCAAAAATGCCTTGTCCGATGATTTGTGACGTCTGGTAGTTTTCTTTTTTAAAGCCATAAGTGCCAGACATGCCACAGCACTTCTGATCCAACATAATCACTTCCACACCGGGAATTTGATTTAACAGCGTAAGGGTGTGAATTACGCCACCTTGCTTAATCAAATGGCAAGGGCTGTGATAGGCCACACGAAGATTCAGCGGTTTCATCTTTGGCACATTGCCTTGGCTAAGTTCCCGGGCAATGAAGGTAGAAGCAAAGAAAATCTGATCCCTGAGATTATGATTATCCACCTGTAGCACTTCTGGATATTCATCTCTTAAGGTCATGGCGCAGCTTGGCTCGGTGGCAATGACGCACTCAGTGCTATCAAGAGCATCCGCAAATTGACCCATATTGAGTTCGGCGTTCTTTCGCGCTTTATCAAAAAAACCATTGGCAATCAGGGGGACGCCGCAGCACTTTTCTTTTTTCAGTAGGCTGACACCAATATTCATGGCGTTCAGTACCTGTACCAGGTGTCTGCCCACCGTCGTGTCATTGTAGTTAGTAAAACAGCCATGGAAAAAACTGATTTTCCGCTCGAACCTGGCTTGTTCTGCTTCCTGCTTTTTGAACCAGCTGCGGAAAGTTTGTCCGCTGTATTTAGGCAGAGTCTGTCGTTCATCAATGCCCAGAGTTTTATCCAGCAGCTTTTTGATGGGCTTTAATTGAGTGACGACATTAACAATCGGCGCTGCCGTGGAGGAGAGAGAACCCATTAAGTCGGTATGGCTAAGCATTAGCTCCCGAGGGCCCTTTTTAAAGCCACCGTGTCGTGCTTTCGCCAGCTGAATAACAGTACCTACCTGAACCCCGGAAGGGCAGGCGACTTCGCATCGTTTGCAATTAGTACAAAGCTTCAGTGCTTCGTCGTACAGTTCGGGGTTTTTAATTCGTAGCCGTTCACCGTCAGGTCCTGCCTGTTTTGGCCCAGGGTAATCCAGATTCGCTTCGGCAACCGGGCAGCGAGTGGTGCAGATGGTGCACTTAATGCAGTTGTCAAAACTGGTATCCATTATATTAAGCATAGTGATCTCGCTTGTCTTTTATACGGCAGATTGCTTTGCAATAATCTGGCTTGCTGCAAACCAGCCGGTCGCAATAGCAACACCGCCAGCACTGGCTTCTCTCACCGGATTGAATCCACTGAGTACGGCACCGGCACAATAAAGGTTGCTTATTATCTCGTCTTCTCGATATGGGTTGAGCAGGTTGTCCGTTCGTATGCCGGTGGTAGTGAAGCTGTGCTGGCCATCAATAAAGCGATCATTGGACCATTGTTCACGGGTGGTTTCGCTGTTCACAGAGAGGTTAAAGACACTTTCTGTCAGCTCAGAGCGATTGCTGGAAAGTCCTTTACTGAAAAAGCTACCGGTTGCCAATACGAAGTGTTTTGCTGATAACGGTGTATTAGGGCTTAGTCGTGTAGTAATGGTCTGCAAATGCTTGTCAGAAAACCGGCCAGAAATCACATCGTCGCCTTCCAGCAGAATGCCGCCAAACTTCCTGAATCGTGCCTTCAGAGCACTTGCCAGCCGCATGCCAGGTAGTGATGGTGGTAAAGAAGCAACTTCGCAAATGGAAAGGCCGGTTAATTGCTCCAGTTCTGCAATCAGATCGTTGCCAAGTTCAACGGCCAGCACCGATGGAATGAGCACAAGATCAGCATTTCGAGCCGCCTTTTGCAGGGCGGAGGCAAAAATGTTCATGCCATTAGGTTTGTTGAATAGGTCGCGCTTGAGGGTTCTGGCAAGTTCCAGAGAACGAAGTTCATAAGGGTTACGAACCGCGATGCCAAGGGTTTCCGGAGAGATGTCCGCCCAGTTGAACTCATTATTGGCAAACATCGGGTTTCTTTTCATTCCGGCAATCACCAATTCAGGCTGAAAGTCACGGAACCCGGCGATATTTGCGACAGCTATCTTTTTAATGGCGTCTAACGGTTTATTGATGGGCAGATGTTTGGTGCCAGCCTGACTGAGCCAGGTGGGGCGAACAGCACCAAGTGCGGTGAGTCGCCCATGGTTCTTCTGTTCATTGTGTGCCATGGCGATGTCTTCTAAAGCCATCTGCTCCAAGAAAAAACTAAGCCCTTGTTTCAGTGATCTGGAACCGATTCTTTTATAAGGGTGTTCAGCGGGTAGCAGTGCTATTTCTTCAAAAGGAAACTCAACGGCCTGATTGTTTTGATTGAAACCCAATACATCAATGCAACCTGAGGCAAAGGCAAGGGAACTTTCACCTGCGCTAATGACCACTGTTTTCAAACCGGCTTCAGCGCAGTGAATAGCACTGGTCAGGCCAGACAGGCCACCGCCTATGACAATGACATCGTAGTTCATAATACTTCCACGGTTAACCCGGTCGGTTGTGCTTGCAACTGATCGCAGCCCAAAAGGTTGTTGTACAGCCAATAGCTCAGATCGGCTTCACGCATGGCATCTCCCCAGAGGATTGGGCGAACTCCTTTCCACCGTTCCTGCATAAATTCACTGACACTTTTCAGGGCGTTGTCACCGTTATCATCGTTGGTCATTTCGCTGACAATACCCGCCGCCCGACAGGCACACATTTTCCCCTGACAGGGGCCCATGCCAATGCGGGTTCGACGACGAAGGTCTACCAGATCCATGGCGTTAAGATTATTGACGGCGTATTCAATTTCACCCCGAGTGACCATTTCACATTCGCAGATTACAACATTTTTCTTTTTATCATCCGCAAGAAAACGGGCTGCCCGCTCACCGTGACGGTATTTGGCAGAGCCGGACACAGGAATGGAAACCTGTGGCGCGTGGATATCTGTATTTTTTCCATTAGCCCCCGGAAGGTGACGCTCGGCTGTTTCACAGGCGTTGGTATTACCAAGGTTTTTAGCCACCGCATCGGTGGCCATTTCTGCCATCAGACGATAAGTCATCAGCTTGCCACCAGTAATGGTAATTAGACCTGGCAGGCCGTCGGTGTCACCATGATCAAGCAGAACAATACCCCGGCTGATATTGCGTCCGGAGTCGTCATTGCCCAACGCAACCAGTGGCCGGACGCCGCAGTAAGCCCTGAGGATTCGGGTGTTGGCCATGGCAGGGCAGAGCTTCTCGCCTTCAGAAAGTAAGGTTTCAACTTCTTCCGGTGTTACACGAATGTTTTCAATATCGCTGTATGGAATTTTTTCAGAAGTCGTACCGATCAAGGAAATGGTATCACCGGGTACCAGAATGTCGGCATCTGCTGGTTTACGACAACGGTTGATTACCAGGCTATTCACCCGGTAATCCATTATCAGTAATGAACCTTTGGCAGGAAACATGCGCAGTGACAGATCACCGTATTCTGTAATTTGTTGCCCCCAGATGCCAGCAGCATTCACGACCTGCAAAGCATGAATATCAATGGGTTCTCCGGTTCTCAGATTGACGCAATGCACACCGCAGGCTCGGCCATTGTTAATGATCAGCCCAGTCACTCGTGTGTAATTCAGCAGGCGACCACCGTGTTCTTCGGCATCAAGAATGTTGGAGGCAGTAAGTCGAAAAGGGTCAACAGTGCCGTCAGGAACGCGAACGGCACCCAATAAAGCAGGATTAACATTTGGCTCAATGCGTAAGGCTTCTGCCGGCGTTAATGCATCAGCTTGTATGCCTGCTGTTGTGCAAGATTCGATAAACTGAGACTGAAATGAAAGGTCATCTTCTGGCAGTGTAATAAATAAACCACCGGTTTCTTCTATGCAGTGGCCAGCAATTCGCTTAAGTATCTTATTTTCGCTAATGCATTCACTGGCAGAATGTTGGTCTGTCACTGCATAACGTGCACCGGAATGAAGTAATCCGTGATTACGTCCGGTGGTCCCATTAGCAATGTCGTCTTTCTCAACCAGAATTGCCCGCATACCCCGAAGTGCACAGTCACGAAGGACACCGGCACCGGTTGCGCCTCCACCAATAATGACGACATCAGTCTCTAGTTGCCTCATTGAGTACGCTCTTCTGTTACAGGGTAGGGTCGATAGTTGCTGTTCTGCTAATCGTAATGGGGTGATTACGGCGCATTGAAAGCATTTAAAATGTTCGTTTATGTTCGTGATGAAATATAAAGAAAGTGGCAGGTATGAAATATGATCTACATCAACATTACGGGAAGATGTTAAAAATAAATCACATGAATCAACAGCGAAGCTACAACGAAGAAACAGAAAGTTTCATTTGGTGATTTGAAACAAGCAAACTGGGTGGATCCTATTGGTTACAGCGGAATCAAATTGACTGCTTTATGATAGTATTTTCCGCAATGTTCGTTTGTTCGTTAGCTTTGTTTGATTTGCATCAATGTTCGCCTGTTGATCATCATTGTTCTTGTTTGTAAGAATTCGTTCCTGTTCGGAGCGGCTCTGAAACACGAGTTTTTAGTGGTTTCGCCTGACTCCTACTTTTTATACGACAGTATATGGAAGCAACCATTATGAATAAGTCGTTGTTTGGGGAATGCCTTGCTGAATTTATCGGCGCAGGTCTGCTTATTTTCTTTGGTGTTGGCTGTGTGGCTGCACTGGTGTTGGCTGGAGTGAGTTTTGGGCAGTGGGAAATTTCCATTGTCTGGGGGCTTGGTGTTGCTATTGCGGTTTATGTGACCGGTGGCATTTCCGGTGCGCATTTGAACCCGGCAGTTACGTTGGCGCTGATGGTGTTTAAAGGCTTCGATAAACAGAAGGTACTTCCTTATATTGTTGCCCAGATAGCTGGCGCTTTTTGTTCCGCCGCATTGGTTTACTTCCTATACAGCAGTCTGTTTGCTGACTTCGAACTGACTAATAATATTGTGCGTGGTTCGGAAGCCAGCTTGGCAACAGCGGGTATTTTCTCTACGTACCCTAATGCGGCGCTGAATAACTTTCAGGCTTTTGCTGTTGAGTTTGTCATTACTGCCGTGTTGATGGGCGGCATTCTGGCCATTGGTGATGATAACAATGGCGTATCCAATGGCGCACTGTCCGCATTGTTAATTGGTATATTGATTGCTGTGATCGGCGCTTCTTTTGGCCCACTCACCGGCTTTGCCATGAACCCGGCCCGTGATTTCGGACCGAAACTGTTTGCTTTCTTTGCCGGTTGGGGCGAAGTCGCCATGACCGGTGGTCGTGCAAACCCCTATTTCTGGGTGCCAATTCTCGCGCCAATCTGCGGTGCGATGGCAGGTGCATGGGTTTATATCAATGTGCTTGGTAAGCAGGTTGAGCCAGTAGCCTGTGCAACGCCGGGTTGTGAAATACAGACAGTTTGATCGATTGGTTATAAAGTAGACGCAAATAAAGGGCAGTGGCAGTAGGATTTAATCACTACTGCCCCGCAAAAGGATTTAAGGAAAACATCATGACTACCAAGAAATATATTGTTTCACTTGATCAGGGCACCACAAGTTCCCGAGCCATTATCTTTAATCACGATGGTGAGATTGTCAGCTCTTCTCAGCGTGAATTCACCCAGTATTACCCACAACCAGGCTGGGTTGAACATGACCCTATGGAAATTTGGGGTACTCAGAGCTCTGTGCTGACAGAAGTGTTGGCTAAAACCAATATTCCTTCTGATGAAGTTGCTGCTATTGGTATCACTAACCAACGTGAAACCACTGTCGTTTGGGATAAGAACACGGGGCAACCAGTCTACAATGCCATTGTCTGGCAGTGCCGAAGAACCACTGAAATTTGTGAACAGCTGAAGAAAGAAGGTCTCGAAAGTCATATTCGTGAAACCACCGGTTTGGTTCTGGATGCTTATTTCTCCGGTACCAAGATTAAATGGATTCTGGATAATGTAGACGGTGCCCGTGAGAAAGCGGAAAACGGTGAGCTGTTGTTCGGTACTATTGATACCTGGTTGACCTGGAAGCTGACCAATGGTCGCACCCATGTGACGGATGTAACCAATGCCTCCCGTACTATGTTGTTTGATATCAACCGCCTTGAGTGGGATGACACGATTCTCAAGGCGCTGGATATTCCTCGGAGTATGTTGCCAGAAGTGAAATCCAGCTCAGAAGTCTACGGTCAAACGAACATTGGTGGTAAAGGCGGAACCCGTATTCCGGTGGCGGGTATGGCGGGTGACCAGCAGGCGGCACTGTTTGGTCAGATGTGTCATGAAAAAGGCATGGCAAAAAACACCTACGGTACAGGTTGTTTCCTGCTGATGAACACTGGCGAAGCGCCGGTTAAGTCAGAGAATGGATTGTTAACGACCATTGCCTTCGGCATTGATGGGAAAGTGCATTACGCTCTGGAAGGTTCTGTATTTATGGGTGGTGCCTCCGTTCAGTGGTTGCGTGATGAGCTGGGCCTGGTGCGTGATGCGGCAGATACTGAATACTTTGCCAGTAAAGTGTCGGATACCAACGGCGTCTATGTGGTACCTGGCTTTGTTGGCCTTGGTGCGCCCTATTGGGATCCTTACGCCCGTGGTGCTATCTTCGGCTTAACCCGTGGAGCCAATCGCAATCATATTGTACGTGCGACTCTGGAAGCTATCGCTTATCAGTCCCGTGATCTGATTGAAGCTATGCAACAGGATTCCGGTATTGAAATGAAGCAGCTGCGAGTGGATGGTGGTGCCGTTGCCAACAACTTCCTGATGCAATTTCAATCTGATATTCTAAATAAAGACGTGGTTCGCCCAACGGTGACGGAATCCACTGCTGCCGGTTCTGCTTATCTTGCAGGTTTGGCTGTTGGCTTCTGGAAAAATATGGATGAACTGAAAAACAAAGTGGGTGTTGATCGGACTTATACGCCGGAGATGGACGACGATCATCGTCAGGTTCTGTATAAAGGCTGGAAGAAAGCCGTTGAGCGCAGTCTTCACTGGGAAGATCAAGAGTAACCCCAAACGTTAATTCTAGAATGTAAGGCTTTATAGAAATGGCTTCGTAAGAAGCCATTTTTTATGCTCTGGATTTAGGGGGGTTGAATAAATATGCTTGCAAGTGTTTGTTTTTGTTAGAAGAAAGTTGAGTTCAAAGACATATCCTGTGTTCAAAATAAACTATGCGATATTTTCTTGGATACAACCGGTTGAAAAGATATTTTAATTCTGAGTATTTCTCTGTTTCAGGATTATTCCCTGTTATTCGGTGTTAGCTCAACTTGAGTGAGCGTTCCAGATTGTATACATTGCATCCACACAGCAGTGGCAGGTGACTGTTTCTGCACCAATCAAATATCAATAAATACAAGATTGCGGTCGTTTTTATTCGATCGGTGATGGAGTACTTGAATTTATGAACAATAATCTTGCCGCCCGTATTCTGGCTTCCCTCGTCATTGGTCTCGTCCTTGGTGGCGCTATCCAAATGTTCGCCAGTCCTGATGGTTTTCTTCAATCGTATCTGATCGGCGGCCTTTTCCATGCCGGTGGCAGCATCTTCGTTGGTATGATCAAGCTGATGGTGGTACCACTGATCTTTATTTCCATTGTTAATGCGGTCTGTAATCTAGAAGACATTGGTCAGTTTGGACGCTTGGGCTTTAAAACGTTTGGCTTATACCTGCTGAATACCGTTATCGCCATCAGTGCTGCTATTGGTTTGGCCATGGTCGTGCAACCAGGTATTGGCGCTAACCTTGGTCTGGCAGATGATACTCTGACACTGAGCAGAACTAATTTGCCAAACCTGCTGGATATGATCATTGCGGTTGTGCCTACTAACCCGGTTCAGGCGTTTGCAGAAGGTAATATCCTGCAGATTCTGTTTATGGCCATCATTACCGGTATCGCCGTAAAGAAGCTGGAAAATCACGAAACCCACAGCGTCAGCAAGTCTTTTGCCCTGGCAAACAGTGTCATGATGAAGCTGATCACCATGGTAATGAGCATGGCGCCGATTGGTGTTCTGTTCCTGACCGCTAAGCTGGCAGCTACTTTGGATGCAGGCAGTATTGTCAGCGTACTGACCTATGTTCTGACAGCGCTTGCAGTCATGGTTGTGTGGTTGTTCGTCTTTTACCCGCTGGTGATTGGCATGACCACTGGTATCAGCCCACTGCAGTTTATTCGTAAGACTCGTGAACAGATGATGTTCTCCCTGTCCACTGCCAGCTCAAACGCGACCATTCCAGTGACGTTTAAAACCCTGACTGAAAAGCTGGGTGTGTCTGAAAAGGTAGCCGGATTCTCTGTACCGCTGGGTGCGACAATGAATATGTCCGGCGCTGCGATCTACATGGTAGTGGCTACCATCTTCGTTGCTAATGCCTACGGTGTTGAGCTGGGCGGTACTGCGCTGTTTACCCTCGGCTTTACCGCCTTCCTGCTGGCCATTGCTACCGGCGGAATTCCTGGCGGAGCGGTAGTGACTACCGGTGTTCTGCTGCACACTCTGGGTCTGCCAATTGAAGCGCTGGGAATTATCATTGCGACGGATCGTATTCTTGATGCCGCTTGCACAGTGACCAACGTAGTAGGCGATACTGCTGTCAGCACCATTGTTGCCAAAAGTGAAGGTCAGATTACCGATGTGGCAATGAGTGGAAGCGATAAGTTATCGGGCGCAGCACAACACAGTTAATTTAGCTGACCATTTTTCTGATATAGGCCAGAAGCGTTCGCTTTTGGCCTTTTTGTTTATCTGGGGTATCCAAAATCATCAAGAAAGGCCATTGCGGCTTGGTCTCATCTGTCCCCAGACATCAAAGCTCGGTCTTGGGTTGGAGTTTATTTTGTAGATTAATTAGCTGGTGTTTATATGCCAATTTACAAACTTGAGGCGCAGTATTTTGTACTGCCCCTCGTTTTTAATATGTTTCAGAGTGCGCTTGCACCTTGGGACGCCCGGCAAACGTAAATATCGGCGTTTAAGTTTTTAGCGTATTCAGAGTAACGAGATTCAACAGCTGCTTTTACAGTATCAGTCAATGTTTCTGGAATCAGAGCAACAACGCAGCCGCCAAAACCACCACCGGTCATACGAACGCCGCCTTCTTCTCCAATCACGGATTTGACGATCTCCACAATGCCATCAATGGCAGGAACTGTGATTTCAAAATCATCTTTCATGGACGCGTGGGATTCAGCCATGAGTATTCCCATGGTCTTCAGATCACCACGGGCAAGGGCTTCTGCGGCTTCTTCGGTGCGATTGTTTTCCGTGATAACGTGGCGGGCACGGCGGTAAGCCATCTCATCAAGATTTTTCCGTTCATCTTCCAGCTGCTCTACGGTGACATCACGAAGGGCTTTCACTCCAAAATGACGGGCTGCAGCTTCACATTGCTGACGACGGGTGTTGTATTCACTATCCACCAGTCCACGTTTTACGTTGGAGTTAATTATGACAACAGCTGCACCTTCTGGAATAGACACCAAGCGTGTATCCAGTGAACGACAATCCAGCAACATGGCATGGCCTTCCTTGCCGCAGGCTGAAACCATCTGATCCATAATGCCGCAGTTGCAACCCACAAATTCGTTTTCTGCTTTCTGGCCGATCAATGCCAGTTCTTTCAGGCTGATATCGAGGCCGGCCATACGGCTCAGAGTCAACCCTGTCACAACTTCCAGGCAGGCAGAGGAGCTGAGTCCTGCACCCTGCGGAACATTACCGATAATGGCGAGGTTAACGCCGTGCAGTTTATGGCCTTTTTCCAGCATCACGCTGGCGACACCGCGCACATAGTTACTCCAGAACGCTTCCTCACTGTGAGTAATAGGCAATGTGAGTTCGAACTCGGATACCTGTCCATCATAGCTGTGGGCCGTGGCGACCACTTTGTTATCATTACGAGGTGATACGGCAATCATCGCCTGATAATCGATGGCGCAAGGCAGCACAAAGCCATCGTTGTAATCAGTGTGTTCGCCGATCAGATTGACCCGGCCCGGTGCCTGAAAAAAATCCGTAGGTTGATGGCCGAACGTGTTTTCAAACAGCGCGGTCAATGTTTGTTGCTGATTCATAAAAAAGATCCAGATATAAGAAGACGTCAGTGTTCCAGATAGTGAACGTCGGAGAGTTCACGAAGCCGTGCCGCAGCCTGTTCTGCCGTAAGGTCTCGCTGAGTTTCTGCCAGCATCTCGAACCCCACCATAAATTTGCGAACGGTTGCCGAGCGCAATAGCGGCGGATAGAAATGGGCGTGTAGCTGCCAGTGGCTATTATCTGCAATCTCTTTTCCCTGATCACAGGGCGCACCGTGCCAGCCCATGGAGTATGGAAATGAGGTTTGGAACAGGTTGTCGTAGCGGGTTGTCAGCTGTTTCAGAATAGAAGACAGGTTGTTTCTTTCTTGGTCAGTCAGCTCCGGCATGCGGAGTACATGCCGCTTTGGCAACAGCAACGTTTCAAAAGGCCAGCCAGCCCAATAGGGAACGACGGCAATCCAGTGTTCATTTTCTGCGACGGTACGCGCACCAGATTCAGACTCCTGTCGTGCATACTCGACCAGCATATTGACGCCTTTGTTGGCAAGCCATTGCTGTTGATTCTGGTTTTCTTTCCGTGCTTCGTTTGGCAGAAAGCTGCTGGCCCAGATTTGTCCATGGGGATGCGGGTTGGAGCAACCCATCACTGCGCCTTTGTTTTCAAACAATTGTACCCATGGGTATTGTTGACCGAGTTCAGTGACCTGATCAGCCCAGGTATCCACTACCTTACGAATTTCTTTGGTTGTCAGTTGTGGCAATGTTTTGCTGTGATCCGGAGAAAAGCAGATGACTCTGGCTTCACCTCTGGCGGCACTGCTTTGAAATAAGTCAGACTTACCTTGAGCATCCGGTGTATCTGTTAACAGAGCCGGAAAGTCATTGGGGAATACAAACGGATCGGTGTAATCCGGGTTATCGTCTCCCGTAATACGTTGGTTTCCGGGGCAGAGAAAGCACTCAGGATCATGCACCGGACGGTTGCCCGGTGCCGTCTTTTCTACCTGACCTTGCCATGGTCGTTTAGCACGATGAGGAGAGACTAATACCCAGTCTCCATTCAGTGGGTTGAAACGACGGTGGGGGTGATCCACAGGGTTGAACTCAGTCATCAGTTGCTTCTTACAATTACAAGCGTTAGTTACGAAACCCGTTCGGGTTTTTGGATTGCCAGCGCCAGGCATCCATGGTCATTTCTTCCACGGTGCGAGTTGCTCGCCAGCCCAATTTTTCTTCTGCATAGGCGGGATCCGCAAAGCATTTGGCAATATCACCCGGGCGGCGCGGTTGAATTTTGTATGGCAGTTGTCGCTCACAAGCTTTTTCAAACGCGTGCAGCATATCCATAACACTGCTGCCTTTGCCGGTGCCAAGGTTGTAAGTGTGGATACCATGATCGGTCCAGTGAGCTTTTAGCGCAGCCAGATGACCCAGCGCCAGATCAACAACATGGATGTAGTCGCGTATTCCAGTGCCATCCGGTGTTGGATAGTCGTCACCAAACACGTTGAGATGTTCAAGTTTGCCGACGGCAACCTGGGCGATATACGGTGTCAGGTTGTTCGGAATGCCATTCGGATCTTCACCAATCAGACCGGACTCATGAGCGCCCACCGGGTTAAAGTAGCGGAGGATGCTGAAGTTCCAGCGTTCATCGGCAGCGGCGGTATCCCGCAGGATTTCTTCCACCATGTACTTGCTGCGACCATAAGGATTAGTGACAGCGCCAACCGGAAAGTCTTCTTTGATGGGAACCTGATGAGGGTCGCCATAGACGGTTGCGGAGGAACTGAACACCAGATGACGTACGTCATGACGTTCCATTACCTCCAGAAGGTTGACGGTTCCACTGACATTGTTGTCAAAGTAGGCCAGTGGGATCTTGGTGGACTCGCCCACAGCCTTCAAACCGGCAAAATGAATAACTGCCTCAATGTCGTGTGTTTGAAAGACAGTGGTAAGCGCTTCTGTATCCCGGATATCGATGGGATAGAAAGCCATTTTTTTGCCGGTCAGTTCTTCTACCCGGCGAATAGCGATCTCGTGGCTGTTGCAAAGGTTATCCACCACCACAACGTCCTGGCCGGCATTGAGTAGCTCCAGACAGGTGTGACTGCCAATGTATCCGGCGCCTCCGGTGATCAGAATGCTCATGGTTGACCTCGTTGGTTACATAACTTCATTTTAAGAACGGTAGTGTCTCAATTTCTTTTACGGTTTTTAACCGGTTTTTCCCGAAAACAAAGATTTTATCGGTGCTGCTTAGTATCATTGAAGCAAAGTTGATCACGGTCAATCGGGTTTCAGTGTCTATACCCAAAGTTTTCAAGTTGAAAGGCGATGGGTAAAAGGAAGTTAATAGAGTGACAGAAGGTGTTGTGGCCATGCCCGGCTCCATTGCGGATATTCAGGGCGATATTTTCTATATAGAGCACCGTGCACCCTACGTGATGTCCAGCAGTCATGTGCATGGTCATGTGGAGCTGAACTACCTGATTGGCTGTTCAGCGACGTACATTGTTGATGGTCGGATGCAGAAAATCCCGGAAAACCGGTTGGCGCTTTTCTGGGCGAATATGCCCCACCGGTTGATTGCCCTGGAAGGGGAAGGAAAGCTATTTAACCTGTATGTGCCGTTGCCAGAGTTCCTGCAATGGTCGCTTTCAGAAACCATGCGACAGGCTGTGATGAATGGTCAGGTGTTGCTGGCGAATTCAGAGCATGATTATTTACTCACGCGACTACAACACTGGTTTGATGATTATCAGCGAGCGTTGCCTGAGTTGCGGGAAATCATTCTGGGTGAAATAGCGTTGTTGCTGAAAAGAATCAGTATTGTTGGTTGGGAATCGCCTAAAGCGGTTAAATCCGTATCGGACGAGTCAGATGCTGGCCTGCAATGGTCTGGTGATCATCCGGGAAGTGGTCGTGTAAAAGGCGCCCATCATGTGTCGACTATGGTGCGCTTTATTGGTGAGAATCTGCATAATCCTATTTCAACGGCAGATGTCGCTAATCATCTGGGGTTGCATCGCAACTACACGACGAATCTTTTTTCCAGTGTGATGGGGGTGTCGATCAAGCAATATCTTCAGTTTCAGCGATTGCAGAAAGCGCAGCTTTTATTGTTGGACAGTGAGCGGCCTATTGGGGAGATTGGCTTTGATTGCGGATTTAGTTCGCTGAGCCGCTTCTATGAAGCGTTTCAGCGCTACTTTGGTATGCCGCCCGGGCAGTTTCGAAAGAAACTGCTCTAAGGCGTTGCGACAGAGTGATGAACAACGGTGCGCAGAACCCGTTTGCCTTCAAAGTAAACTGTCATATTTTTGGCGGTATAAGACCAGCGGGAGATTGGTGGCGTGCCAATGGTGTCATTTGTATCTGGCTTACCAAAGGTTTGCAGTACATCAGTCATGGTTTGGCCGTGGGTGGGAAGTGTGCTGGCTTGCAACCCGGAAGACTGACTGCCAATAGGAACCAGTATTTCGCCGGAGGTCACGGTAGTGGTTTCAGCAATAGCACTATGGGAAGCGATGGCCAGAGTGGCGGTCAGTAAAAGTCTGGTGAGGAAGTGTGTATTCATAAGAGTCCTGCCTTGTCTCTACTTCTGATATGACGTGTACTTTAGCTTAAGCCATTGTTGAACGATAGATTTCCTGACCGGTGGCGTTCAGAACTGTGGGCTTTATGGCAATTCCCTACCTGCTTGACCTACTTGCTACTTGGAATAGGTTATTTGTTTGGAAAAGATCCGATGGATTCTCGCCGCTTTATGCCATAATGGCGGATTTGCTGGCGGCGCCTTTACCGGCACTTTCTTTACTGGGGCTTTCTTTTCGACTGAAAGGATACAGGCATAACTGGCACACCAATGTTTAGACCATTATCGTTTTTTATTGGCTTGCGCTATACCCGCGCCAAGCGACGAAATCATTTTATCTCGTTTATTTCCGGTACCTCGATGGTGGGCCTGACACTGGGTGTGTCGGTGCTGATTATCGTGCTTTCGGTTATGAATGGCTTTGACCGTGAACTGAAGCAGCGGGTCTTGGGCATGGTGCCCCATGCCACTATCACGTCGGCACAGGGTGGTATTGAAGACTGGCAGCAACTTGTGGATACCATTCCTCAGACAGAGGGCATTGAAGCTGCGGCGCCTTTTGTGGACGCTCAGGGCATGTTAACCAACGGTGATCTGGTTCGGGGAACCATGGTTTACGGTATTGATCCGGCCTATGAAAAAGAAGTGTCCATCATTGCAGATCATATGAAACGTGGTTCAGTGGATGATTTGCACGCTGGCGAGTTCGGGATTTTACTGGGTGAAATTCTGGCCAATTACCTTGGGGTTTCTGTAGGCGACAAAGTCACTATGGTACTGCCGGAAGCCAGTGTCAATCTTGCGGGTGTGCTGCCTCGGCTGAAACGTTTTACGGTGGTCGGCACCTTTTCTGTGGGTGCTGATGTGGATGGTAATCTTGCCTACACCAATCGTCAGGATCTTGCCCGCTTCCTAAGGGTTCCTGAAGGTGTCACCGGTATTCGCCTGAAAATGGAAGACCTGTTCTCAGCGCCAAGGCTGGCTTGGGAAGTCGCCGTTGATTTACCTGGCCGCTACTACGTGCAGGACTGGACGCGCACCCATGGTCGTTTATTCCAGGCGATCCAGATGGAAAAAACCATGGTGGGTTTATTGCTGACGCTGATTGTAGCAGTGGCTGCTTTCAATATTGTGTCAACGTTAGTCATGGTAGTAACGGATAAGCAGGGCGATATCGCTATTCTCAGAACCTTTGGCGCCAGCCCGAAAATGATCATGGGCGTGTTTATGGTGCAAGGGTCGTTAATTGGTGTGATTGGCACGATGCTGGGCGTTGCTCTTGGTATTGCTGGCGCACTGAATGTGTCCGCTATTGTCGGTGCATTGGAGAAATTGTTGGGTATCCACTTCTTGAGCCCCGACGTCTACTTTATCAGTTACCTGCCGTCTGAATTGATGTGGGGTGATGTGGCGGTTATCAGTATTTCGGGTTTGTTAATGAGTTTTCTGGCCACGCTTTACCCGGCCTGGCGGGCATCAAGGACACAGCCAGCGGAGGCGTTGCGCTATGAGTAATATGGAAACGACATCGGTTCTGCAATGCCGGAGCCTGATCAAAGAGTTTTCCGAAGGCCCTGAAAAATTGACGGTTTTGAACGGTGTTGAACTGGATGTAAAACCTTCTGAACGGGTGGCTATTGTTGGTTCTTCCGGTTCCGGTAAAACGACATTGTTGCAGTTACTGGCTGGGCTGGATAAACCAACACAAGGGGAAGTGCTGGTTTGTAATCATGCATTATCCGAGCTGTCTGAAACCCGACAGGGGGAATTGAGAAATCGACATCTTGGTTTTGTCTATCAGTTTCATCATCTGTTGCCTGAGTTCACCGCTCTTGAAAACGTGGCGATGCCTTTGCTGCTTCGTCGCGAGGTGTCGGTGAAAGAGGCTCGCCTCAGGGCGGAAGCTATGCTTGAGCAGGTTGGCTTAAAACCCAGAATGTCGCACAAGCCGTCAGAGTTATCCGGTGGTGAACGACAGCGGGTAGCAATTGCCCGGGCGTTGGTTGGTGAGCCGGATCTGGTGTTGATGGATGAACCAACAGGCAATCTGGACCCAAATACGGCAGCCAGGATTCACGACTTGATGAAAGCGCTGAGTGAGCAGTTGACCACCAGTTTTATTGTCGTCACCCATGATATGGCCTTTGCCAGCCAGATGGATCGGGCGCTGCGACTTGACGATGGTTTGCTGGTGCCTGCTTAAGCTAACCCAGATGCTAACCCAGAAAGAATGGCATCATTTTTATGCAGTAAGGGTTCTTGATTGTTTGAGAGCCTGAGGAGTTAATGTGACCCTTTCCACAGAGTCGTTCGACGGTTTGTTCTCGATTCGAGATTTTATCCGCTGGGGTGCCACCCGTTTCAATGAAGCCGGCCTTTTCTTTGGGCACGGCAGTGATAATGCACTGGACGAATCTCAACACCTTGCGTTTCAGTCTCTTCAGTTACCCTGGGATTTGCCGGAGAGTTATCTGGATTGTCGTTTGACGGATAATGAACGTCAGCGGCTTGCTGCTTTAATTGGACAACGGGTATCTACTCGAAAGCCTCTGGCGTATCTGGTGAATCAGGCCTGGTTCTGCGGTATGCCGTTTTATGTGGATGAGCGGGTTCTGGTTCCTCGCTCGCCCATTGCGGAATTGATTCTTGAGGAATTCCAGCCCTGGCTGGGTAATCATGTTGACGTCACCCGGGTGATGGATTTGTGCACAGGTTCTGGTTGTATCGGTATTGCTGCTGCTCATGCATTTCCGGAAGCCATGGTGGATTTGCTGGATATTTCCACAGATGCTCTGGAAGTGGCTACGATTAACATCGATCAGCATGAGCTTTGGGGCAGAGTGCAGGCAACCCCGTCAGATATGTTTGAAGCGCTGGATGTGTTGCCAGAAACACCCAAGTATCAGTTGATTCTCAGTAATCCGCCTTATGTGGATTCTGAAGATATGTCGGATATGCCGGAAGAGTTTGGCCATGAGCCTGAGCTTGGCTTGGCCGCCGGAGACGACGGTTTGGATTTTGCCCGGGAAATTCTATCCAGAGCGGCGGATTTCCTCGATCAGGACGGTTTGTTGGTGCTGGAAGTGGGTAACAGTCACTGGGCTTTAAGGGATGAATACCCAGAGGTGCCGTTTATCTGGCCCGATTTTGAGCAGGGTGGGCACGGTGTGATGCTGTTGTCTGCTGAAGATTGCAGAACTTATCAGCCCCTGTTTAAAAGCAAGTTAAACTCCCGTTGAAGCTGGAATGGCTGGTATACTCCCAGCCAGAGTTCCTTATTCAGAGAATAAAAAGATCGTTTAAAATGGCTGGAATAAAAAATGGCTGGAAATAGTATTGGACAATTATTCAGGGTGACCACGTTTGGCGAGTCCCATGGTATCGCCCTGGGCTGTATCGTGGATGGTTGTCCTCCGGGTATTCCATTAACCGAGGCCGATCTTCAGGGTGACCTGGATCGTCGTAAGCCAGGCACTTCGAAGTTCACAACTCAACGTCGGGAACCGGATCAGGTAAAGATTCTCTCTGGTGTCTTTGAAGGTGTCACCACTGGAGCCCCCATTGGGTTGTTGATTGAAAATCAGGATCAACGTTCAAAAGATTATTCCGCCATTAAGGATCTTTTTCGCCCCGGCCATGCTGACTACACCTACACCCATAAATATGGTGTTCGTGATTATCGGGGCGGTGGTCGCTCATCGGCTCGTGAAACCGCGATGCGGGTAGCGGCGGGTGCCATTGCCAAAAAGTTTCTCCGCACTCAGGGCATTGAAATTCTGGGTTGGTTGTCGCAAATTGGCCCGGTAAAGATCGAGCAGTTTGATGCTGCTGAGATCAGAAATAATCCGTTTTTCTCTCCGGATGCTGCCAAAGTGAAGGAGATGGAAGAGCTGATTACTAATCTGCGCACTGAGGGGAACTCCTGCGGTGCCCGGATTTCGGTAAAAGCCACCGGTGTGCCGCCGGGCTTGGGTGAGCCTGTCTTTGATCGTCTGGATGCGGATTTAGCCCACAGTCTGATGAGCATTAATGCGGTGAAAGGCGTTGAGATTGGTGACGGTTTTGACTGCGTTGCCCAGACGGGCACCGAGCATCGGGATGAACTGACGCCAGAAGGTTTTCTCTCCAACCACAGCGGTGGAACGCTGGGCGGGATTAGCTCAGGTCAAGACCTGGTTGCTCATCTTGCCTTCAAACCCACTTCCAGTATCACCACACCGGGCCGCTCCATTAATATGCAAGGAGAAGCGATGGAAGTGGTGACAAAAGGGCGTCATGATCCCTGTGTTGGTATTCGTGGTGTGCCCATTGCGGAAGCTATGATGGCGATCACTTTGATGGATCACTTCATGCGACACCGCGCGCAGAATGCCGATGTCGTCAGTCCGGCGCCTGTTATTTAAGCCAACTTAATAATAAAAAGGCTTCTTTCGAAGCCTTTTTTATGTCTGCTTAAGTACCCGGCCATATGGAATCGAATATTTCTGGCTTGTTGATCAGGTTCTCTGCAAGGCGCAACGGCGGGAGCATAGCGAGCTATGTGACCAGAGTTGCAACGCAGTCAGAGGGTCTGATCAATGAGTCAGAAAATATGATTTCATATGGTTGGGTACTTATTGTGCAAAAGCATCAATATTTTCAGCATCCCAAGCGTAATTGATCCAGTAATCTTCAATCTCTTCGCCAGCAAAAAAGTGTTTCATACCTTCGGGCAGCTTACCTTTTTTGGCTTTCTTTTTGTTATGTACGACAAAGGCTGAAAACTCAGCATCCGGATGGGTTTCCATCAAATGTTGCAGCGTGTATTCCAGTGTTGTCCGTTCGTCGTCCACTTCATCCACCACCAAGATCTTCTTGCCCGCCAGGTTAATATCTGTTTCCAACCATTGAAGTTTGATGGGTGTGCTTGCGGGGGCTGTGCCAATCTCATCGCTGTATCTGGACAGCGCTACGGTCAGGATAGGGCGATTGATAAATGTACGCATGATGCGGGCAGGAATTAAACCGCCGCCACCAATAGCGAGCAAGTAATCAGGGGCGTAATCCTGCTCTCTAATCACCTTGGCTGCCTTGCAGATGGTGTTGTGAATATCGTTATAGGTAAAATTATATTGCTGCATGGTTTCATCAGGCCAGCCAAAATTAGTCTGCAAATTCTATGGAAGGGGTTATCATTGTGCAATAGTGCTGCAAAACCTTTCTTGTTAACAAACTCTTACCCTTTTTGAAGTATCAAGGCGTTTCCCGTGCCACATCGTGCTCATCTGACATCGTTGAAGTTATGTCATGCCTTTATTCAGTCGTGTATTACTGATAAATATTCCCAAAGTCGCTTTGCCAAAGACCTTCTTGCAGGTTTAACGGTCGGTATCATTGCCATACCGCTATCCATGGCATTGGCCATTGCCAGTGGTGTTGCGCCGCAATATGGATTGTATACGGCAATTATCAGCGGTTTTATTATTGCGTTGCTGGGAGGTTCCCGTTACAGCATCTCCGGGCCTACCGCTGCTTTTGTCGTGCTGTTGTTTCCCATTGCGGAACAGCATGGGCTGGCAGGCCTTCTGCTGGCTACCGTCATGTCCGGCGTTATTCTGGTACTGATGGCATTAATGCGACTTGGTCGTTTAATTCAATACATTCCGGAATCCATTACTCTCGGCTTTACCGCGGGTATTGGTGTGGTGATTGCAACGTTACAACTGCCGGATTATTTCGGTTTATCGCTGGGTTCGTTGCCAGAGCATTATTGGGAAAAAGTCGCGTTAATCGCTAATGGCTTACCTGATGCTCACTGGCCAAGTGTGCTGGTGGCTGGTGCGACATTGATCGTCATGTTGTTATGGCCAAGGTTCAAGCTGCCAGTACCGGCACACTTACCGGCGGTGATTCTGGGGAGCCTTGTGGCGATTGTGTTGGGAAGCCAGGGGTATGATGTGGCCACCATTGGCAGTCGTTTTCATTACCTGATGGCGGATGGCTCAACTGGTATGGGAATTCCACCGCTGCCGCCGGAGTTTCAGTGGCCGTGGTTGCAACCGGGGGCAGATGGTGAGCCGGTAACGATCAGCTGGTCATTAATTCAGGCGCTTCTGCCTTCAGCCTTTGCGATAGCGATGTTAGGTGCCATTGAATCACTGCTCTGTGCAGTGGTGTTGGATGGTATGACAAGTACACGACACAGCACTAACAGTGAACTGCTGGGACAGGGCATTGGCAACATTGTCAGCCCTTTCTTTGGTGGTATTCCGGCAACGGCTGCCATTGCCCGTTCTGCGGCTAATGTGAAGTCTGGTGGGCAAAGCCCTATTGCGGGGATGATTCATGCGCTGGTGGTCTTGCTGGCTTTATTGGCATTAACAGGCATTTTGTCGTTTATCCCCATGTCTGCCATGGCTGCACTGCTGTTAGTAGTGGCCTGGAATATGAGTGAGGCGCCAAAGGCGGTCCATCTACTGAAAACGGCGCCGAAAAGCGATGTGACCGTTTTCCTGGTTTGTTTTTTTCTGACAGTCATCTTCGATATGGTCATCGCTATTTCTGTGGGTGTGGTGCTGGCTTCGTTACTGTTTATGAAAGAAGTCGCCGAGATGATCCATGTGAGAGATGTGACGAATGATCCACGATTTGTAGCTGAGGAACTGGGGCAGGAGACGGTTGTTTTGAGAATCGAGGGGCCTGTTTTCTTTGCGGCTGCAGATCATGTGTTTGGTGAGGTGAAACGCCTCGGTGACAATAAACGACAGATTATTCTGCAAATGGAGAATGTGTATATTCTCGATGCAGGTGGCCTTTCTGGGCTGCTGCGTTTTATTGAACATTGTCGTCAGAATCAGTGTTATTTGATGATTTGTGACTTGCAATTTCAGCCGTTAAAAGCACTGGCAAGGGCAGGTGTAGACCCTGAAGACGGGGTTGTTAAGTTTTACCCAACACTGATAGAAACATTGGTTGAGTTAAGAACCGTCGATTAAATTCCAAGATAAAGAAAAGGCACCTATGGGTGCCTTTTAGTTTTGATCAGGCTTTTGCCGATGAGTACATGGCTTCAATTTCTTTCTTGAAACGTTCCATGATGATTTTACGGCGAAGTTTCAGAGTGGGGGTGATTTCCCCCATCTCAATAGAGAACTCTTTTGGTAGCAGGGTGAACTTTTTTACTTGCTCGAACTTGGCCAGACTATTCTGTACTTGGCTCAGTCGCTCTTCAATTAATGCCTGGATGCTGCTGTGTTGAATCAGTTCCTTATGATTTTGGTACTTCAGGTTAAGCGCCTTGGCGTGCTCTTCCAGAGCTTCAAAAGCGGGAACAATCAGGGCGGTCACATAGTTTCGGGCATCGGCGACAATGGCAATCTGTTCAATAAAGCGATCTTTACTGAGGGTGCCCTCAATATATTGAGGCGCAATGTATTTGCCGTTAGACGTCTTCATCAGTTCCTTAATGCGTTCCGTCATGCGCAGGGCGCCATTTTCATCAATCAGACCGGCATCACCCGTGCGGAGCCAACCGTCAGCAGTAAAGGTTTCAGCCGTGTCTTCAGGCTTTTTGTAGTAGCCTTTCATCACGGTTCCACCTTTCACCTGAATTTCGCCTTCTTCACCGATGCGCACCTGAGTGCCGGGCAGTGGCGTGCCACAAGAGCCAAATTCAAATTCGGTATCGCGGAAGCAAGTGACGGTGGCAACGGTTTCGGTCATACCGTAGCCGACTTTGACATCCACACCAATGGCATGGAAAAAACGGTTAATATCATCATCAAGCCTTGCGCCGCCACAGGGCATAAAGCGAATCTTGCCACCAAGACCGTCGCGGATTTTGCTGAACACCATTTTATCCGCAATGGCATTTAGCTTTTGCAGATATGCCGGTGGTGTCTCTCCACGGCGTTTGTAATCCATGTGAGAAAGGCCTGCCTTCAGGGCAGAGTTGAAAATCAGACGACGGATAAACGGTGCAGACGACACTTTACTGTTAACCATGGTGTAGATTTTTTCAAACAGTCGCGGCACAGAGCAAAGCACCGTTGGTTTAACGGTTTTCAAAGCTTCACTGACCTGCTGCGGGTCTTTCAGGTATACGTTGGTAGCACCGCGAATCAGGACGTAATAGGTCCAGCCACGTTCAAAAATATGGCTCAGTGGCAGGAAGCACAGTGATGTGTCCAAGCTGTCCAGATGAATGATTTGGTCATGACCCTGAAAACTGGCAGCAAGGTTGGAATAATCCAGCATGACGCCTTTGGGCTCACCGGTGGTGCCAGAGGTGTAGATCAGCGTAAACAGATCATCCATGGAGCGGCTGTCGATTCGCTCTTGTAAGTTTGCCGTCGTCTCAGTCTGTTTTAACTGTTTTAAAAACTCATCGAAATGGATAGCATGAGGGCAGTCTGAAATATCCACAGATGCATCAAAAACGACAATTGTCTTTAACTTTGGCAGGGTGTTTAACAGCTCAACGGCTCCGAGGTATTGAGCTTTTTCGCCCACAAAGATCAGCGAAGCTTCTGTTTCGTCGAGAATGTATCGAATCTGCTCAATGGTGCTAGTGGGGTAGAGAGGTACCGTAACCAATCTCGCCTGAAGACAGGCCAGATCCGCCACCGTCCACTGGGGCATATTTTGTGACCAGATACCGACTTTTTCTTGAACGCCCAGATTTTGCTGAAGCAGTGCATGGGATGTTTTGCAGACTTTATCCGACAGTTGTTGCCAGCTTAGTTGCTTCCAATCCTCAGAACAGTCACTGGCGAAGCGCATGGCCACTTGTTCTGGGTGGCGTTGGACGCGTTCCTGGATCAGGCTGATCAGATGCATGTTCAGAGGGGAGTTCATCGGCACAGACAGTATTCTCGACAACTGGATGGTGAATCAGTCAAAGGTTTTGAGGGTGTGATAGTACAGGATGGGCGGAAAGACACAAATTGATCGAAGTCATTTTCTAAAGAATTCAGCAGATTAAAGTGTAACCATTGGTAATTATCTTATCAAAAGTGTAATTGTGTACATTTTAATGGCCTTAGAGGCATAGGGTATTCTACCCCATGCCTCTTTATTGTTTTATTCCGGATAGAGCTTTCCGAGAGATTTCCCGCCTTTTTCTGGGGGCTTTTCATCGCGGATTCTACGACATTCGATGATTATTTCCGTTAAGAGGTTTTGAATATCCACCGTTTTCTGATGAGTGCTGTAGCGACTTTCTGACAATGCATTGCAGATAGTCTCCAGTTTAGGGGAGCCGAGTAACTTTAGACTGTCTGCCAGAGAATGGAGTTGACCTTTGTTCAGATATAAACGGCTCCAGCTTTTTAGTTCATTCAATGCCTGTGAGGCATCCTCTTTTTGACAGGCGGCTGCCAATCGTTCGAAAGCGGCCAGTTCCTCACTGTTTATTTTTTTGTTGTGTGTGGTTTTCTGCTCGTAGATCTCGGTCTTCGATGTAGGTTGTTTGAACCTCCACAGGCCTAAAGTGAACAACCAAAGTAGAGCGAATACACCAGAAAGAATCTGCCAAAGTAACAAAGAACTGTCGCTTGAATCAGCCGATACGGGCGTTGGCTTTGGGCATTCATTGATTGATGGTGTTTGAACAGCAGTAGCCGATGGCTGGTTGATAACCGGGGCGATGGGTTGCTTGGATGGAGCAACGGTAATGGTTGTTTCTGGCAGACTGGTGGTTTTGATTTCGCCACTGGTCGTATCAAACCAAGTGTACTCAATCACAGGCAGAGTAATGGTGCCCGAACGGGTTGGAATCATGGCAATTGAATCGGTTCGTTGGCCACGAATACCGTTGGCTGTTTCGCGATCTTCTGTGCTGGATTTATCGGGGTAACTGTTCACCCCTTCCGGCTGTGGCATCAGTATGGGAGGTAACTGGGCTGCACTGAGGCCATCCGCATTGACGGTGATGGTGCGGGTAATAGCATCGCCGACCTTGAGGGTATCCAGAGGCTGGCTCCACTGTTCCTGAAGGGTTAGATTGCGAGCCGGTAGCCAGGCGTCAGATGCCGGGTAGTTATCCGGGCTGGGTTTTACATTGATTTTCAGTTCTGCAGACCGGGCAGTGACCGGTCTTCCGCTGCGGGAAAAGAAGCTGCCAAATGGATCCTGTGTTTCGGCTGCGGTTCCGGTGAATGTTAATGGTGGAATAATTAACTCACCGGCCGATTGCGGGTGAATGGTGTATTTCAATTCAATACCGCGATAACGAATGCCGCTGATAATGTCGTCGAACTCTCGGGCTTCCCCGAGTTGCTGAACCAATGCGTTATCCAGATCAAGACTGGATAAACGTTTGTCGTCGTAGAGCTGAATGCGGTAAAAAATCTGTACGGTCAGCAACAACTCTTGTTGTACGTAGATGTTTTCATTACTGACCTCAGCCTTCATGAATAACGGGCTGTCATTTATGGAAGGGTCTTGAGTGTTCTGCTTGGTCACCGTGATGGAAATGGGTTGGGATTTCTCCTTGCCCAAAGAGACCGGTGGAATTACTACCGTTCCTTCCTGCTTGGGAATCAGGGTAATGATCCACTTGCGGGAATAAGACATTTTGCCATTGGTGTAGCTGGTCTGGCTGTGTTGTCGGGTACCGAGGACGTCGAAGTTAAATTCCAGTGTCGAGAGGTCGGGTGCCTCGTCGGTGCTTTCATCGGTTTGCAGGGTTAGCTCCAGTGATTCATGGGGCGCAATGGTGGTGCGGTTAACACTGGCGGTAAAATCGGCACTGGCGCCTACTGATATCAATAATGAGAGCAGCAGCGATAGCGCGACAAAAGTAATCGATAGTGTTCTGGAAGAGTGGCCTACCATGATCCTTCCTCCCTCGTTCTTTGTTTTTGCATATGTTGTTGCATAAATTTTCTTCGTAATAGACCGCCCGGGTCGTCGGGTATGGTTCTTAGCCAGCTTTCGATGGCTTGCTGTTCCGGTGTCATGGGCTTTTCTTCAACAGCGTCCATTGACGATTGCTCAGAGGGTTGATCGGCAGTGGCTTCAGGCTTTTCATTTGCAGGCTGATTCTGCGCTTGCTGCTGTTCACCTTGCTGAGTTTCCTGTTCTTTTTCCGAGGCGTTATCTGCCTGCTGACTTTCCTCGTTGCGCTGCTGGTTTTCAGAGGCGTCTCCATCACTAGTCGGTGATTGCGGTTGTTCTTCTGAATTGTTTTCGGACGACTGCTGTCCACTGTTCGGTTGTTGTTGGTTTTGATTATCCTGACTACTTTGTTGCTCACCCTGGGACTGCGGATTTTGAGACTCTTGCTCTTGGGATTGCTCTTTAGACGGATTGTTGTCTGACTGCTGCTGTTGTTGCTCCTGTTGTTGCTTCAGCATTTGCTCAACCAGATCGCGGTTGAACTGGGCATCTTCCATGTCAGGCTGCTGTAACAGAGCATTGTCGTATGCTTTCAGAGCGTCTTCCAGCTTGCCTGCTTTTGCCAGAGCGTTGGCCTGATTGTAGGCGTTGTTGGCGTGGTCGGTTTGAGGATTGGCATTCAAGACTTCTGCGGATTGATCGTATTGTTCTGCCTGAAACAGCGCTTCTGCTTTCCACGCTGGGTCATCAAACTGTGCAGCGGCTTGAGCGGCATCACCGGCCTGCAGCGCTTCCTGTGCTTGCTGATCTTGGGTTTTCCAAAGGTCCTGCCATTCCAGGGCCATGGAGTCCTGACTGAAGGGCAGTAGTGTGACTGTCAGAACCATTAGCCAGCCTCGACGAAAACCGAACAATGCCAAGGGCAGTAATAACCAGACAAGCCAGTATCCTGCGTCATACCATTGATCAAATTCGCGGTCGGAGATGGTCTCGCTATTTGCGAGCAACGGATTATCAATGGCGCTGAGCAGAGCGGATAAATCAGCGTTATCCACCGTCATTGTTCGATACTGTCCACCATTTGCGGTGGCCAGTGCCTGCAATGCTTCGGTTTCCAGTTGAGGTACGACGATGGTTCTCTGTCGGTCCTTCAAATATCCGCCATCCGGTAAGGGGATTGGCGCTCCCTGTTCTGTTCCGACGCCAAGTATCGAGAGGCGGATGCCTTTACCTTTTAATAACCCATTAATGCCATCCGCCTGGCGTTGGGTGATGGATCCGGTAACCAGCAGAATCGTGCCTTTATCATTGCTGCCCTGGGCCAGCAAATCCATGGCGGATTGTATTGCCTGAACGGGGTTGTTGCCCTGGGCTGGCATAATGTCGGGGCTCATTGCCCTGGTGAGATTATTTAAAGTACGACTGTCGTCGGTCAGTGGCGCAACGGTATGAGCTGAGCCAGCGTAGGCGACAATGGCAGAAAGACCATCTTTGCGCTCGTTAAACAGATCCTGAAGTTTGAAACGGGTACGGGTCAGCCGGTTAGGTTGCAGGTCGGCGGTGTACATGATGTAGGAGAGATCGACGGCAACCACCAGTGGGTTCTGGTTCTGGCTGACAGGTACCGGTTGTTTCTCCCAGGTTGGGCCAGCCATTGCAAGACAGGTGATCACCCAGCCGGCCAATAATAATGACAGTGGCCAGCGAGTGGTTTTGGTGCTGCCTCCTTTTAGCAGCCAGGGCAGGAGTTCTGGAGCAATAACACGACTCCAGTTGCCTTTTGTGCGCTGTTGCTTCCAGAAAAACCACAAAAGGCCAAGGCAGGGCAGGAGCGCCAGCAACCACAGCGGTCTTAAAAAATGGAATTGGCTGATGGCTTCGATCATGTATCAGCCCTCTCTTGTTGCCACCATTTGGTTGGGGCGGCTTTTAAGAATGCGGCAATAAGGCTTAGCAATAGCGCGACACCCAGTGGCCAGTAAAACAAACCTTTGGAGGGGCGAAATGTCTGCGTTTCCTGAGGCGTAGGCTCCAGTTGATCCAGTAACGCATAGATCTGATTTAATTCTTCCGTATTTCGTGCCCGGAAGTAACGACCGCCGGTCATCTCCGCCATTTCTCTCAGGGTTTTCTCATCAAGGTCTGCGGATGGATTGACACGACGATTGCCGAACAGGCTGCGAACGATCATTTCATCAGCACCTAAACCAATGGTGTAAATTTTAATGCCTTCATCTCTGGCGATTTGGGCCGCCTGCTGTGGGGATATTTCTCCGGCCGTGTTGGCGCCATCGGTGAGCAGAATTAATACCCGGCTGTCGGCCGGACGTTTTCGCAGATGCTTGACCGCAAGACCCAAAGCATCACCAATGGCGGTGTAGTTACCCGCCATGCCAATGGCGGATTCATCCATTAGGGTTTTCACCGTCTGGCGATCAAAGGTTAATGGTGTTTGCAGGTACGCCTGGGTGCCGAACAGTATCAGCCCAAGCCGGTCACCCCGGCGGCGAGGGATAAAGTCATTCATGACGGATTTGGTGGCGGCCAGTCGATTGGTGGTGCGACCATTCAAGACCATATCTTCTTGTTCCATACTGCCGGAGAGATCCACGGCCATCATCAAATCGCGGCCACTGCTCTGTAATTCCACCGGGTCGCCCACCCATACTGGACGACTGGCGGCAATTAATAACAGAGCCCAGATCAGGCTGGGCAGCAGCAGACGACGATGATTTTGTTCTTTTTCAACGTAATGCTCCCCGGCCATGGAAGAAAGCGCATGGTAAAAGGGAATATGCAGTGCAGCACTCTGCTCGGCTCCGGTACTGGCGGGTCGAGTGAATCGATAGACCAGCAAAGGAAGCGGCAGGGCGATCAGTATCCAGAGAAATTGAAACTCAAGCATGGTGTTTCTTGATCCATCGCCGGGTTAGTTCATAAGTGTTATCGGTATTCAACATCGCGTTGGGGTTAAAACGATCATTGCTGAAGGCATTGCTGTTGGCAAAATCCGGTGTTTTGCCCGTTTCTGCCAGAAATTGTCGCCATTGCTCACCGTGCAACCCGGCCACCTGACGATCAGGGTAAGCGTGCAGTGCCACTCTTTTTAACAGTTCGTTGCAGTTCTGGGCAAAACGCTGCGGTGACTGGTGACCTTGGAAATTATCTTGCAGCTGTCGTGCTTCTGACAATGCCATGGAACGGTATCGGTTCTTTTTAATATATCGGTATACAACCATGGCTAGAAGTATCGTGATGCTCATAACCGCAGCAGCCAATAACCACCAACCAATCGCCGGTGGCCAAAAGCCAATGGGTTCTGGCAGATGATTGGGGCGCAGCTGATCAAGCAGGGACGTGGGAGCGTTTGGCGTCATTACGATGGCTCCCTTGCTGATACGGGTTTCGGCGTTAATGCGCGACTGCCCAGCATTTGCGTGGCGGTGGGTTCTGCGGCACTGGCTTGAATCAACGGGATGCGGTAGCGAGACAATAAGGAATGAAGCTGTTCCTGCTGCTGTTGATAGTTATGTTGAAATTGTCGTCTTAGTTCCGATCTGCCGGTGTTTACTGTCAGAGTATGCAGACCATCGGTAATGCGATATTGATCGGGCTTTGGCAGTTCCTGTTCCAGAGGGTCGCTGACGTTGATGGCCATCACTTCGTTGTTTCGTGCCAGCTGGGCTAAATGCTGCGCAGACTCTTCATTCATATGTTGAAAATCACTGATGAAAAAAATCTGCGTGCCCGGGTGGGTTACCCGTCGTACATGGCGGAGGGCGCGAGCCATGCCGTTGGCGGCATCGTGGCTGGCGACGGCAGCCAGGGACAGTTTGCGGTTCATGGTTTCGGTCTGGTTCAGCCAGTGCATCAGGGTTTTGCGCGAACGTTTTGGTCGGGTTTCCTGCAATTCTTGTTCATTGAAAATAACGCCGCCAATGCGATCGCCATGATTGAGCGTAGCCCAGGCAATCAGTGCGGCAATTTCGGCGGCGGTGACGGATTTGAAATTCAGTCGGCTACCAAAAAAAAGAGAGTGGCGTTGATCCAGAAGAATCATCACCGGGCGCTCCCGTTCTTCCTGAAAGATTTTGGTGTGGGGTTTCATACGACGGGCGGTTACGCGCCAATCGATGGAACGGATATCGTCGCCAAATTGATAGGCACGAACTTCTTCAAAATCCACGCCACGGCCTTTAAACGGTGAACGGACACCCCCAAACATCTGGTGCAAACTGCGCCCTGATTTGAACAAAGTCAGGTCTTTGGCCTGCAAGCGCAGGTTTACCAAACTCTGTAACGTGCAATACGCTCCACTCATGGTTTTTTCTTCACCTTCTAAGGGAGTTAAGCGACAGGAACCAGGTTGAGAAGCTGGCTGATGATATGGTCAGCGTCTTTTCCTTCCGCTTCTGCTTCAAAGGTCAACAGCAGGCGATGGCGAAGCACATCATGGGCAACGGCCTGCACATCATCAGGGCTGACAAAATCTCGGCCTTCCAGCCAGGCGTGGGCGCGGGCGCAACGATCCAGAGCAATGGTGCCCCGCGGGCTGGCGCCATATTCCAGCCAACCGGCGAGCTGATCACTGTAAAGTGTCGGGTTTCGGCTGGCATGAATCAGCTGAACAATGTACTCCTCGACAGAGTCTTCCATATGCACCGTCAGCGCTTCCTGACGAGCCTGCAGAATATTTTCCTGGGTTAAGGAGGATTCGGGCTGCTCTACCGGATTGTTCATGGCTTCGCCCCGGGCCAGTTTCAGAATGGCGCGTTCTGCTTCTACATCCGGATAGCCAACCCGCACATGCATGATAAAGCGATCCAGTTGGGCTTCTGGTAATTGATAGGTGCCTTCCTGTTCGATGGGGTTTTGGGTTGCCATCACCATAAATACGTCTGGCAGCGGGTAGGTTTTCTGGCCGACACTTACCTG
The DNA here is from genome assembly GCF_947495845.1 of uncultured Endozoicomonas sp. Lineage (GTDB taxonomy): Bacteria > Pseudomonadota > Gammaproteobacteria > Pseudomonadales > Endozoicomonadaceae > Endozoicomonas. Next base: position 28,592 of record NZ_CANMAO010000018.1, on the reverse strand, counting down.
ACGTTCCGCCATGGCTTCCAGTAAAGAGGATTGCACCTTGGCCGGCGCGCGGTTGATTTCGTCCGCCAGAATCAGGTTGTGAAACACCGGGCCGGGCTGAAAGCGGAAACTACCGTCTTCGGGAAGATAAATATCGGTACCGGTGACGTCTGCCGGGAGCAGGTCTGGCGTGAACTGAATGCGATGGAAATCCGCCTCCAAACCATCGGACAGGGCTTTAACGGCGCGGGTTTTTGCCAGACCGGGCGCGCCCTCAACCAGTAGGTGACCATCGGCGAGCAGGGAAATTAACAGGCGATTGACCAAGTGCTCCTGACCGATGATGGTGCTGGATAGATAGTGTTTCAGCTGATTGAACTGTGTAAAACAGTGGCTTGTGGACATGCTTTCTCAACCCGGACGTTCAACAGTATTCGACGTCTGACGAGTATACGCCAGAAACGGTGACTGAAAATTCTACAAAGCCTTTTTTCACAATGAAACCCCTGATGAGCAAGGCTTGCGAAAGCTTTACGGAATTCTTTAAAAAAACGGCTTTGTTTTCTTTATATAGGTATGCACACGCCGATGCCTATTGAAACGATTTTATTATTTTATCGGTATTGGAGAGGCCAAGGATGGGGCAGTTAACAAATCTAGAGCGCGAGGAAACACTGGATAAGCTAATAGACGACATTTCCCCCCATCTGCCGGTGGAGGAAGTGGATAATTTTCGAGACTTTGCTTTCCGGTATTATGCTCTGGATACCCATCAGGACCTGACCTCTGGCAATTGGCAGGATACGCTCGGCTCAACCCGCTCATTCTGGGACTTCATTTCCTATCATGATCCGGCAGCGCCTCGGATCGAAGTAATCAACCCTGAGTACAACCATCATGGTTGGCATTCGACCCACACGGTGGTTCGCATTTTGCACCGGGATATGCCGTTTGTGGTGGACTCTGTGCGCATGAAACTGAATGAAGTTGGTACCACCATTCACCTGCTGCGCAATGGTGTGTTGTACTCACGCCGATCAGAAGATTGCATGATGGTGTTCTCCGATGAGCGGGAGGAAGGCGAGTTTGTCAGCCGGGAAGCGATGCTCTATCTGGAAATTGACCGCTGCGAAGATCAGGAGGAGCTGGACGATCTGGCAGCACAGCTGCAGGCGGTGTTGTCTGACGTCAGCCGTGTGGTGGACGACTTTCAGGACATGACCGACAGGGTTAAACAGCTGGCAGGGCAGGTGGGGAAAATGAAGTCGCTGCCGGGTGATCTGCTGAAGGAAGAAGACGAAGTTCAGGCATTTTTGGAATGGCTGCTGGACGACAATTTTACGTTTTTAGGTTATGAAGAATTTGTCGTTGTTGATAAAGATGAACAACGAAAGCTAATCCGCCCACCGGAGCATCTTCGGGGTTTGTTAAGGCCTTCTGAGCAGGGTGGGTTCAGACAGTTATTACTTCAGCCGTTTATTGAGCATGATTTTTTTGAACAAACGGAAAGGCTGTCGTTTTCCAAAGCGGCCATTCGATCCAGTGTGCACCGGCCAGCGTATCCTGATTTTATTACTGTCAGACGGTTTGATGAGCAGGGTCGTATTGTGGGTGAATCTCGCATTGTCGGGCTTTATACTTCTCCGGTGTATCGCAAAACGCCTTATGAAATCCCCCATATTCGTAACAAGCTTAATGACATTCTTCAACGTTCAGGTTTGGATCCACAAAGTCATCACGGGAAAGATCTGGTGCAAATTCTGGATATCTACCCTCGGGATGAATTGTTTCAGACGACGCAGGGCGAATTGTTCGAAACCGCTTTATCCATTTTGCGCATTCAGGAACGCAAACAGATAAAGGTATTTATTCGTCAGGATCCTTATGGCCCATTTTGCTCCGCTCTGGTTTTTGTACCCAGAGACATCTACAGCACCAGCTTTCGCAAACGGATCGAGGGGATTCTGTGTGAACGCCTTGAAGCTGAGGACAGTGAGTTTACAACCTATTTCTCAGAATCCATCCTTGCCCGGGTCCACTTTGTCTTTAAGTTAAAAAGCCGCATTGATTACAGTCTGGATATTATCACCCGGGAAGTGATTATGGCGGCAGCTTCCTGGAATGATGACCTCAGAGATGCTTCTTTAGAAGCGTTTGGTGAAGTGCGCGGTAATCGTCTGCTGGGGCAATTTTCTAATGGTTTCAGTGCGGCCTATCAGGAAGCGTTTACGCCACAATCAGCGGTGACGGACTTGCGTCATTTTGAGCTGATGCACAGTGAAAATCCGATTTCCATGGAGTTTTATCGTTCTCTGAATGATCAACCGGATCAGCTGCATTTAAAGCTTTATCACTATGTGGAGCCTTTGCCGCTGGCGGATCAAATTCCCATTATTGAAAACCTTGGGTTAAGAGTGATTGGTGAATACCCTTACCTGATTCGGTCCAGCAGCGGCGCGAAAATTTATATTCATGATTTTCTGCTGAGTTTTGATAACCGGGTGTCGTTGGATCTTCAGAAGGTAGGCCCCGTTTTTCAGGAAGCCTTTGAGAAAATCTGGTTCAGAGAAGCGGAGAACGATCGCTTTAACCGACTGGTGTTGTCTGCCGGGTTAAACTGGCGACAGGTGTCCATGCTGCGCGCTTATGCCCGTTATCTTAAGCAAATCGGGGTGGGCTTCAGTCAATCTTATATTGCCGAAACGCTGTGCAATAACATCGATATTGCTCGATTGCTGGTGGCGTTGTTTGAAGTGCGATTTAATCCCAACCTTGCGTTGTCCATTGAACAGCGGCTGGCGCGGCAGCAGCAGATTCAGCAAAAAGTCCTGCAATCACTGGATCAAGTGTCCGTACTGAGTGAAGACAAGGTGGTTCGTTGTTATCAGCATGTGATCAAAGCTACCCAGAGAACCAATTTTTATCAGGTTGATTCATCCGGAGATCAGAAACCCTACATTTCTTTGAAAATGGCCGCCCGGGAGATTCCGGACATGCCAAAACCTGTCCCCTTGTATGAGATTTTTGTGTATTCCCCTTTGGTGGAAGGCGTACATCTACGGGGTGGAAAAGTTGCCCGAGGTGGACTTCGCTGGTCAGACCGGGTGGAAGATTTCAGAACCGAAATCCTTGGGTTGGTGAAAGCACAGCAGGTGAAAAACTCTGTGATTGTGCCTGTGGGTGCCAAAGGTGGGTTTGTGCCCAAGCGGTTGCCAGTGGATGGCACCAGAGAAGAAATTCTTGAAGAAGGCGTGCGTTGTTATAAAACCTTTATCCGTGGGCTATTGGATATCACCGATAATCTGGTGGATGGTGAGGTGGCGCAGCCCGAAAAAGTTGTCATTTATGACGACGATGACACGTATCTGGTGGTTGCAGCGGACAAAGGGACCGCCACCTTTTCAGACATCGCCAACGAAATCGCTGATGAATATCAATTCTGGCTGGGGGATGCATTTGCTTCCGGTGGCAGTGTGGGTTACGACCACAAGAAGATGGGCATCACGGCAAAAGGTGCCTGGGTGTCGGTACAACGACATTTCCGAGAGCAGGGTATCAATGTCCAGGAAGATGTTATCTCGGCCATTGGTATTGGTGATATGTCCGGTGATGTGTTTGGTAACGGCATGCTTTGCTCCCAGACCATTGCTATGGTTGGGGCGTTTAACCATTTGCATATTTTTGTTGACCCGAACCCCGATGTGTTTCGCAGCTATGAAGAACGTTGTCGTCTTTTTGCGCTGCCCCGATCGAGCTGGGCGGATTACAACCGGGATTTAATTTCCAGAGGCGGCGGCATCTTTTCTCGACAGGCCAAGTCCATCTCAATCTCTGAGGAAATGAAAAAACGATTTACTATCAGTGCCAACCAGCTACCACCCAATGAATTGATCCGCTGCATGCTCCGGGCACCGGTGGATTTATTATGGAACGGAGGGATTGGCACTTATATCAAATCCATGGATGAAACCCATGCTGACGTGGGCGACAAAGCCAACGATCCATTAAGAGTGAACGGTTGCGAGGTTCAGGCCAAGGTTATCGGAGAAGGGGGTAATCTGGGCGTCAGTCAGTTAGGGCGAATGGAATACGCTGCGTACGGAGGTCGACTGAACACCGACTTTATTGATAACTCCGCTGGGGTGGATTGTTCGGACCATGAGGTGAACATAAAAATCCTGCTTAATGACCGCGTGGTCAGCGGCGATATGACCATCAAACAGCGTAATGAGTTGTTGGAAAGTATGACGGAAGAAGTCTCTACTCTGGTGCTGACCAATAACTATCGTCAGACTCAGGCCATCTCGGTGGTGGAATCTGACATTGCCACGCGGATGGGTGAATACCGTCGTTTTATGGAGTATCTGGAAGAGCAGGGTCGTCTAGATCGCAGTATTGAGTTCTTGCCAGATAATGAAACCATCACGGAGCGCATGGGGAGTAACAAAGGGCTGACCCGGCCAGAGTTGTCGCTGCTGGTGTCTTACAGTAAGTCTGATTTGAAGGAGGCGCTGTTAAACTCTGACATTATTGATGATGAATACCTGGCGCGGGAGGCCTTTACTGCGTTCCCCAGAGTGTTGGTCAGAGAGTTTCCCGAAGCCATTAAGCATCACCGTTTGCGTCGGGAAATTGTGGCAACCCAGATTGCTAATCACTTGATTGATATGATGGGCGTGACGTTTATTCACCGTTTACAGATTACCACCGGGGCATCGGCGCCAGAGATTGCCCGCGCCTTCAGCGTCAGTCGTGACATGTTCGATATTGCCTATTTCTGGAATTCAATTGAGAAGCTGGATCTGGTTGTGTCCAGCGAGTTGCAATATAAAATGATTGCCTCAGTGATCAAATTGCTGCGCAGAACCACACGCTGGTTGATTCGTTTGAAGCGTCAGGATTTGATAGCGGCGGATTGTGTTGCTCATTATCGGCCTAAGCTCCAACATTTCCTCGGCTGTTTTATGGAGGCCATGGGCAATGAAGAACAGGAAGAACTGAAACGAGCCGTAGCTGACTTGGCTTCCCAGGGGGTTCCGGAGGATCTGGCACTGATGGTGACCGGTCAGCGTTATCTACTCAGTGCTTTGCCAGTGATCCGTGTTGCGGATGAAACCGGTGTGTCGCTGGATCTGGCGGTGAAAACCTTCTTTGCGATTGGTTCTCGCCTTGAGCTGGATTGGTATGGCAAGGCGCTTTCCCAGTTAAAGGTCACCAGTCACTGGCAATCGCTTGCCCGGGATAGTGCAAGAGACGAGCTGAATTGGCAGCAACGAAAACTGTCAGTGGGATTGATTCGCATGATCCGAGACGATATGTCGATTGAACAGACGATTGATCAATGGATTGCCGATCATCAAGTGCTGGTCACTCGCTGGCAGACAATGCTGGGGGATATTCGAAATACGTCACAAGCCGATCTTGCTATATTTTCGGTAGCGAATCGGGAATTGATGGATTTGGCCCAGGTGAGTTTGCATGGTTCAAATTTATAAGGGTGACGAAACGTTTGTTTCATTTTTTGCCCGTTTCAGGGACTCTGCAGCGTCCTCCGGCCATTTTTATGCGGTTCTTGGGGCAAACATGATGATTGCCATGCCTGTCAGTGACACGGATACGCCGACAATATCCCATATCGTTGGGCGAATGCCGTCAATGCACCATAACCAAATGATTGCCACGAGAATATAAACGCCACCATAAGCAGCATAGACTCTGCCCGCCGCCGTTGGGTGTAACGACAACAACCAGGAAAACAAAGCAAGACAGAATGCCGCCGGTACCAGGAGCCAAACTGACTTATCTTCTTTTAACCAGAGATAAGGTAAGTAACAGCCCATTATTTCTGAGATGGCTGTGATAAAGAATAATACGAGCGTTTTCACTTCTGGCAATTGAGCTTCCTCGCTATATTACAACCACTTAACACCTCGTTATGAGTAAATGGTTTTGTTTAAAAGTTCCAACGAAAGAATATGAAACCAATTATTATTGATTCTTTAGGATAACTTAATTTTTGTAGCACGGTTTCTCATTTTTTAAAATAACGATGTTGTTTTTATATCTTCAAGATAAGTACCCAACCATATGAAATCATATTTTCTGACTCATTGATCAGACCCTCTGACTGCGTTGCAACTCTGGTCACATATCTCGCTATGCTCCCGCCGTTGCGCCTTGCAGAGAACCTGATCAACAAGCCAGAAATATTCGATTCCATATGGCCGGGTGCTTAATTAGATTTTTTTCCTGATTGTATTAAATTTATCACTTTGAATCAGGCTTCTTCAGAGGCTTCTGGTGAAGTTGAGGATAAGTGATAGATATGAAAAGCCTGAATATTAAACAGGTGCTGTCTCAAGAGCAGCTTGGGCTGGAACCTGTTCCAATTGTTAAACAAGTGGGCGGCTTATGGCCTCTATTTAAAATTTACAGTAATTTTTTTATTAATCCGGGCACACTTGTCACTTCTGGCGTTATGGCGATGGCCGGACTGTCGTTTTTTTCAGTGGTCGGTATACATTTACTATCGACATTGTTGGGAATGATGCCGTTTTTACTGCTTTCTTTAGCCGGGGTTAAATACGGTATTCCGGGGCAAGTGGTCTGTCGGGTGGTGTTTGGCATTCGAGGTTCCCGCTGGATTACATCAATTCTCAGGTTGCTGTGTTCAATTTACTGGTTTGCGTTTCAAACAGCAGCAGGTTCCCTTGCGATTGAAGCCATATTGAGAAACTGCTTTGAGATCGTTATACCCCTTTGGTCCATATCTCTTGTCTTTGCCCTGTTTCAGGGAGCGGTGGCTGTGGTTGGGTATGACTCTCTGAAATGGTTGTCTGGCGTATCCTTTCCGGCCAAATTGGTCATTTTCGCTGTTCTTATAGGTTTTGTTATGGCGGAAGGCGGCGCTGGCGCCTCCCCATCCGTTGTGATTCATAAGGATGGATTGTTCTGGGACTGGGCGCTGGCACTGGTTTGGATAAACACTCTGATTTCCAGCTTCTTCACGATCATGACGGACGCCTCAGATTTTACTCGATATACCCGTTCTGCTGGCGCGCTGATCGTCGGATCACTGTCTGGCGCATTGGTTGGAACAGTGCTTGCCTCATCTTTTGGGGTTTATGCTGTGATTGCTGGTGGTTTGCAAAGCATTAACCCCTTCGAAACCGTGACGAGATTGGATCCGGGCGTGCTTATCCTTATTTTAATGGCGACGGTGATTTTTCTGGATAACTGGTCAATTAATGTGATCAATCTTTATACCGGCGGGCTTTGTCTTTGTAATATGTTTAGTGGTCTTGGCCGGCCCAAAGCGACGTTGATAGTTGCGATTGTGGCAGCTTTATTAACTTGCATACCGGAGCTGATCAGTGGTTATGTGGATCATATGGCCGCGATTGGAACCTTGTTCGCACCTATTGCCGGCGCTTTATTGGCCTGGTATTTTCTGCAATTCCAGCGTGTTGATGTTCAAGCGCTGTATGATGAGCAGGGTATTTACTGGTACTTTCATGGTTTTAATCGTTTTACCTGTTTGTTGATCCCCATCTCTTTTATCGTCGGCTTTTTCATTCCTGAGGGCTGGTTGCCAGGGGTGTTTTTGATGGTGCTCTCGTTGCTGTTGTCTATGTGCCATTTTCACGGCCAAAGCCAAAGCAAAAATCCGTGATTCCCTGAGACAGGCTGGGGCGGTAGGTGTATACTCCCGAGAATTTTGTCCGGTGAGTTAATGGCTGATTCCTGATTATGTATAAATTGACCCGCAGTGCTCTCTTTTGTCTGTCTGCAGAAACCGCCCATGACTTTGCCATGGATATGATTGGCGCCGGGCAACGGTTAGGCGTAACCCGTTTGTTGTCCCCAGGCGTGCCTTCCAAACCCAGAAAGGTGATGGGGCTGACTTTTGATAATCCGGTAGGCCTGGCCGCAGGGCTGGATAAAAACGGCGATGCGATGGATGGCCTGGGAAGCCTCGGTTTCGGTTTTATTGAGTTGGGCACTGTGACACCGGTCGGACAACCCGGCAACCCAAAGCCGAGAATGTTTCGAATTCCTGAGAAAGAAGCCCTGATTAACCGAATGGGTTTTAATAATCACGGTGTTGATCACCTGATCGCAAACGTTCGAAAGAGTCAGTACAAGGGTGTGGTTGGCATCAATATTGGTAAAAATCTCACAACGGCAGTGGAAGATGCCAACAATGATTATCTGGCCTGCTTGCGCAAAGTGTATCCACACGCTGGCTATATCGCGGTTAACCTCTCTTCTCCAAACACCCCGGGCCTGAGAAAGCTCCAGTACGGCGAAGCACTGAAAAGCCTTTTGTCTGCTCTGAAAGAAGAACAGGCAGTGCTGGCTAAAGAATTTGGTTGTTATGTGCCTTTGGCGGTAAAAATTGCGCCGGATATGAGTGAGGCCGAAATCGTTGAAGTAGCGGCAGAATTAATGGCTCACGAGCTGGACGGTGTGATCGCGACCAATACGACGCTCGATCGTGAAGCCGTAAACGGTTTCCCGAATGCGGAAGAGGCGGGTGGACTGAGCGGTGCGCCATTGAGTCAGAAGTCTACAGAAGTGATCAAGTTACTGGCTGGCGAGTTGTCCGGCAAACTGCCCATTATTGGTGTGGGTGGCATTATGGATGCGAGTACGGCGGCAGATAAGATCAACGCGGGTGCTAGCCTGGTGCAGATCTATTCAGGGTTTATTTACAAAGGGCCGGAATTGATTCGTGAAGCGGCGGAAGCGGTTTATTCTGCTGAGTCTTTGTAAAGGGCTCTTTGAAAGGGGATTTTTGCATGAGTGGCCAGGCTCCGAAAGGAGCTCTGGCGGTATGAATACGGTATTTATTGCTTATAAGTTTGCAGAAGAAGCGGGGGTGAAGTTATACATTCGCTCCAGGCTGGAAATGCCCGTTTTACCATCCCAATTGTCAACGCGACCTTCCCGCCAGCCAGTGAGCCAGGATTGACGAAGCTCCGGTTCCTGGTGTGGGCAGATGTCTCTGGAACGACCAGAAAGTCCTATCTGGTATCCCTTATTAAAGGCTCTATCGGCTTTATCCCTTTTGTGTCTTTTCAACATGGTTAAGTGCCTCTTGCTGATTTGGTTTTGACGGCCTCCATGGCTCTCTGGGGTAAGGTTCTGTCTCTAGAACCCTGATACAGCCCTAAGCGTTGTAACAAACTTGCCACAAAAACGTTAACACAAAACAAACTTTCCGCAAAAGAATGGTTAAGTAAGTGATGTGCAATGTTTACCCAGAGGAAGTCAACAATCTAAGTTTTGTTCATTTGTTGCGTCTTTGTCAGGAAAATTAAGAGGATTTTAGGGCTAAAACCTCACTTCTTTAGCTTTTATAGATATAAGCAGGTACTTACGTTTAGTGCTGGAGCAGTTGTCAGTATTCGCTTTTAAATTCAATTGGTTAAATTATGTTTGGCGACTAGTCTTATTGACTGTGGTTTTATCAAACGCCCTTGCCGCAAGCAGGTGCAGGGCTGAAGGAGTCAATAGGATGAGCAAATCCAGTATTTTCTCGCCCGGCATTTTCTCGATAGTGCTAGGCATTTCTGTGTTATTTCTTTCGGCATGCTCGACAGAACGATCTTGCGGCACAAACAATCCGGTTTGCAGTTCAGAATCCATTCCGGGCGGCTGGTCGGTGGCCAAAGTGACGCCAGAGGCGCGGAAAGCCACTGAAATGGCATTGGTGCAATTCAGTACACACTTGCAGTTGCTGGGTATTAATCAGGTGAGAACACAAGTGGTCAACGGCACTAATTATGCGCTGGAATTTACGGCCAGTGACGGTGAAGTGCTCCATGCCACGGTTCACCGTAGCCTTAATGACACTTATTCCATTATCAAACCGGCTCGCCGTGGGAAGCTTTGCCCGTAAATATCTTTAAATTCCGCCGGTGATTTCTTTTTCATAGCTTGGATATCTTATAGAATCGACGGATTTTTCCCCCGACTCACACCTTCCCCCGTTTTACAGCCTCTTTTCTTTATTGGATAAATGCTGCGTTGAGGGTGATGATGGTCGGTTATTCAGGACAAACCGGTTATGAGTACATCCATGCTGACATTATTTGCCAGTTGCCCGAAAGGGGTTGAATCCCTGCTGGCAACGGAGCTTGAAGATCTGGGCGCCAGTGAGGTGACCCAGACCGTTGCCGGTGTCAGCTTTGGTGGCTCTTTAGAGCTGGCTTATCGAGCCTGTCTCTGGTCCCGCTTGGCCAGCCGTATTCTTCTGCGTTTGGGCGAAGTGGATTCTTCCACAAAACATAAGCTCTACGATGGTGTGCAATCCTTCGAATGGGATGAACATTTGGATCAGGGTTCCAGTTTTCGCGTGGATTTCAACGGCGAAACCCCGGATATCAATCACACCAAGTTCGGTTCTCAGTACGTTAAAGATGCCATTGTCGATCAATTACGGGATCGTCACGGCTGGCGTCCTTCCATTAGCAGCAAACCAGATATTCGCATTAACGTACATGCGCGCGGTAAAACCGCGTTTGTTGGAATCGACCTTTCCGGTCAGAGCCTGCACGAACGTGGTTATCGTCTGGAAGCTGGTGAAGCCCCACTGAAAGAAAATCTGGCGGCCGCTTTGTTGCTCCGAGCCGGCTGGCCGGAGATTGCCATAGCCGGTGGCGCCCTGATTGATCCTATGTGTGGCTCCGGCACCTTCCTTATAGAAGGCGCCATGATGGCGGCTGATGTGGCGCCGGGCTTACTCCGTACCCGTTATGGCTTTGATAAATGGATGGGGCACGTACCAAAAACGTGGCTGAGCGTCTTGGAAGAAGCACGTACTCGCAGAGACGCAGGCCTTGCCGCATCGCAAGTAAAGATTGAAGGTTATGAAGGGCTTGCCAGAATTGTCGGGCGTGCAAGATCAAACATTCAGCGTGCCGGTCTTGCCAAATTAATTTCTGTCAGCCAGCAGGAGCTTGGCAGTCTGAAAGTTGAGCCATCATTAACGCCTGGTCTGTTGATTGCGAACCCGCCTTACGGTGAACGAATGGGCGACGAAGCCAGTCTGGTTTATCTCTATAAACGACTGGGTGAGAAGATTAAGCAGGAAACCCCGGGTTGGCAGGCAGCGATTTTTACGTCTTCTCAAGCCTTGATTCGCAGTTTGGGAATGGGGCCACGGAAAAACTACACCCTCTTTAATGGTGCTCTGTCCTGCAAACTCTATCTGTATGATGTTCGTGAGCGTCAGGCGGAACCATCGGGCGCAGCGTCTACCAACATGGCTCAACATAAGCCGGAATTCAAAGCGAGCACCCCCGGCGGAGAAATGTTCGCCAACCGACTAAAGAAGAACCTTCGGTTACTGGGTAAGTGGCTCAAGAAAGAAAATATCCAATGTTACCGCCTGTACGATGCGGATATGCCGGAGTACGCGGTAGCCGTGGACGTGTATCGTGACTGGGTGCATGTGCAGGAATACGCCGCACCGAAAAGTATTGATGAGGACAAAGCTCATCAACGTTTGTTGGAAGCGCTGGAAGTGATTCCCGGCGTGCTGGGGATTCCTGAAAATCATGTTGTGTTTAAGCGCCGTGAACGTCAATCTGGTAAAAAACAGTATGAAAAACTGGAGCAATCCGGCGATATGCTGGAAGTGCAGGAAGGTCAGTGTCGTTTATTGGTGAACTTGAAAGATTATCTGGATACCGGCCTGTTTCTGGATCACCGCAAAATGCGTCTGCGTATCGCGGAGGAGGCAAAAGGGAAGGATTTTCTGAACCTGTTCTGTTACACCGGCACGGCGTCCATCCACGCAGCGGTGGGCGGTGCAACCAGTACCACCAGTGTTGATCTGTCGAACACCTACTTGGGTTGGGCGCGGAAGAACATGGCGGTCAATGGTCTGGTGGATCGTAAAAACCGCTTTGAGCAGTCTGATTGCCAAGAGTGGCTGAAGCAGGATTCCCGGTTCTATGATTTGATTTTCATGGACCCACCGACGTTTTCTAACTCAAAGAAAATGCGAGATGTGTTCGATGTGCAGGAAGCCCATGTCAAACTGATTCAGCTGGCGATGGCAAGGCTGAAACCCGGTGGTGTGTTGTATTTTTCCAACAACTTCCGCCGATTTGAGTTTGCCGACGAGTTGAAGGTGCAGTTTAAGGTTGAAGATATCTCGACCTCTACCATCGACAGAGATTTTCAGCGCCGACAGGATATTCACCGCTGCTGGCGGATAACACAAAAATAATATTTCACAAGAAAAATGAGTCATTGCTTCTGGCAATGGCTCATTTTTTATGGGGAATCCTATATAATCCCCGTTTTGCCAATTGATAAGACGCTTCCCCGGCGGGAACTTTATATGAAGACAAGCGAAATACGTTCAGCATTTCTTGAATACTTCAGGGAAAATGGCCATGAAGTGGTTGCCAGTAGCTCTCTGGTGCCCCATGACGACCCGACGTTGTTGTTTACCAATGCCGGGATGAACCAGTTCAAAGATACTTTCCTGGGCCGTGAGCAGCGGGATTACAAACGTGCCACCACTTCCCAGAAGTGCGTTCGTGCCGGTGGCAAGCATAACGATCTGGATAACGTTGGTTACACCGCGCGCCATCACACCTTCTTTGAGATGCTGGGTAACTTCAGTTTTGGTGATTACTTTAAAAAAGACGCCATTCATTTTGCCTGGAATTTTCTGACGGGCACCCTTGGTCTGCCAAAAGAGCGTTTGTGCGTCACGATTTATGAATCTGACAATGAAGCTTACGATATCTGGTTGAACGACATCGGTATTGCAGCAGACGACATTATCCGCATTGGTGACAACAAAGGCGCACCATACGCATCCGATAACTTCTGGCAGATGGGCGACACCGGGCCTTGTGGTCCTTGTTCCGAGATTTTCTTTGATCATGGTGATCATATCTGGGGTGGCCGTCCGGGCACACCGGAAGAAGACGGTGATCGTTTTATCGAGATCTGGAATATTGTATTTATGCAGTATAACCGTCAGGCCGACGGTGAAATGCTGCCGCTGCCCAAGCCGTCCGTTGATACCGGCATGGGGCTGGAGCGAATTGCTGCGGTGATGCAGCACGTGAACAGCAACTATGAGATAGATTTGTTTCAATCTCTGTTGAACGACGCTTCCGAAGTATTAGGTGGCGTTGCTACGACAGAAGCTTCTCTGCGTGTGATTGCAGACCATATCCGGTCCTGCAGTTTCCTGATCAGTGATGGTGTCATGCCTTCCAATGAAGGTCGTGGTTATACCCTGCGTCGTATAATTCGTCGTGCTTGCCGTCATGGTCATAAGCTGGGCGCGAACGATTCCTTCTTCTATAAGTTGGTAACCTCACTGGTGAAAACCATGGGCGAAGCCTATCCCGACTTGGCAAAAAATCAGTCTCAGATTGAGAAAGTGCTGCTGCAGGAAGAAGAGCAGTTCACCCGCACTCTGGATAAAGGGATGAAACTGCTGGAAGAAAGCATTGCCTCAATGAACGGTGATGTGATTTCCGGTGAGACAGTATTCACCCTGTACGACACTTATGGATTCCCTGTTGACCTCACGGAAGATATTGCCCGTGAGCGGGATCTCAAAGTGGATATCGAAGGTTTTGAAACAGCCCTGGAAACTCAGCGTGAGCGTGCCCGCGCCTCCAGCAAGTTTGGTGCAAACTACAATGATCAATTAGTCATTGAAGGCGCTACCGAGTTCACCGGTTATGAAAATACAGCTGGGCAAGCCAAAGTTCATGCATTGTTTGTAGAAGGCAAGCCAGTTGAGTTGATTAGTGAAGGTCAGCAGGCGACGGTTGTTTTAGAACAAACACCGTTTTATGGCGAGTCCGGCGGACAGGTAGGCGACACTGGATTACTGAATTTTGCTACTGGCTCTTTGCGGGTTGTTGATACCCAGAAGCAGGGCGGTCATCACTTGCATCAAGTGGAAGTGGTGTCTGGTGAGCTGAAAGTAGGTGAAGAAGTCTCTGCCAGTATTGATGCAGACAAGCGTCATGCGACGTCTTTGAATCACTCGGCAACACACCTGCTACACGCTGCACTGCGTCAAGTACTCGGTGAACATGTGACTCAGAAAGGCTCATTGGTTGATCCTGAGCGTCTGCGTTTTGACTTCTCTCATCTGGAATCGGTTAAACCTGAAGAGCTGAAAGAAATCGAAAGCATCGTTAACGAGCAGATTCGCGCCAATACACCGGTTCAAACCGAACTGATGGATATGGATGCGGCCATTGCCAAAGGTGCCATGGCACTGTTTGGTGAAAAATATACCGATGAAGTGCGTGTTCTCACCATGGGCGCTGATGGTTTTTCTGTGGAGCTTTGCGGTGGTATTCACGCTAACCGGACTGGTGATATCGGTTCTTTCCGCATTGTGGCAGAAAGTGGCATTGCTGCCGGTGTGCGCCGAATTGAGGCAGTGACAGGTGGCGGTGCTGAAGTGTTTGTACAGGCGCGTTTTGCTGATTTGAGCAACGCTTGTCGTACGCTGAAAGCCAAGCCTGAAACGTTGGAATCCAAACTTCAGGCGCTGGTTGAACAGAGCCGAAGTCTCGAAAAAGAGATGCAGCAGCTGAAGCAGAAACTGGCCAGTGCTGGCAGTGCGGATCTGGTGTCTCAGGCTGTCGATGTTAAAGGCGTTAAACTGCTGGCGACAGAGCTGGAAGGTATCGATCCAAAATCCCTCAGAGATATGGTGGATCAGCTGAAAAACAAACTGGGTTCCGGTGTTGTCTTCCTGGCGACGAAGGCGGATGGCAAAGTGCCTCTGGCTGCTGGTGTTACCAAAGACCTGACTGGCAATGTAAAAGCGGGCGATCTGTTGAAGATGGTTGCTGAGCAGCTGGGTGGTAAAGGCGGTGGCCGTCCTGACTTTGCTCAGGGTGGTGGCTCACAGCCAGAAAACCTCGGCAAAGCTCTCGCTTCTATTACCGGGTGGCTGGAAGAAAAACTGTAAGTACTGCTTGCCATTGTGTCAGTAATACTGACAGGTTTGGTAAATAATGCTCAAAAGCGGGGGCGCTTTTTCGGGAGCACCCCGTTTTTCTTGCTTCAGGGCATACAACGGCTGATGATTTCGTGGTACATTCTGCCGTCATTCAAGTGAAATTCTGGTCATGGCTGATTGAAGTAGAACGAATAAAATGGCGCTTATAGTACAGAAATTTGGCGGAACATCCGTTGGCACAGTTGAACGCATTCAAGGCGTTGCTGACAAGGTTAAGGGTTTTCGTGAGCAGGGGCACGACATTGTCGTGGTGGTGTCTGCCATGAGTGGCGAGACTAACCGGCTGGTGGAGCTGGCTCACAGCATGCAGGCTCAGCCGACGCCCAGAGAAATGGATGTCATTCTGTCTACGGGCGAACAGGTCACCATTGGTTTGCTGAGCATGGCGCTGAATGAGCGTGGATGCCCGGCCACTTCTTATACCGGCAGTCAGGTGGCGATCGTCACGGACTCCGTTCATAACAAAGCTCGTATCCAACGCATTGAAACCGACAATATCCGCAAAGATCTGGAACTGGGTCGCGTTGTGGTGGTTGCTGGTTTTCAAGGGCGGGACGAAGAGGGCAACATCACAACTCTTGGGCGTGGCGGCTCTGACACGACAGCGGTTGCTCTTGCTGCAGCCCTTGAGGCGAATGAATGCCAGATCTATACCGATGTGGATGGTGTTTACACCACCGACCCGAGAGTGGTTGAAGGTGCCCGTCGTCTGGATCAAATTACGTTTGAAGAAATGCTTGAAATGGCCAGCCTTGGCTCCAAAGTCCTGCAGATCAGGGCGGTGGAATTTGCTGGCAAATACAATGTTAACCTGAGAGTTCTCCATACATTCCAGGATGGCCCTGGAACACTAATAACACTGGATGAGGGTTGCAACATGGAATCACCGGTCGTATCCGGCATTGCATTCAATCGAGATGAAGCCAAGCTAACGATTAAGGGTGTACCGGATATTCCCGGAGTAGCCTCCCGGATTCTTGGACCGATCAGTCGGGCCAATATTGAAGTGGATATGATCGTCCAGAACGTATCGGATGATAAAACCACGGATTTCACCTTCACCGTGCATCGTAATGACTACGATCGCACCATTGAGGTGGTTGAGCAGATCGTTAAAGAGCTGGAAGCCCGTGAATACGATGGTGATATGAAGATTGCCAAAGTCTCCATTGTTGGCGTAGGTATGCGCTCTCATGCCGGTGTGGCTTCCCAGATGTTTGAAGCACTGGCTGCTGAAGGTATCAATATTCAGATCATTTCCACATCGGAAATCAAAGTGTCGGTCATCATCGCTGAGAAGTACCTGGAGCTGGCGGTGCGTGCGCTTCACTCTGCTTTTGAACTGGATAGGGAACCTATTGAAGATAAGTAGGTCTAAGTAGTAAGTGCGCTAGGTCTGATGTCTTCGGGCGGAGGATTTGGTTCAGGCAGTTATCAGCTACTGGTTACTGCCTGAGGCTTAGTTATAGGTTGTGACCGGGTTTCCATAAGGTAAAAATACGAATGGAAATCTGTAGTTTGACGACTAGACTGGGTTAGCTGAATAATTCTTAAGCATGAACGGTTGAGCTGACATATACTTCATATCTTCAAACTGGCTTCGTCGGTTTATGAATTTGATATGTCTGTACTGGGGTTGGTGTCGTATATTCGCACCTGAGAGACTTGTTTTTTAAAGCCTGTTTTTCATCAGCATTCCAAAACAATGCACCAGCGTGCTCAGAATTGACGGTTGTTGACTTAACAGAGATGTAAATAAGGAGATTGTAATGCTGATTCTGACTCGCCGCGTAGGAGAGACCTTAATGGTCGGGGACGAGGTCACTGTCACCGTTCTGGGTGTTAAGGGCAATCAGGTACGTATTGGTGTTAACGCACCAAAAGAAGTTGCTGTGCATCGTGAAGAGATTTACCAGAGAATTCAGAAAGAGAAAGAGTATAAGAAAGGTGGCAGTCAAAGTTACGAAGAAGGTGACTATGAGTCTGGCTACGAATCTGAATCTGAGTCTTACGAATCCTACTGATTATCCTTCCGTCGTCGCTTATTAAGCTTTCAGAAATCTTTCCAGTATCATGACTGAAACGAGAGCCTCTATTGTTGGGTTCTCGTTTGGTTATGTCCCTCCAAGCATTTGCTTTACTTAGGTTCTCGTGTGGTTTTATGAGAACTGGAATCAATAGATTTTTTATCCTCTGATGCTAAGTCAGAAGCGGTTTTATTGATCAAAAAACACTTGCATTTCAAGGTGTTCAAGGTAACATAGCTCTCGTTCCCGGTGAGGTGGCCGAGAGGCTGAAGGCGCTCCCCTGCTAAGGGAGTATACGGTTTGTAGCCGTATCGAGGGTTCGAATCCCTCCCTCACCGCCATATATCCCTTCTAAGTTATTGATTTCCTTTCTATTTGCTTTCGATCAAAAGTCCCAAATTACTGATGTGTCCAAGAAGTGTCCATTTTACTTAATGGATTTAGTCTAACAGCGTCGTTTAAGTGTTCTTTGCTGAATTTGGCGTACTTCATGGTCATCTTAATGTCTGAATGACCGAGGATGCTTTGCAGTACCCGTATGTTTCCGCCATTCATCATAAAGTGGCTGGCAAAGGTATGGCGTAAAACGTGGCTGGCTTGTCCTCTGACGGTTCTTACCCCTGAACGCAGTAAAGCCCTTCTGAAAGATTCCTGGCAGTTGGTGAACTCTCCTTTGTCCCTGATGTGCTGCTTCACTTCCTGAAACAAATCTTCATCTAATGGAATGATCCGGTTCTTTTTGGATTTGGTGTAAGTTAGGTAAACCTGATTGTTCTTAAAGTGGTGATCTTTGCGGCTCTCGATCTCTCCCCAGCGAGCACCGGTAGAAAGACAAATCTTGGTGATGATCATCACATGGCGGCTTTTACAGTTCTTCCTGATGTCTTCAAATAGTAATTGGATTTCATCATTGCTCAGGAAGATAAGCTCTTTTTCATGTATACGGATTTTATCCACTGGCTGAAAGGGATTGCAGTAGCCAATAATGGCATTCCGGCTCAGGAAGTTATAAACGGCATTGATATAGCCCAGCATATTATTGAGCGTCTTGTCTCCAATGCCTTCTTCTCGCTTTTGCTTCTTGTACCTGTGCCAATCTCTACTGGTGACTTCTTTAGCGACTGGGTTGCCCAATGACTCACATATACGGATCAGGTTCTTCAGTGTCCTTTCATTGTCTGCCAGTTCGATGCCTCTGGCCTCGTACCAGATATCAATCAACTCTCGCAGGGTGCGGTCATCTTTCTCCGGTGCTTCTTTCTCTTTTTCAGAGAGGCACTTGTCTCGATACTGAATACACTCCAATTTGGTTTTGGCGGTATGACGGTATCGCTTGCTGCCGATTCGGAAATCAATTTTCCATTGATTGTCTTTCTTAATGATTGCCATGATGTTGCCTTGGTTCTTATTTTTTAAACCATCTTAACTTCTATTTTGTTAATTAGAAGGTGGTGAAAAAATGATGCCTATTACTGATTTGGTTGTTTCTGGTTGTAATGAATTGTTAATGGTCATTAATGGGGCTGATTTATTTTTATGCACCATTTTGGTGTTCTGATAGTTAGAAAATAAACAAAAAGGTGTTTTTGTAAATCAAAAGTTAAGTTTTGATAAAACAAAACTAGCAATATGTTAAATTTATTTTGTCCATATATGACCAGCTGTGACCATATATAACCCTCTGTGACTGTAAAGATAAAAAATAATTAAATTTCAGGTGTTGCAATTCAAAAATTAATTATGTATTTCTATTCTCGAACACATTCAACAGGGAGTGTTGAGAAATGACTAAAGATAAATTTGAAGGCTACTTCTTCATGCTGTCCATTTCTGCTTTTGCGGAGCGTGTTGGTGTTTCAACCGAAACCGTTAGAAGCTGGATAAAAGACAACAGAATACCTTCGCACAAAATCGGCAAACGACGGTTGATTAACGTCGATAAATTGCGAGACAGTCTGGAGTCTGATGAAGACTAACGGTCACTGTTTTTTACTATTGTCGATACAGATGTTTGAAGTCTAATTATAGTATTAAATACAGTCTCTTACCTGATATTTACTTGTCTTTACGGATGGCTTTTCTTCTTGAAAAGAGGACGGAGAAAACAAACTGAAGATACCTTGGAACGGCTTTCCAGACAGGTAGATGAAGCATTAAAAGAACAGGCTGAACTCCCCTATATATTCTGTAATACGCTGTCATGGGTTGAATATGCCCGTTACATTCAATCAAAAGAATCTGTCTGGTTTGAAGATTTTCAGTATCACAGCGTTCAATCAAATCAATGAATTTTAATTATTGCATTGGATGCCGTTGTGCTTCACTTTTTTTGGCGATTCTCCCCATCGCCACAAAAAAATTGATAGCACATCGGCAAGGCTCCAATGCAAAAATTAAAAATCATTTTAATGGTTTTTAGTGGTTATAAGTCGTTATTGGAAATTTTTCTCAACCTATTGCGCTAATTAAAAACTGTGTATTTACTTGATCATGGGTGATCCAAAAAAGGAGAAAATAAAAAATGGAAACCACCATCAAGGCACTCTTCCTGGGAGCCAAAGTTACAGAGTTTGAAAGTTCTCGTTATCTGAAAGTATTTCTTTCTGGTATGTCAGAAGATGATGATCCAAACATCTACGGTTTGGATTTAATGATTTGCAGTTCAGATTACGAAAGGCTTGTTGATTTTCAAACCTTGCAACCTTTAAAGCCGTACGAATTTCGAACTAAGGTGATGTCTGGTTCAAAACAACGAATCTCAATCAAGATTCTTGGCATTAAAAAACCGGCGTTGGAAAAGGCGGTTAAATAATGCAACTGCTTCTGTGTGATGGTTTCAGTACGGATGCTGACGGTGGCATATCCTGCTCCGGTAATTCCGCAACCATCACACTGGAAGAGGTGCGGGCAACCCCTGCATCAACTGGGCTGACGAAAGATCAGGCGGATGCACTACTTGGTGCTTCTATTCTGGTGTTGGTGATTGCCTTCATCTTTGCCCTGGTACTTCGTCAATTACGTTAACCAACAAGGAGATTAGCCATGAAGAAGCTAAAACACCTTGCACTCCTGCTGGCAACTTCAGTGATGGCATCCAGTGCCTTTGCTGAGATTGATGTATCAGCGGCTACGACTGCCATTTCGACGGATGGATCGGCTGCCATTACTGGTATCGGTACTGCGTTGATCGGCGTTGCGGCACTTGCAGTAGTGTTCAAGTGGGCTAAAGGCGCGATTTTCGGCTGATGCTTGCTTGGACTGTTTGGCGGGAGGTTTCGATCTCCCGTTCTTATTACTCGTTCATGGATGATACAACAATGTGGGTTCCAGATTACGGTTGGGTCTATGTGGTGGTCATCCTTGCAGCGGTCTGGATGATGCGGCCATGAAATTACCTTATCAGCTATTACTGTTTTTTATCGCCTTGCTCAGTTCATTCAGTCATGCTGGCGTTTGGCATGTTTTCGCTGAAGGAGGTAAACAAGGCAAAAGCCCTCTGGATGTTTGTATTAATATCTCGTACAACAAAGCTTCAAGTTCTGTTTTATCAATATACCCCAGTGATAGCTTCACAGCAGGGTCATACCGCTGCCAATACATTTACCATGAGAGTGGCTTATCGCAATCGAAGTTCATTGTGTATTTTGCAGGATCTGCCGCTGACCCTGCAAATGAAGCCTGTGATGTAATCGATAATCAAACCTTTGGTTGTGCAAGCAGTAATCCATGCTTGGATATCAAACCAATAACTAGCTCAACCAACGCTCAGACCGCCTGCTACAACCAATGTGGATATACAACACTGGGCGGCTTTCGTGATTATGATAATGCCCTTGCTCCAATAGCCTATGAATATCTGCCAACCGGAGAGGTATGTACTGGCAATGAAGAAACCTCTCAGCTTGCCGGTGTCAGTGAATACACTGAAATCAATGAAGAAGAATTGGATTGCCGGAGTGATCCGGGGGTTCAAGTCTGCATCAGTGAGGATAAAAGCTGCAAGATCGTGAATGGTTATCCGGTCTGCTTCGATGAAGCAACCAACCAAGATGAACTCAATTGTGGCACCTTCAACGGTGAAGTGGTTTGCTTCGAGAAAAATGCCTTTAGCAACTGCCAATATGTCAACGGTGAATACCTTTGCACTTATCCAGAAGGAGATAAGGTTGATCCAGATTCAGTGGATCACCCTATCAATGGCGGTAACGCCAATGGTCAAACCCATGACGATATTCTAGATCAACAGGATCTCACCGAAAACTCTCCTGAGGCGCAATCAGTAAAACAGATTGTCAAAGAAACCGGTATTCGCCAACAGGCAGAAAAACAGGCGGAGTCTGATAATCCATCGTCTTCTATTGCAGGTTTGGGCTGCGATAAAGAAGTGTCGTGTACCGGTGATGCGATCCAGTGCGCCATCGCTCGTATGCAAAAGAAACAGCTATGCCTGTCTGAGTTTAATGAAGGTGATATCAATTCCATCATCAGTGGAAATGATCAAATGTCGCCATTGGGAACACTCCCTGGGGACACTTTGGAAATTCACGTGGATGATTTTCTGGATACGGAAGAATACGTTTCTTCTGACAGCCAATGTCCTGACTCTGCAACCTTCACACTACTGGGAACAGAACATGAATTTGTACTCACCCCACTGTGTGATCTTGCCTCTTATATATCGTGGTTCATCCAACTGACCACATGGTTTTCTATGTCGGTCATCTTGGCAAAATCACTTGGTAACGGATAGGAGATCAGCATGGGCTACATACTCACGTTCATCGTTACTACTATCGTTCCCCTCGCATGGCTATTGCTGCGTGGGCTGGGAGTGGGCGTGGTGACGTACTTTGGTCTTGATCTGATGGTGGATTATCTGGGCGAACAGATACAGGCCAACTTCGATGGAATGCCTGTCGCCATGTTCCAGATGATCTCCCTTATGGGCATCCCGAATGCCATCAACATCGCATTGTCGTTTATCACGGTAATCATGGTGGTGAAAGGCATTAGCTACTTTAACGGACGGCCTAAACAAAGCGTTTCCTTCTGGAAAGGCTTTGGTGGCACGTCCTGAATAACGGTTGTTCATGGTGTTCATCAGCCGCTGGAAACGATGTTCTTTTGACAAAAAGAACTTGGTTTCCTGCGGAACCCCAAACGAACAACCCAAAAGAATAACCAAAGGAGAAAAAGGAAGAATGTCATGCTTCATTTCATTACCGGAAGGCCGGGTGCCAGCAAAAGCCTGAACTGCTTCAAAACAGTCTGCACCGATAAGAAGTATGCCAATCGTCCGAAATTCTATAACAACATCAAACTGAACCTGCTGGATTATCAGCAGTGCCAAACCTTTCAGGCGTTTTTCTACGACTGTTATCTTCCATCACTGACAAAAAATCAGCGGTCTGTCATTGATCCGATGATTCAACCCATCCATGAAGAAAAACGCTTTGTCGAACTGACTGATGCACCGTTTCTGGAACAGGTATTCAAGCAGCACGATCCACTGAGGCAATGGCTGAAGTGGGTCAAAGCCTGCTATCCAGCGTCGCAAGTGCAGAAGGTATCGCACATTGAAAAGAGCGCGCCTGAAGGTGTGGAACTTACCTTCAAGGATTTTGAGCACCTGAACCTGCACTGGACGCACTTTCCTGATCCACACAAATGGTATGACCTGCAAGGCCATTCGGTGCTGGTGATTGATGAAGCCCAGGAATTCTTTCCGGTGCGCTCAGGAAAAGACAAAGTACCTTTATATGCCTCACGTTTTGAAAAGCATCGCCATGACAGCTTCGACGTCATCCTGATTACTCAGCATCCCAATTTTCTCGATGTTCACCTGAGAAGGCTGTGCGGACACCATACCCACTATTTCAATTTCTGGGGATCATCGAAAGTCACTCGTTACACGTGGGACAAGTGCGTTGATCCTGATGATCACTTTGCCAAAAAGGAAGGGCGAAAAACCGTCACCGGCAAGCCGAAGCGGTACTTTGGCGTCTACTTCTCAGCGTTTGAGCATACCCATAAATTAAGTGTGCCGCCTGTCGTCTGGCTGATTCCGATCCTGCTCGGTGCTATCGGCTTTGCACTGTACTTTGTGTTATCCACCCTCACCACTGATCAACACGGCGAAGCCGCCAATGCACCGGAACCATCAGCCACCCTGCTGCCAGTTGCTGACACGCAACCACAAAGCCGCGAACAGTATCTGGAACGCCGCAAGCCGAGAGTCACCGGCCTGAAACATACGGCTCCCGTCTACGATCACCTGACCAAGCCCCGTTCCTTTCCGAAGCCACAAAACTGTGTGTTGTGGCGGGAGGAAACGCCACAGGAAGTCTGTATCTGTTACTCCCAACGGATCACCCGCATGGAAGTACCGGACTACCTGTGCAAGGCCATTGTCCGCAATGGCTACTTTGACGAAACACTCTCGGATAAACGACACGACCGAAACAGTCGCCGCAGCCAGAAAAGAGAGGTTGAACATTATGACGGACTCTGAGCTTTGCACTGAGCGAGGCTGCAACGCGCAGCGGCAGCCCGCACAGGCGGACGTTCCTGTAGCACGTCATTAAAAAAGGGTAGTGAAAATCGAAAAGTTATAAGAAGGAATCTTATTATGAAACATTTAAATCGTTATGAGCCTTCAGAGGATGGCTCCACCACAAATCAAACAGATAAGGGACTTCTGTTTGTTCACCCGAAATTCGGGAAAGTGCAGGACCTCTATCTGGATAACTTCCAGATTGTCGGAACCTATGTGGATACCTTACGACAACTGTTTAAAGGAGCGATGAACCTGGATTTCCTGACGGATATTGAGGATTCGCTGAGTTTTGGGGAGAAAACCTTTCGGTTTGTCGGCCATGACTGGATATTGGGCAAGAGTGGTAAAGCCTCGGGTTATCAGTACCGGCTCCAGAACAATCAGTTGGGTATCATCATCTTCTGCAAAATGTTCCACTCTAAGGCGGAATCTATCGGTTCTCACCTAAAAATTGAATGTTCTCCTTGGTTCCTGGACAACCGATCACCGAAGAAGGTTGATCAGTTCCTGGCGAATATTGCCAAGAAGGTACTGAGGTGTGCTGAACCCCATTACCCCGCTATTCATCTGGCGGTAGACGTACAAGGCTGGAAACCGGAAAACGATTTGTCAGAGCGCATGACCTGTAAATCTCGAAGGGTTTCCAACTTCTATGGGATTGATAAAGCCGAGTTTACTGTCTCTGATGTGTCATGCGTTTATGATCGTTCACAGTCGTTTAAATTTGGCTCTGCGGGTGCGGTGCAAATGGCGATCTATAACAAAACCATACAGGCTCAGAGCATTGATAAATTCGACTACATGGAACACAAATGGCAGGAGAGCACCAAGCTCGATGACGGTTCTAGTGGCTATGATCCCGAGTCAGATGTATTCCGCTTTGAAGTACGGTTTCACCACTCGGTAATACAACAATTTGCCTTAGGAACCTGCAATAAAGAAACCGGTGAAATCGGTGTCAAAATGCACACGTATTCTCAGGTGATCAAGCATATACAAGCACTCTGGCTCTACGGTCTGAAATCCTTCAGACTCAATTACAACAGCAATTATCTCGATTCGATCTGGACAATCCTGCTTGAAGATATCGTCTTCAAATATCCTGAATCTGCCTACAAAGATAACCTGCACTACAAGCGATACTACAAAAAAGCGACATCGTTCACTGGTAAGAATTATCAGCTTTACATAGGCAACCTGCTGTCTGCTTGTGCCAGAAAAGGGCTGAAGTTCAAGCGGGTACTCCAAGAAATTCAGGGGAGTATCATATGGACAGATATTACTGAGCACTATGAGAAAAACAATACGACAGAGCACCAACTGATAGAACGGCTCCGTGAGTCCTATCAGGAGCGAATACTGATGGGTTACAGCGTATAAAGATAAAAAAACAGAAAGGGGGTAAACCCCCTATCTGTTATTTCTTAGTGGAGCGAGTAGGTTGCTCAGCAGGCTCCTGAAGTTTGAGAACGTCGGTCAGAATTTCCAGAATGGCTACCAGTTCGTCAACTTCGGAATTGTAGCTCTCGCGGATCACCTTGGTGGTGTACTGGCTCAGTTCAGAAACTTCATGACGCTTGGCTTCAAGCTGATTCTTGGTCAGATGGATCAAGGTGCAAAGCATTGAGTTAGTGAGTGTTTTCATGATGTTTTACCTCTCTTTTTGAATGTAATTTGTTCAGGAACGGCGAGAGGGTGTGTCAAAAAAATGTTTTGTCCTTCAGTGGCAACAGATTTTTTTGAGTAAGGCTGATGTCGTTCAGAATTATATGAATTCAGTAAAAGAGGGGGGAAGGTACTTGAATATCAGGCACTATTGATCAAAACAAGATGATCGTGCAAATGTGTCAAGATAGAGGAGTAAACGTTAAGCTTGCTGATACATGGGCAACCATTGTCACGTTATTCCCGTAATGAGTAGAAGTTGTAGATGTAGGTAAAAATTTCAGCTGGGTGTAGAATCTCTGTATGAGTTATAGATATGATTTAGTGGAGTGAAAGTTGAGTCCTGAAAAACAAGATGAACTCTTTTCTGAAGAGGTGCATGGAAGAGTATTCGACAGTGTAGGTGAGTCTCCTTTTTCACCTGTGTATGAACACTTCAATGGTATGCTTTTTGAGGGCGACTCCATTGAATGGTTAAAAAGCTTGGAGCCTGAGTCGGTAGACCTTATTTTTGCTGACCCTCCCTATAATATCAAAAAAGCTGACTGGGATAAGTTTGAATCACAGGAAAAATATATTGATTGGTCTATGCAGTGGATCTCAGAGGCTCATAGGGTTCTGAAAAAAGAAGGAACCCTATATGTATGTGGTTTCTCTGAGATTTTGGCTGACATAAAGCACCCTTCAATGAAATATTTCCAAGGTTGTCGTTGGCTTGTATGGCATTATAAAAATAAAGCTAATCTAGGTAATGATTGGGGTCGCTCTCATGAAAGCATCCTTCATCTGAGAAAAGGTAAAAAACAGAACTTTTACGTAGATGATGTAAGAATTCCTTACAGTGGTCATACACTGAAATACCCTTCTCATCCACAAGCTGAAAGCAGTCAGTATGGGAATGGTGGCAAAAGGAAAGATGTGTGGACACCTCACCCAATGGGAGCCAAACCAAGAGATGTCCTAGAAGTACCTACTACTTGTAATGGAATGGGAGAGAAAACTAAGCATCCTACTCAGAAGCCAGAAGAACTTGTCAGGAAGTTTATTTTGGCATCTTCTAAGCCAGGAGACTTAGTTATAGACCCATTTTCTGGTTCTGGAACGACTGTTGTTGTGGCAGAGCAGTTAGGACGCCGATGGTCTGGTTGCGAAATTAATCATGATTACAATTGTTGGGCTATAGAAAGGCTAGAAAATGTTGTCAGGAGAACCAAGGATGAATGGATCAAGTTTGATAGGGAAAATGACAAAAGAAGGAATTCCATCAGATGAAACTTGAAGCTCTCGTCGCTTATGCCCTGAATAAAGATAATTTTCTCAAGGTAGAGGATTATTTAACGTTTTCAAAAAAGTACCTTTCTTTCATCAAGAGCAATCTTCAGGCTGTAATAGTTTCTAGAAATGAAAATCATTATCGGTTTTTCCAGTACAAGAAAGATGGTACATACAACGTCACTCGTCCAATTAACTCGAACTTACTTTACTCACTAGAAGAGTTCGAAGAGGTTTCGAAAGGCTTCACTGTGTTATTGGTAAACATACGCGATAAGAGTTCTGATACTGCTAAAAATCGTGATTTAATAAATAGGGTTATCTATACTGCACAGCAGTCCATTGGGGCATGTTTAGATGCGTTACCAGCGAATAAGTCCAATACTGCAAGGAAGATCAACGGGGACTTATTTGAAAGATTCGTTAGGCTGATAATTGAGAAGTCTGGTCTTGATGTGTCGGAAGGAACGATTCACATACCCGTTGAAGTTGACGGAAAAACAGCCTTCGAAATGAAATATCAGCATGACTTGATTGTCAAAAAAATGGATGAAATCAAGGCTATAGGCTCTGTAAAAACGTCTAGTAAGGATAGACTCGATAAAGTTTTCGTTGATAAATTTTTGTATAACAGGTTGACAGAAAAGGCTACGCCACATTTTGCCATTTTCTTGAATGATGTGCAGAGAAAAGGTAAAGAAGGAAAGTATGGGGTCAGCGCGACCTTTTTACCGGGGCATTTCAAAGGTTATACAGTAAAGCTTAATCCACTGGATGGCGTATATTACTGCGATATTAGGCCAAATATGCAGATCGAACCTATTTTGAAGGATCATATCAAAACATTTGATCACTTCCTGTTCACAGATATGTGGGACTTTGTTAAATAAACTTGATCGTGGGTCTTAAGTTAGCATCCATTTGTGTTGAGAGAAAATGAGTTTCAAGGTGTCCAAAAAGTGTCCACCAAATTGACCAAAAACCACTTTTAGCAACCAGCTTGGACACTTTTTGTATATAGCTACTTGTGTAACCCATTGATTTACATTATATTGCTCTGGCGGTGTAAGGATTCGAATCCCTCCCTCACCGCCATTATCCCTTCTAAATCCTTGATTTATCTCCACTGTACTCCTCCTGAATCGTTACGAATTATTGATGTATCCAAAAAGCTTCCATATTGCTTAATGGATTCAGTCTGACTGTGCTGTTTAAATGTTCTTAGTTGAATTTGCCGTACTTTATAGTCGTCTTAATGACCGAAGATGTTTTTTCAGAAAATCTGTTTCAGAAAGTTCGATAGCTTAAGCTTTGCTAGACTTGCTGTTCTGTCAGGTTAATAGAGAAAAATTGATTGGGTATGCTCAAGTACCCTCTTGTGTTTTGCAACAAATTGGCAGTACTGTTTGTTACGCTTCCCTTAGCGAATGGAGTCTCTCAAAACCGCAGAGCGTTATAGCGAGTCACCCAAAAGGTGAATAGAAAATTCCGCGTAACGCTTTTAGTTCTGTGGGCTGCAGAGAAACTCAAGCAGTCAACTGCTGGTTTTAGGGTGAAGAGACTGCAGGTGGATCATTGATTGATTCTACAAAAAAACTGGCGTCCTGCTTGATATAAGCAGAATGCAATATGTTTTATTATTTTGCGCAGACCAGAGGTCATACATCAAAGGCTACAAAAAAGCTTAAAGATCGGGCTGCCCGGCAAGTCCGAGGAGTAGATTATTTTCCTGCCATAGAGAAACTCTGATGCCATCTACATAACTTTCGTGTCGTTTCAAGCTAGCCATAGGTTCTGGCAGCAAGATTGGTAGAAGGTATAGATGCGATTGTTCTGACGGTTTCGGAGCTTCAGCTGAGCCGCCAGCTTACCCTGAATACTGCAATAACGACCACCCAATAATTCCCACTGATTGCTTGGCAGATATTTTGACCCAATCAAAGGGGCTCTTCAGGGATATCTGTGGGTAAAAATGAACTGATTTGAAGAAAAAAGCACCAGCGATCAATTTCTGATAGATTTTTTTGTTTGCAGACAAAAAACAATAAGAAACGTCGCTGATGCT
>NZ_CANMAO010000017.1 GCF_947495845.1 uncultured Endozoicomonas sp. | reverse complement strand
GGATAACGGGTAACGGATAATGGATAGCGGGTAACGGGTAACGGATAACGGATAACGGATAACGGATAACGGATAACGGATAACGGATAACGGATAACGGATAACGGATAACGGATAACGGATAACGGATAACGGATAACGGATAACAGCCTAAACAATGCTTCAATGCCACAGTAAATGTGATTCTTATTTCTGGACGGTTCTTTAGGCCTTGTAAAAAGTAGCCTGCTGTTCATCAACACTATAAATAAATAGTATTTTTATATAGGATATCCAGCCGGTTCCATAAACAGTCAAACCGGAATAGGCATCTTCATAATATGAGCCAAATACTGACCATCGCCCGCCCTGACGATTGGCATCTTCATCTGCGTGACAACAGCGCTTTAAGCGAAACCGTTGCCGCCACCGCCAGAACCTTCGCCAGAGCCATCATCATGCCGAACCTGGTGCCACCGGTGATTGATGCTGAAATGGCCAGCCAATACAAATCCAGAATTATTCAACACATTCCCGCCCAGTATGCATTTCAGCCATTAATGGTGATTTACCTGACGGATCGCACCACCCGGCAAACCATCCTGGATGCCCACAATCGGGGTGATGTGGTGGCAGCCAAGCTCTACCCTGCCGGTGCCACCACCAACTCGGCTTCTGGCGTGACAGATCTGGATAATGTTCAGGAAGCGCTGGAAGCCATGGCGGAGTGCGGCATGCCGTTACTGGTTCACGGTGAAGTCACCGATGCGGAGATCGACATATTTGACCGGGAAAAAGCGTTTATTGACCGCCATCTGATCAAACTGGCTGAGAAACTTCCTACTTTGAAGATCGTGATGGAGCATATCACGACGGCGGACGCTGCCGAGTTTGTGCGCGACGGACGAGATAATCTGGCAGCAACCATTACCGCACACCATTTACTGTACAATCGCAATCATATGCTGGTTGGCGGTATCAAACCTCATTACTACTGCCTGCCCATTCTCAAGCGAAACCGTCATCAGCAGGCACTGCTTGAAGCTGCCACCAGTGGCAATTCACGCTTCTTTCTAGGCACCGATTCTGCGCCTCACGCCGTTGAGGCCAAAGAGTCCGCCTGCGGCTGTGCCGGCTGCTATACCGCCCCCGCAGCCATCGAGCTATATGCCGAAGCCTTTGAAGGCATGGGTGCGCTGGATAAGCTGGAAGGATTTGCCAGTTTCTTCGGCCCAGACTTTTATGGTCTGCCCAGAAACCGTGATACCATCACCCTCATGAAAGAAGAGTGGGTCATGCCAGACTCCATTCCACTCGGAGATAACCGGGTGAAACCTCTGAGAGCCGGCGAAACCATTTTCTGGAAAATCAAGTAACTGGCGACTCAAAACTGATTAAGGAGACACCCCTTGCGGGCCGACGACAGCCATTCCATGGCCAGCCGATTCCGGGGCTTTCTGCCCGTGGTGGTTGATGTGGAAACCGGCGGCTTCAATGCCGCCACTGATGCTCTGCTGGAAATTGCTGTAACTGTTATCGAAATGGATGAACACGGCTTCGTCCATCCCGGTGAGTCTCAGTCTTTCCATATC
The DNA here is from genome assembly GCF_947495845.1 of uncultured Endozoicomonas sp. Classification (GTDB taxonomy): domain Bacteria; phylum Pseudomonadota; class Gammaproteobacteria; order Pseudomonadales; family Endozoicomonadaceae; genus Endozoicomonas. The sequence goes on along the minus strand of NZ_CANMAO010000017.1, from coordinate 97,273 downwards.
AAACCCTTTGAAGGGGCCAATATCGAGAAAGCCGCTATCGACTTTATTGGTATTGACCCTTTTCACCCCCTGCGAATTGCCAGCGAAGAAGAAGATGCCATGAACCGCATCTTCAAAACCGTGCGCAAAGCGGTAAAAAGCCAGGGCTGTAGCCGTGCCGTTCTAGTCGGCCATAATGCGGCCTTTGATCTGGGGTTTGTCATGGCGGCAGCGGAACGGTGCGATGCCAAACGCAACCCATTCCATCCGTTTTCCTGCTTTGATACGGCAACGCTGGCCGGGCTTGCCTTTGGGCAAACCGTGTTAGCCAAAGCCTGTGCTGAAGCGGATATTGATTTCGATAAGGCTGAAGCGCATTCCGCGCGGTACGATACCGAAAAGACCGCCGAGCTTTTCTGCACCATTGTTAATCAGTGGAAGAATCTGGGGGGCTGGCAATAAGTATTAGATGGAGCTCAGCCTTGGGCTCCATCGTCCTGAACAGCACAAAATTTCCATTTACCTCTCCCCTCCTCTACTTAAGTTGAATAGCCGTATCCCCCTCCCACAACATAAGCTTTGGCTAATTCAATTTCATTCCATCCTATGAGGGAACGACACTGGTTATTACGGGCTACCCGTATCAACTTTAAGGTGATTTCATGATGGAATATTACTAAGGTAGGGGATAAAGCCATGTCAAACATAAAACGAGAAGCATCAGTTCAGGATCGAATTAAAACCTTCGAGGCATTAAGTCATCCAAAATATAAGGGAAAATCACAATCACGCTCTGCATCCCATAATTCTGAAAATAAAATACCTAAACAGCCTTCGCTATCAGATAGAATCAATGCACTGCTGAATGGTGGAGTTACTACACCAACTAAAGATAGAACTATTACTCACAAATCAAGTTCAATACCAAGTAATGAACACAATAATAAAGCACCGAAAACCAAACCAACACCAGAAGCTCAAGCACCTCTTAGCTCCTGGAAAGTAACAGGCAATCAGAGCCACTCAAAACAGCGTACTGAATCAAGCGTGACTAGCACTGCTAGCATTCACAATAAAACAGTGGCACAAGCCAAAACCAATCCAATTAAAACTACTCCAACCAGAATTGCACGCAGCGTTCGAAAACAAATATTGAATTCAATCTCTGGCATAAAAGTAAAACCGATGCCCCTATCCGCCAACTTGGAAAACAAATCAATACAGTTCGCCACTGCAGGTAATATTGCACCAGTTGTGAATAATAAGGCCTTGACTACACCTATCGATCGCTCTGTGGTCAAGAGCATAAAAGTAGAACACCCTGCTCCTACCAAGATAAATACTCTACGTGAACAAATCAGAAAAGCGCATCAGGAAGGTCTACTCAAGGGTATTCAGCGAACTCAATTGGATGCCCTGCGTACAAAACAGCTCAAGAATGCAGGTATTGACCATTATAGCGTCGTGATATCTGGCGCAGGTCCTGCTGGCTTGATGGCTGCCATTAGTCAAGCAGATAAGAACCGCACAGTTTGTGTATATGAATCCCGTAACGAAGACACCTGGGATATAAGATCCTCAGTATTGCGCATTAAAACATCAACGATTAATAATTTAATTAATATATTATCTAAGTTGGAAAGCAAAACAGGTTCGGATTTTGTATTTTCACACAAAGAAAAGCGGAGTAAAACACACCCAAAAAGCTTACTAAAGATCAAAAAAGATCTGGCATGGGCAAAAAAATTGTCGAAAATAGACAGCATCAGCACCATCCAAACTGATGTCCTCCAACGCATATACATGAAATATATCAATGTATTTTATCCAGAACTTATTCATATCATATATAGCGATAAGCTGGAAAAATTTGACCCATGGTTACAAACAGCCCAGTTAAGTCAATCTGGAAAAACAGTCGCCTTCGACTCGATCATTCATGCAAATGGTGGTAATAGCGATACACACCCAAAAATTTCAGAGCAATTAGGTGAAAAGATAGAGTATGTTAAAGCTGTGACTCACTTGCAAGGAAGAGCACAAGCAGCTTACCTAAACCACCCAACTTTCAACTTCACAGGCCACCTGTCTCAAAACCATAAAATCGTTGAAGACGAAAAAAGTAAACTAAGGGCGCTGGGTTGGTCTAAAACTACTTTTCCAGAAACCTATATATTTCCAGCTAACCCTACCTCACGTAAAATTTGGATATGTGGACAATGCCCGGATAACCTGACACCTGAACAACACTTGCAATGGAATACATTGATATGTCAGCTGGCCCTGCCTGCGGAAAAACGCAAACAACTGAGAAACCCAAGCCCTATAGAAATAAAAAATCCAACAGATCGCTCTCAAAAGAAGCTTAAAATTAGTGCCTCAATCTTTACTCTAAATAAGAGGATCATTAAACAAAGTACTACCAATCTACCGTTTGGAAAGTCAACCGTTATTGGCGATGCCAGAGAGACCGCAAATTTTATATTAGGAGAAGGCATTTCCAACATAGAAAGACACGTAAATAGTATGAATATCCCACAACCTTATCGTAATCAGATGGGAGATAACTGAGTAATAAGGGTAGGGGCAAATAAGAAATTCCCAGCGTCATCCCCGCGAAGGCGGGGATCCATTGTCATAAACGGCACTACAGGTTGGGATACCATCTTAAAAAATCGGTTTTGTTCGATAAATAGCTCGCTATTCGCCTTTCAAAACCGATTTTCTATCATCTCCACTACGTCACTATGCTCGATCAGGCTCAGCTTCAGAAATCGTAACGAAACTTGAAGCTGTAGTTATCAGAGCTGAAGTCATCTTTGTGCACGCGATCGTACGCTGCACTCAGAGACACATGATCACCGGCGGAGATATCAACACTCAAGCCAACCTCAAGGCTGTCACGTTCTTTGCTGGAGCCTTTCAGCTTATAGTCGTCTCCGGCAAAGGAAATGTCTTTATTGAGGGTATCTTTCAACACATCACGGAAGTACATAACGCTCAGACGTGGAGTGATGTAAACGCCACTTTCTTCTCTGGACAGAACCGTACTGAAAGCAGCACCGACACCCAGATCCATCTGCTTGAAATCAGCTGCGCCGGAGCTGTTGCCATTATAAGAGCCGTCATTATCATCTTTGTATTTGAAGCTGTCGAGATCGACATAGGTCATACGGGTGCTAACCATTGGCTCCAGCATGGCGTTGCCAACTGGCATATAGAAGCCAACAGTACCCTTGGCGCCTAACTGCCAGGAATCGTACTCAGCGGTTTCTGCGGCAGAACCGGCCCATATCTTACTCTCATGGTTTGAAGTACCTAGCGATAAACTGCCATCGACATACATGTCTTCCTGCTGCCAGATACTATAGAGTGACCCCATATAGGATTGAACAGAATCATTCTGGTCTCGGTTATTATTAAAGTCAGTATCGGAGTTACCGTAACTGAATGCCAAGCCAACGGTAACACCGTCGATATCACGGTCCGCACCAATGGTGAAGCCACGGAGTTTACCGTCATAGCCTAAGTCAGCACCATCAGATTTCTGCTCTGATTTGCCAAAAATACCCTGAACCCAGAATCCATCTGCAGAGAACATATCACCGGTGTTCACACCGGTTCTAACCGCTGCACCACGGCTGGAAATATTGCCAGAAACCGCATTGGCCATATCGACACCCGCCTCGGCATCGGCGCCGGAATCGTCTGGGCGGATTTTGTTGAGGTAGTCAGCCAGAGCAGCTTCACTTCCAATATTAAGAACAAGCGATCCGTAGAGTTCTTCGATATCTGAAATATCACCGGAGGTGATACCTCGCTGGAATTTTTCAGCAATTTGCTGAACCACATCAGGGAAGCCGAGTCCTGCAACAATGTCATCAACGGAGTTGGTTTCGATATCGACAACAATCCCTGTAGACGTCACCCTGGGATTGGTTATTTTTAATAGAATATTGCCCGCTTCTACACTAATTGAATCAGTCGCAGGATCGAAAGCACTTTCATCTTCTCCATCCTTGAATTGAAGTGTTCCTGAAGCAAGTGTGGGTAGGCCATCGCTATCAAAAACAATCAGGCTCATCAAAGGCACGTTTGTCACACTCAAACCTTCAATATTAACCCCCTCTATTGCTGTCAATGCTTCAAGGCCAGCAATACCGGCATCGGTTCTCAGGATAGTAGGGCTTGCTGATACTTTGATAACCGTTGAGGCGTCAACAACAAAGTTACCACCGCTAGTTGATAGCCCGAGCTCTGCATCTTCAAAGCTAAATTCTGTAGTACCACCGGCAGTATTAAAACTACCACCGTTCAAGCGACTACCACTTCGCAAAACCATGGTGCCTGTATTAGTAACTGAAGTACTTTGAACTAAAGAGTTCTGAAACTTGACATAAGCTACCCCTGAGTTTGAAAAGTTCAAACTCCCCACACCGTTAACCGACACCACACCGTTAATAAGGCCGTTATTGGTCACGCTTAAGTCGCCTGAAGCACTATTGTACTGAAGGGCGGTAGCCCCTGAAATTTGACCATTATTGATGACACTTTCAATGCCATCACCAATGACTAAACCGATTGCGGGCTCAAGGGCTTCTGTCTCGGTATTATCGGCGTCAGAAATAATGGAACCATTGATAACAACATCACCAGGAACAGCTCCACCTATCGTTAACGCCGTTCCTTCGCCACCTGTGTAGTTGGCAGACTGATCAAAAATCAAATCATCTTCGCCAGTCAAACCTGACGCGACATAAGTTTCATTAGCTCCACCTTCACTGACAGTTTCATCAGCATAAACCGAAGGTGCCACCCCATAAATAACACCAGCAATCGCCAACCCTAGCGCTTTCTTCCTTAAATGGTTCATCAACCACTCCCTGTCTATAAGCTATTCAAATAGGAACCCTGATCAGAAGTCAGCTGCCTGAAAACGACTTCGGCCAGCCAGCACTCAGGCTGAGATTCCTGATCCTCATAGTTATATCAACAGGTAGAGCAAAAAAATGAGTGTAAAATTCAGATTTTTTTACTGAATGAAGCAGCCAAACACAAATCGATTCAACTCAGGGTCGTGCCTTGCGCTTATAGATAATAAAAAGCCAGCTTGGTTTACCCTCAGAGCGCCTTGCAGGATCGCACCGGTATCTTAAGTAACGCCCTCCAATGCTCTACCCACCCTTCCTGATGACTGGCTCCGGCGACGATTTCACCTCGAATGCACTCAGGTTCCGGGAAGCTGGCTCTGTAGGCATCAAACACAACAGGGGGAATGGCATTATCCTCAGCACCCACCAAATGCAGCTGCGGAATACGCTTCAATTTATCAATAACGTTGGCTGGCGATGCCGCATCCGCCATAGGGGAGACATTATGAAGACGATTAACATGGTGTGGATCAAGATTCCCGGCAATCGTTCTGACAGAACGGATGTCGTCACGACCGGCGGCCACCAGAAGCGCGAGGGTAGCGCCACCAGAATAACCAATCAGCTCAATGTGCTGATAATTGCCCTTCTGCTTTAGAGCATCAATAACCTGGGCAAGGCTCACAATCGCTGACTGGCTGTATCGTTGGTCTGTCCAGGTGCTTACTTTACAGTTCTCCCCCTTAACGTACTGACATGGACGTGCGACATAAGCCTTATCCTCATAGGTATCAGCAGTCATCAGATTGAGAACTAATGGATTCACAGGGGTTGGGTCCATGGATGGCCGGTTTCGTCTGGCCCAGGCTCTGCCATCTCCTTCAATATAAATCCTTAGAACGTCATTCTTGCTAGAAAGCACATGTACCGTTTGCAGCGAGTATTCCTGCCCGATCACAACCTCTGCCTTTCCCCCTAAGTCAGTGGCTATATTGCGAATAAACAAAGAGTGATCAACCCTGCTTGAACAGCCACCGAGGATAAGTAATAGGATACCTATCAAAAGCGGGAAACAATTTGTTGAGATATGGTGTTTGCAACGCATCATATAAAGGCACGCCAAATGTCTTATCCTATCATTGGGTCACTTTTAAAGGGCAGGCTTGGGGTGTCATCACCCGGATATACAATTGATTGGATGGCCAATTGATAACCGCTCCTAGGAGCCTGTCGGACTTAGCACTGACCTACTGCGAAAAAGCCGGATTTGGCCAGTTTTTATGCTCCTTTTCGTTGAATAGCTCGCTATTCGCCTCAAACGAGCATAAAAACTGACTCAAACCGGACTTTTTCTCGCTACGGTCGGCTAAGTCCGACAGGCTCCTAGCTCTTGATACTCACAGCATCCTTTTCCAGCATCAAAAGCCAGCGCTTCATATTCAGGCCATGTGCGTACCCAGTCATACTGCCATTTTTCCCAATCGCTCGATGGCAGGGAACAATAATCGCCACCGGATTAGCACCATTAGCTGCACCGACAGCCCTTGAAGCGTTAGGGCGATGTATTTTTCTGGCGATATCCACATAGGAGCAGGTTTCACCATAAGTAATCTGCATCAAGGCCTGCCATACCGATTGTTGGAACTCGGTTCCCTGCAGGTCAAGGGCGACAGAAAATGCGGTTAAATTACCGGCAAAATAATCGGTCAGCTCTTTGATGGCTACCTTCAAATACTCTGAAATTTTATCACGATCCAGTACAGCAGGTTGATGATCAGCGGTTAACGGAATGTCATCATCGGGCAGAATGGACGAAATGCCTTTAGCGGTTGCCGTCACTTTCAAGACACCAACCGGAGTGCTTATTCTCCGATGACCTTCGACCACCGTCTTATGATTTACACCCCAGACAATTGCATCCATCAACCACACCTTCTACTTTGGTTATTCTGATTTAAAGGTTGTAAAGCCGAGCCAGATACTCCGCAACAGCATGATCATTACAGTGCCCGGTTTGCTCATAACCTGCCAACTGTTTGACCAGCGTCGGATCACTATTCCCCATCACCACACCTTTGCCGACCAGCGAGAGCATTTCCAGATCATTCATACCATCACCAAACGCGATGGCATCTTTCAGTTCCAAGCCTTTTAATTTCAGAACTTCTGAAAGTGCAGAACCTTTATGCACCCCAGACGCCATGATTTCAAAGCACTCCGGGAGAGAATACGCCATAGATAGCTGATCACCAAATAGCTCGGTGGCTTTTTCCGATATCGGCAAAAGGTCGGACTGCGAAGGCGCAATAAAAAAGATCTTTTGCACATTATGGCTGCCCATTCGATCAAAATCAGTCACCTGATAAGTGAAGCCACTTTCTTTATGAAACGCTTTCAGCTCATCCAGCTCAACTTCTAATAACCACTGTTCACCCTGATACACATTCGTGTGTGTGTTAGCGGCATGGGGTTTGCGTAAATCTAGCAGTGACGGAACCAGCTCCGGGCGAATATCGTGCTGGATAATCATTTCACCCTGAGGATTATGAACCCGGGCGCCATTACTGGTGATCAGGTACATATCCACACCGAGCTGTGCGCGAATACGCTCCACATCCTGATAGTGCCGACCTGTGGCAAAGATAAACTTGATGCCCTGTTGGCTTAACGTCTGAATGACTTCGCGGGTTCGGGGTGACAGTTCGTGCTGTTTATTGAGAAGGGTACCGTCTAAGTCGGAAACAACCACTGGATACATTGACTACCTCTGGAGAGTCCGTTTTATAAGCTCGCACAGTTAGGGGCAGCGACCAGCTCACCAGCAGTCAGCAAACCTATCTAATCTGACGATCTTTATGCCTCTTAAATTAAAGCCAGATAGCCTATTAATCAATGAGTAGTTTTCTCCCTCAAGAATACGCCTTACCAGTGTTAACCAAAAAAACTGCCGTATGTTTATCTTTTGTGGAACTAATATCCTTAATCTCAATCTAATCAGCAGAACGTAAACAATGAGAATCGGTAATGGATAACTCATCACAAATAGTACCAACGACTTCAGAAAACCTAAAGTACCCGACACAGGAGCAGACACCTCATAACTCAGGCAGTCGCTCAACTGCATCAGGGCGTAGCGTTTCATCCCTGTATTCCAGCCAAACATATTGTAATCAACAAAAAAAAGAACTGACTAGATACGGAAGGCAGCATGACTCTCGCACTGTAGACCAAGCAGCAGGAACAGCATCCCAAATAAATCTCAGTCAGCGAGATAGAGCCGCAAACACAGAAGACCTATGCAATGCTGCCAACAAACTGACTCCATATTTTCAACCTGAACATCGTTTACAGCTTTTGAACGCTCTTGCCAAAAATCTCGATGTATCCCATACACGCTTTTACGAGACTGCTGTCAATAACGATAAACAGCAGGTCAACGAAGCTCTATATCAGATCCTGCATCATTACACAAAGATGAAAGGCTCCGAAGCAACCTGCAACCATTTAAATCAGGGTATTGAGAAAACGACCAATCAATTGAATGCTATTCTTCATCGAATCAATACCAACGCACCACCATCCTATGATGGGAGTGATGATCAACTGAATCAGATTCAGTACCCCGATTCGCCTCTTACTGAAGCCAACAAGCAGCAAAAAACCAATGTCAAACACATTTACTATGCAAGAGAATCATTGATTATTTTCGCTTATTCACCACTCGGTCTATATACTCCTTTGAAGCACAGCCTTGCATCACATTTAAAGTGCGTACTCCCTAATGTAGAGCGAGTATTCGACGACCAAAGCAGCCGCAGCCTGCCAATGACTGAACAATTTTACCAATTATTTCATGAGCTCTTTATCAAACGAATGCCAGTAGACGACACCATTGAAAATCTGGTTACCATTGTTGAAAACATCAAACTGGACATGAATAAAAAGCGTCAGGAGTTTCAGGATATCCAGCATGATCGTTCGAACGAGTTATCGTACCCGCTATCAAACTTAAGACTAGACATGCCACCCCCTGCTTACGAACTCTCCGCCTCAATGGGGTCAGATTTCCCGAACCCGCAACATCAAGCAACAGGTGATGAAATCAAGGCTATTTGGGAATCGCTCCTGGAAGAGTGCAATATAGAAAGCGATGAACTCAATCGCAAAATATTGAAGAGTAAAGATCACAAATTATCGGCATTTGTTGACGCGTTTTCAAGCGCATGTGACATTGACAGACAGGCAGTTCAAAATGAAATTCTAACCAGCACCGGAAACCCTTTTTACCCGCTACTACAGACCAGCAGGCAGGAGCCTGAAAAGATTCTGACAGTGCTACGCAATTTCAATCGCAATCTGGAAGAAGACCTGTACTCAGCAGCCCAACAAACACCAGCACGATATCTTGAAACCGATCTATAATTCTTTTGAAGTCAGGCTCCTCCATTGCCATATGCGCCACTCAGCACAAAACACTCAAAATCAGGAAAATAAAAGCGAGTCATCTTTGACTGACACTTTGATAGTATCACCCGGCTTATACTGACCAGACAATATTGCCTCAGCCAGAGGGTTTTCAATACTGCGCTGGATCGCACGTTTTAGTGGACGTGCGCCGTATACCGGGTCGAATCCAACTTCTGCCAGCTGATCCAGAGCCTCATCAGACAGTTCAAGTTTAAGGTTATTCTCTGCCAGCCGTCGATCCAGATTTGCTAATTGGATGCTGGCAATGGCTTTGATCTGACTTGCCGCCAATGGATGGAACACCACTACTTCATCAATGCGGTTAACAAACTCAGGGCGGAAGTGGGTACCCACTACTTCAACCAATGTCTCTTTCAAATCTTCAAAGTTGGTTTCACCGTCTTTGTTCTGGAAGGTTTGAATCAAATCTGAACCCAGATTTGATGTCATAACAATCACCGTATTTTTGAAATCGACGGTTCTGCCCTGTCCATCAGTTAAACGACCATCTTCCAATACCTGCAGCAGAATAGTGAACACATCCGGGTGCGCCTTTTCCACTTCGTCCAGAAGTACCAGAGAATACGGCTTACGACGTACGGCTTCTGTCAGATAGCCACCTTCTTCATAGCCAACGTATCCCGGAGGTGCGCCCAATAGGCGAGAGACGGAATGCTTCTCCATAAATTCTGACATATCGATTCGGACAATGGCATCTTCCGTATCAAACAGGAATTCCGCCAGTGACTTACAAAGCTCCGTTTTACCCACACCGGTTGGGCCAAGAAACATAAATGAGCCATTGGGTCGGTTTGGATCTGCAAGGCCTGCTCTTGAACGGCGCACTGCGTTGGCAACAGCAACCACCGCTTCATCCTGACCAATCACTCGATTGTGCAGAACGTCTTCCATCTGAAGCAATTTCTCTTTTTCGCCTTCCAGCATTTTGGCGACAGGAATACCAGTCCACTTAGACACCACATCGGCAATCTGTTCATCGGTAACGCGATTTCGCAGCAACTGATTTTCGCCGCTTTCTACCGCATCGGCCTGTGCCAGTTTCTTATCCAGCTCTGGTAATGCGCCGTACTGAATTTCTGACATTTTGGTGAGATCGCCGGAACGTTTAGCGGCTTCCAACTCGATCAATAGTTTTTCTTTTTCTTCACGGAGTTTTTGTCCGCCTTGCAGCTGTGCTTTCTCGGCTTTCCAGACATCTTCCATGTCGGAATATTCACGTTCCAGCTCAGTAACCTGATCGTTGAGTTTCGACAAGCGCTCTTTGGACGCGGCATCGTCTTCTTTCTTCAGGGCTTCCTGTTCGATTTTCAATTGAATTAACCGACGTTCCAGCTTATCCATGGCTTCCGGCTTGGAATCCATCTCCATGCGGATTCGGCTGGCAGCTTCATCAATCAAGTCGATGGCTTTATCCGGCAGCTGTCGGTCCGTAATGTACCGTTGAGATAATTTAACGGATGCAATAATAGCTGGGTCGGTAATATCAACACCGTGGTGCGCTTCGTAACGTTCTTTCAAGCCACGAAGAATGGCTATGGCGTCTTCTTCGGTCGGCTCATCCACCAGCACTTTCTGGAAGCGTCGTTCAAGGGCTGCGTCTTTTTCAATGTATTTACGATATTCGTCCAGTGTCGTCGCTCCGACACAGTGCAATTCACCACGAGCCAGCGCAGGCTTTAACATATTACCTGCATCCATAGCACCATCACCTTTACCGGCACCGACCATGGTGTGGATTTCATCGATAAAGAGAATGATCTGACCTTCCTGCTTTGAAAGATCGTTTAACACGGCTTTTAACCGCTCTTCAAATTCACCACGAAATTTCGCACCGGCAATCAAGGAGCCCATATCCAGAGATAAAAGACGTTTGCCTTTTAAACCTTCCGGAACTTCACCATTGATAATCCGCTGAGCCAGCCCTTCCACAATGGCGGTTTTACCAACACCGGGTTCGCCGATAATAACAGGGTTGTTTTTGGTTCTGCGTTGAAGCACCTGAACGGTACGACGAATTTCATCGTCACGGCCGATCACCGGGTCGAGCTTGCCCGCTTCAGCCAGTTCAGTGAGGTCAACGGTGTATTTATTCAGAGAATCCCGATTATCTTCTGCATTAGCGTCATTAATTGAGGCACCGCCACGGATATTCTTGATGGCATTTTCCAGCGCTTTTTTACTGACACCCTGACTGGTCAGCAATTTGCCAATATCGCCCTCGTCTTCCATCATCACCAGTAGCATGGTTTCACTGGAGATAAATTGATCGCCGGCGTTCTGGGCTTTTTTATCCGCCAGATTCAGCATTCGGTAGAGGGGTTGGGAAGTTTGAATGTCACCGGTGGGCGTGCCGACCTGAGCCAGGTTTTCCAGCATGCCGTTCAGGTCACTGCGTAAGGTAGATACATCAAACCCGACCTGCATTAACAGCGGCCTGACCGAACCGCCTTTCTGATCAATCATTGCCAGCAGAAGATGTACGGGTTCAATCTGGCTGTTGTCTTTACCAATGGCCAGTGATTGAGCATCGGCCAGAGCAGATTGAAGCTTGCTGGTCAGTCGATCCATTCTCATGAAAAACCTCCCGGGTAAGAAAAATTACCTGTCGACACCTTTTAATATGGCGCTAGACGGGCGTAATTCAAGGCAGATGTTTCATATCTGTCGGAACTTATCCGTTATGATTGAATCCAAATCAGAGAAGCCATTCTTCCGGAAGTTTTGCCATCCCTTCGATAGGAATAAAACTGGTCTTGCTGATCAAACGTGCAGAAGCCTCCACCGTATATTTGCTGAACACCCATTCGATTCAACCGTCTGGTTGCCAGCGCATAAAGATCCGCAAACCAGCGGTCGCCTTTCCCGGGGATGAAAGCAGCTTCGCAACCCGCATCTGCTGTCAGAAACTGTTCTCGTACTTCAGGCCCCACTTCAAAATTTGACTGGCTGATGGCCGGCCCAAGCCAAGCCATGACAGTGGCCGGCGCAACGTTCATGGCTGTTACCGTAGACTCCAGCACACCGCTCACCAATCCCTTCCAACCAGCGTGAGCCGCGGCGACGACAGAGCCATTAACATTGGTGAACAACACCGGCAAACAATCAGCAGTTAACACGGCGGCAGACATACCCGGCTGACTGGAAACAGACGCATCCGCTTCCACTTCCTGATCACTGGTCGCTACATCAGCCACCTCGATGCCGTGAATCTGCTTTAGCCACAAAGGTGACTCTGCCAGCTTCAGATCATCCTGCAGTTGCTGTCGATTGGCCTGAATGACATCAACAGCCTCACCGGAATACAGCCCCAGGTTAAAAGCAGAAAACCCATCTTGCACATCAAAGCCTTCGCTCTGGCGGGTAGTGACCACCGCTTTAATATGGGAAGGGGCTGGCCAATCAACAGGAAGGTATCGTTTATTATTCACAGCATCGTGCCCTGTTTTGTCTAAGGGTAACGGTAGTAAGCAAATTACCACTGATTCGTCATTCCCGCGAAGGCGGGAATCTACCATGACAATGGATCCCCGCCTTCGCGGGGATGACGCTGGGAATTTCTTATTTGCCGCTACCCTAACCTGAAGGTTCACTGTTTTGTGGAACCTCCTGACTGTTTAGAGTTGTTCCGGCTTTGGCTCATTCGCCGCAAGAGAATCCAGCAGAGCCTGAAAATCGTCCGTTAAAGGGACTTCCCATTCCATGTATTCGCCAGAGGCTGGATGAATCAAGCCTAATTGACGCGCATGAAGCGCCTGACGACGGAAAGTACGAAGCATCGCTTCCAGCGCTTCCGGGCAGGATTTCGGCAATTTCAAACCACCGCCGTACAGATCATCGCCAACCAGAGGGTAACGCTGATGACTCATGTGCACACGAATCTGATGCGTTCTGCCGGTTTCCAATTGTAGGCGAATATGGGTGAACGACTTAAAACGCTTGAGCACACGATAGTGCGTGATGGCCGTTTTACCACCACGCACCACCGCCATTTTCAAACGATTCTGGGGATGGCGGCCAATAGGCGCATCCACAACGCCACCACTGGTCATCACACCTCTAACCACCGCTTCATATTCACGATGCACTGTTCGGTCCTGCAGCTGAGCCACCAGATCACCATGGGCTTCATGAGTGCGGGCAACCACCATCAGGCCGGTGGTGTCTTTGTCCAGTCGGTGCACAATACCAGCACGGGGAATGGCGGCATTATCCGGATAATGGTAAAGCAGTGCGTTCAGCAACGTGCCGGTGTAATTACCTGCTGCCGGGTGAACGACCAGGCCCGCCGGCTTATTGATGACAATAATGTCATCATCTTCATAAACAATATCCAGAGGAATATTTTCCGCCTGCCATTGCTTGTCGTTTTCAATTTCAACGGAAAGCGTCAGTTGCTCACCGCCGTACAGTTTATCTTTTGGCTTTCGGGATTCACCGTCCACCAACAGATGACCATCTCGAATCCACTCCTGCAATTTTGCCCGGGAAAATCCGGAAAAACTGGCGGCAGCCACCTGATCAAAGCGTCGGCCACCGAGATCATCAGGGACCGTTACGCTCTCTTGTATGGTTTTAACAACATCACCCATTCGGGACTCTCTACTCAAAAAACATCGACTCAAAAACAGGCAGTACCGTGTTAATCATACAAATGGCAAGCTTAGCCTTTTGCGATAACGGCATACTGTGTTTAAATGCAGTGATAACAGTGTTCGAAAGTTTACCACAAGAGACTATTCAGAAGAGATTATTCACAAGCGCCATGACATTACTGAATTACAAATTGCCCAGGTTCTTTTCACCTCTTGTGATCAAAACCACGATATTCAGATCAGTAGCCGTAACACTGACAGCACTTATTCTTGCCGGCTGTGCTTCTTCCGGTTCCGATGATGAACAACTGCCAGAGTCCCTCTCTGAAGCGGAACTCTATCAAATGGCCAGTAAATCCATTGATGATGGCCGCTATTCAGAAGCCGTGAAATCTCTGCGCACTCTCGAATCCCGCTACCCTTTCGGTGCGTTTGCCGAGCAGGCACAGCTGGACATCATTTACGCCTACTTCAAAAACACCGAGCCTGAAGCGTCCAAAGCAGCGGCAGACCGTTTTATCCGGCTGCATCCTCAGCACCCTGATGCCGACTACGCCTATTACATGAAAGGCCTGGCATCCAACACCGCCGCTATGGGCTTGCTGGAACGCTATCTGCCATTGGACCTGACCCGTCGTGATCCTGGTCAGGCGCGGGTTTCTTTTAATGAGTTTTCTGAACTATTAAGCCGCTATCCGGAAAGTAAATACGCTCCGGATGCTCGCCAGAGAATGATTGCCCTACGTAACCGTCTGGCTGAATATGAAATCCACGCTGCCAATTTCTATCTGAAGCGCAAAGAGTATGTGGCTGCCATTAACCGCGGGCAATACGTAGTAGAGAACATGCAGCAGACGCCTGCCGTGCCAGAAGCGTTGAGCATTATGGTTGAAGGGTATCAGCACCTGAATCTGACTCAACCAGCCACTCAGGCATTGGCGGTACTGAAACTGAACTACCCGGATCACCCATCACTGGATGCTGAGGGTAACTTTACCGGATACAAGGTATTCGATGATGTTGATCCATCCATCTGGAGCACGCTGACCTTTGGCTTGATTGGAGGCAGTAAACAGGAGCAGTCTCCTCTGTCGGCACCACAGCCTCCTCAGGCAAATTAATCGCTTCTTCTGTTCTGGTGCAGAAAATACTGCACCAGAACATTCCAACAGAATCCCAACATACCCAAAATCATGACCAAGACTGTTAACTGCCCTCATTGTTCCAAAGCTGTGAAATGGATTCCGGAAAACAAATATCGCCCCTTCTGTTGTGAGCGCTGCAAGCTGATTGATTTAGGTGCCTGGGCGAAGGAAGAGCACGCGATTCCCGGTGACCCTGCATTTGATGATTTAATGTCAGAAGAGATGGATGATTTTCCAACCAGACATTAACGACTGTTTATAAAAAAGCCGGGATTTGACTCTCGGCTCTTGTGTTATTTTCCTCAGTCAGACGAAAAGAAGTATCTGCTTCAGGCATTGGCCTCCAATTGCTCCGTGAGATCAATAACAGTAATAACCGATTCATCTGATGCGACGCTGTCTGTTTCTGAACCGCTTGAAAAGTCTGAAGCGTTCTGTTCTGACTGCTGTTGAGGAGCTGTGCTATCAGTATTGCTATCGATTGTGTCAGGTGTTTCGCTGGTATCAAAATATTCGTCATCACCTTCATCACCGTCAAATTCATCAAATGACCCTGGTGCTAAATTATTCATCTGAGGATCTCGTAGATATTCTTCAAGCCCTTGTTTCTCAAACTCTAGCTGACTGATTTCTGCATTTTTCTGATCTATGGTCACAGACAGTTCCTCAATCTCCTTATTTTTTTCTGCCAGCTCAGCCGCTTGCTCCCCCAACTGCTCCTTTATTTTCAGCTTGTCGGTCTTTAGCTCAGCTATAGACACCCCAGCGCGCTCTAAACTCAGTGACAGATTACTTTTCTCGAGCATGAGAGCAGAGTGTTCCTGATCGACTTTAGCACGTTGCGCCACATCTAATTTGAGCTGACATTGTTCATCCGCTAATCGGGCTGTAATCTCACGAACTTCGTCTTCTTTTGCAGCGAGACTTTGCCTTAATCCATCTATTTCCGCGCTATACGTTTCAACTTCAGCTTTGTGCTGAGACACAGTGTGATCTAATTGAGCTTCTGTGCGTCTTAACTCATCTTCAAGGGTCATAGACTCCTCATTTATTTCCAATAATTTTTTATTGAGAAAATTAACTTGCTCTGTACTTACGCCGAGTTCTTGTTCGACACCAGCCAGTTCGTTCTGCGCTTTATTTAAAGCAGTTTTCAGCTCATCATTCAGCCTTGTTAATTCAGTTCTCTGCTCTCCTATCAGCTTGTTTTTCTGTTTGTACAACTCAAATACTTCAAAAGTCTGTTGTTGAAAGCCGTTTACTATCTCGCCAATTGCTTCCCATTTTCTAACTTCAATCTCTTTCTTTGCACAAAACTCATCCAGCTTTACATACTGCTTTTTGTTATCTTGTAATTCTTCAGTGAGAGCGCTCAACTGCTCGCCCTTTTCTTTGATAGTTAAATTAGCCGTTGTAACTTCTGTTTCTAAAGCAGCCACTTTATCTTTTAAGGATGCAGCTTCATCTTTTAAGGATGCAGCTTCATCTTCTGTCTTTTTTAGTGGCTCAGATAAGGGTATTTTTTTCTGTACCCGCTCAGCCGAAATCACCGAACACTTCCGCTGATAGAGCGGTTTTCCAGTACATAGAATATACAGTCTGTTGACAGGCTCCAGAGCAAGAGAGCCAAGCGCTACTGTGCTTGCAGCAATGAAAGCTATCGTATTCACAAGCACATTGCATTTACGCCCAAAAATACTACGTACACCATGAAAAACATTCACACAAAGCCATTTCGAGCCCGACTCCTGCTCAGTCTGCAGTTGCTGCTGAGCCGTGGATGTTTGATTCAATTGAGTTTGAGTTGCTCCTGTAACCGGCATTAGTTCCTCTCTTATTCAACAATGAATTTATTGTACTGATGTTTTAGAGAGGGAGACTTTTAATTGGTTCCTTGGTCAATTATTCTAATTTAGAATAAAAAAATCATCTTATATTATAAAAAAACCCAAATTGCATGAATAGCAGCAACACCTTGAGCCCCTTTACTCTGGGCGACATCAATGTCTACTTCATCCATACCACCAAGCCAGTAAACCGGCAGCGCTGCACAGACTGTTAGTTGCTCAGCCATTTCATGTCCCAACGGCGCAGTCTCTGGGTGAGATCTCGTTTTGTTCACCGGAGAGACAGTGATGAAATCCATCCCAAGCGCCTGCGCTCTCTTAACCTGACGCTCGTCGTGACAGGATGCAGCCAGCAGCTTGCCATTGTGCTCTTTTGGATAATCTGTACACTCATCCAACTGGCGAGTCGTCAAATGAAGGCCGTGGCACCAAGACTCTTGAAGAAGCGCCAGATCGCCTTTGATCAGTAACGTGCCTGATTGTGCTTTAACCCGTTCAGAGAGTTCTCTAGCCATGTCGAGATAAACATTGCGCTCCAACCAAGGTGCTCGAAATTGAATTAAACGAATACCCTTGTCTAACGCAGCTGACACCTTTTGAAAAAGTTCGACCTTTTCATCAAAATGCCCTGTAATCATATAGCGATCAGGCAATGTAAATGCCCTGAGAATCGCTTTATTAGCTTCAGGAAATTCGTACTCGTCTAGACGAGAGGCTTCCACCCATTCTATGATTTGCCTCTCATTGCCTCTGGCGCACCCTGTAATACCTCTGACGATCCAGGCGTCCAAACGCACTGTTCTATCCGGGTAGTCATGAC
This sequence comes from uncultured Endozoicomonas sp., assembly GCF_947495845.1. GTDB lineage: Bacteria > Pseudomonadota > Gammaproteobacteria > Pseudomonadales > Endozoicomonadaceae > Endozoicomonas. Next base: position 79,531 of record NZ_CANMAO010000017.1, on the reverse strand, counting down.
GGAGACAAATAAGCGGCTTGAAACGTTCCACTTCGATCGCTAATTCTTCTCTAAGCTCACGCTTCAAAGCCTCTGTCACTAACTCTCCGGGTTCAACCTTGCCGCCCGGAAACTCCCAGAGCCCGCCCATATGCTTACTATTCGGTCGTTTTGCCAGCAAAATCCGACCGTCATCACCAAGAATGACACCGACAGCCACATGAATGATTTTTTTATTGGCGATTTCAGGTTCGATATTCAGCATTGATCTTCACATAGTCATGGGATAAATCGGTGGTCCAGATCTCTTCAACGGCCTTGCCTTGCCCGAGCGCAATTCGAATGGTGATGGACTCCTGGCTCATTATCTTCTGACCTGCGGCTTCCGTGTAACCTGCGGCAGGCTGTCCACTGTTCACAATGGCAACATCATCCAGCCAGATAGACACCTGATCAACATCCAGTGTTGCAACGGGCGCTCTGCCCACCGCAGCCAGAATACGACCCCAGTTCGGATCACTGGCGAACAAAGCCGTTTTCACCAGCGGTGAATGCGCCACTGTGTAGGCAACCTCTAATGAATCTTGCTGGCTCGCTCCACCTTCGACACGAACCGTGACAAACTTAGTAGCGCCTTCACCATCTTTCACAATGGCTTGAGCAAGCTCAACAGACACTTCCTTTAGATTTTGGATGAATTTTTGCGCCAGATCGGATTCACTGGCATCGATAACGTCATTCCCCGCAGCACCGGTGGCTACCAGCATAAAACTGTCGTTAGTGGAGGTATCACCATCAATGGTAATTCGATTGAACGATTGGTTAGCGATGTCTCTCAATAACAACTGAAGGTAGTTCTGGTCCACAGCCACATCCGTTGCAATAAATGCCAGCATGGTGGCCATATCCGGCTTAATCATGCCTGCGCCTTTGCTCATGCCGGAAATTGTGTACAACTTACCTTCATGCACAAACTGACGGGATGCACCTTTCGGCCGGGTGTCTGTGGTCATGATACCTTCAGCCGCGCAGTACCAGTTATCTTCCTGTATATTCTCCAATGCACCGGGAATACCCTTACAAAGGCGATCAACCGGCAACTGCTCACCAATCACACCGGTAGAAAACGGAAGCACTTTATTTTCGTCAATACCGGCAACTCTGGCCAACTCAAGGGTTGTTATTTTTGCTGCAGCCATGCCGGCATCGCCAGTACCGGCATTGGCATTACCCGTGTTTACCAAAAAGTATTCAGGATCATTAGAGAGTCTTGCGCGACTAAGGTGTACCGGTGCAGCACAGAATCGATTACGGGTAAAAACACCGGCAACAGAGCTGTCTGAATCCCAGTTCATAATGACGAGATCACGTCTTCCGGGTTTTCGGATTCCCGCCATCGCAGTGCCCAGGCGAAACCCTTTTACGGGTTTCACTTCAACCCACTCATCGACTCCCGTTGCCATCAATGACTCCCACTTTATGCTTAAGTTGTTATAAGAAGCGTTGCAATAAAAAAAACGGGTCAGCTCTTAAAAGAACTGACCCGCAGTTTATGCCAGAAAATACAGTAGTGACAAATTACCCGTCAGTGATCAGGCAATTTTACCGTGACACTGCTTGTACTTTTTACCAGAGCCACATGGGCATGCATCGTTACGACCCACTTTGCGACCTTCACGAACAAAGGGTTGATGCGCTTCGGTATCTGGCGCTTCTTCACCAGACTCTCCTTCTACCACTTGAGCCTGAGCATGTTCAAACTGCATTCGACGAGCCATCTCTTCACGACGCTGGCTTTCCATCTCGGCAGTCCGATCATCTTCCTGAACCTGAACGTGGGAGATAATACGAATAGTGTCGTATTTAATATCTTCCAGCATTTGCTGGAACAGCTCAAAAGCTTCGCGTTTGTATTCCTGCTTAGGGTTTTTCTGGGCGTAACCACGCAGATGTATGCCCTGACGCAGATGATCCATAGTGGCCAGATGCTCTTTCCACTTATCATCGAGAATACGCAGTAAAATATGCTTCTCAAAATTACGCAGCACTTCAGCACCGGCCAGTTCTTCCTTCTTGCGATAGGAATCAATCACCGTTTGCAGGATACGCTCACGCAGCGCCTCTTCATCTAAGCGATCATCGTCGTCCAACCATTGTTGAACCGGCATCCGCTCATTCAGCTCACTGCCCAGTTTTTCTTCAAGGCCTTTCACATCCCACTGCTCCTCAAGGCTCTGAGGTGGAATGTACTGACTGATCAGATCATGCACCACATCTTCACGGAGTGCTTCGATACTGGAAGATACATCATCGGCGTTCAGTAGTTCATCGCGCTGGGTGTACACCACTTTACGTTGATCGTTCGCGACATCATCGTATTCCAGCAGCTGCTTACGAATATCGAAGTTGCGGCCTTCCACCTTACGTTGGGCTTTTTCGATGGCGTTGGTCACCATGCGGTGCTCAATCGCTTCACCCTTTTCCATACCCAGGGCTTTCATAAAGTTCTTCACCCGCTCCGAGGCAAAGATGCGCATCAGGCTGTCTTCCAGAGACAGATAGAAGCGGGATGAACCCGGATCACCCTGACGACCGGAACGACCACGCAGCTGGTTATCAATCCGGCGGGATTCGTGACGTTCAGTACCAATAATGTGCAAACCACCGGCTTCCAACACTTCTTTATGAAGCTTCTGCCAATCTGCTTTAACCTTATCGATCTGTTCTTGAGTTGGGTTATCCAACTCGGCCACTTCGGATTTCCAGTTGCCACCGAGCATGATGTCGGTACCACGACCCGCCATGTTGGTGGCAATGGTAACGGCACCCGGACGACCCGCCTGGGCAATAATCTCGGCTTCTTTTTCGTGGAATTTGGCGTTCAGTACCTGATGGGGAATGCCTGCCTTTTCCAAAGCCTGAGACAAGTGCTCGGAAGAATCGATTGAAGCTGTACCCACCAGAATTGGACGACGGGCGACTACCGTTTCTTTGATATCTTCAATAATAGCTTCGTATTTTTCGGCAATGGTCAGATACACCAGATCATTGCCATCCTGACGCACCATTTCTTTATGGGTTGGGATAACAATAACGTCAAGGCCGTAAATCTGACGGAATTCAAAGGCTTCGGTATCCGCTGTACCGGTCATGCCTGACAGTTTGTCGTAGTTACGGAAGTAATTCTGGAAGGTGGTGGAAGCCAAAGTCTGACTTTCTGCCTGAATGTTCAGGCCTTCTTTGGCTTCAATGGCCTGATGCAGACCTTCTGACAAACGACGCCCCGGCATGGAACGACCCGTGTGCTCATCAACCAGCATCACTTCATTGTTCTGTACAATATATTCAACGTTACGGGTAAACAGCACGTGTGCTTTCAGAGCCGAGTTGACATGGTGCAACAGGTTCAGGTTGTTCGATGCATACAGGCTTTCACCTTCTGGCAGCAGACCTTCTTTTTGCAGAACTTCTTCGACAAACTGATGCCCCAGCTCATTTAGCTCAACCTGACGACTCTTTTCGTCTACTGAATAGTGGCCGGTGAGTTCTGACACATCAACTTCACGGGGATCCTGATCTTCTGGCAATGGATCCTGGCGCTTTAGCATCGGTACCAGTAGATTCATACGACGATAGAGTTCGGAGGAATCTTCAGCAGGACCGGAGATAATCAGAGGCGTTCGGGCTTCATCAATCAGGATGGAGTCCACCTCGTCAACAATAGAGAAGAAGAGTTCACGTTGGAAACGATCTTCTTTTCTGAATGCCATGTTGTCACGGAGGTAATCAAAACCAAACTCGTTGTTGGTACCGTAGGTGATATCGGCTTTGTAGGCTTCTCTTTTTTCTTCCGGGTCCTGCTGTGGCACGACAATGCCCACACTCATGCCGAGAAACTCATAGAGAGGACGCATCCAGTTAGCATCACGACGTGCCAGGTAGTCGTTTACCGTAACCACGTGTACGCCTTTACCAGGAATAGCGTTCAGATAAGCAGGCAGCGTAGCAACGAGTGTTTTACCTTCACCGGTGCGCATTTCTGCAATATGACCTTCGTTAAGGGTCATACCACCGATCAGCTGAACGTCGAAGTGACGCATCCCCATGATTCGCTTACCCGCTTCCCGCACCACGGCGAAAGCTTCAGGCAGCATATCATCCAGGGTTTCCCCCTTTTCAAACCGCTCACGAAATTCCGCAGTCTTTCCCTTGAGCTCTTCATCACTCAGGGCTGCCAGACTTTCTTCAAGAGCATTGATGGATTTGACAGTTTTGCCCATCCGCTTGAGCTGGCGGTCGTTACGACTACCAAATATTTTCTTAATTAATGAAGCAAACATAAGTTGTTAACAGTCTCACACTCTGTTTCCGGAGCCGCCCTCCTACCAACAAATCCGGGCTGGAGCAGACAAGCGCGTAATAGCCCAACATTCTATGACAATCAAAGCAAAGTCTCATCTATATTAGCTGTATTTCTTTCTAGCAAGACGCTGTATGACGAAAAGGTCAGTATTTGGGGAGTGTATAGTGGACTTAATCAGCGCAGGATTGTGCTTTTTGCGCTCAATAATATAAAGTCTAAAAAAACATAAAGCCCTATAAAAAGGGCTTTATGAGATAGAAACAAATGGACGACAGAATCAAAGAGCTACTTACTGGCTCTGTAAATATATTTGGCTGGATCCTGTGGCTGTCCATCTTTCAACACTTCAAAATGCACATGAGGGCCTGTTGAGCGACCAGAACTCCCCATTTTGGCAAGAGCCTCGCCTCTGGAGACGATATCACCCACTTTCACCAGGCTTTCTTCATTATGGGCGTAACGGGTCAGGTATCCATTACCATGATTAACTTCCACCAGAAGCCCAAAGCCTGACCTTTTGCCAGACCAGACAACCACGCCAGCTGCCACTGAAATCACTTCCGAGCCACGCTTACCGGCAAAATCCACACCGTTATGCCAGGCTGGCCGACCAGTAAAGGGGTCCGTTCTGCGACCATAGCGGGAAGAAAGCCAACCTTTGCGAACAGGCAGGCCTGCAAGGAATGAATCATCATAAATGGTGCGATTGGAAATCAGACGATCAAGCAGATCAAGTTGCTGCTCACGGCTTTCAATCTGGCCAGATAGCTGATCAATAGCATCCATTAAGGTCAGCTGATGAAAGGCTTCGTCGGACGGCATTAAATCCTGCGGACCACCAATGGCTGGGGCTTCGCTGAAATCAAACTCACCATCATTCAGTTTGGCTTTGGTAGTTAACCGCTCTCCCAGAGCATCCAGACGAGTCAAACGACCTTGCAGCTCAGACATCCGAAGCATCAGAGCATCAACCTGATGCTGAGTCTGTTGCCTAACTATACCGATATCCTGCTGCTGTAACTCAATCACCTGCTTCCAGTTTGCAACGCCTTCCTGCGTCAAAAAATCAGCATGGCCGCGCTTCATCCAGAAATAGGTGACACTGCTGCCGAGAGCGGCTATCAACAGAAGAACACAGCCGAGCATCATACCAAAGCCCACGCTACTCCCAGCCATAGTTCTTGTGCGTGAGTGCTTTTCGTCTACAACTATGATCTTCATCTTTGACCCTTAATTCTTGATAACAAACAGGCTACACCTGTCAGCCCCAGAGGTATTTCACATGATCGACAGCTGAATGTGCAAGTACGGATATCAATTTTATCGTTGAAAATCATCATTCTTTTAATTTTTGTACAGATTCCAACAACAGGGGAACTCCCTGAAGATAGATTTTGGTAAGTGTTACACACAAAAACAGGGCCGCACTAAGCGACCCAACCCAGACTGCTTACGCAGTCTGCAAAGTATCATGATTCAGATCGGGACAAACAGCTCTATCAGGCGGGAACTGCTGCAGGCTTCTGGTAAGCGATTGGAGAAACCTCGGCATCTTCAAAGGTGACGATTTCCCAGAGATGCTCATTGGCCAGAATTTCTCTTACCAGTTTGTTGTTCAGCCCATGGCCAGACTTATAACCGATAAACTCACCAATCAGGCTATGGCCCATCAGGTAAAGATCACCAATCGCATCCAGCATTTTGTGCTTAACAAATTCATCGTGATAACGCAGGCCATCTTCGTTAAGTATGCGATAGTCATCAACAACAACGGCGTTATCCACACTGCCACCCAGAGCCAGGTTCTGGGAACGCATGTACTCAACATCGCGAATAAAACCGAAAGTACGAGCACGACTCACTTCTTTCACAAAGGAAGTACTGGAAAAGTCGATACTGGCAGTCTGTGAGCGGCTAGTAAATACCGGATGGTCAAAATCAATCGTGAAGCTGACTTTAAAGCCGTTGAACGGCTTGAAGGTAGCGGTTTTATCGCCATCCTTTACGGTCACTTCTTTTTTGATCCGGATAAATTTCTTAGGTGCATTCTGTTCTTGAATGCCTGCAGACTGAAGCAGGAAGACAAAAGGGCCTGCGCTTCCGTCCATAATAGGCACTTCATGGGCGCTAACTTCAACATAGGCATTATCGATACCCAGGCCAGCCATCGCAGAAAGCAGATGCTCAACAGTATCAACTCGAACACCATCTTTGTGCAGAGAGGTGCACAGTGTCGTCTGACCAACATTCAGGCCAAACGCAGGAATCTCAACGACCGGTTCCAGGTCGGTACGGCAAAAGATGATGCCGGTATCCACAGGTGCAGGTTTCAGGGTGAGATAAACTTTCTCACCAGAGTGCAAACCCACTCCTGTCGCTCTAATAATGTTTTTAAGTGTACGTTGTCTGATCATGATAAGGGTGTTCCGCGACCTTTACAGGCCTATATTCTTTGGATGCAACGTAGCATTGTAACAAAAGTAACATTTGACACAAGTTCACATTGCCACATCCAATTTAGTCTGCCTGCCGTCTTAAGAACGCTGGGATATCAAGATAGTCAACACTGTCTCCAGAGGAAGAGGGCCGCTTAGTCTCGCTACGCTGCTCAAGGCCTTCCTCATGTTTCTTTCTCTGTTCACGAATCAGAGGAGACACATCCAGACCTTTGTAATCCACGCTACCGTCGTTCTTTTTAGGCGCCGGTTTTTCGACAACCTTCAGAGGCTCTCTGGCTCCCGCAATACCAATACCGGTAGCAACAACGGTGACTCTGAGTTCGTCAGTCAATTCAGGATCAATAACTGTGCCAATAACCACGGTCGCATCATTCGATGCAAACTGGTTAACCACTTCACCCACCTGATTGTATTCACCAACCGTAAAGTCCAGACCTGCGGTAATATTGACCAGCACGCCTTTAGCGCCTTCCAGATCAACATCCTCAAGAAGCGGGCTGCGAATGGCTTTCTCAGCTGCTTCACCTGCACGACCTGAGCCAGTAGCAACACCTGTGCCCATCATCGCCATGCCCATTTCAGACATAACTGTGCGCACATCGGCAAAGTCAACGTTAATCAAGCCGTCTCGAGTAATCAGTTCCGAAATGCCTTGCACAGCGCCGAGCAATACATCATTAGCTGCACCAAAAGCGTTCAGCAGGCTGACATCGCTGCCCAAAACTGGCAACAGCTTCTCGTTAGGGATAGTAATCAGAGAGTCAACATGTTCCTGCAACTCTTTCAAACCTTCTTCAGCAATAGCCATACGACGCTTGCCTTCGAAACCAAACGGCTTGGTCACGACCGCTACCGTCAGCGCACCCATTTCACGGGCAATCTGAGCAACCACTGGTGCTGCACCGGTACCCGTACCACCGCCCATACCAGCAGCGATGAATATCATATCTGCGCCTTTGAGCAGCTCGGCAATACGTTCACGGTCTTCCATCGCCGCTTCACGGCCTACATTCGGATTGGCACCAGCACCCAGCCCGCGAGTGATAGAAGCACCCAACTGCAGATGAGTATGCGCCTGAACGTGTTGCTTTTTCAGTGCCTGAGCATCTGTATTTGCACAGACAAACTCAACCCCTTCAAGCTGGCTCTTGAGCATATGAACAACAGCATTACCACCGCCGCCACCAACGCCAATCACTTTGATGACCGCTTCCTGCGGTACGCTATCCACCAATTCAAACATGGTCATCTCCTTTTTATCACCCTTAATCTAACAAATTCAGAGCAATGCCGTCACCGATATTTACAGCACGCCGCCGCAGTATCAAAAAAGCATCAGAAATTCTGAAACCAGCGCTTCATTTTCTCAACAAGCCTGGTTTCCTGATTTTTACCTGGAACCGCCTTTTTCAGACCGTCCTTTTGCATTTTCTGTCCGTAATGCAGTAACCCGACACCTGTCGAATAAATCGGATTATTCACTACATCACTTAACCCTTTTACCGCCTGGGGAACCCCCAGCCTGACTGGCATATGGAAAATCTCTTCCGCCAACTCAATAGCGCCTTCAATTTTTGAGGTGCCACCGGTCAGCACAATACCCGCTGGAATCAAGTCCTCAAAGCCACTTCGACGGATTTCCGCATTTATTAATGTGAATAATTCGTCATAACGCGGCTCCACTACTTCCGCCAATGCCTGTCTTGACAACTCTCGGGGTGCCCGATCACCAACACTGGGGACTTTTATGGTTTCATCCGCCCCCGCCAGTTGCGCCAATGCACAGGCGTATTTAATCTTTATATCTTCTGCATTCTGGGTCGGTGTTCTCAAAGCCATGGCAATGTCATTGGTCACCTGATCACCCGCTATCGGAATCACTGCCGTATGACGAATAGCCCCTTCAGTAAAGATGGCTATATCGGTAGTACCACCGCCAATATCCACCATACAAACACCCAGTTCTTTCTCATCTTCAGAAAGCACTGAATAACTGGATGCCAGCTGCTCAAGAATAATGTCGTCGACTTCAAGACCACAGCGTCGTATACAGTTTTCAATATTCTGAGCCGCATTGACGGCACAGGTCACCAAATGAACCTTGGCTTCCAGTCTTACACCAGACATACCTTGAGGCTCTTTAATGCCTTCCTGGTTATCGATGGCATATTCCTGAGGCAGAATGTGCAAAATCCGCTGATCAGCCGGAATAGCTACGGCCTGAGCTGCATCAATTACCCGATCCACATCAGCACCATTCACCTCTCGCTCACGTATTGCCACGATACCGTGAGAGTTGAGGCTTTTAATATGGCTGCCTGCAATGCCGGCATAAACAGAGTGAATCTGACAGCCAGCCATCAGCTCAGCCTCTTCAACGGCACGTTTTATTGCGTGTACTGTGGAGTCGATATTAACCACAACACCCCGCTTCAGCCCACGGGAAGTATGCGAGCCGATGCCAATGACTTCAATGTCACCTTCAGCATTGAGTTCGCCGACAATAGCCACTACTTTGGAGGTGCCTATGTCCAACCCAACGATCAATCTTCCATTTTCCACCGCTGTCATGGCATCAACCTTCCCAAACGTCTCTATCCATCATAAGCCTGCGTCTGCTGCAGCCTTTTTTCGCCAGGCTACTGCAGCACCGTTCAAATATCGTAGATCTACCCGGTCAACCTCAGACCATCGCGATTCAAGTCTGGTGTGGTACAACCGCGTAAACCGCTGCAATCTTTCCATCTGTCGATCACGGCCAATATTGACCTGAACGTGACCAATAACAAACGACCATGAACCACTGTCTTTACGGGTGAGTGCTTTTAACCTCAACCCAATGGGGCGCAGCAGCTGACCAACAGCCAAATACTGCTGCATCACCTCTTCTGCGGACTCATCAGCACCGGCCAGAACAGGCACATCCGAAAAACCCTCAAGGCTATTCGGCTCGAATACCACACCTTCATTACTGATCAGGCGGTGCTTTCCCCATCTTGCTATGGCCTGCCGCTCTTCCAGATTAACCATGACACTGTCAGGCCACTGTTTTCTGACGGATGCTTCCTTCACCCAAGGCAAACCAAGCAATGCCTCTTGCATCGACTCAAGATCGAGACTGAAAAATCGCGCCTGCAGCATGGGCTCAAGCGCTTTTTCAACATCCTGTCTGGACTGGTGCTCAAACCCTGAATGCACTTCAACTCGTGCTATCGGCTGATTCAACCAGTCCATAATTCGCGGGGCAAAAGCCAACACCCCTGATATAAACGCTGCAGAAATCATCAACTGCAGCACTCTTTTCCAGTTCAAACTTCGCTTTTCCGGTTTATCCAAAAGCGATGCCGTCGGGCTTCTCGTTGCCCCTCTGGATGAACTGGAATGACCAAACGCCGCCATTCAACCTTACCTACCGCTGGCGGTGTTCAGTATCTCAACAATCAGATCATCAAAAGATAACCCGGCAGCATTGGCCGCCATGGGCACAAGACTATGATCGGTCATGCCTGGGATGGTATTCACTTCCAGCAACCAAAAACGTCCCTGCTGATCCTGCATGAAATCTACACGCCCCCAGCCTTCACAACCGATGGATTCAAAAGCCGTCAGGGCAATGGCCTGCAGCTCTTGCTCTTTCACCTCGGTCAGACCGCTAGGCAAATGGTAGCGGGTAGAATCCGATAAGTATTTCGCTTCGTAGTCATAAAATTCACTGGTTGCCTCTACCCGAATAGCAGGCAACACCTGACCATTAAGAATACCTACAGTGAATTCCGGACCATCAATGAACGACTCCACCAATACAGGCCCTTTATGCTCACCGGCACGGCGACAGGCGGCTTCGAGATCCTGACGACGATCAACTCGACTAATCCCAACACTGGAACCTTCCAAGGAAGGCTTCACAAATGCAGGCAACAGAGTTTCTGCGTATTCAAGACTATCGATATTGTCAAAATCCGTAATCAGCGCAAACTCAGCCGTTGGCAGACCAATAGACTGCCATAGCAGTTTACAACGATACTTATCCATGGCCAGAGCGGATGCCATCACACCACTACCAGTGTATGGAATACCCATGCTTTCCAGGAAGCCCTGCATAGTACCGTCTTCACCACCACGACCGTGAAGCGCAATAAATGCCAGATCCGGCTTGTAATTCAGTAACTGCTCGACATAACGCTCTGCTGAGTTGTGTTCAGCCGTGTCAATCAACAAGCATTCCACACCCTGACTTTTCAGGGAGTCAAAAATGCGCTGACCACTGTTCAGACTCACTTCCCGCTCCGCAGAGTGACCACCATAAAGTACAGCAACCTTGCCAAAGGATGCTGGATCAAACGGATCATCGCTCCGGTCGTACTTCATGCACTATATCCCTTTTCCTGAAAAAACGTGAGCTATACCCGTCGCCTTTCAAGTTGCTACTTTGTTGGCTGCGCTCGCTCACCCCAATCACCTACTACTTGTAGGCTCATGGGGATTCACTCGGTTGCCGCCGCGTAGCAACTTGAAATCCTTTGGGTATATATCAAATGTGAACCAGAACACATTATTGCCCAGAAGGCAGCTTCAATTCACTGCGTGCAAGCCGCAATGCGAGTGCTCCAATATCACCAGCACCCTGTGCCAATAGAAGATCGCCGTCCTGCAGCACATCCGCCAACACTGACTCAACATCTTCCGGACGACTGACAAATATCGGATCAATCTGTCCACGCTGACGAATACTGCGACATAGCGCCCGGCCATCAGCACCGGGAATTGGCTCTTCTCCTGCGGGATAAACCTCCATCAACAGAAGCACATCCACCTTGGAAAGCACATCCACAAAATCTTCATACAGGTCGCGGGTACGGGAATAACGGTGAGGCTGATAAATCATCACCAGTCGTTTATCTTCCCAACCATCACGCACTGCTTTAATCGTTGCATCCACTTCAGTAGGATGATGACCGTAGTCGTCTACCAACATTACCTCGCCAGCGGACGTATTGAAATCACCCAATACCTGAAAACGTCGACCAACACCATCAAAAAGACTCAAACCTTCTGCTATCACTTGATCCGGCACACCTTCATCCGCCGCTGTAGCAAAAGTGGCCAAGGCATTTAATACATTATGCCTGCCGGGTATTCCCAGCTCTACAGTTACTGGCTTGCTGTCAACGGACGCATCCTGGATCGATGGGCGAACCACCTCGAATGTAGTGTTCATGCCTTTCTGTCGTACGTTTATCGCACGATAATCTGCATCTTCGCTAAAACCGTAAGTAATAACCTGTCGTTTAATTTCCGGGATGAGCTCCCGAACCACAGGGCAATCAATGCAAACGATGGCAACACCATAAAAAGGCAGGTTATGAAGAAAGTCCACAAAGGTCTTCTTCAACTTACCAAAATCACCATCGTATGTAGACATATGGTCTGCATCGATGTTGGTAACAATGGAAACCATTGGCTGAAGATGCAAGAACGATGCATCGGATTCATCCGCCTCGGCCACCAGATAGCGACTGCCACCAAGCTTGGCGTTGGTACCAGCGGAATTCAAACGGCCACCGATAACGAACGTTGGATCCATTCCACTGAACCCAAGAACAGAAGCCAGTAAACTGGTGGTTGTGGTTTTGCCGTGGGTACCGGCAACAGCAATGCCGTGTCGATAGCGCATCAATTCCGCCAGCATCTGCGCTCTTGGCACGATAGGTAAACGACGACTTTCCGCTTCAACCACTTCAGGGTTGTCACTGGAAACCGCTGTAGACGTGACAATCACATCCGCATGGGCAATATTCTCAGCATGGTGGCCAATAAATACTTCAATACCAAGCGACTCCAGTCGTTCAGTGACCGCAGAGGCGCGGATATCTGAACCGGAAATCTGGTAACCCTGATTCAGTAGAACCTCGGAAATCCCACACATGCCGGAGCCGCCAATCCCGACAAAATGAATTTTACGAATCCGGCGCATTTCCGGCACGGCGACGACTGGAATTCGACTCTTTAGATCAGGCATAAGAAACCTCCTGGCCAGCCGCTTCAAGGCAGTTTCGAACCACGTCTGTTGTCGCTTGGGGCAGACCGGCTGATTTTGCTGAGGAGGCCATTACTTCAAGCTGAGCCGGATCATCCATCCACTCAACTATGTTTTTTGTTAATGCATCGATATCCAGATCGTGCTGTTGAATCATCAGGGCCGCACCTTGCTTAACCAGATACTGACCATTGACCGTCTGATGGTCATCCACCGCGTGGGGAAATGGCACCAGAATCGCTGGCTTACCCGCTGCGGCAAGCTCTGCCACCGTCAACGCGCCGGAGCGACAAAGTACCAGATCCGCCCATTCATAGGCTTGCGCCATGTCATCAATAAATGGAGCAACCCTGCAATCAGAGTCATTACCGGAGAAGCCCTGCTGCTGATATTGAGCCAGGCACTGCTCGTAGGTTGCTTTACCGGTTTGATGCCAGATTTCCAGTCGATTGTTACATCGCTTCATCAGTTCTGGCATTAACTCATTGATCGCCAGTGCACCACGGCTACCACCCACCACTAAAAGACGAAGTGGGCTATGGGGTTTATTGGCTCTAACGGCAGCGATCTCAGAACGCACTGGATTACCAGTCAAAACCGTTTTACCAGCGACGGATGGCAACGCTGCAAATGCATCCGGAAATGCCTCCAGCACACGTGTCGCAACCCGGGCTAACAATTTATTGGTCAGCCCTGCGACTGCATTCTGTTCGTGAATGATCAAAGGAATGCCCAGCAAACGGGCAGCAACACCGCCCGGTCCCGCTGCGTAGCCACCCATACCAATGACACACACGGGTTTCTGAGTTCTTAACACTTGAATCGCTTTAATTAATGACTTCATCAGACGCCAGGGCGCCTTTACAAAAAAGCCAACCCCTTTGCCACGCAACCCCGTCACCGGGATAAAGCTGATTTCAATGCCATGTTTTGGCACCAGCTCTGCTTCCATACTGCCGGGTGTGCCCAACCAATGGATCCTGTAGCCAGACTTTTCTAACTCATGGGCGGTAGCCAGTCCCGGAAAAATATGACCTCCAGTGCCACCCGCCATAATCATCACGACCGGTATCTGGAGCGATGACGAATCAGACATATCGCCTCCTTCCACCAATGATGCTTTGTGATGTTGTTTCAACCGTACGCTCCAATTCCTGTCGAGTTTTCTGCTCACTCGCTTTGCGACCAGCTACCGGTTTTTCTTCTACGGCTTTCGCCAGTCGTCGTTCATGATCAATCCGAAACAGAATGCCAAACGCCATGCAATTGACAATCATGCTACTGCCACCGTAACTGATCAGTGGCAAAGCCAATCCTTTAGTGGGCAGTAGTCCGGTATTTACACCAATATTGATAAATGCCTGGCTGGCGAACAACAGCGCAATACCGTAGGCCACATACGCGTGAAACAGTAGCCCTTTCGACTCAGCTCTTGAACCGATATGCAAAGAGCGCCATGCCACAAACAGAAACAACCCTAAAATCAGCAAGGAGCCAATAACGCCAAACTCCTCCGCCAGCACCGCAAATACAAAATCGGTATGAGCCTCGGGGAGATAAAATAGTTTCTGAATACTATTACCGAGCCCTTGCCCAAACCAGGCTCCGCGCCCAAAGGCAATCAAAGCCTGAGTCAACTGATAACCACTGCCATAGGCATGAGCCCAAGGGTCCATATACGATGTGATACGAGCCATTCGATACGGCTCCATCCAGATCAACAAAACGATCAGAAGTATCACCACACCGATCATGGCCAGGAACTGATGAAAACGAGCTCCCGCCATAAATATCATGCCCATCACTGCCACAGTAAGAACCACAAGGGCACCAAGATCCGGCTCTGCCAGTAACAGCAATGCCAAACCAAACATAACCACCATGGGCTTAATAAAGCCGCTCCACTGAGTACGAACTTCATCCAAGTGACGAACCAGATAGCCCGACATATAGATAACCACACAGAGCTTTGCTACTTCGGAAGCCTGCAGGTTGAAAAAGCCCAAAGGAATCCAACGAACACTGCCGTTTATCTCACGACCAACCACCAGCACAAGCAATAGCAGGGAAAAAGCAATCAGAAGACCGACCCAGCTGAATTGACGGATACGGTTCATGGGCATCAAGGTCATCACGGCCATGACCACCAAACCAACCGCCATAAACACCAGCTGTTTCAACACAATTTTTGCCGGGTCACCAAAAGTCTCTTGAGACACATCCATGGATGCCGATCCCACCAGCACCAAACCGATGGCCAGCAACGCAAACACCGAACCCAGCAGAATCATATCAACGCTCATTAGCGCTGATGGCTCTTGTGGCGCTGACGGCTCCTGTGGTGCGCCCGGTTTTGTGCGGGCTAAATGATGGCGTACCCGCTTCAGCATTCTTTCAACCTGTTAAGTAATCCATTTACCTGGGCGGTAAATTGTTCACCTCGATCTTCAAAACTTTTAAACATATCAAAACTGGCACACGCAGGCGCCAATAGAACCCCATCACCGGAGTCCGATAAATCTGCGGCCAATCTGACAGCCCTTTCAAGGTCACTGGCCGAATGTGTTTGCGCGGCTCCTTTCAAAGCATCACCAATCACCGGGCCATCTCTGCCAATCAGTATTACGTGTGACACATAACGCTGCACAGAAGGTCGCAATTCTGAAAAATCAGCACCTTTGCCATCGCCGCCGGCAATCAATATCACCTTTCCTGTTAAGCCAGTACCCAAGCCTTCAATAGCCGCCACTGCTGCTCCAACATTGGTGGCTTTGGAATCATTAAACCAGGCAACACCGTCAGCCTCACCAATCCACTGACAACGATGCTCCAGACCGGGGAAGCGCTTAACTGCTTCATACATTGCCTTTGGGTCAATCCCTGCTGCTTCCGCCAACGCCATAGCCGCCAGAGCATTCAGGTGATTGTGAGTTCCCTTGAGTTTCATCGCCTGAGTATTGAGTAGCTTATTCAATCCTTTACTCAACCAAACACCATCGTCGTCTGACAACAAGCCCATCTGACCAAGATCAGGCGACAGCGCAGTAAAACTCACACCACCGGCCGTGACCGGCAACAACGGCGATGTCAATGGATCATCACGGTTGTAGACGGCTGTCGCACAACCACGATAGATCCGTTGTTTTGCCTGATGATAGTCAGAAAGTGTCGTATAACGATCCATGTGATCAGGGCTAAGGTTAAGCACTGTAGCAGCAGTAGCACGTAAACTGTGCGTGGTTTCCAGCTGGAAACTGGACAGCTCCAGCACGTAGACATCAATAGACGAATCGTCCAGCAACTCAAGAGCGGGCGTGCCTATATTGCCCCCAACGCCTGGCTTTAAGCCGGCTTCCAGAACCATTTCACCCACAAGCGTGGTGACTGTACTCTTTCCATTGGAACCCGTAATGGCAATAACGGGTTTCTCTGGTGCAGTGCTATTAACGGCTCGGCAAAACAGTTCAATGTCACCAATAGCTTGAGCGCCATGCTCAATGGCTCGCGCAATCGCTGGCTCTGCAAGGGCAATACCCGGGCTGACAACCAGCTCATCCGCCGCCATCAACCACGCCTCATTAAAACCACCGGTATGGAGAGGTATTTCAGGAAACTCCTGACGACACTCTTCCTGCCCGGGCGGGTTCTCACGGGTATCGATAATCTTGAAGGGTAACCCCTGACGATAAAGATAGCGGGCACAGGAGAGTCCAGTCATACCAAGACCGATAATAACCCGATTACAACTTGAGCCTATTAACTCTACCTGCTTATTATTCATGTTCAGTATTCATTGCGTTGCTGCTCACAATCCCGTTACCTTTTGATACTCAGCACAAGCTGATCATCGAATCTTCAGTGATGCCAGACCAATCAGAACCAGCACAATAGTAATAATCCAGAAGCGAACAATAACCCGCGGCTCTGGCCAGCCTTTCAATTCAAAGTGATGGTGCAGCGGTGCCATACGAAATATACGACGACCGGTTAACTTATAAGACCCCACCTGCAAAATCACAGATACGGTTTCCATCACAAAAACACCGCCCATAATGATCAGCACAATTTCCTGTCGGACAATCACGGCAATGACACCCAGCGCAGCACCAAGCGCCAGAGCACCCACGTCGCCCATAAAGACCTGAGCCGGGTACGTGTTAAACCAGAGAAAACCAAGACCCGCTCCAGCAATCGCACCACAGAAGATCATGATTTCACCAGAACCTGACACAGCAGGAATCAACAAATATTGGGCAAAACTCGCGTGACCACTAAGGTAGGCAAACACCGCCAGCGCCGAAGCGACCATAACGGTTGGCAAAATCGCGAGTCCGTCCAACCCGTCTGTCAGGTTGACAGCATTACTGGAGCCCACAATGGTGAGATACGCCAGAACAATAAAGAATGGGCCTAGTTCAATCGTGAGATTTTTGAAGAACGGAATAATCAGCGTCGTTTCAGTGGCAGAAGGTGCGGTATAAAATAGAAAAATAGCAGCACCCAGCCCAGCCAGTGATTGCCAGAACATTTTCCAGCGTGCCGGCAAACCACGGGAGTTTTTCTCCACCACCTTACGATAATCATCCACCCAGCCAACGGCACCAAAAATACCGGTCACTACGAGAACCACCCAAACATAACGATTACTGAGATCAGACCAAAGCAACGTACTGATGGCAATACACACCAGAATCAGCGCGCCACCCATGGTGGGCGTTCCCGCTTTACTGAGGTGAGATTGCGGACCATCGCTACGCACAGACTGACCAATCTGATAAAAGCTCAACTTACGAATAAAGTGAGGCCCCAACCACAAACTCATCGCCAGTGCCGTCAATACACCGAGAATCCCTCTCAAGGTCAGATATTTGAAGACACCAAATCCATGGTAAAACTGTGATAAATAGTCTGCCAACCAAAGCAGCATCAGGCTTCTCCCTTCTCATCAGCTCCAGCCAGAGCCTCTACAATTTCCGTCATATTTACGCCACGTGACCCTTTAACCATGACCGAAACCGGCTCAGAGTGATCAGCACCAAGGTACTCATTCAGCCAATTCACCAGCTGAGGTTTTTCTGCAAAATGATGCCCGTCACCAAACGCCTCACTGGCCAGATGAGCAGAAGCACCAAAACTCAAAAATTTATGCACGCCCTGTGCTTTCGCATAGCGGCCAACATCTTGATGACGCTCATCTGAAACTTCACCAAGATCCAGCATATCCCCAAGCACCATGATTTTGATGCCTTCACAGTCAGCCAACTGATCAACGGCGGCCAACGTCGCTTTCGGATTGGCATTGTAGGTCTCGTCAATCAGCACTGCACCACTTTCATGGGCAAAACGTTGACCACGTCGCTGAAATGGTCGGGCATTTTCAAGCCCGCGGGCAATAATGTCCAGCGTCAACCCTTGAGCCATGGCAACTGCTGCCGCGCAACAGGCATTAGAAATCTGATGACGCCCCCAGAATGCGAGCTGAACTGATTGCTGAATCGCATTATCAGCCCCATCATTAAAATGAAGGGTAAAGCGTGTTCCCAGCTGATTTGGCGTAATATCGCTGGCAAACACATTGGCTGCTGCCTGCTCGCTGCTAAAGCTCACTACCGTGCGCTCGTTTGACTGCAAAGCTCGAGCCTGCCACTGGGGGAAGAAATGATCGTCCATATTAAGGACGGCGATACCATCCGCTGACAGCGCATCCAGAATATAACCTTTCTCTTGAGCAACTCCCGCCACGGTTTTCAAATCTGCCAGATGGGTTTCCGCGGCATTGGTAATCAGTGAAATATCCGGCCGGCCGAGATTGGCAATGTACTCAATCTCTCCGGGGGCGCTGGTGCCCATTTCAATGACCGCGAATTGATGATCACTGTTAATTTTCAACAACGTTAACGGAACACCCAGATCATTATTCAGGTTGCCTTCCGTCGCCAGAGTCGAACCCACCTCGGAGAAAATCGCCTGCAACATCTCTTTAACCGATGTTTTGCCACAGGAGCCCGTTACACCAACCAGACAACCTTCAAAAGCATCACGATTGGCAGCACCAAGTAAACCCAATGCCTGACGGGCATCAGTAACGACAATTTGCGGAATGGGCGAACCTTCACACACCTTTTCTGTCAATGCCGCCACCGCTCCAGAATCGGCGGCTTGAGCAAGGTAATGATGACCATCAAAACGCGGCCCTTTAATGGCAACAAACAAATCGCCAGACGTCAGCGTTCGTGTATCAATACTGACACCGGAAACCAGCAGCGATGCAGAGGCCACATCAACCAGCTCACCGTCAACAACACTGGCAACCTTGGAAAGCGACATAGGCTTAATCATCAAAGTCCACCTTCTTGCACACTTTCACTAAGTTGGGCTGAACTATTCCCGGATAACAAGGCTGCTTCAACCTGCTCTGCATCATCAAAATGATGGCGGACACCGTTGATCTCCTGATAATTCTCATGGCCTTTACCGGCGATCACGATAATGTCACCAGCACGAGCGCTTCTGATTGTGGAATGTATGGCAGTAGCACGATCAGGGATCACCGTGAGTCGTTGAGCAGCATCGTTATCGATACCTTCCTGTGCATCCGAGAGAATCTGATTCGGGTCTTCCGTTCTCGGATTATCACTGGTCAACACTGCTCTACCAGCACCTTTCAATGCCGCATTCGTCATTAAGGGACGCTTACCCCGGTCTCGATCACCACCACAACCATATACACAGACAATTTTGCCGGTAACTGGTTCGTTATTTTTTAACGCCCGTGAATGTTCTTGCAGTGATGTCAGTACACTTTCAATAGCGTCCGGCGTGTGAGCGTAGTCAACCAACACCAAAGGCTTATCGCCGCCGCCAAAGCGTTGCACTCTTCCTGGTGGGGTCGACATATCAGGCACAGCTGCCAGCAGTTGGTCAATGGCGTAACCTTGAACACCCAGTGCCGCAATAACGGCAAGCAGATTCTCCAGATTAAAACGCCCAAGCAGAGAGGTATTTAATAACCCACCGCCCCACGGCGTGTGAAGCATTGCCCTGAAACCTTCCGGCAGCACTTCAATCTCACTCAGATACACATCTGCCGACGCATCCTCCAAAGACCAGGTTGTGATCTGTGCGCCTGCAGGACAGGCAGCCATCATTTGCCCGGAGAAAACATCATCCTTGCCAATCACTGCAAAGCGGAACTGACACTGGGAAAACAGTTTTGCCTTAGCATCAACATACGCTTCAAGAGTGCCGTGGTAATCAAGGTGATCACGACTGATGTGAGTAAATAGCGCCACTTCAAAATGAATAGCATCGACTCGCCCCTGATCAAGACCATGGGATGACACTTCCATGGCCAGCGATGAAACGGACTCAGAGACAAGCTGATCAAGATAGCGCTGAAGGGAAACCACATCTCCGGTGGTATTCAACGATGTTTCTAACTGACCGGGTAAGCCTTTACCCACCGTTCCCATCAGGGCGCAGGGTTCGCCTAGCAGTCGCAATAGATCAGAGATAAACCAGCAACAGGAGGTTTTACCATTCGTGCCGGTAACCCCCATCACCTTCAGGCCTTTAGATGGGTGCCGATAAAACCGATCAGCCAACGCTCCCATCCTGTCTTTCAAACCAGGCACTAAAAAAACATTGTCGTTTTTGCGAATGTCAAACTGTTCAAACCCACTGTCGTCCACCAGAACAGCCGCCGCACCTTTCTCTAAAGCGCTGACAATATACTGCCTGCCATCAGACATAACCCCTGGCACAGCAATAAACAACTCACCCCCGATAATCTTGCGACTATCGAGGGTCAGATCGGTTACTTCTTTGTCTACAGCGACCGGGGGTAACTGCAACCCGGTGAGCACGCTGTTCAGCGTCTTCTCTTTATCAGCTGTCATTGCCTGTTTACTTCAACCTTTCTTTAACCTTTCTTTAAAGAGCTGAGCCTTGTTGCGCTATGGCGCGGCTCCATCATTTGGCCATCTGGCGTCAATCGCCAAGGCACATAGGCCATACTTCTGGCCGAATCATTCATTGCTCTGTCGATTGGCTCAACACCTAACAGCCTGAGCGCGCCAGCCGCCACATTGGAAAACACCGGTGCCGCCGTCAAACCACCGTAGTAGGTCTGTCCGATGGGATCATCAATCACAACAACGATGGCCAGTCGCGGATCATCAATGGGCGCAAGACCGGCGAACATACCGATATAACGGTCTTTGCTATAACCATTTTTGCCAACCTTCCGAGCGGTACCGGTTTTACCGCCTACTTCAAAAGCATCAATTCGTGCTCGCCCACCGGTACCACCGTGCACTACTTCCCGAAGCATTTTTCTCAGATCATCAGCAATCCGTTGATCCATTACACGAACACCGTCGGGTATGACGTCACGCTTGATTAAAGACACCGGCCGTAAAACACCGCCAGATCCCAGAACGGTATAAGCCTGAGCCAACTGCAGTGGCGTTACGGTTAAGCCATAACCAAACGACAATGTCGCTATTTCAATATCACTCCAGCGATCTCTGAATGGCAGATAACCTGAGCTCTCCCCAGGAAAACCAGTTCCCGTACTTTGACCCAGTCCTACTCGCTGTAATAACTCCAAAACTTTGTCTGGTCCAATAGCCAGCGCCATTTTTGAAACACCGACGTTACTGGACTTGCGCAACACTGTCGTAATATCAATAGAGCCATAGTTCCTGGGGTCTCTAACTTTATCCCGCCCCAGTCGCATAACGCCTGGTGAAGTATTGATCACCGACGTTTTCTGAAACTGACCACTTTCCAGAGCAGCCGCCACAGTAAACGGCTTTAAGGTGGAGCCCGGTTCAACCATGTCCGTGACCACCCGGTTACGCATTTTATAGGCCTGCATATCCGAACGGTTGTTCGGGTTATAGGCAGGCTGATTCACCATGGCTAACACTTCGCCGGTCTTCACATCCAGCATCACCAGAGAACCGGCACTGGCACGATGCTTCTCTACCGCCTGCTTCAACTCCCGATACGCCATGTATTGAAGCCGAAGATCAATACTGAGCATCAGCTCTTTACCGGGGCTGGCACTTTCCATCAATTCCGCTTGACGAGCCAACTGACCTTTTCGATCTTTCAACACCCGTCGCTTGCCCGGTTGGCCAGACAACCAATCATTGTAGGCTAACTCCAGGCCTTCCTGACCGGTTTCATCGATATCAGTAAAACCAACCAGGTGAGCCGTCACCTCCGCCGCCGGATAATAACGACGTTGCTCATCCGTTGCCTGAACGCCAGGCACTTTCAACTTCACAATGGCAGCGCCCTGCTCTGGAGTCATATGGCGCTTCAAGTACATAAAGTCTTTGTTCTTATTAACCTCAACCCGATCCGACAACCACTTATGGGGCACATCCAGCGCTTTCGCCAAATCCGCCCAGCGATCTTTGGCTTTATAAAGATCTTCCGGGTCGGCCCAGATCGTAACCACCGGCGTACTCACCGCCAGCGGATCACCATTGCGATCAAAGATGACGCCACGGTGTGCTGAGACCGGTTCATAACGAACGGACCGCTTATCACCCTCATTTTGCAGAAAGTGGCGATCAATCAGCTGCAAATCAACAACACGATAACCCAGAGCCAGACCTACAATAAGCAGGACGCCCTGCAACATTTTCAGGCGCCACTTATGAGTTGCCGCTTTTTTCACTCGCGAGAAAAAGCCGGGTCTTTTCTCGGATTCAGAACGCCTGTTGTACTGAACTCTTCGTCCCTGACTCATGGCAAAACCATTTCAATCTGATGGTTAGCGGGCACATCCATGCCCAGTTTACTTCTGGCGATCTTCTCAACCCGGGCCGGAGCCGTCAGGGTGCTGTGCTCCAACAACAGTCGTCCCCACTCAATCTGGGCATTGTTTTTATTATCAAACTCCTGCTGCATCCGGTTATGCAGGCGGCGATTTTCATAGGAAACGTAACCCACAGCCAGCCCCGAAATCACCACCAGCAACAACAACACCAAAGGCAATGCATAGGTCTGAAATATTCGGATGCCAAACAGGCCACTCTCCACCACAAGCGTTTTCATCAGGCGAGTTTTTCCGCCACACGCATCACCGCACTTCGAGAGCGAGGATTTTCAGCAACTTCTTCTTTGGATGGCTTAATCGCCTTACCCAGACTTTTCATACGTTTATTCAGTTGATCTTCTCTTACTGGTAACCAGCTGGGCAGGTCATCACCCTTTTCCTGCTTACGGATAAAACGTTTAGCAATTCGATCTTCCAGCGAGTGGAAGCTAATAACCACCAGGCGACCACCGGGCTTCAGCTTTTCCAATGCTCGATCAAGACAATCAATCAGATCATCCAGCTCACGGTTAATATGAATCCGAATCGCCTGAAACGCCCTGGTGGCAGGGTGCTTGCCTTTTTCCCGACTCGGACAGGCCGCAGCGATGATATCCGCCAAACGCTTGGTAGTTAAAATCGGCTCAATGTCCCGTTCCCTGACGATGGCACGAGCCATTCTTCTGGAAAAGCGGTCCTCACCGTACTCCCAGATCACTTTACTGATCTCCTGCTCTTCCGCCCGGGCCAACCACTGGGCTGCACTTTCGCCCTGCTGATGATTCATCCGCATATCCAGCGGGCCATTATTCATAAAACTGAACCCCCGCTCCGGATCATCCAGCTGCGGGGAAGAAACACCCAGGTCCAGTAAAATACCATCCACAGGCTCATCGCCATTAACAGCATCTACTTCTATAAAGGAACCATGATGAATAGAGAATCTTGAATCATCGCCAGCAAGGCTTTCACCGGTCGCGATGGCGGCTGGGTCTTTATCAATACCAATCAGACGCCCCTGTTCTGAAAGAGATTGCAAAATCAGGCGACTGTGCCCACCCCGGCCAAAGGTGCCATCCACATAGACACCGGAAGGATCCGTCAGTAACGCATCGACAGCTTCATGGAGCATGACGGTTTTATGCACAGCAGCCTTGAGCTCATCAGAATCCTTGAGCGGACTTTGGGTCGACTCAACTTCCAGGCTCTGACTTTCGACAGCTTCTAACGATTTCATAAACTCATTCACTAAATGAGCGGCTACCACAGGTAACCGCTCCTTATAAAGAAAGAGACTGCAGTTCTGCCGGTATTTCATCCGACTCACTGGCCTCTTTCAAATATTGATCCCGACGATCGTTCCAGCACTGTTCATCCCAGAGTTCAAACTTTTTACCCTGGCCCAATAGAATGCTGCGCTTTTCAAGACCGGCATAATCCCGCAACAGTGGCGGCACTAATATGCGTCCACTGCCGTCCAACTCAAGATCCGTAGCGTGACCAATAAGCAGCCTTTGAATCCGGCGGGTCATGGGATGAAAACTGGGTAATGATTCAATCTTCTGTTGAATCAGCTCCCATTCATCAAGAGGGTAAATCAGAAGGCAAGGTTCATCCGTATCAATGGTTGCCACCAGTGCGCCATCACAACGCTCCCGCAGCACACTCCGGTACCGGGCAGGTATTGCCAGACGCCCCTTGGCATCCAGATTGATGGCGTTAACACCTCGAAACAAGCAACCTTCTCCCTGGCTCGATAGATTGAAAACGCCTACTGCCTACGCACCCAAAGAACAAGCCTTATCCATAAGGAAAACCCGCAACGGATTAGGTATGTTCATCACACTCAACCCATCACATCCCACTTTAATCCACTTTTCACCACTACAGCACACTATAGGAATCTGAAAAACCCACGTCAAGGGATGGAACTCACTCGTTCGCAAAGTATGAGACAACCAACTTCCATAAGGGTTTCATAGAAAAAGAACGCTCTTAGAACTTCAGTCTGTAAAAACAGAGAAAATCGGACAGCGTCATCCGGCCGGCAAGCCAGATATACGACAGATAAAAAGAAACAGGAAAAAAAAGAAGTCGCGAGCCGGCCTGTAAGCCGGGTTCTGTCCAGCCTGTAAAACAGGCCTGGGCAATCATTCATCTGGGATGTCTGTCACCAGACACCTCAAGCAACCTACCCGAATCCAGTGCGGGACACACCTATAGGATTCCTATTTGGTCTTGCTCCAGGCGGGGTTTACCGTGCCATGAACTGTTGCCAGTCATGCGGTGCGCTCTTACCGCACCCTTTCACCCTTACCGGTCAACGCTCGAAAGCGTGACTTAGGCGGTCTACTCTCTGCTGCACTTTCCGTAGGCTTTCGCCCCCCAGGCGTTACCTGGCGCCCTACCCTATGGAGCCCGGACTTTCCTCCACCTATTAATTCCGAAGATGCATTATCCAAAGAAATAACAAACAGCGATTGCCCGGCCAGCTCGCGGCCGCGAATATTACTTGCCTGCGAGCCGATAAGCAAGTTTATCTCAATCGTTATCTTTTAATGTAAGACCATGCTCGTAAAGGGCTTTTTTGCGCAGCCCGGTCAAATCGGCAACCACGGCAGCGGCCTTTTTGATAGGAAGCTCTTCCAACAGGCGCTGAAGCATTTTTTCCGCTTCTGGTGTAATCTCAGATACGGCTTCCTTTTTACAACCGTCCACCAAAATAACAAACTCACCACGCTGCTGATTACTATCCGATTTAACAATATCCAGCACATCAGACACCGAACCGGCCAACACCGTTTCAAAGGTTTTGGTGATTTCCCGGGCGATCACAATATAGTGTTCATCGCCCAGCACCGCCTGCAAGTCTTCAAGGGAATCCAGAATACGGTGAGGCGATTCATAAACACCCCAGGTATGTTCAAAAGCCGACAAAACTTCCATCCGCTTTCGACGGGCACCAGATTTAGCCGGCAAAAAACCTTCAAAGAAAAAACGATCTGTGGGTAAGCCACTGACCGACAATGCCGCCACAAAAGCACAAGCACCCGGCACCGGCACCACCCGAAAACCCGCCTCACGCACTGCTCTCACCAAATAAAAGCCAGGATCGGAAATCAACGGCGTGCCCGCATCACTGATCAGCGCCACAGACTCACCATTACGCATTCGGTTTACAATCGAATCTGCCTGCTGCCGCTCATTATGATCATGACAGGGAATTAATGGTGTATTGATACCAAAATGACTCATTAATCGCTTACTGTGCCGGGTATCTTCCGCTGCAATCACATCAACCCGCTCAAGCACCTCAACAGCCCTGGGCGTCATATCCCCAAGATTACCAATCGGTGTCGATACTATATAAAGGAGGGATTCTGTCATGAGAGATGGGAACTCATAAAAATTTCGACTATCTTACCATCTTTTGGTAGAGACAAAGAGCTTACCCTATAGTGTCGATTCCAACGGCTGTGTACAATAAGACAATTATTACAGTACTCTCAGTACTCTCAATATTCCCAGTACTCCCAGCCCCAGAGAGCCAAGCACAATTACCAATGATGAACTTTATCACCGCGCTACTTTCAAAACTGAAAGCTGAACGATTGCAGGAAAAACTCCCCGCTGTTGCCATGGCGCTGCTAGTTCCTGTGCTAATCACAGCCTGTTCATCAACGCTCGGGGGGAAATCATCTTCTTTAACGCAACCTAAAAGCATTGAACAGCAATTGGTTGAAGTGGCTAAATTCAGTTATCCGGAAAGAGCCAGCTTGACACTGGAACTGACCAGCCAGCTGGCCAATGACAATCCTGCAAGAGCCAAGCAGGTGCTCGACGAATTGCCCTATGATCAGCTACCAAAAACCATTCAGGCAAAGTTGGCCATTCAGCAAGCTCAACTGGCACAGGCCAATAACAAAGACTGGGCTATTTTTGACTGGCTGGACAGAGAAGCCGTCATCATCAGCAACGATCGCAACATCAACGCACAGTCCCACATTCTTAAAGCCCTCGCTTACGGTCGCTTTGGAGAACATCAGGCGTCACTGGATGAGTGGATTCTGGCTGGGCCATATCTGACAGACAGTGAAAAGCAACCTTATTACGATCGCTTTTGGCAAACCCTGCTACACGTTTCACCGGAGCGTTTGAACCTACTCCACCAACAGGAACGCTCCAGAGCCATGAAAGGCTGGCTCTCACTGGCTCTCATCTATCAAACAGGCACAAGTCTCGATCAACAACTGGCGGGGCTTGAACAATGGAAACAGGAATGGGCAACCCATCCTGCAAAACAGTTTCTGCCGGGGGACTTTGAGGTTCTTAAAGGCAGCTCTGCTGAGCGCCCAGACCGAATTGCCGTACTGCTTCCCCTCACTGGCAGGCTGGAGAAGATGGGTGCCGCCGTACGCGATGGCATGATGGCGGCTCACTTCGAGGCGATCCAAAGCGGAGAACAGCTGACCGAGCTTCAGTTTTACGACACTCATGGCAGCAACATTAATGACCTTGCCTATCGAGCTATTAATGAAGGCGCTCAGCTGATCATTGGCCCTCTGAATAAATCGAACGTCAAAGAACTCAGCAGCGATATCACCAGCAGAGTCCCTGTTCTGGCGCTGAACTATATCGATGATCATACCGACGAAACAGCTGCACCTCAGTTAAATCAACCACAAAACCAGTACCAGAAACTGTACCAATTTGGCCTGTCCGCTGAAGATGAAGCCGTATTAGCAGCCCACAGAGCCCGGCTGGACGGTCATCAAAGAGCCCTGCTGATCACCCCGAAAACCGAGTGGGGCAAACGGGTAAACACTGCATTCCAAAATCAGTGGTTAGCACTGGGCGGCGAGATTGTCGGCTCCGGTGAGTTTGAAGGAAAAACCCAGTTCAGCAGCCTTGCCGGCTGGCTCATGCACACCGACCAGAGTGAAGCCAGAGCACGACAGTTAAACCGGGTATTGGGCGAAAGCCTGGGCTTCCAGGCAAGGCGTCGTCAGGATGTGGATATGGTCTTTATTGGCGCCACACCTCAGGAAGCTCGCCAAATCAAACCTGCACTCGCCTACCAGTACGCCAGCAGTGTGCCAGTATACGCAACATCCAGTGTTTTCTCCGGTGTCAGCAACAAAACACAGGATCAGGACATGAATGGCATTCGCGTACCTATCATGCCATGGCTCCTGCCGGAAACTCACTTACCTTTAAAACGTCAGATCAACAGCCAATGGCAACAATCACGCAGCCAGCTGGGCACACTTTACGCCCTCGGTGTTGATGCTTATAACCTTTACCCCAGACTGCAGCAACTGGTTGCACTGCAAGGCAGCCAACTCCACGGCATGACCGGCTCTCTCAGCATTAACACCGATGGCAAAGTACAACGTGAACTCTCCTGGCAGATTTTCAAGAATGGCAACCTGTCACCACTGCCAATCATTAAGCCGAAGGAAACTGAAAAGCCACTGACCGTCAGCACCATGGATTTCCTACCACCTGAGTACCGCACCACAACGCCTGATGTTCTGGAAACTGAATCTCAGGAATAACCCTGGGCTTCAGGCCGAGAATCAGGCTCTGCGCTATCTGAAGCAGCAGGGCCTGAAATCTGTCGCTAGAAACTTTGCCTGCAAATCTGGCGAGATTGACCTCATCATGCTGGATAATGAAAAACTGATCTTTATCGAAGTGCGTTTTCGCAGTAAAAGCAACTTCGGTTCCGCCGCTCAAACCATCAACCACCACAAACAGACAAAAATCAGAAAGACGGCCGCCGTTTATTTGCAAAACCACCGTCAGCACAATCACAGAATTTGTCGATTTGACGTAATCGCCATTGATAACAGTGACGCCAAATGCGAAAACACTTTAAAATGGATTAAAAATGCGTTTTAGTGAAGACTAACTTTAGATTGATTAATTTTTCACAACCATCCATCTGATGTGTGACAACAGGAGCAACATGAAAACCCTACCGGTTTTCATCTCAGGATTTCAGGCATGCATGAACGTATAACCCAGCATTTCTCCGACAGCATTGACGCCAAAATCCGTTCAGCTGACGCACTGCCACCCGTTATTGCCGAAGCCGCTGAAATGATGGTTCAATCACTGTTAAGTGAAGGAAAGGTCATGGCCTGCGGTAATGGTGGCGCTGCTGGTGACGCTCAACACTTCGTCTCTGAACTGCTCAACCGTTTTGATCGTGAGCGCCCGGCGCTGCCCGCATTGTCTCTTTGTGCCGACAGCATGACCATGAGCTCCATTGCCAACGACTCCAGCTTTAATGATGTTTACTCAAAACAAATTAGAGCACTGGGCCAGGAAGGCGACATTCTGCTGGTCGTTTCGGCCCATGGAAATTGTCCGAACATGGTGAAAGCCATTCAGGCAGCACACGACAGAAACATTAATGTTGTTGCTCTTACCGGGAAAGACGGCGGTGATATGTCCAGACTGCTGCACCCGGAAGAGGTGGAAATCCGAGTGCCGGACAACAACCCTCACCGCATTCAAGAAGTTCACACACTGATTATTCACTGCCTGTGCGATCTCATTGATGAAATGCTGTTTTCCGGTGAATAAATAATACCAATGACTGATACTGCTTTTCTAATTTAAACAAAGGGGGAACCATGAAACCAATCAGAACCGTACTTCTGGCTGGCGTACTGGCTCTGTTAGGTGGCTGCGCCGTACTCGTTGACTCGGTTAATGAAGAGCCCGTTAACATTGATCACACGAAGCGCACCTGGGGAGCCTGGGTAGACGACCAGACCATTGAAACCGTCACGGCAGTCAATATCAACAAAGCCGATCCGGAACTCAGAACATCACGAGTGAAAGTGGTTAGCTTTAATGGCACCGTCCTTCTTGTCGGGCAAGTGCCCAGTGAAAGATTGCGCTTACTGGCTGGCACTACTGCCCAGAATACGGAGACAGTGCGGAAGGTTTATAACGAATTAACCGTCGGCAAAAATGCAGATATTATTGATCAGAGCAACGACAGCTGGCTGACCACGAAAATTAAAACGTCGATGGTCACCAATGAGTCCATCAACGCCGATCAAATCAAAGTGAATACCGAAAAAGGTACGGTTTATTTATTGGGCCTGGTCACACCGCAAATGGCGCATGAAGCGGTCACTTTGGCAGCCAATACCTACGGCGTTAAAAAAGTCGTTAAAGTGTTTGAGTACATAAATAAGTAGCATAATAAATAACGGAGGCTCTCTACCCAATGGCACTGACTTAAGCTTCTAACCCTTGGTAACTAAGGACTCGCCCGGAAAGAAAATCGACCATATAAAGTCAAACCAAAGTTTCAGGTTTTATGCAGGTCAGGAATTTACATTGTCGTAAACTTCAAGTAGTCAAAGCATCTGATTCAAACTGTTTCGAGGTATTTTGATTCTGTGAGGTTTTCAGCAGCGTTCAAAATCTCTGATTGTAAATCTTCTGATTTTTACTTTGGGGCCAGTCGTACTGGCTGCAAATTTACGCCACAGTTTAACCATTTTACGGGCTTACGCAGCTAAGTCGGGTAAGGGCTGGTCTTTCTCCAGCCCTCCCCACAGCACCCGGCATGCGTGTCCGCACCGGGCGGCTCACCGAGGATGGTGAAACCTGATCCACAAGCCTTTCAATGAAATAAGCCCAAGTTTAGCGGGGTAACTGTTGTTGAGCGCTTGATTAACTGCATAGGTTTTACTCAAACGGTAATATCCTTTGCTGCTGGCTGCGATCATGGCGGCTTTGACTTTATCAACGCCTAACCTGACCAGATTTCTGAAACGGGTTTTCGGCTTGCGCCATTGCTTTAAGAAACAGCAACGAATTCGCCGACGTATCCATTGATCCAGTTTGGGGATTGACCGGCAATATTCCGATAACCGGAAGTAACCCATCCAACCCCGAACATTTAAGGAAATCGATCCAGATCGAGATTACATAGATCAATATATTGAGGACTCATTAGTAAAATTGGGGTGCAAAAATATAGAAGAATGCATAACAAATCAATCAAATGGGGAGCAGTAAACTGCGCCTTTTATTGAGGCGTTAGCCGACCTATCACTGAACGTAATTACTAACTAATTATTTCAAAAGCCAACAATATTTTAAGCGCATTAACAAACACTTACTTTAGAAGAAAAAGCTTGACAAAAAAAGGCAAGCGGAAACAGTTAAACAGTAACTAATACTGGATTGAGCATCATTGCCAAGTCCAATGCCTCTTAAAAGACCAATGCTAGCAAATAATACAGAAACAGGAATGCAAATGGCAGCACCAGCTTCCAAAATAGGAGATACAGTATTAGCATTGACCATGGAAACAGCACAAGCAAAACAAGCAGCAACGCCAACAAGGCCACCCATAACGCCACTGCGTACTGTGCTTTCTGGAGGGTCGGGGACAAATATTGTTCGATCTGCAAGTGCCCGAAATGAAGTTTGCCATCCTGATAATTCTGCAGGAAAGGTATCTAAACAACACACAGGACATATAATACTCACCCTAGCCCACGTATTTATGCAGCTCCGACCAAACGCATGCTGACAGTTAAGTCTAAAAGCATCATGCCCTGTAGACTCATCATATGGTTCACGACAAATACAGCAAAGATCCTCTGTTGAATATGGAATGTCCATAAATTAATACGCTCTACTTTAATTATTTATTACTTTGATTATTTATTACTTTGATTATTTATTACTTTGATTATTTATTATGACTCTAAATAATCCATAAAGTTCAAAAATTAGGTTTTTATCATGCCGGTCGGCTAAATCGGGTAAGGGCTGGTCTTTCTCCAACCCTCCCCACAGCACCCGGCATGCGGGTCCGCACCGAGCGGTTCGCCGAGGATGGAGAAACCTGATCCATAAGTATTTCAATGAAATAAGCCCAAGTTTAGTGAGGTAACTGTTGTTGAGCGCTTGATTAACTGCATAGGTTTTACTCAAAAGGTAATATCCTCTGCTGCTGGCAGCGATCATGGTTGCTTAGATTTTATCAACGCCTAAGCTGACCAGATTCTTAAAACGGGTTTTCGGCTTACGCCATTGCTTTAGGAAGCAGCAACGAATTCGCCGACGTATCAATTGATCCAGTTTGAGGATTGGCCGGTAATATTCCGATAACCGGAAGTAACCCATCCAACCCCGAACATATTCCGCCAATTTGCGTATCCGATGCGCCATTGAGACACCCCAGCGACGCTTGGTCAGCTTGAGTATTTTATATTCGAACTGGTCCAGAGCCTTCTGTGTCCACCGAATTTTCTTCCCTGTGAAGGTGAAACTCAGGAATTCGCTTTCTGACATCAGGCTCTCGATATCAGAGCATCGTGATTGACCGTATGACCGCCATGAAAGGTGGGAAGTCTGGTTTTGCAGGCGCAAAAACCAGCCAAAGAATTTACTCAGATCAACGTCAACCGCGTAATTCAGCCCGCTGTTGATCAGTTGCTTAACCTGACAAACTCCATCGTGTGCTGAATGAGTCTGTCCATCATGGTAGGGATACCCAACAAGCGTTCACCACCATCCGGCTTTTCTATGACATGCCGGAGTACTGGTGAAGGTTGGTAGGTTCCGTCCAATAAGGCTTGGCGTACTGAAGGCCAATGCTGCTTGGCAAAGTCTGGGTAAGCGTCAATGGTCATTCCGTCTATGCCCGGACAACCCTTGTTGCTTTTGACTCGTTTCTCGGCTCTGGCTCCTGCTTCGCTCTACCTCCTGCATCCATGCAGTCGCATGCACTGGCCAGATTGGCCGGTTCAAGTACGCAACTTAATAGATCATGGTTCAAAGCTGGTTAAAGATTCAGTCGCCAAGTACGGTGAGTCGCCGGACGGCTACATCGCCTTGAGGGAATCAGTCTCCTCTTTGTCATCGGTGTTAGGCCCTTCGCTGGTGACATTCCATCGGTTAACGACTGTTGTCTACCAACTACGCGATAACTGCTCCTGCGTTACTCTAGCTCCTGCATCCATGCAGTCGTATGGCTTCTGCTGATAAGGCCATGGATGGCCTGTATGCCGACTATTTAAGCCAAGAAGGCAGGAGCAATTTTCGGTCTTCTGTTCAATCACCAACAGGGTTTTACCCCTGCGGCGCTATTGGTTGCCATCGGGTTTGCTCGAACAGAATGATGAGTAACTGTTCGCCGAGCCTGTTGTAACCAGTGGCTGAGAACTGAGAATTATCAATCGCATGTTGAATAGATCTCCCCGCTCTTTATAAACAAGAGGGAACATGAACTTTCAGTGCACAAAGCTTCCGCGTCCTGCTCACGCCCCTCACCTGCATCCATGCAGGCGACCGCCGCATTTACCCTGTCTCACGAACCGGAGGGCTTTGTGATCTTTGGCTCACTCGCCCAGAAACTTGGCCTTATATGCGATTTCTGTACGTCGGCTCGCACCTTCGCCTAAAGTACCTACTTTTGGTGCACTCAGACTGCCTCCGCACAGCCCTTCGCGGGACTGCACTTGCCTTAAGCTAGTGGTGGTTGTCATCAGCAGGCGTCTTTACCGCCAGTCAGATGTAGGTTCTCCCACAGGGGACTTTCACCCCACTAGTTCATGCCCATGCCGGGCGTACCAAAAACTTCAAGTTCGTTCCGGGCTTCGCCCTCCATCGGACGCGCCTACGGCGCGCCGCTTAAGTTGGCGTTAGCTGCTGTATTTCTTCCAAAGTTGCAAACCCGTGAGCATTACTGCGTTGGAAGTTTTTTTTGTTCTGTTCTATCCGGTTAGGAGGTTCCACAAATTATTCCCATCTACAAATTTAGCGCCCGGAAATGATTGATTTCAGTCTTCCCCAGAGTGACTTAGGTGCCGATTTGGAATCAATGGGATTCCAATATTGCGCCGAAAAACCGAAGGAGGAGGTTCTATGGCGCTCTCAGTGCGGATAACGACCGCCCGGGGAGGATCCCGGTCGAGTTACAGGGACAGTGGCTGAGACAGGAACGGCTTCATCTGCATTGCCAGCGGCAGCGCATCGATCGCCCGATTCACCGGTGACCCGTCGGCGTCCAGGTTCTCGACCAGGCGGCTCCGGATGCTGGCCCGGCACCAGTGCTCCAGGGAATGGACTTGAAGTGCTGGGGGGATGAAAGTCCGCAGGGTCTTGGCGATCTCCCGGTGGCCCTTGTTAACCGCCTGCTCCAGTGCATCCAGTGCATCCAGTGCATCCAGTGCATCCAGTGCATCCAGTGACTGAGCGGGCGTGGCACCGTTGGCCATCAGGGTCCGGACGATCTCCAGGTGGCCATTGTTAGCCGCCGACCACAGTGCATACGTTGACTCAGCGGGCTTGGCACCGTTGGCTACCAGGGTCTGGACAACCTCCAGGTGGCCATTGTTAGCCGCCGACCACAGTGCACTCGATAACTGAGAGGGCTTGGCAACGTTGGCCAGCAGGGTCCGGACGACCTCCAGGTGGCCATGTTCAGCCGCCAGATCCAGAGCTAACATTGACTCAGCGAGCGTGGCACCGTTGGCCACCAGGATCTGGACGACCTCCAGGTGGCCTTTTTCAGCCGCCCGCTGCAGTGCACCCCGTGACTGAGCGGGCGAGGCACCGTTGGCCACCAGGGTCCGGACGACCTCCTGGTGGCCATTGATAGCCGCCAGCTGCAGTGCACCCGGTAACTGAGCGGGCGTGGCACCCTTGGCCAGCAGGGTCAGGACGACCCACAGGTGGCCATGGCAAGCCGCCAGCTCCAGTGCACACGGTGACTGAGCGGGCGTGGCACCCTTGGCCAGCAGGGTCCGGACGACCTCAAGGTGGCCATTACTAGCCGCCCAATTCAGTGCGAACGGTGATACAGCGGTATTGGCACCTTTGTCCAGCAGGGTCTGGACGACCTTCAGGTGGCCATTTTTAGCCGCCAACTCCAGTGCCTTCGGTAACTCCGCGTTCTTGGTACTTTTGTCCAGCAGGACCTGGACGACCTCCAAGTGGCCATTTTCAGCCGCCAACTCCAGTGCCTTCGGTGACTCCGCGTGCTCGGCACCATTGTCCAGCAAGGCCTGGACGACCTCCAGGTGGCCATTTTCAGCCGCCAACTCCAGTGCCTTCGGTGACTCAGCGGGCTCGGCACCGTTGTCCAGCAGGGCCTGGACGACCTCCTGGTGGCCATTTTCAGCCGCCAACTCCAGTGCCTTCGGTGACTCATAGGGCTTGGCACCGTTGTCCAGCAGGATCTGGACGACCTCCTGGTGGCCATTTTCAGCCGCCAGCTCCAGTGCCAACGGTGACTCAGCGGGCTTGGCATCGTTGTCCAGCAGGATCTGGACGACCTCCTGGTGGCCATTTTGAGCCGCCAGCTCCAGTGCCTTCGGTGACTCGGCGGGCTCGGCACCTTTGTCCAGCAGGGCCTGGACGACCTTCAGGTGGCCATTTTGAGCCGCCAGCTCCAGTGCTTTCGGTGACTCAGCGGGCGTGGCACCGTTGGCCAGCAGGGCCTTGACGACCTTCAGGTGGCCCTTTTCAGCCGCCCATTTCAGTGCTTTCGGTGACTTAGCGGGCGTGGCACCGTTGGCCAGCAGGATCTGGACGACCTTCAGGTGGCCATTGCTAGCCGCCATCTGCAGTGCACCCGGTGACTCAGCGGCCTTGGCACCTTTGTCCAGCAGGATCCGGACGACCTCCAGGCGGCCCTCTTCAGCCGCCAAAAACAGTGCTAACCATGATGACTTAGCGAACGCCAGTGGGCTCTTGATAAGCTCCAGGTAGCCATTGCGAGGCTCCCAATGCGATGCGTTATATTTTTCTATATCCATTATTCTATTCCTTACTCCTTACTCCTTACTCCTTACTCCTTACTCCTTACTCCTTACTCCTTTTACTTAGTTTGTTTTTTGCTTAGAAAGTTCCCCCCCCTGCAGGCCAGGGCTGATCTCGCGTTCGAGAAAAACGGCTCCCGCCTTATTGATTTTCGCAAATGTGATAAAAAGCTGGGCAGCAAAGATGGTTTATTTAAACTGACACGGCCAGTTCGCCCCAGCTGGATGAGTAGTGAACTTTATGCGCAGATCCCCGAAGAGCTTGCACCTTTTGGACGTTGAAAAATACCCCCGTACAGAAATTATCGTACTGTATCTGAAGCGCTGGCATGTTGAGACAGATATAAATGTCATCAAAACAATCATGAAAATGGATATGCTGCGCTGCAAAAGTCCGGCCATGGTGAGAAAAGAAATACCCATCAACTTTCTGGTATACAACCTGATACGATCCTTGATGGGGCGCGCAGCGAAGCATGTTGATAAAGATCCACGAGAGATCAGCTTCAAAGCAGCACAGGACACGCTGGTATCATTCCTTCAGATGCTATTGGGGGCAATGGGCGAGAGTCTGGAAACGAAAGTAATCAATATGCTGGAAATCATAGGCCAGCATATTGTTGGCAATCGATCAGGGAGGTCGGAGCCGAGAGTGGTTAAGAAACGTCCGAAACCGCACAAAAAGCTACAACACCCCAGATCACAGGCACGCAGACTCAAGAGATACCAAGGGAAGTGAGCTTAAGTCAGTGCCATTGGGCTCTCTGCCTCCGCTTTTTATTCATCCATCGCCTTACGGTTTCAGTATCAACACTGAAGCCGCCTCAGCATCCAAATCCACCTTGCGGTACTCACCACTCACATAGGTTGCAGCCTGATCATCATAATGATGGTCGAACGGGTTACCGCTCTGCCCACCGGGCAAAATACTCAGTGATTTTTGTGGCGCACTGAAATCCAATAAGCGGCGGGTTGAAGGCCCGGAAGTCACCCATTGCATTCCGGTACTTAATTTCTGCGACAGGTTGTTAGGCACCGCATGGGAACCATCCACGGCAACAGGACCAAGATTAAACAAGTGATTCAATGGCTGAACGGAACCCAGCGGGTGTTTCTGCTCAAACAAGTGAACTTCGCTCCACTGCCAACCCGAACTGTCTCCACCCAGATTTTCAGTTAACCGATTCATAGCAATATCAAACGCCTGGTTAACAACCTCTTTACGGGATTGAGCCTTACCCTGATTACTCCACCATGAATTCTCTGATAAACCAATTAACTGATAAAAGCCATGATCTGAACGACGGGTACGAACAAAGAGCTTAAACAACTCTTCGCCCAATTCATCAGCAAAGGTCTGCTCAAACAGGGCAAACTGCCACTCAGTAAAGAGCGTTGCCGCCACAGAATCCAAAGTAAACGCGCCTTGCCAAGCATTCAATGCTTCTAATAATTCCGGAGATAATCGCTGCTTTTGCGCCGGATCCAATTCAGCAAGCATGATCGACAGAGCATCCGCCGCGTACTCACTGCGAATATTCAGCTGATTATTTTTTTCATTTTCAAGGTTGGTAACCCCTTGGCCAGCAATATCATCAATCAGCAATTCTGCCCGGGCAGGAAGGTTGTAATAACCCGGCATCATAACACCTTCATAAGCGTCAGGGCGCTGATTCGCCGACACAATAAAACCTTCTGGTGGGTTTAATTTGTGCGGGTTATAGCTGAAATCATAAAAGCCTGTGGGTAAATCCTGATTAGAAGAGCCATCCATAATTTTCCAGGGCGCCACATGATCCGGTCTGACAGGAACCAATCCTGCTGACCACCAGGCAATATTGTCATCCGTATCCGCATACATAAAGTTAAGGCCCGGTGCATGCACCTGTTTCAGCGCTTCACCAAAGGCGTCCACAGACTCCGCTCGGCTTAACTCATAAAAAGCATTCATCAATGGATTCGGTGTTTTCAAAAAAGCCCACCAAAGAGAAACCGGTTGAGCATTATCAAATCCTTTGTAGACATCATTGATAATAGGACCGATAGAGCTGGTTCTCACGGTAATATCTACTGGGCTACTGTCTTTTACCTGAATCGTCTCGTTAATCAGCGTTAGATCTTCATAACCTTCTTCACGCTTAACCTGATTCACATTCTGCGGATTTACCTGCTCAAGATAGAAATCCATATCGTCGTTCTGGAACATGGTAACGCCCCAACCAAAACGACGGTTATGCCCCATCAAGGCCACCGGCACCAACGCTTGATGGAAGCCATAAAATTCATAATCTCCAGAAACCAGATGCGCTTCGTACCAAACACCCGGCGCTGAGAATGAAATATGAGGATCACTGGCCAGAATAGGTTTACCATTTTTTGTTTGAGAACCACTGATCGCCCAGGCATTACTGCCTTCCAGCTGACCAAGTTCCTGATCGAGAATAGAGGCATTACCCAACTTTGCTAAAGATTCATAGGTTGCACTGTCCAATGGATGATTGGCAGAACCCGCAGGCATATCCAGATCAAAAATAGCCAGATACTCTTCGCCCAGCTGATCAGCGATAAACGTCATCACCGGTTCAGTCCTGAAACCCACGGCAAAACTGTAAGCAAGGTATCCAGAAACACTGATTGAATCTTCAGGCTTGAACGGCCTTGGTGTTAGGCCCAACACATCAAACTCTACCGGGAGGTTCCCCTGATCCTGAAAAGCATTAACTCCAGCGATGTATTGCTCAAGCGCCCGCCAGCTGTTCGACGATTTATCAATATCTGCCACATATTGTTTGGCATGACGATGAATGCCAACCGTGCGAAATAAACGATCGGTGTCTACCAGTTTCTCACCAAACATTTCCGCCAGTTGTCCCTGAGCCAGGCGACGCATCAATTCCATCTGAAACAGGCGATCCTGTGCATGCACATAGCCAAGAGCAAAGTAAAGATCGGCTTCTGATTTGGCCTCAATCCTGGGCACACCAAACTCGTTATATTGAACAGTAATACTGTCCACCAGACCATCCAGGCTAACGTCACCGTCACGCTGCGTCTGATATTGAAACTGGGTTATCCACACCACAGCCGTGATAAGCACCAGCACCAATACAGCCAGTAGTTTCTTGATACTTGAAATCATCAGATACTCTTAATTGTTTTTGTTAGTAGTCGTATAAACGGCAAATAAGGAACCATAGTACAATTTTATACAAGCTAGCTTATACAACAGCAGGCCGCACAAAACAATCCCACCGAATCACTGCTTCTAAAAACAGAACCATCGTGGAACTTTTATACATCGCATGGCTCTAACCTTCCGATTATTTATTCATAACCATCCAGAAAAGCTCTCCCGGAGGAAAGGATGCCATTATCGGTTAGCCTGTCATCAAGCCAACCACCAGAGCTTTTCGGTGCTGATTCAAAAACCAAATCTGATGCCGAAAACACAAAGCCTTATCTTCCACGCGCTCTTACGCCATTGCCGCAGCATCCCCCATTATCAGAAAGAAAAATGGCTCATATCCCTTCTGATAAAGCGGTTCGCAGGTATTACAACATTGAAAATGACTCAGACCGCCAGAGTATTATCCAGTCATTCCGGGAGTGGCATCGCACCCAAGGGGCAGGCAATGGCAAGCATGGCAAACAGGTATTTTATATAGGCTCTCCGGATGACCTGGATAAACATTCTGAGCGACTCTTCCGGCAAACGCCGATCACCCTGATTATCGATTTTACTTCCATGGAGCCTGGAGCCGGAGAAATCGCCCGTTTTAACGATTTGCTTGAAACCCCGGCAAAATTGAATGGCCACCCCATCAGTCATCACGTCAATCTGGTCATCCTTAACAACAGCAACACCGCTCAACTCCTGGGACCTGATTCATGGCGCCGAATCAAGGTGGGTTTTCCTCTAGGCTCACCACAGGATTACGCCGGCCACAATACAACCGACAACCAGACCCTGCTGCTAAATGCCATAAAGCCCTTGCCTTCAATGGCTGATAATACAGCCTCTATGAAAACACTCTCTTTTTATGGCGATGAAAAATCCTGGGAAAGAGTATTGTTCGGTGAATACCAGTCCGATAACAATCATCAGTTTCATTACCTGCCAGGGTTGTTATTCACCCTGCAACCCGGCGAAACGCTTCTTTTTCAAGATGCCCCATGGCAAAACACCCAGTTCAAGTCTGCCCTGAGCGAAGTGCTTCGAGAGGGCGGTTACGAGGCAGCAGACGGCCAGTGGTATTCGGTGAGCCCTGAGATAAAGCTCTATAGAAGCGACTATTCCGAGGCGCTATTGACTCAGGATAAAGCGAAACACCGTTTCGCCAACTACGATTCAGAAACAAGTCACGTGTCGTTAAACCGGCAAACGATAGAATTCCTGACTACACAGGGTCATATAAACGACTATGGACATATACAAAGCATTAACCCCCTCGCCGAGCTCTGCAAACACAGTGAGCAACTGTGCATTACAGAAAGTCTGTCGCTGCAACAATGGCATCGGGTGTTGGATCTGCTGTCCAAAATACCGGAGAATCATCGACCTGTCTTGGTAGAAGCAGCACCTGACTCATCATCGCAACCAGAGTCCGGGCTAAAGATCATCTATCGTAACGATGATAACAAGCCCGATCCATCAACCGCCGATTTCTCTTACCAGTTCACCGAAGCGGACAACCGTGACGGGCTATTTGAACAGATCGAAATAGAGAATACCAAAGCGCAACGGTTCATCGTAAAACAGAGCTCACTTCTGCAGGCCATTAAAGCGGAAAAGCATGTTCATATTCATGCCTCCAGTGATAACCCGCAGGCGATTGCACACTGGTCAACATTAAATGATTCACCCGCATTTTTACTCATTAATGGCAAAAAAGTGATACTTCCCAGTGCGTCCGTCACATTGTTTGTCAATCAGGTTCGCCCTGGCTCATCGAATAAACCCACCGCCTCTGAGGCCTACACCCGGGTATTCGAGTTCTGGGATCAACCGGGCAATCACGATAAAACAGCCAAAGAGATTATCGCAGGCTTCCCGGAGATTGCTCAAGCGTTCGAGCAGGAAACAACTCGTTTAGCATCGGATAAGGAAGCCCATTCCCGAATTCAGAAGGAGCCTGATTTGTTTTCTACCTTGTTCCTACTGCGTGGCTATCTGAAAGAGATTACCGGGAAGTCAGACAAACACCCAGATTGGAACATATCATTTGAACGATTGGTGCATGCATGTTGTTGCTTTGATGCTGTTATTGACAGACCATTGAACACGTCCAATAATCCCGCCGTTGCTTACACTCTTCCAGTAAGATCACACTTAATGAGTTTGCTCCATTCAAGCTGCATTGGCGATGAGAACCTATACGGTTACATATCTGCGCAATTAAAGAGCGCACAATGTACCAACGCAATAGACTGGTTCGAACCTATAGAAACAACTGATCAAAATGAGCTCGCATATGAATTCACAAAACCCGCTGCTGACAAGTTTAGCTTTTCTTTATGGTTAAAGCGCCATCAGGCAACTGATCGTACTTTGTTAGAGAATACATTCAGGGCGTCAGCCCCAAGCTTACAAAATATCCACACTCTGCCTCATAGTTTCTCAGCCCCCTCCAATGAGGCTTTAACTGATTTGGCAAAATACCTGACGGGGACTGCTAAATCAAAACAACAGACTGAAGCTCTGGCCGGAAGGCTGAGCATCAATATAAAGGAAACTGAAAACCTACCCTACTACAGGGGTTTGATCGGAAAGATCATGGAGCCATATTTTTCACTTTATTCTACATCCATCCGCAATGTCTCCTTATTTGATTTTTTTGCTCTGTTGAAATACGCCAGTACAATGTTCGCAGCAAACCAACTATGTGATAACGCCGATGTAAATTATACGGATGTGATATCCACTTTTGAACAGAAAATGAATGAGGCTATTAATCTTGCTGGTAACGCTCCTGAAAGAAAACAAATATTAGCGCAAAACACCAGGATAGCCGCACACGCGTTGCTTGGTCAGGTAACCATTAGTTATTTTCAGCTTTATAGCGCTTTGCACACATTGTGCGCCCGCCTTTCATCTGAACCCATCATTCTTCTTGGGCTGCCAACTTCAGGCCGTCTTCATAAAAATGAACTAAGTGCACTATTCGAAAGTTACCGATATTGCCCCAAAAACTTTCGACACATAATCGATCATTACTCGTACAAGGAAGTTTATCAGGATCACCAAAACTCCCCAGAGCACTTGTTTACCCAGCAGGCGTTCGATAACAACTGCCAGTCGAGCCACAGCATCGACGGCCCTGTGCTGGCATGGGCCAAAGACAACAACCCGCCCCTGCTGATTCTCCATGGCGTGGATCGCGCACCGGCAGAAATACTGGAACCCCTCAGCGGGCTACAACAACACCCACCCCGGTTGTGCTTTGGGGGCGAGTCTATTCCCCTGACCGAAAAGCATAAAGTGGTCATGATCTGCGATCTCGACCATATCAATAGCCCCTCTCTGGCAGCACTGTTTCCGGAAGCGGTACAGCGGGTCGCCATCCCCCGGGAAGATGCACAAATGCAGGCTCAATTCACACTGCTCCCCCGACTGGATGGCCCTTTCCTGGCGCGAAGCCAATACGCCTGCGCCTGTATTCTTGCTCTGTTCAATCAATATCAAGCCTTGAATCCTGACCATCCCATGGGCAGTAGCGACCTTGAGGATATTCTCAGTTATATGACCTTCGCCGTACAACGAGCGCTGGATAACACCCCCTCTCTGACTCTGACCGAAGCGCACATTCATGCGCTGACATTACAAGCAACCGAGCTATACCTTGGCAGTACCATACCGGCAGAACGCCAGCAGGCTCTGGCTACAGTGAAAGACACCTTCCGACAACAGTTTCCCTGCGACGACGACATACTGGCACCGGTCAATGTCCAATTTAACGATTTTCTCACACTTCTGAAAAAGAATAACCCTGATATCGATCTGGAAACCGATGCCGTTGTTAAACTGGTGCGCCAATACTGGCAGAGTTTGATAACACGCTCTGGCGGCAAAATCATTACCGTGGTTGAAGGGCCAGCAGGCTGGGGCAAGGATCTGATCATTAACCGGGTGCTGACTCTGTGGCTCAAGCTCAACAGCCAGCTAAGCAACCGCTACCATCATGTAAACGCCAGTCCGGGACAGTGGCAAACCATTCTGAAAACAAACGAAGTCGCCATGAGTCAGGGCGAAATGATGGTGATCAGCGAATTAAACATCATCCCCCCGGATCAGCTGGAAAGCTTATTCCGCTTGATTGACTGCACCCCCAAAACACCGGGATATCAATTATTTGCCACGGTGAACCCTCCGTCCGGTTTTCCGGGACGAGAAGAACTGACTCAATTTTCCAAAAGCTGTGCCCGAGTGGTGCTGTTGAACCCATTGGATCTGGAAGCAATAACCGGGGTTATTACCCGTACCAGGCAACGTATTGGTCTGAACTCAGGTCACTGCGACAACGGCAAACATCACGATCGCTGGCTGGCCAGACACTTTTACACACTGACCCGTCTTCTACAGCAGGCAGAGCTGAGCATTTTACCGGGCATGGCGGAATTGATCACCCTGGTTCACAGCGTTTCAGAAGTCCCGAACCATCAATGGCCAGAGGTATTTGCCC
Organism: uncultured Endozoicomonas sp.; assembly: GCF_947495845.1. Lineage (GTDB taxonomy): Bacteria > Pseudomonadota > Gammaproteobacteria > Pseudomonadales > Endozoicomonadaceae > Endozoicomonas. The sequence goes on along the minus strand of NZ_CANMAO010000017.1, from coordinate 36,370 downwards.
GGCGGTTCGCCCTGGAGCTGGGGCTGCTGAACCTTTCCATGGCGGATCTGATAAACAAAGCCAGACAATTGCCGGAGGCAGTCACTGCCCGCACACCAACCACTCAATCCAACCCAGCTGAACTGACGGGCAAAACACATTCCGGCGCTGAAACAGCATTGGTTCAACAGACTCGGGAGCAACGACTGGTTGAGCTTAGCGGCCTTCCGGAATTTATGGTGCTTCCGGAAAAATACCCTTTACTGACCCGTGACCACCTTATTACAAAACCGATGTTTCCACATTACGGCAATTGCAATGCATTGGATGCTCCATCTCACCCCATGAGCACCATTTTTAAAACTGATAACATCCGCAAGGCGATAGAACAAACAACAGGTCAAACGGTAAATGGGGATGTCACTTTATTCAATGAATACCATTTCAGAACGTTGTTTCATTCTAACCGTTACGACACCCATGACTATCGATTAACTCTCTGGAGGCTGACGTTCAGCCTCCCTACCGTTTTCACCCAACCAATATGCCCGGTATCGGACGGTGTCACACCGATCAACCCCTCCCTTCAGAAAGGTAAAAAAGCGAATACGCAGTCTGCCAGGGAAAAAGAGACCGCGGTCAAAAGTAGCTACGAGGCCAAGGTATCTCATAACTGGCAACCATTACCGGGGCTAAGTTCTGCCGATAAACTGTTGAGCCTGAGCTGCCCTCCAAACATCAAACTGGAAACCGCCCGCAGCAAAGCAACTGGCCAGTTGTTGATTCGCCTTGATCCATCCATTGAGCAACAGACAGTATCGTTGAAACTAGTGTTCTGGATAGAACCCTGCTTCACACAACAGCCAAATCCAGTAACGGAGGTATCCCCTGACATCGAATTACTGGATAATGATATTCAAAACAGGTTAAAAACGAAGCTGTTTAAAACGAAGCTGTTTAAAACGAAGCTGTTTAAAACAAAGCTGTTTAAAACGAAGCTGTTTAAAAACAGTCCCCGAAATAAAATCGATAGTCGCCATGAACTGAAAAAAATCGGGGAGACCCAAAATCTGGCTGAAAGAATGCAAAAGCTGGCCACCTGGCTCAAAAGCTTCGATGACCAGTACGATAGCACTGGTAATGATCTCAATACCCTTTTGGACCTGATTAAACATAAAAGCGGTACTTGCGTGCACCGATCCATAATCTTTGAGCTCCTGGCTCGCTACTGGGGCATACCTGCCCGGCAAGCTGGCAATAGCATTCACCGTTTTGTTGAATACAGCCTGGACAACCGAAACACCTGGATTAAGGCAGACCTCTCCGGGGTTGGCAATTTCAGCATGACAACAGAACCGTTTCAGGATTATGAACCTGACATACAAAAGCTACAGAACTTGCCGGAAGAACTAGCAAAGGATGATCGGGAGCATTCATCGTCACCCACCTTGTTGGAGGGCAGAAAAAGAGAGTATCTCGCTACCAATAATACCATTCCGCCAATAGAGAAATTTAGACAATCCCTTTCAGACGAAAAAAAACAAATTATCAGTGACTGGAACAATAGCTACACGCCAAATAGCATCGAAGCAATCAAGTACGCCCCAGAAGACGCGTACTCATTTGAAGCAACTGCATTGAAGTTCGCTGCGCTTATACTGGAGACTGAGCAACTGGATGCCCCGCAGGAAACAATTACTGAACTCCAACAGTTAATCGAGCAAACTCCACAATCAACGGCCAGCGTGTATTTACACAATCGTTTGCGACACTTCCTGTTATCTGATCACTACCACTCGCTGCTGATGCACAATGCCAGTCATATTTCGCTATTGACAAAGACTCTGGATAATCTTTCTCTTCACAACAGGGAGTCTCTGATCCGCAGTTTCGTTACCGCGCTGTGTCACAAAGACAGACTTATCTCACCGGCCCTGGCGGAAATTGCCCTAGGCTATCTTAAAGAATGTTCAGACCAGTACAGCCCATGGATTATCAGAGCCCGGGAAAGTCTGACCCAAAAGCAGCCGGATATCACGCAGCTATATCAAATGCTTGATCAAAAACTGGATCAACCGCTTGCCGATTTCTATCAGCACACCCTGACGAAACCCCAAGCCTGGCCCGAACTGCCAGCAGCGCAAAAACAACCTTCCAATTCTTCACAAACGACGTTGGATCACTGCAAACATCTGAACAGCCTCCTGGCGTGCTCTCGAACCGGCGACGCCTGGCAAGCCGAGCCCAATGGCACCGCGCCCGATATCGATAGATTACTTCGCCGTGAAAAGTGCTATAGAAAACTGACCACGAAAGTTGCCCGAAAACCGGCCATTATTCATATGGATGCCAGTTTATACGACACACTTAACGGGATATTTGCCAGCAAACATCAGGGGGTAGACGTAGAGCACGAATGCACTCAATACAGTGAAGGTTATTCAGCTATCGACACCTCCTTTTCCAAAAGAAGTTGTGATAGCGCTGCCTCAAATCATCAACAAGAGACATCTCCTCTAACTTTTCCATGGACATTATTTGACACGACGCTTAATGATTTTTTGAATACATTACGAAGACAACAAGGATTCGATCAGTGGCGCTGGATTCTTTCCCAAGGCTCAGAAACTGACACCAAAGCCAAGGAAACAAAACTCCAACCCGGCTGTTACAGCACACCTCCTGAAGCAATACACCTGAAACAATTCAAGCGCTGCCACCCTGTCAGCGAGCCCTGGAATCTGGACAGTGCACGCCTGAAATCTGCATTAAAAATGCAATCAGCTGCGGTATTACAAACCCGAGAACTGTGCACTATTTTCCAGAATTTCCTGAATGATCATTAGTCATTCTGGCGGCTCCGTTAGAGCCTATCGGTGATAGATTTCGCTAATAGCACCATTGATTTTTATCGCTGAAGATCTCGGCTAATACCTAGATCGAATCTCCTTTTGAGCTGATAGCATGAAGCCATAAATCAGCCCCTACCCAAAAAAGGCTGACTTAACTAAACGACTTCTGCTGTTTGATTTCGAGGATCAATATAATGAAAGGCATTCAAATCACTGCCAGCGACAATAGCGCCCTGATCAATTCCATCTGGTTGCTGGATGAAGCCGCAGGCGAAGCTCGGCTGATCTGTGCAAAAACGGATGATTTCAAGCAAGATGAAGTCGTTTCTCTGGAAACTCTGGGTCAGTTCGAATCCCGTGATTTGGAGCTGGAAGTACAGGAAACTGCTGTTCGTGAAGGCGGGCAGCACTTGAACGTCAACGTCCTCTCCCGTGAAATGCTGGAAGAAGCCGCGGCAAACCCTGAGAAATACCCATCTCTGACCATCCGCGTTTCCGGTTATGCAGTGCGCTTCAACTCACTGACACCAGAACAACAACGGGATGTTATTACCCGCACATTTACTCAAAATATGTGATGCATACTTTAAACGACCACAACCTGTGGTCGTTTTTACTCACGGCTACATACCATTCCTATAGGTCTTGTGATCTATCACACCACTGGAACGGACGTGAATCAACCCCGCCGAATACTCTCTAAGCAGCTTCAAACAGTAATCCACTCGCTCACCAAGATGCTCATCGCCCTCCGCATCTTTTCCTGCGAACACTTGACCTACGTTTCTGATAATCAAATGCTCCGGCAGATAGCAGATACGACAATTCTTGTAACCACTCACTCTTAACTCATCCACCGGGTAAGAGCCGCCCTGCCCTGCAGATATCGTAGTGATCAGTGCTGGCTTGTGACCTAGCTCCGCAGCACCAAATAAGAGAAAGAAGTTCTTCAAACCCGGGGGTACCATGCCATTCCACTCAGGAGAAATGACAATCAGGGCGTCTGCCGACTGCAATGTCTGTTTCCAGGGTGCCAAACGCGCCTTCCAGTCTTCATTACCAGCCCAGATCGACTCATCCCAAAGCGGTAGTGGATTGCCCGCTAAAGAAAGAACCTCAACACTGTCAAATAACGATAAGGTTTGAACCCTGTCCTGCAAATGCCTTCCTATGCGTTCACTTTCTGAGTTTTTACGATGACTACCGCTGATTATTGCAAGCTTCATTTTTATTCCTATTGGACAACCCACGTTTTCTCATGCACTTCCAGTGGCTGCTTGACGCATGACTGGAAAACAAACAATAAATCTTGAACATAAAAAAGCCGGTTCATTTTAAAATGAACCGGCTTTTTTACCAGTAAACGTCACTTCACCACTTTAAGATGAGGTCGTCCTGGCTTAGGCGGTTTAGAAGGTTCATCCGTCGCTTCAGGCTCATCAGTTTCCTGCTCCTGAAACACGTCTTCTTCCTCTTCATAGGGCTCAGTTTCAAACACCATGCCCTGTCCATTCTCCTGAGCGTAGATAGCCATCAGGGCTGGAATCGGTACAACAATCGTAAGAGCGCGACCACCAAAGCGGCCATCAAACATAACGAAGTCATTAGCGATATTCAGAGTTCGCACCGCAGTGGGAGAAATATTCAGAACAATCTGACCATCCTTAACATATTCCTGAGGTACCTCAACACCTGGTCGATGAGCATCCACCAGAATGTAAGGGGTACAATCATTATCAAGAATCCACTCGTACAACGCTCTAGCAATGTACGAACGACTACTGGTCATTGTCATATCTATCTCCGGGCCACCACTCTATGCTCAGAACCTTTTGCGACAGCATTACTGATCACAAACACGCTTACTCGCGCATTTCCTTTTCAAACTCAGAAAGGCTTTCCTGGAATGATTCGCGCTCAAACAGACGATCAGCATAGTCCAGAATTGACTTGCCCTGTTTCGGCAGCTCAACACCCAGAATCGGCAAACGCCAGAGAATCGGTGCAACGCAGCAATCAACCAGAGTGAACTCTTCACTCATAAAGAACGGCATTTCTGCAAAGATTGGCTCCACCGCCAACAGGCTTTCACGCAGCTCTTTACGAGCACGAGCCGCCGGCGTCTCTTTGGTCGCCGGATTCAGAATAGTGTCCACCAGGGCACACCAGTCTTTCTGAATACGGTGCATCATCAAACGGCTCTGGGCACGACTGACCGGATACACTGGCAACAGTGGTGGGTGCGGGAAACGCTCGTCAAGATACTCCATCATGACGTTTGGTTCATACAGAACCAGCTCCCGATCAACCAAAGTCGGCACATTGTTATAAGGGTTCAGATCGGAAAGCTCCCTGGGTGGGTTTTCCGGGCTTACATTCTGAACATCAACAGCAACGCCCTTCTCAGCAAGGACGATGCGAACCCGGTGACAATAATGGTCAACTGGATCCGAGAAAAAAATCATGGATGACTTTTTGGCAACTACGGCCATGAAGTACCCCCGCCTTCATGAAAAGGATGAGAGAATTCGGCAACAATCCCTACCGATCGGTCATTAGCAACTTTTCTAACCACTGCTGATCACTGATCGATGGGAAATTCAGCCGCCCGTGAAATAACGGTGTATCATAGCAAACTTTGCCTACATCATCATAGCCCTGCTTGCGTCAATTCCGAAAGATTCCTCCGAAACACCGCTATTCCCCCCAACTATTTTACTCACTTCACCATGCAGAGGGGGAAATACTCATCAAAAAGCCTACTCTGAAACCGTTTCTTCATTTGCACCGTATAGGCTGATCTGATAACCATAAGGGTCTGTTGACGTTTCGTTGCGTGCTCAGCGGATCAGGGCGCACCTATAACTAGGCGCAGCATCGCAGGAATGCTTTTTGCCTTTCAAGATGCTGGAACGACGGGATAGGGGCGCCCTGATCCGCCCTTCGGGTGACTCAGAAAAACGCCACCCGCTTTGTCAGGCTTGCTTGGCGTAGGATAACTACGCACGGCACAACCCTTTCGCGCGCTTGACGTTTTTCTGAGTCACTGAGTCTCGCAACGAAACGTCAACAGACCCTGGTAATAAGAAAAATAACTACGTATGGAAACACGTCATTGAAGCCGGATCTTCCGCCGAGCATCACCTGACACTCAACGAGGATAAATCCCTTGGATATTACTGCCAGCACCCTTGATAACACCAGAGCCAACACCGAAGCAATCACTCGCACGCCGATACTGAACACAGGCACCCCAGAAGCAAAACGCAGGGAGCTGCTGAATTACTTTCAGGCCACCTTTGATCAATACGAGCAACTCTTCCAAACTCTGGCCAAAGAGGATGCCTGGTTTGAAAAAGCCATCCCCCTGCGTCACCCGCTGATTTTTTATTACGGCCATACCGCCGCTTTTTTCGTCAACAAGTTAATGACTGCCAAGCTAATTTCGGAGCGTGTAGATCCTTATATTGAATCCACTGTTGCCATCGGTGTGGATGAAATGTCCTGGGATGATCTGGATGATAAAAATTACCGCTGGCCCTCTGTGAAACAGGTTCACGAGTATCGTCAGAAAGTGCGAGCTGTGGTGTGCGATTTTATAGAGTCAATGCCCATTGAAATGCCCATCCACTGGGAAAGCCCGGCATGGATTATTCTGATGGGCATTGAACATGAACGCATTCATCTGGAAACCTCGTCCGTACTTATTCGCCAACTCCCGATCTCATGGGTCACTGCAAATGATGATTGGGCTCCCTGCCGAAAAAGCGATGTCGCCCCCGACAACCGTCTGATCGATGTGGCGGGGCAATCCCTAAAACTCGGCAAAGATTATGATAACGAGCTTTACGGCTGGGACAATGAATACGGTCGTTTCGAGGTAAATGTCGCACCTTTCAAGGCCAGTGAGTTTCTGGTGAGCAATCAGGAATTCAAAACCTTTATGGACGCCGAAGGCTACGACACCGAGCGATGGTGGACAGACGAAGGCTGGGCCTGGGCCACCTTCAGCAAAACCCGCCACCCCGAGTTCTGGGTATCGGATGGCAAGAATTATCGCTATCGCACAATGCTCGAAGAAATAGAGATGCCCTGGAACTGGCCCGTGGATGTCAATTGCCACGAAGCACAGGCTTTTTGTCGCTGGAAATCGGAAGTCAGCGGGAAGCAGATTCAACTGCCCAGCGAAGCGGAGTGGTATTGTCTGCGGGAGTCTATCGATACCGACCAGCCCTATTGGAATACAGCACCGGGCAACATCAATCTGGAATACTGGTCATCCTCCTGTCCGGTGGATCGTTTTCGTACCGGTAATTTCTGCGATGTTATTGGCAATGTCTGGCAATGGACGGGCACGCCCATCGATGGCTACGATGGATTTCGGGTTCATCCTTGCTACGATGATTTTTCCACCCCAACCTTTGACGGCCGGCACAACCTCATCAAAGGTGGATCATGGATTTCCACCGGCAACTACGCTATCAAAGATTCTCGCTACGCCTTTCGAAGGCACTTCTTTCAACATGCAGGTTTCCGATACGTGGAGTCCACCGCCGTGACCGATACTTCTGATAATCCCTACGAAACTGATGAACTGGTTGCGCAGTATCTGGCCTTCCACTTTGGAGAAGACTATTTCAACGTCACCAACTACCCCCATGCTTGCGCACAAATCTGTCTTGAAGCCTCAAAGAGCACTGCGCAAACCCGCGCGCTGGATCTTGGCTGTTCAGTCGGCCGAACCAGTTTCGAGTTAGCCAGGGATTTTCAACACGTCGACGGCATCGATTTTTCAGCTCGTTTTATTTCTGCGGCAGCAGAGCTTCAGGAAAAAGGCAAAGTTCGCTACTTCATCCCAACGGAAGGTGAACTGGGCGATTACGCCGTTGCCGATATTACTGAACTGGGCTTCGATGATATTGAGATGGGCCGAATCCGTTTTACTCAGGGTGACGCTTGTAATCTGAAACCCATTTACAACGATTACGACCTGATTTTTGCGGGCAACCTGATTGACAGGCTCAATAATCCAACACAGTTTCTCAGCACAATCCACGAACGACTTCGCCCCGGTGGCATTTTGGTGATTACGTCACCCTACACCTGGCTGGAAGAATACACACCGAAAAAGAATTGGCTTGGTGGAATACGGGAAAATGGTGAGGCTGTGGACACCTACACCGGATTACAAAGAGTGCTAAGCGAACACTTTGAAGAGGTGCAAGCGCCTCAGGACGTGCCTTTTGTCATCCGAGAAACCGCTCGAAAGTATCAGCACTCTGTTGCGCAATGCACAACCTGGAAGAAAAAAGAATAAGAATAAATAGATAAACAACAGTCTCAAATAAATATATTCAAAAGCCCATAATCAAGGGCTTTTGAATTTCCTCGCACGTATCCCTGAACTTTCTCAAGAACGAGCTGTCATAGACATTTGTTCCTACACCAAAACAATTCACAATGGCTCCCAATGTTTAACCCATTCACAAATGATCATCAACCCTATGTACCGCCCAATCACTCCCCAGCGCAAAACCACCGAGCAGAGCAACCAAATGCCGTAAAATATGGACCATGGACGCTTCAACCCCATCCACAACCATCCCATATACCAAGAGCGACTTTTCGGTATGCTCATCACGATACCCCAACTAATACCCAATCCTCCCTTGAACAAAATTATTCCAATTTATTCAGTGGGATCAGTGAAGTTTTTAATACCAGCACCAGCAAAAACACATTTTCACCCGCATCCTTTACAGACATAGTTTGCCAAAAGGGCAGAGAACAACGTGAATCAATTCACACAGAAACACCTCCCCCCTTCCAGAATCATAAACAAACCATATTCAAACCCAGCGACTTCGTCACAGCAGAGCTGCCTTCAGATAGAAGCACAAGGCAAAACACCCCCGAAGCCATTCAAAAACCGGAGAATCCACCCAAGAATTATATTGCTGGCTATACGCCATCAGCACAGGAAGTCACAACACATCAGCCTGTCGGCAAGAGCTCATTTGATGATGATTTTTTCCGACGGTATACCCAGCCTGCAGAAAACCATGTAAACACAGCATCTCGTATGGCGCTCCCTTTCAGCCTTGTCGGCTACCCCCGAGAATTTCAGGGAGTTCAAGTGCGAAACACCGAATCATTTTATACACCAAATGAGATACCCCCAAGATCCAATAATCTTAAGAAAACTGGCACCCCAATAAAACTAATGAACTTTATGCAGACAAAGGAAGCCCCTCAACAAACCACTAAATATAACCCGCGGTCTTCAGAGGCATCGGATATTCAAGGACAGAAGCTCATTAATTTCACAAAAGGGAGGGAGCTTGAATCTTTTTTCTCTCATTTGGAGAAGGCCATTAATTTCCATCATGGCATTTACATTAACCTTATACCTGAATTTAAAGAATCCCTGGAGCAATCATCATTCCCAGATTATTTTAAGCTTTTTTTCAACGCCATTATTGATGAACGGATGACGGTTCCTTCTCATGAAGAACTTAACCTATTCACGACTTTCAATTTTGAGGCGATCACCCGGGTCGTCCAGCGCAGTTTGGAACATCATGAGTTCGGAAATCTTATCCGCATTGAAAATAATTATGGAAGTTGCCTACAAATCGAGGGACACAGGGTAATGCTCAGAGAAGAAGTGACCGGGAGGAACCTCTACCCACATCCGGCAAGAACACAGGTAGATGATGGGTGGGGCTAAGCGTCTGAAAAGATAACACCTGCAGCCTGATAGAGATTACCCTCCTCAACGGATCCTTTTCTCAGCCAGACTACCAGAGTGCGTTATGAGCTCCGTTTACGGATCCAATACACATACTGATTATCCTGCTCATTCTGGTTCAACAAAGGATGATCCAGAAAATTGCAAAACTTCGGGATATCTCGCTGGGTAGAAGGGTCTGTGGCAACCACTCTGACCACTTCGCCACTTTTCATATCCCGAATCTTATTGTGCAACATCATCACCGGTTCCGGGCAAAACAGGCCGCAAGTATCCAGCTCATGATGCACTTCAAACGCTTCGTTTTTTACAACAGTCGTCATATCAGACTCATAGCACACTTAGTATCTCTCAAACCAGTTCCTGCCGATCGGCAAACCACCTATCCCGAGCACTGAATCGTCGGAAGACCCAAATCAAACCAACACCTCGCGCACCCATAAACAGGGTATAAGCCAGCCACAACCCCTGATTCCCCAACCCCTTAAACACAAACCACAAGGGAAGGAATACCAGAACCGTAGCCGCCAGCATCGTGTGCTGCATCATATCGGTTCTGACGGCACCAATAAAGACGCCATCCAGCCAGAAACACCAGACAGCAATCAGCGGCATCACCACCAACCAGGGCAGATAAACCGATGCTTGATCCACCACTTCTGGAATATCGGTCAACAACCCCAGCAAGGCATGACCGCCAACGCCCAGAATAAGGCAGAATAAACCACCGCAGATCAGGGAGCACCAACCCGTCACCCGGATCACTTGCGCAAACAGTTTACGGTCTTTTCTTCCGATGGCTTCACCGGTCAGCGCTTCTGCTGCATGAGCAAAACCATCCAGACCATTAGAAATCAACACCATCAAATTTAATAACAGGGCATTAGCGGCCAGAATGTCATCGCCGAGCCGAGCCCCCTGGGCAGTGAAGAAACTCTGAACAAACAACAGGCATAAGGTGCGCACAAATAAGTGGCGATTCAACAACACCAGCCGGCGTAACCCAACGGCATCCATCAGCATTGCCCATGAAAACTCGCCGCCGGTTTCCTGAAGTGTTCGATTTACAATGTATAACCCACCAGCCAGCGCCAGATAATCCGCAATCACGGTGGCCAACGCAGCGCCCTGTGTCGCCCAGCCAAGCCCGAGTACAAACCAGAGATCCAGAACAATATTGACCACATTGCCCAGCACCAGAATAAACAGCGGACCTTTGGGTTTCTGCATTCCGATCAGCCAACCAATCAACGCATAGTTGATCAACACCGCCGGCGCGGAAAAAATACGGGTGGAGAAATAGATGTCAGCCTGCCGGGCAACCACAGCACTGGCATCAAAAAAAGGCAACACCACTGAAAAGATCGGTGACGAAAAGAGAATCAACAACACCCCAATCGCTGCAGCAAAAGCCACGGATTGCAACAGCCACTTTCGGCAGGCGTCTCGATCACCACGCCCTTTTGCTTGAGCCACCAGGCCGGTCGTCCCCATCCGCAAAAAACCAAATGCCCAGAACACCATGCTGAACAAGGTTGCAGCAATGGCAACACCGCCTAAATATTCCGGTGAAGGCAGGTGACCAAGCACCGCTGAATCCACTAAACCAAGTAGCGGTACTGAAATATTTGAAACGATTGCTGGCCAGGCAAAGTGCCACACTCTGTGCCAGACCGGTAGGGATATTTCCATTTTAAAAACAACGCCAAGTGTCGGGGCACAAAATCTTAATGAGTATCATCAAGTTTTAATACAGGCATGCGTAAAATAAACTTTTTGACCCCTGCTTCCACTTGCTGCTTTTCAGTTCCATATTTAAGCACATTGTCCAGCCAATTCATCATCTCCACACTGCTCTCCTGCTTCTCACCACCAGCAAAGGTTTCACCAACAGCTTCAAGCATAGCCTGACACTTCGCTGCCATTTTATCGGGGTAAGTATCCGCCAATGCATCCAACTCATCCTGAAGCCCTTTATCACAAGAGATACGCTCTTCTTTAACAAATGCCTGCGCATCGGCTAATGTTGCACAATCAATAAACCGAGGATTTTCCAACAAACTACTCACCTCCTGCCAACAATGAAAATGCATATATTCCAGCCCCGATACAAACACTTCTTTCGAATCGAATCGCGTATAAACCGTTTCAAGAAGTTTTAATATTTCGTAGCGTCGACAAAAGGGGAGCGACTCATAGTCTTTGGATACCACTTGATACCATTGCTCACAAATCCCCTTAGAATCGTCTTCATCAAGCACAATATTTTTAGAATCATTAACAATTATGTTTGCTGCTTTAGTTAACCTTTCCTGCATCACAGCAGAGTTAAAATAGCATGAGTATTTACGCTGCCCCAAAACCATCAACTTTGCCAAAAAAACACTTAACCCGTCATGCTCACTGCAATATGATGCCTGCAACATTTCCAGTTCGTTTATTAGCGCATTAAAAGAGTCGGGTGCTGCTCTATAGGATTGAATCGATTCATAGAAAGCAAAAATAAGTTTGCTCAACGCTTCCCGTAATTCAGGCTGCTTTATTTCATTTTCTTGTAGTTCAAGTTTTTTCCAGAGACGCTCAAGATGTTCTTTACCGATAGCCCAACACCCATCGCTATAGATAACCCTTGCATCTTCATCCTCTTCAACAAACGCCTTTAATATTGATAAACAATCTTCAAGCCGTTCTAATTCACATTGGTTCACCCCATTGACACACCTTTCAACCAGAATTTTCAGAACTGGCGAGATCGCATCATCAACTGCTTTCCATTTATTAAACGAGGCCTGCATGTCCCCATTGATAACAACGTTTCTCTGGCAAATATTACAACAGGATTGATTATCAGGAAGCCTGCGACTCACTCTCTCTAAACAATGACTATGAAGAAAATGCCCCGAATGACAATTAGACAGAGACACAACCCGTAAAGATCTTTCACAATGCCATAAACAATATTTCTCTGTTCTGGCATCCTCTGAAAACATCTGGTCACAGATATTGCAGGCTTGCCCTTCAAGTGCCGAATGTTTTGCTCTTGTCGCCACCTCAGGTGCCTGCTGTGGATGCGGTATAGCGGGGGTTGGTGTAGTAGCGTCTAAACCTGGCATAAATCACCCTATATTGACGACATCCTTATCGGCTTCATGTTATTAATATCTGACCAGGACATTACAAGGTAACCCCCAAGTATTAACACCTATCAGATATGTACAAAAATACATTGATCTAAAACACGATGATTAGTTTCATATTGACGTAGAATTTTCGATTATTTTTTCTGGGTGAAGAACCATCCAGACAAACAACCAACAATTAACCAAATGTTATTTTCAGGGTTTCAGATCATGCCAACTCCCCAAACCGGAATAATACCCAGTGCCAATACCGACGCACTATTCATTGTATTTTCTATCAATAATGCTGAAAACCCCAGCTCACAGCGTATCAAGCAATCACTCTCCTCAGTTCCAGAGCTAACCCAAACTCTTAGTGATCGTCACCCTGACGCACATTTAACTTCAACCATCAGCATTGGCAGCAAAGCCTGGGAACAACTGTTCCCCAATAAAAAACCGGCAAACTTACATCCATTTATCGCTCTGGAAGATGGCCATAGAAAAGCCCCCGCAACGGCTGGCGACCTACTCCTGCACATCCGCTCCAACCGAAAAGACCTGAACTTTGAATTAATGCAGCAAGTGATGGCGTTGTTTGACGATACCGTGAAAGTCGAAGAAGAAGTCTATGGCTTCCGCTACCTGGACTGCCGCGACCTTACCGGTTTTGTCGACGGCACTGAAAATCCGGAAGGCGACAACCGTGCAGCCGTGGCGATTGTCGGTGAAGAAGACAGCGATTTTGCTGGCGGCACGTACATTCACACTCAGCGTTATGTGCACGAGCTGAAACAGTGGGCACAGTGTCCGGTTCACCATCAGGAAGCCATTATCGGACGAAGCAAAGAAGAGAACATTGAGTTCAGCTCTGACGACAAATCACCGGATGCCCATATCAAACGGGTCAATTTGAAAGATGCGGATGGCAAAAGCATGGAGATTCTTCGTCACAGCATGCCTTATGGCGATTCAAAAGAAGCGGGATTGTACTTTGTGTCTTACTGCAGAACGCCAGTACATTTTGAGCTGATGCTAGAAGCCATGATTCATGCAGACAGCGATGGTCACTACGATCATCTGATGAAGTTTTCAAACGCCGTTACCGGCTGTGCGTTCTTTGCACCATCCATTGAGTTTCTGGAAAGCGCTTCAAACTAAAGCGCCTTCCTTTAACAAGCCGCGCAAAACTCGTGAATACAAACAACACTGGTTTGCAGATGATCTTCGTGAGAAAAACCTGATACCTTTCTGGGTTTCAAGTCATGATTACCGTCTGCCAGCCAGTGAATACTCACATTAGGAGACAATAAGTATTCACCGACGGTTTCCCTGCCGCCCATGGCATCCCGCTCACCCTGCATCACCAATACAGGCGTATTTATTTCCTGTAAATGGTCAATTCTGGGTTTGTCATGCTTACCTGCGGCATAAAAGGGATACCCCAGACAAACCACACCCTTGATAGGCACCGGGCTTTCTCGCCCCTCATTTTCAGACTGAGCAACCAATAATGTTGCCATTCTTCCGCCCATGGATTTGCCACCAATAAACAACGGCCTGCCCACTTCTTCATACACTGCGTCTAACACCCGTTCCCAACAAGCCAGCAATTTTGGCTGACGATCTGGCGGTCGACGAGAACCGGTTTCCCGACGCTGCTGCATATAATCGAATTCAAAACGGACGACAGTGACTCCTGATTCACAGATCAATTCAGCCATTCGTTCCATAAACTCGCTATCCATTGCCGCACCTGCACCATGGGCCAGTATCAGTACTTCCGCATTATCTGATGCTTTATTCCAGATTAATTCCATATAAGAACCTCAGGCTAGTCGTACATAAATACCACTGGAACCACGATTAAGTACAGACCGAAAAAGCATTAGCGGGCACACCTATATTTCGGTATCATGGCGGCGGAATGTGGGGGCATCCTCTTACAAGATGCTCTGATTCCGATGAGGATAACTGAAGCGTTAAATGACCAAAAAAGAGTCATACACGGCTGAGAAAAAGAAAGTCAGGACTGTTACGACAAGACGTCTGTTTTTATAAGTAGGTTTTATAGAACAAGAGTAAGCAGGAGCTGGTGTTTGCAATTTTCTTTCAGCATGATGTTGGCTGCACCATCATACGAAAAGTAATTCAAAAGACACGGTTCATCTTCCACTTTTTCAAACTGTTTACATGGACGAGAACGGTCGTTCACTGGAACTGCTTCGCAAAACAGATAACGCTACAACACTTCTGCCTTCCAAACAAAGCCCTCAGGCTCAGTTTTTGACCGGATACTGATCTGCGTCAATACAATTCCACTTCGGTTTACCCACAATATTACGAACTCTCATAAGTATAACCCGAAGGTAACATGGAGCATGAGTACTGCAACGTTACAGCCGAGCTATCAAGACACGGCATATAACTACAACGTAGTTCGGCAGTTTGCCATCATGGCCGTGGTCTGGGGTGTTGTTGGTATGGCGGTAGGCCTGCTGATCGCCTCTCAAATGGTCTTTCCTGAACTCAACCTGGGCCTGCCATGGACCAGCTTTGGACGTTTACGACCACTGCATACTAATGCGGTAATTTTTGCGTTTGGTGGTTGCGTATTGTTCGCGACTTCCTACTACATCGTACAGCGCACCTGTCAGGCGACACTGGCTCTGCCCAAACTCGCCGCCTTCACCTTCTGGGGTTGGCAACTGGTGATCGTGCTGGCCGCCATTACATTGCCACTGGGCATGACCTCTTCTAAAGAGTATGCCGAGCTGGAATGGCCCATCGATATTCTGATCGCTGTGGTCTGGGTCAGTTATGCGATCGTGTTCTTTGGCACCATCATGAAGCGTAAGAGCAAGCACATTTATGTGGCTAACTGGTTCTTCGGCGCATTCATTATCACCGTTGCGGTTCTGCACATTGTCAACAGTGCTGCACTGCCAGTGAGCATGACCAAATCCTACTCCGCTTATGCCGGTGCCATGGATGCCATGATTCAGTGGTGGTACGGTCACAACGCGGTCGGCTTCTTCCTGACGGCGGGTTTCCTGGGCATGATGTACTACTTCGTACCGAAGCAGGCAGAACGTCCGGTTTACTCTTACCGTTTGTCCATCGTGCACTTCTGGGCACTGGTGGCCATTTACATTTGGGCTGGCCCTCATCACCTGCATTACACCGCTCTGCCTGATTGGGCTCAGAGTTTGGGCATGGTGATGTCTCTGGTCCTGCTGGCACCTTCCTGGGGCGGGATGATCAACGGCATCATGACGCTTTCCGGCGCGTGGCATAAACTGCGCACCGATCCAATTCTGCGCTTCCTGGTTGTCTCTCTTTCCTTCTACGGTATGTCTACCTTTGAAGGCCCAATGATGGCGATCAAAACCGTTAACGCCCTGTCTCACTACACCGACTGGACCATTGGTCACGTACATTCCGGTGCTTTGGGTTGGGTAGCCATGGTGTCCTTCGGTTCTCTGTATCACCTGATTCCGAAACTGTACGGCAAAGAACAGATGTACAGCGTTAGCCTGATCAACACGCACTTCTGGCTGGCAACCATCGGCACCGTGTTGTACATCGTTGCCATGTGGGTAAACGGTATCATGCAAGGTCTGATGTGGCGTGCAGTGAACGAAGACGGCACCCTGACTTACAGCTTTATTGAGTCTGTTGAAGCCAGCCACTTTGGTTATGTGGTGCGGGCGATTGGCGGTGCGTTCTTTGTGCTGGGTATGCTGTTGATGGCTTATAACGTCTACCGCACAGCCACTGAAACAGAAGACACCTCTGTGAATGAGAATGCTCAGCCGGTTGCAGGGAGCTAATAACAATGATTAAACACGATATTGTTGAAAAGAACCTTGGACTGATGGTGATACTGGTGGTGGTTGCCATCAGTTTCGGCAGTCTGGTGGAAATCGTCCCGCTGTTTTTCCAGGATGAAACCACTCAACCCGTTGAAGGGCTTGAGCCCTACAGTGCACTGGAACTGGAAGGCCGCGACATTTACATCCGCGAAGGCTGTGTTGGCTGTCACTCCCAGATGATTCGCCCACTTCGTGCAGAAGTGGAACGTTACGGTCACTACTCGGTTGCCGGTGAATCTGTGTACGACTTCCCATTCCTCTGGGGTTCCAAGCGCACCGGACCTGATCTGGCTCGTGTGGGTGGTCGTTACTCCGATGATTGGCACCGTGCTCACCTGATCAACCCAAGAGATCTGGTACCACAATCCATTATGCCGGCGTACCCATTCCTGGCAGAAACACCGGTGGATAACAGCCTGACTGCAAAGAAAATGAAAACTCTGCGCATTCTGGGCGTTCCTTACACCGATGCGGATATTGCCGGCGCTAAAGATGCAGTGAAAGGTCATACCGAGCTCGACGCTCTGGTGGCTTATCTGCAAGGTCTCGGAACCAACATTACGAGTAAGCGCTGATGGATATCAATACGATTCGAGGACTGGCGACAGTTGTCGCTCTGATCGCCATGCTATCAGTGATCATCTGGGCATACAGCAGCAAGCGTAAAGGCGACTTTGATGAGGCAGCTTCACTGCCTTTCGCTGACGACACTGAAGTCGCTAATGGCTCAGATAGTAATAGTCCGGTTACGGAACACCGGGAAAATGACAATGTCCATAGCGGGACAAAGAACTCCCCAGAAAGAGGAGTAGCATAACGATGAGTAATTTCTGGCACTGGTGGATTGTTCTACTAACCTCCGCCTGCCTTGTACTGGTCACCTGGGTACTGTTTTCTACCCGTAAAGCCCAGCGCAGGGACATGACTGATGAAACCACAGGTCACGCCTACGACGGCATTGAGGAATACGACAACCCTCTGCCGCACTGGTGGTTTGTGATGTTCGTGGCCACTCTGGTGTTCACTGTGGGCTACCTGATTCTTTATCCGGGCATGGGTAAATGGGCCGGTGTTCTGGGTTGGACTCAGGTCGGCGAACTAAAAACCGATCAGCTGAAACACGAACGCAGATTCGCACCAGAGTTTCAGCGTTACGCGGCAACCCCCATCGAAGAGCTGATTAAAAACCCAAAAGCTCTGAAAATGGGTGAGCGGGTGTTTATCAACAACTGTGCACTTTGCCACGGTATGGATGCAGGCGGTAACTTCGGTTTCCCAAACCTTGCCGACAACGACTGGCTCTATGGCGGCAGCGCTGATGCGATTAAAACCACCATCGCTCAGGGTCGACGAGGGCAAATGCCCGCCTGGGGTGCGGTGATTGGTGACAAAGGCGTTAAGCAGGTTGCCAGTTATGTCCGTGAATTGTCTGGTATTGATTCCGGCGCCAGCCAGGATGATCTGGATGCAGGCAAGAAGGTGTTCAGTACGACGTGTGCCGTTTGTCACAGCGCCGATGGTACTGGCAACTATGCACTGGGTGCGCCAAATCTGACTAATAACGTTTGGTTATACGGCTCCAGTCAGACTCAGGTTGAATACACCATTCGAAAAGGCCGTAACGGCGTAATGCCACCCTGGCATGACATTCTCGGACCAGAGAAAGTTCACCTGGTGACTGCGTACGTTTACAGCCTGACCCATAAGGCTGAGTAATATTGTAGGTCGGTAACCCAAAGGGTTGCCGGCAATGATAATCGAACCCAAGTGTCGGCAATTCTTTCAGAATTACCGACCTACCAATCTATCCTAATCACAAACCCACACCGGTAATTTCGGCGCTATGAACACACAAAATGCCAACCAGGAACCGGAACTGATAGATCTCTACCAGAAGCCCGAAAAAATATACACCCGAAGCTTTTCTGGTCTTTATCGTAATTTACGATTGGCCGGCGGTACTTTCCTGTTTCTACTGTTTTTTGGCACCGCCTGGCTCAACATCAACGGTCAGCAAGCAATTCTCTTTGATCTGCCCGCCCGACAGTTTCATATTTTTGGCACCACCTTCTGGCCCCAGGATTTTATTCTGCTCACCTGGCTGCTGATCATCTGCGCCTTCGGTCTTTTTGCGTTGACGGTTTTTGCCGGTCGAATCTGGTGCGGATACACCTGCCCACAAAGCGTCTTCACCTGGGTATTCATGTGGGCAGAGCGTGTTACCGAAGGTGAACGCAACCGTAGAATGAAGCTCGATAAAGAGCCGATGTCTGCTGACAAGTTTCTGCGAAAAGCCGCTAAACACGCCATCTGGGTTGCCGTTGCATTCACCACCGCGCTTACCTTCGTTGGCTACTTCACACCTATACGGGAACTGGTGGTCGATCTCACCACGGGTGACGTCAACGGCTGGGGTGTTTTCTGGCTGGTCTTCTTCACTGTGGCCACCTACGGCAACGCCGGTTATCTGCGTGAACAAGTGTGCATGCACATGTGCCCTTATGCCCGCTTCCAGAGTGTCATGTTTGACAATGACACCCTCGTTGTCGCCTACGACGAGCGCCGTGGGGAAAGTCGTGGCGCCCGAAAGAAAAGCGTTGACCCGAAAAGCGTAGGCCTTGGCGATTGTGTCGATTGCAGCGTCTGTGTTCAAGTCTGCCCAACGGGTATTGATATTCGTGATGGCCTGCAATACCAATGCATCGGCTGCGCCGCCTGTATCGATGCCTGCGATACCATTATGGATAAGATGGGTTATGACAAAGGACTGATTAGCTACACTACAGAGCACCAACTCGCCGGAGGTAAAACCCACTGGTTGCGTCCACGCTTAATCGGTTACGCCGTTGCTCTGATTGTCATGATCGGGTTGTTCTTCGTAACGCTGAATAATCGGGTTGCACTGGAGCTTGAAGTATTGAGGGACCGAAATGTGCTCTATCGCACACTCAGTGATCAGCGCATTGAAAATATCTACACTCTGAAAATTGCCAATAAAGATCATGTGGCCCATGAAGTGCAGATTCAGGTAGACGGCTTTGATGGTCTAACCATTTCCGGTGAGACATCGCTTATGATCGAACCCAACAGTGTGGCGCAGGAAGTCATTCGCGTGATCGCACCACAGCTTGATGGTGCGCCAATAACCCGTCCTATTGAGTTCAGCATCATTTCAAGCAAGCCTGATCTTGGTGCCATCAAGACAGAAAGCCGGTTTATGATTCCTTCCAGATAATCTGATCAGCCGTGTCGCTCTATGCGCCACGGCCACTTCTCCCACCATTCCATCCCCTTAAACATCTAAACGGATGGTAAAGGTACTGCCATGACCCGGTTCAGATTCCAGATGAATGGAGCCACCCAGGTTATCGACAATGGCAACAGCCAGAGAGAGCCCCAGACCATAGCCTGCAGAAGCATTTCTACTGTCGTCTACTCGATATAATCGTTCAAACACCATGCCCTGATAAGGCTTTTCAATACCAATACCAGTATCTCTGACACTGATCTCAATCCTGTGCTGATCCAGACAAATTGCGCGAACACAGACACTGCCACGATCCGTATACTTAATGGCATTATCAACAAGGTTTAACAGCGCCTGAGTCAGCTTTTCGGGATCAGACTGAATGATGACCGGTTCGGGGACATCGACCTTAAGCTGAATCTGTTTGTCATCCGCAACGTCTTCGTACCATGACACAACTGTACGAACAACGTTCCCAACATCCGTGGGTTTATACATGCCCTGACGTTTACCGGTCAGCTCATCATTCAACTTCATCAATGTAGTGAGCATGGTATTGGCCTGCATGGCATATTCTGCACTGTCAGACAGGGCTTCCCTCATTTGTTGGGGGTTTTGATCGTCCAGCAGAGCCGATTGTGATGAAAGGATAATTCTCGACAACGGCGTTCGTATATCATGTGCAATGGCGTCTACTGTCGTATTAAGAGTAGTGGTGATCTGATGCAGTCGTACCATAGCATCATGGACACTGGCACTGATCACACTCAGCCCACCAGGGACTGGTTTTGGAATAGCTTCTGGGTTCAGATCGCCCTGCTGAATTTTCGATAATGTTTTACCCAGTGAAATCAATGGCGACATGACTCCCCGTATCATTCTCTGGATGAAAACAGTGGTCACAATAACAATCAGCACCATTGCCAGAAGGGTCATCACCCACTTGTTGTAGGCAATGAAATAACGGGCTCGATTATCAAGCACCAGCCAAAAATCACTGTCCACTCCGGGAATCACATAAGTGGTGTAAGGGTTTAGAAGAAACGTTTGCCACCAGGGCTTCTCTCCTATGGTATACAAAGAGAAATCGATATCGGAGGGAACGTTTGGATAACCCGCCAGTAATTCTATTGAATAGGCATTGTTTTGTACGTATTTTTTTGGGCGTTCAAACGCGGCAATGTGATTGCCCAATAAGCGTTCACTGCCAGCCTGAAAGACATGCCGCAATCTGTCAGCAGAATCATACGTCAGTATTCGTTGATACTCCGCTCTCATGTTGGTCATCACTCTTTTTTCCTGCCAGTAAAGATCCAGAAAAAACAGTGAACCAACAATAACCTGCACCACCAGCAAGCAGAGCAGCAGCAACAGGATAAATCGTCTGAGCAATGTGTTGTGTACTTTGCTTAGTGCCCGCTCAACACTACTTCCTGAGGACATAACCAACGCCTCTCAGAGTATGAATCAACGGAAGCTCAAACCCCTTATCCACCTTACCTCGTAAACGACAGACCAGCACATCCACCACATTGGTTTGCGGATCAAACTGATGCCCCCAAACCTGCTCCAGAATGGTCGCCTTGGAAATCACCACTTCCGGATTTTCCATCATTAGTTTGAGCAAAATAAATTCACGCTGATTGAGGTGAATCACGTCACCACTGCGTTCAACGTCATGACTTAATAAATCCAGTGATAAATCCTGATAACTCAGACTCAGACTTTGCACCGCGTTTTGATTCTGACTCTGCCGACGACACAGTGACTGACAACGAGCAAACAACTCTGAAAATGCAAAGGGTTTGACCAGATAATCGTCTGCCCCCGACTGAAGCCCCTGGACCCGTTCCGACACAGAATGCTTGGCACTCAGAATCAATACTGGCGTCAAATGCCCCTGCCCTCTTAACTGTGATAAAACACCAAAGCCGTCCAGTTCTGGCAACATGATATCGAGAACGATCACATCATAGGAGCCGGTGATTGCTTCATGCAGCCCATCCACTCCGTTGGCAGCATGAGTGATCGAACAACCTTCCTGCTGAAAGCCGGTGATAAGAAAGTGAGATATGCGGGCATCATCTTCGATCAAAAGTATTTTCATTGGTATCAGTACATCAATAGCAACCCCTGGCAGAAAGACACTATCACACAATCGTTTAATTCTGCTGAACATTGCAGTTTTGTAATGCTTCTGAAAGCCCTTGGTAATTCGTACTTCGTTAGAGTGGTCGCCGTTGAACAATAAAACCCTGAAGGAGTGAATATGAAAAAGATTAAAATGACCGCTCTGGCCGCCACCCTTGGCTTAATGTCCATCTCTTTTAACGCATCAGCCGCCGATAAAAACCAGACTGTATCCGTGACAGAAATTGCTTCTGCCATTGCGTTTCAGCTGGCTCAAGGTGCTGTGAAGCAGTGCACGGCACAAGGCTATAAAGTGTCTGCAACCGTGGTTGATATGTCGGGTAACGTGCTTGCCCAACTTCGAGAAAATGGCGCAGGCATCCACACTCTGGACAGCTCACGCAAAAAGGCATTTACGGTTGTTAGCATGAAACGCCCTTCCGGAGACCTTATGAAACTGGTGGCCGACAAGCCAATCATGCAACCACTGCAAAACATGGATGAGAATTTGTTATTCCTGACTGGCGGCATTCCAGTAACGTTGAATGACGTTCAGATTGGTGCCATCGGTGTCGGTGGTGCTCCAGGTGGGCATTTAGACGTTGCCTGTGCAGAAGAAGCCATCAAAGCTGTTTTCTAATAACAATCAGATGTCGTAATAATAAAAGGCTGAGATGTCCGTCAGATTCACTCAGCCTTCTAAACATCCTTAAGTAGTTGTGCAAATGGAATCGAATATTTCTGGGTGAGTGGACAGTTACTATGCAAGGCACAACGCCGGGAGCATAGCCATAGCTATGTGACCAGAGTTGTAACGCAGTAGAGTGGCTGGCCACTTGCTCAGAAAATATGATTTCATTTGCTCAACTACTTAGTCATTAGCCGCACATAATTGTTTTATTCTCCATTCATTCAACATCAACGGATGTTTAGCAAAATCCATCAAGTCAGCTATATTAGCTCACGATAACTGACATCAATCACAGACGCTATTCAATGCCTTCGAAGAATAACAAAACAACCACAAGCCCCGAATCCGTATAAAAAACGAGATTAGATTATTCACTTTCTATACTTCTACTTAATTATACGCATCATAAAGCTCACTCAATGCGACAGCCTGACCTTTCAGAGAAGACATCCGTTTAGGATAATAGGCTAACGCTTTTTTGTAATAATGCAGAGCTTCTCCGAAACGTTTCTCTTTCAATAAAAACTCAGCATAAAGCTCATTCGCTGGTTTCACAGTCAATGGAATACCATGTTCATGCACCATGGTGACTTCCAGATTAGCTGCTCGGGATAACTTCAACTCACCGGCGTCAGAACGTTCATTTTGCAAATCTTCAAGCGCCCGGGTTAATAAGCCCATTATTTTTACAGCATCCTGCTCTGGCGGCGATAAATGCTGCAGATCATTATCCATTAACTGGTGATAACGACGATTAGCCTTGGCAATCATACCGTTATTTCCCATCTGCCAGCCAAGGTAAGCCTCCGCCAAAAGGTCAGCACCAGTTGCTGCCGATATCATCCTTTGGTGATCAACCCGCTGCTTAAGAACGAGCTTACTTTCTTTACTACCAACAGGTGCATCAACCAGAAACCCGGCCCGTGCAAACAACAGATAACGTCTAATGGTTGAAGACGGGTTTTTATCAAACTCCCGATACAGCTTGTTCATTTCAGCCAGTGCTTCTTGATAGTTACCCTGTTGTAACAGTCCATAGATCACCCAGCCCTGACCGTGATACTCAAACGTGTCGCTGCCCAACCCTGATTCATAAGCCCTGCGAATAGATGCGCTCCAGGCCATACGATTAATATCAACGACCTCCTGCCACTCACCTCGAGCAATGTAATAATGAGAGGGCATATGCAATGTGTGTATGGCAGCAAACACAATGTCATTGATCGTCTCTGCCGCATCACGGGCTAGATAGGCCTGAACCGGGTTTTCCGCTGCATGAAGAATAAAATGCAATGCTCCAGGGTGGTCAGGGTTTTCATCGAGCACTTCATCAAACAGCGTAATCGCTTTCAGATTGGTTTTATAATCACGAACTCCGTGGCGGGTTCCAAGAATACTGTAGCCGTATAAAACCTTCACTTCATGATTCAATGGAAAACGCTGATATAAGCCCTCCATTTTGTTTCTGAATTGCCAGGCAGACGATCCTTTTTCAAAAGGTTTCAGTGTCTCATCTTTGGAAACCAATACTTTTGCTGCACCGATCAGCCCTTTTTCCAAATCAGTAAGCAGGGATAAATCTGCATTTTCCTCCAGTCGTTTCAAGGCGGATTGCCCCTGTTCATCATTACGGCTGTACCAGACCAACATCCGGCTGGCGATAATCTCCCCCCAATAAGCCATGGCAAACCCGGGATCCAATTTCTGTGCAGCTCTTAGTGACCAGGTGGCTTCTGAAAATTCATAAGCATGGAGTAGTTTAAGCCCCGTCAGAAAATGCTGACGAGCTGACTCATTTTCAGTAGACACCTCAAGGGAAAGTTCTCCAAGCCCCCGGCCATTCTGCCAAGGCGGAAAAGCTTCTACATCGTCATGGTAGTGTGCTGGAAAGGCAGTCCGGACAAAAAGCATCAGCCCCATAGATAAATAAAGCATCCGTAACACTGTCATTATGAAATTCCTTTTCATGATGAGAGTCAGACAGTTTGCATGGTCAACATCGAATCAACAGCTAGATAGCGGTCAACCAAAAATGATCAATGCAGGTTATATATATTATGAGTCTAACGATTATCCACTATCTAGTTCCAGTCTTTCCTTTGTTCGACTGTTGTAGCTTATCTAAAAAAGGCTCTATAAGTCCTTCCAAGGGCACCAGTTTATATTCATCCAATTTTTTATTTTTGAGATCAGCCCTGCTCATTTCATCAAAAAGGAAAACTCTCAGTGCTTGCACAACTTGCTCTTTTTCAAGTCCATTCTTTCGTGCAATAACGTTGATTCTGCTATCAAATCCGCCAGGAGCATCCCGGCTGAGCAAACGGCTAAGTTTATAGTCTGACAACCCAGCGCAACTTGCATCGGATGGAATGCCGCTGATAGAATCCGTACTTTCTACGCTGGAGCTACTGTTGAAATCGAAAGGTTGGGCTGACTGATTTTCAGCGCCCTCAGTAACGCTTTGCATCATCTGCCCCATCCAGTTATCCAGATGACCTTGTGATGAGCCAAATGCTGTGTAAGACGTTGCAGGCATACATTGTGCAACACTGCGTTCCCGATATTCACCAGCCTTCATAGGCAGCATCAGAATGGTCATATCATCTCTTGATCTATCACTATTTCCACTAACCCGATAGCCATAGTGCATAGCATCCAGAGCACTGGCGGCAGCATCACCTCTATGACTGCGATTACTTTCAGCACTCTCTTTGGCTAATGTACGTGGATTAATAATGTCTGAGAAACCGTCACTGCATTGAACCAACAGGTATTCTTTACCGGGCTGTAAATCGTATTTAATGATAGTCGGGAGGCAGGACATTCCTGTGCTTCGGAAATCTCCGATGGATCTGGCCATGTTTATCCCTCCACCAGCCACACGATCTTCTCCGGAAATTTTGCCGCCTCGTTTATAAATTGACTTCAAATGTAAGTCGCTTACTTCCTTTTCAATGCCTGGTTTACTGCTTGTATCAAACTTGGCATCAATACTCAGCGGGACATATTCATTATTTTCTGCGTCGACAAGCAGCGCCTGACTGTCACCAATATTGGCCACATAAAGATGACCGCCAATTCGTATAGCAATGTTTGCTGTTGTGCCAGAATGACCTTGCTTAAGAAAGTAATCATGCTGCAAACGCCATATCGCAACATCAATGGCAGTATAGACATCATGATCGCAAAGTTGCTGACGATCACTGGTCAGCAGCTCAAGCGCTTCAGCCAGATAGTCTGCAAGATTATCCTGAACAAACTGGGAACATTGTGAACTACCATGGCCGTCCAGAATGGCCGTGAAAGACACCTGCGGGTAATACTTGCCTGCGAGCCACAAGCTTCGTAAATCAGCAACATAGCGATCTTCATTACCTCTTCCTGAGAGGTGAGCCTGCCCTGTTGCAGTTGCCACTCCAACTGCAGGGTGCTTTTGGGGGCTTACTTTCTCTACTGTCCCGTTCGGAGCAGTCGCTGAACTTGTTCTAAGCCTGGAAACAAACTCGTTGGAGCCTTCAAACTTCATGGAATCCAAATTCAATTTGTTACCATCACAATGGAACAGGTAGGTTGCCGGTTCAAATGGATCACGCGTATCCTGCCCAGCTTTCTGTCTTTTAGCCAGAGCCAAATTCTTTTTATTCTTGCCAGGTAACGCATCTTCAGTCCTTATCCGATAATCACAACCGAGACGTTTTTTCTCATCGTCAGTCCCACACCAGTCCCGAATAAATACCCTGGCAATATCCTCTTTACTAATACAGCTGTGCTTGAAGCGCCCCTTTTCAACAATGCCGCGTTCAGCGAAGGTGATCTTTTTTTTCTGAGCCGGCTGGAAGGCATTTTCAGCAATAACAACCTGCCGGGATGTTGAAGGTAAATTAGAAAAAGATAGCCTCATCTTGATATCCTTATCCTAGGTTAGAGTGATTAAGATTTTACTCCCTACCCTATTATTGAGCGTTCGTACCAAAAAAAGTTCCTACTTTCTTAGCAATTTGTTCAAAACCCATTATTTTACAATCAGTTATAAAATACAGTTTGAGACTAAAACACTGATTTCGCTTACCAATTCTTGTGGAAATAAAAGCGAACAATCTATATTCTACGTGCTTATACTCACTGACCGGTGTTTATAAGAATCCAACCACCGGCCACTCCCACAGGACGGGATATACCCGGAGCTCCTGCCTTCCGGATCACGCAAAGACAATAAACACTCAGGAAGCTGTTTCGTGACTGATCTCAAAGAACCCTTCACCCCCTGGTACCGAGAACCCTGGGCCTGGTACATCGTTGGTATTTTACTGGTCACTTTTGTCTGGGGCAGCTTTCAGGTTTACACCGCCTTTACCCATAAAGACAGTGTTGTGATTGATGATTATTACAAAAACGGTAAATCCATTAATCAGGACATGACACGGATTCACAACGCCTCCGATTTACACATCGAAGGCATTCTCACCATTGATGATTTGATCGGTGAGGTTCGAGTCAAGCTGACCGGTGACACTGAACAATGGCCTGGACAGTTAAGCATGAGCTTTCTTTCTCCGGTTTTTAAAGACAAAGATAAGCGGATTCTGCTTAACCGTTCTTTTGGTGCGGGCTCTGATACTGGAACACATGTTTATGTTGGTCAACTGAAAGCGTTGGTGTCTGGTCGTTATTACCTGCAACTGGAAACACTTGATGAGCTGATCCCGGAAGTCGGCTATGAAACCGGTTGGAAAATCACTCAAGAAGCACGGGTGACTCCGGGCACACCCTTAGCTTTGAAAAATCCGGAAATCTGATGAGCAAAACCCAATGCTTTCATTGCTCACTGCCGGCACCCGAGCCGGTGGTGTTTTTTGCAGAAGTTGAAGGCAAGCAGCAACCCATGTGCTGCCCCGGCTGCAAAGCCGTTACCGAGGCAATTATTGCTGGCGGGCTGGAAAACTACTACCAACACCGCACCGAGAGCGCCAACCCAATTGCCGACTTAAGTCAGCGCATACTGGAAGAGCTCCGAATTTATGATCGCCCGGAAATCCAGAAAGACTTTGTCCAGCCTGCAGATAATACTAAAAGCGACGATAGTCGTTTGGTTGCCAATCTGCTGATTGAGGGCATTACCTGCGCCGCCTGTGTATGGCTACTGGAAAACCACCTGCAATCCTTGGATGGTGTTGAACGAGTGATTGTAAATCTCAGTACCCATGAAGCTCAGGTCACATGGCACAGCGACCAAATTCCCCTGAGCGATATCCTTCTGGCTATCCATCGAATCGGTTACAAAGCATATCCATGGCGTGCCGATCACCAAGAAGCCATGCTGAAGCAGGAAAACCGTACCTTTATACGACGACTGGCGGTAGCAGGCCTTGGGGCCATGCAGGTGATGATGTACGCCATCGCGCTATATTCTGGTGCCATCAGCAATGATATGCCGGAAATGTATCGCAACCTGCTTCGGGTGGTCAGCGCAATGGTTGCTACACCTGTCGTGTTTTATGCGGCAGCACCTTTCTTTAAAACGGCGTGGCGCAATATTAAAACCCGCCATCTGGGCATGGACGTACCGGTCTCCATTGCCATTGGTGGTGCTTACCTTGCCAGCCTGTGGGCGACATTCTTTGCCAATGGCGAGGTGTATTACGACTCCGTCTCCATGTTTACCTTCTTTCTGCTCACCGGGCGCTACCTGGAACTGCGGGCACGCCATGCAACCGCGAGAGCTGCAAGAGCACTGACCAACCTGATGCCGCCCAGCTGTCTGAAAGAGATCGACGGTGAGTTTGTGCGGGTACCGGTTTCCGAGCTACAACCAAACGACAAAGTAAGAATACTGCCCGGCGATGCGATTCCGGCGGATGGTATTCTATTGAGCGGCTCCACCAGCGTGAATGAATCCATGCTTACTGGTGAATATCTGCCCATTGAAAAACAAACTGGCGACACGTTGCTGTGCAGTAGCCTGAATGTGGATCACCCGGTAGAGATTCAGGTCACCAAAATTGGCGATGAAACCCGTGTTGCCAGCATCATCAAACTGTTACAAAGAGCGCAGCAGGATAAACCTGCTATCGCTAAACTGGCGGATAAAGTGGCCGGATGGTTTGTTGCTGCTGTTCTGCTGGTTGCCATCTGCGTTTACTGGGGCTGGAGTGGCGTTGCACCGGAAGATGCCTTCTGGATCACGCTCTCGGTGCTTGTGGTCACCTGTCCTTGCGCTCTTTCTCTGGCTACACCGGCAGCACTCACGGCAGCTACCGGTTATCTCCACAAACTGGGCTTGCTGGTCACTCGCGGGCATGTTCTGGAAGGTCTGCATACTATTGATCATGTCATCTTTGATAAAACCGGCACCCTGACAAAAGGTGAGCTCTCACTGACTCAGGTGATTCCTATTGAAGACTGCACCCAGTCTCTGGATCAACTGACAGCCATGGCTGCCGCACTGGAAGCCCATTCAGAACACCCCATTGCCAGGGCTTTCTCCATAACCAGCCAGACTTTTACCGCCAGCGAAGTAAAGAATCATTTAGGCATGGGGATTGAAGGAACGATCAATCAACAGCAATTACGTATTGGTCGCCCTGATTTTGCGTTTCCGCAATCAACACTGAAAACTCCGGAATCCGACGGCAAATGGCTGCTGCTGGCAGACGACAACAAACCACTATGTTGGTTCCGAATTACCGATAGCCTTCGCCCGGAAGCTGCCGCCACTGTGAAACGACTGCAGAAAATGGGTAAGACTGTCATCCTGCTCAGTGGCGACACCGAAAGCATTGTCGCCAACACTGCTGAATCTCTGGGTATTAACCAGTGGCAGGCTGAAAGCAGCCCTGATGATAAGCTGTCGTATATTCAGAACCTTCAGTCCAAAAGCCACAAAGTGCTGATGGTTGGCGATGGCATCAACGATGTTCCCGTTCTGGCCGGTGCCGACATTTCAATGGCGATGGGTAACTCATCGGATCTTGCCCGCACCAGCGCTGATGCGGTGTTGATCTCCGGCAACCTGGAGCGATTGGCTGATGCTTTTAACCTGACCACCAAAACCCGTAGAATTATCGGTCAGAACCTTGCCTGGGCACTGGGTTATAATCTGGCGGCGTTGCCGCTTGCCGCTGCGGGTATGATTGCTCCCTGGATGGCGGCAACCGGTATGGCGCTCAGTTCTCTGATCGTCGTTGCCAACGCCCTGCGTCTGAGCCGTTCTGCGAAACCAACGCATTCATCAGGCAATCAGCACGCTGACACTTTCACCAAGGAGGCTGTCGTCTAATTATGGAAAGCCTGATTATTTTAATCCCCATCGCACTGGTATTGATTGCGCTAGCGGTCAAAATATTTTTCTGGGCTGTAGATGATGGTCAGTTTGATGATCTTGAAGGGCCTGCTCACAGCATTCTTTTTGATGAGCCTCAAAGAAAGTCATCATCAAACAGTGATACAACAAACACCTCTGATAATAACCAATAAGTAGTTGATACCGAGCTATCACCATGACTATCAATGAAGCGCCCACTCTGCTTTCAGCCCTTGTTTTGGGTTTGTTAGGCAGCGCCCACTGCATTGGCATGTGTGGCGGTATTACTTCCGCTCTCAGCTTATCCCTGTCTGGGCGATCGAAAGCACAGATTTTCTGGCTGATGCTGACTTACCACTTGGGTCGTGTCACCAGTTATGCTTTTGCCGGTCTATTGCTGGCCAGTGTTGGCTGGTATCTGGGCGGCATCAGCCCCGAAGTTAAAATGGCGCTTCGTTACTTTGCCGCCATCATGTTGATTACCATGGGGCTCTATCTCACCGGTTGGTGGAGAGGGCTGACCTATCTCGAGCGCGCCGGCAGTAAGCTGTGGCAGTATATTCAACCCAAAGCCAAAGCTCTGCTCCCCATTAAAAATACGCCAAACGCCTTTGCCATTGGTTTGCTCTGGGGTTGGTTACCCTGTGGATTGGTGTACAGCACACTGGCCTGGAGTGCTACTCAGGGCGATCCTGTTCAAGGCGCTCTTTTGATGGCAGCATTTGGCTTTGGAACGATTCCCTCTGTCTTCTTATTGGGTGCATTTTCACGACAGTTTGTGGATATCATTCAAGCTAGCCTCACTCGTAATCTCGCCGGAATCACCATCATTCTTTTTGGGCTTTGGTCAATGCCCGGCCCTCATCAGAAATGGGTCATGGCCACACTTCATCACTTGACCATGTAATCTCGATTATTCACTCTCAACTGTATATAATGCGCCTCCTTTGACTTACTCCTGATTAAATTTTCAACACCCGTTATACGAATACAACCCGATCACAATTCGGTTCATACTTATTGACACGAATCAAAGAACACTGAGCCACAGCCCTTTAAAATAACACCCAACATTATGCCCGTTTGCCCACGATAGAGACGCGAGACGCCTTTACTATCCAGAACTCTGACGGCACCCATGACCCAATAAATGTAGATTGAGACTGATGATGAATAGCACTCCTATCTGGGATCAGAACCTGATTCAACGATACAACGGGTCAGGCCCCCGTTACACTTCCTATCCCACAGCCGTGCAGTTCGACAGTCAGTTCGATATCCAGAAATATGAGAACAATGCCCGCTACAGTGCTGAACAAATTAAACCACTGTCGCTTTATTTCCATATCCCGTTCTGCTCCCATATTTGCTATTACTGCGCCTGTAATAAAATTGTCACTAAGCACCGTGATCGCGCTGACGTATATCTGGATTACCTGTACAAAGAAATTGAAATGCAGGCTGCACTCTACAGCCCTGAACAACGAGTAGAACAACTGCACTTTGGTGGCGGCACACCGACTTTCCTGAGCGAAAAACAGATTACCGACTTGATGAACCACATCAGAAAGCACTTTAATTTAATGGACAGTGAGTTCGCCGATTACTCCATTGAGCTGGATCCAAGAGAAGTGGACTGGTCAATGATGGGAACGTTACGAGATCAAGGTTTCAACCGCATCAGCATGGGTGTTCAGGACCTTGATCCGAAGGTTCAGGCAGCCGTTAATCGTGTGCAGCCAGAAAGCATGATTCAATCCATTCTGGATGCCTCTCGGGTGATGGCTTTCCAGTCCGTTCATATGGATTTGATTTACGGCCTGCCATTTCAGAACACCGATAGCTTTATG
The DNA here is from genome assembly GCF_947495845.1 of uncultured Endozoicomonas sp. Classification (GTDB taxonomy): domain Bacteria; phylum Pseudomonadota; class Gammaproteobacteria; order Pseudomonadales; family Endozoicomonadaceae; genus Endozoicomonas. Next base: position 4,576 of record NZ_CANMAO010000017.1, on the reverse strand, counting down.
AACACCATTGATCGGGTTATCGACATGGCACCGGATCGTCTGTCTTTGTTCAACTATGCCCATTTACCACACCGTTTCAAACCACAGCGACGCATCAATGATGCGGATCTGCCAGCCCCGGAAATGAAACTGGAGATTCTCCAGAAATCCACAGAAAGGTTACTCGAACAAGGCTATGTCTATATCGGCATGGATCACTTCGCCCTGCCGGATGATGACCTTGCCATTGCCCAGGAAGACGGGACTCTTCACAGAAACTTTCAGGGTTACACCACCCACAGTCATTGTGACTTGGTCGGTATGGGTATTTCGTCTATCAGTCAGGTAGGCGACACTTACATTCAAAATTCCACAGAAGAAGCGCAATACTACGGCGCGCTGGATAAAAACCAGTTACCCACTGTTCGTGGCCTGCAAATGACGGATGATGATAAAATTCGTCAGGCGGTGATTACCCAGCTTATTTGCCAGTTTGAGCTTGAGTTCGACAAGATTGAAAAACAGTTTGGCATCAACTTTAGAGACTATTTCCATCAGGAGCTGGAAAGGCTAGAGCCCATGTTGAACGATGGACTGCTGAGCCTCTTCAATGACAACAAACTTAAAGTGTCGCCAAGTGGCAAACTGCTGATTCGTAATATTTGTATGCAGTTTGACTATTATCTGAACCAACCCGAAATGAAAGAAAAGCCGCTTTATTCAAAAGTCATATGACGTATAAGTACCCAACCATATAAAATCATATTTTCTGACTCATTGATCAGACCCTCTTACTGCGTTGCAACTCTGGTCACATAGCTCGCTATGCTCCCGCCGTTGCGCCTTGCAGAGAACCTGATCAACAAGCCAGAAATATTCGATTCCATATGGCCGGGTACTTAGAAGGGTCGGAAATACATCTGACCCTCTTCCCACCTACACAACACCTACACAACACCTGCCCAACAGCTCCTACTGAAGATCACCTATCGGCATAAATACTCACATTGATTTAATCAAAACATCAGTGCAAAATCCCCTTCCAGCCGTAAGATGATCTATATCAAGTTTTTATGGTCGAATATTGTTCAATAAAGTAATGGGGTGAACCCCAAATGACTGTTAATTTATAAGTATTTGCCAGATTGTCTCAGTGATAACATTTTCCTTACAATAGTGTTAAATCTTGCAAATACGACTTTGAGGCCTCTCAATGACGTCAAAGCCCAGCGTCCGACAGCCCAGCCATGTTGCCTGCAGAGACTGCAGTCTAAGTTCGCTGTGCCTGCCACTGGCACTCAGCATCAAGGATATTGACCAGCTTGATCACATCATCAAGCGTGGGCGTCCATTGAAAAAAGGCGAGCACCTGTTCCTTGAAGGTGATCCTTTTGACAGCCTCTACGCCGTTCGTTCCGGCGCTATCAAAACCTACACCGCCACAAACGAAGGTGAAGAACAGATCACCGGCTTCTACCTGCCCAGCGAAGTACTTGGTTTGAGCGGTATGGACACTGATGCCTACCCGGTATCAGCACAGGCCATGGAAACCACCATGATCTGTGAGATTCCTTTCGAGCAACTGGAAACACTCTCTGATCAGTTCCCTGAACTTCGTCGTCACATGATGCGCCTTATGAGTAAACGCATCCGTGAAGACCAGCAGATGATGATGCTGCTCTCCAAGAAAAACGCCGATGAACGTATTGCGACTTTCCTGATCAATCTGGCCAGCCGTTTCCGACGCCGTGGTTTTTCATCACAGTCGTTCCGCCTGTCCATGTCCCGCAACGAAATGGGTAATTACCTTGGACTGGCTGTAGAAACGGTGAGTCGTGTATTCACCCGATTCCAAAAAAGTGGAATGATTTCTGCGGTGGGCAAAGAGATTGAAATCCACAACCCGGTTGAGCTTTGCTCTCTGGCCGGTGGCAAGAACATCGATGTAAATCAGATCGCCACCGGCGCCTGACTTTATTCTCGCAAGAAGCTACCATGGTAGCTTCTTATCATTTCATTCCGCCCAAAAAAAGACATGCATACGAACGAAACCTCCGACGTTCAGGACTCTTTATCCGCTGATGGCTCCTTACCCGTTCAGGACTATCTTCAGTCACAGATCAGAACCATTCCGAACTGGCCCCATGAAGGCATCCTGTTCAGAGACATCACCACTCTGTTTGAAAACCCTGAAGCTTGGCGTAAGACCGTAGACGTTCTGGTAAAACGCTATGAGCAGAAAGAATTTGATCGTATCGGCGCTCTGGATGCCCGTGGCTTTCTTATGGGTTCTACGCTGTCTTACCTGATGAATAAGCCACTGATTCTTTTCCGCAAGAAAGGAAAGCTGCCAGGAATCACCTTAAGCGTTGAATACGATTTGGAGTACGGAAAGGCGACACTGGAGATGCATGACGACTCAGTTAAGGCCGGTGAAAAGGTCCTTCTGGTTGATGACCTGATCGCCACCGGTGGAACGCTGTTAGCGGCGGATGAACTGCTGAGAAAGGCAGGAGCAAGCACGCTGGAAGCGGCCGCCATTATCAACCTACCTGATTTGAAAGGTGCAGACAGATTGAATCAGGCGGGCATTGCCACCTATTCATTGTGTCAGTTTGAAGGTGAATAAACCTCACTTGAATTGACGTTTATTCCAGGTAAAGAAAAGGGGCTTCAAAGCCCCTTTTTTTGTTTCTTAGCGAATCAGATTAATCTGATAAAGTGCAAAACCGTTGTCGTCCATTCCAACCTTCTTCACATCGTATGCTGATTTAGCCTGAATAAACTGGCTAGCCTTCTCTGATGGAGAGGTTTCAAAGGTGACATTCAATTTCTTGTCAGACTTGATGGGAGCCAGACGCCAGTTATTATCCGCACTCGGAATAACCTGACCCTTTTCCTTGGTCTGAGCCGAAATGTAGTTAGACAAAATCGTACGATTTTCATCGGGAGAAGCAAACACAATATAATCTTCACCGGTACCTGCGAAGTTACCACCGCCATAGGCACGATAATTATTAGTTGCAATAATAAACGGCTGATCATCTTTCACCGGTTTCCCTTGATAGCTCAGGCCGATTATTCGATGAGTGTCGTTAGCCAGCTCACCTTTCTCGTTATAGCGGGCAGGCTTGGAAACATCGATCTGATACTCAACGCCGTCAATAACGTCGAAGTTATAGGTGCGGAACGTATCCCAGTTCAACAGAGACTGGTGCTCAGTGCTGTTCACATCAATCTGGTTGAATTGACCAGCTGCACGCTCCAGCCACGCCTTCACCTCTTTACCAGTGACTTTCAGTGCCACCAGTGTATTCGGGTACAGGTACAAATCCGCGGCATTACTAAACGTCAGAGTACCGGATTCCACTTCGGTGTAGCCGGATGGGTCATCTCTACGACCACCTGCTTTGAAAGGCGCAGCCGCTGAAAGCACAGGAACACCTTCCAGATCCGGATCACCCTGAATGAAACGCTCCACGTAATCGATCTGGGCATTATTGACGATCTGAACCGTTGGATCGTCCTGAACCAGTGCCAGGAAGCTGTACATCACATCGGACGCTTTACCAATTGGCTGATTGACAAAATCCTGAGTGCCTTCATGCTCAGCTTTTATACTGGCAACCAGCTCAGCATCCGCTTCAACCGTTGGCTTGCCGGAAGCACGGTCGAAAATTGGACGCACAGAGGCTTTACCGGAAACCACTTCCCAATCACCACTCGCGTCATCCAACGTCAGATCAACCATTCCCAGATGACTGCCCCAGCGGCCTGGCATAACGGAAGGTACGCCATTGATGGTGCCTTTTTCCAGATCAACGCCCGGAATTTTTTCAAAGCCTTTGCCCGGGAACACAGCGTGAGCATGACCAAACATGATGGCGTTAATGCCTTCCACTTCCGACAGGAAGTACACCGAGTTTTCAGCCATTGCCTTATAAGGCTCAGAGCTCAGGCCAGAATGAGGAATGGCAATGACGACATCTGCCCCCTTCTTCTTCATTTCCGGTACGTATTTTTTGGCGGCTTCAAGAATATCCTCAGCAATCACCTTACCTTCGAGATTTTTCTTATCCCACTGCATCACCTGAGGCGGTACAAAGCCAATGTAGCCTACCTGAATGGTTTGCATTTTACCGTCGGAGTCTTTGAACGACTGATCTTTGATAATGTATGGCTGGAAGATAGGCTTGCCGGTTTTGGCATCGACAACGTTGGAGCAGATATAAGGGAAGTTAGCGTCATTGACGGCTTCGTTAAGGAAGTAGAGGCCATAGTTGAATTCATGATTCCCTATGTTGCCAACATCATAATCCAGCAGATTCATTGCCTTGTAAACCGGATGAACATCCTTGGGGTTCAAGCCTTTGGCTGCCATATAGTCACCCATAGGGGAACCCTGAATCAGGTCGCCATTATCCACCAGCACACTGTTGGTCACCTCATCACGAGCCTGGTTAACCAGCGTCGCTACCCGAACCAGACCATGCTTGGCGGTAGGTTTGCCTTTGTAATAGTCAGCAATTCCCGCTGAAGTGATTCCAGTCAACAGCACCAAGGCTTCTAGCCAGTTTTACTTATTCCGGAATCGCAA
>NZ_CANMAO010000016.1 GCF_947495845.1 uncultured Endozoicomonas sp. | reverse complement strand
GGACCGGTAGTTCAGTTGGTTAGAATGCCGGCCTGTCACGCCGGAGGTCGCGGGTTCGAGTCCCGTCCGGTCCGCCAATAAGATTGAATTCAGAAACCCTTACGATTAATGTCGTAAGGGTTTTGTCGTTTATAGTATTTTGAAAGGTATACCATGGCACAGACTGCAGCCGCTCTTCATATCCTGGTTAAACACAAAGAACAGGCAGAAGACATCATCAGTAAGCTGAAGAAAGGTGCAAAGTTTGATGTGTTGGCCAAGAAGCACTCCACCTGCCCGTCCGGTAAGAAGGGTGGCAGTCTGGGGGAATTCGGAAAGGGGCAGATGGTCCCAGCATTCGATAAAGTCTGCTTTACCGGTGAGTTGCTGAAGCCGCATCTGGTAAAAACCAAATTCGGCTGGCATGTGATCAAAGTGCTTTATCGAACCTGATGGGTGATGCATAGGATTTGTCCTGAAATAACTTCCACATTTCAATTTTCGTTGTCCGTATCCCGTTGTCCGTATTCCGAAAAAGCTTGAGCCAATCGCGCTTTTGCGGACTACGGATAACGGATAGCGGGCAATGGTCTCTACGATGCTTCAATGCCTCAGTAAATGTGGATCTTATTTCAGGACAGCTCCTTGTCACTTGATGATTATAAGTTAATGGTTTCTCTGTATCTGGCTAGCCTGCCAGCAAAAGTAATCGCTGAGCGGATTTTTTGTTGATAACTGCATTTTTCGTGAACTGTTAAAAAAGTTCGACTTCAGTTTACAGATTGATCAACCCAGATCAGGCCATCTATATTAAAGCCGAGCTTGAGAGCCGTTTGTACAAACTGATTTTTTAACTCAGAGCTCACTGTTGGCGTGCGAGCCAGTAGCCATAAATAATCTTTGTTATAGCCTGTTATAAACGCATACTCATATTTTTCCTGATCCAGCTCAAAGATCACATAAGATCCATAAAAGGGGCCGAAAAACGACACTTTTAAAAAGCCTTCATTAGTGTCCCGCACAAATTTGGCAACGCCATTGGCCTGACGTCTTTCACTTGTTTTGGCTGGGATACCGGAGTTAATAACATCCACAGAGCCATCCGGTTTAAGAGAATACTCCGCGGTCACATGGCTCAAGCCGCGCTCAAACGAATGATCCAGCCGGGCAATTTCAAACCATTTGCCTTCATATCTGGCAATATTAAATGGCTTAACGGGTGTCACCTGTTCTGGCAGCCCGGTACACCCGGACAATAGGGATATTAAGGTAAAGCAGATTGCCAGTCTCATAGTTCGAGCCCAATAGTTCTATTGTTCGGCAGTATACGTTATTTGCGGCATTTCATGAGTTTCGTCAGAGCAAAAATAGCAGATTCTATTGATATCGCTGAGGGTCTGAACACCAAGTGTTAGTGCATTATGAGTAAATTCTTAAGGCTTAAATGTATTGCTGCCCGAACCAAAATTTGTTCACAGATTGACTGACGAGATCAAGGTGAATTGACTGTTAAAAGCATTCACTCAAAGCTTGTCCAAATGCTGAAGGCACCATTTGCCACGCTTCATGATGGCGGACCTATCGCTATCTGATCGTTTATCCCAGCCCTTGTAGACCAATGCCGTTCTCGGGTTTTGTTGAAGTGATTGTCGATTTTTCTCCATAAATAACCAGTAAAGGCTGTTAAGGGGGCAGGCGTTATCCGTGTCTTTTTCATTGACGCTGTATGCACAGCGACGGCAATAGTCGCTCATTTTTTTTACATAGTTGCCGCTGGCCGCATAGGGCTTGGAAGCAATCATACCTCCATCGGCGTATTGACTCATCCCGCGGGTGTTCGGCAGCTCTACCCACTGAATGGCATCCATATAAATTCCCAAATACCATTGGTCTACCTGATCAGGATCTATACCTGCCAGTAAACAGAAGTTACCGGTAATCATGAGTCGCTGAATATGGTGAGCGTAAGCATATTCCAGTGATTGGGTAATTGCTTGCTTCATGCAATTCATGGAGGTGTTTCCAGTCCAGAACCAATCTGGCAGTGGTCGTTTGGCCTTCAGGGCATTCATGGATTCGTACTCAGGCATATTGCTCCAGTAAACGCCGCGAATGTATTCACGCCAGCCCAGAACCTGTCGAATAAAACCTTCCAGTTGGGCAATGGTGATTTGTTTTTGGTTTTTCTGCCAGGTAGCAATCGCCTTATCGATCACCTGTTTGGGATGGAGCATTTTGGTATTCAATGAAAAAGACAATCTTGAGTGATAGAGGCTCCATTGATGTTCACTGCTGTCGGTCATGGCATCCTGAAACTTTCCAAAATATGGCAGGCAGTGTTTGCAAAAGTGATTCAGTAATTTGAGAGATTCCTGTCGATTGACGGGCCAGATCAGTTCTCTACCAATGGAACCAATGGTTCTTACCTTATGTCGCTTCAGGCGCTTCAGTATCGCCATTGTAGAATGAGCGAATGTTAAAGGTGTTGGTATACTGGCAACGTCTTCTGGCTTTAATTTGCACCGGTTCTCCTGATCATAATTCCACAGCCCTCCCTCAGGTTCGCCATTATTGATCAGGATATTGTGATCCCGTCGCATTTTTCGATAGAACGTTTCCATGCGCCCGGGTTTTCCTTTTGGAAAGCGTACTGCCAGCTCATTAAATGGCACTAGAAAGTGCTCAGTATCCTGTTCTTCTATCTGGATATGTTTTCCGGGTTTCAGTGTTCGTAACTGTTCGAGTAGTCGGTATTCATCTGGGCGTTGGTATTCAAAATTCTCAATAGCGTATTCTTTGCATAGATGTTTGATTAATGCTGTCAGGTCTTTAAAAGTACTGGTTTCGTCTAGCGTCAGATGTAATACCTGATGCCCGGATTGCTCCAGCGCCGTGGCGAAATACTCCATCGCTAGAAAAAATCCACATACCTTTTGTACGTGGTGGGTCGCATAATGGGTTTCTTGCAGCAGTTCGGCAACCACGTAGAGGCAGTCAGAATTCTTTTGCTTAAACCAGCTGTGACTGGCATTCAGCTGATCACCCAGAATCAGACGAAGTGTGTTGTAGGATTTTTTATTTGCCATTGTTGTTATCTTGTCTGAATTGTCGTCTTCCTACCGATTGGCAACGCTTCGAGCAAAACTTCACTTCTGCCCAACAGCGTTTCCACTTTTTTCGCCACGAAAAAGGCCGGTCGCAGGCGATACACACCTTTTGCCTTAGATTTATCACCGGCTCTTTACGTGCTGTGCCCCTTCTTTTCATGGGGATTTAACGTCCGGAGGCAGGATAGGCCAGTCAGCAGCGTCAACACTGTCCAGTGGTGAGGTTGGATAGCCTTGCCATTGGTTTATGTAGCGGCTATTGGTGTCGTACAATTGAGTCTGCTTTGCAAGATCGAAGTGTCGCCCTCCCCGTGGATCGGCACCAACGCCCGCGATGTATTGCCAGTTTCCCCAATTGCTGGCGACATCGTAGTCAATAAGTTGCTCTTCAAACCAGGCAGCACCATATCGCCAGTCCAGACCCAATTCATTGATGAAGCAACTGGCGGCCAACTGTCGTCCACGGTTGGAAAGATAACCGGTAGCTTTCAGCTCTTTCATGCAGGCATTGACGATGGGCCACGGGGTATTGCCTGCACACCATTTCTGGAAGCGTTCGGCATAAAAGCAACAACGCTTTTTCTTATTATGGATGCCACAGGGAGCAAACAATTTAGTGCCATGCTTAAGGGCGCACCATTGAAAATATTCACGCCATAACAATTCAAAGAGAATCCATGCAGTGGATTCATTGGTAGTCACCTCTGTTTCATACCGCTTAAGGTCTGCATTTATCTGACGTGCAGAGATGCAACCCTGAGCAAGCCAGGGAGAGAAGTGGGTTGAGCACTCCCAGCCAGACAGTTCGTTGCGGGTTTCTTTGTAATTAGCGGGTGCCTGTGTTGAGAAGTAATGATTTATATGACTCAATCCTTCTATTTCACCACCGGTGAAAGGGCTTTCAGTGCTGGCTATAGGAGGGAGCCTGTCGGAGGTGTGGTTCAGGCCAGTCATGGGGCGAGGTAATATGTCCGGTGCTACTAATGGCTCAGAAATAGGGAAATTTTCTACCTGTTTACGAAACTGAGTGAAAGTGTCTGGTAAATGATCCAGAGTGAAGGGCAGTTGGCTCTGATCAAATAGTGTAAATGTAGTGACTTCCCGGAATGCCACATGAGAGAACCGCTGCTTTAACTTCTCCCATGCTTGTCGCTCACGAAAGCCTGAATTGTGACTGCGGTAGACGACGTTAATAGCATGAGCATTAATCAGCTGTTCGATAGCCTGAGGCTGTGATTGAAATCGAATTAATAGTGTTTGATGGCGAGCGTTAAGCTCGGATTCCAGTGTTTTCAGGCTTTGATGTAGAAACTGCCAGCGATGAGCGCCGATGGATTTTGAGTAGTATCGTGCAGGGCGAAACCAAGCTGGATCAACACAAAATAGACAGATCAGACGAGTGCTTTGCTGAGCGGCTTCAAGTAGAGCCCGGTTGTCACTTAATCTGAGGTCATTAGAGAAAACGAACAGGCTAGTGGTCAAAGGTTGTTCCCGTCCCGTATTGTGTGATCAGAGTGTGGTCAGTGTGTGATAAGAACCAAACCAGTTGCTTTCTTCTATACGTACAGACAGTGTGAATGGGTTAAAAATAAATTCATGCAGGAAAAGTGTAAGACTGTTAATGAACGCTATCGGGGCTCTATAAGCGCAGTGTCAGATTAAATGCTTTAATGCCTCTGCTTTTAAATGTATGGAGAATCAATGAGATACCTAGCATGGTTGGGCGTATTGCCATTCATCTTATCGATCCTGTTGGTGCTCTCAGGCTTAAGCCTTGGCGAGTACAGCGGGAGTCAGATCTTTACTTTCTACTCAGTGGTTATCAGTAGTTTTATGGCTGGCACGCTGTGGGGGCAGGCCTTAAGAAGTCAGGCTGGCCAGCATAGAAATATTAATCTTGTTATCAGTAACTTTGTTGCTTTGACGGCTTTTTTTGCTCTGGTTTTCCTGGCTGTTGGGCCTTTGTTGCTGATCATGGCATGCTGCTTCAGCATTATCGCGGCTACCGAGCGTTTTATCCCTCTTGTCTGCTATGACGCTATTCCAGAATACTATTTGCAGCTACGCTACCGGGTGACGACTGTCGTTATTATTTTGCACCTTATTTTATTTTCTCTGGTTTAGGAGTTGCATGTGGATAAACATCTGGATACCAAAAAATGTCTATCAGCGTTTGCGACCATTTTACAGGAAGGTGAAAAATCAGAGAAAGGCTACTTCTTAAAGGGAATATGGGCTGAATCTATGGATGACGGTTATACGGTTCGGCTTTTTGATAATCAGTCAGAGCTTACCTTATATTTTCATAATAAATTTCAGCTCAACTCGCCGGATAGCAAATCCACCGACCAATTCATTCGAAAGATATACCAGATCTCAGAACAATAAGCAGGAGCAACTAATACCAATGGCGTTTTTAAATTTTGGAGCGAGCAAATTATTTTGGGCGACTGGGCAAGGCGAAGAGACGAGTCATAGCCGTAGCTATGGCGAGGAACTTCAACGCAGATCCAGTCGGTCAAAATAGCTGCGCAGCCCATAATTTAAAAACAGAATTGGTATAACAACCCCTGCTGATATTGTTTTAAGGTGTGAACTCAATCTGTCCGTATTCCAGTGGTGTACTCTCTTTATTTTCTGCCCTTGGTGTCACCGACTTGCCATGTGGAGGTTTGGAGGGCTCGTTTGAAAAATCCATCTTCTGTTTCACGACTCTGGCCTCTGATGGTGGTTGTTCTTGTTCAAGCTTTTGTACGACAGCTTGAAACTGAGCAGTTTGTTTATCCAAACCAGGAATACACGCCAGAGTTTCGACCATCATTTTATAGGCGGGCAACACCAGTGGGTCATTTGGAAATGCCTTATGAAAGTCTTTTAGCATTTTGGCCGTGTTGGGGAAGTCACCCTTATCAAAAAGGTATTTGGCCAGTTGATAGCGCACTTTCGCCTGTTGAGGCTTATAGTCTGGCCAAACCAGTTTTATCTGTGGTAATGACACACCGAGCTTAAAGTCCTGCTGGTTATCCATCAGCAACTGCAGGTGCCGATCTGCAAAAGACGTCAAATGTTGTTTTGATTTCAGGGAGGTTATCAGTTTGAACAGTGCGTCAGAAATCACCATGTCCCGAGGGTTTTTCTTCAGCCAGTGGCGGTAAAGCTTAATGGCTTTTTCATAGTCACCCTCTTTTACTAAAACACTCACATTGGCCTGAAGAAGCTGCTGATCAGTTCGATCAGGTTTTGTGACGTCATCCTGCTCGGCAACGAACCCCAGCTTGTCCTGATATTGGAACAGGGCATAACCCATCAGATGGTACATCACCACAGAATAATAGTTGGAAACGGCGGATTGCAAAAATATGCTCATGGATTCCATATTGTCATCAATCATAAAGCTCAGTGCTTCTACAGAACCCAGCATGATCATCAGGATCAAACACAGAAACAGGTAAGGCCAGCCAATGGTTGTCATCAATTGCAGTTGTTTTAGCGGATTGATGGCTTTAAAAAAACTATCCTCCATCGCCAGCAGAATAAAGCTGGCAGGGATGGATAGTACAAAAAAACAAGTGGCGACAATGCCTGCTATCGGGCCAACAAAAACAGCAACAGCTGTGACCGATGCGATGCCAATGAGAAGAATAGCGGTTATCTGTATCAGTAGTAGTAAGCCACCGCCGTACGCTTCTTTAATATCCGGAGCCTGGGTTTGCCCCATGGCCGTTTGTTGAAGACAGGTAAAGCTGTACTTGGTAATAAATGCAGACGCCAGCAGTACAAACCAGGGCATGATAAAGCCAAGACAGCTAAGCAGTGTTGCCAAAATAATGGCGGCAAAGCCATTGCCTGAAAATGGGTATTTGAATGCCTTGTTAAGCCGTTTCCAAAAAGGCGTAGCAGTAAATGCTCCGCCTTGTACGCTCAATGTTTCATTGCAGACAAAGCAACGTGCCTCACTACTTTGATGCTCTGTACGGTTACAATCCTGACAGGTGTGGACATTGCACTGATGACAAACATAACTCGCCCCCTGCAGCGGATGATATTTACAGTACTCCATCAGCTCACCCCCTGTGATAATTGCTCGGCCAGTTGTTGATACTGTTTGGCTTTGGCAATTTCATCCTGCTGGCGATAACGGTTAGACAACTTGGTCAGTAATTTGGCCAGCATTGGTTCTTTTTGTTCTTGTTTCAATAATGGTTTGATGATGGCCTCAACGGGCGTTAAAGCCAGAGCTTCCAGCAATCTTAATCCAAGCTGTATTTGTTGTTCGGCACTTAATCTGGCTTTTGTTTCGTCATCCAGCTGCTGCCAGATTCTCAGCTGTGCCTGCACGAGTTCTGTATCGTAGCCAGAACTGTTTAACAGACGATTGACGGCTATCTGATAGGCAGGGCCACCGTCGACTTTAAGTAGATTAATCTGAATTAATAACAGTTCTGTCCGTTGGCCAGACTCTGAAAGTAACGCAGTCACTGCCTTTTGGGCAGGGCCGAATTGGAAGTCATCAATCAGCCGATAGACTTTGTCGAGTTTTTCCCGATAAGGATCGATATTCTGATCCTGCTCGAGATAATCATGATCAATGCTTTCGCTTTTTAACGCCAGCGCAAGGGCTACCAGTATGCCACCGGTAACAAAACCACCCGTGTGTGCCATATAGGCGACAGAGCTTTGGGTTTCTGAAAGAAAACTGAACACTTCTTTGCCGATGTAAAACGGCAATATCAGAAGTGCCGGAGCTCGAAAGTATCCGACAAACACAAAGGCCCAATAGAAAAACTCAATTTTCTTTAATCGGAACAGTGCCAGATACATCGCCATCACGCCGGAAATTGAGCCAGAGGCTCCGACCAATGGCGTGCTACCGCTACCGGAATAGAGCTCAAGGCCGGCAAACAGTAATCCGCCGCCAATACCGCAAAGCAAATAAAAAATCAGGAAACGAATGCTGCCAAGAGCCGCTTCGACGGCAAAACCACAAATCACAAGAAAGATCATATTGCCCAGTATGTGCATGAAACCACCATGCATAAACTGATGGCTGAGTAGCGTGGTGATACTCAACTCTTTCGGTGTTAAACCAAATGCATAGGATGAAATAGACGTCAGCTGATTTTCGACGGCAAGACGTGAGTCAGACCAGATTTTGAAGTCCGCCTCGGACCAGTTTTTTCGGTTATCCGCCAACCAGTGATAAAAGCCTCGATCCATCAGCAGAACATTGGTGAGGAGCTCGGGGTCTTCCTCAAAAAGATTTACATACTCGGCGTAGTTCAGAGGCTCATCTTTCGAAAAACCCTTTTCCTGCAGATAAGTCAGATAGTCTTCAGCTTCTGTATCAATGAACCTCATCTCATCATAGAGTGACAAGGCCTCATAATACTTCTCATTATCGCTGGACTGGTAGGCAAAGAATATGACGACATTCAGCAGTACAATCCCTAATAAAACCCAGGGAGGGCGCTGCCAATTTATTTTTTTCTCACTGGGCAGAACGACCACTGGCGTTACTCCTTAAAATTCCTTTTAGCTGCCATTTGTTTTTATTCAGACATTCTGCCTTACAAAGTTATTACATTGCCATCTCCAACCGATAAATGGTGGCTTAAAACAGAGATTTCTGTTGGTTTTGTAAGAGATTGGAGCGGTTCTATTACCTACATTCTCCTGCAAAGAACGATTTCTGATAAGTAGTTGTGCAGATGAAATCGAATATTACTGGGTGAGTGGACAGTTACTATGCAAGGCACAACGACGGGAGCATAGCCGTAGCTATGTGACCAGAGTTGTAACGCAGTAGAGTGACTGGCCACTTGCTCAGAAAATATGATTTCATTTGGTCAACTACTTATAGGTGGATACTGAAAGCGTGATCTAGATCAATTAGTGAGTGGTGGAAAGTACGTATTATCTGAGGTGTTGTTTTGGTGCTTACCGAATCATGAAGGGATTCACTGAGACGGGCTGATGGAATAAACAAAATTGTTCGCCTGCTCAGATAAAGTATAAATACCGTCCGATAAAAATAAAAAACGTTCTCTTGCTGTTTTCTAACAGCCGCTGCCTTGCCTTGTGTGAGGTTTTTTCTTGTGTTGGAATTTTTAGTGCCAAGTTTTTCATCTTTCAGTTGTCCGAAGGAAAGACAACACCTGTTTGACGACGGATCTCAGTAATAACTTCTGCGACGGATAGGGAGCGTTGAATCATCTCTTCTGGCATGTTCGATTCATCAATCTGGCGAGCAAAAGCCTGAGCTTCATAGAGCATCGAGTTAGCTGCTTGCTCAACAGAGTGCGTGGTGGCTGGACATCCTCTTTTTACAACGTCAAAACCAGGGCATTCGGAGAAAAGAGGAAGAATAATTGAACCACCTTCTCCCTGAATTTCACTGCTAATAAGACCATCGGATACTTTGGAATGCTGAATCGTCACGATGAAATCGGGGTAGTTCAACAGAACCGAACCCTGAGCATCTACACCGGAATCTAACAGGCAGGCTGAGGCAGAGACTGAATCAGGCTTACCAAACAAAGAAATGGCTGCCGCAACACAGTAGTAGCCAATGTCCATGATGGAACCGTTAGAAAAAGAGGGATTAAACGTATTCGGGTTTTCTCCATCAAGGTACTTTTGGTAGCGAGAGGAATACTGGCAGTAACTGAGGAAAACATGACGAAGTCTGCCGACATCGGCCAGATGTCGCTTAAGTGCGATGAAGTTGGGCAAAAATTCTGTTTTGAACGCTTCAAGCAAAATCACGCCATTGTCTCTGGCTACTTGATACATTTTTTTTGCTTCATGAACATTAGAAGCGATGGGCTTTTCACAAATCACATGTTTGCCATGTTGCATCATCAAGCAGGCCTGCTCGCAATGAAGGCTATTGGGTGAAGCAATATAGACAGTCTGCACCAACGGCTCTTCAGCCAAAGCCTGTAAATCATCAAAATAGAGACAGTCTGAAGATTGCAGGCTCGAAGCGAATGTTTTTGCAGAGTCGATAGAGCGAGAGTAAACGGCCTGAAGGCTAAATCGTTCGCTTTGCAGGGCAGCATCAACGAACTTGTTGGATATCCAGTTAGTTCCGATTACAGCCAGAGTGATCATTGGTTTTCCGTCGATTAGTTTAAGTTAGACATGAGATGGTACGCATAACGTGCGGGCATTGTCTCGACCTATTATCAATATTTACTGAAAACTGATTCCATTAAAAAGGGATCTTTTGTTGGAGAAGAAAGTATTAATCTTCAGGTTACATAAGGCATGCAGAACCTGACTCAGGAGCTGGCCTTTTTTTGGAGAAGATAAATGCGTTTTGAGGGCAAAGTATATCGACCATGGCCTGAAGCCGAGAGTGTCTTGATACAAGTGACTGTGGGTTGCTCAATCAATACCTGTACTTTCTGCAGCATGTTCCGGGATAAAACATTTCGGATACGAGAGCTGGATGACATTTTTCAGGATATTGATGCCGCCCGTCGTTATTACCCAAAAGTTGAATCCATGTTTTTGGTGGATGGCAATGTACTGGTCATCCCTACTGAGAAGTTGCTGAAGATTCTGGAAAAGATTACCGACACGTTTCCAGAAATTCAGAATATTGCCATGTATGCAGGGTTTAATGACCTTCGTCGTAAGTCGGTTGATGAATTGAAAGCTTTGAAGGCTGCAGGTCTCTCCATGGTTTATACCGGTTTGGAGTCTGGAAATCCGGTGATTATCGAGCGAATCAACAAACGGGGCATGAACCGTGAGCGGATGTTGGAAGGCATGGCAAAAGCCCGTGAAGCCGGGGTTCGTGTACTTGCGTCGTTTATCTTTGGGTTAGGTGGTCGTGAGCGTTCAAAAGAGCATATTGAGGAAACCACCCGTCTGGTCAATGAAATGCGGCCAGATGAGATAGCGCCTATGGCACTGGCAATACAGCCGGGTACTGAGATGGAAGAGGAAGTGCGACGGGGAGAGTTTTTGATGCCATCCCCTCTCCAGGTATTGGAAGAGGAGAAATATTTACTGGAAAATTTGGGTGACTTTCCCTGCTATTACTGGGGAGACCACGGCAATAATATTTCTCCCATGCGGGGAATGTTACCTCAAGCGCGGGATGCCTTTCTGGAGCGGGTTAATTTTCATATTGCCAATAATCCGGTGACGAAAAAAGAAGTGATCGAAACTTACTCTTGGTAATCCCAGTAGGGTGGTGTGCCGAACAAGTGGTGAAAATAGTCAATAAAGGCTTTCACCTTTGGAGACACTTGTCGTGAGCTTGGGTACACCGCCCATATTGAAGAACCGCTGATCAGAGGATAGTCTTTCAACACCTGAATCAGCGTTCCCCGCTTGAGTTGCTTGTAAACACTCCAGGTGGAGTTGAGTGACAAACCAAGCCCTTCCACACTGGCCTCGCGCATGGCGCTGCCATTATCCAGATGCAAACGGCCTGAAATTTTTACATGGGTGTCACCTTCCGGAGTCTTGAATGACCAGTTGTCTATGCCTGATAGAATAACGCAGTCGTGATTTTTAAGATCTTCAGGAGTTTCTGGTGCACCTTGCTTTTTTATATAGTCTGGAGATGCACAAATAATCCGACGATCTGGCGCCAATGCTCTGGCTATCAATGTAGAGTCTTTTAAGGCTGCACTGCGGATAGCGACATCAAACCCGCCAGCAACAATATCAACAACGGTGTCGCTTAAATTCAAATCAATCGAGATATCCGGATAGAGTTCTAAAAAACCTTTCAAACCTGGCACCAGGTGCATATAGCCAAACGATGCCGGAGCAGTAATGCGCAGCACTCCTCTGGGTGTATAGCGGCCGGAACCCACGGATGTCAGAGCCAATTCAACACTGGCCAGTACCTCTTCAGCATAAGGAAGAAATGCAATCCCTTCCTCGGTCAGAGAGACTTTCCGGGTGGTTCGGTGCACGAGCCGAACACCCAGCTCTTCTTCCAATCTGGTGATGTAAGAACTGGCAACGGCAGGAGAGAGTCTCAACTCCTGCCCTGCTTTACTGATATTGTTGGTGGCAGCGACTCGAACAAACAAACGGATGTGATCAATATTCATACGACAACATGACTAAATGCCACCAGAAGAAATCTCATTATTATACATAATTCATTGAAACTGATTTTGCGGAGATGGGCTCAATAGGAGGAAAAGAGAGTGGTAATGTATGCGCATCATCCCTTGAAGTTGGATTATCTCAATGTCTCACCCAATCATCAGCGAACTGAATAAGCGTTATACCACCAAGAAATACGACGTGAGCAAGCGAATTTCTGGTGACGATATGGCGATTATCAAAGAAGCGCTGCGTCTTTCTCCGTCTTCCATTAATTCTCAGCCATGGAAGTTTATTATTGTTGAAAGCGACGGGGCAAAACAGCGCTTGCATGATACATTTGTGAACAAGCACCAGTTTAATCAGCCTCATGCCAAAGAAGCGTCCCATACCTTGCTGTTGGCTTACAATCCTAATTACACCAAAGAGCAATACCGAAAAGTGGTGGATGTCGAGGTCAGCTCCGGCCATCTGCCCAGTGAAATGTACGATGATTTCTTGAATGGTGCTTACACCTTTGCAGAGTCCAATACAGACGACCATGGCTTTAATGGAAACTGGACAAAAGCTCAGGTCTATCTGGCACTTGGCAATATTATGCACACACTAGCCCGTCTGGGGATTCACTCTACGCCAATGGAGGGAGTGGATCCTGAGATGATCAGTGAACTGTTTAAAGACGAATTGGGTGGCTATGTTTGTGAAGTTGCTCTCGCCATGGGCTACCCGCTGGAACTGGAAGACTATAATTTTGGCAAGCCAAAAGCCCGTCTTGCTTTGGAAGATGTCATCACCGTTCTGTGATTGTGCTGTTGCACCCTCTGATGTTTTTCTTGAAACATCAGAGGGTTTCTGTCGTAAATAACCCTATCGACTAAAATTATAAATTTAATGCATTCACATTAAGCAGGCCACCATGCAAAAGAAAATTCTGATCACCGGTGCTACCGATGGAATCGGAGCTGAAACTGCAAAAGCTCTGGCTGCAATGGGACACTCTGTACTATTGCATGGTCGTAATACTGACAAATTAATGGCAATAGCCAACGAGCTTTCTCAAATCAAGGGCGCGGGCCCTGTTGAGCAGTTCTCTGCTGATTTATCCATACTCGCCAGTGTTGATCAGCTGGCAGATGCCATTGCACAACATCACAGCCATCTGGATATCATCATAAATAACGCTGGCGTTTTCAAAATACCATCACCCATTACTGAAGACGGTTTGGATAGTCGGTTCGTTGTTAACACTATTGCGCCGTATCGACTGACACAAAAATTGATGCCGCTGCTTGATGCATCTTCACGGGTGGTTAACCTGTCATCTGCTGCGCAGGATGCAGTCAACCTGGAGGCGTTAGCAGGTAATGTTCATATCAATGATGATTTTACTGCCTATGCCCAGAGCAAACTGGCACTGACCATGTGGTCTCGGGCAATGGCACAGTCACTTGGTGAACAAGGGCCGACTATAATTGCTGTGAATCCGGGCTCTATGTTGGCCAGCAAAATGGTTAAAGAAGGTTTTGGTGTGGCTGGTAAGGATCTCTCTATTGGCGTAGACATTCTCTGTCGTGCAGCGTTGAGTGAGGAATTTTCTAGTGCGTCAGGGCTGTATTTTGATAATGATATTGGTGCTTTTTCGTCGCCCCATCCTGATGCTCTTAACGAAGCGAAGAATGATGGTGTTGTTGAGGTTATTGAAGCGGTGCTGAAAAAGCACCTTTAACTCGATTCTGCAGTTTTTAATCTAAGAGGCGTTACCAACAGGCCAACCACTCTGCGGCGTTACATCTACGATCACATAGCTACCACCCACAGGGCGTAAAGGTTATGCTCACTCCGATGTGTCTTGCATCGTGACTATGCCACTAAGCTAGAAATATGCGATTTCATATGATCGGGTATTTACAAACCTTATTCCGTGTCGAACGATTTGAACAGTGAATTACTATACTGCGTTCAGGTTCACTTCATATTGGAAGAGACTTGCTACGTAGCCGGGAAAAATGATTTTTGCGAATAGAAATAGGTGTTGATCCGGATTAGTCGCAAAAAAATTGATCTGGATCAATTAATTTATTTCGGAAACTACGTAAGATTCAGTTGTCGATTGAGTGGAAGCCGAACCGGCATAGCGGACAATAAGAATGATTCAGTGTCAGCGCCGGGTTAAAAGAATAACCTCCACCCAATAACAATAAAAAGACCATTGCTGTTCGGCAGCTAAGAACCCTTGCTTCGGCAGGGGTTTTTTATTTCTAAAAGACTCAAGTCGTTTGTTTATTCAGTGCTTCTGTAGCTTCCTCTATTTCTGAGCGGGGATCAATCTGTGCGATGACGGGTGTTGTTCTGGTAACGGGCACAAAGGGCTGTTCTTCGCTGGAGTAAATAACAGGACGGTATGGCATTCTGGCCAGAAAGAAGACGCCTGTCGTTCCCATAGTGACGATGAAATAGGCCATTAAGCCGTCTGGAATATAATCCATGGAAAGTGACGCCATGACAGGGCCGATGCAGGCTCCCAGGCTGTATGCCAACAGCAACCCCTGAGTTCCGGCAATAATATCATCCGGGTGCATGTGATCGCAGCCATGGCTGATTGCCAGTGGATACAGTGTGAAAGTAGCGCCACCAAACAGGAAGAGTAAAGGGATGTTTAGCCAACTGTTATCCGGCGTCATAATCAGGCAGATGCAAGTCAGACAGCCCAGCAACATCACGGCGATGAGCACCTTTCTCCGATCAATAATGTCGGACAGATAACCCACGGGAAACTGCAGTGCCATTCCGCCCAGCATCGTGATGGCAAGAAAGAGTGCTACCCGATAGTCATCGCTGCCACTTTGTTTGACCAGATAGATAGGAAGCAAAGAATAAAGCCCACCGAGCACCAGCCCGCCCGCGAAACATCCGAGCACGCCGGAGGGGGTTAGTTGGAACAGTCTTCTAAAACCCAGTGTCGATGCCTGCTCAATTTCTGGTGTAGGAATACGATTAATGGCTGGTGGCAAGATGGACAACGAAAGCAGAATACCAATGAGAATAAACGGCGTTAGACTACTGCTATCCAGAACCCCGACAAATAATTGACCAATGGCGTTAGCGCCGTAGAGTGACACCATGTAGAAGGATAAAACACGACCACGGTTGTTAGCATTGCTTTCACAGAGTAGCCAGGATTCCACTACGACAAAAATGCCAGCCACTGCCATACCATTCAAAAATCGTAGAACTAACCAGCTGGCTGTGTGTTCCGACAATGCCAGGCTCAGCACGGTAGCGCAAAGCACGGACATAAACAGAGCAAAGGAACGAATGTGGCCAATGGCGGCAACAATGCGTTCGGAGCGAAAAGACCCTGCCAGCAGGCCAAGATAATAGGCAGTGCCCATTAAGCCGGCCAGAAAATCATCACCACTGTTGGCGTTGATTCGCAGTGGGATCAGTGTGGTCAGGTAACCACTGGCCAAGGCAAAAATGAACATACCAGAAAGCGGGGCAACAAATCGCATCATAGCTTGTGGCCTGATCTATATAGTAAAAATCGGATTCAGTGTAAAAAAACAATCATGAACGTCGTGAGGGTGGTTTTTTCTGATTAACCTCATAATGAATACATAACCCGGAATATTATCATCGCTGATGATACTTTCGATGAACCGTTCTGATTTCAGGTTACTTTGACAATAATGTCATCATTGTTATCAGTATTGGCCTCCTGACCATAGAATTTCACCAACCGTTTAATGCGGGGGCGACCGTTGGAAAGCCGATAGCGGTTGGTATCCCGCAAACTGTAGACACACCCGCAATACTCTTGTTGATAGAAGGCTTCTTGCTTGGAAATCTCGATCATCCGCTGGCTGCCCCCTTGTTTGCGCCAATTATAGGTCCAGTACTGAATGTCAGGATAATGGCTGGCGGAGCGAATACCGCAGTCATTGATCTGGTTCATATCCTTCCAGCGTGAAATGCCCAACGTGCTGGATATCACCGAAAAGTCATGTTCATGGGCATACAGCGCGGTTCTTTCAAAGCGCATATCAAAACAAACGGTACAACGTTGGCCTCGCTCTGGCTCATTCTCAAGACCACGGGTTCGTTGAAACCAGTTCTCGGTGTCGTAATCCGCATCAATAAACGGAATGGATAGTTTGTCGCACTGTCGTTTGTTTTCATCCTTGCGGAGTTTGTACTCTTCCAGCGGGTGAATATTTGGATTGTAGAAGAACACAGTCTGATGAATTCCAGATGCCTTGATGGCTTCGATCACTTCTCCAGCACAGGGTGCGCAACAGGAATGCAGCAGTACCGATTCAGCGGCATCTGGTAGAGATAGCAGGGGGCGCTGGTATTGATCCAGAGAGAGGGGATTGCTCATCTCCAGAGCTCCTTTTTAGTCGGTTAGATAATAAACAACAATGAGTGTAGATGATGTCTGAACACTGGGGCAGAGAATCCATTGGTGCCACAAATTTTGGACTAGACTTCGTTGGCGATTTGGCAGTTCCACAATGTAAGTAATGTGGGTGGGATCGAAGTGAGTCTTTATCAAGTAGTTGAGCGCACGCAGCCAATAAAGTAACAGCTTGAAAGGCGATGGGGATAGACGGCTATGGGTAGGTTTCCAAGTATCACATTATACAAGCTATCTTCTGTCAGCTTCTTGGATCTATTGACCGTACTAAGGCTACTGGTTTTGAGAGCAGCTTTGGATGGTATCAATAGCGTTGGAATAACTTGCAGTCAGGCCCTTGTTCCAAACAAGGGCTCGAGGTGTCTAGCAATGCTCTCCTTCTTTCTCGGTCGTTTATATTGTTCTTCAGGAAAGCGCACTGTTTATACAGTGCTGTTGTTGCTGTTTACACAGTCATTGTTTGCTTCTTCATTAAATATTGGTGACACGGCGCCAGATTTTGAAGCCCACCTCTCAACAGGTGAAACCATAGGCTTTTATGAGTGGATTAATCGGGAGGGCGGCTTGTACACCTTTCTGTTTTCTCACCCCCATGATTATACGCCAGTGTGCACTACAGAACTGGCCGAGGTTCAGAGGAAGGTCGGAGACTTTCGGCGAAAAGGGGTAAATGTTATTGGACTAAGTCAAGATTCGGTGCACTCTCATCAACATTGGTTGAAAGACGTTGCCGCCGTGGCTGGTGAAGCATCGGTAACGTTTCCAGTGATCGCGGATGAAAATCTGATTGTATCCAAGCTATATGGAATGCTGGCGGCAGACGAGAGTATAGGCAATGGTCGGACATCAAGAGAGAATTACACGATACGTGCCGTTTTTGTCATTAATAATGACAGTAAAAGAATAGAGGCAACGATGACGTACCCTATGGAAGTGGGTCGTAATCTGGATGAGATCCAGCGTTTACTGGATGCGCTGATCACAGTGAATACAAATAAGAATAAGGTTGTGACTGGCGCCGGCTGGGTAAGGGGTAATGATTTAATTCTGAATCCGGATATAACCGATGATCAGGGCAAAAATTTTTATGGCAGTCTGCGCGTTCAAACATTGCCATCCAGCAATTCGGGCTATCCGGATTATCTGAGATGGGTGCCTTTTTTTCGTAAACTGCATAAAGACCATATAAAAGGGGGAGATCTTGAAAACTGTGGCCCGAACAGTTTTGTCAGCCCTTGTCATCAGTGCAGCTGGGATGGCACAAGCTGCTTTGAATGCAGTGTGTTTACCACATATGATGCCTGTGAAACCCATGGTGCTCACACCTGTGCTGAGATTGCACCCTGTGGGCCATGGTGTCCGGAGGCACGGGTTTGTGATCCTGACTAAGTGCGTTTATACCCATCGCCTTTCAAGTTGCTACGTTGTTGCCAGCGTTCGCTCACCCCGATCACTTACTATCTGTAAGCTCACGGGGCTTCGCTCTCTTGCCGCCTAGTAGCAACTTGAAATCCAATGGGTATATATAAACCGACCAATAAGAATGAATACTGAATATCTTGATACATTGAATCAACCGGTTCCTTTGGAGCCAGTGTCTACTGACTGGCTGCATGATGCGGGTGTTCGGCTGGACATGCTACGGCTTGATCAACTGGACCCTCTGGTCAGCGGTAATAAATGGTATAAGTTGAAGCACAATCTGAGCGCGGCAAAGGTGCAAGAGAAAGCAACGATCCTCAGTTTTGGTGGCGCATGGTCCAATCATATTCATGCGCTGGCGGCAGCTGGGCATCGTTTCGGTCTCTCCACTATCGGTGTGATCCGCGGCGAACCTATAGAAGAACATGGTCATTTATCATCGATGCTTACGGATGCCGCCAGCTGGGGAATGACACTTCGATTTCTTTCTCGCAGTGACTATCGCAATAAGAATGACCCTGAAGTTATTCAACAGCTGTTATCACGGTTTGGGCTGCGTAAAGAGGATGTCTATATCGTGCCTGAGGGTGGCAGTAATTCATTGGGTGTTATGGGGTGTCAGGAGATCTTGTCGGCCAGTCAGATTCCGTCCAATCATTATGATGAAGTCTGGCTCGCCTGCGGTACTGGTGCCACGCTGTCCGGTGTCGCGCTGGCAGCAAACGACAGGTTACCTGGCACCCGGGTCATGGGTGTTGCTGTATTGAAAGGCGCAGATTTTCTTAAAAATGATATTCACCATTTTACTAAAAATTCGTTAGATAATTGGACACTGTTGACGGATTATCATCATGGCGGGTACGCTCGTACTTCGAAAGAGCTGCTTGCTTTTATTCGGTCTTTTGAGCAGGAAACGGGAATTCTTCTGGACCCTGTATATACTGGTAAGTTGATGTTTGCCCTCTATCGCTCAGTACTCGATAGTGTCGAGAATACTGAGCTATATCGGAATAAACGTTTGCTGGTGGTGCATACGGGGGGGCTTCAGGGGCGTCGCGGTTTCAATATGCATTAAAACAATAATGGTTTTATCATGAATACGTCCATCGCCCGGCAGATTGCAAGAATCATTCTTGAAGGGTTTAGTGATTATCGTACCCAGTTTACTGATATCACCCTCGGCGCCCGCGATCGTTTTCTTCAGGCGGACTGGAGTGTTGCCCAGCACGCCGCCTCGGACCGGATTAATTTATATTACCTCGCCATTACCAATGTGATGGATGCGCTGGCAGATGCAGTAGATAAGAGTTATTTGCAGAATAGTGGCTATTGGCAGGATGTTCATGACGCTTATCTGGATTTGATTTCATATCGCACTGATCCGGAACTTGCCGAGACTTTTTACAACTCGGTGTACCGAAAAGTATTTAAAGGTGAAGCAGTGAACCCCGGTCACTGTTTCATTCAGTCAGAATTTGATGGTTTCAAAGTACACAGCCCCAGAGGAATTTACCGTTCTTATTATCTCGAAAGCGGGCTGGTGAATCTGGTTGGTCGAATGCTGGATGACTTTGCATTTGAGCGCCCATGGGAATACCACCGTCGGGATATTCGCAACATCATCCATGCGCTACAAAAACAGCAGCCGGAATGGGTGAAAAAAGACAATGTTCGAGTGGATGTTCTGAAATGGGTGTTTTACCGGAACAAGGCGGCGTATCTCATTGGTCGCATGGTTTCTGGTGATGAGCTGCAGCCCTTCGTTTTAGCGGTGCTGAATAATGAACGGGGTGGCCTTTTTGTCGATGCTCTGCTCTGTCAAAACGACTGTGTTAGTGTATTGTTCAGTTTTACCCGTTCTTATTTTTTGGTGGACGCGCGCATTCCCTCGGAGTGTGTTGAGTTCCTGCAATCCTTGATTCCTGAAAAAAACAGAGCGGAGCTCTACAGCTCCATAGGCTTTTTTAAACATGGTAAGAGTGTCTTCTATCGGGATTTTCTGGAGCACTTGCAGAGCTCTGGCGATCAATTTGTGATCGCTCCCGGGGTGAAGGGGATGGTGATGTCGGTATTCACCCTGCCATCCCTGAATATGGTGTTTAAAGTGATTAAGGATCACTTTGCTCCGCCTAAAGACATCAGTAAAACCATGGTGAAAGATCGTTATTATCTGGTAAAGACTCATGACCGGGTTGGGCGTATGGCAGATACCCAGGAATTTTCCAATCTGATTTTACCCAAGGATCGTTTTAGTGAGGAGTTGCTGGAAGAGTTGCAGGCAGTCGCTCCTTCGACGGTTATTGTTTACGGCGAGAAAGTACTGATTCGGCATTTATACACTGAGCGTCGTATGATTCCTCTGAATATTTATGTGGATCAGGTGCTGAAAAATGGCGATGAAGAATCCCTTCAGGCAGTGTTGAACGAATATGGTCGGGCAATCAAGCAATTGGCGGCGGCCAATATCTTCCCTGGAGATATGTTGCTGAAAAACTTTGGGGTAACCCGTCATGGTCGTGTAGTGTTCTATGACTACGATGAGATTATTTATCTGACAGAGTGTAACTTCCGGAACATTCCCGAGCCCCTTTATCCCGAACAGGAGATGGCTGCCGAGCCTTGGTATTCTGTTTCTCCTGGCGATATATTTCCTGAAGAGTTTCCGGTCTTTCTTTTTCCAGATGTGCAGATTCGAACGCGTTTTGCAAGGCTGCATGGTGATTTGTTTACGGCAAGCTATTGGCGCAGCATTCAGGATCAGATCAACCATGGTAATGTCATGGATGTCTTACCTTACAGCCCGACATTGAAGTTGAAAAGGGAGCCAAGAAGTGCGACGCCTTCAGTGCGGGGGCAAAAGATAGAGGAGGCTGTCGTATAAGACAGCCTCCTATTTAATTAAGATTTTTTCAAGTATTTCGTCAACAGCACGATTCTTACGCCATTCACCCGGCCTTCGATTTGTTCAGGGTTGCCGGTCAGTGATATACCACGAACGGCTGTGCCGCGTTTTGCGGTAAAGCCAGCACCTTTAACGGCAAGGTCTTTGATCAGAGTGACCGTATCGCCGGCACTTAAAACACTACCATTGCTATCCAGCGTGGGAGTATCAGACTCTTCAGAAGCCATGCCGGATTCAGCCCATTCACGGGTTTCATCATCCAGATACATCATATCCAGAAGATCCTGAGCCCAGGTTTCAGTAGAAGACAGTCGGTTCAGCATTCGCCATGCCATTACCTGTACCGCAGGCACTTGACTCCACATGCTGTCGTTCAGGCAGCGCCAGTGGTTGGGTATGATGGTTTCCGGCTGCTGAATTTGATCGTGACAGTTGCTGCAAACCAGAATGCACTGATCAGCATTGGATGCCTCGCTGGCGGGTGGAACGGCGAAAACCACAAGGCCTTCAGTTGAGTTGCACAGCTCACATTGTGAACCGCTGCGTTGGGTGAGGGTTTGTTCGGTTGTCATAGATGGGAGTATTTGGCTGCTGCTAGGAAGGGCTGAATATTATGCCGATATTTTACCAAGCTACAATCAGGGAAATTAGCAGGTTCCTGCCCAAAAGCACCGTGAGTCAGTAGGGTTTATAAACGCGAGGCGCTTAAGGCCTTTGTCGGCCAGTGATCCGGGACAATAAATACATGCAAAGGTAAGGGGAGTGATTGATGACAGGCCAATACATACAATGGCTGCTTGAGATCGCTAAGCCGATGTTGGAGTTCATTATGACTGTATAGCGTTGAAAGTGGTGTTTCGTTAAGCCATTCCCGTTTGGCAGGTAGCTGAAATTCGTAACCATCTTTGAGTTGCGCCCAGCTGTGAAGCTCGTTGACCGTCAGCCAGGTTCCTTTCAGGTGCTCCGGGTTACTGAATTGTGGAGCAGGGCAGTGACCATAACTACTAAGTGGATAGAACAATCTTCCCTGAATGAGGGCTTCCTTCTCCAAACTGCCTCTGGCATTTAACGCCTTGAATGATTCACGTCCGGCGGTTGTTTCGCCCAGAGTCACTTGATGCTGAAGCAGATGGTTCATTTTTCGATCCAGCCGATCTTTTAGCCCCGGACCAACCCATTGATTCCAGGGTGAGTCATCCTCTGAGTTATCCTGATCTGGGACACCTAAATAAAATTTAACAGCCAACTCCCGGTGGAAGACCCGTTGTTGATGTCGGTAAATCAGATCAAACTCCCCCAGCGTTGTTTTCCTGCCATCAATAACCTGATTGACTTGTCGATTGTGGGCGAGCAACTGGGTATTTGGCAGTTCGTCCAGCAGGAATTGCCATAACGTTTCGTAGAACATCCCCAGCAAGGGATTCCCCTTTTCTATCAGGCGGGAAGCAAGTGCTTCGTGCTGCTCTGTATTCGGTACTATCGGTGAAAGGTTGTGCGGTAAAGGACGATCAACACACAGTGGATGAGCATCACTGCAAAAGATCGGCGGGGCGCTTTGTATCCAATGCAGCGCCTGGTGTAGAGTATGCTTTAGGATTTGGTGTGAAAATTCATGCATAAAGTATACTAACGCATCTCATAAGGCGGCATCACTGAGTTTATGGAACATTTTAAAAATGTCGGGGTCACCGGTCGTCAGGGGCGTATCCATGTTGAAGATACCCTGAGGCATCTGGCCGATTTTCTCCAGAAACGCGGCGTTAATGTACTATTGGATCAGCAGCTGGATAGTCTGATTCCCGGCCACGTATTTCCCATGGTTAGCCGTGAAGAAATGGGTAAACAGTGTGATTTGGTGATTGTGGTAGGTGGCGATGGCAGTATGCTGGGTGCCGCTCGAGATCTGGCCGCTTATGATATTCCGGTGATTGGCATTAATCGTGGCCGACTGGGTTTTCTCACGGATATTTCTCCGGATGAGCTGGATGACCAGCTGACGGAAGTACTGGAAGGTCGTTATCTGGCGGAAAGCCGCTTCCTTTTAGAAGCCAGAGTGCGGCGCAAAGGTAAGGTGATTGGGCAGGGTGATGCACTTAACGATGTGGTTTTGCACCCTGGTAAATCCACCCGGATTATTGAGTTTGAACTCTATATTGATGGGCAGTTTGTCTATAAACAGCGGGCGGACGGGTTAATCATTGCCACGCCTACTGGCTCAACCGCTTATGCGCTTTCTGGTGGTGGTCCAATTATGCATCCAAGGCTGGATGCCATTGTACTGGTGCCCATGTATCCTCATATGCTCACCAACCGCCCATTGGTGGTGGATGGCGACAGCGAGCTGAAACTGGTGATTCGGGAGGAGAACAGCATTTATCCTCAGGTTAGTTGTGATGGTCAGATTCATATTACCTCCGCGCCAGGGGATGAAATCACTATCCATAAAAAATCCCAGCGGTTGAAGCTACTTCATCCGTTAAATCATAATTTTTATGAATCCTGTCGTTCAAAATTACGCTGGAACTATCAGGAAGATCGATGCTGACAACAGCACTCTGCTATTACTCGTTTAAGGAAACTGTTTGACCATGCACAGAGCGCTGGAAATTGGCGGAACGGTTGATCTGAGTGATCTCTCTTTCTTCCTTTATAGTCGGGGGATTCCCCATAAAATTACTGAAGAATCGGGTCAGCAAGTCATCTGGACGGCGAGTGAAGAACATTCCCGGGTGGTTGTCAGTATTTATGAACAGTGGCAATCCGGTGAATTGAAACTGGCATCGGCACCACCAAGAGTGGGTGTGAACGCGGGGCAAATATTCCGACATATTCCCTGGAAGCAACTGCCGATTACCTTTCTGTTTATTGTGGCTTGCGTGTTGGTGGGCATCATTACTCAGATGGGTACAGACTGGCAGACCATTAGTTGGTTCTCCTTTGTACCATTCCAGGTAGGGCAGGGCTATCTTTACTTTGGCAGTTTAACCATGGGGCTGGAACAGGGAGAATACTGGCGATTGATCACGCCGATCTTCCTCCACTTTGGTATCAGTCATCTGGCGTTTAATATGCTGACGTTGTATATCTTTGGCAGCCGCCTTGAGGTTCGTCAGGGTGGTTTACACCTTCTGGGTATTATTGTATTTACCGGTTTTCTGTCCAATGTCGCCCAATTTTTCTGGGGCGGCGATAACACGATTTTTGGCGGGTTTTCCGGTGTCGTTTATGGCCTGATGGGTTATTGCATGGTTCGTGAAAAGGTAGATCCTGCCTGGCGATTTGGTCTGCCACCATTGTGTTACGGGCTTATGTTAGGCTGGCTGGTCATTGGTTATACCGGTATTCTTGGCAGTATTGGTTTTGGCAATATGGCCAATGCTGCACACTCTGGTGGTTTGTTTGCAGGTGGCCTGCTGGGTATGGTTGCTGGATTTCTTTTTAAAACAACCGATGGTCAGCAGTCATAAGTAAAAACGGATCTCATCACTGATGAGATCCGTTTTTTATCAGCGCGGACTGTTAATGCTTTCGAGAACGGCCTCTGGTTTGAAACTGGCTCGCAAAGGCCTGAAGTTCACTCTCTTTACGTGCTTGTTCTTTACGTTCCTGAACCCAATTGGCTAAAACGTTTCTGATGACCTGACGGTTATCGGGTTTCACCTCTGGCTTTTTTAAATACATGGGCTCGTCATCCCATGAAACAGCCAGTTTCCCGCCATCGGCGAAACAAATTCCTTCAATAGGTTTGAGCCGGGCTGGAGCCGATGAGTATTTATTATTCACCAGCAGTGGTTGGTGGTTACTCTTTTCTGGCAAGCTCACGCTGCGCGCTTTTTCAGTGGTTTCTGCTTCATCATCCCAGGAAACGGATAAACCCGGTGAATCACCAAAATGTACGGGTTGAATAAAAGGCCCTGATAGGCGGCTTTTGGCTTTTTCATCGATGAACAGATTGTAGGCTTTGTTGCCGTCGTGATGATTCTTTTTAATAGGCGTGTGCAACGGTGTTTTTGAGCCGGTAACCCGAGTCATGTTGTTTTCGGTGTGTGGGTCCGCTTTTCTGACCCGCCGTGACTTTCCTGACAGCATGGATTCAAAGGTAACCGGTTTGTTTTTCTCAGGTTCTTTATGCCTGGTTTTGAACCCTGACGGTGATGACGCTGCTGTCAGCTTAGGGCTTAATACTGTAAAAAATGTACTCATATCCTAATCTCCAAAGTTACTCGAGTTCTGGTTTAAGCTTATGTTGTATATAGGGTTCGGAAATTAGACAAAGGTCTGAATATGGACTGAGGTAGCGTACTAGATCTACTCATTTAACCAATGGTTTCGTGAAATCGTTCAGCATATGTGTACTAAAGTATTATATTGATAGGCGCCCAAATATAGAGAAATCGAGTGTTGAATATCGTATTTTATAAGGAGCTGTCCTGAAATAAGATCCACATTTACTGAGGCCTTGAAGCACCGTAGAGACCGTTACCCGTTACCCGTTACCCGTTATCCGTTATCCGTTATCCGCAAAGGCGCGAGTGGCCCAAGCTTTTTCGGAATACGGACAACGGGGTACGGACAACGAAAATTGAAATGTGGAAGTTATTTCAGGAAAAATCCTAAGTCAGTATCGTCTTGAGCACTGTTCGGAAAATATTGTTATGATGCTCCCATGACTTTCTTCCCGTTTGTATTCGCGGTTATGTGGAATACTTGTTCACATTGGCTGGGATAAGCGGGCGCTCAGTAAAATAATGCATCGTTGATCGAAAAGAAAATAGTTGACCAAGAGAAAAGGACTCAAGTGTATGCAGTTAGACGCTTTTCTTGAAAAAATGAACCCTGTCATCCATCGGTCTCTCAGGCAATCACTGGAACTGGGCAAGTGGCCTGATGGTCGCACCATGACGCAGGAAGAACGGGATGCCAGCCTGCAGGCGGTGATTGTTTATGAGCATCAGCATTTACCAGAATCTGAGCGTATTGGTTATATGCCGGCCAAGTGTGGCTCTTCGGGTAAAAAGCATGATGACAAGAAAGAGGCAGAAGAAGCTTCCATTCTGCGTTTTCAAGACGCCTGATTTTATTTAGCCATTCAGAGATAGAACGTGTCCGAAACAAACCTTACCGGAACGCTTACCGGAACGCTGAGTAAAATGACTTCAGAGCTGATCCCTGGCGCTGAAGGACAGAAAAGTACGGTTAATTATTCTTTGCCAGTGGGAGATCAGTTGCTCCCTCTGAATACACTTATTGGGCAAAAGCTCTCCATGGAATACCTTGGGGAGATCTTCTGCTGTCACTGCGGTCGTAAAACCAAGAAAAGTTTCAGTCAGGGATTTTGCTATCCTTGTTTCCGTAAGTTACCTCAGTGCGACACCTGCATTATGAGTCCGGAAAAGTGTCACTACTTTGAAGGCACCTGTCGTGACCCTGAGTGGGGCGACAAGTTTTGTATGACGGACCATGTCGTCTATCTGGCGAACTCTTCCGGGCTGAAAGTCGGTATTACCCGGGGGACTCAGATTCCAACGCGCTGGATTGATCAGGGCGCTGTTCAGGCAATGCCGTTTATTCGTGTGGCTACACGACAGCAGTCTGGTTTGATTGAAGCGATTTTTAAAGAGTTTATCAATGACAGAACCAATTGGCGGGCTATGCTGAAAGGTCCTGCGGAGCCTTTGGATTTGCAGCAGCATGCCATTGAATTACTGGATATGAACGGTAGCCGGATCAAAGCGCTGCAAGAGCAGTTTGGTTTGCAGGCGATTCAGCCCATGCTGGGTGACATGGCCGGAGAAGCCAGTAAGCCTGCAGTGATCGAAATTGATTACCCTGTGGAGCACTACCCGGTAAAAGTGACATCCCAGTCATTTGATAAGAAGCCGTTAATTGAAGGTATTCTTCACGGCATAAAGGGCCAGTACCTTATCCTGGATACTGGCGTCATCAATATGCGTAAGCACACCGCCTATCAGGTGACAGTTTCTGTCGGCTGAACATGGTAACCGCCATAAAGCTAAGGAATAAATAGAATGAAAGAAGCGCAGCCAAAAGCGATTTTTCTTAAAGATTATCAAGCGCCAGACTATTGGATAGAGCGTACTGACCTCACCTTTGATCTGTATGAAGATTATGCCACCGTTAGCTCAGTGCTCACGGTTGTCAGGAACCAGGATAAAAAAATCGCTAACGGCAGCCTGCCAGTGTTGGAATTGGTGGGTGACGATCTTGAACTGCTCTCTGTCGAGATTGATAACCAGCCCTGGACGGACTATCAAGAGGGCTCAGGCTCTCTGAAAGTCACCGTTCCCGGGGAACAGTTTTCCCTGAAAACCGTATGTAAAATAAAGCCTCAGGAAAACACGTCACTGGAAGGATTGTATAAATCCAATGGTATGTTCTGCACTCAGTGTGAAGCAGAAGGCTTTCGGAAGATAACGTACTATCTGGACCGCCCGGATGTGATGTCTCTCTTCACCACAACAGTGATTGCGGATAAATCCGCGTACCCGATTCTGCTTTCCAACGGCAATGATATTGAACGGGGCGAACTGGAAAATGGCCGTCACTGTGTTCGTTGGGAAGATCCTTTCAAAAAGCCAAGTTACCTGTTTGCCCTGGTAGCGGGTGATCTGCAGTGTGTGGAAGACCATTTTACCACCATGAGTGGTCGGGAAGTGGCTCTGCGTATCTTTACTGAAGCCCATAATATTGATCAATGCGACCACGCCATGGTTTCTCTGAAAAAATCCATGAAGTGGGATGAAGACGTCTATGGTCGTGAATACGATCTGGATATCTTTATGATTGTGGCGGTTGATCACTTCAACATGGGTGCCATGGAAAACAAGGGGCTGAATATCTTCAACTCTGCTGCGGTTCTGGCCAGTCCGGAAACTGCAACGGATGGTCGTTTCCAACGGGTAGAAGCCATTGTTGCCCACGAATATTTTCACAACTGGTCCGGCAACCGGGTGACCTGCCGCGACTGGTTCCAGTTAAGTTTGAAAGAAGGCTTTACGGTATTTCGTGACTCCGAATTCTCAGCGGACATGAATTCCCGCGGCGTAAAACGTATTGAAGACGTTAATGTTCTGAGAACAGCCCAGTTTGCTGAAGACGCCGGCCCCATGGCGCATCCAATACGTCCTGAATCGTTTATTGAAATCTCCAACTTCTACACCGTGACCATTTATGAAAAAGGGGCAGAAGTGGTGCGGATGATTCATGGCATTCTCGGTGCTGAGGATTTCCGCAAAGGCTCTGATTTGTACTTTGATCGTCATGACGGTCAGGCTGCCACTTGTGAAGATTTTGTTAAGGCTATGGAAGACGCGTCAGGGAGAGACCTTGGTCAGTTCCGCAATTGGTATAATCAGGCGGGCACACCGGTGTTGACTGTCAGCGATGAATACGATGAAGACAGCCATCAATATCAGCTGATTATTGAGCAAAGCTGCCCGGCGACACCAGGCCAGGATAAAAAAGAACCTTTCCATATCCCGGTGCGAATTGGACTGTTGGATGGAGAAGGTGAAGATCTGCCACTGAATGCAGAAGGGGACACCAGCCTGGTTCTGGATGTGAAGCAGGCGAAGGAAGTATTCACGTTTGAGAAAATTGAAGAACGTCCATTGCCTTCTATTCTGAGAGGTTTTTCTGCGCCGGTTCGCGTGGCGTTTGATTATTCCCGTGATGACCTGTTGTTCCTGATGGAAAACGACAGTGATCACTTTAATCGCTGGGATGCCAGTCAGCGCTTGGCGACCAGTGTGATTGATGAAATGGTGGCTGCCATGGTGGCCGGTAACGACGTTGCACCGGATGCGCGATTGATCACCGCCTTTGGCTCGGTCATTCACGATGAATCTCTGGATCTGGCTGTTAAAGCAGAGATGCTGGTGTTGCCTTCAGAAGCCTCTCTGTCACAACAGGCGACTGTTGTTTATCCGCAATTTATTCATCAAGCAAGACAGCAGGTAAAACACGCGATTGCACAAGCGCATCAAAGTGAGTTAGAAGCCGTTTGGCGTGCATTGAGCAGCACCAAACCTTATCGTCCGGCAGCGGAAGATATTGCTGAGCGTACACTGAAAAACATCTGTCTGGGTTATCTCACAGCTCTGGATGAAAAGGGAACGTTAGCGCTGGCAGAGCAGCAGTATCACGGCGCGACCAATATGACCGACCGGTTTGCGGCTCTGTCCTGTGTCATCAATGCTGGCCATCAAGATCGTGAGTTGATGGATGAAGTGCTGGATGATTTCCTCAAGCGCTATCAAGATGACACTAACGTAATGGATCAGTGGTTGTCCGTTCAGGCGGCAAGCCCTGCGCTGGGAAGTTTGTCCCATGTGTTGTCGTTAATGCAGCATGAGGTGTTTGATGCTTCCAGCCCGAACAAACTTCGTTCTGTATTGGGTGGCTTTGCCAGCAATATGAAGCAGTTTCATGCAGCAGATGGTTCTGGTTATGCCTTCCTTGCAGATCAGTTGCTGGATTTGGATAAGAAAAATCCACAGATTGCTTCCCGCCTTCTGACGCCATTAACCCGCTGGCGTAAGTTTGAGCCTGCAGCTCAGGAGCGAATGAAGGTACAGTTGGAGCGTATCAAGAACTCTGAAGGGTTGTCTTCAGATGTTTATGAAGTGGTTAATAAGAGTATTTAAACTTTCTCTTATTTTTAGTAACCCCCATACCTGCTCTGTTTAGCAGAGCAGGTATGGGGGCTTGGCTCAGTCCAGTTATGACATCCGCCTTAAAATAATAGGGCGGCACCACAACCGACAAGCGTCATGATCAGAAGAATCTGTTTTAAGGTTTCAGATTTTGCCGTGATCGCAAATTTGACTGAAAGATGGGCACCAATAATAAAACCAACGGATAAAATCAGAGCAGGAACCCAATCAACCTGCCCTCGGGCAATGAATACAATCAGAGCAATCGTAGTGAACGCCAGTGTGCAAACCAACTTAAGCGCGTTTCCCCGTACCAGGTCATATCGAAGCACCCCACAGACGGCGGCAAGAAGAATAAAACCAACACCCGCCTGAACAAAGCCTCCATAAAATCCGGCAATGGCAAGACCAGCCCATCCTTTTTTTGACTCAGATACTTTTAATGGAATGGTGTCCATATCCGGGACAATCATTGCCGGGCGTATCACCATAATCAGGCTCATGATGATCATCGCGCCCAAAAGCATCGGCTTCAGTAAAGACTCCGGACTGTAAGATGCGGTGAGTGCTCCGGCAATGCCGCCGAGCAGCGTAGGCACCATCATGGGCATGATTTCTGTGGTTTCCAGGCGATTGTGCTTTTTGAAACCGATAGCACCCGTCAGGCTTTGTAGAAAAATACCGACGCGATTACTGGCATTGGCAATGTCGGCGGGCATGCCCATGATCATCAAGGCAGGAAGCGTCAGGTTTGAGCCACCACCGGCCAGAGTATTGATGGCTCCGGCAAGAAGGCCGAGCACAATCAGCGTAGCTGACGAGAGCAGTGTGACTTCCATAGTATGTTTTCTTAAATTGACTTCAGGAGTGGCTGGCTTGATCGTAGCAGAAGAGTAAGGGTAACGGCTACTTGAGCTTTTTTATTCAAAGGTGAATGAAAAAGGCCATCTTATGTGATGGCCTTTTAATGATTTGCTTTTGTACTATTAACTATTCGCTTTATCCGGATTAAAGTGCTCCCGCATCTTCTGCAGCAGAAGATAGAACACTGGTATCAGCAAGGTACCAAAGATAGTTGCCGCCAGCATACCAGAGCTCACCGTAATACCAATGATCTGACGACTCGCAGCGCCAGCACCAGACGCTAATACCAGAGGCATAACGCCCAGAATAAATGACAACGCAGTCATCAATACCGCACGGAATCGCAGGCCTGCAGCATTGAGCGCCGAGTCAAAGATGCTGTTGCCTTCCCGGCGTTGCACCATGGCAAATTCGACAATCAGAATGGCGGTTTTGGCGGCAATACCGATTAACAGAACCATACCGATTTGGGCATAGATATCGTTAGCCAGAATCGGATTGAAGTAACGCATGATATTAATACCAGCAAACGCACCGAAGGTAGCGATAGGCACGGCGCTGATGATGGCCAGAGGCAATGTCCAGCTTTCATATTGAGCTACCAGGAACAGGTAGGCAAACAGGAAGCACATGGCAAACAACATAGGCGCCAGGTTGCCTGCTTCAATCTCCTGAAGGGACTGACCGGACCAGGCGTAGGTGTAACCGGTTGGCAGGTTGTCCGCCAATCTTGCCATGGCGTTGATAGCATCACCAGAACTGTAACCAGGCGCCGACTGACCACTGATATTGGTGGACTGGTACATGTTGTAATGACCAATGCTGCTTGGGCCGAGAACTGGCGTCAGGGTAGCCATGGTAGTTAGTGGCACCATTTGTCCCTGGCTATTGCGCACATAGAATTTACTCAGATCCGACGGGTCGGCACGGTCAATACTTTCTGCCTGCAGGTTTACCTGATAGTTCTGGCCGAGCAATGTGAAGTCATTGACGTATAAAGAGCCCAGTTGGGTTTGCAGAGTCATGAAAATATCGGAAAGAGAAACGTCCTGAGCTTTGGCCTTATTTCGATCTACTTCCAGAAAGTATTGCGGTACGTTTGCCTGCCAGGTAGAAAATACCTGAGCCAGTTCTGGTTGTTGATTGGCCTGATAAATCAAACCATTAAGCACCTGCGCCAGTTCCTGTGGAGAGCGCCCCATGGTGTCTTGAAGGCGGAAATCAAAGCCTCCAGAATTGCCAAGGCCGGGAATCGGCGGGAAGGCAAAGGCCATGATTTGCGCTTCCTGAACACCCCAGAGCTTCGCCTGTGTTCGTTGTAAAATCGCATCCTGGTGCAGTTCAGGGCTTGCCCGGTCAGCCCAGGGTTCGAGTACGACAATCGCCAGTGCGGCGTTACTGCTGGAGCCGCTGAAGATACTGAAGCCCGATATAGTGATTACACTTTCCACGCCTTTT
Organism: uncultured Endozoicomonas sp.; assembly: GCF_947495845.1. Lineage (GTDB taxonomy): Bacteria > Pseudomonadota > Gammaproteobacteria > Pseudomonadales > Endozoicomonadaceae > Endozoicomonas. The sequence continues at coordinate 72,139 of NZ_CANMAO010000016.1, read as the reverse complement.
TCGGTGCGGACAATATTGGTAATCTCTTCCATCAACGCTTCGGTTCTGTTCAGTGATGCCGCATCGGGAAGCTGAATGTTCACGGCAAAAAAGCCCTGATCTTCATTAGGCACAAAACCGCCCGGCGTGGCGGTAAACAGGTAGCCGGTGGCAGCGAGCATAATTCCCAGAAGACCGACACCGAGAACCGTTCTCCGAAGCAGTATCCGCACCCAGCTCTGGTATCCGCCGGTCAGTTTGGTAATGAAGGTGTCTATGGGTTTTAGCCAGGTGATTTGTTGCAATGTGTCTTTTTTCAACAGCACGGAGCACAGAGCAGGGCTTAGTGTCAGGGCGTTGATGGATGAAATCAGAACTGCTACAGATATAGTGACGGCAAACTGTGTATAGAGGCCGCCGGTGATACCGGGCATAAAGGCAACCGGGACAAAGACCGCCAGCAGCACCAGAGTGGTGGCGACAATAGGGCCCGACACCTCCTTCATGGCTTGGCTGACCGCGGCCTTTGGTTCCATACCTTCTTTGGTTATCAGACGCTCGACGTTTTCGATAACAACGATCGCGTCGTCTACCACTACGCCAATGGCGAGAACCAGACCAAATAAGCTGATGGTGTTAATGGAGAAACCAATGGCTTTCATGACTGCAAAGGTACCGATCAGGGAGACCGGAATGGCAATGGCGGGAATCAGCGTGGCGCGCCAGTTCTGCAAGAACAGGAATACCACCAGAATTACCAGTAGAACGGCTTCAAACAGGGTCTGAACCACTTCATCAATGGAGGCGCTGATGAATTCAGTGGTATCAAATTTGATGGCGTATTCCATACCTTCCGGGAAGTCTTTGCTCAGATCTTCCATAATGGCCTTGACGTTTTCTGCCACATCCATAGCGTTGGCGTCTGGCTGCTGATAGATAACCAGAAAGGTAGTTGGCATATTGTCTATTTTGGCAACACCAGAATAGCTTTGGGAGCCTAGCTCTACACGGGCAACGTCGTTAATGCGTACAAATGACCCGTCAGGATTAGCCCGGATAATGATGTTGCCGAAGCCTTCTGCTGAGTCCAGCTGACCCCGTGTTCGGATGGTATAGGTAAACTGTTGGTCGGGCTGGTTAGGTGCCTGACCCAGCTGGCCGGCAGCAACGATGGCGTTTTGCTCACTGACGGCATTGCTGATATCGGAGGCGGTAACACCGAGAGAAGCCATGCGGGTTGGGTTCATCCATACGCGCATACTGTAGGTCATTGCACCCATTACTTCGGCTTTAGCAACCCCGTTGATACGGGTCATGGAGTCAGTGATGTAATTACTGGCATAGTTACTCAGATAAATTTCATCAAATGTACCATCGGGGGAAAGCAGGTTTACACCTAATAGCATATTAGACGACTGTTTACGTACGTTGATGCCCAGTCGCCGAACCTGTTCCGGCAGCTTTGGCTCTGCGGCAGACACCCGGTTCTGGACATTGACCATGGCAATATCCTGGTCAACGCCGGCTTCAAAGGTGACCGTAATGGAGACACTGCCATTGTTGTAGGCAGTGGAGTCCATATAGATCATACCTTCAACGCCGTTTACCTGATCTTCAATCGGGCGCATAACGGCGGATTCCAGCGTTTCCGAATCGGCGCCGGGGTATGTCGCGGTGATGGAAATCTGGGGCGGCGTAATTTCCGGGAATTGGCTTACCGGTAATGTACTCAGAGAAATAAGGCCCACAAGGGTGATCACAATCGAGATGACGAATGCGAACTTGGGCCGGTCAATAAAAAACTGGCTGATCATCTCAGTGAACCTGTTCCTGCTTGCTGGAGGTTTTCACCGTAATCGTGCCGGTGGTGATGTTCAGGTCAACAACGGTTGGGGTGACCTTACCGCCAGCGCGCACCTTTTGCAGACCTTGAACAATAATATGTTCGCCGGTTTTTAAGCCGGATTTGACCACCCACATGGCATTGATCCGTCGACCCAGTTCAACCTGGCGGCTCTCGACCGTATTATCTGGTTTGACCACCAGAACAAAGAAGCCGGCTTGATTTTGTTGAACGGAGGCTTGAGGGATCAGTGGCAGCAGTGTTTTTTCTTTGCTTTCAGCCTGCAGGGTGACATAAAGACCTGGCAGAATGATGCCCTGAGGATTAGGGAAAGACGCTCGCAGCGTCAGTGTGCCCATGGTTTGGTCTACTTGGGTGTCCGCAAAGCTGAAGGTGCCTGGCTGGTTATATTCTTTGCCGTTGGGGAGTTTCAGCGTCAGATCAAAACTGCCTTTGTCTTCTAATGGCGTGTCAATGGCTTCGGATGTGGCATCGGTTATTGAGGTAGGGTTGTCAGACAGATGAGTGATCAACTGTCGTTCATCCACCTGAAAAGTGACGTATATAGGATCCATGCTGGTAAGTGTGGCCAGTGGTTCGCTGCTTGGTCCGACCAGGTTACCAACACTGTAGGTAGACTTTCCGATCTCACCTTTGAAGGGCGCTGTGATACGGGTGTAACCCAGATTCAATCGAGCAGATTCAAGGTTCGCCTTTGCTGATTCTACGGAGGCCAGCGCTTGAGCTTCAGTACTGGTCTGCAGATCGAAATCGGACTGGCTGATAGCGCCTTTTTTCACCAGATCTTTACCCCGCTCAAGATTCTTACGGGCATTGGTCAGGCTGGCACGACTACTGGCCAATTGCGCTTCCGCGCCTTTGAGCGTTGCTTCAAACGGTGCACGGTCAATTTCATAAAGCAGCTGATCTTTTTCAACCATACCGCCTTCCACAAAATTCCGCTTTACCAGAAAACCTTCGACCCGGGCACGAATATCAACGGTGTTAACGGCTTCAGAGCGGCCTACGTATTCGTAGTAATCCCCCACTTCCTGTTCAACAACATTGTAAACCGATACCGCCGGAGGCGGCATTTGCGCATGTTGGGATTTCTGATCATCGCCACAGCCTGCCAGCAAAAGAAACGATGTTGCCAGTGCGCTCAGGGGCAGCCATTTGCGTGGGGTGAAATGCGAAATTTTTTTGATCATTGATAGCTCCATAAAGGGTTATTTCTCAACAACCCACTTAGCCGCCAGCAGGGTGGCCGGTCGCTAAAGGACAAAATTGTTCTATCCTGCCATTGCACACTGCACATATATGTAAACAACGGAGGTGTATAAGTGACACCTGTTGCGGGGAGGGGTGTACATGGCAATGAAATATACCCGTCGCCTTTCAAGTTGCTACTTTGTTGGCTGCGCTCGCTCACCCCGATCGCCTACTATTTTTAGGCTCACGGGGCTTCGCTCTCTTGCCGCCGCGTAGCCACTTGAAATCCTTTGGGTATAGGTGCTGAATTGCAAAGTGCGAAGGATAGTAGGTGTTTTGTTCCACTATCGCTATGTGGAAAACCGAAGTTGGCAAATTGTTTACGGAGTCAGCGCCTATTGCGCAGGACTTTACACTGCTTTTACCGGATCTATTTACCCAGTTGATATGTGAGTCCATAAACTGAAATGGCATTAAAAAGAGGGGTGACAAACCAGTGAAACATGAGCTTCACTGGCTCAGCAGATTGGTTACAGGATAGCAACTCACAGGTGATTTGCGTAAAAAGTCCTTTTACCGTTGTTGGCGTTACCCTCTGGCTATTCCCCTACAGACATCGCAAGCTGTACCATTGCCCCGTCTCCCCCGGCGGGGGCTTTTTTTACAGGAGCATTTTTTCCTATGAATGCAATGAGCAAAACCGATGGCAAGCTATTGCTGATTGATGATGATATTGAACTCTGTGAGTTGCTGGTCGAGTATCTGGCTACCGAAGGGTTTACTGTTACTGCGGTTCATGACGGCGAAGCCGGTGTTGCCGCGGCATTGTCCGGTGATCAGGATCTGGTGCTGCTGGATGTCACTCTGCCCAAACTGAATGGCTTTGATGCGTTGAAACAAATTCGACAGCAGTCCAATACGCCTGTCATGATGCTCACCGCCCGTGGTGACGACGTGGATCGAATTATCGGCCTGGAATTCGGTGCGGATGATTACCTGCCAAAACCTTACAATCACCGGGAGCTGGTGGCCAGAATAAAGGCCATTCTGCGCCGTGGCCGTACGCCGCTGATTCCGGAAGGCACCAGCAAAACCCTGCAGATTGATGATATCGCGCTGAATCTGGCCAATCGTGAAGCGGCTATTTCCGGCGAACCTCTGGAGCTAACCGCCACGGAATTTTTGGTATTAAAAACGCTGATTGAAAAAGCCGGTGAATTAATCTCCCGGGACGACCTCACTCAGATCGCATTGAACCGCAAACTGACTCTGTATGATCGTGCCATCGATATGCACGTGAGTAATGTGCGCAAGAAAATCGGCACCCGCCCAGACGGCAGTCCGAGAATTAAAACCGTTCGTGGTTCCGGCTACTTTTACATTCTGCCATGAAATTGTTTTCCGCTATGCGGCGGCTTCGTATTTTACGACTGCGTATTCCCGGGCTGGAAATTTGGCAATGGCACAGCCTTTTCTGGAAAATCTTTCTGTGGTTCTGGTTGACCATGATCGCCATGCTGGTGACGCTGTTTCTCGCGTTTGCGGTCACCGTTGATCCTTCTGATTTTCTGTCCGAACGGCGGGCATTGCATCAGGAACTGGAGATAGCAGCCAAGAAAATGGAGTTGCTCTCCAGAACCTCTGTGCATTTGCCGATCCCACATTTTCCGGGTAGCGGTTACTACCTTTTCGATACAGAAGGGAATGTACTGGGAAGCGCTTCGATTTCTGAAGAGTTGATTTCAGCCTACAACAAAACCCGGGATAAGCAGGATCCCACCATCACTTTTCGAAGTGGTGTTGTGGTGGTTGGCCCGAAACGTATTACTCTGAATGCTGCGCCTTATGAGTTGTATCTGACCAAAGAAATGCCGGTTCTGGTGCATTGGCGGGTGAAACAGGTGATTGCCAGTCGTTGGCCGTTAATTGTTCTGGCGCTTGGTGTCAGCTTCTTTTTGTGCGTGATTCTGGCCCGCTATCTGGTCGGCCCGATTCGTAACTTGCAAAGAGCGTCAAGGCGATTGGCCCGCGGTGATCTTGAAGCCCGGGTAGGTGGCAAAGTTGCCCATCGTAAAGATGAGCTGGGTGAGCTGGCTCGAGACTTTGACCACATGGCAGAGCAGGTTGGCTCGCTGGTGTTTGCCAAAGAGCGATTGCTCCGGGATGTGTCCCACGAGCTGCGATCGCCATTGACTCGATTGCAGATTTCTTTGGCGCTGGCTCGACGTAAGACGCCAGAAGCAGAAGCTGAACATGCACGCATAGAACGGGAAATTGAACGGCTGGATCAATTGATTGGTCAGATTATTCACTTCTCCCGGATTCAGCATAATGTTGCCAATATGGCCTGTGAGAAAATATCGCTGGAAAACATCGTGAAAACGCTGGTGGATGATGGTGATTTCGAAGCACAGGCTTATGAGAAAGCCGTCGTATTAAAAGCGTCGTCGGATATATCGTTGGTGGCTGTGCGTGAATTTCTTTCCAGTGCCATTGAAAACATTATTCGCAATGCTATTCGATTTACACCCCAAGACTCGGAGGTTGAGGTCTATCTTCTCAGGGAGAATGGTTCTGCTGTTATCAAGATACGTGATTATGGGCCAGGGGTTCCTGAGTCTGCGTTGACTGATCTCTTCGAACCCTTTTTTCGGGTGGATGAAACCCGGGGCAAAGAGAATGACGGTACGGGGCTTGGCATGGCCATCGCCAGCAGCGCAGTGACTCAACACAATGGCAGTATTGTTGCACGTAATGCTAACCCCGGGTTGGAGGTCACTATTCGATTGCCTTTGAGAAATGGCCTGAGTGTCTGAGTATCATGCCTGAAATCTGTCGCCTGCAGGAGCTATCGCCTGGCAGGCGATGGCTATCCAAGATCAATGTCAGTGAACTTATAAAATCAACAACGGCGGTGCATATGTTGAATCGTGTCTTACCCGCTGATGGGTTTCTGAAAATGGTGTGCGGTTGCATGGTAATATTACTGGCAGGATGTTCTTCCAGTGACCGGGTGTCGTTTAATCAGGAATCATTGCAAGCGTTGGTGAATAACGGATTTCTATCACCGCAGATCTGCACCATGGATATGATGCCGGTGATGAATGTCCAGTTGTATCTGGAAACCCCTCAGGTTTTCCTTCAGGGTGACAGTAAACCATTAATGTTTCATATTAACGGTAAGCTGGATGCAGATGTGTTTGGCGGTGTTGTCATGGAAAAAGTTCCGCTTCAGATCAGTGGCTTTACCCAGTTGACGTATTCACCGGAAGATCAAACCATTCATATGGATCAGATTGAGTTTATGGAAGCCAATCTGGACTTGGAAGTGGCGATTTTCAAAGCGGTAATTATTGAAAGTTTTCAAAAAGCACTGCACAACAAGCTGGTCAATGTACCGTTGATCTCACTGCACAATAATCAGGAATTGGCTACCCGATTAGATAGCTGGTCAGAAAAGTGGGGCAGCGTTGCTTTTGATGTTCAGGATGGGGCGCTGATTATTGAACCTGAGAAGACAGATAAGAAGGGTGATGATTCATCAGGTTGAATCTTAAAATCTCTTAGTCTCCTTGGACGATGAGCGCCCTAAAGGCTCCGGTCATTATCTTTGTAAATATGACCTGTGAGCCGAACATGAACGTATCCAATCCGAACGAATCGTTGAAAGAACAAATGCTTCAGTCAATGCGTCGTCTGGCCAGTTCCGTGACCATCATTTCTACCGCTAACGGGCAGCAGCGTCACGCCATGGCTGCAACAGCGGTGACTTCTCTTTCAATGGACCCTCCCGCACTTTTGGTGTGTGTTAATCGCTCAACGGCAATGCATGACTTGCTTGAAGAAGGCAGAGATTTTTGTGTGAATATTCTCAGTCGTGAGCAGGAAGCAGTATCGGTGATGTGTGGTGGTAAAGCCCATGGGGAGGATCGTTTTTTAACCGGGAACTGGGAGGAAAACAGGGATGGAATTCCTTTTCTGTCTGATGCTCAGTCGGTGCTTGTTTGTCAGCAGGATGGTAAATACGACTATGGCACACATACTATTTACATTGGTCGAATTAGTGCGATTCAAAACAGTCATGAAGTGAACCCTCTGATTTATGTGGATGGTCGTTATACGACGTCGGAACAACAATCCCCTAAGCAAAGTGTTGCTGCCTGAATAGACAAATAATGACTAATCCAATACAAGTACAGGAATAAAGTATGAGCAGTTCAGAGGCTTCGGCGCAGGAGATATCAACCGATCAGCGCTACCATCGTCTGGAAGTAACTGCCGTCATTGAAGAAACCCATGACAGTAAGTCCGTTATATTCAACATTCCAGAGGAAAAAAAGGCAAAGTTTGCCTATCTTCCCGGACAATTTCTCACCTTAAAGGTGCCATACGATGGTAAGCAGTTAACCCGCTGTTACTCTCTGGCCAGTTCACCTCATAGAGATTCAGAGCACAAGGTAACCATCAAACGTGTTGATGATGGTCGTATATCCAATTGGATTAATGATTACGTAAAGGCCGGTGATCAGATAGAGGTGATGACGCCAGCGGGTTTGTTCTGCCTGAATGATAAAACGCCCGCTGGGGATATTGTGCTTTTTGGTGGCGGCTCAGGGATTACCCCGGTGTTTTCCATTCTGAAATCGGCGTTGGAAACAACGGATAGAAAGATAAAATTGATTTACGCAAATCGCGATGATCGATCAGTTATTTTCAAAGATGAGTTGAAGGCGATTGCTGCCGAACATATTGATCGTCTGGAAGTGGTGCATATTCTCGATTCAGTCCATGGCTTTCTGACGCAGCCCATGGTTTGTCAGCTGATGGACGGGTATCGACATGGTGAATACTTCATTTGTGGCCCTGGCCCATTTATGGATACGGTTGAGTCAGCGCTCATCGGGCTGGGTGAGCCTGAAGATCGTATTCATACCGAACGATTTGTCTCACCTCCAGATCCTGATCAGACGGAGGCTGTTGTCCAACAGGCAAAAGCAGCGGCGGAAAGTTCTAATACCGTTCAGTTTGAGGCCGTGCTGGACGGTGAAACCTATGAAATCCCATACGAAAAAGGGGATACATTGTTGGAGGCTTTGTATAAAGCCGAGCTTGAGCCCCCCGCTTCTTGTGAAGAAGGTATGTGTGGCGCCTGTATGTGTACCGTAGAACGTGGTGAAACCCAGCTTGCTCAGAATGATGTGTTATCCGATAAAGAGCTGGAAAAAGGTTGGACTCTGGCTTGTCAGGCGAGGCCGTTAAGTGACGATGTGAAAGTTAAATTCCCTGATTAAGGGGTGAGCAAGTACAGGTGCTGTAATCTCGTTCCCATGCTGGAGCATGGGAACGAGTTGGTTGAAAGTTTTTGCGATCACCTTATTCAGTGGGGCGCATGTGCCTATGCTGAACCATAGACGACTCTAATCAAGGTACTTCATTGTAGATGATTTTAAATCCTTCGGTGATGAAGGGTGAGAAGGGAAAGTAGATGTGTTGCCTTGCAAAATCCTCAAGCAAGTCATAACGGAAGCTGGATAGAATAAAGTCCGGTGGTTCAGGTCGCCATTCTCCACCTTGTTTCCTAAATGTCAGTATTTCTGAACGGTTCTCGTGGCCTGTATTGTATGAATCCGGAAAGATAGCGGTCACTGTGACAATGTCACCTTCAACATTGGAGTTTACTGTTAATTCAGGTGAAACGTTGATCTCATAAGGGCGAGTGATACCAACATTCAATTTGGACTTGGAAACAATTCGGCTAAAAAAGTCCGAAGGGGACAGTGCTCGTGCAGCACCTTTGCCTTCTGGGAAAATGTGATTAAACACTTTGCCTTCAGCGTGAGATAAGACCTGATGTTTTAATAGATTCAGGGAGTCCTTTGGGAAAAAAGCGGTGAACTCCTGAAAGTTAAATGTATTTAACTTTTCGAACATCTGCATGATGGTTGATTTAAGGGCGTCTTTTTCATAGTCATCCAGCTGCTCTTCATAATCTCTGGATATCGCCTCATTTGAAATCGCTGATGGTTTTTGATGATTGACGGCTTTGTCAGTATAACCATAGGCGATGTTGTTAGCGGTTATTAGCATGGCCGTTGATAAGGCTATCGCGTTTAAATATCTCTTCATAATGGTTTACCAATAATAGCCTGGCAGATTGAACTTTTGGAGTATAGGCAGTCCTGCGAGGGGTGAGGGTTAAATTTCTCAGCGAGAGCATGAATGTCTCAGTGTGTTCTATCAATCACATTGCTCTGACCATAAACAACCGACAAAGTTCATATATCTGGTTCAGTTCAGCAATAACGTTTGATCAGAATAGTGGAAACAAGGCAATCGTTCGTATGGACGATTACCTTGCCCTTTGTTTCAGGCCACATTAGTCAGCAATAAAAATCATAAGAGATGCTGGCAATGGAGTTTGCTTTTACTGAAGAGCAGGCAATGATCCGTGAGTCTGCTGCAGGCTATTTACAAAATATTTCAACATCAGCAGACGTACGCCGTGTGATGTCTACAGAGCAGGGCTATGACCCTGGGGTTTGGTCTGGACTCTGCAGAGACATGTACTGGCAGGCGCTGCATATACCGGAAGCTTATGGTGGCCTCGGGCTTGGTTATGTGGAACTGGCGATCATTCTGGAAGAGATGGGCAAAAGATTGTTTTGCTCACCGTTCCTTTCGACCGTTGCCCTTGGTGTTAATGCCCTGCTGGTTGTTGCCAGCGAAGAGCAGAAACAGCGTTGGTTACCCGAGATCGCTGAAGGACGTTCAACGGTTTCTCTGGGCTTTATATCCAGTGAGGATACTCAAGAAAACCGACAATGGGGCTCTGCGAGTGTGCAGTCTCATGCCCGTAAAGAGGGCGATGGTTATGTGCTTTCGGGGAGTTGGCATTATGTGTCAGATGGACATACAGCGAATGTACTGATTCTGGCGGCAAGAGAGAAAGGCGTTTCAATAGAAGATGGCATTCGGCTGTTTGTTATCGCTGGAGATCAGGACTGCATTAAAAGACAGTGGACGCCAACTATGGATCAGACGCGTAAACTGGCAAGAGTCGATATTGATGGTTTATTTGTCAGTGCTGATTGCTGTCTTGGCGGTGAGGAAAGTGCCGGCTGGCCAGCCTTGGAAAAGGTACTGCAATTGTCGTCCATTGCCTCTGCTGCAGAGCAACTTGGTGGTGCCCGGCAGGTGATGGATCTCACCATTGATTACACTCAGGAAAGAGTTCAGTTCAATCGCCCTATCGCCAGCTTTCAGGCCATTAAGCATCGAGCCGCGGATATGATGTTACAGGTTGAGTGTGCAACGTCTGCCGTATATTACGCCGCCTGTGTGGCGGATGAATACCTCTCTGAACGGTCAAACACAGCAGGCGATTCGTCGAAAATCAGTGATGAGTTGTTGCAAGCCGCTTCTCTGGCGAAAGCCTATTGTTCCGATACCTTTTTCCATTGTGCTGCAGAATCTATTCAGCTCCACGGCGGTGTTGGATTCACCTGGGAATATGATCCCCATCTGTACTTCAAGCGCGCTCGATCTTCAGAGCAATTTCTTGGTGCTGGTGACTTGCATCGTGAGCGAATCGCCAGTCAGTTGCTGGATAGCTCTGCAGCAAGGAGCGATGTATGAAAATCAGTTTCAGCCCGGAAGATGAAGTATTTCGCAGGGAGGTTGCGGATTGGCTTAAAGAGAACTTGTGCGGTGAATTTGAGCAGCTGCGCTTTCGAGGTGGACCTGGTGATGAACATAGGTATCCCGAAGAGCGAAAGCAATGGGAACAGCATATGGCACAGGCGGGCTGGCTTTGTGTTGGCTGGCCGCAAGATTATGGTGGACGTGGGTTGTCTATCAATCAGCAGGTTATCTTCAATGAAGAATATGCCCGTGCGGGTGGTCCCGGTCATATGGGGCATATTGGCGAAGGGTTAGCTGGGCCAACGATTATTGCCTTTGGCACCAAAGAGCAGAAGCAGCGATTTCTTCCGGGTATCGTAAACGGCACGGAATATTGGTGTCAGGGCTACTCTGAACCAAGCGCTGGTTCAGATCTGGCAAATGTGAAAACCCGGGCGGTATTGAATACAGAACAAGGACGGTGGGAGATTCATGGGCAAAAGGTATGGACTTCATTAGCCCATGAGGCGGATTGGTGTTTTGTCATTGCCCGAACTGAACCGGGTAGCCAAGGGCATAAAGGGCTTTCATTTTTACTGGTGCCCATGGATCAGATGGGAGTCACTGTACAACCTATTGAACAGTTGACGGGTACTTCTGAATTTAATGAAGTGTTTTTTGACCAGGCGGTGACAGATGCTGCCAATATTATTGGCAAGCCCGGTGATGGTTGGAAAATAGCCATGGCGTTACTGGGGTTTGAACGAGGGGTATCAACCCTTGGTCAGCAAATGCAGTTCAAGAATGAGCTGGATGACATTATCCGCATTGCAAAAACCAATGGCGCTGCTGAAGACCCTGCTATACGACAAAGAATTGCTAATGCATGGATTGGCCTGCGGATTATGCGCTACAACGCATTACGTATGCTTTCCGGTGAGCAGGATGGGGCGCTGCGACAGGAAGCAATGATTTACAAACTGCACTGGGCAACCTGGCATGCAGAACTGGGCAAATTGGCTATGGATGTTCTTGGTCCAGAAGCCGAACTACTGGATAGAGGCCCTTATGAGCTGACTCGTTTGCAATCGCTGTTTCTATTCACTCGCTCCGACACTATTTATGGCGGCAGTAACGAAATACAGAAAAACATAATTGCAGAGCGTGCTCTGGGTATGCCGAAAGAACCCAAAATAACGCGTTAATTACAATAACAACATCGGGAGTAAAGTTATGTTGAACCCGGAATATGTTCAGGGGCATCAGCTGCTGAAAGGGAAGTCCGTATTAATTACTGCAGCTGCAGGTGCGGGTATTGGTTTTTCTGCGGTGCTCAGAGCAGCAGAAGAAGGATGTCGTGCATTGATGATCAGCGATATTCACGATGGACGTTTGAATGACGCGGCAGAAAAAATCAAAGCAGCCACAGGCCTAGAAGCCATTTACACGCAGGTGTGTAATGTCACAGATGAGTCGCAGGTTCAGGCGTTGGTTGCAGAAGCAGAAGAGCAAATGCAAGGCGTGGATGTGTTAATTAATAATGCAGGTCTTGGTGGCTCAAAGCTGATTATTGAGATGGAAGATGCGGAGTGGAACCGTGTATTGGATGTCACGTTGACGGGCACCATGCGCATGACTCGGGCAATCTTGCCAAAAATGATGGCTAGAAAACAGGGCGTTATCGTGAACAACGCTTCAGTGCTCGGCTGGCGGGCGCAAAAAGAACAAGCGCATTATGCCGCCGCAAAGGCCGGCGTAATGGCATTAACCCGGTGCTCAGCATTGGAGGCGGCGGAGCACGGCATCCGAATAAATGCGGTCAGCCCAAGCATCGCCCTTCACGATTTTCTTCGTAAGTCAGCCCCACAGGATTTGTTGGAACAGTTGGCATCAAAAGAAGCCTTTGGTCGTGCAGCGGAGGTTTGGGAAATTGCCAATATCATGATGTTCCTCGCCAGTGATTACAGCTCCTATATGGCTGGAGAAGTGATTTCTGCCAGCAGTCAGAGGGCGTAGTAATGACGACTATTTTCAAAACGCCTTATGAGTTGAAAGATAAAGTAGGGCAAGTGCTGGGTGAAAGTCAGTGGCTGACTATTGATCAGGATCGTATCAATCTGTTTGCGGAAGCAACAGGCGATCACCAATGGATTCACGTTGATCCTGCACGGGCAAAAGAAGGGCCGTTTGGTGCCTGCATTGCCCATGGTTACTTGACGCTATCTCTGGTGAATCTGTTTTTGCCGGAGATTATGGATGTTCAGGGTGTCAGCATGGGCGTGAACTATGGCACGGATAAAATTCGATTTCCAAACAGTGTCAAAGTCGGCTCCAAAGTGCGCGGTGTTGGTGAGTTAATTAAAGTAGAAGAGGTAAAGGGCGGACTTCAATCAACGGTTCGTGTAACGGTTGAGATTGAAAATGAAGCCCGGCCGGCCTGTGTCGTAGACACTATTTCCCGCTATTACCCTAGGGTCTATTGACGTTTCGTTGCGTGCTCAGCGGATCATACCCGAGGGCATGAGGGACACCCTGAACCGCCCTTCGGGTGACTCAGAAAAACGCCACCCGCTTTGTCAGGCTTGCTTGGCGTAGAATGACTACGCACGGCGCAACCCTTTCGCGCGGTTGACGTTTTTCTGAGCCACTGAGACTCGCAACAAAACGTCAATAGACCCTAAATAAAAAAAACAATGCATACAGGAATAAAAATAATGAAAGATGCTGTTATTGTTTCAACGGCTCGTACCGCGATAGGGAAAGCGTTTCGAGGTGCATTTAATGACACCGAAGCACCGGCCATGGGTGGGCATGTTGTTCGTGAAGCGGTCAAGCGTGCGGGTATCGAATGCGGTGAAGTGGATGATGTGTTGATTGGCGCGGCAGCACAACAGGGCACCCAGTCTTATAACCTTGGTCGTTTATGTGCCATTGCTGGTGGTTTGCCTGCTTCGGTTCCGGGTATGGCAATGGAGCGACAATGTTCTTCAGGCTTGATGACCATTGCCACTGCCGCAAAAAGTATTATGTGTGATGAGCTTGATATTGCGGTTGCTGGTGGGCTTGAATCCATTTCACTGGTGCAAAATAAGCACAAAAATACCTATCGAAATGTTTCGACGACAGTAACTGGATTTGATCCTGAAGCGTATATGCCAATGATTGAAACGGCTGAAGTGGTGGCTGAGCGGTATGGAATTTCCCGGGAAGCGCAGGATGAATACAGCCTGCAAAGTCAGTTGAGAACCGCCAGAGCGCAGGAGCTCGGGCTGTTTTCAGATGAAATTGTTCCAATGACATCGGTGAAAAGTGTATTTAATAAAGAGACCAAAGAAGTTACCTATGAAGAGGTGCTACTGAATCGAGATGAATGTAACCGACCTGGCACAACACTGGAAAGCCTAAACAGCTTACAGCCGGTCTGGAAAGATGGTCGTAGAATTAAAGAAGGGCGTTTTATTACTGCGGGTAATGCTTCTCAGTTGTCGGATGGTGCATCGGCTTCTGTACTGATGAGCAGCAAATTGGCTGAACAGAAAGGGCTTGAGCCGTTGGGTATTTATCGTGGCCTTGCGGTGGCGGGTTGCGCTTCTGATGAAATGGGAATTGGCCCTGTTTTCGCCATACCAAAACTGTTGAAACGTCATGGTCTGAAAATGGACGACATTGGCTTATGGGAATTGAACGAAGCCTTTGCCTGTCAGGTCATTTATTGCCGTGATCAATTGGGCATTCCTGATGAGACCCTGAATGTGAATGGTGGAGCCATTGCGATTGGTCATCCATTTGGTATGTCCGGTGCCCGGATGGTGGGCCATGCGTTACTGGAAGGTAAGCGTCGTGGTGTGAAGTATGTGGTTACTACCATGTGTATTGGTGGTGGGATGGGGGCTGCAGGGCTGTTTGAAGTTGCTTAGTAGTTAATCAAAAGGGTGGAAATCTCTTCTACCCTTTTAGTGTTTGTATAGTACTCAGTTGTCGGAAGTATTGAGAAATGCGGGTTTCTCGCCTCCACCGTGTACTGTGATATCCGCACCGCTGACATAAGATGCAAGAGGAGAAGCTAAATAAAGGCAGGTGTCACCGATATCGCTGGTGTTTGCCATCCGTTGTAATGGAATCGTTTTTGCTACATTTGAAATACCTTCTTCGTCCCCATAATGAAGATGTGACTGCTCCGTCCGGATCAGTCCTGCAGTTACAGCATTAACCCGCACTTTCGGCGCCCATTCCACCGCCAAAGATTGAGATAGGTTTAATAATCCGGCTTTTGCAGCACCGTACGCGGCGGTGCCTGGCGATGGTCTTTTAGCACTTACACTACAGATATTGATTATGTTTCCACCCTCAGCCTGCTTCTGCATGACAGCATTAGCTTTTTGGCAGAGGTTCAAGGGAGCGATCAGGTTTAATCTAAGAATAGATTCAGAAAACCGTGGAGAAACAGTCGCCGCATCCGCATGGGGTGCACCACCGGCGTTATTGACCAATACATCCAGGCGGCCAAATTGTTCGATGGTTGAGTGAATTAGCGTATCGACTTGCTCGAGGTCGCGGACATCACAGGAGAAAAAGGTTGCAGTATTAATATTTCCGTTTTGATCTTTTGCTGCTGGTAGTTCTTCTGGCTCCCTCCGACCACAGATAACGACACTGGCTCCCTGTTCGAGATAGCGTTCAGAAATTCCTTTACCAACACCTTTACCACCGCCGGTGACAAGTACTACTTTGCCTGAAAAATCCAATGGGTTGTTCATTCGACATCCTGCCTTGATCTCTAAATATCGTTGTAGGAGGCTGACTGAGAATAGCGCCCGTAGCGAGGATGGTAGAAAATTGAGGATAGAAATTCTGTTTTGTGAAGTGAATAGTGGTGCTATTTGCTGAACAAAACGGAATTTTTAGACCAGTTTACTACCACGCACGACTGCATGGATGCAGGAGCTAGAGCAACGCAGGAGCAGTTGCCGCGTAGCGCAACCTATTCTCGGTCAGCCTCCTAGAGATGTTACTGATTCGATTTCGGGCTGTATTAGTCTTGTTGGACGATGAAACTGTACCGTGCCATTGGAAGAATGCTTGTAACTGGAAATTTCAATAAGAATAAGAACACAATGGATAATCAGAGCAGAGTGAAGTATGGCGATGAGCTTTATAGGGCTCTTACGACAGGAAAAACCGTTGAACCATTAACCAGCCGTGAGAGCGATATCACGGTAGAGGATGCGTATCACATTTCCCTTTATGTGGTTAAACGACGGGTAGAGTCTGGAGATCGGGTTATTGGGAAAAAGATTGGTGTGACCTCCAAAGCGGTTCAAGACATACTCAATGTACACCAGCCGGATTTTGGTTTTATCACAGAAGAGATGTGGTTCAAAAACGGTGACACCATTTCTTGCTCAGAAAATAAGTTAATTCAACCCCGTGCAGAAGGGGAAATTGCATTTAAATTGAAACAAGATTTGGTTGGTCCGGGCATCACAGAACAGGATGTTCTGGAGGCAACAGAGTGTGTCATGCCTTGCTTCGAAATCGTAGACTCACGGATTCATAACTGGCAAATCAATATTCAGGACACAGTGGCAGATAACGCTTCTTGCGGAGTGTTTGTATTGGGGGATACGGAGGTTGACCCAGCAACTATCGACCTGCCATCAGCACAAATGAAAGTCTATAAAAATGGTCAGTTAATCAGCGAAGGTTTGGGTTCCGCGGTTCAAGGTAATCCTTTGACAGCCGTCGCCTGGTTAGCAAATACCCTCGGTGAATTTGGTATTCCCTTCAAAGCGGGGGAAATTATTCTTTCCGGTTCTCTGGTGCCTCTTGAACCTGTGCAGGCGGGGGATGTTATGGAACTCGAGATTGAAGGCCTTGGCCGATCTGCGGTGTCGTTTGGAGAATAAGAATAATGACTAAAAAATTGAAAGCCGTGATTATCGGGCCAGGTAATATTGGTACTGATTTATTGATGAAAATGCAGCGTTCAGAGTGGATTGAACCGGTTTGGATGGTGGGGATAGATCCGGAGTCTGAAGGATTGAAGCGTGCCCGTGAAATGGGAATTAATACCTCGGCGGAAGGTGTTGATGGCGTATTGCCTTATGTGATTAAAGACGACATTCGCATCGCATTTGATGCGACGTCAGCCTATGTCCATGGGGAGAACAGTCGTAAATTAAATGAGCTTGGTGTGATCATGGTGGATCTGACACCAGCGGCTATTGGCCCGTTCTGTGTGCCACCGGTTAATCTGAAAGAGCATACGGAAACGCTTAAGCTGAATGTGAATATGGTGACTTGTGGTGGTCAAGCGACCATTCCTATGGTGGCAGCGGTGTCACAAGTACAGACCGTAGAATACGGTGAAATTGTGGCTACGGTTTCCTCACGTTCTGTCGGTCCAGGTACACGACAAAATATTGATGAATTTACCAGAACCACGTCTGGTGCTGTTGAGAAAGTGGGTGGTGCTAAAAAAGGCAAGGCGATCATTGTCATTAATCCCGCAGAACCTCCATTAATGATGCGGGACACGATTCACTGTCTGACGGAAGATGAACCAGATCAAGTGGCAATCACCCGGTCGGTACACGATATGGTGGCAGAAGTTCAGAAATATGTGCCGGGCTATCGTCTGGTTAATGGTCCGGTCTTCGATGGTAATCGAGTAACCATGTTTATGGAGGTGGAAGGGCTTGGTGATTTCCTGCCTAAGTATGCGGGTAATCTGGATATTATGACTGCTGCGGGTTTACGAACGGCAGAAATGTTTGCTGAAGAAGCGGCTAACGGCGCCATCACCCTTCCGGCACGTGGAGAATAACAATGAACCTGAATGGAAAAAAAGTCACTCTCCACGATATGTGCCTGCGGGATGGCATGCACGCCAAGCGTCATCAAATTTCTCTGGATGAGATGGTGAATATCGCCACCGCAATGGACGACGCAGGTATTCCTTTAATTGAAGTGACTCATGGTGATGGTTTGGGTGGCGCCTCGGTCAACTATGGTTTTCCTGCTCACAGCGATGAAGAGTATTTGGATGCCGTTATTCCTAAAATGAAAAATGCCAAAGTATCCGCATTACAGCTGCCTGGTATTGGCACTCTGGATCATTTGCGAATGGCGAAAGATTTCGGCGTGTCCACTATTCGTGTGGCTACTCACTGTACTGAAGCGGATGTTTCAGAGCAGCATATTGGGATGTCTGCGAAAATGGGCATGGATACCGTGGGCTTCTTGATGATGGCACATATGGTTAGCCCGGAGAAAATTCTGGAGCAGGCCCGGCTGATGGAAAGTTATGGCGCGAACTGCATTTATTGTACGGACTCTGCCGGCTATATGCTGCCGGATGAAGTGACTGCGAAAATTGGTTTGTTACGCTCAGAGCTTAAGCCTGAAACTGAAATCGGCTTTCACGGTCATCACAATTTGGGCATGGGAATTGCCAACTCACTGTCGGCTATTGAGGCTGGTGCTGCTCGAATTGACGGTTCGGCTGCGGGCCTTGGTGCTGGAGCTGGGAACACGCCGTTGGAAGTCTTTGTCGCGGTGTTGAACAGAATGGGTGTCGAGAGTGGCGTGGATCTGTATAAAATCAGTGATGTAGCTGAAGATTTGGTAGTGCCTATGATGGATCAGCCCATTCGAATTGATCGTGATGCACTAACGCTAGGGTATGCCGGCGTTTATTCTTCTTTCTTGCTGTTTGCTAAGCGTGCCTCTGCCAAGTACGGCGTATCGGCTCGGGATATTCTGGCAGAGTTAGGTCGTCGTGGAACGGTGGGCGGCCAGGAAGATATGATTGAAGATCTGGCGCTAACGATGGCAAAAGAAAAGGGCTTGATATAAGTGGTTCAAATGGCTGACGTTAGTCGTCAGCCGGTGTTTCATTTTTCTCCTGCTGCTCTTTAATTTCCTGAACCCAGCGGAAGACTTCGGCAACGGGTTCAATGAGATCCCCCGGAATAAAATCTGTAATGTTCAGGTGAAATAGGGCATGAGCAAGGGGGACGTTTTCAAGAACAGGAATGCCCTCTTTTTCAGCAATTTTGATAATGAAGCGAGCATGACCACCTCGACCTTTAACAGTAACAATGGGTAATGGGGTTTTACCCTGACGGTATTGCAGGCCTATGGCCAGGTGAGTTGGGTTTTTAATAACAACGTCAGATTTTCCTGTGTTTTCAGCCTGGCTCAGAATTTCCTGATGAATCTCTTTTCGCTTGCCTTTTATCTCTGGGCTGCCTTCACTTTCCTTATGCTCCCGTTTGACTTCATCTTTCGTCATCCGGTTTTGCTTCATGAAATTCCAGCGTTCAAACATGTAATCGAGCACAGCAATCACCATGAAGGCAATTAACGAGTACAAAAGGAGCTTTTTTATCAACACGCCGGTTATTGGTAATATGCAGCTGCTACCGCAGTAAGGCATGTTGACCATATCTCTGAGGCTGCTGGTAAGAACGTAATAAACCACAAATGATAAAAAGATAACTTTAATAATCGATTTGATAAATTCTATAAGATTTTTTAGTGCAAATATTTTCTTTGCGCCTTCTATTGGATTTATTTTTTTTATGTCCGGCTTTACGGATTCACCGGAAAAAAGAAAGCCAAACTGGATTATGTTACCAGCAATAGCTGCTACGGCGGTAACAGCGACCAGCGGCAAGAGTAAGTCTATTGTTTTGGTCAAAAGACCTTCAGTTACTAATTTGAAGGCTTGACCAAAAGGCTCGTTATAATATTGTGAAGGTAGAATAACCATTTCTTCAATGGCGCTGATAAAATCATCACTTTTTGCCCAGAGTAGAGCAAGAACGGCCACAAGAGTGAATGTACCGGTTACCTCTTTACTCTGAGCAACTTGTCCTTTCTCTCTGGCATCCCGGAGTTTTTTGGGGGTGGGGTCTTCGGTTTTTTCGTCACTCATTTCCAGATGACTCCCAGGGAATCAAACAGCTGGGGCAGGCTCATCATTTCTTTTCTGGTTAGGATCAGAATCGTGTCCATGTAAACGACAAGAATCGCACAGGCAACAGCGGATTTAATAGGCATGGCCAGAATGAAGACGTTGAGCTGTGGTGCCGCTCGGCTGATCAGGGCAAGACCAAACTCACTGATAAACATACAAATAATAACGGGCGCAGAGAGCCACATGGAAAGCCGGATAATCATGTCAAACTGAGATAGGAAAAAGGTAGTAGCACCCAGATTGACTTGCGGCGTGTAAGAAAATACCGGCCAGATTTTGTAAGAAATGATGATGCCTTCCAACATCAGCAGAAATAGTCCACTGGTCATGACCAATGCAATGACCGCTTGCATGAACAGAATCCCCATTGGTGAGGTTTCAGCCCCTGAGAATGGGTTAAGTATACTGGCGCTTGATGCACCCCGTTGGTTATCGATGAAAAAGCCGGCAGACTCCAGTGCCCAATAGGGAATGGCCAGACAGAACCCGATAATCCCACCAATGAATGCTTCTTTGATCACAATCCCGGCGGTGTTATAGATAGTAGGTTCTTCACCAGAATAGGTTTCGGTGAGCATAGGGTGCATGAACATGACCAGGCAGACGGCAATGCCATTACGAATCATGGCGCCGCCGAGGTTTCGCTTATGCAATATAGGCAGAACAGTGAACAGAGCTATGATTCTCGGGGTGCCCATTGAGAGGATGTAAAACCATTCTTTCAGGTCGTCAATGGGAATAATCATGATCAGAGCCTTTCAATCATATTCATCATCATGATGGTGAAGTTGTAGAGCTCTATGCCCATCCAACGGGAAGTGAGGAAGATGCTGATCACAACAGCGATCAGTTTGAAGGCGAAAGGTAGAGTTTGCTCCTGAATTTGAGTCAGAGCCTGAATAAGACTGATTATCAGACCAATGGCTGTCGCCGCGATGATGGGCGGCATGGAAAGAATCAAGGTCAGCCAGAGAGACTGTGCAGTCAGCGTCAGGATCTGGGGATCATGCATAGCTTAACACCAGCCCGTGAATTAATCGGGTCCAACCATCAATCAGAACGAACAGTAACAACTTAAACGGCAGTGATATGGTCATGGGCGAGACCATCATCATACCCATGGCCAAGAGAATATTGGAGACGATCAAATCAATGATGATAAACGGCAGGTACAGCAGAAAACCGATCTCAAAGGCTTTTGTCAGCTCACTGATGCAAAAAGAAGGCATCAGGACAATCAGGTCATCGGCATCAAGCTGGGCCTGATAGGCTTCAGGCCAGATTTTTCGAGCAGTTCGCAGGAAGAAATTTCTTTCCCGCTCGGATGTGTTCTTTTTTAGAAAATCCCGGTAGGGCGTGATCAACAGTTCAATATTTTCTGATAGTTGATCAGCGTCTTCCATTTCAAAGCTGATCTCCTGCTCTTGAATCATCTCCCAGGTTTCAAACCCAATGGGCGCCATAATGTAAAAAGTTAAAATAATGGCCAGTGCGTTCATGGCGATATTGGGCGGGATTTGCTGAAGACCTGTGGCATTTCGAAGAATGGAAAAAACCACCACCAGCTTTAAAAAGGATGTCCCCATCACGGCAAAAAATGGCACCAGCGCAATCAGCGCCAGCGGAAGCATCAAATAAAAGGGACTGGTAAGCGTAATTGCGCCGGTTTCCATGGCTGCCTTTAACCTCGAAGGAGGTTTGCTGTGACTCTGGTGATCAGAATCAGTTCACAATTCTGGTAATACGCGCACCCAGTCGATTATTGACCTGCACCAGCTGGCACTCTGCGATAAGTTTGCCATTGGCTCGAACATTCACTGGTTGTTCAATTGGTCTTTCCAGGTCGAACACATGGCCTGGCTTCAGCATCTGAATTTCCTGGGCGCTGAATTGCTGCCGACCTACCTCAAAAAGCAATTCCAGCTCAAGATCTGACAGGCTGACTTGTTCGTTATCGGCGAATTGATCTTCTTCCATCGTATCCATCCTGCTTTTGATGGTGATTTTTGTCCCTTCCGCCTCACCTACAAAAGCTAGCTTAGGGTTGATGCGGACGATCAGCTGCTGCCCGGTGACATGGTAATTGAAAAAAACAACGTCACCGGTGCCAAGTTGCTCGACCTCCACCTTAGACAGTTTTGCCTGCCCAAGTTCCAGCCCGGCCCATACGGGAATATCAGACGGTTGATCTGTCGGATGCTGAACAGGCAGTAATTTGATTAACTCGAAAATGATCGGGCTGGATTCCATAAACACCGGATACCGGGTGCCGCCCACTTGAATGTTAATGGTGAAATCTGCGTGAGGTGATTGCCCGTCACTGGATGTCAGGCTGATAAACTTGATGGCAATGCCGGTGGCATTAATAAGGCTCTGGAAAATAACATGAAGTTTGCTCTCCATCGCAGCCTGAACTAAATCGCTTGGCAGGGAAGTGAGCACAGAGGAGGATAAATCGGCAGGCATTATTTGATCAATAAAGGCCTCACCGGTAAAAAACGTCACTGGCTGTTGGTTCACTTCCAGTTGTAATTTTAACGGCGGGGCTTTTGCGGGAGCACCGTTACTCAGTGCCAGCTCCCAGGGTTGTCCGTCAACAGGCATTGAGATACTGGATTGACGCTCGCCCAGAAGCTTGCTGAGTAACAGCTCCGATGGAGAGACTGAGGGTAGATCCAGAAGATCATTTGCCATTGTTGTTTAACTCATGCCTGACGGTTACTGGAGTTTTGATCGTTTTCTTCTGCAACATACTGGTTTCTGGAGCGGCCATCAGTATCCTGATTATTGCTGCCAGCAAGATTGACATTGACTTGAACCCGGTCGTTTGAGAAACGGTCAGCCAGCAGTTTTTGCAGACCTGCTTCGTGTTGTGCCAGAAAGTTACCGGCTTCTGCAGAGCTGGTATTCATGGTAACGGTCAGTTCGCCAGCACCTCTTTGAATGCGAATCTCCGTACCGGGAAGCACGCTGTCCTTCATGGAAATTCTGACTTCAGCACCATTAATGGCGTCCTTGGCGGAGACTTTGATCTGGTCTGCCAGCTTGTTGAGAGCCGCTTCGACTTCTTTGACGTTGTTCGTCTGTTGAATCTCTCTAAGCTGAAGATCCGATTTTATTTGTCCTTCTTTTGTACTTTGGAGCAAGGCGTGTTCAGCGCCATCCTGTTCGTTTTGAAATTCTTGGCCCCCTTCCCGCTCTTTAATGGCATCTTTGGATTTCTGGCTGCGCTCAGCAAGCAGGCTTTCCAGACTTTGATCGCCGTCGTCTGTTTTTTTGGCTTCAGGGTTGTTTTTGTTGTTCTCAGCATTTTTCTCTTTGGCGCGTCTTTCTTTGACCATACGATCTGCAAAGTCACTGGCCTGCCGTTCAGATACCTGACGACTTTGCTTGTTGTAGTCCTGTGCTGACGGTGTTAACTGTGATTTTCCACCTGGGGTCAGACTATCCATATTTGCTGGTTCCTATTGCTTTGATTTACCGGTGAACTCTTCCATTTCCAGGTCTTCAAGGCGTAATGCTTCTTTTGCTGCCTCTTCATCCTGGACTTTGCAGAACTCTTCAAATTTTTCTACGGCGAGTTTTGCCTGTACGTGTTTCTCTTTTGCAGATTCCAGAGCTTCTTCGGCGCTGACGACTTGTTTTTCTGCTTCCGAAATGGCTTCTTCCATGGCCACGTCTTTTTCTCGCATGATGGCCACTTTCTGTTTCAACTTATCCAGATCGTTCTGCACGACAGAAGTATTCATTATGTTATCGTAAAGCTGTTGTTCTTCTTTACATCGCCAGTCAATGTACTCGGCCAGTTCCCGTTTACGGTCTGCTACTTCTTTCTTGCGTTGCTCAAGGGTGTCTTCACATCGACGGACTTCTCGCTCGGCCGACTCTTCACGGATCTTTTTGACCTTGAGCAGTTCCTTGAGCATTGACTCAGCGACCTACAATGTGGCGAAGGTGCTGGATGGCTTCATCAACGGTGGTGAGCTCATCGGTTTTTTGCTTTAGATAGGTTCGAATGGTTTCTATTTTCTGTATGGCTTCATCGGCGGTTGGGTCAGTGCCGGGCTTGTATTCACCCACTTTCACCAGTAGCTCAATCTCTTCGTACTTGGACATCAGCTCCCTCATTCGGATGGCTGCGGCCTGATGTTCCTGGTCAGTGATTGCTGTCATTACCCGGCTGGCACTGGCCAACACGTCGATGGCTGGGTAGTGACCAGCGGATGCCAGTTTTCGGGACATGATGATGTGGCCATCCAGAATTGAGCGGGTTTCGTCAGCCACCGGCTCAGTCATGTCATCACCTTCTACAAGCACGGTGTAAAGTGCGGTGATTGAACCAACATCAGACATCCCCGTTCTTTCCATCAGTTTGGGCAGTGTGGCGAAAACAGAAGGTGGAAAACCTCTTCGTGTTGGCGGCTCACCGGCCGCCAGACCAATCTCCCTCTGTGCCCTGGCAAATCGTGTGACGGAATCCATTAGCAACAAGACCCGCTGTCCTTTGTCGCGAAAATATTCTGCTACTGCTGTTGCTGTATAGGCGGCCTTGGTCCGTTCCATGGAGGATTTATCAGAGGTAGCCACGATAATAACGGATTTTTTAACGCCTTCAGGCCCAAGGTCGTGTTCGATAAATTCTCGGAGTTCCCGTCCCCGTTCACCAATCAGTGCCAGAACCGTAACATCCACCTCAGCGCCTTTTACCAGCATGGAGAGCAAGGTACTTTTACCACCACCAGCCGCTGCGAAAATGCCCATTCTCTGACCTTCACCGCAACTGAGAAGACCGTCGATGGCTCGAACGCCCAAAGGGATCTGATGATCGATGATTTGTCGGGTGAGTGGGTCGGGGGCGTCGGCATAGACGGGATAATGTGCTTCTGGTTCGATACCTTCAAAGGCATCTGGCTGCAGAGGGCTGCCCATACCATCCAACACATGACCCAATAAGTGAGGGCCTACGGCAACATGATGAACTTTGCCTGTAGGTAATACTTCTGTTGTTGATGAAATGCCCATGATCTCACCCAGAGGAGAAAGCACGGTTTCATGTCCCTGAAATCCGACCACTTCGGCAAAGGATTGTTTATCACTGGGATCGTTCGGCGAAACCAGTTGGCAAAGTTCGCCAATCTTCACGCCAGGAACCGCCGCTTTGATAATCATCCCCTGAACTTCAGTCACCCGGCCCCGGATATCTACAAGCCGGCTACTTTCAACCGTTCCCTGGAGAGCATTGGTTAAATAATTAAATGCTTGTGCCAACTTGTAGCCTCCATTGTCGTGAGGAGATTATGGTTTTCTATTTCCTGTATTCGACCTTGAGGCATGGGTCTTAATGAACATGTGCCTAATGGCTGATCAGAGGTAGGAGTTAGCATAAAAAAAGTGGGCATAAAGCCCACTTTTATGCAACACCAATGTTGGTGTTTACACCATCATGCCCATGTCGCCAGGACCACCTGGGCCTCCAGGGCCGCTCTGGTTATTCTGCTGACGAGGTGGTGTTTTTGGTGTTACGGGCTGACCTTGTTTAGAAAGATCCAGTTCGCTGACACACCATTCCAGTGTGTTCACAAACTTCTCAAGGGTGGATTCGAACAGACCGTAGTCACATGAAGCCTGAAGTGAACGAATCAGCAGTACTTCTGACTTATCATGATTCAGTGCCAGAAATGCGCCCTGCATGCTGTGATGCTGAAGGTTGAGCGACAGCATCTTTTCAAACAGTTCGGTTTTGGCCGAATCGTGGGCATCCATCGGGCGTACAGAAGCGACAAAGACCAAGGCTTCATCGTCTTCGAGGTATTCCATGTTAACGATGAGGGTGTCGTCAAAGCACAAACCGCAGGCATCATGCTCGTTGAGCTTAAGCTCACCCAGACCGATGCTCTGGGCAAAGTGTTGTAGATGTTGTTCTACATTCTGCTTGAAAGACATCAGGTCCTTCCTCCACTGATTTATTTTGCTGTTTTATTGTTAAACGTTGAGCTGTTTTATAATGTTAGTCATTTATAGCTTAGACACTATGTATAGCTCAGACTGCCCGGTTGCGAAAAAATTCTATGGAATTGATCGGCTGGGTTTTGAATTTTCTGAAGCTCGGGTGAAAATTAGCTGCAAAGTAACGGTTTTACCTCTTTTATTGAGACCCTGATTAGTGATTAATGACGACATCTGGATGAGAGAAGCGCTGCTGGAAGCGGATAAAGGGCGTCAAAAAGGCGAGGTGCCTGTTGGTGCGGTGGTGGTAAAAGATGGCCAGATACTGGCACGATCCTGTAATCAGCCTATTTCATCCTGCAATCCGGTGGCCCATGCAGAAATCCTTGTTCTGCAACTGGCCGCTGAGGTTATCGGTAATTACCGGCTGGTGGACTGCGATCTTTATGTCACCCTGGAGCCTTGCACCATGTGTGCTGGCGCGATTATTCACAGCCGGATCCGACGTTTAATCTTCGGTGCAATGGAACCTAAAGCTGGCGCAGCGGTCAGTGCTTCAAGGGTGTTTGATCAACCTTGGGTGAATCACCGGGTGGAGTTGGTGGGCGGTGTGCTGCAGGATGAGTGCAGTACGATGATTAGTAGTTTCTTTCGCGACCGCCGCAGGCAAATCCGAGAGCAAAAAGGTAAACCTCTTCGCTGATAATGCAGTAAAAGCCGAAATTTATGGCGGTTGACCGCTGGTTTCCTGAGGCTAGTTTCGATTATCATAGCGACCTTTGATCATTCCCCTGAGTTGAGAGACTGCAGCACAAGGACTGCGTGTAATCCAAATCAGGAAGTGACCACCTGTGAGCTTTCTGATTTTAATTATTCGCTCCTGGCTGCAGTCCTGTTGTGACACGTTATTAATAGACAAGTCCCGAGGACAGACCAGAACATGCTGATACTGCGTGGCGCTCCTGCACTTTCCTACTTTCGCAGTCAAAAGCTGCTTGCCCAGCTTCAGGGCAAAGTTCCTGCAATCACTGCTGTCTTTGCTGAGTTTCAGCATTACGTCAAAAAATTGTCAGAGCTGGATGATAATCAAGCAGCCATTCTGGAAAAGTTGCTCACCTATGGACCAACGATTCAGCAAAGAGTCCCAGATAGTGTTTCATGGAAAGGTGAGTATCTGGTGGTTCCCCGCCCTGGTACTATTTCCCCTTGGTCCAGCAAAGCGTCTGAAATAGCAAGGAACTGTGGCCTATCCATGATTCAGCGGATTGAACGTGGTGTGAGGTTTGTGGTTTATGCGGATGCTGAACTGTCTTCGGAGCAAGAAGCGGCTGTCATTTCCGGGCTTCATGATCGGATGACCCAGTCTGTATTCCACAGTGAAGACGAGATTCCCCAGCTGTTTGCTGTTTCTGAACCCGTCCCAATGAAGACGGTGGCGGTGTTAGAAGGTGGCAGAGACGCACTGGTGAGTGCCAACCAGTCATTAGGATTAGCACTGGCCGATGACGAAATCGATTATCTGGTTGAAAGTTATCAAAAGCTTGAGCGAGACCCTTCCGACGTTGAGTTAATGATGTTTGCCCAGGCAAACTCTGAACATTGTCGCCACAAAATTTTTAACGCGTCCTGGAGTATTGATGGCGAAGAGCAGGATCTTTCCCTGTTCAAGATGATTCGAAACACCCACGCCATGAACGGTGAAGGTGTTCTTTCTGCCTATAAAGACAACGCCTCGGTCATCGAAGGCTTCCATTCCAAGCGTTTTTATCCGCAAGCGGAGAGTCGTGAATATGGCTTCAACGAAGAAGCCATCCATATCCTGATGAAGGTGGAAACCCACAACCACCCAACGGCGATTGCGCCATGGGCTGGCGCTGCGACTGGATCTGGTGGCGAAATTCGTGATGAAGGCGCCACGGGTAAAGGCTCCAAACCAAAAGCAGGCTTAACCGGTTTTACGGTGTCTAACCTGCAAATTCCGGGTTATGAGCAGCCGTGGGAGCAGAGTTATGGCAAGCCGGATCGCATTGTTTCTCCACTGGATATCATGGTTCATGGCCCGCTGGGTGGCGCCGGTTTTAACAACGAGTTTGGCCGTCCAAATCTTTGTGGGTATTTCAGAACCTTCGAAGCTCATGTGAATGGCGCTGCCGGTTATGAAGTTCGCGGATACCATAAGCCCATCATGTTGGCCGGTGGTCTTGGCAATATCAAAGCGGAACATGTGGAAAAAGGTGAAATCCCTGTTGGCGCCAAACTGATTGTCCTTGGTGGGCCGGCGATGCAGATCGGCCTGGGTGGTGGTGCAGCGTCTTCCATGACCTCTGCGGATGGTCAGGAAGATTTGGATTTCGCCAGTGTGCAACGGGATAACCCGGAGATGGAGCGCCGTTGTCAGGAAGTCATCGATCGCTGCTGGCAGCAGGGTGATAATAATCCGATTGCCTTTATTCATGATGTCGGCGCAGGTGGTTTGTCCAATGCACTGCCGGAACTGGTGAGCGATGGTGGCCGTGGTGGTCACTTCCAGCTTCGGGCCATCAATAATGATGAACCGGGCATGTCGCCACTGGCGCTGTGGTGTAATGAATCCCAGGAACGTTATGTGCTCGCGGTGGCCACAGACGACCTGAGTCGTTTTGAAGATATCTGCCAGCAAGAGCGTTGCCCTTATGCGGTGGTGGGTGAAGCGACGGAAGAACTGAACCTGCTAGTTGATGACAGTCATTTTGACAACCAGCCGGTGGATATGCCCCTGGATGTATTATTGGGCAAACCACCTAAAATGCATCGGGAAATTCAGAGGCAATCATTCGAACGTGAACCACTGAACCTTGATGGCGTCCCAATGTTGGAAGCCATGGAACGTGTGCTGAAGCTGCCTTCTGTAGCCAGCAAAAGTTTTTTGATCACCATTGGCGACAGAACCATTACCGGTCTGGTCAATCGTGATCAGATGGTGGGTCCGTGGCAGGTGCCGGTGGCAGATTGCGCAGTGACCGCCTCCAGTTTTGACCGTTATACCGGCGAAGCCATGTCCATGGGAGAGCGAACACCGCTTGCCCTGATTAATTCACCGGCCTCTGGTCGTATGGCAGTTGGCGAATCGATCACCAATATTGCCAGTGCCCGCATCGAAAAAATGGGCGATATCAAACTTTCTGCTAACTGGATGGCCGCAGCAGGGCATCCGGGGGAAGATGAAAATCTTTATGAGACGGTGAAAACAGTTGGAATGGAATTATGCCCTGCGTTGGGTATTGCTATTCCGGTAGGCAAAGATTCCATGTCCATGAGAACTCAGTGGCAGGAAGATGGCGAAACTAAAAGCGTTACTTCGCCTTTATCTCTGGTCATTACGGCTTTTGCGCCGGTTCAGGATATTCGAAAAACCCTAACTCCCCAATTGAAAACCGATCAGGGCAATACCGATCTGCTTCTGATTGATCTGGGGCGGGATCATAACCGCCTTGGTGGTTCAGCGCTGGCTCAGGTTTATGGTCAAGTAGGTGACCAGGCTCCGGATGTGGATTCTCCTGAAGACCTTAAAGCCTTCTTCAATGCCATTCAGGAAATGATGGCTAAGGACTTGCTGCTTGCTTATCACGATCGTTCTGATGGTGGCCTGTTTACCACATTGATCGAGATGGCATTTGCTGGACATACCGGCATTGCGGTGGATCTCGATAAACTGGCGGGCAATAAATCCATGATTCTGCCAGCGCTGTTTAATGAAGAGCTTGGTGCAGTGATTCAGGTTCGTCACAGCGACAAAGGCATTGTAAAAGACATTCTCGCTCAATATGGGCTGGCGGCTTGCTCACACACTATCGGTACGTTGGCGGATGCCCAGCAAGTGAAGTTCCGCTTTAACGGAGCAGAATTGATCAGTGAAAGTCGAGTGAAGTTCCAGCGCTGGTGGGCAGAAACCAGTTATCGCATTCAGGCACTTCGGGATAACCCGGAATGTGCACGACAAGAGTTCGATAACCTGCTGGACGACAAAGATCTGGGGCTCCATGCTTCGTTGCCTTTTGACATCACCAAAGACATTGCCGCACCTTACATTAATACCGGTGTTCGACCTGCCATGGCCATTCTGCGGGAGCAGGGTGTAAATGGTCAGGTTGAGATGGCCGCTGCATTTGATCGGGCCGGTTTTAAAACCTATGACGTTCATATGAGTGATATTCTCTCTGGACGACGTAGCCTGGAGGAGTTCAAAGGGCTAGTGGCTTGTGGTGGCTTCTCTTACGGTGATGTCCTGGGCGCTGGTGAAGGCTGGGCTAAATCCATTCTTTTTAACGAACAGGCAAGGGAACAGTTTGCCCAATTCTTTGAACGGCGGGACAGTTTTGCGCTGGGTGTTTGTAATGGTTGTCAGATGTTGTCTAATCTTCATGACTTGATCCCTGGCGCAGACTTATGGCCGCATTTTGTTCGCAATCAGTCGGAGCAGTTTGAAGCTCGAGTTTCTATGGTGGAAGTTCAGAAGAGCCGTTCCATCTTCTTCCAGGGTATGGAAGGGGCGAGAATGCCGATTGCGGTTGCCCATGGAGAAGGTCATGCTGAATTTGCCAATCCATCCCATGTTGACCAGCTGTTCACGAATGAGCAGGTATCGTTGAGGTTTGTGGATAATCTTGGCAAGCCAACCGTTCGTTATCCTTATAATCCGAACGGTTCGCCTCAAGGGGTTACGGGTTTAACCAGTGCCGATGGTCGTGTCACTATTATGATGCCGCACCCGGAGCGAGTGTTCCGTAAAGTGCAGAACAGCTGGCATCCGGAGCATTGGGGCGAAGATGCGCCATTGATGAGGATGTTCCGCAATGCCCGTGCCTGGATAGGTTAGGCGAATATAATTGTTAGTGTTTATTTCCGTGCCCCGATTTTGTGGAGTACGGGAATACTGAAGAGTAATGAATATGATGAAACAACTGGCTACCGCTTTTCTGGTGATTTTTCTTACCGGGTGCATGACGGATACTACTGGTACAACGTATTCCAGTGGTGAAGCCCGGCGCATTCAGCAAGTGAGTTTTGGCACTATTTCTGAACTTCAGTATGTGAAAATTGAAGGTACAGAAGGTGCTGTGGGCACCATTGCTGGCGCTGCCATTGGTGGCATTGCCGGATCAACAGTTGGTGGCGGCAGAGGCAGTGATATAGCTGCCGTGCTTGGTGGTGTTGCCGGTGGCGTGCTTGGCAGTATGACCGAAAAAGAACTGACCGAGCAGCAGGGCATTGAAATGACCATTCGCCTTGATAGTGGCAGTTATATTTCAGTGGTTCAGGAAGCGAACCCAAATGCGCCGCTGCAGATAGGTGATAAGGTGAAAATCTTAACTCAGGGTAATACCACTCGAGTGGTCAGAGCTTATTGATATCGGTAGTTCTGGTAGTTCTTAAGAAGGAGAGTGAGGATGGGAAGCAAAACAGTTGTCGCATTATTAGTTGCCGTGCTAATGGTTGGCGTAGCAGGCTGGTTGCTGTTCTCCGGCAGTGAAGAGGTTCAAGAACTGCCACTGTCTGAGGTGATCTCTGTAGAAGACGACGGTGAAGTGTCTGATCTTGAGGGAGAAAAAAACTTTCCTGAACTTGAGTTTGATGAGTTAACCGATGAAACCCGCATTATTTTGGTAGAGCCGGAAGAGGATGAACTCACAAACCTGCTTTCTGAAAAAGTCATACGTAATGATCAGATTGTGGATAAAACGTCAAAGGTAAATGAATGAGTTGTGAGATATGTCTCACGTCAATTGGTGAAAATGTCGACTGTTTCTCAATCTTGCTGACTGGTAACGTAGATAGTGCAAGGACGCACTGATCACATGGATGTGATCCCACCAGTTCTGCTGGTGGGTTTTACCTTGCTCTTTCCTGTTTCCCCTTCTGTCACAACGTTTTAATGACAATAACCATGGTCAATTCTGACCTCGTTTCTTGCAAACCACGCATGTTTTTTTTACTGTGTCATTGTCCTGTCATAAATTATACCAATGGCGTTTTTAAATTGTGGAGTGAGCAAGTTATTTTGGCCGACTGGGCAATACCCACAGGGCATAAAGGCGAAGAGACGAGTCATAGCTGTAGCTATGGCGAGGAACTTCAACACAGATCCAGTCGACCAAAATGGCTGCGCAGCCCGTAATTTAAAAGCAGAATTGGCATTATTAATGGTCGATCCTGAGGTAAGGCAATGACTCTGTTAATCGAGCCTGAAATGCTGGCAACTTTGCTCAATGATGAGCAATTGGTGGTGCTTGATGCGCGCTTTAGTCTTGCAGATATAAAGCTTGGCCGAGTGATGTATGACCAAGGGCATATCCCCGGAGCGATTTATGCGGATCTGGAAAAAGACCTATCCGGTGACATCATTCCGGGCCAAACAGGCCGGCACCCTTTACCAGAATCTTCTGATTGGCTGGAGACGCTGAGTCGGTGGGGAATCACCGAACACTCACAGATTGTCGTCTACGATGACGGCGGGCATGCCATGGCTGCAAGAGCCTGGTGGTTGCTGCGCTGGGCCGATTTGAGGCATGTGTCGGTGCTTCATGGCGGTATGAAAGCCTGGTTGGGAGGTCGTTATCCGGTGACCGCTGATACTTCTGAAACGATTCCTGCGCTTAATCACCTGACTACCGGTCATATGCCGGTGATCTCTGCTGACGACCTGAAAGCGCAAATAGTCAGTGACGGCCTTCTTAACCCACTGGTGGATGCTCGAGCCCACGAACGTTTCAGAGGTGAAGAAGAAAGTATTGACCCTATCGCTGGCCATATTCCCGGTGCTACTTGTCATCCCTTTACCGATAACCTGAACGACAATGGACGTTTTTTGCCGCCTGAACAGCTGAATGAAATTTTCTCATCACTCACAACTGGAAGTACCAGCCCTGTCTTCTATTGTGGCTCCGGAGTAACGGCCTGCCACAATATTCTGGCTATGGAATACGCCGGGCTTCCCGGAGCCGTACTTTATCCCGGCTCATGGAGCGAATGGATTACAGCCCCCGGACGGCCAGTTGCCAAGGGTGAGGAAATCGTTCAGTCATACTAGCCCAGTCGAAGATTTTAACGGGCTCAGTTCACGAATATATTCCTGTTGCGCTAACCATCCCACAATCTGGTGCTGATGGGTGAAGCCGCAAACACACATTTTAATTTCGTACTGATTTTTGTCACGGTTCAGCTCTGCGGCAAAGCTCTTCAGGTGCAAGCCATTTTCGCTGCTGCCATGGAGAACCTGTTCAAGGCACGAGGGGTCGTTAACAGTGGTCAGTCGAAGATTCAGTTCGTTCACGCTTTTATACCCTTATACATAAAAAAGCCCCCGGACCGTTGAAGGTGCGGGGGCTCGTTTTTTGCTTTTCAGCTAGCCACGAGATCCCCCTCGGCACATCATAATTTTGCCGAGTTTAATAATCGTCATGAAAACCTGAGAAAGAATCATTTGTCTATGTACTACTACTTATAAAATAAACAGTTGAACTTATAGCAAAGCTGCTTCGAGCTGTAAATATTGAAAGGGTGAATTTTTCTCAAATAGGTCAAATTTGTGTGGTTCTATATGTTCAAGCAGGGAGCTTAAAGTTACCTTCAAGCTTCGTTTAACTGATTTGAGGAAGGGCTTAAGGATCCGCAGATCCATAGAGCGGTAGCAAAAGAGTATCCAAACGATAGTTTACCGCTCACGGTATAAGTATTTAGTGCGCTTTACCCATGTTCTTAAGGTAGAATTACGCACAATCAATGCGTGAAATAAGCTGGTGATTGAATGACATCATGGAATGTGGATAGCTGGAGAAGCATGCCTTTGCTCCAGCTGCCAGAGTATCCCGATCAGGAAAAGCTGACACAGGTCGAGAGCAGACTGGCTGCGATGCCGCCTCTGGTGTTTGCGGGAGAAGTTAATGAGCTGAAGAGCCGTTTTGCGGATGCTACGGCAGGTAAGGCGTTTTTGCTGCAGGGTGGTGATTGTGCTGAAAGCTTCCTTGAGTTTTCCGCGGTCAATATTCGCGACACCTTTAAGGTTATGATGCAGATGGCGGTTGCGCTGACGTTTGGCGCAGCTTGTCCGGTGATTAAAGTCGGGCGAATGGCCGGGCAGTTTGCCAAGCCAAGATCCTCTGGCACAGAAACTGTTGATGGTGTTGAGCTGCCTATTTATCGGGGTGACATCATTAACGGCATGGAGTTTTCGGCGCAATCCCGCACGCCTGATCCTGAGAGAATGTTGCAGGCTTATCATCAGGCCGCATCGACGCTCAATTTGATTCGTGCATTTGCCCAGGGAGGCTTGGCCTCACTTGAGCAAGTCCACGCCTGGAATCTGGACTTTATTTCCAGCAGCCCACAATCCGAGCAGTATACAAATCTGGCGGATCGAATTGATGAAACATTGGGCTTTATGCGAGCTTGTGGGATTTCCGCTGAAAACGCGTCAACCATTCGTGAAACGTCTTTCTATACCTCCCATGAAGCACTGCTTCTGCCTTACGAACAGGCACTGACCCGCCGTGATAGTTTGTCTGGCAACTGGTATGACTGTTCTGCTCATATGCTTTGGGTAGGGGATCGTACCCGTCAGGTGGATGGTGGTCATGTTGAATACGTGCGCGGCATTCAAAACCCGATTGGGTTAAAAGCAGGCCCGACATTGAATCCGGATGAGCTGATTCAGTTGATTGATCTTATCAACCCGGAAAACGAACCTGGCAAGTTAAACGTCATTGTTCGTATGGGGGCTGATAATGTTGAGAAAGGTCTGCCGGCATTGTTGCAGGCGGTTCAACGGGAAGGACGACATGTGCTCTGGAGTTGCGATCCAATGCATGGCAACACCTATAAAGCCGGTAATGGTTATAAGACCCGCGAAGTGTCTAGCATTCTTGCAGAAGTCGAGCAGTTTTTTGCCGTACATCAGGCGGAAGGTACTTATGCCGGCGGTGTTCATTTTGAAATGACGGGGCAGAACGTCACTGAATGTGTCGGTGGTGCTAGAACGGTCACCGAAGATCATTTGGGTAACCGTTATCACACCCATTGTGATCCAAGGCTTAATGCAGATCAGGCTTTGGAATTAGCATTTATGATTGCTGAAACCTTGAAGAAGTGCCGGAAGCTTCGAGCTTCTTAGCCCGGATATTTCATAAACAGCCCTGAATCTCGCGCCGGAACTTGTCGCTCTAAGGGATTTTGCGAGGGAGCGCCGTACCCACAGGGCATAAATACCGGGGAGTACGGTCGACTGAGCAAAACTCCCTTAGAGCGGTAAGGGGCAAGGTGAGATCAGGAGCACGTTTGTGAAATATCCGGGTTAGTGATGGGTAGCCGCATTTGCGGCTCTTATCGGCCCATGATGGATGTGTGTGGCAATTATGTTGAATCAATAATTATCTGATTCTACTGTTGACATATCCATCAAAAACAATAAGATAGTCGTCTTACGGGGTATAGCGCAGTCTGGTAGCGCGCCTGCTTTGGGAGCAGGATGTCGGGAGTTCGAATCTCTCTACCCCGACCATTTTCCCTTTTGTCGTTTTTATCTCTCCTGTCGTTACCTTTCTTTCTAGTTTTATTTTTTCTTTGCGCTCGCATTTCCATTATTGCAGTTTGCGATAGAATTGTTGCTAATAAGTATTGATACGTATCAATGTGCGATACCTGCATCTGGTTAATAATCACCCACCTTTAAATTATGCGAGACGGTCATCAAGTTGTAACAGAGTCTGAGTACTCTGAACGCTCATGACAAATCGCAGTCACTATCAATAAGAATTGAATTTGGCCTCTGGCTATGATGAAAATTGAAAAATATACGCTCAGTGATGGGCAAGCAGGATGGCAGGCATACAGCGCGGCGGTCAATGGTCTTGGAAAAAGATTGTCCCGTCGTTTCAGTTTTGCGGCTTATGGCGAGCAGGCTTTTCAGGTTGCAGTGGATTGGGTTGAAAGTCATTACTTCAAGGAACCGGCAGTTATTCCCATTCAGCATGACCGGGAAGTGAATGCGTTTAATAATGGCTTTCAGCGTTAGCTGATACAGTTAGCTTGATTTTTAAGTGGAAGCAGTGATGCCGCATAGCGTTTTCCTTATCGCTGCTCTCCTGACAGTTAATGTATTATCGTGTTAGATTTCCAGTGATGCTGATGGGCTCACTGGAATAAAACATGAAAGCGATAATAATTATCCTACTCAGTTGCCTGACAACTGCCGCTTACTCCGCTGAATATCGTGCACGGCAAATAGCCGAGGGTTTTCGTATACCATGGGCCATCGAGTTTCTGGATTCGGAGCGAATGGTCATCAATGAAAAGAATGGCACTGTTTCTCTCCTCAATATTCACACTGGGTTAAGGCAAACGCTTTTTGTCGTTAACTCGGTTGATGATCATGGGCAGGGTGGCTTGCTTGATGTGGCGTTGGCGCCTGACAGTGACCCTGAAAGGCCACTGCTTTATTTCACCTATAGCAAGCAAACGGCTAAAGGCACAACGGTGGCATTGGCTCGTGCGCATGTAGAAAACAATCAGTTAAGCCAGTGGCAGGAGTTATTCGTTGCTGATGCGGTATCAAGCACGGGGCGTCACTTTGGTAGTCGAATAGCATTTGTGGATGGGTATGTCTTTTTCTCCATTGGTGACCGGGGTGAGCGCGAGAATGGTCAGGATAAAAACACCCATGCGGGTTCTATCTTGCGCCTTAACCTTGATGGTTCAGTTCCTGACGATAATCCGTTTCAAAAAGCGGAAGGTTTGAGAGAAATTTGGAGCTACGGCCACCGAAATCCTCAGGGGCTTTTTTACGACGCACCAACCGGGCAGCTCTGGTCCAGTGAGCATGGGCCAAGAGGGGGTGATGAAATTAACCTCATTGAAAAAGGTGCGAACTACGGCTGGGCGACAGTTTCCCACGGAAAAGAATATTGGGGGCCAATCAATGTGGGTGATGCAATCTCGCTGCCCGAGATGGAGGATCCGAAGCTGGTTTATATTCCTTCCATTGCGCCCGGTAATTTGATGCTTTATCGGGGCGACCAATACCCTGAACTCAACAATCATTTTTTAGCCGGTGCATTAAAATTAACGCAT
Organism: uncultured Endozoicomonas sp.; assembly: GCF_947495845.1. Lineage (GTDB taxonomy): Bacteria > Pseudomonadota > Gammaproteobacteria > Pseudomonadales > Endozoicomonadaceae > Endozoicomonas. The sequence continues at coordinate 35,456 of NZ_CANMAO010000016.1, read as the reverse complement.
ATTAATATTGTCTCTACTGACGAGAGCGGGCTCTCTGAATCTCAACGATTAATGACGGATTTGGGTGAGCGCATAAGAGACATTGCTGTCAGTCCTGATGGTTATCTTTATTTTTCCACGGACAGCGGTAAGGTTTTCTTATTGGAATCAATTTGATTTTGGGGTTTGTCCTGGAATAACTTTCACATGTCAATTGACGTTGTCCGTTGTCAGAAAAAGCTGGAGTCTCTGGCGCTTTTGTGGGCTACGGATAGCGGGCAATAGTTTCAACGATGCTTCAAGGTCTCGGTAAATGTGGGTCTTATTTCGGGACAGTTTCTTAGGGTTAATCTTGTGATTCTGAAAGATGTGCAGTATTTATGCATGTTGTCTGAATAAATGATGAGCAGCTTTCAAAATCTTGAAAAAATTACAGCGGACTGGTCCATTTGGATTAGGACGTTAGTTTTTTTGCTGTTATGATTCGTTTTAATATGATTATGTGATGAAGTTCACAAAAAAAATATGAGCACAATTGACCATCAAAAAACAGTGATCTGGAGTCTTTCCAGATTCAGCCAGCAAAAAAAGGCGGCAGACTTTTTTGATTCACTCAGCTCTGCATTGTGCGTTTATTCGCCGGGAGCTCAGAGTTTATACGGAAGGTACAGTGTGTACTGGGGAACGTCTCAGAGAGAGAAACTGGTGGTTATGCCTGATTTCTCAGAACATCTCTGGACTATCCAGCAGCTTGATCTCTCTGCAGCCAAACAGACGGGTATATTTCTGATACCTGGAGAATGTATTGGCAAAGAGGGCTTTTATATTTCGGTACGTGACAGTCAGAAGCGTCGAGTATTATTGCCGGCTAAAACTGGGTTTCAACAGATTGCCCGTCAGTTCCAAGCCAAATTCGGGCAAAAGTTTTGCCCGATTGTGACCCGTGGGGATTTAAGGGAGTTTCGTCAGAGCCATCCTTATCTCCATCTTCACCATGTGGATATCTCCCGGATTCCATCGGTGAGTGACATGACACGGAAGGATGTTTTGTACATGTCTCAGGAAAAGTTATCGGTTTTGCTTAATTAGTATTGACGCCGACCAGAAAATCCGCATAATTGCCGACCACTGGCTCAGCGATGAATCAGTGATCAACGGGGTATAGCGCAGTCTGGTAGCGCGCCTGCTTTGGGAGCAGGATGTCGGGAGTTCGAATCTCTCTACCCCGACCAGATTTTAAAGGCTCGCCTAAAAACGCGAGCCTTTTTAGTTAGCCGTAAACGGATCTGAGTATTTGCCGAAATGAAACTTCGGAAGGTGCGACTGATGGATCAATCGGTAAGCGAGTAAAGTATGTTGTGTTCCGGTATGGAGGCTGATCAAGTTGTACAGCCGCCATGTTGTCCGGGACACTCTTACGGGGTATAGCGCAGTCTGGTAGCGCGCCTGCTTTGGGAGCAGGATGTCGGGAGTTCGAATCTCTCTACCCCGACCATTATTGATTAGCCGACGTCATTGTCGGCTTTTTTTTGCCTGTTATTTTGTCATCAATAATTGTTCAATAATGATGATTTCCTCATCCATCAATGAGTTCTTCATACATTGAAGATCCTCTTGCATATGCTTTTCATCAGACGTACCGGTTAACACCACCATGCCTACTTTCAGGGCAAACTGAAAAATTACCTGAGGCGCAGTTAATCCGGTTCGTTGCACAATGGACAGAAAGTCAGGTTGATTAACAACAGCGGTATTGGCGGTCAGCAGTGAAAACCCCTGATAATGAATACCATGGCGCAGACAAAGTTTACGAACATGGGTATCCCAGCCTGAATGGGCGAAACACCGATTTTGCACCAGCATCGGCTTAATGGAGGCTCTGGTCTGCAGGTATTCGAGCTGGTCGTGGGAAATATTGCTAACGCCTAGCAGCTTGATGTGCCCGGATCGGTAGAAACTCTCCATGGCTTCCCATACTTCAAAATCCCGCTCGCTCAACCCTTCCCGCTGTGATGGACCGTGGAGCAAATAAGCGTCCAGATAATCGGTGCCCAAATGCTCCAGTGACGACAGGAAAGACTGTTCGACCTGAGTTGTGCAACTGGCGCTTGGGTCATAGGGCAGACGCTCATCCTGACCTTCCTGATAGGTGAACTTGCTCTGAAGGAAAAGCTGATCCCGGCTAGCGCCGCTATTGTGGTAAAAATGTTGCAGTGCTTCACCCACGCCTTGTTCAAAGTAATGCTTTCTCTGGTTGGCTGTGTCGATAGCGGTAAAGCCATTTTCCAAAGCCTTTAGAGTAAGGTCTTTGGTGGCCGCTTCTTTCCAGGCAGTGCCATAAATAAACTTCGGAAGCAGTGTGTCGTGGAGGGGCAGCGGGTCGATAATGGATAGGTCTGTCATTGTATCCTCCCTGTCTTTTTTTGGAATAAGTCTAGTGTAGAACATCGAACGTGACATATACCCAAAGGATTTCAAGTTGCTACGCGGCGGCAAGTAAGCGAGGCCTTTAGGCCCCTCGGGTCCCGTGAGCCTACAATGAGTAGGTGATCGGGGTGAGCAAGCGCGGCCAACAAAGTAGCAACTTGAAAGGCGACGGGTATAATAGTTGGCAGATCGATTTATAACCCATGAGGCAAACGATAGGATTCAAAGGTTTCAGGACTGACTATGTTTTCGACTGAGTTATTCAAAACAAAACCTTACCGACTTGGACTAACGCTTTCTGGCGGTGGTGCCAAGTGCATGGCACAGATAGGTCTGTTGCAATACCTTAAAGAGCAGGATATTGCACCGGATATCGTCGCAGGCACCAGTGGTGGCGCTATGGTGGGTGCTTTGTACTGTGCTGGCTATGAGCCGGATGAGATACTTGAGTTTTTTATTTCCACTAAAATGTTCAGTTTACGAAATCTGTCGTTTAACTCTCTTGGACTAATTGATTCGGAAAAAGCGGCAAAAAACTTAATACCCTATTTTCGGGAAGATCGCTTTGAGGCGCTGAACAAGCCACTCCACGTGGTAGCAACGGATCTGAACCGGGCACAGCAGGTGGTGTTTAACAGTGGGCCATTGATCAACGCTCTGGCGGCTTCTTCCGCTTACCCGGGAATGTTTACACCGCTAAGGTGGAATAACACGGTGTATGCCGACGGCGGTATCATCAATAATTACCCTGCTGATCTGATTAACGACCAGTGTCGTCATCATATTGGCATGTATCTGTCGCCTATTGTGTCAAGACCCAGCGAGCACTTTGAAAACACCTTTGATGTGCTGGATCGCGTTTTTCAGATTTTCAGCTCTGCCAGACAATTCTCAAACATCAGTTTGCCAGAAATCTCTCTGGCGCCGGAAGGAATTGAAGATTGCAGTGCATTTATGGTGAAGCCTGATCAGCTGAAATCTATTTATGATATGGGTTACAGCGCCTCCAAAAAGCACTTTGAAAGTGAAGGCGCATTATGGTTGGAGAAAATGCAGGGTGTGGATAAAAAGAAAAGCAGTTGGTTCAAATTCCCGTTAACCAGTAATTTCGACTAAATGGCCGACAGCGTCTGATACTCCGTCAACACAAAATGATCCGTCATGCCGGAAATATAATCCAGGATCAGTCGGGTGCGGAAATACCATTCGAGATCATTGGCTTCTGCCGGTGAGTGATTTTCTTGTTCCACCTGCTGGATGGCACGCAGGTAAGCCGCTTTGTATTTTCGGGACAGGCGATGGTTCAGGCGGTATTCAATAAAATGCTCGCTATTATCCAATTGGCCAAGTTTGGCAAAGTCGTCTCTGGGTAACTCCAGAATTGGACGATAGATGTCCAATAATCCCCGCAGAGCAGCATGGCCTCTTAATTCTGGTGTTTCTTTTTCCTGACTGCTGAACACATGACGTATGGCAACGGCTTTCAGCGTTTTCAGAGCCAGATGCTGATCAGAGCCGCCATCAATTAAAGGCTCATCTAATGTGCCATTGAAAACCGCGTCGTGTTGATCCAGATACCGATTGGCGGCATAACTAACCAGATCTCTCACCAGGTGAGATCGCAGATGTCGAATAAAATCCTGAGGGTTATCACTGGCGAAGGTTTCTGCGGACTTGATCAACTTAGGCAGATAGTCGCTGGTGGCGGAATGTTCCTGCCAAACTTCGTTCAACCAATAGCTAAGGCCTCTCAGGGTGAGAATTCCTTTGTCCATCGCATCTTCAAGGTCGGCAATGCAGTACGAAATATCATCCGCCGCTTCCATAATGTAAACCAACGGAAAACGACAATGTTTCTCTATTTTAAGATACTGACAAATATCCTCAATTAAACCCTGTTCAGAATAATAAAAGCCGGGTTTCTTCTGGCGATAATGAAATCCTGTTTGTGCATCCTGGTAAGGTGCTCGAGTGTATTTGATGGTCGCTGCCAGTTGTGACCAAGTGAGATTCAGGGATTGCAGGCTGTGAATGATGCGTAACCCTTGCGCATTGCCTTCAAACACACAGAGGTCTGGGAAAAGAACATGGGTAAATAAGTCAGAGTGCCCATTTTGGTCATGAGAATCTGGCTTACCCTGTTGGATCATCGTTTGTCTGGCGATGGCTTTTCGGTGGCAATCTTGACCATGTTCCTGAACCCATCGACTGAACGCCACTTCACCAAAGTGCCCAAAAGGTGGATTGCCCACATCGTGTAACAGGCAGGACATCTCAACCAGATTGGTAAATGCCGTTTCGATACCTGCCAATCCATAGTTTACTAATTTTCCGCTGTGCTTCAGTTGGTCAAGAATGGTTTTTGAAAGGTAGCGTGCGGTTTGTTGTACTTCCAGAGAATGAGTTAAGCGACTTCGGACGGAAGCATTGGTTTCCAACGGATAGACTTGAGTTTTCTGCTGAAGTCTTCGGAGTGCAGCGGATTGAATAATACGACCACGGTTACTTTCCGTTTCTGTAATCAGGTCTCTTGGCTGATCGTGCGTCCGGGGTTGAGGGCGATCGCAGGTCAATTTTGAGCGGTAATCAATGGTATCCATAGTTGGCAGCCAAAAGAGTTGATAGTTAAGAGATTACCATATCTTTCGGCTGCAGTTGGTTGAGTATAAAGATGTTGTGGCAAGAGGGACTTAAGAAGATGAAAGCGGTGCTCAAAAGACCTTTTTGGTTTCCGCTTTTACTTTATCCCAGAATGAAGCTTTAGGGTTTCGGTTGCAGAACTGCAGCAATGTTGGCCGGATGGTCTCCATGCCCTCGGTATCAAAGTCAGTTCCCTCTGGTTTGCCGGCTTTGCTGTAAGCTGTTGCCCAGGCAATGGCATAGGGTTGGTAGTTTTCCTGTAGTGAGATGAAGTCTTCACAGGTCCAGCTTGATATGGGTTTGGCGGGTTTTCCGGAGGAGGGGTCTGCTTTTTGTTTCGTTGCAGCATGTGCATTGATGGACAGTACAATAGCCGTAACGGCAAGGCCAGAAAGTTTAAACATCATTACTTTACCCTTTATTTAACGTTCCATAAACAGGCCATTGCCAGTGTAGTCTATAACTATTCATCACGAATAATTTTAATCAAATAAGGATGCTGTGTGATGAGTCGGCGTGTGTGTCTGGTACAGATTTTCTTTGTAGCGTTGTTCGTTTTTAGCCATTGTGCGCAGGGTGGTTTTTTGCCTTATCGCTATACGGTGCCAGAAGGGAGTGTTGGGGTTTTCAGAAACCAGGGTATTTTTTACGATGAGGTATATCAACCAGGAACCTACAGCGCATGGCCAGGAGATGAGGGTTTTTCCATCAGTATTGAGCCCGTGGTAAGGCTTCTTCAGCGTGTCCCTTGTGTGACGGTGGAAGGGTTTAGCCTTTCGATTCCTAAGCTCATGGTTAAGCATCAAATTACACCTGAATCTGTATTACCAGTGGTGACAAATTATGGCGCTAAGTATGAAGAGTCACTGGTGGTTGAGCCGGTTATTCAGGGAGTGCGTCACCTTTGTCGTCAGATGACCATTGAATCCATTTTTTTGACTGAGTTTCCTCTGTTCAAGCAACGGCTGAAAGAAAGATTGGAGCAGTTACAAATTGACAAGAGCACCGGGTTAACCATTGAAGCCCTTGAGTTGGCTCGCCCGGAGATTCCTGAAGAGGTGATGGAAACCTATTTGATTCCACGACTATCAACCTCCGTGTGTCAGGCGCCTTATGAGATTTTCCACACATTGGAAAGTGAAAGGGATGCGCGGGAGCGATTGTGCGGGCGAGAGGTTTATGACGTTGAACACTTGTCGGTTCCAGCTGAGGTTGAGGTGCTAATAAGGCCTGATGATTCCGAATCTGATATTGATACAGCGCATCCAATTCCTGAAAGCCGTCAGGTAACTGATGATTTAGTTTCATACATTGTTCAGGATGATGTTGTAGAAGTGCCTGTAAGTGAAGCTGTTCATATTGAAACGGTACCATTACCAGAACCAGTTGATCCCAAACATGAGGTGAGTACTCAGCATTCTGATTCGGATAACCCGGCAGCAAAAAAGAAACAGAAGTTCTGGAAGAATCGGAATGGTCAGCTCTATCTTTCTCTATGACAGAATTAAGGTCATGTGTAGCTCGCTAATTCTTCAATAATGCTGTATAAAAAAACAGTGTTTTGAAGTGGTGTGATTGGACTGATCCTGAATGCGCTTGTTTATTGCTGAAAAGCCCAGTCTGGGGCGAGCCATTGCTGATGTGCTGAAAAAGCCTTTGAAAAGGCATGAGGGCTATATCGAATCTGCATCGGGCGATGTGGTGACGTGGTGTATCGGTCATCTGTTAGAGCAGGAAGAGCCAGAGGCTTACGACCCGGCGTATAAAACCTGGAAGCTTGAGCACTTACCCATTGTGCCGGTTCAGTGGAAGCTTCGTCCAAGAAAGGGTGTTCGTACGCAACTGACTGTCATTGGAAAGTTGCTCAAACGTGCAGATGTTGTGGTGAACGCTGGCGACCCGGACCGTGAAGGTCAGCTGCTGGTGGATGAAGTGCTTGATTACCTGAAAATGTCACCTGCCCGAAAAAAAGAAGTCCGTCGTTTATTGATCAGTGATCTGAATCCTTCAGCAGTCTCTCAGGCGCTTGAGCGTATGGCTTCTAATCAAGATTACGTTCCTCTGGCGGTTTCAGCCCTTGCCCGCTCTCGTGCCGATTGGCTTTATGGCATAAACCTTACCCGTGGTTGCACATTGTTGGGTCGTAAAGTGGGTTATAACGGTTTGCTCTCTATTGGGCGGGTGCAAACCCCGATTCTTGGGTTGGTGGCTCGTCGGGATGAAGAAATAGAACACTTTCAACCTAAGCCGTTTTTTGAAGTGCTGGCAATGCTGGTCACAGAACAAGGGGAAACCTTCAAAGCCAAGTGGATTCCCAGTGACTCTTGTCAGCCCTGGATGGATGAAGAGGGAAGGGTGCTCGATCGACGACTGGCGCAAAATGTCGTCGATCGTGTCATCGGAAAGCCCGGAACGGTGCAGCGAGTCGATGATAAGCAAGGGAAAGAAACCCCACCATTACCCTATTCTTTATCCGCGTTGCAGATTGATGCCGCTAAGCAACTGAAAATGGATGCCAAAAAAGTACTGGATAGTTGCCAGCGTCTTTATGAACAAAAGCTGGTGACCTACCCGCGCTCGGACTGTCGTTATCTTCCTGAAGAACATCTGCAGCAAGCGCCAGAGGTATTGGCGGCGGTTCGACATAATGCCTTTTCATTAAGTAAGGCGGTTGATCAAGCGCTGCCCGATCGAAAAACATCGGCGTGGAATGATAAGAAAGTAGGCGCTCACCACGCCATTATTCCTACCGCGTTAAGAATGGATCTTGAACGTTTACCGGAGATGGATCGAAAGCTCTATCAATTGATTGCACGACAATATGTCGCACAGTTCTACCCGGATCATCGTTTCAGAAAAAGAACCGTTGATGTTGAAATAGAAAAAGGATTGTTCCGCGCCACCAGTCGCCAGACTGTGGAGGAAGGTTGGAAGCAACTGATCCAAACCGGTAAAAGCGATAAAAACTCAGGCGCAGACGCAGAAGAACAAGCGTTTTTGCCAGAACTTAAAAAAGGCGATGTTCTTAATTGCAAAGACGCTGAGCTGAAAGAAAAACAGACTCAACCACCCAAGCCTTTCAATGATGCATCATTGCTTTCTGCCATGACAGGCATTGCGCGATATGTTCAGGACAAAGATATTCGTAAGGTGCTCAGAGACACCGATGGGTTAGGTACAGAAGCCACCCGCGCCAATATTATTGAACTGCTGTTTAAGCGACAGTTTCTGGAAAGGCGTGGGCGGAACATTCATGCGACTGCTACGGGAAGGGCATTGATCAAGGCGCTACCGGAAGCCATTACGACTCCGGATATGACGGCTCGTTGGGAATCTGCATTGAACAGCATTGTTGAACGAAAAGGCAGCTATGCACAGTTTATGGGAAACCTTGATTATGAGCTGCGAGCCTTGTTAACAAAAACTATGACGGATGGGCTTCAAACCGTGGCAGGAATCGCAGCGCCCACCAAACAATCATTCAAACGAAAAGGTCGTAAACGAACAACAAGTGCTCGCAAGAAGGCGTCATAAGCTCTGTTAACATAAAAATCTATAAAAACCACTTAACGAATAAATGCGTCGAATACTGGTCTGAGTTGCCTTTATAACCCAGGCCAAGCCCCCAGCTTTTATCAACTTGATACTCGGCACCGGCAGTAAAGAGGTTGGTTTGAGCGTCAGTTTTCTCTTCATACTCTTGATGAATGTAGCCGGAATACAGCCAAAGCCCCCTTTCCAGATGGTAGCGTGCGGAAATAGAGCCACTGTATACCGTGGTTCTTTCTTTCGCTTCGTTGGTGTCTTCAACCAGGCGGTTGATCAGTGAGCCGCTGGATAGTGCAGGCAGTATGTGAAAGCGCTCAGTTGGCTGGATAAGTAAACTGAAACCGGCAAAATAGGCGTTGCTTTTGATGGCAGTGTTGTCGGCAAGTTCACCTCTATCCACCTGTGAGTAGGCATAGCCAGCATTAAGAATAAGGGGTGACGATGAGAGTCGATAGGCTGCATTGATGTACCAGGCGGTTCCATCAATAGATTCAACACCCTGGCTTTGTTGATTGTACCCAAGCCCCGCATTAATAAATGAGTAGTTATAGTCTTCGAAACCCATAGCGAATGTGGGTAGGAAAAATGCAATAAGAATAAATAGAATGCGGAAACTCATGGGGTAACCTGTAAAAGTAACTCAAGCTCAATACAGAACAATGACTTTCAGGTTGTTAAAAAGTTCCACTGATTTATCGGTTGTTTTCAATGGACTGACAAACAATCGCATTAAGAAAGAAAACTTCCCGATAGAATTTTCTATCGGGAAGCTACGCAGATCAGTTCAACTCAGTTCATTAAATCTCAGCAGCCAATCGGCAACCTTGATTAATAGCCCGCTTGGCATCCAGTTCAGCTGCAACGTCAGCACCACCAATTAGATGAACCGTTTTGCTCTGAATGTTATCCGCCAGTTCGCGCATAGGCTCCTGACCGGCACAGATCACCACGGTATCCACTTCCAGTAACTCCGGCGCGCCAGCAATGGATAAGTGCAGCCCCTGATCATCAATTTTGTGATACTCACAGGATGGAATCATCTTCACACCACGGTTAGCCAGAGAAGAACGGTGAATCCAGCCAGTAGTTTTACCGAGCTTGGAGCCCGGCTTGCTGCGTTTACGCTGCAGCAGGAAGACTTCTTTCTCTGTCTTGTGATGTCCGGACTCTGGCAGCAGACCACCACGGTTTTCCATTTCCATATCCACGCCCCATTCTTTCATAAAGGCCGGGATGTCCAGACTGGTGGACGGGCCTTCCTGAGTGATCAGCTCACAAAGGTCGAAACCGATTCCGCCAGCACCGATAACGGCCACTTTCTCACCAACCGGTGCGCCTTTAAAGACGTCCAGATAGTTCAGTACCTTGGCGTTATCAAAGCCTTCAATATCCAGCTTTCTTGGCGCGATACCCGTGGCGACAATCACTTCATCGAAATCACTATTGTCCAGATCCTGGGCAGAAACGCGCTGGTTCAGTTTCAGTTCAACGCCGGTTAACTCAATCTGACGTTTAAAGTAACGAATCGTTTCTTCAAACTCTTCTTTGCCGGGCACTTTTTTGGCGATGTTAAACTGCCCGCCAATCTGATCAGCCGCATCAAACAATGTCACCTTATGACCACGGTAAGCGGCAGTGGTCGCAAAAGCGAGACCAGCTGGGCCAGCACCAACAACTGCTAGCTTTTTAGGCTTGTCCGTTGGCAGGTAATTCAATTCTGTTTCGTGACAAGCCCTTGGATTAACCAGGCAGCTGATGGCTTTCAACTCAAATACGTGGTCAAGGCAAGCCTGATTACAACCAATACAGGTGTTGATTTCATCCGACTTATTGTCAGCGGCTTTGTTCACCCAGTCGGCGTCAGCCAGTAATGGGCGAGCCATGGAAACCATGTCCGCATCACCTCGGGCCAAAACTTCTTCCGCGGTTTCCGGCATATTGATCCGGTTGGAAGTGACCACTGGAACATTCAGCTCTTTACGGATTCGTGCAGTTACCCAAGTGAAGGCGGCACGAGGAACAATGGTGGCAATGGTAGGTACGCGAGCTTCGTGCCAGCCGATGCCGGTATTGATGATGGTGGCGCCGGCTTTTTCAATCTCTTTGCCCAGCTGCACGATTTCATCCCAGGTGCTTCCGCCGTCAACCAGATCCAGCATGGAAAGGCGATAGATGATAATAAACTCTTTACCAACGCGCTCACGGGTTCTGCGAACCACTTCAACGGCCAGGCGGATACGCTGCTCATATTCGCCGCCCCACTCATCTTCACGGTGGTTGGTGCGCTTAACGATGAACTGGTTAATGAAGTAGCCTTCAGAACCCATGATTTCAACACCGTCGTAACCGGCTTCTTTAGCCAGTGCCGTACAGTTAACGAAGTCGTCTATCTGACCTTCAACTTCGTCTGCCGAGAGTTCTTTTGGTTTGAAAGGGTTGATCGGTGCTTGAATGGCACTGGGCGCAATGCTCATTGGATGATAAGCGTAACGACCGGTGTGCAGAATCTGCATGCAGATTTTGCCGCCTTCTTTATGCACGGCGTCGGTCACTTCCCGATGATGTTCCACATCTTCCATGGTTTTCATCAGGGCTGCGCCGGGCATGCCGCCGCTTTCCATATTGGGTGCGATACCGCCAGTGACGATCAGGCCAACACCACCGGCAGCACGTTCGGCATAAAACTTCGCCAGTCGTGTAAAGCCGTTAGGTTGTTCTTCCAGGCTGGTGTGCATGGAACCCATCAGAACGCGGTTCTTCAGAGTAGTGAAGCCAAGATCCAGTGGCTCCAGAAGGTGTGGGTATTGAGTTGTCATTGTATTCTCCCCATTACGTTAAAACGTGATTCGCAAATTATTATTCTGTGCTGGCTTTCTTTAAGAGAAGGGCTCTTCAACTGGCCAGAGATCCTGATATTCGGGTTCTGACTTCTGCATCTTGGCCTGAAAACCCACCATCATTTCACCGGGCTGGAACATACCACTCTGCCAGGCTGCCATGTATCTCAAAGAATCGGAAACACTATGATCTCTGGAAAAATTGATCACTTCTTTGCTGCCCATCACGGCCAGTGGTGAATTGCTGGAAATTTGTCGTGCAATGTCCATAACATGAGCCATCAGACTGTCCTGATCAGCAAAGACCGCATTCACCAATCCGGTTCTTAGGGCTTCATCGGCAGGCAGCTTGCGAGCGGTATAAGCCAGTTCACGAACCAGCCCTTCCGGCATGAGTTTGCCAAGGCGCTGCAAAACGCCAAGGTCAGCCGTCATACCCAGTTCCGTTTCTTTAATCGAAAAATAGGCGTCTTCGGTTGCATAACGGCAGTCACAGGCACTGACAAGATTGATAGCACCGCCAATACAACCACCATGAACCGCAGCCAGCACTGGCATGCGAACCTCTTCCAGAACGTTAAAGCATTCCTGAAGCTGAAGCACGGTACGACGAAGATTCTCACTTTTACGGCCCTGGTCACCGGAAATCATTTTTTGATTAGGCGACATAAAGACAGTGAGATCCATGCCGGCAGAAAACATCTTGCCTTCGCCGGAAATGACAATCACCCGGGTGCTACCTTCTTCGTCTATCGCTCGGATGGCTTTGGGAAATTCCAGCCAGAACTCTCGGTTCATGGCATTGCGTTTGTCTGGACGGTTGAGGATCACCTGCGTGACAGGACCCTCACGTTCAACTCGAAGTGTGGTGTAGTTCATAGGATCAGATCTGACGTTTAACCGCTTAGTTATTCGGCATAAGCCGTTTATTGTTGCTTCGCTTAACTCATCTGGACGATGTCAAGATAATAGGGTATGTTGACACTGTCAAGATTATTCTATTGTGTATTCTGTGAATGAGACTTATTCGTAAACCTGACCTCTGAAAGTGAGTAAAGCAGTGGCGGAAAAAAAGCCCAAGGATAAGAAAAACTATCATCATGGCTCGCTTCGTCAGGGCTTGATGGATGAAGCAACCCGGATGATTGCATTGGGTGGTGCTGAAGGTCTGTCTATGCGCAAACTGGCGGATAATGTAGGGGTTTCCAGAACAGCGGCTTATCACCACTTTAAAGATAAGAATGCCTTGCTGTGTGCAATTGCAGAGCAGGGATTTCAAAAGTGGCAGTCACACTTTGCGTTATTGATGGATGAGCAATCTGGCGATATGTCTGTCTGGTTAGGCCATTTTGTACAGGGGTATTTGAATTTCTCCCGTGAGAATCAAGAGCAGTACGACTTAATGTTTGGCCGCACGATCTGGAAAAATGGGGCTCCCACAGCAACGTTGAAAAAGGCTTCCTTTAGCTGTTTTCATAATTACGTCGATCTTATCCGGCAGTGGCAGGTTAAGGGTTACGTTGACAGTAATTTGGATTGCCTTCGTATTGCCCAGGTCAGCTGGAGCACATTGCACGGAATGAGTCGTTTATTGAACGATGGCATCTATCTGGATAAAGGAGCGATCGATGCCATGTCCAAAAGTGCGGTTGAAATGATTTTGTCGGCCTGTGGTACGCAACAGCTGAAACCGTTTACTGCGGCAGAATGCTGATCTCAGTGGTCAGCTGATGAGTTTCTTCAGGTGACAGCAATGTGCCGGATTCAAGGTTATCAGCAAAGTTTGTGGATTCAACGCACACCATTGTCTTGTATCCGTCGTCGTCCATATCCGCCATGCCTTTACTGATCTCATCCCACGGGTTCCAAATAACAGCGGCATTAGAGCCAGTATTACGAATGGATAGCCTTCTCTGATTCTCCTTGTCATGGATAATAATGCTCTCATCCGGAGTGGTGTAAACCCGATCAATGGATTGATTGATCAATAAGTCACCTGTGCTTTTACACTTGTCAACGCTTTGCAGGCTGTCGATATAGTCCTTTCCAGCGCCGGTTATGGAGGTCTCTGTGGCTTCTGCAATCTGGAAGTAGCTGTGCAGAGCACCGCTCCAGCGCCATGGTGTTGCTCCGGTATTCGTCACTGTCAGTGTGGTTTTTAATGATGCAGAGAGCCTAAACGTCAGTGTGGCACTGAATTCATGGGGCCATATCGCTTTGGTTTGTTCTGATGCGGATAAGCCAAGCGTTATTACAACGGCCTCTTCACTTTCCTGCCAATTCATGAGTTGCCAGGGGCTTATTCGTGCAAAGCCGTGGGATGGTGAGCCAATGGTACCAAACCATGGCCAACATACCGGGATACCACCCCGAATCGCTTTCTCTGGAGAATATATGGCTTTGTCGCTTAGCCAGATAATGTCTTTTTCTCCAGCAGGCTTAAATTGCAGGAGATGACCTCCATGCAAAGAGATAGCCGCTTCACAGAGCGAGCTCTGAATCTTCAGAATCGAGAGGTTGTTGATCGAGTGCCTGGAAATAGAGGGTGACAGGGACTTTTCAAAGTTCAAATCATTAATGAGCACAGAAAATTCTCGTTCAACGGCTGAAAGCCAGTGCTTTATGTTCCATAAAGCGAATCAGTAAGGTCAGCACACCCGTCATGGCCAGATAGATCAGGCCTGTCATGGTGAATACAGTCAGGGTGTCGTACGTTTGGGCGTTCAGTCTTGCCGCATAGCCCATAAGATCCATCAGAGTAATGGTACTGGCCAGAGAAGAACCTTTCATTACCAGAATGATTTCATTGCCGTAAGCCGGTAATGCACGACGGGCGGCGTGGGGAAGTATAACCTTAATCAACGCTTGTCGCTCAGTCATTCCAAGTGCCTGACAGGCTTCCCAGTCGCTGCGCGGCACCGCATCAATCGCGCCTTTAAACAATTGAGTGGAATAGGCGGCGGAGTTGAGTGCCAATGCCAGCATGGCACAGAACCAGGGTTGGCTGAGCAAAGGCCACAGAACGCTGTTTTTGATGGTCTCGAACTGGGCAGGGCCGTAGTAGATTAAAAAGATCTGAATCAGCAGTGGTGTGCCGGTGAACAGCAGAGTCTGCAATTTAACCAGCCTGTCCAGAACCCGAACTTTCAGGGAAAGAACAATGGTGAACAGGATAGCCAAGACCAAACCTGTTAACAGGCTGACCACGGTCAATTCCAGAGTGGTGCCCAGACCTTTCAGTAGCTCTGGCAAATAGTCCCAATTCATGGTGTAACCTCCTGCGTCATAACAGGGTGTTGAGAAAATGTGTTCGAGGTGTTGGACGTCAGGTGTCTGTTGGATCGAGCCTGCATCTGTTTCAGAGCGGCTTGACTGACCAGTGTAATCCCCAGATAGATCAATGCGGCAGTGGCATACCAGGTAAATGGCTCATAAGTGCTGGCGGCAGTCATTTTTGCTTGCAGTAAAAGCTCATTAACACCAATGAGCGCAACCAGTGCTGTATCTTTCAATAACACCAGCCATTGGTTGCCAAGGCCGGGTAATGCATGGCGCCAGGTTTGGGGTAGAGTGATTTTGAAAAATGTATGGGGTTTGCTCATGCCCAATGCGATCGCTGCTTCAAGCTGCCCTTTGGGCACTGCAAGGAGCGCTCCCCGAAGTGTCTGGGAAGCATAAGCCGAATAGATGCACGACAAGGCAATAGTACCGGCGAGAAATGGACTGATTTCTACAAACTCGTCGGTCAGTAAGAATATGGCGTGGGTTGATCCAAAATAGACGAAAAAGACCACCAATATTTCTGGTAGACCTCGGAGCAAAGCGATCAGCGTGCTGGTGGCCAGTGCCAGAGGTTTGAAACGGCTTAACTCCGCCAGGGCAAACAGAATGGCCATCAGTATCCCCAGAGCTAGGAGCCTGTCGGACTTAGCCGACCGTAGCGAGAAAAAGTCCGGTTTGAGTCAGTTTTTATTCTCATTTGAGGCGAATAGCGAGCTATTCAACGAAAAGGAGCATAAAAAATGGCCAAATCCGGCTTTTTCGCAGTAGGTCAGTGGTAAGTCCGACAGGCTCCTAGAGATGACAGTGCCAGCCCTAGCGTCATCAGGGTTGCTTCGGCAAAGAGAGCGGACAGGCTCACAGGGACCTCACAATATCAGGTAATGTGCTCCCATTAGAATGGGAGCAAGATTCAGATGCTTATTTTGCCGAATTAAAATATTTGGCGTGGAGCTGTTGGTAAATGCCATTGGCTTTTACTTCAGTCAGCGCTTTGTTGAGCTTCTCCGTCAAAGGATCGTCTTTGCGTGTAGCAATACCCATCCCCATTCCGAAGTAGTCGGTGTCTTTAACTTCTGTACCGACCGTTTTAAATGCGCCTTGTGTTTGCTGTGCCAGCCACTCGCGAGCCACCGCGGTGTCAGCAAAGACGGCATCGATACGTCCGTTGGTCATATCTAACAGTGCATTCTGATAACTGTCGTATGGACGGATTTTCACACCATCTTGTTCCAGCTTATCAATCAGGTAACTTTGGTGGGTGCTGCCATTTTGTACGCCGATGGTTTTATTGTGGAGGTCGGCTTGATTGGTCAACGGCTGTTTGCTGCTTGCAACAAAAATGGCGGAGTTTTCATAATAAGGCTGGGTAAACGATACCTGCTCCAGTCTTGTCGGTGTAATATCCATACCGGAGATCACCGCATCAAACCGACGAAATTTCAGGCCGGGAATTAAGCTATCAAACGGTTGGTTGTTGAACTCACAGTTGGTCTTCAGTTCTGTGCAAATGGCATTGGCCAGTTCTACATCAAACCCATCAAGCTCGTTGTTTTCATTGATGAACTCAAAAGGAGGGTAGGTGGCTTCCATACCAAAGCGAATCGTATCCTGAGCTACCGCAAATTTTGAAAAGGTCACTCCGGTGAAGGTAGTGCAGGCTAATAATACGGCGATAGTCGTTTTTTTCATGGTGGCTTTCCTTATTGCAGCTTTTGGCAGCATTTTCTGGTTATACCCGTCGCCTTTCAAGTTGCTACTTTGTTGGCTGCACTCGTTCACCCCAATCACCTACTACTCGTAGGCTCATGGGGCTTCACTCGATTGCCGCCGCGTAGCAACATGAAATCCTTTGGGTATATGTGTTTTGTGGTTCAGTGTTGTAAATAGCGTTTGAAGGCTGGGGTTTGAGGCGCGGTGAATCGCTCTGCGGAGCCGTTCTCGACAATTTCACCGTTTTCCATATAGACTACGCGATTAGCGATTTTTCGAGCGAAGTCTACCTCGTGAGTGACCACCACCATGGTGATTTCGGCGCTTTCCAGCTCCTGAATAATGTCGACTACCTGGTTGGTGATGGCAGGATCCAGAGCGGCCGTTGGTTCATCGAACAGCAGCACTTCAGGTGAGAGCATCAGGGCTCGGGCAATGGCGACTCTTTGCTGCTGACCACCGGAAAGTGATGATGGCCATGCATGCGCTTTATCAGGGAGTCCCATCCGTTGCAGCAGGGCATTGGCTTTTTCCAGCGCATCGGTTTTTTGAGTGAGATGCACTGCCCCAGTGGAAGGAAAATTCCATGTTGGCTACGTTGAGAGTGCCATCATCCGGTGTTTCCAAGAGGTTCAGCATGCGCAGCAAGGTGCTTTTACCCGCGCCGCTGGAGCCAAGTAATACGGTGGTTTCACTTTTATTAATGCTGAAGCTGATGTCTTTTAGTACCCGATGGTTCCCAAAGGACTTGTTCAGGCTCTGTACTGCGATGCCCATTGCCGGAATCTACTTAAACGCTGAGTTTATGGCTGAATTGTTATCGATTGAGGTGGATAAAATCAAGAAAAAAATGAATAAATATTCATTTCGATTGGTAAAAAATATTCACAATAGAACCATCAGTCATTATTATTGATGAACATTACACAGGTTGTGTCGCTGATATGAACCATCCAAAACAGGATGCCCTGATTCTGGCTTTTCGCCAGTTGTTGAAAGAAGAACGATGTGGCTCCCAGGGGCAGATTGTTTCCGTCCTGCAGGAGCAGGGCTTTGAAAATATCAGTCAGTCGAAAGTCTCACGAATGTTGAGCCGCTTTGGGGCGGTTCGTGCCCGTAATGCGCTCAATGATCTGGTTTACTGCCTGCCTCCGGAAATGGGCAAACTGGATTCCAGTATTGCCGTTAAAGACCTCGTTGAAGATATTGCCCACAACGAAACGATGATTGTGATCAAAACCAGCCCTGGTGCTGCCCAGATGATTGCACGGTTGCTGGATTCCATTGGCACCAAGGGTGGGATTATGGGTTGTGTTGCCGGAGATGATACGATTCTTGTTGTTCCTACCACCATTCAGGATGTTGATGAGATTACCAGAAACATTTCTGAACTGTTCAGCTGATTATTACAGGTCCCAATAAAAATGAATCAGGCGACACTGACCATTAAACAGCTGTCTGACACTGAGATTGTGGTCACGTTGAATGGCTCATGGACGATAGGGGCGGATATTCCGGGTCAGGATGAGCTTGCCTCAAAACGTACCCATGGGCAGTCTGGTACATTGTTGTTTAAAGCGGGTGACCATTTCTGTTGGGATTCCAGGCTGTTAGCGTATCTAATGGCCTGTCAGGCTAACACCCAGTGTCGCTTTGATTTGTCGGGATTGCCTGATGATGTCGGTGATCTTTTCAGGCTGGCGAACGCTGTCCCTGCGAACAAAGCCCAGCCAACAAGAAAACGTTCTCTTGCTGGCACAGCTTCCCAATGGATAACCCATGTGGGTGATGGTGTTATCAACTTTCTCGCCTTTCTTGGTGAGCTCGCATTGACCATGGTTCGCTGGATTGCAGGAAAGGGTTCTGCCCGCTGGCTGGATATTGTCAGTTTTTGTCATCAAGCGGGTCCCTCAGCCATTCCTATTGTTTCTCTGCAGAGTGTTCTTGTCGGCATGATTCTCGCCTATCTCGGGGTGGTTCAGTTGCGTCAGTTCGGTGCTGAAATCTATGTGTCCGATTTAGTGGGCGTTGGTATGGTTCGGGAAATGGGAGCATTGATGACGGCCGTTATCATGTCTGGCCGGACCGGTGCCGCCTATGCTGCACAGCTCGGAACCATGCAGGTTAATGAAGAAATTGATGCCCTGACCACGCTGGGCATAAAACCCATGGATTATCTGGTGCTGCCAAGAACGCTGGCATTGTTATTGATGATGCCATTATTGACGCTCTACAGTAATGTGCTGGGGATGGTGGGCGGTGGTTTGGTCGCCACCAGTATGGACGTCACCTGGCTGATGTACCTGCATCAACTGAGAGAAGCCATTACTTATACGGACATTTTGACCGGGGTGATCAAAAGTGTCGTTTTTGCTTTATTGATTGCCATGGCCGGGTGTCGTGCAGGTCTGGCCTGCGGTCGTTCTTCCGCCGCTGTGGGGCAGGCCACGACGAATGCTGTGGTTACAGCCATTATTTATCTGGTGGTAGCGGATGCTGGCTTAAACATTCTTTACTTTAAGTTGGGGGTTTAAGCGTGTCGTCATCAGAAAATAACGTGATAAACGGGATAGTTGAAGCCCAAAACCTGACCATGACATATGGCAGTAATCTGATTCAGGCCAATTTAAACTTCACGATCAATCGAGGTGATGTGTTTGTCATTATGGGCGGCAGTGGTTGCGGCAAAAGCACCTTGCTCAAACATATGATTGGCCTTTTTCAGCCGGCAGAAGGGGATATTCTGTTTCAGGGACAAAGTTACTTTTCTGCGACGTCCGAAAAACAATTAGAAATGCGCAAGCGCTGGGGCGTCACTTATCAGGGTGGCGCGTTGTTCAGTGATAAATCTCTGGCGGAAAATATTGCTCTGCCTCTGGAGCAATACACGTCACTGGGGCGACGCAGTATTCGAGAATTAGCTCGTTATAAATTGTCGCTGGTGGGATTGGCGGGTTTTGAAGATTATTACCCATCACAAATCAGTGGTGGTATGGCAAAACGTGCGGGATTGGCCAGAGCCATTGCCCTTGATCCCGAGATTCTTTTCTTTGACGAACCTTCCGCCGGTCTGGACCCTCTCAGTGCTCGTCGACTCGATGAGTTAATACTGCAATTACGAGACTCTACCGGCGCCACCATCGTGATTGTGACCCATGAACTGGCCAGTATTTTTGCCATTGGCAATAATGGTGTGTACCTTGATGCCGAAACTAAAACTCAACTGGATACTGGTTCACCATCAGATATGCTAAATCACAGTCGGCACAATACAGTTCGAGCGTTTCTTTC
The DNA here is from genome assembly GCF_947495845.1 of uncultured Endozoicomonas sp. Classification (GTDB taxonomy): domain Bacteria; phylum Pseudomonadota; class Gammaproteobacteria; order Pseudomonadales; family Endozoicomonadaceae; genus Endozoicomonas. Next base: position 15,741 of record NZ_CANMAO010000016.1, on the reverse strand, counting down.
CCGCGGGGAGTACTCGGGTGAGTCTGCCAAAGGTGCAGAGCCTCAACCATTACATGCTGATCGTCGTGCAGGTGTTTAACCGGTGATGAATAAAAAGTCCGTTTCTGTCTCTGTGGGTATCTTTGTTGTTGCCATTTTCGCCATGATGATTGGTTTGGCGCTGTTTTTAAACACCGATGGTTTTTCAAAAAAAGAAGTGCAGCGGTATCAAATTCTTTTTGATACGTCAATTAAGGGGCTGAATGTGGGTGCTCCCGTCACGCTTCAGGGTGTGAAGCTGGGTGAAGTTGTCAGCATTAATACACGGTTATACAACAATCACCAGAAAGTGCTGAATGTCGTCACTGTTGATATGTATCCCGATGCCATCAGCGAGCAGGGAGCCGGTGAGGAGTATGATGTATTAGGGCAGCTAATACGACAGGGGTTGAGTGCCCAGATTGGCCTGCAAAGTCTGTTAACCGGGCTGCTCTATATCGAAGTAGACTTTTTTAAAAATAAACCTTTGCTCCAGCCATATAATACCCGTTACCCACAAATTCCGACGGTTCCTAACGATCTGGATGAATTTCTGGAGCGTTTTCAAAGTATCAATCTGGCAGAAATGGCGGAAAGTCTGAAAGACACTCTGGACAACCTGGAAGCGCTTACCCATGATGCTCGCATGAATAATTTGATTGAAGATGTGGGTAAAGCGTTTGTCAGTATGGGGGCTATGTCGGAAGAGATGAGTGCGGATATGGCAGGTATTCGCGAAGAATTTGCGTCCATGGCAAAAGATGCTGGTGAGGTTACTACGTTGCTTCAAACCGAGTTGCCAGCAACCACCCGTCAGTTAAACCGGTCATTGGTTCAGTTGGAGAAAGCCATGGAAGCAGCGCAGGATACCCTCAATCCTGATTCTCCGCTTATGTTCCAGCTGCAACAGAGTGCGACAGACATCAGTCGTGCATCCCGTGCCATGGGAGATTTGGCGAATATGCTGCGCCGTGAACCTGATGCTATTATTTTTGGTCGGTCATTAGGAGAACAATAGTGAGAGCGCATAATCCGTTGTTGGTTCGCTTGATGCTTAAAAAAGTCCTGATGGTTTGTTTTTTTGTGGTGTTGGCGGGATGCGTTTCTTCAAATCCTGCTTTCCACAACTACAGGCTTGTTGCTGACTCAGAACTGAACGTTGTAACAGAAGCGGATAAACTGCCATCGTCTGTTGGTGTTTTTCCTGTGAGTGTTGCTGGTTGGCTGGACAAAAGGCAGGTGATCTGGAGTGATGGTGGCGTCAATATTCACAGCTCGACTCTGGACCGCTGGGGTGAGCCATTACCTGAGTTAATGACGCGAGCTATGGCGGAAAACCTGCAAAAAGCTTCCGGAACAGAGGTTTGGGTCAGCCCAGGCCCTTGGCTTCGCAAACATCGGCCAGAGGTGGTTGCCAAGATTGAGGTTCAATCGATTTCTATCGCCGGCGGACAGCTTAACCTTATGGCTGGGTGGACACTGGAGGATATTGAAGGGCAGGCAGTTGCCCACAGGCAAGCAGTGTATAACAAGCCATTTACAGGCACTGAGCCTGATAGCGGTTATGTGGAAACACTCAGTCAGGTGTGGGGGCTGGTAGCAACCGATATTGTTCGGACCTTAGGAGTTGTCCCTGAATAACTTTACTGCTCAGAGAAGCGTTTTCCGGTTACCGTAAAAGCACAAGCAGCAAGGCTTTACGGACAACGGTTCTGGTTAATTATGGAAGTGGTTTTGTGACAGTTCCTTAGCTGTGAAACAGTGAGCGTGTTACCTTCAATGCATTTTAACTATGGGGTGAAAAGCTAGAAATTATTGGCTGTTTTCTCACTGTTCTCCCATGCTGGTTATATTACCTATGGCTGGATCGGAGTGAGTAAGTATGAACATTGTCCGGGATATTTTACGAAGAAATATTAATCCACTGTCATCGGATAGCAAGCTTGGTGATGCAGTTGATCTGCTGTTGTCTGCTAATGTCTCCGGACTGCCTGTGGTGGATGATCATCAACAGTTGGTGGGCTTTTTATCCGAGTTCGATTGCATTCCACATTTGATCAGTGGCTCTTATCATTGCGATAGCCGGTTGCATGTGAAAGATGTGATGCACGAAAGCCCTCTATCGGTGAGCCCGGAAGATTCGATTATTGATATCGCTCAGAAGATGTCTGGTAATAAGCCTAAGGTTTACCCAGTCGTTGAGAATGGTCGTTTAATTGGTATTGTTGCCAGGCAGGATATTTTGAGGGCGCTGAATCAGTCTTTGAAAAGTTGTGTTTCTTATGCGTAAAAAGCCTGCGGTGCAGGCTTTTCTGTATCAGTGAATGTTATACCAATTCTGTTTTTAAATTATGGGCTGCGCAGCCATTTTGATCGACTGGATCTGCGTTGAAGTTCCTCGCCATAGCTACTACCCGAGGGCATAAAGGCTATGGCTCGTCTCTTCGCCTTTATGCCCTCGGGTATTGCCCAGTCGCCCAAAATAATTTGCTCGTTCCAAAATTTAAAAACGCCATTGGTATTATTTCAACAGTGAGCGTGCTGCCGCTACCACGGTATTGATGGCGTTCGGTTCAACACTGGCCAGTCTTTCTGTGTCCGGTGTTTCGTTGCAGGTGCGATTAACAATAACACCAGCTACACAAGCCGCTCGAAGGCCCATGGTGGCGCACATGGTTAACAAGGTGGCGGATTCCATTTCGTAGTTCAGCACACCCATGGATTGCCATTCCTCCATCAACCCCTGGTACTCCTTTCTGACACGTTTTGTATAAGTGTCGTAACGCTCCTGCCCAGGGTAGAACGTGTCACTGGAAGCCGTAATGCCTGTCCAGTAAGTCAAATTATTTTCAATGGCGACATCAACCATTGCTCGAGTGCAGGCAAAGTCAGCCACTGCCGGGTAGCTAAGTGGTCCAAAATGAAGACTGGCGCCGTCTAATCGAACGGAGCCGGTAGTGATGATGACATCACCAACATTGATCTGTGGCTGAATGGCTCCGGTGGTACCGACCCGAAGAAAGGTGCGAATTCCAAGCTGGGCGAGTTCTTCAACGGCAATGGATGTAGAAGGGCCTCCAATGCCAGTAGAACAAACGACCACAGACTTGCCGTCCACTTCCGCTCGCCAGGTAACAAACTCTCTGTGGCTTGCCAGTTTGACAGGGTTGTCCATCAGTTCAGCAATACGTTGAACCCGCTCCGGATCACCAGGAACGATAGCCAGCTCTGCGCCTGTAAGCATTTCGCGATTCAGGCCAAGATGAAACACTTCACTGTCACTCATTGTGCAGCTCCTTTATCAGGGGATGTTTTCCGAAGGTATGCATCATCATGACCTATCGACCGAGTGTTTTTATCGATCCAGATCAATATTTGTTCAGGAGAGGATGAAACGTTTTGAATAAGGATTCTGAATAGGTTCAAGCATCCAGAGGCAATGCAAAGCCCGTCATGCCGGAAACCCATATAGTTGTGACGCATAGGCGATGGTAATAGCGCCGCTTTATGACGCACTTATCGCCGTCGCCTTTCAAGTTGCTACTTTGTTCGTTGCTCTTGCTTGCTGCCGCGTAGCAACTTGAAATCCTTTGGGTATAGTTAAGTACCCAACCATATGAAATCATATTTTCTGACTCATTGATCAGGCTCTCTGGCTGCGTTGCAACTCTGGTCACATAGCTCGCTATGCTCCCGGCGTTGCGCCTTGCAGAGAACTTGATCAACAAGCCAGAAATATTCGATTCCAAATGGCCGGGTACTTAGAAGCTGTTCACAATCTTTCTGCGAGCTGCAAACGATGATAAAACGCCCCTGTTTTCCTGTTTTCCTGTTTTCCTGTTTTCCTGTTTTCCTGTTTTCCTGTTTTCCAGTTTTCTACGTTGCGTAGCACCACTATGCGCCTCAAAAAACTGAAAAACAGGAACATTTTCTCCTCGTTTTCGCTATTCGCAAAAGATCATGAACAGCTTCTTAGTAGTTACTGTACTTGTTGATAGTTAGCTTCAGGTTGGTATTGGCTTTGGTGATTTTTGAAATCAGTTCAAGCTTTCTTTGCTCCAAAGCCCCTTGCTGCTTCTGCATATCCGATATCTCCTGATTCAGACGATACCGGTCTTCTACGCGGGTTTGGTCTGAAAGCATTAAGCCGGTTTTTTTATTGATTTTTTTCTTTAGACGTTTGATGTCTTCTTCATTGCTCCATTTTTCAGACTCAAGCGTACTAACCAAGCTTCGTGCGCTGTAGATTTTTTTGCCAGAGTCGTATGCTTTCAAGAAATTGCGCTCAATCTCTGTTGGGCATATTCCGGAATAGGCGTAGCCTGATTTTCCTTGTTCAAAGCCATTTCGAGGTGTGCAAAATACCAGAACGCCTTCAGCGTGACCGCGTTTATAGGCATTGAGGTCGACCCCAATGCCATGGCTCGCACAGGCTTTTCGATGGGACGAAACCATCGTCAGTGAGGAACCACTGACACCGTCTTCAAAGCCAATCTGATTCCAGTTGGCTGTTTCGCATTCTTCTTTATTTAACGTAGCGCACCCGCTAAGAAAGAGCGGGATTAGGATAATGACAACAAATAACCGTAACATTATAAGACCTTTATGATTCTTGGTTCAGAACGATAACGGAAGCTGGAAAATGCAAAGAGCCTAGGAGTCTGACCGAGAATAGGTTGCCCTACGCGGCAACTGCTCCTGCATCCATGCAGTCGTGCGGTGGTAGTAAATTGGTCTAAGAAATCCGTTTTGCTCAGCAAATAGCACCACTAATCACTTCACAGAACGGATTTTTTATCCTCAATTTTCTACCATCCTCGCTACGGGCGCTATTCTCGGTCAGCCTCCTAGTTTATTTCCAAAATCCTGAATGTGAGGGCTACACCCTATTACGGGCAATAAAAGGTTTGTATATGGGTTACCCCTTGAATCAAACGGCTGTTAAGGTTTGGTTAATCATTTCGTGATTGGGAGTTGTTGGCTTGGCCAGTGCCTGAAGGGATGTGAACTCAACTATTTTTGACTGAATTTTATGTGCAAGACTTGATCAGTCCGGCGACTATCATGACAAAAATGAGAACCATGGCTATGCGCGACAGCTTGCTTTGCTGCTCAGCAGTCATTGGTTTGCCGTGTTTTTCAGTGAGTTTGACGACAACAAACAGGCTGATAAACAGGATGACGAGGATTGATATCAGTTTCATGAGGATTCTTTACAACGATTGGGCAAAGCTAAGCGCTTTGCCCAAATCAAGAGTTGAAGCTTATTTGCCTTCAATGCTGATCAGCTCAACATCAAACACCAGAACGGAGCCGGCAGGAATAGAGCCTACTTCCTGATCGCCGTAAGCTAGCTCAGCAGGGATGGTAAGGCGGTATTCAGAGCCGACTGGCATCAGAGCCACACCTTCGGTCCAGCCTTTGATTACATTAGCCAGAGGGAAGGTTGCGGGTTGACCGCGCTCTTTACTGCTGTCAAATACAGTGCCGTCGGTCAGCTTGCCGGTGTAATGAACAGTAACGGTGTCTGCGGCCACTGGCTTGGCGCCTTCGCCCTGCTTAACCACTTCATACTGAAGGCCAGAATCTGTGACAGTAACGCCTTCTTTCTTGGCATTGTCTTCCAGGTATTTAGCGCCAGATTGCAGAGTTGCCTCACGCTTTTCTTTGGCTTTTTCCTGAACGACTGTGTTCATTTTTTGCTCATGAGCACGAAGGGCTGCACCCATTTCTTCTTCGCTCATCATTTCCTGGCCAGCCAGTGCGTCCAAAAGGCCGGTTTTGACCAGATTACGATCCAGTGCAACGCCCAGCTCATCTTGCTGCTTTAGGGTCTGGCTGGCGAAATTCCCGATGGATGCGCCAATAGCGTATGCGGCTTTTTGCTCATCGGTCTTCAGTTCTGTTTTGATTTCTGCTTTTGGCGCTTCTTGCGCAGTATCCTGACAGCCCGCTACCAATAACACGGCCGCAGCCAGGGCAGAAATTCTCATAACCTTTTTCATATCAGTTTCCATTGTGTTTGGCCAAAGAACCATATCGGCCAGGACGCACGTGCCCTTATCAGGATTAAAGTTAAATAGGATCTGCTCAATAATGGCACAGCCTTAGTGGCAGTTGAACCGGAAGCGGCCTTTTTTTCAAAAAAATCACAATTGGTTAATCTACATGGGGAGCCAAGTTCTTGAAAGTATGGACTATATTAGATGAGCTTCCTGTTTTCAGACATCCCTGATGATGTTGTTCTTAGCAGCCTTTGGTTGTTTTCTTTTATGCGCGAGGCTGACTATCTGTTAATGCTAGTGAGTACAGGGCATTCATTGAAAGTCCTGCTGATCCTGATATGTGATGAATGTATACGGGTGTTCCAATGGATACGATCTGTTGGTATTTCAGAGCGGCTGTTTAGCTCAGCAGTGTTGTCTTTCTTTATATATGTCACAAATGGGTGTTGTTCGCAGGTGTATGCCTTGCAGGCTGACCTTTCTGAGAAAAGTCAGTGGCCGAAGACGATAAGCCGACCGGTTTGTCTTAAAAATCCAGGTGATGGCTGGCAGTCACTTCGCTATGGTTTTGAGCTGGCTGAACATTATGATGCCAAAAGAGTAAAAGATCAGCTGCAAGCCTTTCCTCAATACTACTTCAATAGACACTCCAACAGAATTCAATCCTATCAACAGTTTATTATTTTGAAAGTTCAGGAAAGAGGGCTGCCTTCAGAGTTAGCGCTTTTGCCACTGATCGAGAGCGAATTGAATCTTAATGCGCATTCATCAGCACGGGCAAAAGGGCTATGGCAGTTGATGCCAAGAACGGCCCGAGCCTACGGGTTAGAAGTTTCAATCCTCGATGATGAACGAGTCGATCTCGAAAAATCAACGGCAGCAGCTTTAGATTATATTCAGGATGTTCATGGTAAAACGAATGACTGGCTGTTGACATTTGCGGCCTATAACGCAGGCCTTTACCGGGTTAAAAAGCTGGTAAATCAATCTAAGCAGAATTACACGCTGAATGGCTTCTGGGTGCTGGATCTGCCCGGTGAAACACGACGACATGTGGCTAAACTGCTGGCGCTAAGTCAAATTGTGCGCAGGCCAGACGACTTTGGTATTCGATTACCAAGAATGCCGATAAAAGACAGTGGTTTATCTTCTGCTAAACTGGGTAATCATCATCGGGAATGTGTTATTCCAGCTGTTCACTGTCTGTTTTGTCGATGGGTAGTGCTGTTCATTATCTATGCCTGGTTTCAAGCAATGTAAGAGCACTGTTGTTTGTCTCTTATTTGACAAACATCTGCTTCTGTCTTTTACCCTAAATAGTGTCGTCCTGGTTGTCCTATGATTAAGCACTGGAGTCAATATTCGCTAACCACAAAAGTGTTGGTTGGCATGGTTGCCGGTTTAGCGACAGGTGTGTTGACTCGAACGTTTCTGAGTGAGAACGTTTTTGTCTCTCAGTACGTAACGGATGGCTTGTTTCATATTATTGGGCAGATTTTTATATCTTCCCTGAAAATGCTCGTTGTGCCACTGATATTTACCTCTATTGTTTGTGGTACCAGCTCCTTATCGGATGCCTCAACGTTGGGGCGACTGGGCTTTAAGACACTGGCTCTTTATCTATTTACCACCGCAGTTGCCATCACCTTAGCCATTGTCTCGGCATTGATTGTTAAGCCGGGTGTGGGGGCAAATCTGGAAGCGGTTTCCAGCTTTTCTGCCAAAGAAGCACCAGCTATCAGTGAAGTGTTAATACACCTGTTTCCTGATAATCCAATAGAAGCCATGGCCAGCGGTAATACACTACAAATTATCGTATTTGCCGTGCTGTTTGGTATTGCCATTGGTGCCGCCGGTGATTCTGGCGACAAGATCGCTCGTTTATTTGATGCGTTGAACGATGTGATGATGAAGTTGGTGGCGCTATTAATGAATGTTGCGCCTTATGGTGTGTTTTGTTTGATGGCCAAGCTGTTTACGACCATTGAACTATCAGCCATTGTAAGCTTGGCTAAATACTTTACCTTACTGTTGTGTGTTCTGCTGATACATGCACTGGTGACGTATTGTTCTTTATTGAAAATTTTCACGGGGCTCAGTCCGAGAACATTTTTGTCGAAAATGGACGACGCTGCCATGTTTGCATTCAGTACGGCATCCAGTAATGCAACAATCCCCGTGACCATGGAAACAGTGACCTATCGGTTTGGTGTCTCCAATCGAATTGCCTCCTTCACCATCCCTCTGGGCAGTACCATTAATATGGACGGTACAGCCATTATGCAGGGAGTTGCGACGGTCTTTATTGCTCAGGCGTTTGGTATAGAGCTGACGATCAGTGACTATCTTTCCGTCATATTGACTGCCACGCTGGCTTCAATAGGAACGGCAGGTGTACCGGGTGTAGGCATGGTTATGCTGGCGATGGTATTGAAGCAGGTTGGGTTGCCACTGGAAGGAATCGCCCTGGTGATGGGTGTGGATCGTCTTTTGGATATGGTGAGAACCGCCGTCAATATAACAGGTGACTGTGCAGTCACCTGTATTGTCGCAAAATCAGAAGGCGCGATGGATGTTGATGTCTTTTACGACCCTGAAGCAGGGGTGAAAGAGGAGACCATCGACTTCCATCATATCCGTTGAGCTTACCTTCTTACAGTATTTTACGGCAAACGATGGTTAGTGGGGTGAGGAAAGCAGATCGATGATCTGCTCTCCTGTCAATATCACAAGGATGGTGATGGGCTGTAGACACTGAGGTTCAGGCGGTTAGCAATATGCTGGATCATTTTCTGAGCACGTACACTGTTTCCCACTTCATTCAGTGGGGGGGAGAATCCGGCAATAGCCATCTTTCCGGGTACCACTGCAATCACTCCGCCACCCACGCCGCTCTTGCTGGGCAAGCCAACGAGAAAAGCCCAGTCTCCGGAAAAGTCGTACATACCTTCCATGGTCATTTCTGCAAGAATGGGCGCAACATTGTCTGGGTCAATGACTTTCTCTTTGGTGATTGGGTTGACGCCACCATTGGCCAGAGTGCCTCCAAGTGTGGCTAAGTCATCACAGGTCACCAAAGTTGAGCATTGTCGTGTATAAACCTCACAGGCTTCCATCGGATCACTGAAGCAATTGCCGGCTGCATATAGCAACCAGGCGATGGCACGGTTATGGAAGTTTGTCTCTTGTTCTGATGTATTGACATCCTCAGAAAGGTGAACGTTTTTGGACATCATTTTCCGCTGAAAATCTAAAACCAGCTGCCACCGGGATTCTTTATCCGGTGCATCCAGAAAGCTGACAGTCGCCATGGCGCCGGCATTGACCAGAGGGGTCAGGGGTTTGTCCTGATGAACGGTCAGAGCCATAACCGAGTTAAAAGGAAGCCCTGTTGGTTCTGCACCTATTTTTTCTCGTACTTGTTCAGCGCCTTTTTGCTGCATGGCCAACGACATGGAGCACACTTTGCTGATGGACTCCAGGGCAAAACCGTAGTCATAATCGCCAGCATGAACGATCTCTCCACTGCAGCAGACTATGGATATTGCACACAATTCGGGTGGAACGCTGGCAAGGAACGGGATGTAATTTGCGTTGGCGCCACCAGAGCAGGATTTGCCAAGAGATAACGCTTCATCCACAAGGCTTTGGAGTTTGCTGATATCGTAACTCATGCATTTTCTCCTCTATTAACAGCCTTTTTTTTGTGCAGCCATTGGAGGTGTTTCTTTGTCAGGTGAGTGGTATGTGTGTCGGAATGATTAGGTATGCCTGGGTGTGAATTTTCAATTTCCCAAGTGAATGGGGCAAAGTCTGCTTCTTCATCTTTCCAGTGAGGTTTTCGGTTGGCGTAAATAATGAAAGGAAGCACGACAAAAAAGACCGTCAAAGCAATGAGAATTAACACATAGTTGGTTGGGCTACCCACTGCGATTTGGCCTGGAGGGATAAAGCTGAAAATAAAAGCAATCAGTGACCCAATAAAACCAATACCGGCCACCAGAAACATACCAGCTTTTCCGCCCGGGATTTTATAAGGTCTGGGGCGGTTGGGCTGAGAGAAGCGAAGGTAAATAGCGGCAGCGAACATCAGTAGATACATGACCAGATAAAGAATTACCGTCAGCTGACTCAGTATTTGATACGTTGCCTGAACAGAAGGCATCACCACAAAGAGAATGGATAATACAGTGACCAAGCCTGCCTGTAACAACATAATATGCGTAGCCATGTCGTTTTTATTGGTATGTTGCCAGAAGCGCGGCAGGTAGCCCGCTTTGGCAACGGTCAGTAAGCCAGAAGAGGGCCCTGCTACCCAGGTAACGATCCCTGCCAGTACACCAATGGCCAGACATACCGCCATGATGGGGGCAAGAAATCCGACACCTGCCCAGTGAAACATATCGTAGTATGCGACAAGGAGTGATTGGGTGAGATTGATGTCCGCCTGAGGGATCACAAAGCCAATGGCCAGTGTGCCGAGAATGAAAATGGCTACTGTGCCAATCGATGCCACGGCAATGGCCATTGGGTATGATTTAGACGCATTATCCAGTTCTTTGACATGGATTGCGTTCATTTCCATGCCGGCGTAGAACAAGAAAATACTAGCCGCGAGTACAATATTACTGAAATTGCTGAAATCAGGGATAACATCCGCCCACGTCAATTCGATATGAACCGGTTCACCACTGCCCAGATAACTGAAACCAAGGATAATCAGAATTGTGGCAGGAATAATGGTGCCGATCATGCCGCCCCATTTTGAAACCTTGGAAAAAGCATCAACCCCACGGAAAGCGATAAATGTCGCCAGCCAATAAATAGCCAGCACGATGGCGAGAACAAAAAATTTATTGGAAGACAATGCCTGATCCCAAGTTTGATCGGGTCCAATAAAGGCCAGGGAAACAGCGCCAAACGTCAGTGCAGTGGGAAACCACACACTGACTTCAATAAATAGCATGAACATGGCCAAAAAAGCCCATTGAGGACCAAAGGCTTCACCAACCCAGCGAAACACACCGCCTTTTTCGGGCCAGCCCGTTGCCAATTCTGCAGCAACCAGTGATACCGGTATCAAAAAGAATATCGCTGCAAAAATGTAGTAGAAAATAGAACTGAGCCCGTATTCTGCTTCCGCAGGTAAGCCGCGAAGGCTGACGACTGCAACAATGTTCATGATTGCCAATGTGACAACCGTGAGCTTTTTCGTACTGCTGCCAGAGGGAGAAGTTTCAGCCATGGATGATTACCTCATTCCACACGTCGATATTCGGGAAATCCGAACAGAGAAAAAAACAAGCTATCTCATAGAGATAGGGGTGATAGGTGTAGAGAAGTCTGGCTGGGTAGTAATGATTTTTCAAACGCGTAAAGTCAACGATTTGGAAATAATGGAGGGTTATTTCCAAACCTGAGGTGACTAAAGTGGTTTTTAAATGAAAAAACTATAGAAGGTAAAGAAGGCTGATCATAACGAAACCAGGAACAAAAAAACCCACTAATGCGCCCGTTTCACGATCCCCCCAGCGTTTTTCGGTTGCTTTGCCTGCATAATGAATAATCACAATCCATGAAAGCAGGCAGACAGTAGCGATGATCCAGCTGGTGGGGGTCATTCCATCAATGATTTTTATCAGGTTGAACACTGGGTGGAACTCCTCTTCTACAGCGCATTTCTGACGGCTCTAGAAGCATAGACACTTTTTAGTTAATTACGTTCCAGTGTAAGCACAAAAAAAAGGGGCCGAAGCCCCTTAAAGAGTGAGTTGATTGTCTTCTGTGAGAAAGCTATTACATCGCTGGGTAGGTATAGGATGCTTGAATACCCAGTGGCAGACCCAGTGCCCAGTAAGCCAGCAGGAAGATGGTCCAGCCGATCAGCATGGCGATGGAGAATGGCATCATCATAGAGGCCAGAGAGCCGATGCCGGAATCCTTCACATAACGCTGGCAATAAACCACAACCAGTGGGAAATACACCATCAGTGGCGAGATAATGTTAGAAACCGAGTCGCCCACACGATAAGCGGCCTGGGACAGTTCAGGCGCAATGCCCACGGCCATCAACATCGGTACCAGAATTGGACCAATCAATGCCCATTTTGCGGATGAAGAACCAATGACCAGATTAACGGTGGCGGTTAGTAGAATCATACCAACGACAGTGATTTCGCCTGCGAGGTTCATGGATTGCAGAACTTCCGCACCGCTCAGAGCCAGTACAGTACCGAGATTGGACTGAGAGAATGCATAAAGGAACTGGGCGCAGAAGAACGACATCACCAGATAAGAGCCCATGGTCGCCATGGTGCTGTTCATGGCCAAAACAGTGTCTTTAGAGGTTTTGAAAGTACCGGAAACCTTGCCGTAAACAATGCCTGGAATCACAAACAGGATGAAAATCAGAGGAACAATGGACTGCATCAGTGGCGCAGAGAAGGCTGTGATTTCACCATTCGGTGAGCGCAAGGGGGAGGTTTCTGGAATAACGGCAGCAACCAGCAGAGCGATGCTGACCAGCATGGCCAAACCCGCGGCATTGAATGCCTTGCTTTCTTCCGGAGAAAAAGAGCTTAGGTCTGGTGCTTTTTCTGCGTCTTCATCCAGAGTGGTGGTGGCTTGCAGGCGTGGCTCAACCACTTTGTCGGTCACATACCAGCCAATAGCAACAATCAAGATACTGGAAGCGCCGGTAAAGAACAGGTTAGCCAGTGGGTTCATCAGGTAGTTAGGATCCAGGATCTGTGCAGCGGATTGGGTGAAACCCTGAAGCAGCGGATCAATACCAGAAGGAATAAAGTTGGCAGAGAAACCACCGGATACACCAGCAAACGCAGCAGCAATACCCGCCAGTGGGTGGCGCCCGGCAGCGTGGAAAATGATACCGCCCAGAGGAATGACCAGAACGTAACCAGCGTCAGCCGCCGTATGACTGACGATAGCGACAAGAATGAGCATTGGCGTTAACAACTTAGCCGGAGTAACGCCCAGCATTTTCTTCAGGCCTGTGTTAATGAAGCCCGATTTCTCGGCTACTCCGATACCCAGCATAGCTACCAGTACAATCCCCATCGGCGCAAAACCGGCAAAGTTTTTCACCATGCTGGCCAGAAAGGCGGCCAGTGCAGAGCCAGTAAGTAGGTTGTTGACGGTCACGCTTTGACCGGTGGTTGGGTGAACCATATCCAGGTTCATCTGAGCCATCAGGGCAGAAAGTACCCATACGACGACCAACGCATAAACAAACAATAATGTTGGATCCGGCAGTTTGTTACCGGCTTTTTCAACGGCGTTTAGAAAGCGATTCATTAATTTGGAATCGCCTGATATCGGCTCTGGCATTGGAGGGGCTTTACTGACACTCATAAATGACTCTTCTTTGTACTACTATTTTTTAAAAATGGTGTTTATGTAAAGACTGTATGTAATCGAAGGCTGATTCAGGAATGATCCAGATCAATTAAATATATTTAAGGTGGATTAAAGTGGGAAAATCAGAAATATATTCTGAGAGGGTGTAGGGTTTTCGAAGGATTCTACTGGGTTAGTTTGAAGAGCGTTGTCTCTTTTCGAGACTGAATCCCATCCATTTGTAAAGACTGTCGTTTAATAGTTTATCGGCATAACCGGATTCCTGTCGTTTGGTTAATTCTTGAGAAATTTTATTGACAGGCAGTGTGCAACCCAGCTCTTTGGAGACAGCTATATAGAGGTCAAAAGGCGACAGTTCGACCGGCATTTTTTCCAGTCTACCTTCCAGATCCAGCAGGGATACGAACAGGTCACCCTGAATCTGGGGATAGATGGCATAATCCACACGACCGACATCCAGCATTTTCAGACCTTGCTTTGCATTGAATGTTTTTACAATACTCAGGTTGTCCTCTGCAAAGCGTTCAAATTCTTTGCTGAATCGAACATTTCGCGGTGCAACGCCTTTGAGGTCGATCATATCCGTCCATTCTCGGATATCACGGTCATCATCTTTGCGAGTCACGACCATGTAGCTCTGGGTGTAGACCGGAGGGTAGATGTGATACACCTCGTTCAGGTATTTTTGCTGATAGGTCATGGCAGGGTTTATATGGATGATGCCCTGACGAAGTTTGTAGGTGACGCGATTGGCCCCACCGAAATAATCATTGATGACTTTGATGCCTTCTTCTTCAAGGATCTCGGTGATCAGTTCAGAAGCGGCGCCGTGGGTGTTCTGATAATCACCCCAGCTAACAGGCGGGAGGTCAGGATGGCCGGTCAGAACTATCTCTTTACAAATAGGAGTCTGAGCCAGTAATTGTCCGGAAAAGAGAACATATAATACGAATACTGTAATTTTTCGCAAAAGCTTGTCCTTTAGTATGCCTTCGGTATTTAACCCTAGCGCAACAAGGGTTTCAAGCTGGCTCTATGATAACAGAAATCAAATGAAGTGTATTGAATGGCGATTGAGCTTCGCAACCTGAGTGATGGCTGCAAAATAGAAGACAGTGAGCGTTTTATGTCGGCAAGAATTAATGGCCAGGGGTATTGGTGTTCGTTTCGAATCAGAGACGCATTCTATCGACGATGCATGGATGGTTCTGTTGTAGAAGGCGCCAGTGCGCAGCCAGTATCGGAGCAATGTTCCGGGACTGTGCACCAAGCGTTTCAGAGTTGGATTGATGCAATTCCCTGTCACAATAAAACAATAGAAGTCAGTCAGGGGTTGAATCTCGAAAACTATAAGGAAATTGGCAGTCTTTATCGTTCTGTATATCCAGAGGATGTAACCATCCTTCCGCCAGATCGTTATGGTGATATTGTGATTATGCCGGCCATAGGGTGTCCCAATCGGCAGTGTACTTTTTGTGCCTTCTATAAGGATAAACCCTACAAGGTGTTGAAGGAGGATATGATTGAACAACATCTGACGGCTGTTAAACAATTGTATGGTGCAAAGGTTTTATCCTCCCCTGGTGTGTTTCTTGGTTCTGCGAATGCAATGGCGCTGTCGCAAAGACGTCTGATGTTTTGCCTTGAGTTGATAAAGGAAAGGCTTGGTAGCTTTAATCGAGAAGTTGCCACATTTGCAGATCCGGATTTCAGTGCCAGGCGAAGTGAGCAGAATTGGGTGGAGTTAAGAGAGGCTGGGCTTCGCCATGTGGTTGTAGGTCTTGAAACGGGCTGGAAAGTGTTGAGAGCAAAGCTGGGGAAGTCTGGCGATCTGAGTAAATGTATTGCGTTTATAAAGGGTGCAAGGTCGGCTGGCATTGGTATTGGGCTGACCATTTTGACGGGTGCGGCCTCTGGGGAGAGTCGAGAGGAAAATATTAAGCAAACCATAATGATGATCAATAAGCTGGCCTTATCTAATAAAGATATTATTTATCTGTCGCCACTGAGTAAAAATGAAAACGTTGGTATAGAGGCAATAGAAGAGCAGCGTCTAATAAAGGAAAGGCTGGATGGTATGACTGAAGCGAAGGTTGTTCCCTACCAGATGCAGCGTTTTCGATACTTTGCATAATCAGCGGTTTTATTAAAGACTACTGTCTTATAACTGTTATTGACTTTGGCAGTTAAGCGCGTAGAATGTGCCCCTCTTCCACGGACGATCTCCAGCGAGAAAGCCAATGTTAACTGATGAGGATTCATCGCTAACAGGAAGAGTGATTTGAAAACGATTGCTTGAATCAAACGATGAAAACAACCGATTGACAAATCAACGAGGTGC
>NZ_CANMAO010000015.1 GCF_947495845.1 uncultured Endozoicomonas sp. | reverse complement strand
TCAATGGTCAGGGATGGGGTTCATTGGAACCCCGAATTAGCTGGATAATTTATGATTGACACCATAGTCACTTGTTATGTGCCTGTGCCTGGGTTTATTTTTGATGTAAGAATGTGATCTTGCCATTTACCATTTATTTTAAGATAGGATTTTGCATAACCTTCTTTTTCAAAACCTAACCTATTCAAAACTGCTGCACTTCGATCATTCTCTGGGATATAGTTTGCCATTACCCGATGCATACCAACAAATTCAAAAATATATTTTATAGCAGCTGATAATATTTCATACATGTAACCTTGACTCTCATATTTTTTGGCAACTGAGTAACCAACATTACATGCCTGAAAGACGCCATGTACGATGTTTGAAAAATTGCAAACTCCGATAATCTCAGTTTTTGTTTTATTCAAAGCAATAAATTTAACAGCTGTTCCTGAGTTGAATGAATCTTCATACTCAGAAATAAATTCCTGCCACTTTTCTAGTGTGTGAAATTCATAGTCCCTAGCTGGCTCCCAAAGCGATAGATGCGCCTTGTTTTCAAAATAGTAATTTCTCACCATCTCTGCTGAACTCTTGCTCAAAGTAACAAGAGTAGTTCTTTCGGTTTGGATATTAATCATTTTTGGTATTTTGTATGAGGCACATAACGCCAATTTCAGGGGCGCCGCAGGCGTCCCCTGGAAATTTTTGTTAGCTTCACTTCTTAGTTGGTTTCGGTGCAGGTCTTGGCTGAGGTGGTGGTTTATCACCTCTTACATTTCTTGCAGGCGGTGGCGGAGGTGGAGGCGGTTTTTGAGGCATGAAGTTTTACCTTAGCTCTGCTGGTGAATAAAGTTGTAATAGGGATAATATGCTACAACAAAAAGTAAGAATGAAATAATTAGTGCTGTAACACATTTGTATAGATTGTATGATTTGCGATCATTATTAACAGTATTGTGAGCTGCATAATCTCTGAAAGTACTTAGCAAATATTCCTCAAAAGCTTCATTTGTCCACGTTTCAGAATTTTCCAATTCGATTTTATTGTAATGCTCATTTATATCTTGAAAATAATTTTCTAGTACAACTGCATTTGGCACCATTTTGTAGGTATACCCATACCAAGATTTCACAAAGAAAACAATAGAAGTGATCAGTGAAACGATTCCTCCAAAAAAAATAACTGAAAAGAAGGCGTCAGGTTCAAATGACTTTTTTACTATTATTTCGTTGAATAAAAATAATGCCATTGCAGAAACAATCGCAAAAATAGTCATTGGTAATTTAAGCCTGCTTTCAATTTTTTCTCTTATATCAAGCTCATGAAAATACAACTTTTCGTAAAACTCTCTTCTTTCTTTTATATTCATATTCTGGATAATTAGTATGTGGAGCTAACGCTTAGTAGGCCAACTAATCCAAACTATTTCAGTCTAGGGGGCACAGTCCTGTTCTATCTAAGGTCAGGCCTTTCTCTGTGCATTATATTAATCGAAATCATCCTCTCAACCAAAAAGCACGCTACCGCCCGTGGATTGTGCCGTTGCCTTTCATTGGCACTGGGGAGCATAGGACCAGATAGCTCAGAAGTGATATTTGTGAGAGTGAAATTGTACGCTTGTTGCGTATGTGGCGGTAGTCGTGTCTTTACGAAGTGAGATGCAAGAAAAAATTTCATTTTTTAGTTTGCATGCGACACAACTCGTCGCAGGGGTGTTTTATGATGGGATTATGAACTGGGAAAGCGTTGCCGCATGGTGATGAAGTGAGCTTTCTATGCTACGCCTGTTTTCGGAGTCTGACAAGAATATGAATAAACGACAATCATCCTTGGAAAATACCATTCTCATTATTGAGCTGCTGAAGCGTATTCCCAAAAGCTGGTGGATTACAGCCTAGCAGATGCAAGTGCAACTGGCAGAGATTGGTCTGGACCGCGATATCCATACTATTCAGCGGCGACTTGAAGTCGCTGGTAGAGAGTAACCATTTTTCCATTGATATGAACGACAAGAACAAGCCTTATGGCTATCGCTGGAATCAGCAGGCTGTGGTTTTTACGGCCAATTCACTGAGTATTCAGGAATCGCTGATCCTGCAAATAAACCGCAGCGGATTATATGATTAACTTGCAGGAGCAGCAATTTGCTGACCTGCACTACGTGCTTGGCATCAGCTACAGCCACTGCTTGTTTGGCAAGGCGGTGATTCGGGTGGATGACCAGTATTACGATCCAACAGATTCCAGCAGCAGCGGGTTCCAGTTACATGACCTGTTTGTCAGCATCTACGAAATGCCAGTGAATGATCTGATCGATTTCATGGTGAAGAACAATAATGAGCTGCCGTCTATATTGAACCTGAAAGTATTGAACCTGAAAGTGGTGGAGATGCTGAGCCAGTAATCAGCATTTCTCCAACTTATCGAACGGTATGTCAATAAAAGGCTGGTGCTTGGGTTTGCCCCACCAGCGATTGCACCTTATCCATTTTCTTGATGATATGAGCTAACAGCAGTACACCAAGAATGGCTGCTTCCTTTTCACCGTATTCGGTTTCACTCCTCACCAGATCCACTACCGCTTTATAAGTTCGCAGTTTCACCGGCTCATCACTGTCGCTGAACATGGCAGCGTGGGTGGCTTACATAATGGCCATTTCAAACTAAATGCCCAGGATTTTTGTATAGCTCCTGAGGTGTTTTTCACATTCTTTGCTTTTCATGGTGCTGATGGCTGCGGCGAGTTTGGTGTCTGGCAGTTGGAGCAGGTCGCGGGTTTTCATGGTTTGTTAAGCACTTCTTTTGCAAATGTTGTCAGGCTGGGGTTGAGTTTAATGGATGCGCCCGGGAAAGCGGTTCTGGGTCAGGGATATACAAAAGAAACGGTACCATTTTATCGGTCTACCATTGCAGCGAAATGCGGCAAAGGTACGATTTGGTACCGTTTTTTAGGCTTAGGTTACAATAAAATTGAAACCTAAAATTTTTTAAATCAATCTAAATCATTGATTTCATTATCAAAATGATCGCTGTGAAATTCGTACCACATCACATTGATGATGCCGAAAGCACAGGCCAGTAATACACCCAGTATCCATGCGAAGTACCACATAATTTTTCTCCCTTTCAGTACAGTGAGTGGCTTTCTTGTTCAATCTGTTCAGCGGTCATGCGTCCCCACATTTTGTAGAAACACCAAGTAGTGTAACCAAGAATGGTAGGGACAAAGATCGCGGCTACACCGGTCATGATCGCCAGGGTCATGAAGCTGGAAGTGGCATCCCAGATGGTGAGACTGAAGGTTGGATTGGAACTGGACGTCAATACAAACGGGAACAGGCTGAAGCCTGCGGTCATAATGATGCCGGCCTGAGCCAATGAGGAGCAGATAAAGTTTAAGGCATCTTTATGAGTACCAGAGAACAGAATCACGCCAATGGTACCAAGAAAGCCAAGCACCGGAGCAATCATCATGATCGGGTACTGACTGTAATTGCTCAGCCACAATCCTTCGCCAAGAACCACCGTTTTGTTCAGTGGGTTGGACGGAGCATTGGGGTCAATCAAACTGGTGATTTGATAGCCATCGATATTAGCAATCCACAGTCCACCAACAGCAAAGGCCACCAGAGTTACCAGTGCTGAATAGCGGGCGACGATGGACGCACGATGACGAATAGGATCACCGGAGCGCAGTTTCTGCCACACAGCACCCTGCATGGTCAGCATGGCACCACTGACAACACCGCAAAGCAGAGAGAATGGGTTGAGCAGATTAAAGAAGTTTTCAGTGAAGCTGGATCGCATAAACTCATCCAGTTCAAAACCAAAGCCCACAAAGATGTTGCCAAAACCCACACCGAAGACGATGGAAGGCACAATGCCACTGGCAAACAAGCCCCAGTCCCAGGCGTTTCTCCAGCGGGTGTCTTCCAGTTTGGATCGGTAGTCAAAGGCCATTGGACGAATCAGCAGGGCAAATAACGTCAATACCATTGCCCAGTAAAAGCCAGAAAATGCAGTGGCATACACTGTTGGCCATGCTGCGAACAGTGCGCCGCCAGCAGTCACCAGCCATACCTGATTGCCATCCCAGTGGGGCGCTACTGCGTTAATCATGATTCGACGTTCAATGTCGTTTTTTGCCATAAAAGGCAGAAGGTTGGCAGTACCCAGATCGTAACCATCCATAATGGCAAAACCAATGAACAGTACGCCGATCAGTACCCACCAGATTAATCGAAGAATTTCATAATCCATCGTCATCACTCCTTATGCATTCTTCGGGTCAAGATGGGTTACTGGCTTTTGCTCAAAGTGGTAGCGTCCTGTGTGCAGGCTGCTTGGGCCCATTTTGGCAAACTTCAGCATCAGCCACACTTCCACCACAGCAAAAATACCGTAGAACAGAGTAAAACCGGCGATGCTGAGATACAGGTCGGTCACTGTTCGGCTGGAAGCGGAAAGGTATGTGGGCAAGATGCCGGAAATAGACCACGGCTGACGTCCAAACTCGGCAACAAACCAGCCCATTTCGCTGGCGATAAACGGCAGTGGTAGAGACCACAGACAGAGTTTCAGGAAGAATCGGCTCTTATATTCGTTGCGTTTTGCGGTTTTTACAAACGCAGTCACCAATAGCAGCAGCATCAGAACACCACAGCCCACCATAATGCGGAACGCGAAGAACAGTGGCCATACCGTTGGAATGGCGTCTTCAGCGGCCTGACGAATCATAGCGTCGTTAGCGGATGGAATGTCATCGGTATAACGGGTCAGCAATAAGCCATAACCCAGATCATCCACAACTTCTAAGAAGGCTGCACGATTTTCCGGAGTGTCCTCACCATTCTTGAGTTTCTGGAGTAACTCGTAAGCGCCCATACCGCTTTTGATACGGACGACTTTGTTCTCGATCAGATCCTTGATACCCATGACTTCTTCATCCAGAGAGCGGGTCGCAATGATGCCCATTACATAAGGAATTTTAATGGCGAAGTCGGTTTCCATGTTTTCCTGATCAGGAATACCAATCACGGTAAAGCTGGCAGGGGCAGGATGAGTATCCCACTCTGCTTCAATTGCAGCCAGTTTTACTTCCTGTACGTCACCCAGTTCATAGCCGGATTCATCACCCAGCAGAATGGTGGAAAGAATCGCTGCCAGACCAAAACCGGAAGCCACCGCAAAAGAACGGCGGGCAAAACCGACATCACGATTTTGCAGCAGGTAGTAAGCAGAGATGGAAAGTACGAAAATCGCCCCCGTGGTGTAACCTGCGGCCACGGTGTGAATGAATTTAACCTGGGCAACCGGGTTCAGAATCAGATCAGCAAAGCTGGTCATTTCCATGCGCATGGTTTCGAAGTTGAATTCAGCGCCTACCGGGTTTTGCATCCAGGCGTTGGCAATCAAAATCCAGAGAGCGGAGAGGTTGGTGCCGATTGCCATCAGCCAGGTACACGCCAGATGTTGTACTTTGCTCAGACGATCCCAGCCGAAGAAGAACATGCCCACCATGGTGGATTCGAGAAAGAACGCCATCAGGGCTTCAATGGCCAGCGGTGCGCCGAAAATATCGCCCACGTAGTGAGAATAGTAGGACCAGTTGGTGCCAAACTGGAATTCCATGGTCAGGCCGGTGGCCACACCAATGGCAAAGTTAATACCAAAGAGCTTGCCCCAGAATCGGGTCATGTCTTTGTAGATTTGTTTCCCCGTCATCACATAGACGGATTCCATGATCGCCAGCATAAACGTCATGCCAAGGGTCAGGGGAACAAATAAAAAATGATAGAGCGCAGTAATGGCAAATTGAAAGCGCGAGAGTTCTATGACTTCTTCCAGAATCATAAAGCTCCTCCACAGTTAATACAGGAAAAGACCCCGGCTACTACAGGGTAGAACGTAATGACAACATCAGCCAGATTCACTTTTACCGGGTAAGGTTGGCTCAGTTATTCATGTAGCCTGCGACCTTAATTACTTGGAGCGTAAGTCTCTGATTAAAGTTCCCTGATCAAACGGAGAGTTCTCAAATCACGTTGTCGCTGAAAGTGACTCAGGTTGCTGTATGAATAGTACACTGAAACGAACCTGGCCCGTCTGGAGCGGACTTTCTGGTAAGGCGTTGGTTTTGGCTTTGCTGTCATTGCGCACTAACACGTTACGTGCAGGGACAGAAATTAGTTCATTGACTATGGTACAGATACGAGCCTGGTAGGTATATTTCGGTATGCCGCAATTATCGGTATTTCAGGTTTTGTTGATGTGGGTCAAATTTGGAATGGTATGGTTATCTGTACCTAGGAACTGCCCCTGAATAACTTCACTGCTCAGAGAAGCGTTTTCCGTTTGCCGTTTACCGTAAAAGCGCAAGCAGCAAGGCTTTTACGGTAAACGGACAACGGTAAACGGGCAACGGTTCTGGTTAAAAGTGGAAGTTATTTTGTGACAATTCCCTATTTGGTCTGTCAGTATTTCCCATTCTGGGTTGAACAGCTTCTTAGACCATATTCTTCAGATTAAACCGCGTCAGTGTCTTCTTGGCATTGTACAGGTCAATCTGCCAGCTTTCTTTGGGCTGCGGAATCTCCATGGCAGACATACCGTTCAGAGAGTAAGAGGCGCTCAGTGGCGTTTCGTAACGGGCGATAAACTGCAAACGTTCGAGACTGGCGCCATAAGTCTCCACCAGAAAATGAATGGTCTGATCACTGAGTGGCACGCGATAATAGCGGATCAGGTTCTGAGCCAGCTTCTCGGCGCTGGACGCCAGATTCTTTTCCACCGCACCGGCCATGGCTTCGCCCCAGCCAGCTTTGGTTTTTGCGCTCATGCCGGGCTCGATATTGGCCAGGCTGGTGGCGTTGGAGGTTTCAATAGCCCGTTGGGTTTGAGGGTCGTTCAGATGAATATACGGGTCCAGAATTGTGGCAATTTCAATGGCAATGTCCCGGGCATTGGATTCTGTCAGCAGACCGGTTTGTTCGTGCCATGACGCCGAGTATTCTTTGCCAATTTTACGACCGGTCGGGAGTTCAGGAGAATCTTCCAGATATTGTCGGAGTTTCAATGCGATCTCTGCCCGATCTTCTTCATCGATAAAGATAAACTGCTCCGAGATGGTCAGGCTGCGTTTCAGGTTTTCATTCTTCTGGCTCTGGTAATTAGACGACAACTTCTGCCAGTTTTTCAGAGCGCGCTTTAACTGCAGACTGTCACGACCCTGTTTGAGGTAAGCCCGACGACTTTCGTTGTATATCTGCAGTGCTTTTTCCAGCTGCTGGCTTTTGGTTGTCAGGGTATGTAGCTGTTTGGACGGGCCTTTTTTTAACGGAGTGGTGAACATCAACTGACGGGCTTCACGAACCTGCAGGCTTAACGTGTCCAGTGCGCGTACGGCAATGGATAACAATTTTTGGGTACTCAAACCACTGCCACTGCCAATCTCCGAAGGCATACCAAGGTTACTGAGGTAGGTGTTCAGTGCCTTTAAACGAGAATAGACGCGCGCGCGGCTGATGCGCAGATCATTCCGTTCTTCTTCCAGTTTATCCAGCGCTTTGGCCAGATCCCAGTGACCGGTATATTCAATTTTCAGGAAGGGGATTTCACGCCCGCAAATCAGCTCAAAGCAAAGCGTGAGCATTTCTTCCACGTCGTGGAGCGTCATCAGGTTTTCGTTGCCTTCCTCAATTGCCGACAGAATCCGTTCAATAAACAGTGGCTCCCGACGTTGCCCTTGATGTGGGCGCATGACGATACCGTTGAGCCGCTTTTTCATGGCTTCTGCGGTTCTCGGGTGATGCTCATTCAGCGTTTGGAAAGCGTCGTTCGAAGCTTCTTCAGCTTCGGTAATAATATCTCGCATGCGGCTATACAGGCCGGCCCGGCGGAAAATCTCAATGCGCTCTGCCTGTTTGGCCAGTACTTGATTGCCGGTGAGATCTTCGATAGCGGTGGACACCCATTCGGGGCCAAGATCCATTTTTCGTAGAAGGATGCCAGCAGAATGAATACGACGTTGTTCCTCTGTCATATTAGCCTGACCAAGATCTCGTGCCTGATAGATGAGTTCAGGCAAGTGATCGATCAGGTACAAACGGTTCAGACGGTCGCGGATTGCCTGCCGGCCGTGAGTCATGTTGTGGAACAGTTTGTAGCTCATACCCAGGGCAACGGCGATTACCGAATAGCCCAGAAAGTAAAAAGCTCTCTCCAGGGGCATTAACACGCCATAGGCAAAGTAGTAACCGAAATAAGCCGCCATCAGCGTGACGGGGCCGGCGGTCCAGGCGTATTGAAAAACAATAACGCTCCAGGGCTCCGGCTGTGGTGCACTGGCGACTTTTTCCAGCCACCGCTGATCCCGCTCTTCCAGTTTGAGATCAATGTTATCCAGCTGTTTTTTCCGGTGCTCTTTTTTATCAGGAGCGTTTACATCAGTGACGTTGTCAGCGTCGGCTGTCTGCGACATGGAGTGACCTGAGAGGGAAGGTGTTATTCTTAAGAAGGTATTCTAATCGGCAATGTCGGTAAATCCCTATATGTATTACTACGGTTCTGGTGATCAGTGGACTGTCATTCGCATTTCATTCTATCCCGACTATAAGACAATGGTTACAATAGTATTTTGGTGTTTATCAAATCTGACTATAGACCTGCGCAACCTATGTGTAAAAACGACGACGAAGAACAAAGCTTTGAGCAGGCAATGAAGGGGGTTAAACCCCTGAAGAACAAAAACATCAAAGCCCAGATAGGTAAGCAACTGCCTAAAAAGGTATCGGTACCGGAAAGTACGTTACAGGCTCGGCGAAAAGCAGCGCAACAACTTCAGTCATCGGGCGGTGCTGCATTATCAGAAGCCTGGATCGAGCCCATCGAGCCGGAACAAAGCGTTGCGTTCTCCCGTGATGGTATCCAGCACAATCGTATGCGCCAACTCCGTCAGGGGATGATACCCATTCAGTTCGAGCTGGATCTTCACGGCTATAAGATCGATGAGGCTCGGGAGCTGATCAACGAGTTTATCCAGATTGCCCGACTGCGCGGTTTAACCTGTGTGCGGGTGGTTCATGGTAAATCCCATCGTACTAAAGATCGTCAATCTACCCTGAAGAGTCATACCAATCATTGGCTGAAACAAATGTCGGACGTACTGGCCTTTTGTTCCGCACCGCCTTCAGAAGGTGGCACAGGGTCGGTTCTGGTGTTGTTGAAGAAGCGTTAGAAGCTGTATATCTACGGCTGATTAAATAACCGTTGTTTTGCTACTCTCTTTTTCTATGTTCTTTATTTGTTGTTTTTATGCTGACTCACGTTATGAGTGATCACATCACGGTTCATTCCTACCCTTCAGAGCGCCACTGGCGTTCAGCTCTGTAGCGCCTACTATTTCTTTCCTAAACATCATAAAAATCGACAAACTTATCTGGAATTATCCTGTGTATTACTGGTGTATGTTGTTTCTTGCCATTATTACGGAAGTGGCCAGCACATCGTTTATGAAGATGGCTACCGGCAGTCACCCGGTGGTTGGCTATACATTGATGGCGCTGCTCATTTCAATTTCATATTTTTTCCTGTCTCAGGCGGTCAGGAAAATACCGCTGGCGATCGCTTATACCATGTGGGAGGGCGTTGGTCTGCTGTTGATTAGCTTGAGCTCCTGGTACTTTTTTGATGAACAATTTTCAGCGATGAAGCTGGCGGCCATGGCCTGCCTGATCACCGGCATGATGTTAATGAATTTGGGAGAGAAACTGTCTGAACGACAGCAGGCCAATAAGAGGGAGGAGAGCTCATGTCAGACCATCTGCAACTGATCGCCATTTTTTGGATCGTGGCCGCATCGAGCTGTGACATTTTTGGCAACGTGCTGACCAAACTGTCCAACGGCTTTACCAAAAAACGGTTGGCAGTGTTGGTGATGATCGTACAGATCGCCGCGTTTGTGTTTCTATCGTTTGCTTTGAAGAGTATTGATCTCAGTGTCGCCTATGCGCTTTGGGGGTCCCTTGGAATTATTGCGACGTCCATTATTGGGCGGGTGATGTTTGGTGAAAGCCTGCATCCGGTCAAGGTGCTGGGTATCTGTATCACATTGGTGGCGATTGTTTTTCTGAAGCTCTCTATGTAGCCGGATTTCGGGCAGCGAACAAAAGGTCGCCTAAACTGACACTTGAGTTTCCTGTCAGGAGTTGACCTTATGAAAATGATACCGGAAGTGACTTTTCAGACCCGTGTTCGTGATGAATCCATCCCCGGAGACAATCCGTTTCGCTGGCAGGAAGTCACCACCAAAGACATTTGTGCCCATAAAAGCATTGTTGTTGTTGCTTTGCCTGGGGCATTTACACCGACCTGTTCAAGCACGCACCTTCCTGGCTATGAGAAACATTATGAGGCGCTGAAAAGTGCCGGTGTCGATGAAGTCTATTGCCTGAGTGTTAATGATGCTTTCACCATGTTTCAGTGGAGTAAACGACTGGGGGTAGAAAAGGTCAAAATGCTACCAGACGGTAATGGAGATTTTACCCGGCTAATGGGGATGTTGGTGAAAAAGGAAAACCTGGGTTTTGGTTATCGCAGCTGGCGTTATTCCATGCATGTGGTGGAAGGTGAGATTCAGCAGGTCTTTACCGAACCAGGTAAAGAGGATAATTGCCCCCATGATCCCTTTGAAGTGAGCGGTGTGGAGAATATGCTCGATTATTTGGCTAATGCCGTTCCTTCCAACACATGAGTTAACGTACATTAAGGAGCTGTATCTGAATAACTTCATTGCTCTGAGAAGCGCTTTCCGTTTGCCGTTATCCGTAAAAGCCTTGCAGCATGCGCATTTACGGATAACGGAAAGCGGGTAACGACGTTGGCAAATGTGGAAGTTATTTTGTTTGTGAGAGTCTCTAAGCAATTCCTATCCTCGACTAATCCACAAAAAGTTGTCATATTGCCGTCACGATAAAAACAAACGACGGATGACTTTTTAATGGTTATGGATATAGGAGTTATACCAATGGCGTTTTTAAATTGTGGTGTGAGCAAGTTATTTTGGGCGACTGGGCAAGACGAAGAGACGAGTCATAGCAGTAGCTATGGCGAGGAACTTCAACGCTGATCCAGTCGGTCAAAATAGCTGCGCAGCCCATAATTTAAAAACAGAATTGGTATTACAATGGATCAGGATCATAGCCTGCGGGAAAACTTACTGGCGCTGATACTCGGCAGTGCGCTGGTTTCACTGGGGGTGGTTTTCTTTAATAAAGTGGGGTTGCTGACTGGCGGTACAGCGGGTTTGGCGATCTATCTTACTAAGGTGTCGTCGTTCAGTTTTGGACAGATATTTTTTGCACTCAACCTGCCTTTCTATATGTTGTCGTTCACTCGAATGGGGTGGCGATTTACCCTGAATACTTTTATTGCGGTCACTATTGTCTCGGTGGCGGTAGATCATCTTTACCACGTTATTCAGCTTTCCATGATTCACCCTTTGTATGCGGCATTATTGGGTGGTGGGTTGATAGGAACCGGTATGCTGGTGATCTTCAGGCACAAAATGAGTCTGGGCGGTTTTAACATTCTGGCACTGTTCTTACAGGATCGCTTTGGTATCAGTGCCGGTAAGGTACAAATGGCACTGGACTGTACCATTGTCGTGTTATCCATCTTTGTAGTGGATGCTCACTTGATCCTGTTATCAATTCTGGGTGCGGTTGCCACCAACCTTGTGTTGGCAATGAACCATAAACCGGGTCGCTATCAGCCGGTTCGCCAGGGTTGAGGGAAGGGCGCTGGCAAAATAACAATAAAAAAATGCAAAGAGAGTATTTGTAATGGTGCCTGAAATAACCCCGGAGTGGCTGTTAATCACAGCCGCCATTGCCATGTTGATCTCGCTGGTGGAAGCCTGGCTGGCAACCTTGATTATTTACGGGAAAGTGGAGTTTCTAAGAAAAATATTTCCTGCCACTCATAACCTGATTCGTTCCCATGTGGATTTCACCATTATGACGGCGCTTGCGGGTGTTCTTTATTTGATTATTACTCACCTGAACCTTGAGATTCCCGACTGGGTCATCACGATTTTCTGCATTGGCGTTTTGTACAACCCCAGTGGTTTTATTGCCAAAGCCATTAATCCTGAGATGGGGGGTGCGAATACGACCTTTGGTAAGGTGATGGTTTGCCTGGGTTTTGTTCCGGCAACTATTGGTTTTGGTTATACATCATTGGCTATTCTCGAAGTCTTGGTTTAATACCAATTCTGCTTTTAAATTGTGGGCTGCGCAGCTATTTTGCCCGACTGGGTCTGCGTTGAAGTTCCTCGCCATAGCTACAGCTATGACTCGTCTCTTCGCCTTTATGCCCTCGGGTATTGCCCAGTCGCCCAAAATAACTTGCTCACTCCATAATTTAAAAGCGACATTGGTATAAAAAACTTGTCCGTAATAGAGAGTTTTGAATGCAGGCGTTCCTTGGGTTCTATTACGAGGCTTGGGGGAAATATCAACTAACTGTTTGTGTGTCCAGTTGATATTTCCTCTTGGTGAGGAACTTATTTCTTTTAGGCTAGTCCTAGCCTAATAACAGTGATGAATGGATATTACGGGTAGCTGATAGAAGATTTCTATTACCCCATTCAGTATGACGTCATCAAAGCTGAACAGTCATTCTACAACAGCACGCTTTTTCTTAAAAAAGAAAGCTCCCCAAAGATTTTGTAGGGTATTTGTTATGAATGTTACACCATCCGATGGTCTTAATTGCAGTATCTGTTGGGAACCTTTCGATGCTAACCCTGCGGGTGAGCATGGGCGATTTGCTTTGCCGTGTAGTGCAGGGCATGTTTTTGGTAGAAAGTGTATTGCTACGTGGATCAAAGATCATAATACCTGTCCGCTAGATAGGGAGAATTTTACATTGGAGCAAAGAAGGCAAGTTAATCCAAACGCGCGTGACTTAAGTCAGCGATCTGTAAGCTTTATAGAATATCAACTGTTTTTCTTACATAGCTTAATGCCACAAATACCCATGCCCGAGCCTAGAGTTGAAAATAATCTGTTTGGCAGGTATCTAACTGAAGATATATTTTTGTCAATTGCTTATCAAGGTCTTATTGACATAAGTCGCCAGGTTTTGAATGGACAATTCGAAGATTATCATTCAGATGGACGAGATGTACGTAATGTTTCGGCTCGATGGAATGAGAATAATTTTATAGCTAGCAACTTACGCGATTTTGGGTTGGCAATTGGTGGCTATTTTTTGGGCTCAATTATGAGAAGCGTTACTTCACCAATGTATAGTGATTTACCTGCTGCTCAGGTGAGCACTCCCGAAGTAACGGAGAGCTCATATTCACCTTTCTCCGGTCTATATCCTGAAAATCGTGAAGTGATAAGACAGCTTTATAGCTCAACAGGAGGTGAGTCCAGGCAATATCCTTTCTTGGAATTTGACTAGATGTTTTTTTAAGACACTCGATGAGAGTTAAGAGTGTTGTTTAATGATGTAGTGAGCAGTGCTTGTGTGCGTGTCGCCTTCTTTGTTGCAATGCTCTGTGAGTAAAACGACCAAGCAAAGAAGGCTGTGAGGCAGGTGTCTATTGGTTCTCTATAGAGTTGATGGCTTCTTTCACATCATCACTGAGGTTAGCTTTGGTGCCGGTTTTGAAGTTGAACATCACGGCGGTCGCTTTACCCGTGGTGGTGACCTTGCCCAGTTTTTTGCTGACAATCCGGTATTCCATGGTCAGGCGATCATCCTGAATGTCTGATACTCGAGAACCAATCAACAGGGTGTCCGGATGAGTGACCGGGATTTTGAAGAAACATTCCGCGTGGCTAAGTACGGGGCCAATGCCGGTTTCTTTGGCTTTTTCCATCAATTCAAGACGATTAAAGTAATCCAGCCTGGCGGATTCAAAATAACGGAAATAGACCACGTTGTTTACGTGCTGCAAGGCATCCATTTCACCCCAGGCTACTGGCACTTCGGTGATGACCGGAAAATCTTCTAATAACGCTTCCATCGTAACTGTTTCCTCAATTTCTTATTATCAAGCTGCTGTTATCAAACTGTTGTTATCAAACCTTTGAACCTTAAAGGGAAATTACCGGTTAGACAAATGGTTTAGTGGAAACTATTTTGATCAATTGCTGTCAAAACAAGCGGGTAGTTTATCAGTGGTGTTGGATATGATGTTGGAGATCAGGTCGTGCGCGAGGTTAGCGGCGAAAATGGCAAACGCCCTACTGGCAAAAGCTCGACTGACAGAAGCCCTGCGTAAGCAAAGCCGGAACGCTATTGTGGGTGGTGTATTGGCCTGTTTGTCCGGTATTGCTCTGGGGTATCCCGATGCGGATCGGCAGGGCGAAGTGTATCCGGAGCTTCAGGATGTTCATCGTATTGCTCAGTTTCAAGGCATCAACACTCAGGACGAAACCCTGCGCTGGCAGGTGAATGAGCCTAATTTGATCCAGTGGTTACTGGCGCCTTGGGATGCAGCAAAAGTGAATGAGGCGCTCTTTTTATATAAAGAAGAGTACGGTTCAATCGCCGATACTGCGGTTAAGGTTGCTTCTATTGCCCGTGATCATTTTGATGCGTCAGGCCATCAGATAACGGAGGCTGAGCTTGAGCGTCTTTTGACGCTGGTAGAATCCACTGGTTATCTTCAACAGTTTGATCCGCGCGCTAGAGCCATCACGGTGATGGATACCGATGCCCAGTTTTTCCCCAGTGATGTGTTCGTCACGAATAATCTGTCTAGCGGCTCGAATGTGGCGGCGAACCAGAAGTCATCCAGCACTCTGATTGCAAGAAATACCCCTGTTATCGTGCTTGGACAGCTGACGCCAGTGTCTTCTCCCGGGCTTGATGCCGCAGAAGATAGCTGGGTTGCGCTGTGGCGGCCGGAGTTTGGATTGAAGTTTGCTAAATCCCGACATATTGCACTGGTTGGCGATGATTTGGTGAACAAACTTCAGTCCGGCTACGGTGATGATGGCTTGTCAGGTCAGCTCAAGTTAACCACCACCACGCGAATTAAATCAGTCGGTGAGTTTCATCGACTGCCTTTGGGCGTTCCTGTTTTCTATCAGAACGGTGAGTATTTAATGGCTGCGCGTAGCGGGATAGAGGCAGCTTCCCAGCAAACATCTGCAGGAGCTGTTCGACTGTTTAATGCTCAGCTGATGCCAGTTAGCCTTGCTACTGATCCGTCTGGCAGCTTGGGTGATCAAATACCCAATGTGCCTATGCTGCTGAATTATAAAAACTATCTGAACCAGATCAGTAATGTATTGCTGAAGTATCCTGCAGGCTATGTTGCTCTCGCAGAAAATGAAAACCGATACTTTGCTTTTGGTGAAGGCACTGTCGGGCCGGATAGTGAGAGAGGGATGGATGCTTCGACCTTTGCCCTGAAGGTAGTTCAGCCATTTGGCAAATGGTTACCGAGATATTCTGTTCATCAAGTACAGGAAGGCGTTGAAAACCGTCTGCTTATAACCACAAACCAGGGTGATTCAGAAGAGAACTTTCAGGCGATGTTGAACCATTGCTCCGTGGGTAATTTTGCCTCTGTGGGCGCTGGTAATAATATGGCTTGCCTTGGTAGTGTCACTCTGGAACAGCTTGGACAGATAAGCCCTCAGGCAAAAGCCGATGCATTGGCAACAGGCGGAATGACGGAAAGTGATCGGGTACCACTGGTTGCTTTGAGTGCGGTTGGTCTGACTCATCGGGAAGGTGATGGTGTTATCTGGTACATCACCGGCAAAGCGGCGATCTTTCCTGTTTTCAAGTCAGGCTACCTGAGCAGTTTTGTGCGTGATGGGCGATCTCTGTCAATTTTCAGCTATTTTCAGCTTGCCCCTTAGCGACAGAGATTGTCGCAAAATTCCAGATATCTCATTGGGTGTCGAAAAAGCCCTGGCTCCCATGCTTTTATGCCCTTTGGGTATTGCGTGGGAACCCACACTTCTAACCCTTTGAAAATTCAAGGATATGCATTCCCACGCTAAGCATGGGAACGAGATGTTTGGAGTTTTTTGCGACACTCTCGCGTCGCGTGGGAACCATGGGTTTTACAACACCCTCAACAGTCATAAAATAGATCATCGGGTTCCTCTGCTTTATCAGGTGAGTCTTTGTCTTTAAAGAGGCGTGCTTGAGGGATATTGATCGACGCTGGCTCGGTATCTAACTGCGCGAATAGCTTAAGCAGGTTGTTTGTTCTGTGGGAGAGTTCAGGGTGTTCTCCCTCGAGTAAATCGACGTCGTCTTTCCGCTTCAAATCATGAACGCAGTTAACAAGATTTCCCAGACATTTGTTTAGAGCTACTACTTCTGGTCTCAATGAGATTTCATATTTTGCCATTAACTCGTTGAGAAGTTGCTGCCAGGAAAATTCATCTCTAACTGGAACTTTTTCACTCCATTCATCCCAGAACCACTGTGCTTCTGAGTGTGTCAGGCGCAACAAAATATGGGTGCTTATGTTGGTAAGCTCTTCGAGCGTTAAGGGTTGTTGGTCAGCTTTTAAAAAAAGCGCTTCAACGATTTGTTGTATTTGACTCAATGTCTCTTTATAGGTAGTTCCTGTGTTGTCATATGTGGTGTCATATTTGAAAATCAACAAAAATTGTTTCGCAAGTTGAGTGTCATTGAGTAGGTTGCGCAAAGTATCCGGCAGGATAAAGGCATCTCCAAAGTCAATCAGACAGAGTTTGTCATTGCAGTGAATGCCGTTACCCGGGTGAATATCACCATGAACCAACCCGGTGGAGCAGGCAATCTCTAACCAGATATCGAGTAACTTCAGCGTTAGTGCTCGTGCTGCAGGTCGATCGGATTGCATCAATTCAGCAATACTATTCCCTTCAATAAACGCCATAACCAGAACGTCGCGGTTGCTTAATTCATGTATGATTTTGGGAATCATCACTTCATTGTTGAGGTCCAAGCTATCAACCGCTCGCTGAAAATAGGCAGCATATCGAGCTTCAATCTCTAAATTTGCTTCGGTAGTGATACTGGATATTTTGGCTTTGAGTTGTCGAATCAAAGGTTCTTTCTTATCAGGGGATAATTGGCCAATGACCTTGCTCAGTAATTGCGATAGCGGATGCTGATGTTTTTTGATGTCGTCAATTAAATGAGGTCTGACGACTTTTACGGCAACCATCTGCCCACTGGTAAGAGTCGCTTTGTGAACCTGAGCCACGGAGCCTGTTTTTATAGGCGTTGGATCAAAATGTGTGAAGGTGCTATCCCAGTTTTCATTGTGATGCTCCAGTGCGGAGGTGACCGCTTTTTGAATGTCTGAAAAGGGAATAGGGGGATTGTTCTCGAGAGTGGGTTTTAGTGTGTTACGCAATGACTCAGGTACTTCTGAAGACAGTGCCAGTACCTGAGCTATTTTTATGCCCAGCGGACCAGACTTGACCAGGGTATCAGCAAGATTGTTTTCTGTGTTAAAGCCGAGCCAGCTTTTTGCTTCCAGATATCGCATGTGGAATATGGCATTCATACGTAGCTGAAAAGATTCAGCGATATGACCTGGCACTTGAATCGCACTGGCACACATATTCGAAACTTGGCTGAAAAACGTCTGAAAGGTTTCGTGTTTTGAAGTGGCTGCATTTTCTTCAAGAGCCATTTGCTGACCTAACTGGCAACCCAGAGTCAGTCGCTCTTGTTCCTTGTTATCAAGCATGCGATGTTGGATAGTCACCAGCGGTTCTAATTGTTTCAGTCTGGGTTCTGACTCTAGATCCCTGTATAAAAAAGAAAAGCAGACTTCTTGTAGGCCTTTACTGCGGATTGGTTGGGAGATTATGAATTCGCTCTTCAGGTCTTTACCTATACCTACAGGGAGGTAATCCTGACATCGCTCAATCAATAGTTGCTTCTGGCTAAGGTATCTGGATTTTGCTTCAGGCCTTATTGGAAAGGCTGGCTCATGTGCTTTCGATGCGGCAATTTTTGATCTTTCTGCAGGATGGCAAAGTTTAATAAGCCGAGTGCAGATAGCTTTAAAAAAAGATGGCTTTTGTGCTGTAGGAATATGTCTGGTGAAGTCTGGCTTCGGGGAAGGGCGCCTACCTTGCCGACTGGCTGAGTTGAGTTTGTGAAGAGCTCTATCAGGTGGGTGATTCAGTGATATTGGGTTTGCAATGCTACTAATCTTGCCCATGTTTAACGGTTCGATAAATGACATAAGATCATTAGTTGACCGCACGAACAATTTAAAGTTCAAATCATAAGTTTGATGTTGTGAATGGTGCAGTATGTCAGTGGTAAGTCCGACAGGCTCTAGGAGGCTGACCGAGAATAGCGCCCGTAGCGAGGATGGTAGAAAATTGAGGATGAAGATTCTGTTTTGTGCAGTGAATAGTGGTGCTATTTGCTGAACAAAACAGAATCTTCAGACCAATTTACTACCACCGCACGACTGCATGGATGCAGGAGCTAGAGCAACGCAGGAGCAGTTGCCGCGTAGGGCAACCTATTCTCGGTCAGCCTCCTAACTACCTTTTGCGACAGCCTCTCCATGGGGCAGTCGAACATCCGTCAGCTCAGCGCTGATGGCGGTTTTGTTCTTGCCTTTTTCTTTGGCTCGATACATTGCCTTATCAGCGTCTGCCATCAGTTTTTCAAGAGAGTCCACGGTGCTACTCATGGCGGCGACGCCAATACTGATGGTGATGGGTTGTTGGTTGTCTGGTCCACAGAGTTTGGCATTCATGACGGCATAACGAATTCGCTCTGCTACCCGAAATGCCTGCCAGGGTTCGGTATTTGGCAGCAGGGCAACAAACTCTTCACCGCCAAAGCGCCCCAGAATATCCTGCTGGCGTAAGGCTTTTTTACAAAGGCTGGCGGTATTTTTCAAAATCAGGTCGCCAGTGTTGTGCCCTAGTTGGTCGTTAAATTGCTTGAAGTTATCAATATCCATGAACAGTGCGCAGCACGGCTCTGGATTATGACTGGTCCGTTGGCGATGAATCACGTTATCTGATTCTTCACAGAAGGCTCTTCGATTCAGCAGGCCGGTTAATGAATCGAGGCTGGCCTGTTGTTGCCAGAATAACGACTGACGATTGGATTGCGCCAGTGTGGCGGCGTGGCTACTGATATCACAGGCGGTTTGCCATGTATTGGCATTCCGGTGTTGTCGCATGGGAATCAGCGCCAGAATGATTTTCTTACCGGGCTCAATACTCAAGGGGAACAACCAGAAAATGGTACCGAATCGATCTTTGAAATTGATTCGTGTGCCTGATCCCGATGCAATTACACTCATCAGATCATTTTCAATGTCCGGTAATTGCTTGCGAAGATTGGCGGCGATATTAAGGTGGTTGCCTTCAACCTGCCATTGGTCCCCTTGATGTTGCAGCATAATGGCCGGAATTTCTGGAATCACGGTTTCACAGGTGGCCAGAATACGCTGGGTAATTTCAGACTCTGGCATGGGGGCATCCAGGGTCTGGAGGTGTTGGCGAAGAGCCGATTCAAAAACCCGACGCTTACTGCTGGTGGGTGCTACGGCATTGATAGCAACGCTGTGCTGTAGATTGTGGTAATGCCCGTACCAATAGAACAGTGGCAGTAACGCACCGTGCAGTGAAAGGAAAAAGACTTCATTAAAGGTGGGCATGCTTCTGGGCCACATTTCGGTAGACCAAGACCAACTCAGAAAACCCAGTAAAATAAGGGATGCCGGAAACGCTAATCGTGCCGGTCGGATGTTGTTATAGAGACAATAACCACTGGCAATGACCACCAGAGCCAGACTTAACAAGAGGCTGGTGGCCGCTACTGTGAGTACTGGTTCTGCCACTGGGTCGGAAGCGGTAATAGCATAAACGACAATGGCAAAGCCCATGGCAGTCAGTGACAGCACCAGTCGATCGACGTTGACGCTATACACTGGCAACAGCGTCAGAGAGCGATAGCAGGCGATGGCAGTGACGATTACACCGGTGGTGACCAGCATTAACCAGTGGCCGGGGTTTCCCAGCCAGGTGAAATTACGAAAAATATCGCCATCCCACATCAGCAGCATCAGAGTCGATGCCAGCATATGGCTGATCAGCAAATACATGGCGCGGGTTCGGTTGTGCATGGTCAGGACAAACAAAAACACCAGCGCCACGATCAACAGCGTAATAGCAGAACTGATGGCGGCATCTTGATTGCTGAGCGTTTCAAAATAGGCCATCGCAGGCCAGAGCTCTGGTAACAACCGGTTCGGTTTTACCTCATTGTGACGCAGATAAAATGTGCTGATTTGCCCTGGCGTTGTATTAAGCTCCAGAGTGTTTTGTTTGATGCCGTTGCGGCCACTGTCCAGCCCCATGGCAACAAGACGATAGCCGCCGTTTGCGGGGGCAAAAACATCCAGTTTACTGTGGGGGACCTGTCGGAACACTAACAGCCAGTCGTCTGTGGCAAAGCTCGGTTGTGTGACATCCAGTTGATACCAGTCTGCACGGCTCTGATGCTGGGGGGCAGTACTGAGAAAAATAGCTTTCGGGGCTTCAATAGGATTCAACTCGACAGGTATGGCACCTTCACCGTTGAGAACTATTGGCTGGGCTTGTATTGCGGTGGAATGCAGTAAAAAACAGGAAAAAAAGGTTAGCAACAGAGAATGTATCCAGCGGCGGTTGATAGGCCGTGGAATATGGTCAGCAAGATAGTGGCTGGTTGTCCTTAACACAGAGCCGGTTCCCTTATAGTGATCTACTGATAAGTAGTTACCCGGCGATGAGCAGACAGACCTTGAGCCATAAGGCTGGGCTGCGCTTCTGAACGACCATGTAATACTAACTAATGCTGGCTTTCCTTGCTGTGAGGTTTGCACCCGAGCCTCCTTCCTGGAGTGTTGGAGCAAACCTCATTTTTACACAGTCTTTAGAGTTCTGTGAAGTACAGAACCCTGAAGTACGTGAAAATTAGTGATCACTACGCTGATTATGCCTGATTTGGCCTGATTTGGCTTAGTTTTTCAGAGTGTTGGTTGTAAGTTTCTTTTTCGGTGTTTCAATCTGCACCGAAATGTTGCTGTGAAAAAGCGACTCGCTCGTCAATAGAAATATCGTGTTTGCGCAGGGCTTCAATGGCTTTCAATCTTGGCTCAATGCCCTGGCCGTTGGCGATTTGAATGGCAAGTCCGGGGCGGGCGTTCAGTTCAAGGATTAACGGGCCAAGATTCTGGTCAAGCACCAAATCGACACCAAGATAGCCAAGGCCGGTCATTTCAAAACAGTTGGCAGACAGCTGCAGTATTTTCTGCCAGTGAGGTACATTCAGTTTGCTGAAGTCATGACCCGTGTCCGGATGATTCTGAACCGGGCGATTATGCTGAACCGTGCGCAGAGGTTTGCCGGTGGCGATGTCCAGACCAACGCCTACAGCACCCTGGTGGAGGTTGGCCTTGCCATCGGAGGCGCGGGTGGCTAAACGCATCATGGCCATCACCGGAAAGCCCCGGAAAACAATGATGCGAATATCCGGCACACCTTCAAAACTGTAATTACTGAAGATAGGATCCGCAACAATCAGGCTTTCAATCACCGCCACATCGGTTTTGCCGCCGAGACTGTATAGACCACCCAGAATGTTGGACACATCCCGGCTGACAGCATCAAACGATAAACTTTCACCGCTGGCTTTGACATAACGGTCGCCGTCACGACTGGTGATGACCAAAATACCTTTACCGCCACTGCCTTTGGCCGGTTTGATAACAAACTGTTCCAGAGGCTCCAGAATGTCTTTTAATTTGCGGATATCCGATTGGTATTCGATCACACCAATGAGTTTGGGGACATCAACCCCGGCTTTTTCCGCCATGCGTTTGGTGGTGAGTTTATCATCCACCAGAGGGAGTAAACTTCTGGGGTTATAGCGCGAAATGTAGTTCAGGTTGCGGGCATTCATACTGAGAATGCCCGAGGCTTTGAGTTGCGCCGGGGTGCTGATGGACAGCTTTGCCAGCAACGTTTGCAGGTGTGAGCTGAAACTACTCATGATGTGCGCTTTCCATGATTTTCCATGACATGGGCAGTGGCCTTTACTGATGATTTTTTATTGAGTGAGCCAATGGATAAAAGCGCTTCAACTCCAGTAACCGGTACCCGGTGTATTGACCGAGCAGCAGAACAAGACCCAGCAGGGTTAACATCAGCTCCGGGAAGTTAAACGTCAACTGTTCAACAATAGGGTTGGACATTAACAGATAGCTCATGGTGGCAACCAGAAGACTGCCGCCGCCTTCCGTGACTACGTGTTTGGGGCCTTCTTCTTCCCAGAGAATGGACATTCGTTCGATGGTCCAGGCCAGGATGATCATGGGGAAGAAGGTTACCGTCAGCGCCTGGGTAATACCCAATTTCCAACTGAGGATGCTCATGGCCGCCATGATCAGAATAACCACGATAATGACCGCCCCCAGCCGCGCGACCAACAACATATTCTGTTGGCTGAGGAAGGAGCGAATCCATAAACCAATGGAGACGAGCGAGATAAATATGGTTAATCCTGGCAACAGCTGTGTCTGTAAAAAGGCCATGGCAATCAGAACCGGCATAAAGGTTCCGGAGGTTTTTAGGCCAACAATGATACGCATCACCAGCACAACGAGCACGCCAATCGGGATCAGTAGAATGATTTTAAAGGCGTTTTGAACTTCAAGCGGCAGGGTGTAAATCGAGAAATCAATCAGTGCTGCGCCGTCCTGTTTCGCTTCTGTGATGGCCAGCTCGCGGGTCGGGACATTACGGGAAATCATGGAAAAAGTAACATCGGAGCCAACACCACCCATCACATCCAACAGGGATTTGGCGCCCCGTTGCCACAGGAAAAAGTCTTCCGGTGTGCCGCGCTTGGCGGTTCTTGGGTTGAACAGATGCCATTGATTGCCGTCGTATACTTCGATCATATCCACAATAGGCTGTCTACGTCGTCCATCTTCCAGATGAAGGCCGCGCACGATACGGGCAGGAATCTCACTCATATTGAGCAAATTAACCAGCAGTTTAGGCAGTGATGTGCCTTCTTCTGTCATGCCCAATAACATATTGGTGTTTTGGCTGGGCTCTTTGGCGATAAAGTGGTTGATGAGTGTGCCAGCAAAGCTGGAAGGGTCAGAAGAGTGTTCTTTTACCTGCTTCAATAAACTCAAGGCTGCGGTCTGATAGGGTTCTGGCAGTACTGGAGGAATGACGGCTTCCGGTTCATCATGGATCTTTTTATCATAGTCCGGCTCCAGATGAAGCTTCACTTTATAAAACAAATCCTGCCGACCGTCCGCCTGACGAATACTCCAGACGGCTCGCTGCTGGCCACCTTCATCAATTTGGTTGATGCCATAACCGGGAGAGGCAAAGGATTCATCAAGAATGCGCAGACCGGATTGCTGGTCTGGCAATGTCAGGCTGGCTTGTGCCGGTTCGTCTTCAGCTTTAAACGTTACCCATGCCTCAATGCTCCACACTTTGGACACATCGTGGCTGAACAGGGGGAACCCAAGGGCAAAATGTTTGTACATTGCCAGCCCGAGGCCGGCAACAATGAGCAGGGCAATCATAAGACCCAGCTGAAAACGACCATTCATGCCCTAACTTACTCCTTGGTGCTGGCGGTGCTTGAAAGTTCTGTTTTGGAAAGCTCTGTATTAGAAAGCTCGGTAACGTATTCCTGAGACACATCCACCAGTGCTCGCTTTTCCAGGTAGCTGGCGCCAATCAGTACCGGGAAGTTGTAGTTTTCCCGATCCCGGAGTGTAAATTCCGCTTCTGCTTTAATGCCGTCAATACGAGTTTTCAGTTTGATCACCGGGCGACGATCATTATCATCACCGTGACGTTTAATGCGAACAAAACGAACGACGGGTTCTTCAAGCGCAATCAAGTCCCCGGAGGTATCGAGAATCTTGAAGCGTACCCAGCGTTTGTCGTCTTTACGGAACAGTTCCATTTCCTTTGCATCGATTGAGGACGTTTGCGCTCCAGTATCAATGCGGGCTTTCAGGATCGTACTGGCATTCTTGATCAGCACGTTTTCAATGGCACCGATGGTTTCCAAGCCTTTGACGCTGACGGGTTTGATAATAGCCCGGGTGTAGGATTTCTGTGTTACGGGTACCAACACTTTACGATTGCTGGACTTTAACACGAGCTTGGTGGCAATGAATT
This sequence comes from uncultured Endozoicomonas sp., assembly GCF_947495845.1. Taxonomy (GTDB): domain Bacteria; phylum Pseudomonadota; class Gammaproteobacteria; order Pseudomonadales; family Endozoicomonadaceae; genus Endozoicomonas. Next base: position 88,904 of record NZ_CANMAO010000015.1, on the reverse strand, counting down.
TCTGGTTAACATCGATCACCGCCAAATCCTGCATGAAGCTACGACCAATTAACAGCGGTGACTCATATTGGCTGCGATCGGTCAGTGAGACGGGAACAGACTGAGTGATCTCACCAATGGAGATGGTTAATTGAACCACCGGGCGTTCAATGGCGCTGAGTCCAGGGCGTTTGATCCGAATGGTGCCTTTGATCGGCAGCTCCATGGGAACGGTGCCTTTGGAGGTGCGGCTCAGATCAAATTTTACCCACTTTTTGCCATCGCGCTCGAATAGCTGAATATTGCGGGCATCCACGGAACTGTTTTCTGCGCCAGTATCCAGTTTGGATATCATGGTCAGGTCAAGGTTGGGTAGAGACGCGGTTTCATTCAGGCCTAATACCAAACGACCTTCCAGGTGGGCAGGTGTCTGAATCGTTTGTTCACGAATGGTAATCGTGTGGGTCTCAGGTGGTTTGGGTTTTTCTTCAGGTACAGGCTGTTGAGGTAATGCCGGTTGGGGCACCGATTGAATTATACGGGAATCGTCTTTTTTTGGACGATCCTTGAATGGTAGAGTCTGGCAACCAGTTAAAATCATGATGGAAAAAATTACAGCGGGAAGGGCCAAGTTGCGGAACATTTGACAAGACTACTGTTCTTTGAAAATAGGTTTTCACGCATCAGATGTGCGCAGCCATGGCTGTTGCCGTTATCAGCAAGAAAGTCCAACAGAATAGTAGCTGAAATACCGGCAACTAAAAGCGCGCAAGCTTACTTGATCCTCTGAATATTGCAATCCGTAGTACTGCATTAAATCCAATTGGGTCACATTTCTGACTCTTCCCAGGTTGGCATAGTTGCAATAACAAAGTTGCATTAATTACTTAACGACTCTGGTTGTTTAAATAGTGAACTCAACGTCAGGCTGATCAGAAACATCGCTAAGGCAGGTAAGACCCAGAGCATGTGATTGTGGTATCCCGGGAGGGAATCGAAGACTCTTAACAGTTGGGTAAAGAGTGGGTGACCCTGATCTTTAACTAGATCAATCACACTGAATAAAAATGCAGTGGCCAGTGTTGAGCGATAAATGAGCACAGAGTGTGGCATGCGGTGCCGGAACAAACCCAGCAAGATCAGGACAATGGAAATAGGGTACAGCACCTGAAGTGCGGGAATAAACAGTTCAATAATTTCTCCCAATCCACCCATATTGGCAAACACCACGCAGGTTGCGCTGACGATGGTTACCACGGTTCGATAACTGACAAAGGAGAAAAGTTCATTGAAATATTCACTGGCGGCGGTAATGCAGCCAATGGCTGTAGTCAGGCAAGCCAGGGTGACGACGCAGGCCAGCATAATTGCGCCCGTGTTGCCAAACATCAAGTATGCATAGGAGGCCAGAATCTGGCCGCCATTTTCTGGTGATGCAATGATCGCCCGACTGGTAGCGCCGAGATAAAATAAAGACAGATAAACCAAAGAAAGGCCAATGGCGGCAATAATGCCTGTGGTCATACTGTAATGAAAAAGGCTGGTTTTGTCTTGAATGCCGTGGGATTTCAGATTGGTAATAATCACGATGCCAAACATTAAGGCTGCCAGCGTATCCATGGTCATATACCCTTCCAGAAAACCACCGATCAGTGGCGTCTCCTGATAGACTGAAAGAGATTCGCCAGGGCTGCCAAGGGGGGCAAAAACCGGCGATAGACCCAGTAGAGCCAGCAGGATGATTAACGCCGGGGTTATGAGTTTGCCAACCGTCTCAAGTAACTTGCCGGGGCGTATGGATAAGTACCAGGCAATGGAAAAAAACAACAGGCTGAATATCAGTTGCACATGCGCGTTATGACTGGGCAGAAATGGTTCAATACCAATCTCAAAGGCAACCAGTGCGGTGCGTGGAACCGCATAGACAGGGCCTATGATCAGATAGATAGAGGATGCAAGGGCAATCACCAACCCTTTCGGCAACTCCTGACTGATGTTATTGAAATCCCCCCCGACTCTGGCAATGGCGACGATACCGAGCAACGGTAACCCCACCCCGGTAACCAGAAACCCTGCAGCGGCGTACCACACCTGCTCTCCGGCCATAAAGCCAATCAACGGAGGAAAGATAAGGTTACCGGCTCCCAAAAACATGGCAAAAGCCATAAAGCCCATGGCAATGGTATTTTGCAGACTCAGCGTTTGTTTTATAGCGTGATTCATGGAAGTTAAAATCAGAATCCCTTTTGTCGACTTTTTCTCCGGGATTCTGCTCCTGTCAGCATGTAATGAAATGGCCTGAATGGCTTTCAGGCAGCCTGCTAACAGTATGGACGCTATCTGTAAAAGTGGTAGTTCCGGTAGTTTCTAAGGAGCTGTCCGAAATAAGATCCATATTTACTGAGGTCTTGAAGCATCGTTGAGACCGCTATCCGTGATCCGCTATCCGTAAAAGCGCGGGTGGCTTCAGTTTTTTCGGACAACGGATAACGTTAATTGAAATGTGAAAATTATTTCGGGACAAATCCTAAGTTCGGGGGTAGCGAATGACAACACCAAGGCCGGGATGTTGATCCTGTAATTCAATGGAACCGTGATGCAGGCCGGAAATGGCCTTGGCTAGCGACAGCCCCAACCCTAATCCGCCATCGGTGCGACTTTTATCCACCCGATACATTCGTTCAAACACCCGTTCTTTTTCAATTTCAGAAATCCCGGGGCCGTTATCCTGCACTTTTAACCATGCCATTTTGTGCTCAAAGTCAGTGCCTGTGCGGAGTCGAATAACGCTGCCTTCGGGGCAATAGCGCAGGCTGTTTTCAATTAAGTTAGCTACCTGCTGAATCAGCAGTTCCCGATCACCCATGATGGTGACAGGGTTATCTTGTTTGTCATTAATCAGGCTCATGCCGGCATCTTCTGCGACATCACTGTAGATTTCGGCCACTGTGTCCACAATTGTGTTCAGATCTTGAAGTGCAAAGCGACTTCTTCTCGCTCCAGACTCAATTTGAGAAATACGTAAGAGCGCATCAAAGATGGAAGCTAATCGTGCTGACTCTTCCAGAGCGTTGTTTAATTCCCGCGCCACCGGTCCATTTGAGTCTGGCATGACATCCAATAGTTCTTCCTGCAGCGTCAGCAGATTATGGCGTAATCGGGTAATGGGGGTTTTTAATTCATGGGCGATGTTGGCAGAGATATCCCTTAGCGATGCGACCGATCCCTCAAGCCGGGAGAGCATTTCATCCACCGACTGGGAGATACGGGCCAAATCATTAAACGCATGTTCCTCCCCGGTGCGGGCTGACAGATCACCTTCGGCAGCCCGGTTCAGTACGTGCTCAATTCGGGAAATCCTTTTCTGGCTGTACCGGCTGAGCAGCGTGACGATGCCAGACGTAAACAGTAACGCCAGTAAACCGGAGAGGATAAAGCCGGAGGTCATGATTTCCAGAACATCGTCATCATCAATGGGGTCATCGTCAATGGTACGACTTTTCCCTCGAACTAATTCCCGGGATTCCTTAACGATTTCCCGATTTTGTTTCTCCAGCTCATGATCCACATAAAGAAGTGTCACTGCTGCCATCAGTACCAGGCTGATAATTGTGGTAACACCAAACAGAAGACCCTGTTGTACAGCAGAGTTTTTCATCCATTGCGGAGTCTGGCATGGAATTCTTTGTTGAATTCTTTGAAAGAGCCGTTGCAAGCCCCGCAGGCCTTTCAATAATGAACTGATCAGGAAGAATCGCCTCATAAAGTGGACTCTGAGGGTTTGAACTCCAGTTTGTAACCCGCGCCTCGAACCGTTTGAATTAACGTATCACCAAAGGGCTTTTCCAGTTTGTTACGAAGCCGGCTGATATGAGTTTCTACGACGCTGGTCTGTGGGTCAAAATGGATGTCCCAGACATGCTCCAGCAACATGGTGCGGGTAATAACTCTGGAAGGGTGACGCAGAAACAGTTCGAGAATGCGAAACTCTTTAGGCTGTAGATCCAGATACTGACCTTGGCGCATGACCGTTCTTTCCAGCAGGTTTAACGACAGGTCGCCGTACTTTAATTCTGGAGCTGTTTCTGCAGGCTTTGCCTGAGACCGTCGGGACAGGGCCGTGACTCTGGCCAGGAGCTCAGAAAAAGCAAAAGGTTTGGTGAGATAATCATCACCTCCCGCCTCCAACCCTTCAACACGATCATCCACACCGCCTAACGACGTCAGAAATAAAGCCGGAGTCGTCACCTGGGCGGCTCGCAGGGCTTTCACCAGTGACAGACCATCCAGCCCCGGCAGCATTCGGTCTACAATGGCAACGTCGTATTGTTCGGTCAGGCACAGTGTCATGGCATGTCGACCATCATCAACCACTTCAACCTGGTGGCCAGCCTCGCGCAACCCTTTTTCAATAAAACGGCTTAGGCTTACATCGTCTTCTACTAGAAGGATACGCATTAATTATCGATAACTCTTAAAAAGCATCGCTGCGGCTTATGCCGCAACGATTGGACTGCAGTTAGGTTCACTTTTGGTTTCTACCTCAGCCTCTGTGGCATCCTGCAGCTTTGCGGCGATGAGCGCAATAATGCCAGCCAGAAAGCAGGCGCCCAGTGTGATCACACCCAAAACGATGACCAGAGAGTAGGAGAGCATGCCGAGAATGTTCTTCAGCACATTTCCTCCGCTGGCGTTGGTTTTCAGTTGAGCTTTCAATTGTACAACGATGGCTTTCATTTTGGTCATGATTGCATCTTTGTCGAGACGTTTTGTCATTTTAACTCTCTATTACGTGGGAGCCGGAAACCCTGATGTTTGGGGTATGCATTCCCACGCTGGAGCATGGGAACGAGTTGGTTGGAGTTTCGCGACACCCTCTATTACGTGGCAGAGTTGGCAGTGAATCGGGTTTCAAGGCGACGGTTGTCTTCGCCCAGTAGCTCTACCTCGTATTCCACTTCGTTATGATCGTGATCAATGTCAATGGTCCACGCCCTGCCGTTCATGGCTTTCTCCGTTTGTGTCAGTGCTTTTTCCAGAGAAAGGAATTTACCGCTTTGGATGCCGGAAAAGAGCAGTGCATTTTCACGGGCATCATCACGGTCTTCTTTTTCCATTCTGGAAAGAATGACGGCACCGGTCTGCGCATCGATATCGGTTTCAATCTCCTGTCCATCTTTAGTGGTCAGGGTGATTTCATAAAAGGTTTGACCCATTTCGACCTCACGCTCTGCCTGCAAAGGTTCTGCGCCGGTATGCTGTCGGGCAATTTTCACGGCCTGTAGCAGTGAGATGGCATCTTCGTTTATAGATGTTGGTGCATCATCGGCAAAGAGGTTGCCTGCGGACATCAGAGTGCTCATTCCCAGAATTGTGGCCAGTACTGCAGGTTTGAAAATACGCTTCGTTTTCATTCGTCAGTTCCTCGAACTCGGTGACTTAGTGTGAACAGGTGTTTGCCCTGTCGATGTGCACACTATACGACCATAGGTTTTCACCGAGTTTTCCGGAACTATACAATTTTGTAAGATTAGGTGTGAAAGGTTATAGCCAGCCTTTTCGTTTAAAGAAGAGGAAGGTTGAAAGCGCACTGAGCAACATCAAACCTATCGCCAACGGATAGCCATACTCTACTGAAAGCTCCGGCATCACTTTAAAGTTCATGCCATAAATACTGGCAATCAACGTCGGCGGCATAAACATGACGGCCGCTACCGAGAAAATTTTGATGATGTTGTTCTGCTCAAGGTTGATGTAACCCATGGTGGATTCCATCAGGAAGTTAATCTTCTCGAACAGGAAGCCGGTATGGGGTGTCAGAGATTCAATATCCCGGAGCATTTCGCGAATATCATCTTTCTGGGCATCGCTGAGAATATTGTTACAGGCTCTCATGAGGTAACGCAAAGAACGCTGGGTATCGAGCAGGTTTAGTCGGACTTTGCCGTTTAAATCTTCCTGCAGAGTGATGGTGCGCAGTTGTTCATCCACGTCCACATCTCGAATATCTTCAGAGAGTGTATTCTGGCTGACTTCTTCCAGATCTTCGTACACTTCTTCAAGAGTGTCCGCCAGATATTCCACTTTGGCATCAAACAGTGCAATGACAATATCCAGTGGTGTGGCCGCATGGATATGCTGGGTTTTCAGATGTTTGCGCATCAGCCGGAACAGGCCGGTGGGTTCATCCTGCAGAGTAATCAGCTGATCAGGCCGGAGGTTAAAAGCGACGTTGATGTTTCTCAGCTCATGACCCGCACGATGGGGGAACAGTGAGCGGATATGAATGCCGCTTTCGGTTTCATAGTAACGGGAGGAAATCTCAATTTCCCCAAGGTCGTCTTCGTCGGGCAAACAACCTGGAAAGTAGGTGTTCAACCATTGATGTTCATCAATGTCCGGTTCCGTTGCTTCCAACCATATAGTGCCCTTAGCCGGAGGAACATCTGGAGTAACCCGGTCAATGGAAAATCGGTTTTCCTGAGCACTATAGGCATAGATCATATGTACTGCCTCTGCTGGTTGGTGTGCATGTTAATAATAAATACCCTTTATTATGATAAAGGGTAAAAAAGGCGCGAAATTGTACGATAATTGACTTTTGCTTGGCTAGGGTCTGTTGACGATGCGTCGCATGCTTAGCGGCTCCTAGGAGCCTGTCGGACTTACCACTGACCTACTGCGAAAAAGCCGGATTTGGCCATTTTTTATGCTCCTTTTCGTTGAATAGCTCGCTATTCGCCTCAAATGAGAATAAAAACTGACTCAAACCGGACTTTTTCTCGCTACGGTCGGCTAAGTCCGACAGGCTCCTAGGAGGTGATAGCATCCAGTTTGGAGGCTTCCCTAAGTACATCACACAACTCTGAGCAGATTTTTCGGCTCATGGCTTCATCTTCAATCGGATTCATGTTCCGGTCAGAAATAAAGAAGCTGTCTTCTACTTTTTCACCAAAAGTGGCGATTTTAGCGCCTTGTACCTGAAGCTCAAGTTCTGCAAATGTTTTTCCGATGAGTGTCAGCAATCCGGGGCGATCCGTCGCGGTTATTTCCAGCACGGTCTGGCTGGGGTCAATCTGATTACTGATGATGACTTCCGGCTCTCGGCTGAAGTGCCTTAACTGCCTTGGTGTCCGGCGGCGAATGACATTAGGGAATCCGTCCGGTGCTGCCAGTACATTCTGCAGGTGATGTTGAATCTCCCGAATTCTGGCAGGGTTCGCGCCGATAGCCGATCCGTCTTCTTCCAGCACCCGAAAGGTATCAAGACTGAAATTGTTATCAGAAGTGATGATTCGGGCATCCTGAATCGCCAGCCCCAGTTGGTGAAAGGCGGCCACAATGGCTGCAAACAGGTTGGGGCGATCAGGCGTGTAGACAAAAACACAGGACCCTTGGTTGTCATAGTCTTCATCCACTTCCGGGATCAGGATCAATGGCGTTTCGGATAGGTGGTTCAGAATACCTTCGGTTTGCCAGACGATTTCTTCACTTTGATGGCGTTGGAAATAATCTTCGTTAAACAAGTGCCACAGATCATTGATCTGTTTTTTGGCAAATCCTTTGTCGATCAATAGTTGTTGTGCCTGCTCCTGCGTCTCGGCAATTTGTTCATCAAGGTCTGGCAGCTTATCAATCCCACGTTTTAACAGCTGTAGTGTTTGGTTATAGAGCTGTTGCAGCAAAGATGCCCGCCAACCGTTCCATAGCCCGGGGTTGGTGGCGTTGATATCCGCCACGGTTAAGAGATACAGGTATTTTAAACGATCGCGTGTTCCGACTTGTCTGGCAAAATCCTGAATGACCTGAGGATCAGAAAGGTCTTTTTTCTGGGCGGTTACGGACATGGTTAAATGTTCTTGAACCAGCCAAACAATAAGAGATGTGTCGTCTTTGTTAAGACCATGGGTTCGGCAAAATTGTTGAGCGTCTACCGCGCCTAATTGAGAGTGATCACCGCCACGGCCTTTGCCTATATCGTGGTAAAGGGCAGCAATATTGAGCAGTTCCGGTTTTGGTATGCGATGTATTATTCGGGAAGCAATTGGGAATCGGGCGCTCTTTTCATGAGACGTTTTGCCGTAGGCAAAGCTGCGCAGGTATTTGATCAGCAGTAAGGTGTGGGCGTCCACCGTCAGGGTATGAAATAGATCATACTGCATCTGCCCGATAATCTTGCCAAATTCCGGCAGGTAGCGACCCAGAATGCCGTACCTTGCCAGCCGTCTCAACGTGGCTGTCAGGGCATAAGGTGCACGCATTAATTCAAGAAACAGCTTGTTGCAGCGAGGGTCTTTACGGAATGTGCGATCCACCAGATGGCGGTAGTCTCGCATCAGTCGAATGGTTTCTGCAGTGGGCCCGAGGATGGATTGATCCCGGGTCATCAACACAAACATTTCCAGAATCGCCGGTGGATACTCGGCAAAAACACTGTCATTAACGGTTTCAATGTAGTTATTGCAGATCTGAAATCGGTCATTGATCGTGCGCACAAATTGCGGCGAGTGGGCGCTGAGAATATTGTCGTCAAAATGCTGGAGTAGCAGGTCTTTCAGCTGGCTGACAATCATGGCCGTTCTGAAATAACTCTGCATGAATTGTTCAACCGCCAGAGCGCCGGTGTGATCGTGATAACCAAACTCATTGGCCAGGGCTTTCTGGTGATCAAACAGCAGCCGGTTTTCGCTGCGGCCGGTCAGAGTGTGCAGAGCCCAGCGGATTTTCCAGAGAAAAGCCCGGCATTTTTGCAGTTGCTGATATTCGACAGTGGTCAGAAATCCCAGTTCAAGAAGTTCTGCCGGATCGTGGGTGCCGTAATGTCGGCGGGCGACCCAACCGAGCATGTGCAAATCTCTCAACCCACCGGGAGAACCTTTGAGGTTGGGCTCAAGGTCATACTCGGTATCATTGTACTTACGGTGTCGTGCACGTTGCTCATCAAACTTGGCTTGCAGATAACGCTGGCTGTGCCACATATGTTCAGTATCAATAGAATCCATCAAGCGTATGTGAAGGGATTCTGGCCCGGAAATCACCCGGGACTCCATCAAATTGGTGATGATGGTGAGATCACTGGCAGCTTGTTCGGCACACTCTTTCAGGGATCGAACACTTGAGCCAACTTGCAGGCCGATATCCCAGAGCAAGGTTAAAAATTCTTCAATGGATGTCTGATGCTGCTCGTAGTGTGCTTCCTCAAGCAGAATCAGAATATCAATATCGGAGCCGGGGTGAAGCTCGCCACGACCATAACCACCCACTGCCAGCAGTGCTACCGGGCAGCCCCGGTTCCAGTTCAGGTGTTCCCAGACCAATCGCAACACCTGATCGATAAACCATGCGCGGCTATACACCAGCTGCTCAATATCCATGCCGTCCTTAAACAGCAGTGACATTTTTTCAGTCGCCTCTTTGATGCATTTTTTATAGGCAGGAATTGGGGTTTTGGAGATGGTCAGGTCAGCACGAAACTGACTTTTGTTGAACAGACTTTCTTTGATTTCGTCTGGGATATGCTCGAAGGGCGTATTCATTATTAGTCGTTATCTTTGAACCATTATTTGAAACTCGAATCTAAATGTCCGGTGTCTGTTTAATAGTTGAGCTGCAACCGATATGACAGGAACGAGAGCTGAAGAGATTATGCCATGTATGTTGTGCACTGTAAGTACCCGGCCATATGGAATCGAATATTTCTGGCTTGTTGATCAGGTTCTCTGCAAGGCGCAACGGCGGGAGCATAGCGAGCTATGTGACCAGAGTTGCAACGCAGTCAGAGGGGCTGATCAATGAGTCAGAGAATATGATTTCATATGGTTGGGTACTTAAGCAGTGACGTTGTAATAGATTCTCAAGAGTGGGCATCATAAATAATGATGGTTCATTGTTATTGGAAGACAGAGGTTGAGGCGTTTGAGGGCTGGACTTAGGGAGATGGTTTGAGGAAAAGAGAGTACGGCAACCAGCGTCTGTTGCAGTTGCCGTAAAAATACGATGCTAAAAAGATTCTTCAGCCCGCTTAGTCAGAACTTCACAACCAGTGGCTGTGACAACAATGGTATGTTCCCACTGAGCCGAAGGGCGACGATCTTTAGTTACAGCTGTCCAGCCATCACCCAGAAGTTTGGTGCCTTTTTTACCGGCATTGATCATGGGCTCAATAGTGAAAGTCATGCCTTCTTGCAGTACACAATCATTCTTATCGTTGTAGCCTTCGTAGTGGATGACCTGTGGATCTTCATGGAACACTTGGCCGATACCATGACCGCAGTACTCTTCAACCACGGAGAAATGATTGGCATGGGCGTGGTTGGCAATAACACGACCAATGTCTCTCAGGCGATTACCGGGTTTTACTTGTTCAATGCCCAGATAGAGACATTCCTGAGTCACTTGTACCAGACGCTCGTTAAAAGGCTGAACATCGCCAACAAGGAACATTTTACTGGTGTCGCCATGCCAACCATCTTTGATGACCGTGATATCAATATTGAGCACATCACCACTTTTCAGGATTTTCTTATCGCTGGGAATACCGTGACAAACCACTTGGTTGATGGACGTACAGATAGACTTTGGAAAGCCTGGACGACCGGGTGCGGCACCGTAGTTGAGTGGTGCAGGAATGGCTTTTTGTACATTGACGATATGGTCATGGCAGAGGCGATCCAGCTCACCGGTTGAAACACCGGGCTTCACGTAAGGACCAATCATTTCGAGCACTTCAGCAGCCAGACGGCCGGCAATGCGCATCTTTTCAATATCTTCCGGAGTTTTGATGGTTACATTCATGTCTGTTGTGTCGTGCTTATAAAATGCGAATAGGGTAATTGATATAGCTTATCAGAAACCCTTAAGAAAGTATTCGATCCTTACCTATTCAACGTGCGTCTATGGTTCTGCGAGGAGCCTGTCGGTTTTTTTCGCGAAAGTACGACACGCTTCCTAGACAGGCTTGTCCAGCAGCGCTCGCATCTTCCCCCACGGGTTTTTGATGACCCTGACCTCTAATTGCTTTTCCATTTCTGAAGCGGCAGCCAAAGCTCTTGATTTCGTTAGAGCGTACATTCCTGGAGAAATTCGTTTTGCTCTTGCTGCTTCTGAGTAATCACATATTTTGTTGTAGAGTTCATCGTTCGATCTTAAGTCGGAAACGTCCTGAACAGTTTCTGCCATGTTTTTTAGAAGTTGGGCATGATTTCCATCATGTTCCTTTACTGAATCCATAAACGCTGTAACAGATTTCTGTTCAAACACACCGTAGTTGGGTAAATGCAGCATAGTGTCGCCGCCTGCAGAGAGAGCAAGATGTGAGTTGCCATAAAAAAGCAGAATATCCCCCGTTCCGCAACCGTGTCCGATAAAGGTTGGGATTCCGACATGCCAAAAAGTTCGGTGATTTTTTCTGTATAAGTAAAGTCAATGTCCATGGCTTCGTTGTCTATCAGCCAGTTAACAAGCTTATCCTTTGGTAATACGCCGCTTTCCATTCCTGCCTGTAAAACCCCTTCCCAACAATTAAGTTTTGAATCTTTGGTGATAGGGGTGTCATTTTGCACCAGTTCCTGTAGACCATTCTCCTTACCGTGGGCGTTCACTGCTGGAAACCCCCATTGATATTTGCCAACCATATTCTGGGCTGCATCTACAACCTTGGTTCCCAGTGAATTGGTTTAGAGGGCTCGTTTAGGGTGATGTTGATGATTTTATCCATCGGTATAGTGTGGCTTTCGAGGTCGGCTGAGCCGATGGTGGTTGGTGATTCTGAGTGATATAGCTCCGCTGTGTCCCTAGTAGTATTTACAGTAATGCTGTTCTGATTGTGATGGATGGTTTCAATTGAGGTGTTGACATCTTTTGATGGAATGCTCGGGGTGTTATTAGTGGGAAGTGCATCGAGTGTAGCTGGTTCGGCGGTCATCTTCCTGATGTTCAGTGCTTGAAGGGTTGTTTGTTGCTGCATAGCCGTGTTGTCGGCAATACGGGATCCCTGCGTTGTGGGCGGTTGCAGTTTGGGTGTTTTTACTGCGATAGATGAGATTTTATAACTCGATAAGAGCTTCGGCAGTGATTTTATTATGGAAGCCAGATACCGTGTGGCCTTATGCAGGGTAACTTTGCGCTTATCCGCTGTTTTTCCAATATTTTCGTTTTTTAAGTTATCAATGCTGCTTGATGTTACCGCCAGATTTGCCCCAATCTTGCTCATAAACGTGTCTTCCCTGACCGTTATTTAGACCCATTGCACTTAACAATAATAGTCAATAGACCCTAGGAGGCTGACCGAGAATAGGTTGCCCTACTGCGGTGGTAGTAAATTGGCCTAAAAAATCTGTTTTGTTCAGCAAATAGCACCACTATCCACTTCACAAAACAGATTTTTTATCCTCAATTTTCTACCATCCTCGCGACGGGCGCTATTCTCGGTCAGCCTCCTAGGGGGCGCTACCAACTGGTCATCCAGCCAGTTGGTTATACAAACACTCAGGTAATACCCAAAGGGCATAAAGGCGAACGATGCAGGACATGGTGGTTCCCTGTTCAAATCGTTCAACGCAGCATGAGTGTTTGTATAACCAACCCGAAGGGCCACCCATGATTTGCGCCATACAGCGTTACTCGCTGCTTATGTGGAATAACCACACAGCGCAGCTCGTGCCTTGCCTGGCGCAAATCATGGGTGGCTGGTTGTATGACCAGTTGGTAACGCCCCCTAACATCTTACCGGTTTTAGTGGTTGTTGATGAATCTTTCAGCAATGTGTTAAACGAATACCTTTGATGACTATGGCGTAAGATTAAATAAAGGCCAGAACAGAGAATGCAATAGCGCCTATTGGTATGGCAACCTGAGCGTACCGTGTAACCTGCCAAAAACTCGACAGCCACGTTCTTTCATCAACATTTGGGTTTGAACGAAACTTGAGATCCAGACTCTTCTGGGAAAAGTAATAGTCTTCCTGCCAGCCGGGGCTGAAGATATCCCAGAGGAAATACCATGCGCTGCAGTACCAGGCATTTGGGTTGACGTCACAGGACTGATGATAAAAGGGCATGTTTTTCTGGTAAACCGTCAGCTTCAGGGTGTATTCCGTATCTGGCGCCAGATGGTCATCATAGCTGAGACCATCATCGGACAAGAAGATCTTGCCAGGGTAGTAGGCAATGGATGGCACCAGAGTTCGGTAAAGGTTTTTCTCAGGGTAATCGCCATTCTTCAGTTTAAATTCCCACAGGGTCGAACGGCGGATTTTCTGGTCACTGGAGATAGCGTTCAGAGTTTGCTGTATACCTTTGGCTTCATCGATATAGATAGTTGATTTCAACCTCTCTCCAAAGAAGGACGGCTCGTATAATTGAACACGAATAACGACATTTTTCAGTTTTTGGGAAACATCTTCTGACACTTCGTTGAGTGCGGCGGCTGAGAGATCTTGAACCCTGACGAATTCGGGAAAGCCCTTTTCTTCTCTAGCGGCGTTCAGCCCCATTGCCGATTGCCAGACTATGGGGGATATTGGCTCATTGTCGTAAGCCTTGGGCAAGCTTAAAGCATTAGGGGAAAATGAGGCTATGCGGTGTTCAGTTGTTACCGTGAAGCTGATTTTATCATGGCCGTTAACACGGCAGGATAGGCTTTCCGCTGTCTGGTTATGGACTGCTTGATGAATAGAGTAATCGTTTTTGGGATCCTCAATGGCCAATGCCGGGGTGAGCCAACTATAATGTGTGGCACTTTTATTTTTGACCGTAACAGGCTCCTCTTCCCCGGGTAACAAGTCGTAACCATTGGCCAGTCGATCAATATATCCTGCAATCTCAGGGTTCCAGTTTGCAAACTCCTTCTTTAGAAACGTTACATCAAACTCCAGTTGGCTCGGGCTGCAGTAGGTTTTTTCGTGAATAGTGACATCAGCGAAACAAGTCCTTGGTGAAGTGGTGCAGAATGTGTTTCCTTCAGAGTCTGTATCACAGTCCACATCAATACCACAGATACTACTGTCCGTAATCAGCTGACAATCCTGCCAGTCCCAGACAAGCTGTGTCGTATACTCCAACGTTCCAGACCAGAAGGGGGCAGCTTGTTCTCTCAGTTGTTCGGCGGCTTCATGACGACTGATGTTTTTTAGATCAAGCCAGGCTTCTTCATCAAAGTCTTCTGCTTGTCGCACATGCAGACCGGCATTCTGGGTGCACCAAAGGCCTTCAGAGATGAAGTTTCTGGTTTTGTGTGCAGGGATGATGTTTCCCGGACATATCTGGCTATGACGTGCCATGGGAAACGATTGTTGAACGCAGAAATTATCGTAAGCCATCAGCTTTAACGAGCATAAGGTACAGAATAAAGCCAGTCCTGCTAACCGGCTTGGACGCGGTAACATCAAGTTTGATATCACAGGATGCATGGCTATGGCTCTACTTTTGATTCTATTGGCGTCTTTTTGAATTACGACGCTCCTAATGAAGCATCAACAAACCCTGAGAACCTGACCTGAAAGTATTTCCGTATTTCGACAAACAAAACCCCGTTCGGGCTGAGCTTGTCGAAGTCCGTGGGCACTACCCTTCGACTTCGCTCAGGGTGAACGGGAAAGGGTAGATTTTTCAAGGCCAATTCCTAAGCACTGGTTAGAACGCTTGTCTTTTTTTACGACGCTGGGCCGTAGCATTGTCTCTGGAGAGTAAATCAATCACACCTTGCAGTTTTTTGGCTTCTTCCAGTCGGTTTTCTTGGTTTTCAAGTGCGTTGATGGAAAGCGCTATGGAGCCCTTTAGTGTGCCTGCCTCAATCATGGCAACATCTTCTTCAATATCTTCATCGTCGATATCTTCATCGATAGTGTTGTTATCCGCTATGTGGGAATCAGGGTAATGACCAAACACCTGCCTGGCTTTTCCTTCGAAGATTCTGCGCTCCTGATCAGTTGCCAGATAATGCCGACGATAGCCATTACGAACCACTCGGAGACCGCCCGAGCGGCTTAATGCCAGCTCTTCTTCGATGTCCTTTCTGATCAGGGCAAGAATAAAGTATTTGGTGGCATACTCATTGCCCCGACCGGATACCCAGGTAAGCCAGGCACTGACGGAGGTCCATTTCTTGCTCACGGCCCTTTCTTGTTCGAAAGTGGTGAGTGCTTCTTTGGCAAGGTTGGCATAGTGAGTTAATTTGTTCTGATCGTAGGTGGGGTTGGCACCAATGGTCATATCACTGAGATAGAAATCCAGATTGAAAATGCGTTTGCTGTATTCAACCGGAATAGTACCAATTTGAATGCCGTAGGTTGCACGAATGTAAGAACGAGCCCAAAACGCTTCGATCAACATATCTTTGGCACGCGCCCGACCTTCATCGTCATGACCGGTACGATAACGCTCGGAGCGACCGAAACTGTCCACATAGGTTTCCAGAGCATTTTTGGTAAAACGGTTGATGCCTTCATCGATCACACGTTTGTCTTCAGTTCTCATGGCCCTGAGTTGCATGACGTTGCGTTTCATATCCGCAATTTGTTGCGAGGTGAAGAGCGTCATCCCTTTCAGCTGGCTACTGTCAATACCGGTTTGTTGGTGAAAAATGCCGTTGGGTAAAATGATATTGAAGGGCAGGGCTGCTGTTCGGTGATTCAGGTTATTGATGGTCGTTCGATAGTGATCTGCCAGCGGGCGCAAATCCACCTGACTATCAACAGTGATGGTGATGTCATCTCTTAAGGTGGGATAATGCTCAAGGGTTTCAACGTCATCCATAAATAAAGCCGCTTCCTGTTTGTAGGCTCGAATCTGGCCAAGGAAGTCGTTAATAGGAACCGGTTGAAAGTTGGCTTCATCGGACATTTTTTCAAGCTCGGACGTAATGTTAGTCAGCGCTCTCACGCTGTGATGAAGTCGATCAATCGTTGACAGTAGCAGGTCACTATCCCGCTCGCCGCGCAGGTAAAAATATTTGATGTACTCCCGCTCGATCTCTGTTTTGTCCGATAGGTTGATATTTAACTGCCCCCCCTCTCCGGATAAAGAAGCGGGGAGAACAGAGAGTAAAGAGGGTTGCGAGGCTGCCAGTATGGAAAAACTGAGTACGGATATTAGCAGGCTGAATATAGCCAAACTGTAGTTATGGAAGCGCTTCATTTAAGACACCTGATTGATCAGTGCAAGTAGTTATACATGTAACGGGGCATGCTACTCATTGACCGTAATGAAGATGGTTGGTTCAAATATAATTGAGAAAAATGTTCGGTTTTATGGGGGGGGCCGGTAGTACATTTAGGTAGGAACGGTTACAAAATAACTTTCATCTTTAACCGTTATCCGTTATCCGAAAAAGCCTTGCTGCTTTTGCTTTTACGGATAACGGTAAACGGAAAGCGCTGCTCTGAGCTTTGAAAATATTCAGGGACAGTTCCTTAATGAATCGACGTAAAGGGTTTTCCTGAAATTAATCTTGTACTATAGTTCTGTTTAAAAGACGGGGGACGGATACCTAGCTTCCCTGTGAATACTAATAAAAATAAGATGAGTGCTGTTCTCCATGTGTTTACAACGAGCATTAAAATACCAGGCGAGTATTCTCCTTCTTTTTGTCATGTTGACTGGCTGTGATCCTACAGAACAAACAACCTTTGATCCTGCCTTGTCCAGCCAGATTCAACCCCATGATCCTCAGCTCTCAGCGATCTACGATCGTAGCTGTAAAACCTGTCACACGCTGGAAGGCACTGGCGCACCACTGACCGGCGACAGCCAGGGTTGGCAGGTTCGAATGGATAAAGGCATGGATGCATTATTGGACAGCGTTATTAACGGTTCCGGTGGTATGCCGCCTTTTGGTATGTGCATGGATTGTGACGTTGACGAGTTTGAAGCACTGATCACCTTTATGGCGGCACCGGCGATTCCGGCCACGTCTGCAGAATAATAATAAAAGGAAAGCACCATGTTGAATCGTCGGCACTTTTTAATGTCACTGTTAACCGTCGCCGCAGCGGAAGCTATTTCCCCGGCGATCAGTTTTGCTGAAGCCACGGCTAAAGGACAGAAACGCCGTATCCCCTGGAGTAACTGGTCTGGCTCCCAGAGTTGTTTACCAGAATTCAGAACTGCACCAGCAACGGTTGCAGAACTTCAGGAGATTATCACTTCAGCGACAGGTGTTGTTCGTCCCGTCGGTTCAGGTCATTCCTTCAGCGCCCTGGTGCCGACGGATGATGTATTAATCTCACTTGGTCGTTTATCCGGATTGATAAGCCATGATGCGGAAAAACTGCAGGCAACCTTATATGGTGGTACTCGCCTTGGTGCTATTGGTCAGCCTCTTGAAGATATTGGGCAGGCGATGATTAATATGCCGGATATCGATCAGCAATCCCTTGCCGGGTGCCTGGCGACAGCCACCCACGGTACCGGCGCTGGCATTGGTTGTATGCCAACCACGGTTAAAGGTCTCGAGCTAGTGACAGCCAATGGCGACATACTTCAGTGCAGTGACGATGAAAATCCGGAGATCTTCCAAGCGGCTAAAGTCTCCATGGGCGCATTGGGTGTTGTCACCAAAGCCACCATTCAAAATGAGGCGCCTTATCGCTTGAAGCGGGAAACCGTGTGGCGGGAGTTTGATGAAATCATGGAAGTGGCTGAATCCATGGCGGACAACAACCGTAACTTTGAATTTTATTACATTCCGTTCACCGGCATGGGGTGGACCGATGTTCATAACTACACCAATGAACCCATCGCCTCCACGGACAGACTCGACACTAATGATGGTGCCAATGATCTGAAACTGGCACGGGATTTACTGAGCTGGTCACCAGCCCTGCGTGAGCTGATACTCAGCACGTATATGAAAACTATTGATGACGAAGTGGTGATCGAAAGTTCCTGGAAGAACTATGCCAGCGATCGTAACGTGCGTTTTAACGAGATGGAATACCATCTGCCCCGGGAAAATGGCCTGAAGGCGCTAAAAGAAATTCGTGAAGTTCTGGAAAACAATTTCCCCGAAGTCTTCTTCCCCTTCGAGTGCCGTTATGTGAAAAGCGACGATATCTGGATGAGCCCATTCTATCAGCGGGAAACGTTCTCTATTGCCGTGCACCGTTTCTTCGAAGAAGATTATCAGGACTTTTTCAAAGCCATTGAGCCGATTCTGAAAAAATACCATGGTCGTCCACATTGGGGTAAGCTGAATACTCTGACGGCGCAGGACTTTTCCAAACTCTATCCGAAGTGGAATGAGTTCAAAGCGATTCGTAAAGAACTGGACCCAAATGGTAAGTTCCTGAATCCTTACCTGAAGAGTTTGTTTGTCTGACATTTTTCAGGAGTCAGACCTCGTTCCCACGCAAAGCGAGGTTGTCGCGAAACCCCATACTTCTCGTTCCCATGCTCCGCGTGGGAATGCATACCCCAAAATTTTCAAGGGGATACAGTATGGGTTCCCACGCAAAGCATGGGAACCAGGGTTTTTGCGACAACCTCAAAGCATGGGAACGAGAAATCACTTACAACAAGGCTAATAACAATAATGACGAGGCCTTAAATGCATGAACGCTATTTTCAGAATCTGGATAAGGTCCTGAAAAACTCCGGCATCTGCCAGCCAACATTGGTCATCGATAAACAGCGGCTGGATCAGAATATTGACCATCTGAAGTCAGTGATCGATCGTGGTTTTGATTATCGCATCGTTGCCAAATCATTGCCGTCTATTCCCATGCTTCGCTACATTATGGAGCGCACGGGAACCCGACGGTTGATGAGTTTTCATATCCCTTTTTTGATTCAGGTGGCTAAAGAAATTCCAGAGGCCGATGTGTTGTTGGGAAAACCCATGCCCATCAGTGCAGTGAACGCTTTTTATCAATGGTATCTCAGTGCCCAAGGCGCATTTGATCAACAATCTCAATTGCAGTGGCTGGTGGATTCTGTTGAGCGCCTGCAGGAATACGAACACTTTGCCAAACAGCATGATCTGCAACTGCGCATCAATTTGGAAATCAATGTAGGCCTGAATCGGGGCGGCTTTGAAAATCCGCAATCCTTTGATCAAGCCCTTGGTTTACTACAAGACAGTGCTCATTTAACCCTGTCTGGCTTAATGGGTTATGAAGCCCACATCACCAAAATCCCTGGTTTTCTCGGTGGGCCCGCCAAAGCGTTTCGAAAGGCGATGGCGCGGTATCAGGATTTTGTTCGGCAAATCTCCGACCGGTTTGGTCATGATGTTGTCAAAGATCTCTGTCTTAACGCCGGCGGCAGCACCACCTTTCCTCTGTATAAAGAGCAAGGTGTCGTGAATGAACTGGCCACCGCTTCGGCGTTGGTAAAACCCACAGACTTTGACGTATACACATTGGATCACCTGGAACCGGCGGCGTTTATTGCTACTCCAATATTAAAAGATGTCTCTAACCCCAGCCTGCCAATGGCGTCGGAGCTTTCGGCATTGTTGAGAAAGATGGGCCTTTCGCCAAAGCGTGGATTGTTTATTTATGGTGGTA
This sequence comes from uncultured Endozoicomonas sp., assembly GCF_947495845.1. GTDB lineage: Bacteria > Pseudomonadota > Gammaproteobacteria > Pseudomonadales > Endozoicomonadaceae > Endozoicomonas. The sequence goes on along the minus strand of NZ_CANMAO010000015.1, from coordinate 69,421 downwards.
ACTGGCTAGCGTCGCCTTGTTATCCTGAAAAAAGTAAACGGGCTGATTTGTTAGGGCATTCCAGTAATCAGGAACTGTACGAGGTGGCGGTGAATCATCCCATTCAACGAGATGATTTTATGTTTTTCCGACCAACCCAAAGTGAAGCACTGTTGTTACAGTTCGGGGAATTGGCCGTTATGGATAAAGGTGAAATCAAGGAATATTGGTCAGTGTTTCATTATCCTGAACAATGCCCTGATGCAGGCGCCAATGAAGCTTTAAATAAACATTTTAATAAAACTCTCAATACAAAAAAGACAATAAATCCGGAAGCCGGAATTAGGAGTTAATCGTGCCAGTAATTGTTGCTGTTCTTGCCTGCCTGTTGATGCCGGCGTTGCTTATTATTCTCTGCCAGCGCATCAAGATTCTGGATAAACTGGGCGTAGTGGTGTTGTCCTTTGGCCTGGGTATTGCGCTCAGCGGTTTTCTGGATTTACCCGCATTGTTTTCTGGCGGTGATCTAACCGCGGCTCAGATCAGCCTGACGGAAATCTCTATTGCCCTTGCTCTGCCATTATTGTTGTTCTCTATTAATGTGAAGCACTCCATGAGAATGGCGGGTGATACCATGAAAAGCATGGTGGTTGCGGTGGTTGCCGTGGTGATTGTCACGGTGGCAGGTGCCTTTCTCTTCAAGGATGCTCTGGGCGAAAATATCTGGCAGATTGCGGGTATGTCCGTCGGCGCTTACACCGGTGGTGGTGTGAACATGGCGGCCATCAAAACTGCCATTGAAGCTGATCAGAATATTTTCATCACCATGAACACCTACGATATATTGCTGTCGGCGATCTATCTGATTTTTGTGATGACCATCGCCAAATCCATTTTTGGTCTATTCCTGCGCCCATTTTCTTCGAGCAAAGCGGGGCAGGGAGAAGAATCTGAAAACGAAATGGCGCACATGGCCGATGAAACCGCCAATAGCTATAAGTCACTGGTCAAATTAAAAGCATTCCCACAAACATTGTTGGCTATCGTCTTTTCCGGTGTGGCTGTTGGCCTTGCGCTTGGCTTTTCTTCGCTGTTGCCGGAGTCTGTGTCATCGGTGGCCACCATTGTCAGTATCACCACGTTTGGATTGATGGGTTCTTTTATTCCTTTTATCCGTAAACTGACCAACAGTTTTCAGGCGGGCATGTATCTGATTCTGGTGTTCTGTTTTGCCATGGGTTCTATGACCGATGTACGTATGCTGGCAGAGCTGAATTACGATTTGTTCGCCTACATTGGTTTTATCTTGCTGGGCTCCATGGTGATTCAGGCCATTATCTGCAAAATGCTGAAGATTGATATTGATACCTTCATGATCACATCTTCTGCAGCTATTATGTCGGTGCCGTTTATTCCGGTGATTGCCGGTGTGCTTAAAAATCGTGAAATCATGTTGCCCGGTTTTGCTGCGGCCATTATTGGTTACGCCCTTGGAAACTACTTAGGCGTGCTGGTGGCCTACAGTACTCGCTATTTATTGGGTTTATAACCGGTGATTCTCTGGAATAAAACCATCCTTATTGCCGGAGCTTCCTCCGGCATTGGTCGTCGTGTCGCCCTGCAGCTGGCTGGGAAGAATAATCGGCTGATCATTTTTGCCCGTCGCAAAGATCAACTGGAATCCCTGGCAGAAGATATTCTTGCAACAGGGTCGAAGGTGTTGCTGGTGGCCGGCGATGCTTTGAGTAAAGAGCAAGCTGAAGCCGCTGTTTCGCAAGGGATTACAGAATTTGGCCGTATTGATGCGGCGTTATTAAATGTTGGCGATGGCCCAGCGTTTAATATGAGCAAAACCGGCGTTGATGATGTTTTGGGTAATATGGATTTGAATTACGCCACCATGGTGAATTTTCTTATGCCGCTCATTGCTCAAATGAAATCGCAGGGTGGAGGTCTTATTGCCCATACTAACTCTCTGGCTGGATTTTTGGGCTTGCCCATGCAGGGGCCGTATTCTGCAGCAAAAGCAGCTTGTCGGATTTTGATGGATACCTGCCGGATTGAGTTAAAACCTTTTGGGCTCAGGTTTGTGTCAGCCTATCCGGGGTTTGTGGCGACGGAACGGGTGGCTGAAGATGGCATACCAGCCCCTTTTGAAATCAGTGAAACAGTCGCTGCAAGGCACATTATCAAGGCGATGAAAAGGGAACGGGCGGATTATTTATTTCCTTTTATTACCGGCAGCTTGATCAGGCTCGCGTTACTGCTTCCCAAGTCGATCACTGGGTACCTTTTAAGTAAAAGTGTGCCATCTGATTATTGATGGCGCTATTCAATATTTCTTTCTATTTTTGTGTTTTCATAATCAATTTTAACGATTTTATGAATTTGTTAGTAATGCTGACTTGATTGTTATTATATTTTCTTTTGGTTTTCAATAAGCTGTGTTTAAAGTTTGTGATGAGTCTGGGAAATAGAGCAGTATTGGCTACTTTGCAGATTGACTAAGTCCATATCTGATCCATTATTTTAGAGATTTTGAATCTTTGGTTTAGAAAAGTTTTATTCACTGGAGTAGTCATAATGGACGGTATCCCACTTAATTTTTATCAGTCAGCCTCCTATTCTTGGCATTCGAACAATGATAAAAACGTTGTTGAACGATTTTTCCGTGCAGTCGGTGCAGTCTTTTCAGGCGCAGTCGGTCAGTATAAGGTAACGGTTGCGGATGCAACGAACTACATTGATAAATTCGGTGGAAAGATTACGTGGGCTGGGCAAGAGCTTATCAAACATGTACCGATCAAAGAACGAAAAGCTGCATTGGTTGGCGGGTCTGCTGAATTACCAAGTGTTCGCTCACTTCAGACTCGGCAAGTACCAGAAAAGGTTGCAAGTACACCCGCTTCATTACAGAGCTCTGTGCCAGCTGAGAAAGTGCAACAAGAGAAGGTATCACCAGAGGCTTCCCCTGTTTCTGAAACATTCGTAAAGCGGACTCCTGAATTAGTTAAACCTTCGGGGCGCAATTTGGCATCAGGTAGAGCGTCAACCGGCGCTGTTTCAGCAAGTAGTGAAAATACACTCAATTCGCTGACAAGGTCACACAATGACAAGCCTGAAGCTGAATCTGCACATCGGAAAGTGGCAAAAAAAGAAGCATCCACTATTACTGCTAGCAGCACCACGTTAACCACTGATAGCGCAAATCAATATGGTGCCGTTGATATTAAACCGTCTCAAGTTGCTAACGTTATTCAGCAGAATTTCTTTTCACACGGTGATGATTTTACCGAAAATAAGCAAGCTTTCGGGCAATTTTCTCAGACGATTTTAGATGAGAATATTGTAGGTTTAGTAAATGAGCGATTTTCAAAATTTAATGTGACAGACTCAGAAAAACTCACATTTAGTTATAAAAATGTTTTCATGTGCGAAATCAGGCTATTGATGGCTGTTCAGAGTAAAAAAGAAAATCTGCTTAAATTGATGAACGATGCGCATAGTTATAAGGCAAAAGGTGATATCAATGCTGAAAAGATTGCCAAGGTGGAATTTGTTAAAGTATGCATAGAAAACCAGCGTGCCCGTCAAAGTGCAAATTTTCAGAATAGAGAGTATGAAAATACCAAGCAAGCGAATTTGGCTGGCAGTAGCGCCTTGGTCAAACAAGGGAGATTTACGCCTGAACAGGCTTTTTCCATTTTGAGGGAACATAATAATGCAGCGTATAAAAGAGGAAAAGAGTTAAATCAAAAATACGGTGAGCAGGACTTTGCGTTTGAGCTGGACAAGGCTATTCATGAAGCAAACGGTCAATATAATCAGCAAGGGGGGGCTCGGGATATTAAAAAACATACCTTGCAAGCACTTGAGAAACTAATGAAGTCAGGGAAGATAATTGACCTTGAAACGGGAGGCCTGATTATTCCTGGTGAGGTTGCTCAATTTTCGGAAAAGCAAAAACAATATGAAGAATATGCAAAAAAACTGCATCAGCATTATCATCGCATCTCTGAATACCGTCAGAGTCGTGACCCAAGTAATCCGAAAGAATCAGACAATATAAAGGATATTTTACAAACCATTCTGCAGATTGTTGAGGTGCAAAATTACTGCAGGAGCCAGTTCCGGTTGGATGATTCTGAGAGGCTGCAGCAGTTGGCATGATTTTAGGATTAATTGATTGCATGCATGATATTAACAACTCTTATTCAGACTAACCATAATGATTGATAGGGTTCTATTAAGCTTGGTTTCTTCTGGTTGTGGGGTAAAAGGTTTAACTTATTTATAATCTGGCTGTTACTTAATTCAATAGGATTAGCGGTCATATTATGAATTGCCGTCAGGGATCTTCCCCCTGTCGACTTTCTGTTGAAAGCAAAAATCCCCGTTTTTATGTGCAAAATAGCTTGAGTGGCATCAGGATGAAAGCACGGTTCATTTTGTCGAATCTCAAGAATATCTTTCAACGTATTGAAAATCAGCCCTTGAATGGATGACGGGTTATCAAGCTCTGGCATCAGTTCATCCATTTCCCATTTCCGACGATTGATAGAACGAGTACGCCCAGACCGTTCAAGGCCCGAAATGTCATTGGGTGTTGCCAGCAGGCTATGAATATACAGTGCAGGAATGCCTTTCATGCCCAGCATAATAATTTGTGCGCAAAGAAACCGTTGAACCTGCCACTGATCTTCTCCACGACGAGTGCCTTTCATGGCGTCAAATAATGAAATATTAATCTCGTACGGTTCTTCACCGTTATCCGGCATGGAGCGCATGCTTACAAAGCCGCCAAAGCGGTGCATACTGTCTACCAGCTCGGCAACATCGCTATCCGGAACTACCCCTTCCAGAGATCGCAAACCAATACCATCATGGGAAGCGGTGAAATTCAGTACCGTACAACCTTCTGGAAAATCCGGTAATGCACTAGCCCAGCGCACCAGATGTTTTTCTGTGCCCCGATTCAGTGCATGAAGCACCAGCGGTGGCAGAGCAAACTGATACACCACATGGGCTTCATCGCCGTTGCCAAAGTAGCTGAAATTCTCAGGATCAGGAACGTTGGTTTCAGTCAAAAGCAGTGCACCAGGGCAGACTTCTTCCATAATCAGGCGGATTGCTTTCACAATGGCGTGGGTCTCGGGCAGGTGTACACAGGATGTATTTAATTCTTTCCATAAAAAAGCAATGGCATCCAGCCGCACTACACTGGTGCCTTTGCTGAGATAGAAAAGCACAATATCGATCATGGAAATCAGAACGTCCGGGTTTCGGAAGTTCAGGTCGATCTGGTCTTCACTGAAGGTTGCCCACACATGTCGGGTGCCTCGCCGGGTTTGAATAGGCACCAGCAGAGGTGAGTTCCGGGGGCGTGTGACCATGGACACATTGGTGTCCGGATTTTCTTCAATAAAGTAGTCACGACCAGGCTGATTGCCGCCGACAAAATCGGCAAACCAGAGGCTTTCCCGGGAGATGTGGTTAATCACCAGATCCGACATCAAACGAAAATTGTCGCTTATGGCAAGAATATCGTCCCAATCCCCAAGCGTTGGGTTCACCTGCAGATAATCAATCACCGAAAAGCCATCGTCTGAGCTGTAAGGGAAGTATGGAAGAATATGAACGGTGGATATTAGGCCCTCCAGCTGTTGATCCAGAAAGTCTTTTAACACCTGAAGTGGTGGACGATCGCCGTCTGTCAGGCTGTCGCCGTAAGTGATCAGAAAAACATCACGCTCAGACCAGACGGGCTGTGCGGGTGTTGGGGAAGTCGCCATAAAGTGCTCCACCCGGCGAACAATGACACTGGCCAGATCGTCGCTCCTCTCTCCATAAGGAAGCTTGAGCAGGCTGGACAGGCGCTGGTGAATCTCTATGAATGCTTGTGGAATGCTTTGCACAATGTAACCCCCGGTTATTCCTTGAATAATGAAAGCAGAATCCGTACCAGTGTTGGTTGGCACAAGTCGTGCATTGTTTTGGGGCAAATGGTTAAAAAAGGAATGCTCCATTGATTAGTAAATGTCTGTTTCCCGTTGCCGGTTATGGCACTCGTTTTTTACCGGCCACCAAGTCCATGCCCAAGGAGATGCTGCCCATCGTGGACAAACCCCTGATCCAATATGCCGTGGAAGAAGCCATGGAAGCAGGGTTGACGGATTTGGGTTTTGTGAATGGCCGCAACAAACGAGCCATACCGGATCACTTCGATATTAATTACGAGCTGGAAGCAGAAATCGCCGGTAGTGGCAAAGAAGAAAAATTGTCGTCTATTCGCGATGTCATGGCGGCCTGTACTTTTTCTTATACACGACAGAATCAGATGCTGGGGCTGGGTCATGCCATTGCCTGCGGAAAAACGTTAATTGGTGATCAGCCTTTTGGGGTGATTCTGGCGGATGATCTTTGCACCAACGATGAAGGCGCCCTGGTGATGGCGCAGTTGGTGAATCTCTATAAACAGTTTCGCTGCACCATTCTGGCGGTGCAGGAAGTGCCGGCAGAAGAAACGGAAAAATACGGTGTCATTGCCGGTGAAGCGTTGGATGACCATTTAATCCGCGTCACGGATATGGTGGAAAAGCCGGCACCTGCGGATGCGCCAAGTAATCTGGCTGTGATTGGTCGTTATGTATTAACGCCGGATATTTTCGACATCATCGACGAAACCGAACCTGGAAAAAACGGCGAAGTGCAATTAACCGATGCCATTCTCACTCAAGCCAGAAAAGGTTGTGTGATCGCCTGTAAGTTCAAAGGCAATCGTTTTGACTGTGGCAGTATTGAGGGTTTTGTCGAAGCCACTAACCGCATTTATCAGAAACGACTTGAACAACAGGCTCGCTAATTTATGAAGTCTAACGGCGAGAAGTGGCTGGTGTTCACGGATCTGGATGGCACGTTGCTGGATCACGATTCTTATGGCTGGGAAGGTGCCGAAGCGGCGCTGAAATTATTGGCAGGCCATGATATTCCGGTGATTATAAACACCAGTAAAACCTTGCCGGAAGTGGTTGCCTTACAGCGGGAGCTGGATCTCAAACATCCTTTCATTACTGAAAATGGCATGGTGACAACCGTGCCTGGCGATTATTTCCCTAACCAACAGGACACAGAAACAACCCATTTCTTCCATGGTTTGCCTTACCGGCATATACGTCGATGGTTAATCAATATTCGACAGCAGAACGGTTTTCGGTTTCAGGGATTTGGTGATCTGACAGTGAATAACGTTGTTGAACTCACCGGCCTTTCAGAAGTGGCAGCAACACAGGCAATGAATCGTAAGGCCAGTGAGCCTTTAATCTGGATGGATACTGAAAAAGCACTGACACAATTTAAGCAATTGTTAAACGATGAAGGCTTGTACTTAACCAGAGGCGGGCGGTTTTATCATGTCTCCGGTAAAGGCAATAAAGGTCAGGCGTTGTTAAGTCTGTTGCAGCGATTTCAGTCTGCTTATCCCGATACCTATTGGAAGACCATCGGCCTTGGGGATGGTATGAATGACCAACCAATGCTGGAAGCAGTGGATTACCCGGTGCTGATTCGTTCTGAACATGGTGCGGCGCCAGATATACGGCATCTTAGCAAGGGAATTGAAACCACAAACACAGGTTCCAAAGGTTGGAATGAAGCGATTCAAACATTGATTCAAAAACATATTTATTAAGATATAGGACGGTTAGTCATGGGCGACTTTTATCAAAATGGCATTATTACCAACTTTCACAACTTGCGCGTACGCAGCACAGAAGATATGGAACGCGAGCTTCAGGCTTTTTCCAGTCAACGACCGATGTCGTTGGTGTTGCCGTCTCTGTACTCAGAGTTGGAAGGCTCTGCCCTTGGCAATATTGTTGATGAATTAAGTAAGGTTCGTTACCTCTCGGAAATAGTGATTGGCCTTGATCGTGCTGACCAGAAACAGTATGCCAATGCCCGTGACTTTTTTGCCCGGCTGGATCAGCATCACCGGATTCTCTGGCAGGATGGCCCTCGTCTGCGCAAAGTCGATGAACTGTTGGCCAGCAAAGGGTTGGCGCCAAGAGAGCCGGGTAAAGGACGAAATGTCTGGTACTGTTATGGTTATGTGTTGGCTTCCGCTAAATCGGAAGCGGTGGCATTACACGACTGTGACATTGTGACCTATAAACGGGATCTGTTGGCAAAACTGCTGTATCCAGTGGCTAACCCTTCATTCAGCTATGACTTTTGCAAAGGATATTATGCCCGAATCGCCGACCATAAATTGAACGGCAGGGTCAGTCGTCTATTGGTGACACCGCTATTGAGAGCGTTGAAAAAGATTCTCGGACCCATGGAGTATCTGGAGTATTTAGACAGCTTCCGTTACCCGCTGGCGGGGGAATTTTCCATGCGCACCAGCGTCTTTAATGATATTCGCATTCCCAGTGACTGGGGGCTGGAGATTGGCGTGCTTTCTGAGGTGAAACGTAACTACTCCAGTAAACGATTGTGTCAGGTGGATATTGCCGATATCTACGACCACAAGCACCAACCGTTATCGGAAGATGATGTAAAGCAGGGCCTCTCCAAAATGAGCCATGACATCATCAAAGCGGTCTTTCGAAAACTGGCGACTAACGGCGTACAGTTTAACACCGAAACCTTTCGGACAATTAAGGCAACTTATTACCGGGTTGCTTTGGATTTTATTGAATCCTATTACGACGATGCCATGATGAATGGCCTGCATGTGGATCGTGATAGTGAGGAAAGGGCGGTCGAACTGTTTGCAAAAAATATCATGGAAGCCGGGCAGCACTTTCTGGAACGCCCGATGGAACAGCCGTTTATTCCCAGTTGGAATCGAGTCATCTCTGCGGTGCCAGATATTCTTGAGCAACTTTATGATGCGGTTGAGGAAGACAATATGTAGAGTTGTTTTGTTCAGCGCTCAGCGGGTCTGAAGATAAATGAAATACCTGTAAGTTTGTTGTTTTTTGTTCTTCTTTGGGTCTAAGATGTTGATTTTATTGTTTTTTGCTGCCTCGGTTTACACTGTATTTATGTTCGGTAAACCGAAAATCTGTCAATTAATAAAATCTATTGGGCATATTCTTTTAATTAATTTTAACCCTTCGCGGTTTGGTCGTAATCTTACCTACAACGAACTGAGACATTCAGTACAACGTTAAGGTTTAGTACAACCCAAAGAGAAACCAAGAAGGTATATAAAATGACTCAATCACTGATCAACACCAAAGTTAAGCCATTCAAAGCGACTGCCTTTCACAATGGCGAATTCGTTGATATGACCGAAGAAACCATGCTGGGCAAGTGGGCAATTGTCTTCTTCTACCCTGCAGACTTCACGTTCGTATGTCCAACTGAGCTGGGCGATGTTGCTGACCATTACGAAAAACTGCAGTCCATGGGCGTTGAAGTGTACTCCGTGTCTACAGACACTCACTTCACTCACAAAGCATGGCACGATACTTCTGACACCATTCAGAAAATCAAATTCCCAATGATTGGCGATCCAACCGGCACCATCACCCGTAACTTCGGTGTGATGATCGAAGAAGAAGGCCTGGCGCTGCGCGGCACCTTCGTGATCAACCCGGAAGGCGAAATCAAAGCCATCGAAACCAACGATCTGGGCATTGGCCGCTCCGCTACAGACCTGGTTCGTAAAGTGCAGGCTGCCCAGTACATTGCTGAGCACGACGGCGAAGTTTGCCCAGCTGCATGGCAGCCAGGTGAAGAGACTCTGGCACCTTCGCTGGACCTGGTTGGCAAAATCTAACTGCTGACTGTTAGCCAAACATCCGGGCATCGCCCGGGTGTTTCTCTTCAAGGCTGACGAGGCATTCTGATTGCCGAACCCAACTTCCTAACCCCAATTTCACAATCACAATGCCTGGTCAGTTTTTCTGGCTCACCCGAATGAGCCTGCTTTTGTTCAAATTTTATAATTAAGGTGGCGCATATGCTTGATACAACCATGAAAACCCAGTTGCAGAGTTACCTTCAGAACCTGAAGTCGCCGGTTCAATTATTAGTGTCTCTGGATGACAGCAATAAATCCGCTGAAATGGATTCTCTGGCAAGCGACATTGCCAGTCTTTCCGACAAAGTGTCGATCTCAAAGCTCGACAACAGCAGTGAACGCAGTCCACAAATGCTGGTTCGCTCCGAGGCCACAGGCAGTGAAATCCGCTTTGCCGGTTTGCCAATGGGGCACGAATTTACCTCTTTGGTTCTGGCTCTCCTCCACAGCGGCGGCCACCCGATCAAAGTAGACGACGCCGTTGCTGAACAGATCAAAGCATTGGAAGGCACTTACCGTTTTGAAACCTACGTTTCTCTGAGCTGCCAGAACTGTCCGGATGTGGTGCAGGCATTGAATATCATGTCTGCCCTGAACCCAAACATTACCAACGTAATGATTGATGGCGCACTGTTCCCGGAAGAAGTGGACGAACGCAAAATCATGGCAGTGCCTTCCGTTTATATGAACGGCGAGTTGTTTGCCCAGGGTCGTATTTCTCTGCAGGAAATTCTGAACAAGCTGGATACTGGCGCTGCTAAACGACAAGCGGCAGAAATCTCTGAAAAAGCACCGTTCGATGTGCTGGTGGTTGGTGGTGGGCCTGCTGGTGCTTCTGCCGCTATTTACAGTGCCCGTAAAGGCATTCGTACCGGTATTGTCGCTGATCGTTTTGGTGGTCAGGTCATGGATACCGTCGGCATTGAAAACTTTATCTCTGTGAAAGCCACGGAAGGCCCAAAGCTGGCAGCCAGTCTGGAAGAACACGTTCGTGATTACGATGTGGACATCATGACGCAACAGCGTGCCAGCAAAATTGTTGCAGCAGACCAGGTGGGTGATCTGATTCAGGTAGAACTGGAAAGTGGTGCAACGTTAAAGAGCCGTTCACTGGTCATCGCTACCGGCGCCCGCTGGAGAGAAATGAATGTACCGGGCGAACAGGAATATCGTGGTAAAGGTGTCGCCTATTGCCCACACTGCGATGGCCCGTTGTTTAAAGGTAAGAGAGTTGCGGTGATTGGCGGTGGTAACTCTGGAATCGAAGCGGCGATTGATCTGGCCGGTATTGTAGAGCACGTCACTGTGCTGGAATTTGACAGCAAACTTCGTGCAGACGACGTATTGCAACGCAAAGCACGCTCCATGGGCAATATTGATATCATCACCGAAGCCATGACCACAGAAGTGATTGGCAATGGCGAAAAGGTGACTGGCCTGACGTATACCGATCGCGCCACCAACGACAGCAAATCCGTTGAACTGGCAGGCATCTTTGTTCAGATTGGTCTGGTGCCAAACGCAGAGTTCCTGAAAGGCTCTCTCGAACTGACACCAAGAGGTGAAATCATCGTAGGCGCTCAGGGAGATACGTCAATGCCTGGTGTTTTTGCCGCCGGTGATGTGACGACTGCGCCTTATAAGCAGATCATCATTGCCATGGGTGGTGGAGCCACGGCAGCACTGGGTGCATTCGATTATCTGATTCGTACGCCGGAGCCTCAGCAGCAACAGGCAGCTTGATTTTTGCTGCTTTAAATTTTGATTTAATACGGTATTAGCCGTCATACGACGACGGTTTGCGTAAAAAGACCTCGGTAACAAAACGTCATCTGTTGTTACCGAGGTTTTTTATTGGCGGTAGAAAGTCCGCCGTATCCCCTAAGTACCCGATCATTAGGAGAGTGAACGCAAGAGATAAAGCCATCGTGATTTACCCCTGCCTTTCATGACCCAGAGTTACTCTGGGTCAGGTGCATCACATTAATAGGTCTGTTTTTGAATAGTTGACTACGCTGAATAACATTATCAGAAATATAAGAGGTTTTTATGGATTCATATGCCCCCCTTAACTTGACTAGAGCTGCTGCCGAATCCTCTTACTCTCGGGGGAGTCATGCTCTTTCTGAGGAAAAGAAACGTCCAGAGCTCGAAAGTACTCGTGTTTTTGGCTCTCAAAGAGCTGTTTCACCCATTAGAGTGCAAAACACGTTAATGCCCTGGCTTCCTTTCTCAAATGAAGATGTTGCCACGTGGATGAAGATAACAAATTATATTAATCAAGTTAATTACTCGCTATCGAATCGCTCTTTGGCTGCAGTCTCAGCAGGTACCTTTTTCAATCCCCCCGAAGTTTCTATTGGCTCACAGCCTCTTTATAACTTATCTGGATTCTCGCCTGCTGTGAGGGATATCTGGCCAGCTAGCATACCTGATACCTTGGAAAAGAGACAACGGCAACCAAGAACCCAATTTACAAAAGATCAATTGAAGGGTCTGGAAGATAGCTTTAAAGAAAAAAAATACCCGTCTCTTGAAGATAAAGAGCTTTTGGCGAAAAGGTTGGGTTTGTCAGAACATCAGGTAAACAACTGGTTTGGGAATAAACGGGCGAAGTCTAAGCGTGCAGGCCATTCTTCAGAGCTTAAACTCAGGGGCAGCCCATCAGGAGAGTGCTCTAGGGTAAATCAATCATCAAATAGTCAGAGCAGTGACTTTAAAGCTGATTTTCATGGGGCGAAATTTTCGATTGATAAGAGGTCAAAAACAGTGTTTAGCCCTGTTAATCATTCAAGATGCTCAAGTATTTCGGAACCATCTAATTGTGCTGAGGAATCAGGCAAGGCTGATTATTCAGGTTTTCTTAGCGATAATGCCAGGTCTCAAACACCTAAACAGGCCATTGAAGAGTCTGACTCGTTATCTTCATCACCGTAAGAGGGTATAATTTTGTTACTTACCCAAATGATGACCATCGTGCATGGCAGAAGTGCAAAAAGGTTTCCTGTTAAGCAGGCAAAGTGGCGATCGACGAAATCGGCCTGAGGTTCAGATGTGGCTGGTAACGGATGATCAGCCAGTATGCCTTTATGTAGAAGATCAATCCCCGGTATTTTTTATTGAAACAGCCGCTTTATTTCAGGCTGAAAAATATCTTAATTCTGCTCAGATCTCTTTTACTTCACGTTCTGTCGCACTGGCTGCATTCAATCATAAGCCAGTCACTGCTATTTATTTCAAAACCATTGATAGCAGTGTCCGTGCCCAGAAAATTCTCAGTTCTGAAGCATTACCCATCTACGAAGCAGATATACGGCTGCACGACCGTTATCTGATGGAACGCTTTACCTATGGATCTCTGGCATTCATTGGTGAGCCGATTCAGAAACAGGGGTATATGGAGTACCGTAATGCCCGGGTAAGACCCGACGTTTTCAAGCCTGAATTTAAGGTGATGTCGTTGGATGTTGAATGCTCGGCCAAAGGTGAATTGTACTCTGTTGGCCTTCATGGTGATGAGCTGAATACTGTCATTATGGTGGGTGAGCAAGAGCAGGTGATCAGCGAAGGCATCAATATTGTCTGGGTTGACGATGAGCAGACATTGCTTGAGTCACTTATCCAGCAGGTGGCGGATTACGATCCGGATATTTTCATTGGCTGGAATGTGATCAACTTTGACTTCCGTCTTCTGGTAAAACGGGCAAGTCGCCACAAAATGCCATTGTCATTAGGGCGTGGTAGTCAATCATGCAGTTGGCGGGAACGTGCTAATGAGCCAGGGCAGGGTTTTGTGACTACCCCGGGTCGAGTCGTTATTGATGGTATTGATGCCTTGAAGTCCGCGACCTGGCACTTTGACAGTTTCAGTCTTGAATCCGTTGCAAGAGCGCTTCTGGGTAAAGGCAAAGCGGTTGATGATGTTGATAACCGAATGGACGCAATTACCCACGACTTCCTTCATGACAAGCAGAAGCTGGCAAGGTATAACCTGCAGGATTGTCGTCTGGTCAGTGAAATCTTTGAGAAAACCCGGCTGTTGGATTATTTGAGGCTGCGCAGTGAAATGACCGGTCTGGAACTGGATCGTATGGGAGGCTCAGTTAAGGCCTTCACTAACCTGTATCTGCCAAAGCTCCATCGTGCAGGCTATGTGTCGCCTAACTTGCCAGAAGGGGGTGGGCTTGCCTCTCCGGGAGGCTATGTAATGGATTCCATCCCCGGGCTATACAACAATGTACTGGTGCTGGATTTTAAAAGTCTATATCCATCCATTATTCGTACGTTCAAGGTTGACCCGCTGGGGCTGATTGAGGGGTTGAAAGCACCGGAGGCAGCCATTCCCGGTTTTAAAGGCGCGTTCTTTTCCCGAGACAATCATTTTTTGCCAGAAATCATTACCGGGCTCTGGCAGCAGCGCGATCAAGCCAAAGCAGAAAAAGACAGTGCTCGTTCACAAGCCATTAAGATTCTGATGAACTCTTTTTATGGTGTACTAGGTTCCGGAGGCTGTCGTTTTTACGACACTCGCCTTGCCAGCTCCATTACCATGCGCGGCCATGAAATTATGCAACAAACGGCTCTGTGGGTTGAGGCATTTGGGCATCAGGTGATTTATGGTGATACGGATTCCATCTTTGTGTTGTTGGATGAAAATATCTCTCACGATGATGCAGATCACATCGGCTTGCAGTTAGCGGCAACCATTACTCAGCGTTGGCAACAGAGATTGCAGGAAAACTTTGGGCTAACGTCGTATCTTGAGATGGAGTATGAAACCCATTACCGACGCTTTTTGATGCCAACCATCCGAGGTTCAGAAACCGGCAGTAAAAAACGCTATGCCGGGCTGAAAGTAACCGCGGAAGGTGAAGCGTTAATCTGTAAAGGGTTGGAAACCGTACGCTCTGACTGGACGCCCCTGGCTCGGGATTTTCAGGCAGCGCTACTCAATCAAGTATTTGCCGGTAATGACCCGACAGCTTACGTCAAGGAAACCGTGAACGCTGTTAAACAGGGCATAAACAGTGAGCAGTTAGTGTATCGAAAACGATTACGTCGTCGTTTAAGTGACTATGTGAAAAATGTGCCTCCACAGGTTCGGGCGGCGCGTCTGGCAGATGAACAAAATCGTCAGGCGGGTAAACCACTGCAATATCAAAACAAAGGGGCTGTGTATTATGTGATGACGATCAATGGCCCTGAGCCCATAGAGTATCTGAACAGTGCCATTGATTACGAACACTACATCACTAAACAGCTGAAACCCATCGCTGATGGCATTTTGCCTTTTATTAATCTGGATTTTGATAAGATGATTTCTTCGCAATCCAGTTTGTTTTGACCTTGTAGCCCCCATAGCAACTTGATAGCCTGCGCTGTCACTTTCATGGATGCTGTCATGGACACACTGGTTATCCTTTCGCCCTTGGTTCTGGGCTATCTGATTCGACTTCATCACCGACCAACGCTGAAGCTGATTGATCGATCATTGTCGTGGATTGTTTATTTAATTCTAGGGCTGATGGGTATCGGCCTGGGGGCTATGGATAACCTGCTGGCTGAAATTGGTGACATTCTTTCTCTTACCGCTACGTTGATCGGGTTAACCCTGGTAGCCAATATGGCGGCGCTGCCCCTGGTTGATAAGCTTAGATCGCTGTTTTTAGAGAATGCTAAGGCGAAAATTCCTACTTTTACCTTGTTTTTGGAATCTCTGCAGTTGGCGGGTGTGGTATTGGCCGGCGTTATCGTTGGTGTTGTTTTTCCAACGGCGGGGGTTCACGTTGATACATTGGTGAATGCCGTATTGATGCTTTTGTTATTGTTGATTGGTATGCAGTTACGATCGGCGGGTATGACGTTGCGGCAAATTTTACTCAATCCCCATGGCATCATGATCGCTGCGGTTGTTCTTGCGACGAGCCTGCTGGCTGGCGTGGCGACAGCGTGGATTTGGGAGTTACCGACTCATCAAGGATTGGCGCTGGCCGCAGGGACTGGCTGGTATTCGCTTTCCGGTGCATTGATCAGTGCAGAGCTTGGTCCGGCAATGGGGTCGGTTGCGTTTCTTGCCGACCTTAGTCGCGAAATTATCGCCATTATTTTAATACCCATGTTGATGCAGCGAACACCGGCGTCCGCCATCGGTTATGGTGGCGCAACGGCGTTGGATTTCACCCTGCCGGTGATCCAGAGAAGCGGTGGTCCACAGACTGTGCCCACAGCGATTGTCAGTGGGTTTGTGCTCAGCGTGGCAGGGCCAATTCTGATACCTTTTTTTCTTGCGATGGGATGAAAGTGGGTTGGTTTGATTCGCTTTTCTCAAAAAATATTAAAAGATATATCGGTTCTATGAGAAGAGCTTTCGATATGTATCACCCAGTCGTTTAAAAGCCGGGGTAGGACTGCGGGCGCTTTTCTGGGAGAATACGCTGTTTTGATTTTAACTGCGTCGAAGAATTCATGCCTGCACCGATATCTGCTCCCGATCTTTTTTCTTACCCAAAATACTGGGCTGAATGCTATGGCACTGCGCCCTGGCTACCAATGTCCCGTGAAGAAATGGATCAGCTGGGGTGGGACTCCTGCGATATTATTATCGTGACCGGTGACGCCTATGTCGATCACCCCAGTTTTGGCATGGCCGTTATTGGCCGTTTTCTGGAGTCTCAGGGATTCCGTGTTGGCATTATTGCTCAGCCAAATTGGAGCAATCCGGAAGATTTTAAACGACTGGGTAAACCCAATCTGTTCTTCGGTGTGACCGGCGGCAACATGGATTCCATGATCAACCGTTATACGGCGGATCTGAAAGTTCGCAACGACGATGCTTACACGCCCAATGCGGAACCGGGTAAACGTCCGGACCGTTCCACCATTGTTTATAGTCAACGTTGTAAAGAAGCCTACAGCGATGTGCCTATTGTTCTGGGTGGCATTGAGGCCAGTCTTCGTCGTATAGCTCAGTATGATTACTGGACTGATGAAGTTCGTCGTTCAATATTGATGGATGCGACCGCTGATATTTTGCTTTACGGTAATGCGGAAAGAGCGCTGGCCGAAGTGGCTGATCGCTTGGCGAAAGGTGTGCCTATTCGAGAAATTACCGATGTTCGCGGTACTGCCGTGATCAAGCCATCGGTTCCGGCGGGTTGGACTGAAATTGACTCTTCACGGATTGATTGGCCGCGGGATGTGCTTTCTCTGGAAGAAGCCTATGGCGTCAGCCCTTACATGGAAGTGAATGAGAGCGAATGTGAGCAAAAGAAAGAAGAGACTTCTGATGACGCTCAGCCGGTGAGAATTATCCCAATGCCACTGCATCGCAGTGAGCAGTTGAATCAGGAAATTACTTGCATTCGCTTACCGTCGTTTGAAAAAGTACGCAACGATCCATCGTTGTATGCTCATGCCTCCCGTATTCTTCATCAGGAAGCTAACCCGCATAATGCCCGGGTGCTGGTTCAGAAACATGGTAACCGTGAGTTGTGGGTAAATCCGCCGCCGATTCCATTGGACACTCCGGAAATAGACGGTGTGTTTGGATTGCACTACCAGCGTCGTCCGCATCCAAGCTACGGCAATGCAAACATTCCTGCCTATGAGATGATTAAAACCTCAGTCAATATTATGAGAGGTTGCTTCGGTGGTTGCAGTTTCTGCTCCATTACCGAACATGAAGGTCGGGTTATTCAGAGCCGCTCCCATGAGTCGGTTCTGGCAGAGCTGGAAGAGATTCGGGATAAAGTTCCGGGCTTTACCGGCCAGATTTCTGATTTGGGCGGGCCTACCGCCAATATGTATGACTTGAATTGTAAGAGTGATGAAATTCAGGCCAGTTGTCGTCGATTGTCCTGTGTGTTTCCGGGTATTTGTAAAAACCTGAAAACCTCCCATAAGCAAACCACCGAGCTATATCGTAAAGCCCGTGCGCTGCCGGGTATCAAGAAAATCTCTATCGCATCCGGTTTGCGATATGACCTGGCAGTAGAAGATCCGGAATATGTTGAAGAACTGGTGACGCACCATGTGGGCGGCTATCTGAAAATTGCGCCGGAACACACAGAGAAGGGTACACTGGATCTGATGATGAAACCGGGCATGGGCACTTACGATGCGTTCAAGACGATGTTTGAACACTTTTCGAAAAAAGCCGGTAAGAAACAATATCTGATTCCTTACTTCATCGCCGCTCATCCGGGTTGTGAAGATGAGGACATGCTCAACCTATCGCTGTGGTTGAAGAAAAATAAATTCCGGGTGGATCAGGTGCAAACTTTCTATCCATCGCCCATGTCGCTGGCAACGGCCATGTATCACGGTGAGAAGAATCCGTTGAAGCGGGTGAGTTATAAAAGTCCAAGGCTTTATACGCCAAGAACAATAGACCAGCGTCGTTTGCAGAAAGCCTTCCTCCGCTATCACGATGAGAAGAACTGGCCTTTCCTGCGTCAGGCGCTTCGGGATATGAACCGTTCTGATTTGATTGGTAACGGTTCACAACACTTGATCCCTGAAGAAGAAAATGGCCAGCGACGTTCTGGAAATCGAGCCCAGAAGAACTTTCAGCAAGCTCGAGGTGGACAGTGGGATAATAGACGACCTTATTCTGGCGCTAAGAAATCGGCACCGTCCGGTTCGACCAAGCGCCGCCGAAAATAGCAGGTTATTGATTGAAGAATATTTGCCAGTAGAACAAGCGATGGTTATCTCCGTGAAGGCGGAGAGCCATTGTTCAAGGTGTTCTCGCTTGAGCAATAGCGGTTTAGTCTGAACTAAACAAGTGTCGTATTTCTTCAATTCGTGCGAATTTTCGAACCCCATGCTGACGGCTATCAAAACGGACTGAGAAGTTACTGTCGTTTACTTCAATCACTTCCCCCCGGCCAAAAATAGCGTGATGAATGATCGCTCTCAGTTGCCAGGGGCCATTGGGTGATTGACCCGGTGTTCTTCCTTGAGGCACTTTGCTGCTCTGTTTTTTGGGTGCGATGGTTGCAACCTCTTTAATGCGCGCGTGCAAAGAAGGTCTTGCTGCAGAGACATAACGCTTTGATATAGGCGTTAGCCCGATTTTCTGAATAGCTTCCGAGAGTTCATCATCCGATTCGTCATGGAGCAAGTTGCCCAGTGATAAAACATGGGGCAGGTTCATTTCCTGAACAAAAGGACTGATGCTTTCTTTTTGTTTTGATGCACTATCAGCAACACTTAAACGGCCTGTGAAGGTTGGTGCCAGATCACCGGTGGTGGTGAATAGATGTAGCTGTTCTTTTGCCCGGGTCATGGCGACATAAAGTAAACGACGTTCGGATTCAATTGCGTTCCCCGCACCAATGGCCAGATCATCTTCTCTTAAAAAAGGCCAGTATTGGCGAATCAACCCCGGGAGCAAGACCACTGGCCATTCCAGCCCTTTAGAGCGATGACAAGAACTCAGTGTCACGCCATGAGCGGAAGATTGGCGCTGCTTTTTCTGCTGCTGCCGTTTTTCAATCAATGCTTCAATGTGCAGGCAGCATACTGTCGTGTTTTCATCAAGCTGGCGAAGAAAACGATGAAACCCTTTGATGGCCAGAATCTGCTCTTCGGTTCGCTGCTCGTTGAGGCTCATGGATTTCAAGCTGTCGAAGATATCCGATTTTTGCAGGTAGGCAGCGATCAGGCTATGGGCTTTTTGTTGTTGCCCTGTTCTTTCCAGCCAGCTGAACAGTTCGGCTCTGTTCATTAACTTGCCTGCCTGAAAATCACTGATGTCTTTGATCAAAGGCAGCATTTTACCCATGGCATTGCCGAACTGCTCGGTGTGATCCTTCAGTCGTTGGCAGATCATGTCAATGTGATGATGTTTCAACCCAATATGGGGCAGGGTCAGAAGTTTGAACAGTTTTCGGTAGCGTATGTCCGCATCCAGATTGGCAAAGCCACCGCTGGCCAGCGTCATGGCATCAATCAGGGTTTCTATCTCCGGGCGCTGGAAAAGAGAAGGGCCGTCGGATGTGTAAGGAATGCCTCTTTCCAACAGGTTCAGCTCAATAGGCACCGCCTGTGCCCAGGCTCGAACCAGAATGGCAATGTCTTCACCCGGTGTGCCGGACGACAGATACTCTTGCAGCGCGTCGACCACAAGCCGACTGTCGTCTGAATCGGATTGGTTGATACGAATCAGGGACGGCTTATTCTCGGTGTGGGCAATGCAGATGACATTTTTTCGAGCCCGGTTCTGGCTAATCAAGTGGCTGGCAGCCAGGGCAATGCTATGTCCATAGCGGAAGGTGTGAGGGAGCGTTAACTCATGGACTTCACCGGTATCGCCGTAATCTTCCTGAAAATTGTGCAGGATATTATCAATGTTGGCGCCGGCAAATTCGTAGATGGTTTGATCCGGATCACCCACGGCAACCATTCGTGCCCTGGAGCCAGCAATTAACCGGGTTAACCGGTGTTGAAGCGTTGAGGTGTCCTGGTACTCATCGACAATGATGAAGTTCATGCGGTTTTCAATGCCGGGAATGACTTCAGGGTTTGCCAGAATTAATGAAACCGGATCGTACAGCATGTCGGTAAACGTAATGCTTTTTTCGTGGTGTCGCCACAGCTCAAACTGTTTGAACAGCTTGATGAAAAAACGGTAATCGTCGGTATAACCGCTTTTCTCAAACCATTGCTCTGGTGTCAGCAGATGAGCCTTTACGGATTCGATAAAACTGATGGCTGCTTCAATAATGCGGGCGGCATCGGAACGAATGCGGTCTTTTATTGCGTCCGGTGCCAGTTTCAGTATCAGTGCTCTGACTTGCAGCTCAACCACTTTTTCCGACAGTGGTTGTTTATTGTAAGGCTCTCGGAGTCCCCAGCCCTCCAGTGTTCGCAGTAATTTTAAGCCGGTTGAATGATAGGTTCGGATTTCAGGCATCACCGGTATATCGGTCTGTTGTTGTGCAAGACGGCGGAGCTTTCGGGTGAAGTCCAGCTGCGCGGCCTTGTTAAACATCATCACCATGACCCGCCTTGGGTCTTCCCCTTTATTCAGAAGATTAATGATCAGTTGCGCCAGCGTGGAGGTTTTACCTGAGCCAGCCACCGCAATGCACAGCGCGTGATTCTGATCATGTTGGGCGACAGCTTGCTGGTTGGGGGTTAGATCCATTAAAAATAGGCTTGGTTGGTTTCGAAAGGATGGTTGACGATTATAGGCTTCAGAGCCACTTGGTACACCATTAACTCATTAAAGGGAGTAGGGATAGGTCGATAAAGGCATAAACTAACACTTATCAAGAGGTGTTAATAATGTCTGGAGTTAAAGGCTCCACTTTCTCGACCGGGCTCATAAATAATAAGCCGACGAATACAGAAGTAAAGCCGTCAGAGGGAGCTTTTAAGAACCGCTCGACTAAAGCAGTTAATGGGCAGAAAACGTCTGACTTAGCAGATAAGAAAGGAGGGGGTGGCAGAAAATCAATCGATCAGTATGAGGCTTCAGTCATTACTGGGAGCACCCAACTTGGTTCAATAAATGAAGCCTATGATGCGAAAAGTGAGAGGGTAGAATCTGACCTGAAATTTACCCTTGATCTGTGCAAACGTGGCAGCGCTATCTTACCTCCTATAGCAAAACCGCAGGTCAATACGGCCTATTGGCTGGATAGTTTTGAGCAGAAACTGGAGAAAATGCCTGGAGATCAAGGGTATCCGGTCACTATGGGTGATTATGACCAGCTTGTGGAAGAGACCGATATTACCGAATTAACCTTTGCTTCCCGGATGGTTCATCGTGATGAGATCAAGGAGAAGATACGGTCGGTCAATACCAGGCTGATTGCAGCTGGCGATGACCAAAAAACAACACTGATTCCCACTAAGCTGAAATGGCAACCCGACCTGATTAAACGTCTTTTTGCAGAAAATAAGGCGGCAGGGAATACGAAGGTTACTATTGAGGAGTATTTGACCGCACTGCAAAGTGAGCCAGCCATTCTCGATGGCAGTGAACTTTCAGACAAGATCCTTCATAAAGATCAGTTGGTCAAAATTCTGGATCGTTTGAGCACGCTTAATGAGAATTCATCGAATAAAGTAACAGAAAGTGAGCTTGCAGTCGGTCTCAAAAGTACCCGAGCAGCTCAAGCCTTTCAGCAGGGGAATAGCGATCGTAAGTTAGAATCAGCGCTTATTGCGGGTGCCACACGAGGTGCGCTCGCAGCCGGGTTGGGGGTTGCCGGTGCCAGCATCGCACAGCCGGAGCTGAACCCGACAACCGCACCGGACCTTTTTGATCATATTCTTGATAAAGACACGCCTGTTGATGAATTAGTGATTTTTGCCCTGCACAATGCCGGCGCCGTTCCCGGTCAGGGATCTCTGCCTTTTGTGGCGACTAACCAGACAATGAGCATTGAAGACGTGCTGGACAGTACGCCTATTCGGGGTTTTGATCTCGACCTTCATGAGCACAATGGCGAATTGGTACTTAACCATGGCGGGTATTTTGACCCGACTGTTAGCAGTGACAATATCCCGAAGGTGGAAGACGTTCTGGATTCCATGAACGATTGGCTCCATGCACCTGGTAATTTGGATGAAGTGCTGTTTCTGAATTTTGAAAACGCCAACCTTATGAGTCGAGACATACTGGATGCCGCTTTTGGTGATGGCGCGGTTATGGGTGGGCCGGAGCTTGTTGGCTTAATAAACCAGTTAGGAAGAGTTCCTACCATCAACGAAATTCGCGCTGCCGGATACACCGTCGTTGTGTTTGATCAAGGCAGTTATGGTGGGGCTGGCCATGGCACGATTGGGATTGGTGGGCTTGAGTGGGACTCTCTCTGGGAGGATCGCACGGTACTGGGGCCTCTTGAAACGACGACAGATGATGTTATCGCTCCTCCTATTACAACGGAACAGGTGGATGGTATTTTAGGTTCCGGAGAGGGAGGATGGGTCTCTCTGGATCACGTGACTCCCGATGATCCACGTTTTTTTAAGCCGGAAGATCGAAACGAGCTACTGCTCAGGCCGGATCTTTCGCTGATGGGGCTGTTCTATGAAAGTGATCAAGCTTTTCAAACAGCATTGTTCGGCTTCGGTACTGGCGCTGCAAGTGCCACAGCTGCTTTTGCCTTGGGTGGGGCTGGTTTTCAAGGTTACTTAAATGAAAAGAAAATTCGCAACCAGGATCAATTGATGCCTGCTCAATTGAAGTCCATGGAGCTGTCCGAGATCTTGAAAAAAAGGAAAAAGAACACTAAAGACAAATATAAGCCTCTGGATCGTGAGATCACCGTTGAAGAGGTGATGTCACTTTACAAGAAGAAAAATTTACGGACGATGTCTAAAGACACGGCCATGGCTGGGGCTGGGGCAACCGTGAGTTTGACCGGTTCGGCGCTGGCACTGGGGATGTTGTTTCCTCCTTTGTTTCCGGCCTTTGGTGGTGCGGCGATTGGGGTCGCTGGAGCCGGGACGGCGGCTACCATTATGGGTGCATTGGGCAATAATAAGCGACTAAGTAAAGCTATTAAAAAAGCGTTTGAATTGCCAGCGGTAGAAAAAGCCCTGAAAGAACGAGTCGCTGCAATGAATAAGGAGATGAAGGAATGTGCTTCTAAGGGCGGTACAGCAGATGAATTACTGTCCAGTATGGTAGAACAGCGAGAACAGGGTGCGCGGTTGATGAAGGCCAGTTCCGTTATGTTGGGCACCAGCCTTGTCGCCAGAGCCAGCGGTATGGCTAAATATGGCATGCCTGCCATCGGTACTGCAGCTATGGGTGTTGGAGCGGGCATCACTGGCATCTTGACGGCACTATCCGCCAGAATGAATTATCGTGAACGCCGGCAAAAGCTGAACAATCTTGCCCAGACGACATCGGAAGTCTTACGCCCGGATTATGGTCGGAAGCAAAAACGCAAGCTTGGTCTATTTGGGAATACCGATTTTCAGCGCTATCTGAAAAGTAACCGAGCAGAAGTTGCTAAACTCCTCAACCTGGATGAGAAATTCTCAAATAAGGATTTGTCGGTGGCCTTTGCGTTGCCTGGTAATGAAATGCATCTGGAGTATTTTCTTCGGGGCTTCGCCGCAAGACAGTGGCGTAAGGGACTGGTCAAATTTGCTGGTAAACAAAAGCCGGCTGTTGATTTCGCCGAAGTTCAAAAAGATAAAGTGGCGTTAAAAGAGTTATTAACGAAATATGCGATCAAGCAGGTTGGCAAATTCGCCCATAACGACACGTGGAAAGAAGGGCGTGGAGACACTGCGCAACTCGCCCTCGTCATGGCATTCAGTGGAATCTTCTTCCTGCCCATGCTTGGGGTAGCTGGTGCCACCCTGTTAGCGGGGTTGCCCATCACTAAAGCCGTCGCTAAACATGAAGAAAAGCTATTTACACGGAAGTTAACAGAGCTAATCGAGAATCCACCTAAAGACTCACCTGAAAAGATAGCTGCCCATAACAGCTTGCATAAGCTAATCAATAGTTGGACAGAGTTGTTAGTAAAACCGGATTGATACGCTTTGCCTGTTTCGGAAATCGCTATGGAGTTCGATGCAGGAACAGGGAATAATCACTGCATCAATGATCAGAAATACAATGCTATGGCCTCCTTCTATTTTTATTTCTCTTCCATGGACTCGGGAAAAAGCACTTACCTGTTACAGTCCGCCCATAACTATCGCAGTGCCGGCAAGCGGGTGTTGCTGCTGGCTCCGGTGATTGATGATCGTTTTGGTAAAGCTCGGATCACTTCAAGAATTGGGTTGCAGAGTGAAGCTGTGGCGATTTCCAGTAATGATCATCTGAAAGAGCAGATTGCCCGGGAACACAGTGAAGAGTACATCGCCTGTGTCATGGTGGATGAATCCCAATTTCTGACGCCGGAGCAGGTGTGGCAGTTGTCTGACGTTGTTGATGAACTGGGGATTCCTGTTCTCTGTTTTGGCTTAAGAACCGATGCGTTTGGTAAGGTTTTCCCCGGCAGTGAAGTACTACTTAGCATCGCAGATGAACTGACGGAGCTGAAAAGTATCTGCAAACGCTGCGAGAAAAAAGCCAATATGCAATTGCGATTAGACGGTGAAGGCAATCCCGTCAAAACCGGCAGCCAGGTGCAGATTGGTGGCAACGATACTTACCTTTCTGTGTGTCGGAAACACTATAAAGAGTTAATGGATATTTAATGTATCCATCGTTGTATACCAAGAGCATTCATCACTAACTCTACTGACAGAGCTGCCAGAATCATTCCCATCACCCGAATGATGATGGCAGAACCGTTGTGACCAATCACCCGGAAAATCCGATTCGCCAGTAACATCAAAATACAGGTGATTGCCAGAACACAGGTCATTGATAGGGCGGTGGATGCCTGTTGAACCAGAGTCTTTGATTTGTTGTCCGTTAACAGTATGACCGCCATGATCGCCCCGGGGCTGGCAATGGAGGGGACAGCCAGCGGAAACACAGCCAGATGATGACCCAATTCCCGTTCACCGGTACCTTCTTCAGGGTTGCTGAAAATCATCTGTAACCCAAATAGAAACAGAATGATTCCCCCTGCCAGCTGCAATGAAATCAACTGAATGTTCATGGCTTTCAAGATGATCTGTCCCAGCACCAGGGCAGAGAGCAGAATAACAAAAGCGTACATTGTTGCTTTAAGCGCCACGGCGCGTTTTTGTGATTTGCTCAGGCGGCTGGTGAGCCCTGTGAACAGCGCCAGAGTGCCGACTGGGTCAATAGTTGACCAGAGCATTATAAAATCTTTGAAAAAGTGATCCATCACTGTATTAAAGAAGACAATTGTCTGTTGTCCAGAAGGAGCTGGTTTTTTAGTAAAAGATTGAGAGTACGTATGTTCTGATTGTGAGAGAGTCTTTATAATTCGATGTAATTTACTTATTTATAAAAAATATAAACGACTGAGTAAATGTTTTTCACTTCGATATCGGATGTTCTTAATGGAGATTTCTCTCTGGCAAATCCTCGCGGCGATGAGCATCGTTGGGTTTGGCGCATTGGTTCAAGGCACTATTGGCTTCGGTATGGCGGTGGTGGCAGCACCCTTTCTTTATCAGATCGATCCGGGATTAGTTCCAGGGCCATTGATTTTTTCCGGCATGATGATTGGAACCCTTTCTGCCCGTCGTTATGCGAAAGATATTGATTGGAAAACCTTAGGGTATGCCTTATTGGGACGTGTGCCAGGCTCCATGATTGGCGTAGCGGTACTGACAGTGATCAGTGGGCAGAATCTAAGCCTGATGCTGGGAGCCACTGTCCTGCTGGCGGTCGCCGGCAGTTTATTGCCTTATAAGTTGAAGATGTCTCCTGGTACGTTGATGGGCGCAGGGTTTTGTTCTGGCATTATGGGCACTGCGGCGTCTATCGGCGGACCGCCCATGGCGCTGCTAATGCAGAATGAAAGTGGTAATCGAATTCGGGCAAACCTGGGCGTGTTTTTTATTATTGGCAGTGCCATTTCTCTGGTGCTGCTGAGCGTAAACGGCTTGTTTTCCAAGCAGCAGCTGGGCTATGGCGTGCTGTTGTTTCCCTCGGTATTGGCGGGGCATTGGCTGGCAGGGAGAGTTGCCGAACGGGTCGAGAAAGAAAAGATTCGTCAGGCTATGCTGGTGTTGTGCAGTATTTCTGGCATAACGGCCATCGTATCCGTTCTATAGGATTGGTTGACACACATCCGTAAATTCTATAATTTTCGACCCATGCGCTGATTTGACCTCGGATTGCGGGCGCACTATAAATTCCGCTAAAAGATGCGTTTCCATAAAGAATTTCTTTGAAACCAT
The DNA here is from genome assembly GCF_947495845.1 of uncultured Endozoicomonas sp. GTDB lineage: Bacteria > Pseudomonadota > Gammaproteobacteria > Pseudomonadales > Endozoicomonadaceae > Endozoicomonas. Next base: position 42,825 of record NZ_CANMAO010000015.1, on the reverse strand, counting down.
TCTGTTAGCGCAGGGTGGTTATGGCCACGGATGGCCGGTATCCTGAAACTGCAGGAGCAATTTTCAGGGTCACCTCCTGTTCTGGAACTATTTGACTAAAAAATAATCTGTTCTAACAAAGGTTTAGAATACAGAACATTGCCGGCATTCTCCTGACTGGCAGCTGTAGCAGGAGCAGTAATGATAGAGTTAAAACAACTGACGAAGGTGTTCACCGCCGGTGGCGCCGATGTCAAAGCCATTGATGATGTCAGCCTTTCTGTCCCTGAAGGTTCGATCTATGGGGTTATTGGCTCCAGTGGTGCTGGCAAAAGTACCCTGATTCGCTGTGTGAATCTGCTGGAAAAACCCACCTTCGGGCAGGTGCTGGTGGATGGTCAGGACATCACCCGGCTATCCGATAAAGCCTTGCGTCAGGCCAGACACAATATTGGCATGATCTTTCAGCACTTTAATCTGCTGTCTAGCCGTACGGTGTATGACAACGTAGCGTTGCCTCTGGAGTTGGCCGGTGCCAGTAAGCAGGAAATTGCCGATGCCGTTTTACCGCTGCTGGAATTGACTGGGCTGGGGGATAAACGTGAGAGTTATCCATCTCAGCTCTCTGGTGGGCAGAAGCAACGGGTAGCCATTGCCCGGGCGCTGGCTAGTAAACCTCGGGTGTTGCTCTGTGATGAGGCAACTTCCGCTCTGGATCCGCAAACTACTCGCTCGATTCTGGCGTTGCTGAAAGATATTAACAAACAGCTGAAAATTACCATTCTCATCATTACCCATGAGATGGATGTGGTGAAAACCATCTGTGATCGGGTGGCCATCATGAGTTATGGCAAAATCATCGAAGAGAATGAAGTTGAACAGTTTTTCCTGAGCCCGAAAACAGAGTTGGCCCGGGAGTTTGTTCGCAGTGCAATTCATGAAAAACCCATCACGGATATTGAATCCCGATTCAGCCCGGAGCCCAGTGAAGGGGCTCGTCCGGTGGTGCGAATCACCTTTGTGGGTAAAGGGATCGTTCAGCCTTTGATTACCAAAGTCGCCCGTCAATTTAATACGGACTTCAATATTCTTCAGGCCGATATCGAAACCGTTAATGAAAAAGCCATGGGCTTTATGATGGTGGAAATTGTTGGTGAGCCGGAACAGATTGAACAGTCTCTGGCGTTTCTGAAAGAACGTGTCCAGCTGGAGGTGATTGGTTATGTCGGCTAATGCATGGGAACTGTTGTTTAAAGCGTTGTGGGAAACGCTGTATATGGTAGGACTGTCCGGTGCCATCAGCTTTCTTTTGGGCATTCCTCTGGGTGTGTTACTTCATATCACCCGTGAAGGACGAATCCTTGAAAACCGGTTAGCCAATCTGATTCTGGGAAGTATCGTAAATGCCGGGCGATCCGTACCGTTTATTATTTTAATGGTCGCTATCATTCCATTAACACGACTGTTGACGGGTACTTCCATTGGTACGACCGCAGCGATTGTGCCGCTGACCATCGCCGCGATTCCTTTTGTGGCGAGAATCGCAGAAGGTGCGCTGAATGAAGTGCCCCTTGGTTTGGTGGAAGCCGCACAAGCCATGGGCGCCAGTCCTTTGCAGATTGTGACTCGGGTATTGCTGCCAGAAGCTCGCTCAGGCTTGATCAATGGTGCAACGATTACTCTGGTGACATTGGTAAGTTATTCCGCCATGGCGGGCGCTATTGGTGGCGGTGGTCTGGGGGACTTGGGCATTCGTTACGGTTATCAGCGTTTCGATGGGGTCATTATGTTAGTTACGGTGCTGGTGCTGATTGCGCTGGTGCAACTGTTGCAGATGGTGGGTGATCGTCTGCAGCAATATTACGATCACAGTAAGTAATAAGGAACTGTCCCTGAATAACGTCACTGCTAAGAGAAGCGTTTTCCGTTTTCCGTTTTCCGTAAAAGCGTAAGCAGCAAGACTTTTACGGACAACGGCAAACGGTAAACGAGCAACGCTTCTGGTTAAATGTGGACGTTATTTTGTGACAGTTCCTAAGTGATTGAAGCCTTCGGGCATACAATCTATTTGAGAAGCTGAGCCTTTTTATAGGGACGAAGCAATGACAAGTCAGAGGAGTTCATATGACTTTTACAATTCTAAAAACAGCAAAGCGTCTGGCAGTAACGGCGGCTCTGTCCGCATCGGTATTGTTGGTTGGTTGTGGTGCCGGTGATGACGAGGTATTAAAAGTGGGTGTTATCGCCGGTCCGGAAGCGGATGTGATGCGTGTGGCGGTAGAGCTGGCTGAAAAGCAGCACGGCATCGATGTGGAGCTGGTTGAGTTCTCAGACTACATCTCGCCAAACGTTGCTCTGGCAGATGGCAGCATTGATGTGAATGCCTTCCAGCATCGCCCTTATCTGGAGAGCATGGTGCGTGATCGTGGCTTTGAACTGGTTGCTGTGGGTAACACTTTTGTTTACCCGATTGCCGCTTACTCTAAGAAGCTGACTGACATCAGCGAGCTTCAGGACGGCGCTAAAATTGCCATCCCTAACGACCCAAGCAACGAAGGCCGGGCTTTGATTCTTCTGGATCAACGTGGCTTTATCAAACTGAAGGACATCAACAATCTGGAAGCGACGCCAGTGGATATTGTTGAGAATCCACGCAACTTTGAGTTTATTGAACTGGACGCAGCCCAGCTGCCTCGTTCGTTGGACGATGTTGATCTGGCCATCATTAACAATACTTATGCGATTCCTGCGGGCTTTACGCCAACAGAGCATGGTTTGCTGGTGGAAGATGAAGATTCCCCTTATGTGAACATCATTGTTGCCCGTGACGACAACGACGATGATCCAAGAGTGGTGGCGCTGGTCAGCTCTTATCAGAGCGATGTTGTAGAAGCGAAGGCTGATGAGCTATTCAAAGGCAGCTCTGTGGCTGGTTGGAATTAAGTGGTGAAATATGAAAAGAGCATCCTCTTCTGAGGATGCTTCATAGGACACCATCAGAAGGCGGGCGCTGCTGCTAAATCCAGTGCCTGTTTTTCTGTCTCGCTTGCTGCAAGAAATGCCTCCATGGTTCTGAAAAAATCCAGAAGATCCTGTTCTGAATTTTGAGAGTTTATGGTCACCAGCCGGACATACTCTTTACCGTCAGTGCATCCATACCCAACCATCAGTTTATTTTCTGTATATAACGCTGTGCAGATATCCCGGGCTGAGTAGTCTTTATAGTTGAAGCAAACGGAAACAGAATCATCGAAGCTGCATAATGTGTAGTCAGGGTGATTTCGAATATAGTTTCTGGCGATATCTGCCAGATAAAACTGATAATTCACCATGTGCTCAAGCCCTTGCGTGCCGATGCTTTTCCACAATGCCCAGAACTTTAATGCATCGTTTCGTCTGCCGCACTGCAGGGAGATTTTTCCCGGGTTAAATTCATCGTCGTCTGTTTGATACAAATAGTTGGCGTCATTGGAAAAAGAGTCGTACAAACACTGTTTGTCTCTCACCATAAACAGTGAGCAGGGCAGTGGGACTCGCAACATTTTGTGGGCGTTGAAAGAAAAGGAATCCGCTGTCTCAATACCGCTAATCAGGTGTTTGTAGGCTTTGCTGAACATCACGGCAGCACCATAAGCGCCATCAACATGAAGCCAGAGCTGGTATTGATCGCAAATGGCTCTTAAGGCGTGGATATCATCATAAGCCCCTAGCTCAGTGGTGCCCGCTGTGGCATTCACGAAGAACGGCGTGTAACCCGTGTCGACATCCCTTTGAATTTGAGCACTTAGCTCGGAAGGGATGATTTTGCCAACGCCATCTGCTTTGATTTTTCGAATCTGATCTCTACCGATGCCCGCAAAAGCGGCATTTTTATCAATGCTGTAATGGGAGTGTTCGGAGGTGTAAGCCGTATAGGTTTTATCAATACCGCTGTACCGTATGTCTCTGTTGATATTGTCTCTGGCGGCAATCATGCCCATGAAGTTAGCCATGGAACCACCCGGGGCAAACGTACCACCGGAGTGTTGATCCCAGCCGATAATGTCTCGCACTTTGGACAATATATTGGCTTCAATTCCAATCTGTGGTCCCGCCGCTTTGTAGGTGTACATCGAGTTGTTCAATAGAGCTGAAAAGCACTCGCCAATGACGGCTTTCTCATGCCTGCCGGCAAACAATTGATTAAAAAAAGCCTTGCTGGCGGTTTTAGGCGTTTTCAGAATAACCTCCCGGAGGGTTGAGAAAAACGCATCATCGTCCATGGGTTTGTCGGATAAAGACAAATCCAGAGCAGACGCTAATTCAGAGGTCGGGATATAAGAGGCCATGGGATGCTTGGACTCTTCCGCAATCATCTCGTTAGCCAGATCGACAAATCGATTTAACAGGTGTTCCATAAGGCTGGGTACTTAGTCTGTTGATTGAAACTTGTGCAGAATAGATTCACTTCCTCCTATCAACAAATGGGAAGTGCTATTTTATTCATCAAACGAACGTCAGTTTATGATAGATGGAGTCGTTGAAGATGATCAGCCTTCAACCAAATGGGTGAACGCTGCCAAGGCTTCCGGGTCGCCACTTTTGATTTTATTGGCGATCAAATAGTGGAAGAAGTAATGGAAATCTTTGTGCTCCTGAGCGGCAAACAGACATTCATCCCCGGGCAATACGGGGGTGTTTTCCACTTTTTTATCATCAGCCACCATAGCGAGCATCTCACCAGTGCTGTACAGACGCCAGCTGGTGACATGGACCAGAATGATGCTTTTGAATTTGTCTTCTGTCAGGATAGCGTGGGTGCCAATGGTGTCGGGGATTTCCTGAAGCACGATTTTGTCTTCCGTCTCGTTCAGGTGGTAATAGGTTTCAGCCTGTTCCAGCTCCATCACTTTGTGTTCTGGTATGTCAAAAAAAGCCTGATCGTGGCATTTGTCAAAGTAGCCTTCCCAGCGACCGTTTAATGGATCGTTCAACTCTCTGGCAGGAACCACTTTATTGAGCCACGGAACCATGGCGTCGATGGTGCCGTCTTTCATCAGTGCCCAGCAGAGTATTTTCATACTGAACATTTTTCCGGGATTGGCGTCGTTGCTGTAGAGCATCTCCATGCCATCCAGCTCCGGGGCAATACGAATGATCTGATGCATGTTCACCTCGTCCAGAGGCTTGCGGGTGAACATATCAATGACATTGTCGTTTTCAGATGGAGTTTGATTATCTTCTGATTTTCTGGTCATGAACAATCCAATGCAGTGGCATAAAAAAATCTATCAGCTCCAAGCCCATATCGGCATTGGCATGCTTTCCTGCACTGGTTCTTGATGGGGTGGGTGTGTTGAAATCAAGGTAATAAATATCGATTCTAACGATCTGAAATCAGGAAGGTTTCGTACACTTGTTGTTAAGCGCTTTATTACCCGAAATGGGATGGGGTAAATCATGTCTAAATTAACGCTCAGCACATTCAACTCAGGTAGTAGGGTGGCTGTTATTGGCGCCAGCGGTGGTATTGGCCAGGCATTTGTGACAGCGCTTCAAGGGTGTGAACAGGTGGAGACAATCTATTGTTTTTCACGAGGCGGTGACTGGCGTGGGAAACCCCATAAGATCGTCGCTTCTTCCATTGATCTACTTGATCAAGGGAGTATAGTGGCCGCGGCAGAAACGGTGCCGGTTACTCTGGATATGGTGATTGTTGCCACTGGTATTCTCCATGAGGGGAAGGGATTGCGGCCAGAGAAATCACTGAGAGACTTTCACTCCGACCAATTTGCTCAGGTATTTGCAGTCAATACGACGGGCCCCGCCATGGTAGCCCAGGCGTTTTTACCGCTTATGGCAAAAAAAAGCAAAAGTGTGTTTGCTGTTTTGTCTGCCCGAGTGGGCAGTATTTCGGATAACCAGCTGGGCGGCTGGTATGCTTACCGTGCTTCAAAAGCGGCGCTGAACATGATCATCAAAAATCTGTCTATTGAAATGGGGCGCAAAAACAAGTCGGCAATTATGGTCTCGCTGCATCCGGGAACAGTAGACAGCCATCTATCGTCGCCTTTTCAAGCCGCAGTGCCGGAAGGTAAGCTGTTTGCACCAGACTATGCAGCGGGGCAATTATTGTCGGTGATTGATGGGCTGACGCAAAAAGACAGTGGCAGTCTTGTGGCCTGGGACGGAGAAACTATCTCTTTTTAAGCATCCCTTTTTAAAGGCCCATTTTCCTTTCCATCCTGCGGAGACATTATGCTGACAATTCACTGGTTCAGGCAGGATCTGCGCCTGTCCGATAATCCATCGCTTTATGAAGCGGCTCGGTCTGGTCAAGTGTTGCCGGTGTATATTCTGGATGATATCTCCCCCGGGAAATGGAAAATGGGCGCTGCCAGTCGCTGGTGGCTCCATCACTCCCTTGAGAAGCTCAATAAGTCCTTAAAAGGGCGTTTGTTGATTCTGGTCGGTGATGCAAAGGAGGTCTTGCCCAAGATCGTCAGTGAATACAATGCAGATGCCGTTTACTGGAATCGATGCTATGAACCCTGGCGAATCCAGCGGGATCAGAAGATAAAAGAACGCCTTCGGGCATCAGGCATTGATGTAAAAAGTTTCAATGGTTCGCTACTTTGGGAGCCGTGGAATATTCTGAAAAAAGACAGTACTCCCTATAAAGTCTTCACACCTTATTATCGAAGAGGCTGCCTGAACGCCCCTGCGCCCAGAGAACCGCTGTCCACGCCAAAACCGCTGAGGTTATTCTCAGATGCTTCAGGGCTACCGCTTGATCAGTTGAATCTTCTACCGACCACATCCTGGGATCAACCCATGGGGCAGCACTGGCTCCAGGAAGGTTGTGGTATTGGTGAATTAGCGGCTCGGGATAAGCTTCAGGTGTTTCTTGAGACAGGGCTTAACGGGTACCAGGAGGGGCGCAATTATCCTTCACTGAAAAAGGTCTCCAACCTGTCGGCGCATCTGCATTTTGGTGAGACATCGCCTAATCAGGTTTGGTTTGCATCGGCAGCGGGTGCGTCAGGCGGCAATGTAGAAGCGGATCTGGATTGCTTTCATTCAGAGTTGGGATGGCGTGAGTTTTCTTACTATTTGCTGTTTCACTTCCCTACGCTGCCAGAGAAAAACTTCCAGAGTAAGTTTGATCATTTTCCCTGGCGCAAAGCGGCTAAATCCATCGCTCAATGGCAAAAGGGGCAGACGGGTTTTCCTATCGTCGATGCCGGCATGAGGGAGTTATGGCAAACTGGCGTAATGCATAATCGGGTCAGAATGGTTGTCGGCTCTTTTCTTGTGAAGAATTTACTTCAGCACTGGCATCACGGTGAGCAGTGGTTCTGGGACTGTCTGGTGGATGCGGATCTTGCCAGCAATTCAGCCAGTTGGCAGTGGGTGGCCGGGTCTGGCGCTGATGCAGCTCCTTACTTTCGAATCTTTAATCCGGTTTCCCAGGGGCAGAAATTTGATGCCAGTGGTGAATACATCAGAAAGTATGTGCCCGAAATCGCCGGATTACCGGATAAGTACCTTTTCGCACCGTGGGAAGCACCAGAGATGGTGTTGGCTGAAGCGGGGGTTCAGTTGGGAAAACATTACCCTGAACCCATAGTTGATATCAAGCAATCACGTTTAACGGCATTGGATGCCTGGGGTGGCATCCGTTCATGATGGCCAATTGGTAACGCCCCCTAGATGAGTCTCAAGGCGGCCTCTTCGTATGATTCACCTCTGAGAAGCAAGCGTAGTGCATGTTCGAAGTTATTCATCATTTTGTGGGAATCAGGAAAGACGTCTTCGCCATTGTGTTTGGAGGTTGAGTCAATAGCACTTAGAAAGTCATTGAAAATTATGCTGAGATCTTCGGTGTCTGTAACGCCATCATTCATCGATTCAGTCACGAGATCTCGAACCTTTTGCAGTTGCTCATCGGTGAAGTTGGGATTTTCCACGGACTCTGTATCGCAGAAATCCATATTCGTGCTTATTGAGTCAATACTGGCTGCTGAATGTAAAGTAATGGTATCCGCTGCAGAATCAGGAGTTAAAGGTGTGACTGGCGACGTATCAGGATAACTGAAGTTATTTATTAGTCTTTCGTAAGGTTAAAACCACCGGCTTTAGCCGGTCAGCTTTAGCTATGATATTTTGTCGCAGTTATCTGGATGTAGAGGTTCTGCGATGGACTACAGATATGGTAGTCACACAGTATTTAATATTCAGTACCACTTTGTGTTTGTCACGAATTACCGGTATCAGGTGCTCAAGGGAGATGTTGGCTTAAGGGCCAGGGAGCTGATAAGAGAAACGTGTCAGGCATTTGAGATAGAGATTCTTAAGGGAGTGGTTAGCAAGGATCATATACATCTGTTTGTGTCAGCGCCGTCGAATATGGCTCCGAGTGAAATAATGAGGAGGGTCAAAGGAAGATCGTCCACAAAGCTGTTTGAAAGTTTCCCTGATTTGAAGAAGCGATACTGGGGAAGGAATTTTTGGGCAAGAGGCTATTTTTGTGTCACCTCGGGTAAGGTGACTGAAGAGATGATTAAGGAGTATCTGGATCATCATTTTGAGCCCAAAGTTGATGATAGCTTCAGGACTGAATACTAACGCGTCTTGGACGCGTATCCGGACTTTCAGTCCGTAAATCTAACCCACCGGCTTTAGCCGGTGTTTGTTGAGTTATTGTTTCTTCTTTAACGACAATGTTCGCCTTTTGTAATAATTCTTTGGCCATATTCAGGCTTTGCTTAGCAATGGTGGATCGTTGTTTGTAAGAAAAGCGATCCTGGGTTCTGACTGGTTCTAACTTTTGTGAATTGAAAGTATTTATATCGTCTTTGAGCGTGTTGAAATCAGGTATCTGAGAAGCTTGCAGCTTAGGTTGCTTCAGTTTTACCACTCTCTGCTGAATGCTTTTTCCAATGGGGCTGAAGACCCTTCCCAGCTTGTTAAAAAAACTCTTGGCTTCACTACCTTAACGGACTCGTGGTTCATCCGTTCAGGATATTTGGCCGGGTTTACAGTCTCTTGGGAGGGTAGCTGTTGAGTATTGGGTAACTGAGAGGTGCTTAATAGTTGCATCGGGAACTCCATATCCTGAATCAAGCAAGTAAATAACCGGCGTAATATTCAATTCAGTTGATAAAACTGCACATTTTTTGAGTAATGTTAGACATTAGTCTTTCCTTGGGACTAATACATGAAGTAAGACTAACTCCACCTTCTAAATTTGGAACTGCATAGAAGATGCATTTGGAATTTTTATTGGCACGGGTATCTGGGAGAAGAGTGATAACCTGACATCACTAGGTAATTGATTGTCTATTCAGGTGCATATCAAAGCACACATGAGCTTCAGCAGCGCTTCCTTCATATTGTAACACATCGAGAGCGCGGCTGAATGCTGACACGAGCGTATTACTTTTATAGTAAGCAGGGTTGTTATTTTCATCCAGAGAAGGTGAATCAATGGTATTCAAAAAGGTATTGAACAGCTCTACTAATGCGGTTTTATCTGTGGTGTTGTCATATAATGCTTGAATAACCCATTCAGAGACTGTGTTCAACTGTTTTTCTGTGAAGTTGGGGTTGTTGATGGATTCTGTATTGCAATCATCCAGGCTGAGCAAAACGCTTTTTTCTTCCTGAGATATCTGTCGTGTGATGACTGTTGCTGGTATAGGTTCTTCAGTTTGTGCAGGTGACTCGCTAACCACTTCTGCAGTATTCAGGTTAGGGAGATTTTCTGCGACCTTGGATTTGCCTAATTTGTTGAGAACTTTTACATTTTTTATTTGCTCCTTCGTCTGTTCTATCTCTTTGCGTAATTGTTCTGACTTCTGCTTAAGAATCAGAAGTTCTTTTTTTAGGTCTAAGTTCAGGTTTCCAACTGAAAAATGATACTTAAACCGACCATCACGTATTTTATTCATCAGGTGCTTTCCTTTTGCCATTGCTGATTGAGCCTGATTTCTCAGTGATTGAAGGTTCGCAAGATGCACTTTAAGCTCTTTTGAAGAGTGGTTGGCTGGTGATAATGTAGTGCTAAGTAGTTTTTTAGTAAGTTGGAAAAAGCTACCGGCCTTCGTAAAAGCAGCCTCTTGCGAGTTATCAGACCGTTGCTGACTGATATATGCTTTTTTTGCTGTTTTGGCCTCGACTTTTCTTTGTAGAAGCAGGTCATAGGCATCTGCTTTTAGCTCAACCAGGCCAATGGTTCCTTGTGAGTTCATGGTGTCTAAATTTTTCATCTCCTCACGAGTGAGTGCGCTGACCTGATCGTAAAGCTCTTGAGCTACATTGAGAGTTATCAAGACATTACCGTAGTGCTTTTTCAGTGTGTCAGTATCATTGTCCTTTGGAGGCGATAGTTTAAATGACATAGCGCGGTTAATTAAACTCTTCAGGTGACTAAAACTTCGCAGCGATTTTGTGCTGACCTTTGTGTCTGCTTGTTTAACAGTGCGCTGTTTTATATTTTTGCCTGCTGAACTCAATAAACCACCGAGTTTCTTGAGTTTGGATCTACCCTTGGAGTTTTTAATCGAAGTACGGTTTAGCTTTTCTGGATTGCTTGCGGGTTTCTGCTCGAGCTCTTGATTCTCTGGCGCCCGAGCTTTATTAGTATTTGATGGACCAATAGGGGGGATCATGGGAATCTCCATATTCCAGCATTATATGGTTTTGTGACCGGGTATAGATTTAATCTAGCTGATGACAGGGGAGATATTGCGGCTGTGCTTTGACTTCAAGCCCTGTTGCGTCATAAAAGTATCATGGTTTTAGATCGTTCTATTGATTATAGAGGGTATAGCCTGATTTTGGTCGTCTGGGTGTTCTACTATTTCTGTCGGATGTCCATTGGTATACCATGCCTCCAAACACAGCGTGACGGCTCTTTTTGGCACTTACTTCAATTAAATTCATGAAAATTATTGCTGACGAAAATATTCCTTTATTAATGGAATGCTTTGGGGGAATGGGGGAGGTGGTACCGCTTCCTGGCCGCACTATCTCCAACCAGAATGTTCAAGATGCTGATGTGCTGTTAGTACGCTCGGTGACGAAGGTAGATCAGGCTCTGGTTGAGGGGAGTTCCTTAAAGTTTGTAGCCACTGCTACTGCAGGCTTTGACCATGTTGACCGGGATTATCTGGCCAGCCAGGGGATCGCCTTCAGTCATGCACCGGGTTGTAATGCGACGGCTGTGACCGAATATGTCGTGGCTGTCCTGGATCTTATTTCTGTGCAATCCGGCTTTGAGTTGGAACAGAGAACGGTGGGTATTGTCGGGAAAGGGCAGGTTGGAGGCCGCGCCAGGTGGAAAATTGAGAACGAAACGTTTAACACACTGAAAACACAGGGCTATCATCTCGAACACAATTACGGGCACGGAAAGCAGCACCTGGCGACCAATCTGGCCAGCCTGACGTTCACCGCTTTCCTCATCAACCAGATAGAGCAGTTGGCTTGCAAGTTTTTCCGGCAGGCTCTTGAGGCAAAGAAGTCCAAAAAGGCGCTATGGCATGCGATTCGTGGCTTGTTTGACTGGTTCATCATCGATAACTGGGAGGATTTATTCACAGCAATTATTGAAGGCCGCAGTGTTAGTTTGAAATATTTGGTTGTTGATACCACATAGTGGCACTCAAGATAGCCCTGTTTAACCTGTGTTCAGAACTTGCGGATATTGTTGCTCATTAGTCAGCGTGGCTTCGTTCGTCCTGAATAAATGGCGGTTTGAATTACCAATTAATTTGAGTATTAATAAGCTGTCAGCGTGAATTGCTGCTGAAAATCCCACCTGCCTTTTTGATGATGGCTTTTATTTTGATTGCTTTGATAGAAGTAAAATTCAGCTTTTTTGGATTGGTGGCTGTGCCTTCTGTTGACTGCTGATTAATGTACTGAGCTTTAAAAGCTTGTACGTGGTTCACTCCTTTCATGTGAATCTCCATTTTCATTGTTGGGTTGAGGTATGCAAAAGCTTCTAATCGATGATGACATCAGACTTATTACTCTCAGCCTGGGTAACAGGGCGGAACAATTCCCTTGCAGCTTCTTCATAGGGCCTCTGATTATCCAATTTTTTCAGAGCTGCCTCGAAGCCATTCCAAAGTTCATCTGAATCCAGGGGCGCCTTATTAACATCAGTATCTTGAAGTGCTGCATCAACGGTCTTGATTGCATCTATGAGTAGCATATTGATGTGTTTCTTACTTGCTTTATTACGTCTTGCAACGCATGAAATATGGCTAAAAGCTGCGCGCCCCATTTTCAATAGGGGTTCACCTGATTTAGCTGTGGCGATCTTTACAAGTGAGTTTAGATTTTTGTGTATTTTGTCTTCAATGGTACTTGCAACCATGCTCGGATTAGTAGTAAGCAACCGTTTATACCCGTAATGGGTTTGGTGTTTTTTGATTTCAATTTTATCATTGATTTTTTGCTTATAGCAGGTAGATTCTAAATCTACCTGTGACATTTTTTCTTTTAGAGAGATAACTGAAAGGTTTAGCTTATGATGAATTTTTATCATAGACTCATCATCTTTGAAATGACTGTTGTTTATTTTCTGCAGTAGCTTGTTTCCATCGTTATAAGAAGATTTTAATTTGGCTTTCAGAACAGCAAGCTTCTTAAGATGGCGGCTAAGGCTTTTAATAGAACTGCTCTCTGGTAGAGGTTCTTTTTGAATCAATGCCTTGCTTTTGTTCATAATGGTGAATGCCGCTTTGGTTATGGCATCTTGCTGCTTTTCTCTTTTTAATGCCATAAAGTCAATAGTGTTTTGACTATTGGGATGATTAATGGTGGTGATTTTTTGTTTGAGAGGATCGGGCTGTGACAGCTTAAGCACACGCTCTCTTATGACTTTGCCAAAAGGCTTAAAAATGTTGCCTATTGTGGTGAGAATAGAATTGGGCTTAACCGCAATAATGGATGCGCGATTCAACTTCTTCGGATACGGTGCTTCATCAACAGATGCAGCGGTGTTGCCTGTCTCATGCTCAGCGAGCAATGGTAATACTGGATTGTGATTTATTGTAATCATGTAAATATCCATATTCCGAATTAGTGCCATTAAATGGCAGATATACTATTCACTGTAGCTCCTCATAATGTGATTTTTCCGCCCTTAACTTAGACATTAGTCAATTTTTTATTGATATATTAAGACGTTAGTCGTATCAGGTGGGAGGTGGTCTTCACAGGTGTCCAGCTTTAATAAGTCACTCCAACTGCCTGTTCATTCCTTAATAGAGTTCCTGTTTGTCTTCATGTTGTTATAACATGCCTGAACAACTAACTTGCTTGTCCTAAATGGTCTATGTGCGCACTAAATCCATGAAAATTATTGCTGACGAAAATATTCCTTTATTAATGGAATGCTTTGGGGGGATGGGAGAGGTTATCGCGCTCCCAGGACGAACTATTTCAAATGAAGACGTCAAGGATGCGGATGTATTACTGGTACGCTCAGTCACCAAAGTGAACCGTGAATTGGTGGAAGGCAGTTCTCTGAAGTTTGTTGCTACTGCCACCGCTGGGTTTGATCATGTGGATAAAGACTATCTGACCAGCCAGGGCATCGCTTTCAGCCATGCCCCTGGCTGTAATGCAACGGCGGTGACCGAGTATGTGCTCGCTGCTCTGGATATTCTGTCGGAGCAAGCCGGGTTTGAACTCAAGCAAAGAACCGTCGGCATTGTCGGTAAAGGGCAGGTGGGCGGCCTCTTATATCGGGTTATGGAGAAACTGGGTATTCCGGTTTATGCCAGCGATCCTTTTATTGAGGCACAAAATCATCCTGACGATCACGACAGATATTTGCCCCTGCCAGACTTGATTCAACAGTGCGATGTTATCTGTCTCCACACGCCACTCACCAAAGATGGGCAACATCCGTCGTTTCATTTGATGGGTGCAGAGCAACTTCAGGCCATGAAGCCCGGAACCATTCTGATCAATGGTGGCCGTGGGCCAGTGATTGATAATGAGGCGCTCAAACACACGCTTAAGCATCGTAATGACCTAACGGTGGTGTTGGATGTTTGGGAACATGAACCCGATGCTGATCCGGAGTTGATGAGCTTGGTGGCTATTGCCACGCCCCATATTGCGGGCTACAGCCTTGATGGCAAGATTCGCGGTACGGAAATGATCTATAAAGCGTTTTGCAAACAGTTTGGTTTGCCTGCCCGGGTAAGGTTGCCCGCGATCACACCGCTCCCTGTCCTAAAAGAGATGAGGTTCAACGAAGGTTCTTATTTTTCAGAAACTTGTTCAAAGGCCATTCGTGCAGTTTACGATATTCGTCGTGATGATGCATTTATGCGCAGCGCCTTGATGGGCAAGCAGGAAGCCGATCGAAAAGTAGCGTTTGATCAGCTACGAAAAGAGTACCCGCAACGCAGAGAGTTCAACACCCTGCGGGTGCATTTGAAAGATTGTGATTCATCCGTGGAGGCGGTGTTTCAGGCGCTGAATTTTCGGATGGTGGATGAGCATTAAGTTGATATGAAGCGCTGCCAGTCGAGCAGCAGGCTTTTAAAATCATCCAGCCCGCAATGACTGATGGACTCACTGTCGTAGTAGTCCATCTCTTCCATTTCATCAGATGCCATATCGGTATCCAACAGAGCGGCTCTCACTTCGGCAACTTCACGGGTCAGATGCAGGCGGAAATCCCGACCATCATCAAAATACTCCCACCGTTGTCCTTTCTCCAGACTATCGATCACCTGCACCAGATGCTCGAACTGTTTGGTGTTATCCCCCAACTCTTCCGTCAACCAGATGCCCATGGCTTCATGGTCCATGGAAAACTGCGCCTCAGGGCGGCCGGTAAAGTTACGCTGGAAGTGGTAATCCATAGTGTGAAAGATCTGGTCAACCAATAAGTAAACGGGCATGACATTGTATTGATTCACAGCCCGTTGCCAATACGTAATTCGAACACAATGCACCATTTTCTTGCGCACTTGTATGGCTGGATTTTAGTTTTGGTGCACTTATCACAATGAACTTCACAGACACCCTATGATTTTGCAGCTGGCACAGCACTTGCAGATGCCATGGTTGAATTTGATGGGGATGGGTACGAATGAGTGCTAAACAAAGCCTGATTGTTGTTGGGAATGGAATGGTTGGCCACAGCTTTCTTGAAAAGCTAGTGGCTGCTGGTGGTCTCGATCATTATCAGGTTACTGTTTTTGGTGAAGAACCACGGCCTGCGTACGATCGTGTGCATCTGTCTGAATATTTCAGCGGGCGTTCTGCTGAAGCGCTTTCCATGGTTAAAGAAGGCTTCTACCAACAGGACGGCCTTCATCTGAAATTAAATGAAACCGTGCAACAGATTGATCGTGATGTAAAACAGGTGGTAACCAGCAAAGGACAAACCATTCAATACGATCAACTGGTGTTGGCAACGGGCTCGTATCCTTTTGTACCTCCGGTGCCAGGCCATGATCGTGAGAACTGTTTTGTTTATCGCACCATCGAAGATCTTGAAGCCATTACGGAAGGTGCTCGAAGCAGCAAAACCGGCGTTGTGGTGGGTGGCGGGCTGCTGGGGCTGGAAGCGGCGAAAGCATTAAAAGACCTTGGTCTGGAAACCCATGTCGTTGAGTTTGCTCCGAGATTGATGGCTGTTCAGGTGGACGATGGCGGTGGTGCCATGCTGCGTCAGAAAATCGAAGCATTGGGCGTCTCTATCCATACCGGCAAAAACACAAAATTGATTACCGACGGTGATGGTGCCGTGCATCAGATGCAGTTTGCGGATGGAGAGGTACTGAATACGGATCTGATTCTATTCTCAGCGGGCATTCGCCCTCGAGATGAATTGGCGAAACAGTCAGCACTTGTCATGGGAGAGCGAGGCGGGATTGTTATAAACGACCAGTGTCAAACGTCTGATCCTGCTATTTTTGCGATTGGTGAATGTGCGCTCTGGGAAGGTAAGATTTACGGTTTGGTTGCGCCGGGCTATCAAATGGCACAGATAGCGGTTGATCAACTGACCGGGAAAACAGATAGCCAGTTCCGTGGCGCAGATATGAGTACCAAGCTAAAACTCATGGGCGTGGATGTGGCCAGTATTGGTGATGCTCATGGACAGACTAAAGGTTCGCTGAGCTACCAGTTTATTGATGATGAGAAAAAAGTGTATAAAAAACTGGTGGTGTCCAAAACCAAAAAGCGGGTGTTGGGTGCGGTGCTGGTGGGCGATGCAGATGAGTATGGCAACCTGTTGCAAATGATGTTGAACGACATGGTACCGCCAAAGAATCCGGCTGAATTAATCTTACCGCAAAGTGATGGCGCTGCTCCTCAGGGGCTGGGTATTGCTGCATTACCAGACACTGCGCAGATATGTTCTTGCTTCAATGTCAGTAAAGGGGATTTGGTGGGTGCGGTTGCCGGGGGATGTCAGGATATTGGTGCCCTGAAAGCAGAAACCGGAGCGGGTACAGGTTGCGGAGGCTGTGCTCAGCTGGTGAAGCAGGTGTTAGACAGTGAACTCACACAGCTTGGCGTGGAAGTGAAAAAGGACATCTGTGAGCATTTTCCTTATTCGCGTCAGGAGCTTTACCACCTGGTTCGGGTTGGCGAACTGGCGTCGTTTAATGAGGTGATTGTCAGTCATGGTAAAGGCAAAGGGTGCGATATCTGTAAACCCACCATTGGTTCTATTCTGGCGTCCTGCTGGAATGATTACATCCTGAAAAATGAACATGCGCCGCTGCAGGATACTAACGATTATTTTCTGGGCAACATCCAGAAAGACGGCACTTATTCCATCGTGCCTCGAGTGCCGGGCGGTGAAATCACACCAGAGAAGCTGATTGTTATTGGTGAAGTGGCTAAGGATTTCAAACTCTATACCAAAATTACCGGCGGCCAGCGGATTGATCTCTTCGGTGCCCATGTGAATGAATTGCCGGCCATCTGGAAACGGTTAGTGGATGCCGGTTTTGAAACCGGACACGCCTATGGCAAATCATTGCGTACGGTTAAATCCTGCGTCGGCAGTACCTGGTGTCGTTATGGCGTGTTGGACAGTACCAGTATGGCCATTGCCATCGAACATCGTTATCGCGGTGTTCGCTCTCCTCATAAAGTAAAAATGGCCGTTTCCGGCTGTACCCGGGAATGCGCGGAAGCTCAAAGTAAAGACGTGGGCATCATTGCCACCGAAAAAGGCTGGAATCTTTATGTCGCCGGTAACGGCGGTATGAAACCCCGCCATGCAGACCTGTTTGCGACGGAACTGGATGATGAAACGTTGGTGAAATACATCGATCGCTTCATGATGTTTTACATCCGTACAGCAGAGAGGCTGCAGCGTACTTCCGTCTGGATGGATAATCTGGAAGGTGGTTTGGACTATCTTAAGTCGGTGATTATCGACGACAGCTTGGGTATTAACCAG
Source organism: uncultured Endozoicomonas sp. (assembly GCF_947495845.1). GTDB lineage: Bacteria > Pseudomonadota > Gammaproteobacteria > Pseudomonadales > Endozoicomonadaceae > Endozoicomonas. Next base: position 25,406 of record NZ_CANMAO010000015.1, on the reverse strand, counting down.
GAGCTGGAAAATGAAATGACCCATCTGGTGGGCACTTATCAGTGCGAATGGAAAACGACACTGGAGAGCCCTGAGAAGCTGCAACGATTCAGTCACTTTGTGAACAGCGACGAGTTGGACAGCAATGTGGTGTTTGTCAGTGAGCGGGACCAACGTCGCCCTGCATCAAAAGAAGAAAAAATCACGCTTCAGGAGGTGTCGTAATGAGCCAGTGGATACCGGTTTGTCAGTACTCACAATTGACTAATGGCTTAGGCGTGTGCGCTTTGGTCAATGGTCAGCAAGTGGCGATTTTTTGTGTCGAAGGTGAGTTGTTTGCCCTGGATAACTTTGATCCTTTCAGTGAAATTAATGTGATTTCCAGAGGCATTACGGGCGATCTGAAAGGCCGGCTGGTGGTTGCTTCGCCAATTTACAAACAGCATTTTGACCTGAGAACGGGCCAGTGTCTCGAAGACGACAGTATTAGTTTGAATGTTTATCCAATAGAAACAGTAGATGGCGTTGTTCAGGTAATGACGGCGCCATTGGTTAAGCAGGTAGCCTGACGATGGGTGAAAAACCAAAATTGGTGGTTATTGGCAATGGCATGGGTGGTGTTCGTCTGCTGGAGCAGTTGTTTGCTAAGGGTAGCTGTCCGTTCGAGGTAACCGTTCTCTCAGCAGAGGACAGTACTGGATACAACCGCATTCAGTTATCCAAATTACTGGCCGGCGCTATTGATCTTGATGGCATACAGCTCAAGCCATTGCAATGGTATCAAGAGCAGGGAATTAAGCTGTTTACCGGAGAAGATGGGCAGGTTGTCAATATCGATCGTGATCTTAAACAGGTGTCTACTCAATCAGGGAAGACATTCAGTTATGATCGTCTGGTTCTGGCAACGGGATCACAGCCTAATCGGATACCAGTACCGGGAGCAGACCTTAAAGGGGTGATGTCATTTCGTACTCTTCAAGATGTCAATCGAATGCTGGAAGGTAACCATCAGTATGTGGTGGTCATTGGTGGTGGACTCTTGGGGCTCGAATGTGCCAGCGGTTTGGTGCAGCGGGGCATGTCCGTGACCATTGTCGATAATATGCCGACCCCCATGGCCAGACAATTGGATTCTGACGCCGGTTTGCTTCTGCGACAAACCCTGGAAAGCCGGGGGATTCAGTTTCGCAGCCAGGCTCGCTTGAAATCCTATGATGGGGTTGATGGTCATGTGTGTGGTGTTCAATTGGAAGGGGATTATCTACCCGCTTCTCTGGTGATTGTGACGGCGGGTGTACGACCCGATATCGACCTTATGAAAGCCTGTGGCTTGAAGTCTCAGCGCGGTGTCTTGGTAAACGACCAGTTGCAGACATCAGACCCGGCCATTATGGCCATGGGTGAGTGTGTTGAAATGCAGTACAGCGATCAGTCTTTGCTGTTTGGTCTGGTTGCGCCTGTCTACAGGCATGCGGAGATTGTCGCTTCACACCTTCTGGGGGGGAGTCGTGAAGCGTTTGTACCGGTGCCTATTCCCACTAACCTGAAAGTGGATGGCGTGGATGTGTTTTCCAGTGGTGAGTTTAATCCTGCTGAATCCGACGAAGTTAGTACGCTGCATGCCCCTGACTCACAGCTCTATCGCAAATTGGTGATCAACAATAATCGCATCAAGGGGGTGCTCCTTTATGGCGATGTGACCGACGGCCTCTGGTATCAGGAGCTGATGGCGTCTTCCACTGATATCTCACCTTTCCGGCAACAGCTTCTGTTCGGACAGCGTTTCCTTCCCGCCGCATAATAAGGAAATACCATGGCAGTATGTGCGTCTGTAAAACCTGATTTTTCAAAAACTATAAATACGACATGTGCCTACTGTGGTGTGGGTTGTGGCATTACTGCCAACGTCATTGATCCTGATCTGCACGTAGTAGAGATAAAAGGGCGGGAAGATCACCCGGCAAATTATGGACGGCTATGTTCTAAAGGCAGTGCACTGGGTGAAACCGTATCGCTGGAAGGGCGGCTACTGCATCCAAAAATCCATGGTAAAACCGTTGTGTGGTCGGAGGCGCTGGATGAAGTCACCCGGCGCCTACAGGAAACCATTGAGCAGTATGGGCCGGATGCGGTGGCATTGTATGGCTCAGGTCAGTTACTCACCGAAGATTATTATGTGGCCAATAAGCTAATGAAGGGGTTTATTGGCAGCGCCAACATGGATACCAATTCCCGTTTGTGTATGGCGTCAACTGTCGCAGGCCAGAAAAGGGCGTTTGGGTCTGATACTGTGCCCAATACTTATCAAGATCTGGAAATGGCCAGTCTGCTGATTCTGGTGGGTTCGAACACGGCGTGGTGTCATCCGGTTCTCTTTCAACGGATTCGAGCCATGAAAGAGCAACGGCCGGAGATGAAGGTTGTCGTTATCGACCCGAGAAAAACCGACACTTGTGATATTGCCGATCTTCATCTGCCCATCCGACCGGGAACTGATGCATTACTCTTTAATGGATTACTGTCCTGGTTGGCAGAGCAAGGTACTATCGATCTGCCGTATATTGAAAAACACACCAATGATTTTGGGCAGTCCCTTGAAGTGGCTCGAGCCAGTTTTCGGGATTATTCCCAACTCTCTGAATTGTGCGGCCTTGATCAAGACACAGTGTTTCAATTTTTTCACTGGTTTTCGACCACAGAAAAAACGGTAACCGCCTGGTCTCAGGGTGTGAATCAATCATCCTCTGGTACCGATAAGGTGAATGCCATTATTAATTGTCACTTGGCGACCGGAAGAATTGGTTTGCCGGGCAGTGGACCATTGTCGTTAACTGGGCAGCCCAACGCCATGGGTGGCCGAGAAGTGGGCGGCTTGGCAAATCAGCTGGCCGCTCATATGGATTTTTCACCAGAAGATATTGATCGGGTAGGGCGATTTTGGGGCACAACTAACATGGCTCGCTCGCTTGGAAAAACGGCGGTGGATTTATTCAGAGCCATTGATCGAGGCGCCATTCGTTTTCTCTGGGTGATGGGCACAAACCCTGTGGTCAGTATGCCCGACGGCAAAAGTATTATAAAAGCGCTGAAAAAATGCCCAACAGTGGTGGTGTCTGACTGCATTGAAAAAACCGACACTACAGCACTTGCAGGCATTGTTTTGCCCGCAGCCCCCTGGAGTGAGAAAGACGGAACCGTTACGAATTCAGAACGTCGTATTTCAAGGCAGCGAGCCCTTTTTCAACTGGCAGGAGAAAGCAAACCCGATTGGTGGATACTGACTCAGGTCGCTAAGCGGCTTGGGCATTCTGACGCATTCGATTTCGCAAACAGTGCCGATATTTTTCGAGAGCATGCAGCGCTGTCAGGATTTGAAAACAATGCAGCCGGAAAAATCCGTGATTTTAATATCGGAACCAAGGCGTCTATTTCTGATCATGAATACGAATCAATGGACCCGTTCCAGTGGCCAGTGATTGAAGACAAAAGCCAGCAGCGACTGTTCAGTACTGGTGGTTTTTATACCGAGGATAGAAGGGCGAAGTTTGTTCCCACTCACTGGCAGAAAGCCGCTAACTCGATCAATGCTGAATACCCGCTGCTCTTAAACACCGGGCGTGTAAGGGATCACTGGCATACGATGACTCGGACTGGGTTATCGCCAAGATTGAATCAGCATACAGACGAACCATTCCTTGCCATTCATCCGGAAGATGCAGGCTCGTGGCAACTACAGGATCAAATGTTGTGTAAGGTGTCGTCTGAGTTTGGTGATGCCATCGTTAGAGTGAAGCACTCAGAGGCTCAACGAGTGGGTGAGGTGTTTATGCCCATGCACTGGACCCGACAAAACAGCCAATCGGGGTTTTGTGGTGTATTAGTGAATCCCGTGGTGGACCCGGTATCAAAACAACCGGATTTAAAGCATACCCCGGTAAAATTGGAACCATTTTATCATACGGGAAATGGTGTACTGTTTTCCCGGGAGCAACTCTCGTTCACTGGTGTTGAGTATGTAACCGAAGTGCGAAGTGAACAGGGTTTTCGATATGAGTTAGCCGGATCTGGGCTTGATAATCTGTCTGCTCTATCTGATTTCAATAAGCGCTTTGAAAAAATTGAGTATGTTGATGCTAAATCTGGCTCTCAATATGATGGTTGTCGTGTGTTATGGCTGGATCAACATCAGGTGCAGGCGATCTGGATGTTCGGTGAAGGCCGCTCAGCTTGTGACAGGCAATGGCTGCAGTCCTGTTTTGGTAAATCGGTCACGGCATTAGAAGCGTGGTACTTTCTTTCTGGCACCCCTCCCAAAGGTGAAGACGCTGGAAGACAAGTGTGTGCTTGTTTTGGTGTGGGTGAGAAGACGATTTGTCGGACTGTGCGGGACAACAATTTACGTGAAGCTGCTGAAGTCGGGGAATATTTAAAAGCGGGTACTAACTGCGGTTCATGTGTGCCTGAAATACGACAGTTGATTGCCAGTATAGAATGATCTAAAAAATGTTTGTTCACTTAGGATTTATCCTGAAATAACTTTTCATTTCAATTAAAGTTATCCGTTATCCGTTATCCGTTATCCGTTATCCGTTATCCGGAAAAAGCTGGGGCCATCCTCGCTTTTGCGGACCACGAGTCACGGACTACGGATAGCCGTCTCAACGATGCTGCAATGCCTCAGTAAATGTGGATCTTATTTCGGGACGGCTCCATAGTCTGATAGAGACAGTTGGAGATTAACCTTAATGTACTGATGTTTTTCCAACATGCTGTTTTCTACAGCTGATTTTATTTTTCCCAGCTCATGGTAAGTGGGGCAAGGTGTATCACTCTGGATGTTTATGGTGATATTTGCCAAGTGCCACCGACCAATTCTGATGATATGAATGTTCATCATTTCTTTTGTTAATGGATTCTCTAAATTCCAAAGACTGTTGTTAATGTGCTCAATCAACTGAGCTTCAGGTTTCGCTGTAAACAACAGCTGCCTGAAGTTTTTGCTAAATGTTTTGATAGGGAGGCGAATAAGCAGGCCAACCAATAGCAACGTCAGAATGGAGTCAATATAGGGGGTTATCGGATGGGTTGTGCCCAGCCAATGGGCGATGGTGAATGCGACTGTCGCTGAAGTGCTTAGTACTGCATCCAACAACCATTCCTGAAATTCAAAATAGATCAATGGGGAATGGGTGGTTCGATGGACAAACAGAAAGAGCACGGCGACCGAACCGCCAACGATCATTGAAAACACTTCGTAGGCAAGGGCCAAACTGAACTCAGGTAGATAGCCGCCGGTTGATATCTCATAGATGGCCATGGTCAACAACGAGATGCACATTAACAGCAAAAGACTACTTTCCAATAGAAGCATCAATGGCTCAAGGGGTGCTCGGCCAAATGGTTTTTCAGGTGTCGGATGTTTAGTAACGAGCCTGGCTATTCGCACATTGGCCATCATGGTTAATGTGCATATCAATGAATAACCGCCATCCAGAAATACCGCCTGAGAGCCGCTGTGCCAGGCAACCATCAGGCCGGTAATACCAAAGAACAGCTCCAGATAAACAGAGCAGCGCAAAATGGTGCATTCATTCAGCCACAGCGGATGATTCATACAATACAACGAAGGTCATCGTTTGTTAGGCAAGGCCTGCGGGCGTGTCTTCTATTGAAATGATTGGGTAGTTTTCAAGATCGGGCAGCTGATAGTGCCACCACTCAGTATCAAAGGTATCAAAGCCGGCAACGTTCATGACGCCAGCCAACAGAAACCGGTTTTTCTGGGCTTCCAGCGAAACCTGTTCATTGCCGTGATGGGCGACGGTTCGGAAGTCGTCGAACATGGTACCCATTTCCAGTTCTTTACCGTATTGATCAATAATGGTGAGATCAATGGCAACGCCTCTGCAATGAGTACGGGGACCAGTTTTTGGATGTGAGATGTATGCTGGATTGGGAAAGTGTTGAAATAATGCAGCTTGTGCTGCCAATGGGCGGAAGGCATCCCAGATTTTCAGTTTCAGGTTAAGTGGAGCTAACAACGCGATGGCTCTTTTCAGTCGGTTAGCAGCTTCAGGGTGGATGTAGCAGAGGGGGGCTTTGTAGACGGGCTCGCCAGTAAAGTTGTTACTGGTGGCGTAGGCGATTTCCAGTTCAACATCGTATTCTTCTTTGGTGATCTGAACCAGTTGCCCTGTCGCACTCAACGCCATGCGTTCTACCCTCATCAGTCATTATATTGATTTTATGATGTTACTCGCCAACATAAGAAGGTGTCTCAAAAGCCTTGGTTTCCATGCTTTGGGGTTTTGCGACAACCCCATAAGCGCGAAATATGCACTTATGCTGACGTTAATTCATTACATCAATCTAGCTGATCTGAGAGGTTGTGCTGAGTTTTAGCCGTTTTTCTACCGACCTTGCCATAGTATTCACCAAGGAGCAGGTAAAGGGTCGGCAAAACAAACAGCGTAAAGAACTTGCCCATCAACATGCCGGCAACCAGAATGATGCCGATGCTGTTTCGGGCTTCCGCACCGGCACCGCTGACCAGAATCAGAGGGAAGTGACCCAGTACCGTCGCCGCGGTCGTCATCAATATGGGTCTCAAACGTACTTTTGCGCCTTCAATGATGGGGGTCAGTTTTGATTGGCCATTATGCTGCAGCTCATTGGCAAACTCCGTCATCAAGATGCCGTTGTTAGCAATCAGTCCCACCAGAGTGATAAAACCGATCTGGGCATAGATATTCATGATGGTTAGGTTCAGGAAGGCCAGTGCCATCGCGCTGGACAGCGTCAGTGGAACGGAGCCGAGTAAGACCACCAGTGGTGCGCGGAAGCTATTAAACTGTACGGTCAGCACAAGATAAACAATAAAAATGGCTACGCTCAGCACAGGCAAAATGCTGCTGCCTTCTTGCCGAAGCTGACGGCTATTTCCGGCGTAATCAATGGTGTAACTTTCAGGCAGAATCTCCCGGGCTTTTGCTTCCAGTGCCGACAGTGCCTGATCACTGGTGACACCGGGAACGATGCCACCGAAAATCCGGAAAGCGTTCTGTTGGTTAAATTTCCCCATCACTCTTGGGCCAACGGTTTTTTCTATGTTGGCGATGGAGCGCAGAGGAATCATTGTGCCGGCAGCGGATCGAATCTGAAGATCTAAAATGGCGTCCAGATGCATTCTGTCTTGATGTTCTACCATGGGAATGACTTTATATGCTCTGCCACTGGCATCGTAGCGATTCACTTCCTGCTCGGATAGAAGGGACGACACCTGACTGGCAACCGAGGATACCGTCATGCCCATATCGGCAATATGATCGCGATTAAAATTCAAGCGAGCCAGAAGTTTGTCTATCTTCAGATCGGTGTCCACAAACATAAACATGCTGGTGTCATAGGCTCCACCCGGCAGCAGGCGTAAGCCACTGGTCTGGATGAGTTGGTCATAGATAGACGACAATAGTTCATGGACTGATTGATCCCGGTGTTGGTAATCCACCAGGAGGCTGACCGAGAATAGCGGCCTACCGCGATGGTAGAAAATTGAGGATAAAAAATCCGTTTTGTGAAGTGAATAGTGGTGCTATTTGCTGAACAAAGTAGGGCTTTTAGACCAATTTACTATCATCGCGGTGGGGCAAGCAGGCCCCTAGGTGCGTTATGTCTGAGAGGTATGAGCCGCATCGGTGAATGTTCATTAACCAGGATTGGTTGAAAAGTTCAATGTTTATCAGTGAGGGGGAAGTGTAGGGGGGCTGGGATAGAAAAAGGGATCATCAATGATCCCTTTTTTGGTGAATAAGAAAAATTATTTTCTCTTATTTACAGCTACATAATCACGTTTCGTTTCACCAGTGTACAACTGACGCGGGCGACCAATGCGGTATTCACCGCTGATCATCTCGTGCCAGTGAGCAATCCAGCCTGGTGTACGGCCAGTGGCAAAGATAACGGTAAACATCTCGGCCGGGATGCCCAGTGCTTTCAGGATGATACCGGAATAGAAGTCAACGTTCGGGTAAAGCTTCTTCTTAATGAAGTATTCATCTTCCAAAGCAATCTTTTCAAGACGCTTGGCAATTTTGAACATTGGATCATCTTCAAGACCTAGCTCTTTCAGAACTTCATCACAGGTCTGCTTCATCACTTTGGCGCGCGGGTCAAAGTTTTTGTAGACGCGATGACCGAAGCCCATCAAGCGGAACGGATCTTCTTTATCTTTCGCGCGGGCGATGAATTCTTCGATGTTGGATTCATCACCGATTTCGTCCAGCATGACCAGCACTGCTTCGTTGGCACCGCCGTGGGCAGGACCCCAGAGTGCTGCAATACCGGCAGCAATACAGGCAAATGGGTTCGCACCAGAAGAACCAGCCAGACGAACAGTGGAAGTAGAGGCGTTCTGCTCGTGATCTGCGTGTAGCAGGAAGATGCGATCCATGGCTTTAGCCAGAACCGGTTTTACTTCGTACTCTTCGCAAGGCGTTGCAAACATCATGTGCAGGAAGTTGCCGCCATAGCTCAGATCATTACGTGGGTAAACGAAAGGCTGGCCAACAGAATATTTGTACGCCATGGCTGCCAGTGTTGGCATTTTGGAAATCAGACGATAGGCGCAGATTTCACGGTGTACTTCGTTGGTGATGTCCAGAGAGTCGTGATAGAAGGCAGACAATGCGCCGACAACACCACACATAATAGCCATCGGGTGCGCATCACGACGGAATCCGGAGAACAGATCGCTCATTTGTTCGTGGATCATGGTGTGACGCATGATGGTGTTTTCGAAATTTTCCTTTTCCTGCCGGCTTGGAAGATCCCCGTACAGAAGCAGGTAGCAGGTTTCGAGATAGTCAGACTCTTCTGCCAGTTGCTCGATAGGGTAGCCGCGGTGCAGCAGTACGCCTTTCTCACCATCAATAAAGGTGATCTTTGATTCACAGGATGCAGTGGAAACAAAGCCTGGGTCGTAAGTGAACAAACCACCAGAAGTGAGGCCCCTTACATCAACAACATCAGGACCTAAGGTGCCTGAGTAAATCGGTAACTCCAATGGCTGTTCCATGCCGTCAATGGAGAGTAGAGCTTTCTTGTCAGCCATTTATGGCCTCCTGTCTTGCCGTTTGGTCTCGTTATAGTTGCATTCCAGGTCAGGGTGACCGTAGGTGCATTATTCTTAAAAAACACAAATTCTCAGAGAAAACCGAAGGCCTGTTTAATAAATATTCTATTAGGTATAAATGGCTCGGTGTTACGGTTCGACCACTATAGAGCGATATATTTTTTTGTCAAACGAACTGTTTGTTTATGTAACCCGTAATAATGATGACAAATTACTCGGAATGTTTTAGGGGTATTTGCTTAACAAAGTGAGCAATTGTAATTACTTGGTAGAGTGTATATACTCCGACCCGAAGCCGCAGAGGCAGTGATTTTCATGGCGATTGTTACTGTTTTTTCGGGTGTTTTTAGGAAGATCGTTTTATGAGGATTTAACGATTTATTCCTGCGTTCTGTAGGGTCCAGAGAACCTGGATGTTCTTGCTGATTCTGCTGTGCACGCCATCGGGCGTTGGGGCAAAAAGAGTGAATAGCAAAAGACCTGTCAATCTAGATATTACAACAATCAAACTACCCTTGCCTGCATACACTTCGATACTGCATCGCATATCGGGAATAATTCTATTTGTAGGGCTGGGGTTTCTCTTATACGGACTAGAGCTGTCGCTTACTTCTGAGGAAGCGTTTGGGTCTTTGAAGTCTCTTTTACTGTCACCATTGGTCAAGTTTATAGTCTGGGGGATTTTGTCTGTCCTGATTTATCACTTCGTTGCCGGTGTGAAGCATCTTCTTATGGATGTGGATATAGGTGATGGAAAAGAGTCTGGCAAATTTGGCGCAATCGTGACTCTGGTGCTTTCCGTTGTATTGATTATCCTTGCGGGGGTGTGGGTATGGTAACCAATATCACCAATTTGTCCCGCAGTGGGCTTTACGACTGGATGCTGCAAAGGCTGACGGCCATTATTCTTGGTGCATATTCTGTCTTCCTGCTTGGGTACCTTGTGGCGAACCCGGATTTGCAATTCACCCAGTGGGCGGAATTGTTTGATCAGACCTGGGTAAAGATTTTTAGTCTGCTGACCCTTATTTCTATTCTGGCGCATGCTTGGGTAGGGATGTGGACTATAACAACAGATTATCTTAACGATCGCACGTTCGGCAGTAAGTCGGTGCTGGTTCGTTTTCCTGTACAGGTTGTATGCTTTATTGCGCTCTTCAGCTATGTAGTCTGGGGCGTGCAGATTCTTTGGGGGCTTTAATCGATGTCAGCACTTCGTACCCTTACCTATGATGCCATTGTTATAGGTGGCGGGGGCGCCGGCATGCGTGCTGCGCTTCAGCTGACCCAGGCGGGGATTAAGACTGCCTGTGTTACCAAGGTATTTCCTACCCGTTCGCATACGGTTTCTGCCCAGGGCGGTATTACCTGTGCAATTGCCAGTGATGATCCCAATGATGATTGGCGCTGGCACATGTTCGACACCGTAAAAGGGTCGGACTATATCGGCGATCAGGACGCTATCGAGTATATGTGTTCTGTTGGCCCACAAGCGGTGTTTGAGCTTGAGCACATGGGGTTGCCGTTCTCCCGTACTGAAGAAGGTCGTATTTATCAGCGTCCCTTCGGTGGTCAGTCCAAAGATTTCGGTAAAGGCGGTCAGGCTGCGAGAACGTGTGCGGCGGCAGACCGTACTGGTCACGCACTGCTGCACACGCTATATCAGGCGAACTTAAAAGGCGGCACGACATTCCTGAATGAATGGTACGCCGTCGATCTGGTGAAAAACCAGAAAGGCCAGATTGCTGGTGTTATTGCGATTGATATTGAAAGCGGCGAGACCGTTTACATCAAAGCAAAAGCCACCGTTATGGCTACTGGCGGAGCTGGACGAATCTATTCTTCCACAACCAATGCCCTGATCAATACCGGTGATGGTATTGGTATGGCGCTGCGTGCGGGTTACCCCATGCAGGATATGGAAATGTGGCAGTTCCACCCAACCGGTATTCACGGTGCCGGCGTGCTGGTGACGGAAGGTTGTCGTGGTGAAGGTGGTTACCTCATTAATAGTGAAGGTGAGCGCTTTATGGAACGTTATGCACCCAACGCGAAAGACCTTGCCGGTCGTGATGTGGTTGCCCGTTCCATGGTTATCGAGATTCTGGAAGGTCGCGGCTGTGGTCCCAATAAAGATCACGTTCTGTTGAAGCTGGATCATCTGGGTGAAGAAACCCTGAACCTGCGTCTGCCGGGTATTTGTGAGCTTTCAAAAACCTTCGCTCATGCGGATCCGGTAAAAGTACCTGTTCCTGTCGTACCTACTTGCCATTACATGATGGGTGGTATTCCCACCAATGTTGGTGGTCAGGCTCTGCGTCAGGATGCAGCAGGTAATGATGAAATCATTGAAGGGTTGTATGCCTGCGGTGAAGCGGCTTGCGTATCCGTACACGGCGCTAACCGTCTGGGTGGTAACTCTCTGCTGGATTTGGTGGTGTTTGGTCGCGCAGCCGGTATTCAGATCGAAAAGAATCTGAAAGAAGGCTTTGATGCGGTCGATGCTTCTGCCAGTGACCTTGATGCTGCACTTTCCCGTCTGGATCGTTTGAACGGTTCTTCCAAGGGTGAAAGTGTTGCCAAAGTGCGCGCCGATTTGCAAAGCACTATGCAGCTGTACTTTGGTGTATTCCGCGAAGGCGAGAGTATGCAGAAAGGTCTTAAACTGCTGGATGAGCTGGGCGAACGCATGGGCAACCTGCATCTGGAAGACAAGAGTAACGCGTTCAATACGGCTCGTATCGAAGCACTTGAACTGGGGAATCTTTATGAGGTCGCCTACGCTACAGCCGTATCCGCTGAAGTGCGTAAAGAGTCTCGCGGTGCTCATGCCCGTAATGATTTTCAGGAGCGTGACGACGAGAATTGGCTGGCTCACTCTCTGTACTCACCGCTGGATAAATCAGTGAGTAAGCGGGCGGTGAACTTTGCTCCGACGACCATGGAGGCCTTCCCTCCCAAAGCCAGAACCTATTAAGGGAGAGGATTATGAAGGTAAGTGTCTATCGTTATAATCCGGAAACCGATAAGAAGCCCTATATGCAGGACTTCGATATTGAGATTCCGGAGGGCAAGGACCTGATGGTGCTTGATGTCCTGAACCTGATTAAGGAACAGGATTCAACACTGGTCTATCGTCGCTCATGCCGCGAAGGTGTTTGTGGTTCCGATGGCCTGAGTATTGGTGGTACCAACGGCCTGGCCTGTGTGACCCCATTGTCAGAAGCGGCCAAAGGCAATAAGCTGGTTGTCCGCCCATTGCCTGGTTTACCGGTGATTCGGGATCTGGTGGTTGATATGAGTCTGTTTTATAAACAGTACGAAAAGATCAAGCCTTACCTGATCAATGAAACACCTGCACCGGCGATTGAACGGCTGCAGACACCGGAAGACCGTGAAAAGCTGGATGGCCTGTACGAATGTATTCTTTGTGCATGTTGCTCAACAGCTTGCCCGTCATTCTGGTGGAATCCGGACAAATTTGTTGGTCCTTCTGGCTTGCTTCAGGCGTATCGCTTTCTGGCAGACAGTCGCGATACAGCGACCGAAGAGCGCCTGGCAGACCTTGATGACCCGTTCAGTGTATTCCGCTGCCGGGGCATTATGAACTGTGTCAATGTTTGCCCGAAAGGTCTGAATCCAACGCGTGCTATTGGTCATATAAGACAAATGTTGTTTAAGAGTGCAACGTAGTCTTTGGCTTAACAGCTGAAATTGGATGAGTTGCCCTGTTCTCTTTTACGGGGCTCTTAAGAAGCACTCTTTAAGGTCGTTACCTTCAGAGTGCTTTTTAGGTCAAAAGATTTCCAGAACGTGCAATCGAGTCAGAAAACGGCAGGCGATTTCTGACTTACACGCTTTGCAATACAATAGCCTGCAACTAAGTATGTATCGAATTCAGTGGCTACCTGATAACAAAAGGGAGCCGCAACGCTTGAACCAGCAGGGGCGGTCGGAAAACATCCGATTCTATCTGCGGGGACAACACTGATTAGCATTACAGAATCAGTGATACCTGTTAACGGATATATTGTTGATTAACGAATATAGAGTTGATTAACGAACATATGGTTGAGCAGGTGCTTCCCGGGATATAGCCCCAGACTCACGGGGTAAGGACCATGCAAGAAGGTGTCATGCAGCGGATGTGGAATTCATCCCACATTGCAGGGGGCAATGCTGCATACGTCGAGGAACTGTACGAACGCTATCTGCGCGACCCCAATAGCGTAGAGCAACAGTGGCGCGACTATTTTGAGAAGCTGCCTGCTGTTAACGGTTCTTCGGTTGACGTACCCCATTCAACCATTCAGGAAAACTTTGTGCTGATGGCGCGCCAGCGCCAAACGTCACGACCCATTCAAACCTCGACGGTGTCCAGTGACCACGAGCGCAAGCAGGTGCAGGTTCTGCGTCTGATCAGTGCGTTTCGTATTCGTGGTCATCAACAGGCGACCATCGACCCACTGGGGGTCATGATGCGGGAACAGTTTCCCGATCTATCGCTTGCCTATCATGGTCTAAGTGAAGCGGATCTGGATACGGATTTTCAGGCTGCCACACTGTTTATTGGTAAAGAACACGCCTCTCTTCGCGAAATTTACGATGCTCTTCAGGCAACATACTGTGGCTCTATCGGTGTGGAATACATGCATATTCCTCAGACCGAAGAGCGCCGCTGGTTCCAGAGCCGTATGGAAAGTGTGCGCAGTCGCCCGGCAGTAGGAACTGAAGCCAAACTTCACTTACTGGAGCGATTAACTGCTGCCGAAGGCCTTGAGAAATACCTCGGCACCAAATTCCCGGGCACCAAGCGTTTTGGCCTGGAAGGTGGCGAATCGCTGATTCCTATGTTGGATGAGATTATTCAACGTTCCGGTTCTTACGGCTCAAAGGAACTGGTTATCGGGATGGCACACCGTGGTCGTTTAAATGTTCTGGTTAATATTTTTGGTAAAAAACCGGGCGACCTCTTTGATGAATTTGAAGGCAAGAAGCTGGTTGAGCGCGGCTCCGGCGATGTGAAATACCATCAGGGTTTCTCATCTAACGTCATGACGCCGGGCGGTGAAGTTCACCTGGCGCTGATGTTTAACCCGTCGCATTTGGAAATCGTCACACCGGTGGTAGAAGGTTCTGTGCGCGCCCGACAAGATCGTCGTAAAGATCCGGTGGGTGAAAAGGTTGTTCCTATTGCCATTCACGGTGATGCGGCATTTGCTGGTCAGGGTGTGGTGATGGAAACCCTGCAGATGTCACAGACCCGGGCGTACAAAACCGGCGGTACGATTCACATCATCATCAACAACCAGGTCGGTTTTACCACCAGTTTCCGTGAAGACGCTCGCTCAACAGAATATTGTACTGATGTTGCTAAAATGGTGGGTGCTCCGATTCTCCATGTCAACAGTGATGATCCGGAAGCGGTTCAGTTTGCCACCAAGCTGGCACTGGATTACCGCATGGAGTTCCGTAAGGACATTGTTGTGGATCTTGTGTGCTACCGTCGCCGTGGTCACAACGAAGCGGATGAGCCTGCGGCAACGCAGCCAATGATGTACAGCAAGATCAAGGCTCATACCACCACCCGTGACCTTTATGCGAAGTCACTGTTGAGTCAGGGCGTGCTGACCGAGGCAGATGATAAAGCGCTGATGGACGATTTCCGCTCTGTGCTGGATAACGGTGAGCATGTTGTAAAAGCGCTGGTTAAAGAACCTAACAAAGAGTTGTTTGTGGATTGGACGCCTTATCTTGGTCACGAATGGACAGCCAAACACGATACTCGTGTAGCGCTTGGTTCACTTCAGGCCATCGGTCAGAAGCTGTTTGAAATCCCCGAAGGATTTGTACTGCAACGTCAGGTCAGCAAAATAATTGAAGATCGTCGTAAAATGGTGGCCGGTGCATTACCCATTAACTGGGGTTGCGCAGAATTGCTGGCTTACGGTTCTTTGTTGATGGAAGGCACTGAAGTTCGAATCACGGGTCAGGATGTTGGTCGGGGTACGTTCTCTCATCGTCATGCGGTATTCCATAACCAGAAAGACGGTTCAACCCTGGTGAACCTGGCCAAGCTGTCTGAAGATCAGCCACGGTTCCAGCTCTGGGATTCCTTCCTGTCTGAAGAAGCGGTGCTGGCATTTGAATACGGCTACTCTGCGACGAATCCCAATTCGCTGGTGATCTGGGAAGCTCAGTTCGGTGATTTTGCCAACGGCGCTCAAGTGGTTATTGACCAGTTTATCTCCAGTGGTGAGCACAAGTGGGGACGCCTTTCAGGCCTGACCATGCTTTTACCACACGGTTATGAAGGTCAGGGGCCTGAGCACTCATCGGCGCGACTTGAACGTTTCTTGCAGTTGTCTGCAGAACATAATATTCAAGTGTGTGTGCCGACGACGCCGGCTCAGGTGTTCCATATGCTGCGCCGTCAGATGCTGCGTCCTCTGCGCAAGCCGCTGGTAGCGTTTACGCCGAAGAGTCTGTTGCGTCACAAAATGGCGGTTTCGACACTGGAAGAGTTGGCAGACGGTGGTTTCCAAACCATCATTCCTGAGATTGATAGCCATGAAAATGCGGATGTGACTCATCTGGTCATGTGTTCTGGTAAGGTCTATTACGATCTTCTGGAGAAGCGCCGTGCCGAGGAAATGAAAGACACTGCCATTATCCGAATTGAGCAGCTGTATCCATTCCCTCAAGACGATCTGAATGAACTGATTAGCCGTTATCCAAATTTAACGGATGTGGTCTGGTGTCAGGAAGAGCCAATGAATCAGGGCGCCTGGTATTGCAGTCAGCATCACATGCGTCGCTCCGTTGGTGAGCATGGAAACAAAACGTTAAACCTGAGGTATGCTGGGCGAAATGCTTCCGCGGCTCCGGCCTGTGGCTACATGTCCATCCATGCTCAGGAGCAGGCGCAGTTGGTAAATGATGCATTGGCAATAAAAGCATAAACAAATCACTGCCACCAATGACGGTGGCAATTATAATTGAGCGGCCAGCCGGTGCTGTTTTCCGGTATGGCCAGAGCGATTGACGCGATGGTTATTTCGCGATCATTGCTCACTAAGGGGCAAAGACGCAAAAGTCGCAAAGGATCAATAATGGCCACTGAAATTAAAGCACCTGTATTTCCTGAGTCCGTCGCCGACGGCACCGTCGCCACTTGGCACAAACAGCCTGGCGAGGCTTGCCAGCGTGATGAACTGCTGGTTGATATCGAAACCGATAAAGTCGTGTTGGAAGTGCTGGCATCAGCAGATGGCGTGCTGAGTGAAATTCTGAAGCCAGAAGGTGAAGTGGTACTCAGCGGTGAAGTAGTGGGGTTGTTCGCTGAGGGCGCTGCAGCAGGTTCAGCACCAGCATCCGCTCCGGCAGAAATGGCTCCAGCCAGTTCAGCCGCAACTGCAGAAGACCCAATTCTCAGCCCGGCTGCGCGTCGAATGGCCGATGAAAAAGGCTTTGATCCTGCTTCTATCGCAGGTACGGGTAAAGGTGGTCGTGTCACTAAAGAAGATGTGGTGCGTCATGCAGAAAGCGGTACTCAGTCAGCAACAGCTTCAGTTGCCCCTGCAGCAGTTTCAGCGCCAGCACCGGTAGAAAACACCGCACCGATTTTTGCCGGTGAACGTACTGAAAAGCGCGTACCAATGACTCGCCTGCGCGCCAAGGTTGCCGAGCGCCTGGTAGAAGCTCAACAAACTGCGGCCATGTTGACGACGTTCAACGAAATCAATATGAAGCCGGTGATGGAACTGCGCTCACAGTACAAAGATGTATTCGAGAAACGTCACGGTGTTCGTCTGGGCTTTATGTCTTTCTTCGTCAAAGCCTGTATCGAAGCCCTGAGACGTCATCCAGTAGTGAATGCTTCTATCGATGGTAATGACATCGTTTACCATGGTTACCAGGATGTGGGTGTGGCCGTCTCCAGTGATCGTGGCCTGGTGGTGCCGGTACTGCGTAACGCTGAAGAAATGAGCCTGGCGGATATTGAAGCAAAAATCCGTGAGTATGGTAAAAAGGCAATGGATGGTAAACTGGGCATCGACGACATGACCGGTGGCACCTTTACCATTTCTAATGGTGGTGTGTTTGGTTCACTGTTGTCCACTCCAATACTGAACCCACCTCAGTCTGCAATTCTGGGGATGCACAAGATTCAGGAACGCCCAATGGCCGTGAATGGCAAGGTAGAAATTCTGCCAATGATGTACCTTGCTCTGTCTTACGATCACCGTCTGTTGGATGGCAAGGAAGCGGTTACCTTCCTGGTAACCATTAAGGACCTGCTGGAGGATCCGGCAAGAATGCTGTTAGACGTTTAATCGTCACGGGCAGGCTTGTGTTGCCAGTCTGCCCAAGTCTAACTTCTTTATAATACGAATCTGGAAATAACTTATGGCAAATCAGTTTGACGTGGTAGTCATCGGCGCAGGACCAGCGGGCTACGTCTGTGCGATTCGTGCAGCCCAGCTGGGTTTGAAAACCGCCTGTATCGAAAAGTGGGCTGACGATAAGGGCAAGGCCAAGCTTGGTGGTACTTGCCTTAATGTGGGCTGCATTCCTTCAAAAGCGCTGTTGGACAGCTCCCACAAATTTGTCGAAGCCAGAGATGATTTTGGCGTTCATGGTATTCAGCACAGCGGTGTTGAAATGGATGTTCCAGCCATGATTGCCCGTAAGGATAAGATCGTTAATCAGCTGACCACTGGCGTGGCCGGTCTGTTCAAAGCGAATGGCGTTACCCTGCTGGAAGGCACCGGTAAAGTATTGGCGGGTAAGCAGGTTGAGCTGACCAAGGCTGATGGCTCTACTGAAATGGTCGATGCCAGCAACGTAGTCATTGCGACTGGCTCTCGTCCAGTTGAAATCCCACCGACGCCGTTGACCGAAGGTCTGATCGTTGATTCCACCGGCGCTCTGGAATTCCGGGAAGTACCCAAACGTCTTGGCGTTATTGGTGCTGGCGTTATCGGTCTGGAACTGGGCAGCGTTTGGGGTCGTTTGGGCTCCGAAGTTATCGTGCTGGAAGCGCAGGATAAATTCCTGGCACTGGCTGATCAGCAAATTGCCAAAGAATCCCAGAAAATCTTTAAGAAACAAGGCTTGGATATCCGCCTTGGTGCCCGTGTGACTGGCTCCGAAGTGAAAGGCAGTGAAGTGGAAGTGGCGTATCAGGACGCCAACGGTGATGAGCAGAAGGTCACTTTTGACAAGCTGATCGTTGCGGTAGGTCGTCGTCCATACACTGAAAACCTGCTGTCTACGGATTGCGGTGTGAACATGGATGAGCGTGGCTTTATCTTTGTTAATGATCATTGTGCAACCGACGTTCCAGGCGTATACGCTATTGGAGACGTGGTGCGTGGCCCAATGTTGGCCCATAAAGGCAGTGAAGAAGGCATTATGGTTGCCGAAATTATCGCCGGCCAAAAAGCACAAATGAACTATGACCTGATTCCTTCAGTCATATACACTCACCCGGAAGTGGCGTGGGTGGGTAAAACCGAAGAAGAAGTGAAGGCCAGTGGTGACGAATACAAAATGGGTACATTCCCATTTGCTGCCAGTGGTCGTGCTCTGGCTGCCAATGAAAGTCACGGTATGGTAAAAGTTATTTCCGACAAGGTAACTGACCGTATCCTGGGTGTTCATGTTGTTGGACCAAGTGCCGCAGAACTGGTTCAGCAGGGTGTGATTGCCATGGAATTTGCCGCCAGTACTGAAGATCTGGCACTGACCATTTTCTCTCACCCAACACTGAGTGAAGCGTTGCACGAAGCGGTGCTGGCTGTTGATGGTCATGCCATCCATATTGCTAACCGTAAGCGTCGCTGAGTACTGTTCATCGTTAAGTTTTAGCTAGTCCTTAAGTTGAGTGGTCAGGGACGACTGCTCTCACAGTTTCAAATCCATGGATTTGGGTTTTTCAAGAAATAAAACAACGCTCAAATAAGAAAAGAGGGCCGCGTCAGAATGAACCTTCATGAATATCAGGGCAAACAGCTGTTTGCCAAGTACGGTCTGCCTGTGTCTCAAGGTATTGCCTGTGATACACCGGAGCAAGCCGCTGCTGCTGCCGACGAAATTGGTGGTGATCGCTGGGTCGTTAAGGCTCAGGTACACGCCGGTGGTCGTGGTAAGGCCGGTGGTGTAAAACTGGTCACCAGCAAAGACGAAATCAAAGCCTTTGCTGAGCAGTGGCTTGGCAAAAATCTGGTGACTTACCAAACAGACGAAAACGGCCAGCCAGTCAGCAAGATTCTGGTAGAAAGCTGTACTGACATTGATCAGGAGCTGTATCTTGGTGCGGTTGTGGATCGTTCCACCCGTCGCATTGTCTTTATGGCATCTACCGAAGGCGGTGTTGAAATTGAGAAAGTGGCGGAAGAAACGCCAGAGAAAATTCTCAAAGCCACGGTTGATCCTCTGACGGGTGCACAGCCTTATCAGGGTCGTGATCTGGCTTTCCAGCTGGGTCTTGAAGGTAAGCAGGTTAAGCAGTTTACTCAGATTTTCCTGGGCCTGGCCAAGTTGTTCCAGGAGTGCGATCTGGCGCTGATGGAAATTAACCCGCTGGTTATCACCAAAGAAGGTGATCTGCACTGTCTGGATGCCAAAATTACCATCGACAGCAACGCGATGTACCGTCAGCCACAGCTGAAGGCTATGCACGACCCATCTCAGGAAGATGCTCGTGAAGCCCATGCTGCGGCCTGGGAACTGAACTACGTAGCGTTGGATGGCAACATCGGCTGCATGGTAAACGGCGCTGGTCTGGCCATGGGTACTATGGACATAGTGAAGCTTCACGGTGGCGCTCCAGCCAACTTCCTGGACGTAGGCGGTGGTGCGACTAAAGAGCGTGTCACCGAAGCGTTCAAAATCATTCTTTCTGACGACAGTGTTCAGGCAGTTCTGGTGAATATCTTCGGCGGTATCGTTCGTTGTGACCTGATCGCAGAAGGTATTATTGGCGCCGTTAAAGAAGTCGGTGTAGAAGTGCCGGTGGTGGTTCGCCTCGAAGGCAACAATGCTGATCTGGGTGCCGAGACACTGGCCAATAGCGGACTGGATATTATTGCGGCTAACAGTTTGACCGAAGCTGCTCAACAGGTGGTTAAAGCAGCGGGGAACAAGTAATGAGCGTTTTAATCAATAAGAACACAAAAGTTATCTGCCAGGGATTCACCGGCGCCCAGGGCACTTTCCACTCTGAGCAAGCCATTGCCTACGGTACTCAGATGGTGGGTGGTGTGACTCCGGGTAAAGGTGGTCAGACGCATCTGGGTCTGCCAGTGTTTAACACTGTGGCTGAAGCAGTGGATAAAACCGGTGCGGAAGCATCGGTTATTTACGTACCTGCGCCTTTCTGTAAAGACTCGATTCTTGAAGCCGCTCACGGTGGCATCAAGCTGATCGTCTGCATCACCGAAGGTATCCCGACACTGGATATGCTGGAATGCAAAGTGAAGTGTGATGAGCTGGGTGTGCGTCTGATCGGACCTAACTGCCCGGGCGTTATCACTCCGGGTGAAAGCAAGATCGGCATCATGCCTGGTCATATCCATTTACCAGGCAAGGTCGGCATCGTATCCCGTTCCGGTACGTTGACTTATGAAGCCGTTAAGCAGACCACCGATTACGGTTTTGGTCAGTCTACTTGTGTTGGTATTGGTGGCGATCCAATTCCTGGCTCCAACTTCATCGACATTCTGGAACTGTTCCAGAACGATGAACAAACCGAAGCCATCGTAATGATCGGTGAAATCGGTGGTTCCGCTGAAGAAGAGGCAGCTGCTTATATCAAGGATCACGTCACCAAGCCTGTTGTTTCTTACATTGCTGGTGTCACTGCACCTGCGGGTAAGCGTATGGGGCATGCCGGTGCGATTATTGCTGGCGGTAAAGGTACTGCGGATGAGAAATTTGCAGCACTTGAGGCAGCTGGTGTAAAGACTGTTCGCAGTCTGGCTGACATCGGTGAAGCGTTGAAAGAGATTACTGGCTGGTAACTGTCAGTTTTCTTTAAGACTTAAGAAGCCGGATTTTTTATCCGGCTTTTTTGTGGGCTTAATTTTCTTGTTGGTCAGTGGTAAGTCTGACAGCTTCCTCGATTATGCAAAAGCATCTTCCAGAATTTCCCGGGAAGTATTGAGGTCATGGTCTTGTGTTTCTGACAAAGCCGTCATACCGTGAGCTTCAAGTGCTTTAATCACTCGACCGATCTGCTCATGCTCAACACCATACTGTGACAGTTTGGTTTTCACGCCTAGAGACTCAAAGAATGCCCGGGTTTTCTCGATAGCCAGATCAATTTTTTCGTCTTCGCTGCCTTCTTGGATATCCCAAACACGTTCAGCATACTGCGCCAGTTTTGCACGCTTCTTATCTTTGCGGAGTTTCCATAAAGAAGGAAGAACAACCGCCAGACTCTGGGCATGATCCAGACCAAAGAGATCAGTGAGTTCATGGCCGATCATATGAGTGCTCCAGTCCTGTGGAACACCGACACCGATGTAACCATTCAGAGCGGACGTTGCGCACCACATCAGGTTAGCGCGTGCATCATAATTTTCTGGTTCAGCCAGAGTCACCGGACCTACTTCAATTAACGACTTCAACAGGCCTTCTGCCATTCGGTCTTGAACCTGCGCATCAACAGGGTAAGTAGCGTACTGTTCCAGAACGTGAACAAACGCATCGACCACGCCATTAGCGACTTGCACAGGTGGCAGCGTGAAGGTCAGAGATGGATCGAGAAAAGAAAACTGTGGGTAGAGCAGTGGGCTCATGACCGGTAGTTTGCCAATGTCGTGAGAAATAACCGCGCCCATATTCATTTCGGAACCGGTAGCTGGCAATGTGGCAACCGTAGCCAGAGGAATTGCCGTAGTAATCGGTGCACCAGCGAATCCAGCCTTCAGCAGGTCAAGTTCGTCACCTTCATAAGGTGCAGCTGCAGCGACAAACTTGGTGCCATCCATTACCGAGCCACCACCCACTGCCAGCAGGAAGTCAATTTTCTCAGCACGGACAATTTCAACTGCTTTCATCAGTGTTGTGAATTTCGGGTTAGGTTCGATACCACTGAATTCAATAATTTCACGATCACCCAATCCGGCAAGCACTTTATCCAGAGTGCCGAATTTCTTTACACTTCCGCCGCCGTATAAAACCAGTACCTTGGCATTGGCCGGTACGAGCTGATCCAGTTCTTGCAGGCGATCCTTTCCGAACACGATGTGGGTTGGGTTCTGATAATTAAAATTCATCATTGTTATTCATCCTCATGAATGGTTGTGTGTAGATTATCGGATTTATGGGGGAAAAGAATGGCCATTACTGGCAATGTCATGCCTAAAACGATCATGGGTGGTTTTTTTATGCATCTTTGAGCGGTATTCTTCCTGCTATCGAATTAGCCATCAGATGATATGTTGTGAATTCATTCGTTGAGAGTCTTACCTTCCTTGCCAAAAAGGAAGGCTACAATACCACCCATATCCCGGGTGTCGGGGTGTTTAAAGCCAGTGAGTCCAGAGCCCGTGAACCGCTTTGTTACAGTCAGGGAGTTTTTATTGTCGCTCAGGGCGCAAAGCGTATTCACCTGGAACAGAAAACTTACGAATATAACGCCGATAATTATTTAGTGCTTACTTTGCCTATTCCTGCAGAGTGTGAAACCCTTGTTGTACTTGGGGAGCCTTTACTGTCGCTGCTGATAGACATCGATGTGAGTGTATTGCATCCACTGGTTCGATTGTTTGATCATTATCAACAGACGTCGGATTCGCCAGGTGAATTGTTAGAGGCACGAAATAGCCTTTATGTCAGTCCGGTTACTGACTCATTTTCAGCAACGGTTTTCAGGTTGGCAAGATGTCTCCATTCACCGTTGGAAAGTGAAGCTCTGGGTAAAGGTTTGGTTCAGGAGTTGTTATTTCACATTTTGAACGGTGAGCAGGCCGCGCCGTTGTTTGCACTGGCACGACACAATACGCATCTCGCCCGCCTGGAGCGAGCGATGAAATACATGCATGAACACTATGATCAGTCTCTTGATGTGGAGCGGCTTGCTTCAATGGCGAATATGAGTCCATCGACGTTTCATCGGAATTTTAGAAATATGACATCTTCGTCGCCTATGCAATATTTGAAAAAGCTCCGTCTCAGTAAAGCTAGAGAATTATTGCAGGATCAGGGTATAAGGGTGAAGCAGGCGGCTGCCGATGTCGGTTACGAAAGCCCGACTCAGTTCAGTCGGGAGTTCAAACGATATTTTGGACTGACGCCTCAGGCTGTATCGTACAGCCTGTAACGTATAAGTTAACCTGAATATCAGGAATATTCAGATTTCACTTGAATAGCCTCCTTGCCGCTTGTTGAAGGATCGTCATCATACTTCATGCTATTATAAAGGGACATTGTGCTTCCCCCCAGGATCGTTTTGCGAATTGTTGGGTCGAGTTTTGCGACGCCTTTCTTAACATGCTCCTCAAACAGATTTACCAATCGCGGAACCCTGCCAAGTCTTTCTCTGAAAGCAATCAGCTCTTCGGGAACTTCCAATGGTTGGCTTTCCGGGGATATCTCTTGTCGCAGTAGCTCAGCACGTTGTACCAGTGCTTCGATTCTTGCTGTCATGCTTTCAATTGTGTCGAGCACCTTTGTATCTGCCTGAAGTGCAGACTCACTTGCTGTCTGTTCATTTTGCAAGTGGTTGGTTTCAAGGTTAGTGATCTTCTGGCTGGCTTCGCTGACGAATTTCATTATCTCACCAGAACTCAGCTCTGGGTTATTTTCAATGTCTATCAATTGGGTTGCTATTGGTATCAAATCTGCAATGTAAGATTGGATATGTTGTCCTTTCTCACCCCCTTGGCTTGCGTATTTCACTTGTTGGCTGGATAGATCCGTTTCGAGCTCTAGGTTGGCTTGATTTGATAAATTGTCCATCAGAGCTCTCACTTTATTAAGTACATCGTTAATCGCTGAAATCATTGTTGTCTGGGGATTTTGAGTATTAAACGACTCCAGTGAATCAAGTAGGTTATCCAGAGTGGTCAGTATCGGCTTCTCTGGCTGGGTACTTTTCAACTCTTCTGCAATGGTGTCAAGGTGCTCGGGAGCAGGCAGGTCTTGCTCTTGTTGCTCCTGAAGATCTTTTATTGCCTGACATAATAGTATTTTATTAGTCTCTCTTTTTTGATGTGCAGATTCGTTGCCTGGGGTTAATGCAAGGCTGCCATCTGACCGAAGGGACTCTAATCGCTTTCGAAGATTGTCTATGTCATTTTGCATTTGAGTTGGTTCTTGTCTATCGTCCAGCAACGGTGAGGAGCTTTGTGAGTTGCCGGTTGAGATCCTATATGAAGAAATTGAAGTAAGGCTTGTGGTACTTGAGCTTGATATTGACTCTCCTTGAGATAAACAACTGAGGTTAAGCAGTGATAAAGATTCGTCTTCAAGGACAGGACTATTTTGATTCTGATCGATATCATTAATAAATTGCTCAGCTATCTCTGATAATTTCGCCCGAGTCATTGCCAGTTGTTGATGACTGTATTTTCCATCCCCATGACCGGTAAACTCCAGACATTTCTCAATCAGGTTAGTCATTTCCTTGATAAAAGTGCCCTGCTGTAGAGACGGACTCTCTAAACGAGTCAATATGGAATCGACTGATTCCCTCCATTTGGGGGCTGGATGAAGGGGGGCTAATTCGAGATGTGCTTTCTTTGCAAAATCGAGAATGTTTTGTTGAAGTTTGTCATCAAGGGGACTGTTTTGTGCAGTGAGTTTATCTGCCTTTTCCAGTTGTTCCTTTAACGTGATAAACTCGTTTTTCAGTGTTTGAATCTGTTCTTCAGTAGCCCCTACCTGCACAGGCTCAAGAAGTGGGACATTGGCAGAGAGGGGTGAGCTTTTTGATGAATCGACTTCCTTACCAGCTTGATAAGCCTGGACAGGCCCAAAAGATGATGCTCTTGAACGCGGCGCTTCCATTTCTATTGAAAGGCTTGTTGTGCAGGGTTGGTAGCTCTTTGATTCTATGGGCGCTTCCTCTTTCGCTCTTGACCGGGATCTGCATATATACACACAGGATGCCGCAATGCTGGTAATTACGACACCGGTCCCTATCCCAACGGGAAGCAGCCACCAGGGACAGGGGAGTGGAACAGCTGGAACAATTTCGGACTGGGTGGAGTTTGCATCGGGCGTTACCGCTGGAGGTAGGGTATAGTTTGCATCGGGCGTTACCGCTGGAGGTAGGGTATAGTTT
>NZ_CANMAO010000014.1 GCF_947495845.1 uncultured Endozoicomonas sp. | reverse complement strand
TTGCCGTTTGCCGTTTGCCGTTTGCCGTTTGCCGTTTGCCGTTTGCCGTTTGCCGTTTGCCGTTTGCCGTTTGCCGTTTGCCGTGATTTTGTTGTGTTTTATCTAGAATGCGAGCATTTTTTCAAAAAAAAGCACGCTACCGCCCATCAATTTAAGCTTTTTATTGAAACAGCTTTGTGGATAACTTTACCGGTTTTGCACTCCTGCCCTTGCAGCGCGGCTTGCCGGTAAATTCAAATTTTCTGGGCGCGTAGTTTACACGACACTATAAAAGTAGTCACTTGTGTAAATTTTTCATCTTCTTGCGGTAAATACTTTTTGTGGTGGCATTTGCCAGCGGTTTTCACAGATGTGGCGGGTTATGCAGCACTCCATTTCTTTCACGCTATCTCCTTATATCGGTTTCATGTGCCAGTTCCAACTGCTGTATTGTCGAATCGATCTCTTTACCGGCCGTTGTTTTCTTCTGTCTTGAAGGATCAGGCATTTCATCATGCACTGAATGGGTTATAGAGCTTTACTCCGGCTCCCTTAAAATCGTCGATATTTCTGGTGACAACGGTTAAATCGTATACTAATGCTGTCGCTGCAATCTGTTTGTCAATGGCATTTTCGTAATTTGGCACTCGTAATCTGCCCCAAACCTGCGCTTCCGTCGAGCCAAATGGGAGAATTCGATGTTCGTATTCACCGACTAACTTCATCAGCCATACTTCCAGCTGTTCTGCCTGCTGATGATCACTTCGATGCCTGATTTTTTCGACGCCGCGCCGAAGTTCTCCGAGGGTAATCACGCTCAAAAATAGTTGAGCTGCCTGCCGCTCTGCATTCTCAAAAAAAGAGGTTATACCAGGGTTTGCGTTGTTTTTTTTCTCGGTTCACTAATGACATTGGTATCAATTAAATACATCACGATCGCCCCGGTCATCATTGATACGCTGAAAGTCGCTATCTTCTCCTACTTCCGGAATGCTTTTTAAAATGTCGATCAAGGATCTTTTCGTCGGTTTCGACAGGGCCGCCTCGAGAATTCGACGGTGCTCAGCTTCAGCACTGCGACCATGCTTTCCGGCACGGGCTTTCAAGGCATCGACAATGCTTTCATCTATATTGCGGACAATGAGGTTTGCCATAGCTCTTCCTGAATTCTTAAGTATTTTGATTAGATGGTAGTGTTGATATTAAAAAGAAGAAAACCGGGTTTGGCGGCTTGTTCTTTTAGTGATCGTTTTCCGTTTTCCGTTTTCCGTTTTCCGTTTTCCGTAAAGCGTTTATGTTTGGGCTTTTACGGTCAACGGATTACGGATTACTGATTACTGATTACGGTATTTCCAAAGCACCTGATAATTCGACAATATATTGGTTCGGAATTGCTCTGGGATACTGTGCCAGGCCTGAGCCTGAACAATGATTGGGATATTGGAATCCCGCAGCGCTTCTAGAAATAAAGACAGTTGCTCGTAATCATCGCCTTTATCCTGTGCCGGTGGGAAGTGCACCACTAAATCCAGATCACTGGTGTCGTGATTGGCTCCTTTCACCCGGCTGCCGTATGCCCAAATTTCGGCACCTTCTGTAAATACCTTTTCTGCAATCTCACAAATGGCTTCACGGTCTTTTTCTCTCAGGTCAATCATCTGCCAACCTCCGGGTATGTTGACTGATTGACTGCTCTAAAGCGGTTGCGTCTTTTATAAAGTCGGGCATTAACTGCAAGGTGTATTCAGCAAATTTTTTGCCGTAGTCGTTAGCGGTGTTGTCACGATTGTCGCGATACTGAAGCCAGCGTTCTGCCTGCTCCAGAGTTAATAGATCGTGTTGTGCGGCCTGGCGGAATGCTTCTTTAAATACCATGCGGTCAACGGCTTTAGGGCTGTGCGCAAAGTCTTTCAGGCATTTGCGCAATAGTTTGCCGGCCTGTTCCAGTATGATTTCAAACTCTTTAATACAGGCTGAACGGTACATTTCATACTCAATACTGTTCTCTTCAACCTGAGTGACCATGGAAGAGGCTCTAGCCAGTATCTCGATACAGCGCTTGAAAAAACTGGTGTCTATTATCATGCCTGCTTGCCTACCAATGTTCTTTGTATTCGCTGCTTTATGGTATCAGAAAATCTGAGGCTGTCTGCATGTCGCTGTTAGGGAAGTGGAAGGGAGGATCATGCCATCGTCATCTCCGCGAAGGCGGAGATCCACTGCTGTTGTGGATTCCCGCCTTCGAGGCTGTTGCGAAACCACATAGGTCGGTAATTCTGCGTGTTACCGACCTGCGATCATTTCATCCTATTTCTCAACGCCTTGGGTAACGTAGCCCCACCTCTGGGCTTGAGAATCCACGCCCGGATTTCATCAGCATTGGCTGCGTAGCGGATTTTTTGACAGCATTCACGATGGGTTAACCGTGGTAGCCCAGTTCGATTATCAACCTTTACTCTCTGGGCGATTTGCTGAGGATAGTCATCACCGCACAGCGGGCACAACCAGTTTGCCATCATATTGCTCGCGGGGTAAAAATGCTCTGGCCCTAGTGAATTGAAAGGTGACCAGTACCGTGCAAGGTTTGGGTGTTTGTCAGCAAGGCTATTTCCTGCTGGCGGAGAAGGCTGAGTGTAATAAAACTGAGCCAGTTCACCTTCAGCAAAGCCCTTCTTGGTGATGCTTTCTAAGAGCTCGTTAAGTCGCTGGTCGTTTATCTCCAGCCCTTTTTGCATAGCTCTTATGACACTCAGGCAACATGATTCAAGGTTGTTGATTTCTACTCGATCGACACAAACGATGTCGTGGGGCGATGCGTCAGACTGCAGCCTGTCATCCCGGAGCCTGATGACGCGATACTGATCATACCAGGCGTTACTTTTTGTTAAGTCTTTTTCAATTTTGTCGGCTCGATCATGAAATGGGTGGCCATCCACTTCAATGATGCAGCATAAATCAGGTATGTAGATATCAGCCTCGTGACCCATGACTTTTTCTCGAGAAAGCACTGTATATCGATGCACTCTCAGCAAATATCTCAAGCATTCTGTGATAGATGCCTGAATAGGAGAATACGAAATAGCGGCGCACAATGGGCAGCGCGAACCGGCGCAATCACCTTTAGACCTTCGGTCTTTCGTCGGGGCAGGAAATGGCTCATGTTGAGGAATAGGGCACTTCCAGTAAATTTTGTCTTTCATTCTTACCCTGAGATCATTAAGCTGCCCGTTTAACTTATCGCAATATTCTTTTGAGAGAATAGGGTCAGATTTGATGACTGAGCGAGCATGCTCAAGCGATGCAGGGGCTTTTATAACGCTCTTATGAGTACTTCTTTCCTGGGCCATATTACATTCCTTGTATGATGCTTTTAACGTCGAAACCCATTAAATTGTATTAATTAAATAATTGGTTTATAAATATTGATCATATATTTTCAATTTAGCGCTCCATTCACAGTTGTCAAATCAACTCACATCTCTTTATGATAAATAATGACAAATGGTTAAGGATAACGATGATTAATGATCAGAATACGATTTCGTCAGTTTCTGGATGACAAGGCGTTTAAAGAGAAAAGAAAGATCAATTTGGATCTTGTTGCCCAGGAAACCGGTATTGGCCGGGCAACGGTGAATCGCTTGGCAAATTCGCCAGGCGCAAACTTTTCGTTAAATGTGGTTGACGCTCTCTGTAAGTATTTTGGCTGCGATCCCGGCGAATTGTTGCAACACATCGACGATTAATTGAACTTGATTCTGCTGACATGTTTAAAATCGGGGGTGCAAGCAAGGGCAAAGTAATGTCATGACATTACTTTGCGGCTAACTGAGAGTGCACTCGCACTCTGGGAGAGCGGCGTCGTTTCACTCCGCCGCAGGTAAAAGCGCTTTTATTCTTTCTTTATCGCAACCATTATCCAAAGAAATCTCCATAAGTGCTTACTTACAGTTAAAAGCAGATCACCACTATGGCTCGTCGTATAGAGCGAGGCACTTGTCGCAAAGTACAACGCCACTGCCCCATTCGACGAATTCTCTGTGCTAAGCACCCAACCATATAAAATCATATTGCCGTTAGACGAATTTCAGAAAAAAATTTCTTTTAACGTTTTCCCCATTTCTATTCCTGTACCCTTTTTTTATTAACCGGAATATTGATATGGAAAGCATCAAACAGACTCAAATTCAAATAAGAGTCAGTCTAGAAAAGAAAGCCGAAATAAAGGCAACAGCAGAAGCACTCAACTCATCGATGTCGGAGTTTATTTTAGCGAAAGTCGATCATACAGAACTACCTCCCCCCGTTTCCGAATTTGAGCGGGAGCAGTTGAAGCTTATTTCAGAAATTGGCAATCGGCTCAATTTACTCGTGAAAAAGGTGAATAATAACTCCAGACCTGATGACGTATATTTGCAAATCGTCATAGAAGCAGTAGACGAATTTATACGGTACGTTATAAACCGTGATCAGTGATGCGAAGCTAACCGGAAGCTTATCAAAAGGCGTGGCTGTAGTCCGTTACATGCTAGACCCTGATGCGAAAGTGACTGACATTGACGTGAAGAAACTGAAAAAGTCGTCTGATCACGAGCGAATTCTGCACATCGAGACGGATCATGCGTTGCCAGTTCGCTTTAGCGACGCGCCAAAATCGGCTGCAAAACATTTTCTTAACCAAGTAAAAGCGTGGAACCTCAGGAACCGCCCGGGGCAAGCGCCTCCGCAATTTAACTGGGAGCACCGTGTCGTGAGTTTTCACCCACGGGATAAACAGAAGGTGAATGCGCACACAGCATGCAAAATTGCGAGAGAAGCACTCAGAGCTGTTGCCACCGGTGACAGGCCAACATTGTTTGTAGTCCATGGCGATAAAGAGCACCTGCATGTGCATCTTTTATACGCAACCGTGAATGAGAGAGGCCGAATTTTTAATCTACACCAGGACTTTAGAGCCTGGGAACACGCAATGGAGGCATTGGAGCTAAAGTATGATTTAGTCAGGGTAGAAAAGAGAAAAGCCTGTGCAGACAGTGACCCTGACCGATTACCTGACGGCACCAACCCAACAAAACCTGAGTCTCGTATGTGTGAACGTACAGGAGAACCGTCGTGTAAAGAGCGACTAAGAAAACTGATCAACGAAGCGATCGCTGAGTGTCAGTCTTCTCCAAATGGCAAGAAATTCTCACAGTTTCTTACCTCTTTAAGAAAGAAGAAAATTGGCTTCAGCGCCAACATTCAGTCCGGCGGTCGCGTTCTTGGCTTACGGTTCCATTATGGGATTTTTGTAAAAGGCGGGATTAAAGCGTCCGCTTTGGGGCGCCAATATTCTTGGGCTCAGCTGGCAGCAAAAACCGGGTATAGTCACGATACCAAACTGCACCGGGGCCTGTTAAAAATTGCTGATTTCAGAGTCAACGAATGGGCTGCATCCAAAGGCGCCCAGTTTGTGGAGCAGCTGGCTAAGCCTGCATCTAAGGTGCACTTATCAGAATTCACTTCTGCAGCGCCTATGGCATCCCCAGAATTTCCCGTTGAATATCCAGAGTGGCTGAAAAAGTATTTAACCGCTCTGGCTCAGTCGGTAAACGCGGAAATAGCCGATCAACAAAGGCTGCATCAGGGTCTTAGCATGACAATTAATGAAATTTCGCAGCGTTTCCTCAATACTCAAACAAATCACTTCAATGCCTTCCGCCAATTCAAAGGCAAGTCAGCGACTAAGAAGGAGCCGGAGGCTAATCCTAAGCCGCCGGTTCAGGAGAAGTGACTGCTCCGCCTGCGCTCTCAAGCCCGGCTGTCTTATAGTCAGAGCAAGACCTCAAGGAAGTTCGAGATAGTGCTATCATCAATTTCATTGGGAGCGACTCCTTTTCGAGCACAATAGTCGTATATATGTTTATACACACGCCACCGCTCTTCAAACTGCATCAGATCGCCACTCATGTTCCTGTGCAGCTCAAGACGTTTAGCAACATCCGTCATCAAATCTATAGAGCCGCCTTGGTTGTAAACCATTTCTTTGACAACTACCCGCTGGTGCAACGTTTCCCTCAATGGCTGCAGCTCTACTTCTATATCCGTGACAGGTACAATACTGGCTTTTGGGGGCTGTTTTTTCCCGTCTCCGAATTGCACAACTGGTCCATATTCACCGGAGATCATTGAACCCATTGCATCTTGAGGCATCGCCGATACAAACCACTCGACACTTTTCATAGACTTCGTCAGTGAGAACTGATCAGCAATAAGACGAAAAAGCGCTTCGCTGAAAGGGCCATGAATTAACGCCCATTTTGTATACTTGACCTCTGTCTCATTTTTTCTGGTTCTATGGATGTAGGTCGCATTGGGTTTAGCGATTGCGATAAGCAATCTTTTTTTATCATGACAGAGGTAAATTTTTCGTGCCCAGGTGTCAGCTTTGGGGTCATACCCATCTGGTCTAGCCATTGCCTTGGAAAACAGGTCGAGAAAGGCTTGTTCCGTATCAACTCGGTCGATAATAAAAGGCTTTCCTTCCCCTGACAGCAGCCAGCTGATATTAACGCGCTCCTGCCGATGAATTCCCAATAGAATGCCAGGACCGGGTATCACATCGGCCCTTATTGAGTCGGCAGCGCCTTTGGACAAACCCAGCGTCGCACACCAAGGGTGCAGTTTTCTATTGCCAAGAACATAGAAAACTCGCTTTGAGAAGGTGCTAAAGTCAGGCTCTCCACTATAGAAGTCACCGTAATAATAATAATAGTAATACATGGCTCGTCACCCTCACTTAAAAATAAATTGTATATTTATGCGAAAATACCCTTTTAATCTGTAAAGCACAGTGTTAAGTTAGCATTTACGGCTTGAGATGTACTTTAATACTACGATAATTAACCATCCGAATACTAAAGACAAGCTACATCCATCCAACAAACTCAAGGACATGAGCATGAAGAACAAGAACGACAAGCTGGTAAAAAACAACCTGCTAACAGAAGCCGTAAAGACAAACGACACAGTTCAGGCAGTGAAGCCTCCTTCCAATTTTCTATACAGCCCTCCTTTACAGATGTGCAATAAGAAGGAAGAAATGCCCAGGGAGGAAATAATGAATCAAGCTTTACTGGGCGTTGGCTACATCAAGATCAAGGAGTTTGCGACTCTGGCCGGCATTTCTGAATCGACTCTGCGACGTTACGAAAGGAAGGGTTTTATCCCTGAACGGGAAAACTACTCAGTTAAAATGAGAGGGTGGCCAGCTAACAGTGTGCTCCCCATGATTGAAGGCCTGGGTAGCCAGTTTAATGGATAGGGGAGAACCGAATGCAGTTCTAATATAATCATGCTCGGGTACTTCTGTATCACCCGAGCACTGATTCTAGAACACACTCACTCTTTCCGGCTCAGTGCCACAATTGGTTTGGCAGGTCTTGCTGATGCAAATTACGTTTTCAAAAAGCCGTCCATAATTTTGCTTCAGCAACCCCCTACTGCTAGATGTTTTGCTCTCGAAGAGTGGCCCATCCACGCCTGATCATCACCGTCGCCACTCCCGTTGGGATTAACGACCTAATACCAATTCTGTTTTTAAATTATGGGCTGCGCAGCTATTTCGACCGACTGGATCTGCGTTGAAGTTCCTCGGCATAGCTACCACCCACTGGGCGTAAAGGCTATGACTCGTCGCTTCGCCTTTATGCCCTGTGGGTATTGCCCAGTCGTCCAAAATATCTTGCTCGCTCTAAAATTTAAAAACGCCATTGGTATAATTGGCTGAAAAAAATAGCTAAGTAGACGACACTAAACACTTTCCAACCAAGACCGATTTTCACGCTGATTGTGATTTCTTATATTTGCTGGTTTTTTGATGGCGGAGTTCTGGAGGGAGGTTGTTTCGATAATTATTTTGCACACTAGGCTGAGAAATTCGAGCAAATTGACACAAAAGTACCCTGAAAAATAAAATTATTTTTTCCCCGCTCTACTGAAAAAAATCGTTGTCCCGAAAATGAAACTGACCCCAGAACTGACCCCAGAGCAAAAAAAAGGGTTACGATTTCTCGTAACCCTTTGATTTTATTGGTGCCTAGGGGCGGAATCGAACCACCGACACGCGGATTTTCAATCCGCTGCTCTACCAACTGAGCTACCCAGGCAATGCACAACTTGTTGTGCGAGGCGTATTAAACGGATTTCCCTCTGATGAGTCAAGCCCTATATTATTTTTTTCAACACGGCGTGGATAAACCGACTGTCGACCCAAGTAACAAGCGCAGTGATTTAGCACGCATTGACCAGTAAATCGGGCATTGTCGATTTGATTAGCATCATTACCCTTCAAAGCCGTTAATCCGTTCAACGCTACTAACATCAAAGAAATGTTGAATTATTACCCAAGAAACTGAATAAACTGCTTATTCGTATTGCACGACAGTTTTTATTTAAGTATATATCGTTGCTGACAATGACGATCACCTCACTCGCCATAACAATAAAGCCCCACGGAGCTTCAGTAGTATGTTTAAGCGACTCACCGGCCTTGCCCGGCCTCTATGCCTTTCTGCTCTGGCTTTTATGGCCAGCTTTTCTTCAACCGCTATGGCTGCATCTGCGACCTCGCTCGATAATTTCAAGCTGACCATTCTCACCGAGAACTATCCACCATTTAACATGAGTGTGGCGGACAAGAACTTTGCGCGCGACAACCAGATTGATGGCATCTCCACCGACATCGTGCGGGAAATGATGAGCCGGGCAAAGATTGACTACACCATGACGCTGCGCTTCCCATGGAGCAAAGTGTACGACCTGGCAGTGAATAGCAAAGATTTTGCCGTATTCTCAACCGCCCGTTTGCCAGAGCGTGAAAGCAAATTCAAATGGGTTGGTCCACTGATCGTCAACAAATACAAAGTATTTGCCATGTCCGATAAGAAAGTGAATATCAAGACGTTGAAGGATCTGAACAAGTACAAAGTGGTCAGTGTTAAAGGCCACGCTGTCACTAACCTGCTGAAGAAAAGCAATATTCAGTTTGAAGAAAACCTGAAAGAAGATGCCAATGCTCATAAACTGAGCCGTGGTCAGGCAGATCTTTGGGTGACTGGCGAATTCAGCGGCTATTACTATGCTCAGAAGGAAGGCATTCCCACCATCAAGCCTGTATTTGAAGTGGGCTCTACCAACGACTATCTGGCACTGAATCCCTCTGTTCCCGATGACGTCGTTAATCGTCTGCAAGCTGCCCTGAATAGCATGAACAGCGATGGTACTGTTGAGAGGATTTTCAGCAATTATCGTTAAGTATCGATTCGGTAGTCTTGGAAGTGCTTTCGATAAAGCACCTCCAAGATACGATTACTGCTGGGAAGGTATGTAGTTTTCTGGTGGCGGGAATTTAGCCAGCAAACTATCCACTGACTTACTGATGTATTCTTTCTGCTCTTCTGGTGACATATCTGACGTCAGCCTCTGACTGGCAATCCCCTGCCATATCACCCTTCGATTTGTGGGATCAATGACGTTTAAAGTCAGCCTGCCCACTTCGTAACTGTTCACCACCACTTCCGACGGCCAGTTGCTCATGTACCAAGGGTAGGGCGCATAGTAAAACCCTCCGCCATAGGATTGGCTCTGAAGTTTCGATTTTTCGGTGAAGCCCCAGCTAAGCCACAACTGAGCTTTGTCTGCTGGCACCTGCTTTAACCCTTTTCCTGCAAGATCCTGCGACACCTGATCGTGAACTCTCTGCGCCATCAGACTCAAAATACGATTGTTCTTTTCGTCTCCAGAAGCGCTAAACCATGCCCAGCTATTCAGCGCAGACCAATCAACCTGATGGTTGTAATCCCAACTGACATCCGGCTTAACAGCGCATCCACTGACAAACAGGATCAAGGCAGCGATAGCGACAGTGTGAAGGTACTTCATGTCTTAACTCCTGATCAGTCGACTATTAAACGCCCATTGTCGTAATATGCCGGATCATGCCAATGCTTTGTGATATGCGCCTTTCTCTTTTCAAGGCAAGTATGTAATTTACTCAAAAATGACTGTCTATCCTGTTCAGACAATTCATCATCATCTTTAGCTTCCAGCCAGGCACTCTCGGCCTCCTGAAACTCGATATCCAGCTCTTCAAGTTCTCTGTAACGATTCATGACAGCACCTCTTAATGTAATTCAGTTAATCGCTTGAGTAGCTCATCAGGGCTCTCATGAATCAGATCTTTATTAATGTGCTCTCCCAACGGGACGTGGCTGCTGATCAGAGGTAATAACTCACCAAGCAATCCTGGTGGTGCACAGACCCTCAATGTCTCAAACTGATGCAAATCGTGGGCATGGTTGACCGATTTAGCCAGCAAGTGGGCAAAGTTAATAGATTCATGTTCTTTGGGTGAGTGATCGGTACCCACTTGGCGAACATTGCCACCCACAGAAGAGCCTACGGACATACCGGGGCTTGCGGTAACAAACTCGCTGTTCTTCCAACGGCCTTCTTCGTGGTCGATATGATCCACCAATATGAGTTCATGCTTGTGACGATCAAAACGATAGACGCTGGCTTGACTGTTATCAGCCACCAGTACCCAGGAAAATGACATGAGAATTCACCTCTATATACGTCTGATGAAGTACGATATCTGTCCAAAGATAGTTCAATGATCATTGCCTTTCCTGTTTCTATCTAAAATTTGAAAACATCGTTTATATTTTTTAATCGGAGATCAGCTGAAATTTGCCGCT
This sequence comes from uncultured Endozoicomonas sp., assembly GCF_947495845.1. Lineage (GTDB taxonomy): Bacteria > Pseudomonadota > Gammaproteobacteria > Pseudomonadales > Endozoicomonadaceae > Endozoicomonas. The sequence goes on along the minus strand of NZ_CANMAO010000014.1, from coordinate 103,047 downwards.
GATACCGTTAAAATCTCGCTGTCGTTTATAGAAAAATAATAACGCTGGAGTACCTAATGAGCGCAGGCAGCAATCATCTGGACAATGCGCCCACTCCTCAGGGCGAAATGACACTGAAATTACTGGCGGATCATCGTTCACTGAACAGCAGTGGCGATGTATTTGCAGGCTGGGTTGCCATGCAGCTGGATCAGGCCGGAGAGGTCTGCGCCAGAAAGGCCTCCAATGGTTCCCGGGTGGTCACGGTCAGTATCGGCAGTATGAGTTTTATGCGCCCGGTTCAGGCTGGGGATTTAGTGGGCTTTTTCACCCGGGTTACCGAGATTGGTAAAACATCCATTAAGGTCGTGGTCGAAGGCTGGATCGAAAATCACGAAGGCTGGGAAAAACTGACTGAAGCCACTATGGTGTTTGTGGCAATTGATCGCGGAGGCCGGACGATCAGGATTCGGGGTTAATTCTTTGAGCCCATTCAGTTAACAGTGTTTTCATTCTGCCCATATCGATCGGTTTATCCGCATAATCATCCATGCCTGCATTCATGCAGGTTTGACGATCAGATTCCATGGCACTGGCGGTCAGGGCAATAATGGGAATATTGGCACAATGACTGCTGGAAGCCCGAATACGGCGGGTGGCTTCCAGACCATCCATCTCTGGCATCACACAATCCATGAGAATCAGATCAAACTGATCGTCTTTCAACCGTTCCAAACATTCAAGACCGTTATTGGCTACCACATGATGACAGCCCAGTTTTTCCAATAGCTTGCCGGTGACCATCTGATTCACCGGATTATCTTCCGCCAACAGAATAGTGAGCCCTAAATTTGTGTCTGGTGTTGCCACGTTATCGAATCCTGAGAAAATTTCGTACCTTATTGATATCTGAATTATTTCTCAGGACTTGAGCATGACGCACGTTAGATACAGCGAGCCTGTGCAGTGAATGTACCGTGTAAGCTCAACTCAAGTTCATCACCGGCAACTAATGGCCCAACACCCGCCGGTGTGCCCGTCAAGATAATATCGCCTGGCATCAAGGTAAAATGCCGGCTGATATAACTCAACAACCCAGGAATGGAAGTCATCATATGCTCAGTCGTGCCCTGCTGGCGAAGCTCATCATTCACTTTCAGGGAGAACTCAAGATTGGCTGGATCTTTCACATGCTCAACAGCAACGAACCCTGATAATGGGCAGCTGTTATCAAACGCTTTAGCGACTTCCCAAGGCAGCCCTTTGGATTTTTGCTGCTTTTGAAGATCACGAAGTGTTAAATCCAAAGCCAGACCAATGGCCATGATGGCGTCTGTTGCTTCTTTCTCACTGGCATCTTTCAGTGTTTCTTTGATCAGCAAGCTGATTTCTAATTCATGGTGAACCTCGCCACGATTTTTAGGCAGAAGAAGTGGCTGATCCATATTGATCATAGACGTCCCGGGTTTAATAAAAAGCACCGGATCATCTGGAAGAGGATTATTTAATTCCTGAATATGCGCCGCATAATTACGACCTACACAAACCACCTTGCCTGATGGAAGATCAATACGATCACCACTGATCCAGCGATGCCTGTACTTCATAGTAAATCCTTTGTTAGGTCCAATAATGAGCACTTAAACGTTTATGAGTACCCAACTATACGAAACCATATTTTCTGGCTTAGTGGTCGGATACTTAACGCTTGATATAGTCACTTGGACGATCATTATTTGCCTTGCTGTATTTACTTTATTATCAAACCAAAGGCACTATTTTAGCCTCTGCTAGCTTAAACAAAAGCGCACTGAATCCCTGTTCTGAAAAAGATTTTCCCATGCATTCCAAAGTAATTAAAGCGTCGAATAGTTTCTCTGCATAACATACGACTGCGAAAGCATTACCGGAATAAACGTCAGGACAGGTTTTGGCGACCAACCCTTGCCAACACAGCCCAGTACACTGTAGTAATATATGTATGCCTGATGCAGAATTTTTTATTCCTCGCAGCCACTGCTCAGGTGAAGGAGCATCTTATGTCAGATGAACTGCGTATTAATATCCAGAGCCTGCACGATGCGCTGGCAGACGCCCCGGTAGATGAGTGTACTGCCGGCACCCTGAAACAAATTACTGAAGACATTCATATTGCTGTTGCTCAGGCCGAGGGTAAAATTCCGGTGCAGAGCTTTAATGATCAGCTGGAGCAGGAAGCCATCCGGTTCAGCGAAGACCATCCCTCCTTAACTCAGGCCATCCGGCAAGTCATGGTTACTTTATCCAGCATGGGTATTTAGGAACTGTCACAAAATAACTTCCATATTTAGCCGGAACCGTTATCCGTTATCCGCAAAAGCCTTGCTGCTTGTGCTTTTAAGGATAACAGGCAACGGACTACGGATAACGGATAACGGACAACGGGAAGTTATTACGATTCCCCCATCCGAGCCATTCCAACCCATACTGCCTATGCTATGATGTGCCGCCGGTAAGCGCCAAACAGCACTTATCGGCATAGGTTGGAGACTTGGTCGATAATAGCGGTTCTTCCTGGCTCAGCCTGGCATACATAAAAAGTAAAACTGGTTTCACTGCAATACAGAGACTGATATGCCCGAAATATCACTGGATAAGAGCAAGATTCGTTTTCTCCTTCTTGAGGGAGTCCATCCGTCCGCTGTCGATCTTCTCAAAGCGTCGGGCTATTCCAATATCGACTACGTAACCACCTCTCTCCCACCGGAAGAGTTGAAAGAGCGTATTGCTGATGCCCGTTTTGTAGGTGTCCGTTCCCGTACACAACTCACCGATGAAATTTTTGACGCCGCGAAAAAGCTTTGTGCGGTCGGTTGCTTCTGCATCGGCACGAATCAGGTTGAACTGCCTGCGGCTACTCGTCGGGGTATTCCGGTCTTTAATGCCCCCTATTCCAATACCCGTTCTGTGGCAGAGCTGGTGCTGGCAGAAGCGATCATGCTGTTCCGGGGTATTCCAGAAAAAAGCACTCTGGCTCATCAGGGTGGTTGGAAGAAAACGGCAACCAATTCCCACGAAGTGCGCGGCAAAAAGCTGGGCATCATCGGTTACGGCAACATCGGTAGCCAGCTCAGCATTATGGCTGAAGCTTTGGGTATGGAAGTCTACTTCTACGATGTCGTCACCAAACTTTCCATGGGTAATGCCACTCAGATAAGTGATTTGAATACGCTGCTGGGAATGTGCGACATTGTGAGCCTACATGTACCTGAAACTCAGGCCACTCAATGGATGTTTGGCGAAGAGCAATTTGAAGCCATGAAGGATAATAGCATCCTGATCAATGCTTCCCGGGGCACGGTGGTGGTAATTGATGCGCTGGCAGAATACGTTAAAAACGGTAAATTGCTGGGTGCTGCCATTGATGTATTCCCGGAAGAACCAAGAGGCAATGATGATGAGTTCCTGAGCCCTCTTCGAGGTTTGAACAATGTCATCCTGACGCCTCATATTGGCGGAAGTACCCAGGAAGCCCAGGAAAACATTGGCCGGGAAGTGGCTGAGAAATTTATCATGTACAGCGATATTGGTACCACGTTATCTTCAGTGAATTTCCCGGAAGTTGCGTTACCGGCTCACCCGGGTAAACACCGTTTGCTGCACATTCACCGAAATATTCCCGGTGTGCTGGGTAAAATTAACCAGATTTTATCGGACAACAACATCAATATCAGCGCTCAGTATCTGCAAACTAATGATGCGGTTGGTTATGTAGTCATTGATGTGGATGCAGATCACAGTGAGTTGGCCATGCAGGAAATACGACAGATTGAAGGGACTATTCGCTGTCGCGTTCTGTATTAATCAAGAAAAATTCCCCGACCTGAAAACAGCTCGGGGATTACCGCTCTACTCGAGTATTTCAAATGAAAATCCATCGCATTAACCCTTGCAAACGCTGGTCTGACATTACGATTTTTAATGGCATTGCCCATTTCGTTGAAGTAGCGGATTCGGATACCAGTGCAGATATCACCGGGCAGACCCATCAGATTCTGGCCCAGGCGGAAGAGGCATTGCACAAAATAGGTAGCGATCGTACCAAAGTATTATCCGTCACCATTTATGTTACCGATTTTGCTAATCTGCCGGCACTGAATGCTGTTTGGGATGAGTGGTTCCCGGAGGGCTCAGCCCCCAGCAGAGCCTGTGTTAAGGCGGAGCTGGCTGATCCGGATTATCTGGTTGAAATGGCTTTTGTGGCAGCGGCTGAAGAAGTATTTCTCGAACAATACTAACTCTAACGTCTAATATACGATTCAAGCCTCTTTTTGAATAATATTCTGGATAACATTTTTTAACCATTGAGAGGTTTTTAATATGAATGTAACGTCAATCAATCAAGCGCTTAATGGCCAACTACCGCAAGACGTTAAAGCACCGAAATTGGCCGCGGTTAAAGTAACATTTGACGGTAAATACTATTCAGTAACCACCAATAGCAAGCCAACTCCTGCACTGCGCAAGTCAAAAGCTACCAAGCCAGCCTTACCTCCGAAACCTCTCCCACGCTACTTTGCAACCATAAAGTCTGCGTGTGAAAGGATGTATATCAAGCACGCTCCATTAGGCCTAACTCAGAAGACTTCTGGCAGCGATGGAAAGCAGCACTCCTTCACTCGCGTATAAATCAAAGGCCTGAGTATTCGGGCCGTTTCCTTTCCCTTTCTTAGTCATTGGACATCTTTAGAATCTGGTGTAGCTTTGCAGTTCCTGATTATTTTATAAAAGCTGACCATGCGCATCTTACACACCTCTGACTGGCACCTTGGCCAACACTTTATGGGTAAAAGCCGGGAGGCGGAACACCAGGCTTTTCTGGACTGGCTAACTACGCTGGCAAACGAAAAGCAGGTGGATGCGCTGATCATTGCCGGTGATATCTTTGATACCGGCACTCCACCGAGCTATGCCAGAGGTTTATACAGCCGCTTTATTGTGAATCTGCAGAACACCTGCTGCCGGCAGCTGGTTGTTATTGGTGGCAACCACGATTCCGTTGCCACACTGAATGAATCGAAAGAGCTTCTGGCCTGTCTGAATACCTTTGTTGTGGGCGGTGTCACCGCAAGCCCGGAAGATCAGGTCAGAATTCTGAACAACAGTGACGACGAACCCGGCGCCGTTATCTGTGCCATTCCATTTGTACGACCACGGGATGTACTGGAAAGCCAGGCTGGAGAATCCGGTGAGGGTAAGCAACAGGCGCTGCAACAAGCCATTGCTGATCATTACCAAACCATCTACCGCGAAGCCGAGAAACTGGCCGGGCAATCATTACCTATCATTGCCACTGGCCATTTAACGACAGTGGGCGGGCAACTTACAGAGTCGGTTCGTGAGATTTACATTGGTACGCTTTCCGCCTTTCCCGCTTCCGCCTTTCCCTCAGCCGATTACATCGCCCTTGGGCATCTGCACCGCCCTCAAGTCGTTGCCGGGCAAGAACACATTCGCTATTCCGGTTCCCCGATTCCTTTAAGCTTTGATGAAGCCGGTGCTGATAAACAAGTGACGCTTGTGGATTTTAAGGATGGCAAGTTGAGCAGTATTGAACCGATCGTCATTCCAGAATTCCGCAAGCTCATCAGTATCAAAGGCTCTCTGGACGATATTGATCATCAGCTGGATGAACTCACCATTGATCAAAATGCTTTAAATCCCTGGCTGGAAATTGAAGTGACCGCCGACGTGTATTTCCACGACCTGCAAAGTCGAGTGGAACAACTGGTCATGGAGAAAGAATCGCTGAGCACCTGCGAACTATTAAGAGTTCGTAAGAAGCGGGAAAAAGCACCCGCGGCGCTCACCACCATCGAGCAGGAAACACTGGCTGAACTAAAAGTCGAAGAGGTTTTTCAACAGCGACTGGAGCATGAAGAAATAGCGGAAGATCAGGTAAAAAAACTGACCTCTGCCTTCTATTCCGTTATTGATACTCTGCACGATGAACAGCAGAAGGAGAAAGTCTGATGAAAATTCTCAGTCTGCGCCTGAAAAACCTAAACTCCCTGAAAGGTGAATGGAAAATCGATTTCCAAAAGTCTCCTTTTACGGATAACGGTTTGTTTGCCATCACCGGTCCTACCGGTGCCGGAAAAACCACACTGCTGGATACCATCTGCCTTGCCCTCTATCACCAGACGCCTCGCCTGAACACCATCTCAGCTTCCGATAATGAGCTAATGACTCGACATACGTCAGAGTCTCTGGCAGAGGTGGAGTTTGAAGTAAAAGGTCAAGCGTACCGGGCATTCTGGTCGCAACGCCGTGCCCGTAGCAAAGCCGATGGCAAACTGCAGGCGCCTCAGGTTGAGCTAGCTAAAGGTGATGGCACCATCATCACCACCCGAATAAACGACAAACTAAAAATAATCAGCGAGCTTACTGGTTTGGATTTTGACCGATTCACCAAATCCATGATGTTGGCACAGGGTGGATTTGCGGCGTTTCTCGAAGCTAACGCCAATGATCGGGCAGAACTGCTGGAGGAGCTCACCGGCACCGAAATCTACGGCGAAATCTCCCGTCGTGTTTATGAGCGCATGAAGTCAGAAGAGCAACAGCTCAGTCTGCTGAAGGCAAAGGCAGATGGCGTCTCATTATTAAACGATGATCGCCTGAATGAACTCAAAGAAGAAAGTGATCAACTCTCAGAGCAATTGCAACAGGCTGGCGAAAACCGCCATAAACTTGCAGAACAAAAGCAGTGGCTCGAGCAATTAACTCGAAAAGAAAAAGAATTAGAAAGTGCAAGAGATGCCGTTAGTCAGGCGCTGAAACAGCAAACAGAACAACAAGAGCAGCTCGATCGCCTGGCTCAGGCGATGCCTGCCATCGAACTGCAATCGGACTGGGAACGTCTGACCAGCTTGCAGGAAAAACAAAAGCAACTCAGCGATGCACTGAGTCGAAACCAGAGTGAGCTTGCCAAAAAACAGGAAGAAGTCGCTGTATTGCGCGAACAGCGCCAGCAGCAATTTACGACACTGGAAAACCATCGAAAAACGCAATCCGATACGGAAACTTTAATCAGTGAACAAATTAATCCGCTGGATTCTGATATTCGTCGGCTGACCGAAGAGCTGCAAAACCTTGAGTCAAAACTTGCCACTAATAAGAATGAGCAAACATCAATTCAACAGGCGATCACCCAACAAGAAAACAGTCGGGCAAAAATAACCGATCGATTAAACCAAATCACCGCGTATCTGCAGCAAAATAGCCATCATGAAAAACTGAGTGAACTCATACCGGTACTCAGAACCTGGTTTGAACAACGGGAAGACATCAGCAAAGAGTCGCAGGCCAGCCAGCAAAATATTCTTTCCATTGAAAACGACGCAAAAAACCTTGCTGACAGTCATGGACAATTAAACGACAAACTGCAAACGCTGATCGAAACCCAACAGCAGCAAAGCTCAAACTACGAATCATTACTGAGTGAAAAACAGTTATTGCTGGAGGGGCAGAATGAAGAGCAATTACAAGCTGAGCACAAGGTCTGGAATGATCACTATCCACACTACCTGAACCTGAATACGCTGAGTCAGCAGTTCGCGAAACTCTCCAGCGAACAAACACACTCTCAGGAACAACACGCCAAGCTGAGCGTTGCATTCACAGAAAAAAATGCACAGGTAGAAACGTTACGGAATCAATATCGCGACACCAATCAACACTGCAATGACTTAAAGGCGCTGTTAGAGCAGGAAAAGCAGATAACCAAACTGTCGGACTATCGGGACAAACTTCAGCCCGGCGACGCCTGTCCTTTATGTGGTGCCAAAGAGCACCCGGCTATTGAGCATTATCAGCAACTCAATATTTCTGAGACTGAGCGGCGCTTGCAAGCCAAACTGACTGAGTTGGAATCACTGAAAAATCGTGGCGAAACCGCCAGTAAAGAGGCAACCCGGCTGCAGACGCAGTCGGAAAATTATGAGCAATCAATTCAGAAGCTTCAGGAAAACACAGCGCACCTGCATACAGAGTGGCAAAAAGGCTGTTTATCCACCGGGATCTCGGTACCGTTAGAAGATACTTTCGCCTATCAGGCTCTGTATTCAGAATTTATAACGGCAGGAGAAGCCCGAAAACAACGGCTCGAACAACTCACATTGCATAATCAAACAGTACAGCAACAGCAGCAGACGCTGGATAAAATAAGCCAGGATATCAACAATCTGAATCATCAGCGTGATGTCGCGACGCAACAACATCAGCAATGGCAGGATAAATTAATAGACTGGCAACAAAGGTTTGAGCAGCAATCTGCAGGGCTAAAAGCGCTGGAAGCAAAAATCACATCCACACTGAGCAGTGAACTGAACGAACAACTGCCAACAGCGGTTGATCAATGGGCGTGGTTGTCCCAACAGGAGCATAACAAGCAACAATGGCAGTCTATTTCAGCCGAACAGAAGACGCTGAATGAGCAATTCCAAACGCTGAATCAAGCAATGACACTGAGCAATCAGGATGCACTGAAAATCACTCAATTAATTCAGGAACAGCAACAGTCAACTGAACAGACACGACGCCAGATACAGAGCAAACAGCAACAGCGTCAGATGTTGTTTGGTGAAAAGACCGTAGCTGATGAACGACAGCGACTCAAAGATCTGATTGCTAATGCCGAGCTTGCCAACCAACGTTCTCAACAACAGCTGGATGAACTTCAACAGAACCTGAGCCAGTTATCCGGCAGTATTCATCAGCAAAGCCTGGAGTTGTCTGATCTGGATACCAGCCTGGACACAGCAACTACCAACTGGAAAAACAAGCTGGAAGACAGCCCTTTCACAGATAGCCAGCAGTTTTTACAGGCGCTCATTGAGCGTGAAGAGCGTCAAACGCTGCAAAACCTGAAACAACAGTTGGAGCAGCAACTGCATGAAGCCAATGGTCGTTTATCCGCCTCTGAAGCAAGTCTAAAAGCACATCAGGATGTCGCGAATACCGACACGCCAATGGAGGATGTTTCTAAACAGTTGACTGAACAGGAAAATAGCATTCGGCTGATCAACCAGCGGCAAGGCGAGATTTCTCAGGCGTTAAAAGATAATGAAGCCAAACGGCTCAACCAGAGTGAACTGTTCAAAACCATTATTTCTCAGGAAGAAGCATTTCAGGTGTGGGCTCAACTCAGCGGCCTGATTGGGTCGAGCAAAGGCGACAAGTTCCGTAAATTTGCCCAGGGGCTAACACTGGATCATCTTATTCTGTTGGCTAACCGGCAGCTGGAACAGCTTCATGCCCGCTACCTGCTGAATCGCAAGGGTAATGATGAGCTGAGTATTGAAGTTCTGGATACCTGGCAGGGTGAAACGGCAAGAGACATCAAAACCTTATCCGGCGGAGAAAGCTTTCTGGTAAGCCTCGCTCTTGCACTTGGGCTTTCTGATCTGGTCAGCCACAAAACCCGGATTGACTCTTTGTTTCTGGATGAGGGCTTCGGCACACTGGATCAGGAAACATTAGAAACAGCCCTTAACGCTCTGGATAGCCTGAATGCCAGTGGCAAGATGGTGGGGGTTATCTCTCATATTGAGTCTCTGAAGGAGCGGATTCCGACTCGAATTGAAGTAAGAAAGGAAGCTGGGCTTGGCCACAGCAGGCTGGACAGCCAGTTTGCTGTCAGCTGATTCTGCCATGGTGATTATGGAATCTTTGTCGGGAAATTGTCCTAGTGCAGGGGAGTGATACTACCCATACCGTTCACACTGAGCGGAGTCGAAGTGTGGTGCTTTGATCCTTCGACTCCGCTCAGGATTAACGAGGGTGTATGCCTTATAACGCTTGGCTGCACTAGACTCCACCATTGAAAACATTCGTCACAACAGAGCCCAATGGTTTGGTGGCTTCATCTGAGTTGTCAGGATCTGCAGCATTGGCTGATGAGGAGACCTGTGCAAGCTTATCTTCCAACTCCCTGAGCGCCTTAGCCAACTGTGAATCTTCCACAGCCTGCATCCTTAGTTCTTTTAACAGGTCGTTAAACTCCTCCTTGCTCAAGGCCACCCCCGTGGTTGGATCGGTTGCATTGCCCTGATCGTCCAGCTCTGGCACCTGAGCACGAGAGCCTTGAGCTTGGTTCGTAAACGAAGCGGGAGAGCTTCCTGCTGAGCCTATTGAATCTGACATCCTTATCACCTCTTCTGCGTCTAACTTCTTAGAAATCACCAACAAATCACATAAAGCTGCCGTTGAAACTTACATAAAGATTAGTACATGTTCTTGATCTGTTTGACATCACAAACGCCAATGCTATGTTATAACGTAACATTTATCGATTACAGTGTTTTACATCATGAAGAAAAATATACATCCCAATTATCGTACCGTTGCTTTTCACGACCTGGGGGCAGACAAACTGATTTTGGTTCGATCAACGGCAGAGACCGATCGCACCATGGAAATTGATGGGACGACTTATCCCTACATGACGCTGGATGTCTCTTCATACTCTCACCCGTTTTATACTGGCAAACAGAAAACCAGCACCTCTGATGGACGGGTTGCCCAATTTAATAAACGTTTTGGTAGATCTAGTCTCAAGAGAGGTAAATAATGCAGGTTTTATGCTCTCTGAAAAGTGCCAAAAATCGTAGCAGTGATTGTCAGGTAGTAAAGCGCCGTGGTCGTGTATATGTTATCTGTAAATCAAACCCAAAATTTAAAGCAGTACAGGGCAGAGCTAAAATGAAAAGGAAATAGTCTATATACTATTTGGATTGAATCGCAGCGCCTTTTTCATTAAAAACTCTGAAAAAGATTGCTGCCATTTCAACTGCTTTTGCCAATCGTACTTTATTAGCATCTGGATACTTCCAGTCATTTTTTGGCCATTTCCATCGTTTGACTTGGAACAGAAAGATCAAGAATTTCTGGCTCTAAAGGGAGCACAATCTACTTCTTTAGCATTTATAGCTTCTGTAGTGAGGCTGACTATTCCCGCCTTCAACCGCCTTTGGTCTTGTATTTATCAATTCTAAAACCCTTCACCAATTAAACTTTAATAAATCCTTTGATGCACCTGAAAATCCCAACGAAGAGCTGCTCTCTGAATATAATTCTATCCTGAGTTTGATATGCAATATCTCATATTTCCTGCTATAAACAATCATTCCCTATTGAACAATAAAAAATATAAATAGTTATTTTTCAATTACCAGCCTTTGATAAGCATCAGATTTTCGAATTAACTCGTCAATCAAATCACTCTTTATTACATAAAGGAATAAATATTCCCAAAACAAAACATTTATTCATTAAGTGTTGTGCTGGTAAGACGAAATATGAGATAAGATCACCCTTCGATTTTCACCGTAAATTATGACAAAGGGTAAATTTACTGAAAGCCATCAATTTTCAGTTTCTTTGTTAGATAAAATTATTTTTATTCAATTACGGAAGATACTGGGATAATAGAGGTTTTAATGACTCAACTGATTTCGGTAGGCGCTCTGGAGTCGTTCCTGATCGCTATTTTTGTTTTATTTCTTGGCCATAGCATTAACTCAAGGGTTCAAACGTTAAAGCAATTTAATATTCCTGAACCTATTGTAGGTGGCCTTCTGGTCGGCATTGTCATTGCCATCCTGCATGTGAATGGCATTAATCTGGAGTTTTACCTGCCACTTCAGGACACCTTCATGCTGATGTTTTTCGCAACGGTCGGGCTTGCCGCCAATTACACCCAAATGATCAAAGGCGGGAGAAAGGTATTTATCTTTCTGGTTTTTGCCTCCATTTATATCGTTCTGCAAAATGGCCTTGGCTTGACCCTGGCGACTCTGCTGGGCCTGGACCCTTTAATGGGACTAATTGCAGGCTCTATTACCCTCTCTGGCGGACACGGCACCGGCGCAGCATGGTCTCAGACCTTTCACACGATGTATGGCATGGAAAATGTTCTGGAGATTGCGATTGCCTCAGCAACGTTTGGTTTGGTAATGGGCGGGATTATTGGCAGCCCTGTTGCCCAGCGACTGGTTGAAAAAAACAACCTTAAATCGATCTATGGCAATACACCGACCATTCATGAACAGTTTCCGGAGCTGGTGACTTACAGCGAATATGAGCAAGAGAGCGTGACGTCCAAAAAAGTCATTGAAACCCTGTTTGTGCTGTTAATCTGCGTTGCTGGTGCCAAGTATCTCGAGATCTGGGTGAACTCCTTTAACATTACCTGGCTAACCATCCCGGATTTTGTTTACGCCCTGTTCATTGGTGTGATTATTACCAATACGCTTGAAGTAACCAAACTCAAGACGCTGGATGTAGAAACTGTGGACGTTCTTGGCACCGTCTCTTTGTCTTTGTTTCTGGCTATGGCACTGATGAGTCTGAAACTCTGGAATATTCTGGATTTAGCCGTGCCACTGCTGATCATTCTGGCAGCACAGACGGTGATGATGGCTATTTTCGCCTATGTCATTACCTTTCGTGTGATGGGAAAAGACTACGATGCCGCAGTCATCTCCAGTGGCCACTGTGGTTTTGGCCTCGGTGCTACGCCTACAGCGGTGATGAATATGGGTACTGTAGTTAACCGCTTTGGCCCATCGCCTCAAGGCTTTATGGTGGTGCCCATTGTCGGCGCGTTCTTTATCGATATTGTGAACCTGATTATTTTGCAAACCACTCTGGCAATTATTGGGTAATTATACTGTCATCAACCTTCTTACCGCGGCTTCATCCATGGAGTCGCCGGTTCCTGCCAAAGCCACTTCACCACGATCCAGCACCACGTAAGAATCAGCCAAATCCCGGGCAAATTCAAAGAACTGTTCCACCAGCAAAATCGCCATTTCGCCACGATCTCTCAACATACCAATCACCGACTGAATATCCTTGATAATCGATGGCTGGATGCCTTCTGTCGGTTCGTCCAGAATTAACAGCTCTGGCTTGGTGATCAGCGCTCTGGCAATGGCCAACTGCTGTTGCTGACCGCCAGACAAATCGCCGCCCCGGCGATGGCGCATCTGCAGCAACACAGGGAATAGGTCGAAGATTTCAGCATCAATCCGACGCCGAGAACGGGGTAAACAGGCAAAGCCGGTTTCCAAATTCTCCTGCACCGTCAACAATGGAAATATCTGTCGCCCCTGGGGAACATAGGCAATGCCCTGCCGTGCACGAGTGTGAGCGGCTGTGGACGCAATATCTTTTCCCTGCCAGAGAATTTTCCCATTGGATGGGCTAACTCTACCGGCAACGGTATTCATAAGCGTCGTTTTACCAACGCCGTTTCGCCCCATCACACTGGTGACCTGACCTTTCCGGGCATTCACCGACACAGACTTCAGCGCCTGACTGGCGCCATAGAACACATCAACGCCCTGTACTTCCAATGCTCCGTCCATGTTTACCTCCCTAAATACACGTCGATGACTTTCTGATTTTGCTGCACATGATCCAGAGAACCTGTCGCCAGAACACTGCCCTCATGCAGCACCATGACCGGACATTCCAAGGCACGAATAAACGCCATATCATGCTCAACCACCACAACGCTGCGCTCTTTTGCTAACGCTTTCAGCAAGTCTGCCGTTCTGAATGTCTCTTCATCCGTCATGCCCGCAGCGGGTTCATCCACCAGCAACAGTTCCGGCTCCTGAAGCAATAACATGCCGATTTCCAGCCATTGTTTCTGGCCGTGCGACAGTGATTCGCCAGCCCACTCTCTTCGATCAGACAGGCGAATCAGTTCCATCACTTCATCAATTCTGGCAGCACCTTGTGAGCTCAATTTGCCAAACATGGAAGCAAAAGGCGAACGCCTTCCAGACAGCGCCAACTCGAGGTTCTCCCATACTGACAGGCTTTCAATCACCGACGGCTTCTGAAACTTCCGCCCAATGCCCATATTGGCTACCTGGGTTTCATCGTAACGGGTAAGATCCACATCTCCGCGAAAAAACACATCGCCGGAATCCGGACGCGTCTTTCCGGTCACCACGTCCATCATGGTGCTTTTACCGGCACCATTAGGGCCAATAATGGCGCTCAACTCTTTCTCTCGCACCATAAACGACAACTCATTGAGAGCACGAAAACCATCAAAGCTTACGGTCACATTGTTGAGATAAAGCAGAGTGTCGTTGGGTATATGTTTATCCATGGTCAACTAACTCCCTGTTACTCATTAATTGCCTGCGCGTTTTAATGAAATCCACCACCTGCTGATACAAACCCACCAAACCTTTGGGCAGCCAGAGGGTGGTCACCACAAACAACGCCCCAAGGGCAAACAGCCATGCATCGGGCATTACGCCGGTAAACCAGGTTTTGGCATAGTTGACCACCACGGCACCAATCACCGCACCGTAAAGCGTGCCACGGCCACCTACGGCTACCCAGACCACAAGCTCAATGGAATTAACAGGAGAAAACTCGCCGGGATTTATGATGCCCACCTGTGGCACATAAAGTGCACCGGCAATACCCGCCAGCATGGCTGAAACGGTAAAGGCCACCAATTTGAAATGCTCAACCCGGTAACCCATAAAACGTACCCGGCTTTCCGCATCTCTGACCGCAACCAGTACTCGTCCATAACGACTGCTCACCAGCCAGCGGCATAAAACATATCCCAGCATCAGTGCCAGAGCAGAACTGATAAGCAGCACCACTCGGGTGCCATCACTTTGCAAGCTGAATCCCAGCAGGTCTTTAAAGTCCGTCAGACCGTTATTACCACCAAAGCCAAAATCATTCTGGAAAAACAGCAGCATTAATGCATACGTCAGCGCCTGAGTAATAATCGAGAGATATACTCCCGTTACCCGAGAGCGGAACGCCAACCAACCAAATAGAAAAGCCAGAATCCCAGGCACCAAAGCCATCATCACCATGGCAAAACCAAAGGAATCAAACCCTTGCCAGTACCAAGGGAGTTCCTGCCAATTCAGGAACACCATGAAATCCGGCAGCTCCGGATTCCCGTAGACGCCTCGATCACCAATCTGGCGCATCAGATACATGCCCATGGCATAACCGCCCAGGGCAAAAAAAGCACCGTGGCCAAGGCTGAGAATACCGCAATAGCCCCAAACCAGATCCAATGCCAACGCCAAGAGCCCATAGCAAAGATATTTGCCCAGCAGCGTTACCGTGTAATTACTGACGTGCAGCGCCGAACTTTCCGGCATCAAGGTATTCAACAAAACAACCACTGTCGTGACAACAAACACAAACGACATCAGAAGTTTTCCAGCACGGTCTTCCAATAGCAGTCGGGTAAGCCAACCTTTGCTCCATTTATTCTCCATTTCTTACCCCTCAACCGCCCGACCTTTAAGAGCAAACAGCCCCCTCGGCCTTTTCTGAATAAACAGAATAATAAATACCAGCACCAGAATTTTAGCGACCACAGCGCCCGCCCAGGGCTCAAGGAATTTATTCACAACCCCCAGCCCCATGGCTGCCACCAATGTGCCCCACAAGCTACCAACGCCACCAAAAACCACCACCATGAACGAATCAATAATGTAGTTCTGACCAAGGTTTGGCCCCACATTGGTTAACTGGGAAAGGGCTACACCGGCAACGCCGGCAATCCCGGAACCAAGGCCAAATGTCAGCGCATCCATCTTTCCCGTAGGAATACCCATGGAGCTAGCCATGGCACGGTTCTGGGTCACTGCTCGAATATTCAGACCAAAGCGGGTGTAACGCATAACAAACAACAAGGCGAAGAAGATCAGAAGGCTAAAACCAACGATATAAAGACGGTTCCAGGTTAACGACAGTGCTTCATTAATAATCCATGAGCCACTCATCCAGGAAGGTGTTGCTACCTCTTGGTTCAGGGGAGAAAAAATCGTTCTTACGGCCTGCTGCAAAATCAAGCTGATACCAAACGTCGCCAGCAGCGTTTCCAGCGGTCGGCCGTAAAGGTGTCGTATTACCAACCGTTCAATCAGCACGCCAGCAGCACCGGCCACCAAAAATGCCATGGGAATGGCAATAAACAATGATTGATCAATTAAGTTCGGAAACACAGATTGAATAACAAATGTCGTATATGCCCCCAGCATCATCATCTCACCATGAGCCATATTGATAACGCCCATGACACCGAAAGTAATCGCTAAACCAATCGCAGAAAGCAATAGAACGGAACCAAGGCTCAAACCAAAAAAGACACTTTCTGCCATGCCATAGTATTGCTGTCGTTGATCGATTTCTGCCAGCGCGACACGGATAGACTGCGCCAGTTCGGTACTACTGGTATCCGCCAACGAGGCCGCCAGCTCAGACCGAACATAGGGATGATTGAAATCCGTCAGTACATGAATAGCCTCAAGTTGAGCAGCCCCCTTCGCAGTCTGAAAAGTATGGAGGGATAAAGCAACGTCGAGCGCTGACAGCACCTTCTTGTTTTTTTCGTTAGCTCTCATGACGTGGAAAGCATTCAGTGTTTTATTATCAAGGGTTTTCAGGCTGGCATAAATAGCCTTCTTTCGCGTATCAGGATTTTTTGACTTCAGATCCCACGACGCCAGCGCTGTCTTCAAAACAGAACGAAGTTGGTTATTGATGCGCACTTTTTTTAAGGCTCTTTTCTTTACCGTTCCCAATTCATCAGAAGACAATAAATCGTAAATTCGGTATTTCTTTTCCGGTGTTTTCTCTGCATACACCAATTGCTTTTGCTTTTTTACAACAAACAGACGGCCATTTAGCCAATGCTCCAAAACTGTCTGGCTCGCGTCACTGCCTTCGTTGGTCAGGGAAATTACTACCTGCTCTAACTGTGACCAGGTGCTTTTTTTAAGCAACGGTTCGAGTTTATCTGTGGTTAATGAAAAGCCCGGTTGGGATACTAGTAACAGCAATAACAACAGCATGCTGCCAAGTAATCGTTGAATGAGTTGAGAGACACTCTGATTCATATAACATCCTTAGAGTATTTAGTCACACCCCCACGGGGACAATGGGAGTGCAACTATACCCGTCGTCTTTCAAGCTGCTACTTTGTTGGCAACGCTCACTCACCCCAATCACCTACTACTCGTAGGCTCATGGGGACTCACTCGGTTGCCGCCGCGTAGCAACTTAAAATACTTTGGGTATTCACTGTTGAATCAGTAGTTCTGGCCGGAGCAGACGCCGGTTTCCAAGTTGTAGTTACCGCACTGCACTGGCGCTGACCAGTCGGCAACAATCTTTGAGCTTTCTGGCAGGAAATCCGTCCATGCATCGCCAATCACGCCGCCTTTGGTTTCCCAAACAATTTCAAACTGACCATCGTCTTGTATCTCACCAATCAGTACAGGTTTGGTCAGGTGATGGTTGGTATTCATAACCGCAGTTCCACCCGTCAGGTTAGGAACAGAAATTCCATACATGGCAGAGCGAACGTCATCGACATCGGTGGTTCCCGCTTTTTCAACGGCTTCAGCCCACATGTTGAAACCAATGTATGTGGCTTCCATTGGGTCGTTAGACACTCGATCTTCATCCTTGATAAATGCCTGCCACGCGTCGATAAATTCATCATTGGCATCACTTTCAGCACTCATAAAGTAGTTCCAGGCCGCCAGATGACCAACCAGTGGACCGGTATCAATACCAGACAATTCTTCTTCACCCACGGAGAATGCAATCACCGGAATGTCTTCAGCGGATACGCCCTGATTACCCAGCTCTTTATAAAACGGTACATTGGCATCGCCGTTTATTGTGGAGATAACCGCAGTCTTCTTACCGGCATTACCAAATTTTTTGATGTCTGAAACAATGGTCTGCCAGTCAGAGTGACCAAACGGCGTGTAGTTAATCATGATGTCTGCGTCTTTGATGCCTTTGGCTTTCAGATAAGACTCAAGAATCTTGTTGGTGGTTCTTGGGTAAACGTAATCAGTGCCCGCCAGTACAAAACGATCAACACTGCCGCCTTCTTCGCTCATCAGGTAATCAACCGCAGGGATCGCCTGCTGATTGGGTGCTGCCCCGGTATAAAAAACGTTTTTGGATGACTCTTCACCTTCATATTGAACCGGATAGAACATCAGACCGTTCAACTCTTCAACTACTGGCAGTACTGACTTTCTGGACACGGAAGTCCAGCCGCCAAAAATCACATCCACTTTTTCTTTTACCAAAAGCTCCCGGGCTTTTTCTGCAAACAAAGGCCAATCTGATGCAGGATCAACAACCACAGCTTCCAGTTTCTTTCCAAGAATACCGCCGTTCTTATTTTGTTCTTCCACCATCATAAGAACAGTGTCTTTTAATGTGGTTTCACTGATCGCCATGGTGCCGGACAGTGAGTGAAGCACTCCCACCTTGATGGTATCTGCAGCCTGCGTCATAGCAGAGAACGACAAAGAAGCGGTCGCAACGGACGCCCATATCAGACTTCTGGAAATTTTTTTTATTTTCGTTTTCATGTTTCCCTCTCTTTCTGTTTGTTGTTCTGATTAATTCCTGAACAAAAATAGCAAGAGGTATGCCAGTACCCGCCCCCATACAATAAAGGAGCAAATTCCATCGAAACAAAGCATTTATATGGAGCAATCACGCCCTCGCCTTATTTTAGGGCGCCCAACGCGGGTATAAATTATCGGCGCACCAAATCAAGGCAAAGCAGTTGCACCATTATTGACAACCCCAGGGGCTGTTGACGTTTCGTTGCGAGACTCAGTGACTCAGAAAAACGTCAAGCGCGCGAAAGGGTTGCGCCGTGCGTAGCATTCTACGCCAAGCAAGCCTGACAAAGCGGGTGGCGTTTTTCTGTGTCACCCGAAGGGCGGACCATACCCGTGGGTATGATCCGCTGAGGACGCAACGAAACGTCAACAGACCCTGTGCACCACGCCGCATTGCAGGGCATGGCATTGGTTTTGCTTTGCTTTCAGTACAAGCACACCAAGGCGAATAAATGCACTTACTCACCGAAGCTCATAACAACGACCATGTTGGTCTGAGTGAACATCAGCCTGTTACGTCAATCGGGTGGAAGGCCGGCATTTCCGCTGAACTAAAACAAATTAATGAATACACACGTCTGGGGAAAACCAGCCATTACGGTCCTTTGCGAATTCAACGCCCTTTTTGGCCGGAGGGCAAAGATCTCGCTCACCTGTACATCCTTCATCCACCAGGAGGTTTGGTGGCTGGTGATGAGCTTGTGCAACAGTTTTCGGTTTGCAAAGGCGCCAAAGGGTTAGTCACAACGCCAGCTGCGGGCAAAGTGTATTTCAACGGCAATGGTCAACTACAAAAGCAAATCACTGAAATTTCTGTGAGCGAAAACGGTTCTATGGAGTGGCTGCCTCAGGAAACCATTTTGTTTAATGGTGCCATTGCTGAGCTGAATACCCAGATCGAGCTCTCTGGTAATGGGCTCTATGCCGGCTGGGACATTGTCTGTCTGGGCCGAACTGCCAGTGGTGAACAGTTTATTCAAGGACAGTTGACGCAGAATCTCCGAATCACCCGTGATCAAAAACCTATTTACCTTGAAAGGCTTCATTTTGATGCAGCCTCGTCGTTTACCAATTCTTTGTTGGGGCTTCACGGGCACACCGTGTTTGGCACATTGTTAATGACCCGGGATAAGTCGCCAGACTTATCCACACTCCACAGCCTGCTCGAAGAAAAAGAATGGCATCACGTCACGGCGATCACCTGGCGTGCAGGCGTATTTATCGCCCGATATCTTGGCGACTCATCAGAACAGGCACGAAATATCTTCACTTGGCTATGGGAGCAGGAAAGGGAACGGTTCAACGGTCGTTCCGGCTGTCGCCCCCGAATCTGGAACACTTGATTAATACAAAAAGAAACAGGATGCACTGATGGAACTGACTCCAAGAGAAAAAGACAAACTGCTGTTATATACCGCTGCACTAGTTGCCGAACGTCGTTTACATCGAGGCGTGAAACTGAACTATCCGGAATCCATTGCTCTGATCTCCATGCACATTATGGAAGGAGCAAGGGATGGAAAAACCGTTGCCCAGTTAATGAATGAGGGTAGAGAAGTCATTTGTCGTGAACAGGTGATGGAAGGCATTCCCGAAATGGTGCCTGAGGTTCAGGTGGAAGCCACCTTTCCTGACGGTACCAAATTGGTCACTGTCCATAATCCAATTGCTTGAGGAATCAACATGATACCCGGAGAACTGATTGCCTCTTCAGAGCCAATTGAAATCAATGTCGGTCGTGAAACCTTCATGCTGTCTGTCGCGAACACTGGTGATCGCCCGGTTCAGGTAGGTTCGCACTATCATTTTTACGAAACCAACCCTGCACTCTCATTTGAGCGTGAGCAGACTTTGGGATTTCGACTGAATATTCCAGCAGGTACCGCTGTTCGATTTGAACCGGGACAGGATCGACAAGTTGAGCTGGTTCGCTATGCCGGTAAACAGCAGATTTATGGTTTTCGTGGTGACGTTATGGGCAAGCTTCGGGGAGAGCAGAAATGAAAAACGACCATGACATCACGACAAAAACCCTGATGGATCGGCAAACCTATGTGGATATGTTTGGTCCAACCATAAACGACAAAGTTCGCCTTGGTGATACAGAGTTATTTATCAGCCCTGAGAAAGATTTCACCGTGTATGGCGATGAAGTGAAATTTGGCGGCGGAAAAGTGATTCGCGATGGTATGGGACAGAGCCAGCAACCAGAAGCGTTTGTCGTGGATACTGTCATCACCAATGCCTTGATTCTTGACCATTGGGGCATTGTAAAAGCCGACATTGGCATCAAAGGCGGACGCATCGAGCGCATTGGTAAAGCCGGTAATCCGGATGTGCAGGAAGGTGTGGATATCATTATCGGTCCTGGCACCGAGGTGATTGCAGGGGAAGGGCAGATCGTGACTGCTGGCGGTGTTGATGCTCACATACATTTTATTTGCCCTCAACAAATTGACGAAGCGCTGACGTCTGGCGTCACCACCATGCTCGGCGGTGGCACAGGCCCAGCGACGGGTACCAACGCCACGACTTGTACTCCGGGCAGCTGGCATATCAGCACAATGTTGAAAGCGGTTGACAATTTGCCAATGAACATTGGCTTTCTGGGTAAGGGCAACGGTAGTTTGCCGGAAGCACTGGAAGAGCAAGTGCAAGCCGGCGCTATGGGGTTAAAACTTCATGAAGACTGGGGCACAACGCCGGCCTCCATCGACTGTTGTCTAACCGTTGCCGAGAAATACGACATTCAGGTAGCAATTCATACCGATACATTGAATGAATCAGGCTTTGTGGAAGACACTCTGGCCGCTTTCAAAGGACGGGTTATCCATACCTATCACACCGAAGGCGCTGGCGGTGGCCATGCTCCGGACATTATCAAGGCCTGCGGTGAAAGCTATGTACTGCCATCGTCTACTAATCCCACAAGACCTTACACCATCAATACCGTTGATGAACATCTGGATATGCTGATGGTCTGCCATCATCTTGATCCAAATATTCCTGAAGACGTCGCTTTTGCAGACTCACGAATTCGCCGTGAAACCATTGCCGCAGAAGACATTCTTCATGACCTTGGTGCATTCAGCATGATCGCTTCCGACTCCCAGGCCATGGGCCGAGTCGGCGAAGTGATCAGCAGAACCTGGCAGACCGCCCACAAAATGAAAGTCCAGCGTGGTTTATTGCCTGAAGATGCAATGGCGGAAGTGGATAACTTTCGTGCCCGTCGTTACGTCGCTAAATACACAATCAATCCTGCACTGACTCACGGTATCGCCCATGAGGTGGGCTCTATTGAACCGGGCAAACTGGCGGATCTGGTGTTATGGAAACCCGCTTTCTTTGGCGCCAAACCCTCTCTGGTTCTGAAAGGTGGTGCGATTGCAACAGCACCGATGGGAGATCCAAACGCATCTATTCCAACACCGCAACCCGTTCACTACCGGCCGATGTTTGCGGCCATGGGACAGGCTGCAGCCGCTACTTCACTGTCGTTTGTTTCCAAGGCCGCTCTGGATGCCGAGATTGGTGAAAAGCTGGGTTTGAAGAAAACGCTCTCCGCAGTGAAAGGCACTCGCACAGTAAAAAAGAAAGACATGGTACTGAATACATGGCAGCCAGAGATGGAAGTGGATCCGGAAACCTATGAAGTGCGAGCTAATGGTGAGCTGCTCACCTGTGAACCGCTTGAGGTTGTGCCCCTTGCTCAGCGCTATTTCCTTTTCTAAACAATTATTCAAACAGGATCGTTTATGTTGAAGTTTACCGAACGCCTTTCGGAAGCGAGCAGCCATTACAGTGATGAACTTCTGCTCCCTTTCGATGAACGTAAGCGTGGACGCTTGAAGGCAATCACCCGAAATGGTCAGCAAGCTGGTATTTTCATTGAACGTGGCGAAGTCATGCGTGACGGCACTCTGCTACAAGCCGAAACCGGAGAGGTGATCAGAGTCACCGCAGCGAATGAAGCCGTTACTACTGCTCGCTGCAACGACCCGTTGCTATTTGCCAGAGCCTGTTATCACTTAGGTAATCGTCACGTACCTCTGCAAATAGGCGACAATTGGCTTCGTTTTCAAATTGATCATGTGCTGGATGAAATGGTGGTGCTTCTGGGGTTGGAAGTCAGTCACGCAGAAGCGCCTTTTGAGCCAGAAAATGGCGCCTATACCAAAGGTCATACCCATCAGCACGGACACGACCCTCAAGAGCATCACCATGAGCATCACCACTGAGTCACTGTTGGGGTTGCTGCACCTCTCCAGCCCGGCATTGCCGGTGGGTGCATTCGCCTATTCTCAGGGGCTGGAAACAGCCATTGACCGACAGTGGTGCCATAACCGGCAAACCACTGGTGACTGGATCAGTGAATTGATGCTACAGGGCATGGCAAAACTCGACGTGCCGGTTTTTCTGCGCCTTTATCGTGCCTTGAAAAACCATGATCAAGAGCAGGTTATTTTCTGGAATGACACGCTACTGGCCTTTCGTGAGACTAAAGAGTTATACGACGAAGATTGTCAGGTTGGCAGAGCATTCTGTACCTGGGTGAAATCCATGTACCCCGATGAGCCAAGAGCCGACTGGCTGATCACACCCACCCAATGCTCGATGTTTTCACTGTCCAGTCTATTGGGAAGTATTGATGAGCAAAGTGCCGTCATTGGTTTGCTGTGGTCCTGGTGTGAAAATCAGGTAACAGCCGCGACAAAAGCAGTGCCCCTTGGGCAAACCGATGCCCAGCATATTCTGAAAAGACTGACCCATGAAATGGATGGCGCACTGAATGCGGCTCATTCCCTGAACGATCATGAGATTGGCAACAACATGATGCACTACACCATGGCCAGCAGCTGGCACGAGCATCAGTATTCCCGGTTGTTCCGATCGTAACCTGATAGAAAAAGGATAAGAATAATGACTCTTAACAGAACAACTCGAACCCCGCAAACGCTGCGAGTAGGCGTCGGTGGCCCTGTAGGTTCTGGCAAAACAGCATTGCTGACCAAGCTCTGTGCCGCCATGCGGGACTATTACAATCTGGCGGTTGTCACCAACGATATTTATACGAAAGAAGACGCTCAGTTTTTAATGCGCAACGAAGCACTGGATGAAGATCGCATCATTGGTGTTGAGACCGGCGGCTGCCCACACACTGCCATCCGTGAAGATGCATCCATGAACCTTGCTGCCGTGGATGAACTTTGCCAACGCCATTCAGGGCTGGAACTGGTTCTGGTGGAATCTGGCGGTGATAACTTAAGCGCTACTTTCAGCCCTGAGCTCTCTGATTTGACGATTTATGTGATCGATGTGTCTGCCGGCGACAAAATACCCCGTAAAGGTGGTCCGGGCATCACTCGCTCCGATTTGCTGATTATTAATAAAACCGATCTGGCTCCCATTGTAGGCGCATCACTTGAGGTTATGGATCGGGATGCAAAAAAAATGCGTGGTGAACGACCTTTCTTTTTTACCAATCTAAAAGCGGAAAAAGGGGTTAAAGAGATTATCGATTTCATCATTGATCAAGGCATGCTGGAAGCAAAGATGCCTGAAACGGCAGAAGCCGTATAACTTTCATTCATACAAGCACTAACTGGAGAATCATAATGAAAATAAAACTGCTTTCTACGAGCCTTGCTGCTTCACTGCTTTCCAGCCATGTTATGGCCCATCAGGGAGATCATTCCAGTGGTTCTGTGATGTCATCTATCTGGCATCAAGTGACAGAACCTGACCACTTGTTGCTGGCTGGTTTAATTGCTGCGGCTATTTTTGGGGGTGTCAGAACGTATATGAAGAAGAAAAGCTGAGCCCGAAAAGAGTAATTGCATTCTTATGCAATTACTCTTGGCGTTTAAATCTATTCAGTCATGATGGTTTAGCCCCCGTTAAGGATTGCAAAGCGTTCTTAAAATCACTGAAAAGCTTTGCTGTCTGAGTATTTGTATCTTTACCCTTTAACAAACTTAGCCGCTCAATAAGGATTTTATACAACTCTCCCTCTTTATAGCCTGCCTCTGTACAGTACTGCATCAATGATCTATAAATAAACTTGTACTGCCATGATGAACCGATATCCATATCCGCAATTTCTTGATCTCTTTGAGCTTTCATGCCCGCAGTATCGCGAAAATCAACTTCCAATTTTTTTCCTTTTATTGTGTCGTCCTGCGCTTTAATCCACTTTGTCTTGCCTTCTTCCTCTACCCGAACAAAGTTACTCTCCTTTTGATCATTTTCCCTGGTTTCGAACAATGCCTCTGGGAAAATTTGGTTATGCACATAGTCAAACGCTTTAGCTGATTTTTTCAACCAGCGATCTCCAGCATTACGTAAAATTTCATTGGAATTGCTTGATAGTGATTTAGCCAAGACTTCATAACGTCGTACTGAACCATAGTCGCTCACCCATCGGCGCAACATAAATTCCTTGAACTTTGGATCACTCTCTTTCTGAAACTCTTCGATTTTTTGACGATTGATGAACGAGCGCATCTGCTTAATAGCTCTACCGGGATTACATAGGTCGACAAGGTCATGTAATTTTTGAGAGTTGATAGCGGCCTTCTTCCCTGAATAACCAAAAGACAATGCATTAATCTGGTTTACCACTTTCTCGGTTGCCTTTACCAGATTACCGCGCAATATTTCAGCAACCTGAAGACCGGTATAGCGATCATGAATATCTTGCATATCCCATACTTCATTCTCGAATTGCACAGTCAAAAGATTGAATAATTGCAGCCGCTGAACAACCTTATTCAAGCTTAGTTTTCCACCCTCCAACTCTTTTGAAAAGGCATTGATAAATTGCTTGAGCAAAGTGGTGCTTTCCCAAGGGAAATTGCCGTCTACTATTTTCCATTTATCAAAACTTATCTCAGACAGATGAATCTTAAGGCTGGGTCTGACAACCATACTCTGTAATTTTTTGGTTAGCCTAGTCTTGGGATGCTTCTCGATATAACTCTCAACCTGAGTGAGGTTTAAGTAGATTTTTCGGTGTTTCCACAAGTTTTTTGGGATTGACAGAGGCTTATACCGGAAGCGGTCAAATCCAGTGAGGATGACTGTATCATTCTGCAAAGTAATACTCATCGCTTAACATCCTGTTATTGCGGCTATTCCATTTATCGCTTAGCCTTTAGTCTAACTTTGTCTTAAAAATCATAATGTTAGAAAAGATAGCATTAAAACTAGCACTCTTTTGCTTCTGAACACCTAACCAACCGGTCAGCACTGCTAACAATTGACTCAGATGATGCTATCTATTCAGAAAAAACACTTTAATAACTATAGGCTATAAATAACTGAATTCAGGCTGCATCAGAGCAACACTCTTCATACAGAAAGCCAAGCAGCTGCTGAAACAATTCAATCTGCGGGATACAAAATAGCGTTCTTCCAGCCCGCACCTGACGGACAAGCCCAGCTGAGATAAGTGCCGAGAGGTGATGAGATAGTGTAGATCCAGGGATGTTCAGCTCTTTCTGCAAATCCCCCACAGAAAGCCCTGCTTCGCCAGTTTTAACCAATCTTTTATAAATAGCTAAACGCGCTGGGTGACCAAGTTCTTTAAGTATTCTTGCATACATTTCAAGCTCGTTTACCGACGACATTCTGCATACTCCTAACAAAAAAGGCTGACCTTTCAGGGTCAGCCTTTTCCTTACACATCAATAAAATCAGATAAAGGTCATCACAAAGCCAGCAGAGATCGCCATCGCAAAGATCACCACCAGGAAAGCAATAATCATTGGGTTACGGAACAAGCTTCTCAACAAGATAACCTCAGTCAAACTCGCACCGGCACTACCGATAATCAGAGCCATCAAAGCTCCCATCCCCATCCCTTTGGCTGCCAAGGCAGACGCCAGAGGAATCACAGCTTCAGCACGGATATACAATGGCACACCAATGATTGCAGCAAATGGGATCGCCATTGGATTATCTGGTCCTGCGTACTGAGCAATAAAGTCCGCAGGGATAAAGCCATAAGTAAAGGCGCCAATACCCACACCCAACATCAGAATCGGGAAAATCTTCTTGAACTGGCTCCAGGTTTCATCCCAGATACGAGCCCAGCGATCATCACTCTTAGGCTTGCTATCACCACAGGCCGTTGCACATCCGGATGCAGCAGGCGCTGGAGTGCTGTCGCAACAGCTGCTTTTAGTCTCTACCGCAGGTTTGCTATCGCAACAGCTAGTTTTAGGCGCTGGTTTGCTATCACAACAACTGGCTGCTGCAGCTTCACCGTAAACCACTTCTTTACGCACATAACGCTCAAAGCCCATTTTCTCCAGAATAAAGCCACCAGCCACAGAGACGGTCAGCGCAATCGCGAAGTAGATTACGGTAACCTTCATGCCGAAGGTAGCTAGCAACAACCCCATAATGATTGGGTTCATCAGTGGCGAGGTAAACAGGAAGGTAATGGTTGGACCAAAACCTGCCCGAGCCTTCAGAAGACCCGTCAGCATAGGAATGGTTGAGCAACTGCAGAACGGCGTAAGAGCGCCCAGTAAACCCGCTGAAACGTAGCCTTTACCCCCTTTGGAACCAAGGATCTTTTGAATCTTCTCCGCCGGCATGTACTCAAGAATAACGCCAATGATAAAGCTGACGACCAAGAACAAAATGGTCAACTCACCCGCCAGGAAGATAAACGTTCCCAGGGCATTTACCAGATTCTGTGCCATGTCAGCACCGATACTGGATTCCAGAGCCGGTTTAATCACCGGCCCGATAAAATCGGTTATCTGCTGTTGTATACTCATATCAATAATTCCAGAAAAATAGAAATATAAACTTAAAAAAATCCTTTGCTGATAACCCTATGCCACATAACGTCGAATCCGTGGTCATCAGCTCTAATATATGTCGATGAGCGCATAATAGATTCATCAAAAACAAAACTCAACTACTATTCTAAAAATATAGAAATATCTAGCCAGAAACCACCACTTCAGAAAAACTTGAGCTCAGGACGTTATAAGTTTGGGAGTGAAGGCTCTTTAAGCGATAAAGAGCCTTTGATTCAGCAAAATCTTAATCAATCTGCGTGAGTAACCGGAAACAGGTTACGAGTACGATTAGCGTAAGTCACCAACGCCAGCATGATAGGCACTTCCACCAGAACACCCACCACTGTCGCCAGTGCTGCACCAGAGTTCAGACCAAACAGGCTGATGGCAACCGCTACTGCCAGTTCAAAGAAGTTGGACGCACCAATCATGCCGCCAGGCGCCGCAACACTGTGCGGTTCTTTCCACTTATACATCCAGAAGTAGGCAATGGCGAAAATCAGCACAGTTTGAATAATCAGGGGGATCGCGATCGGTACGATGTCCACAGGGTTCGCCAGAATGCGTGGCGCCTGAAAACCAAACAGCAGAACCACGGTCAGAATCAAACCGAAGATGGAAAGCGGTTTAATCTTTCCACCAAAACTCTGCAGCGCCTGCTTAGAGCGCAATGCTTTTCGGGTCAGCAATCCTGCAATCAATGGAATGACGATAAACAGAATCACGGACAGAAACAGAGTTTCCCAAGGTACGATCACATCAGTCACACCCAGCAGGAAAGCAGCAATTGGTGCAAAAGCAACGACCATGACCAGGTCATTCACTGCCACCTGAACCAGTGTGTAGTTTGCATCACCACGGGTCAGCTGACTCCAGACGAAGACCATCGCCGTACAAGGCGCAACACCCAGTAAAATCATACCGGCAATGTATTCGTTACCCAGTTCTGGCGAAATCAGCCCGGTGAAATCACCAAAAATATAACGCATAAAGACAATAGCCAGCAGCGCCATAGTAAATGGCTTAATCAACCAGTTAACCGTCAGAGTCACGATCAACCCTTTTGGACGACGATGGATGTTTTTTACCGCCGTAAAATCAATCTGCATCATCATTGGATAGATCATCAGCCAGATCAACACGGCGATCACAAAGTTGATGTTGGCATACTCCAAGCCACCCAGAGTCGTAAATACACTCGGGAACAGCGAACCACCAGCCAACCCTGCCAGCATGGCAAGTGCCACCCAGACACTTAAATAACGTTCAAATATACCCATGACAGATTACCTTCTACTCTGCTTCGAAAATCTTTCATCGAATATCGTCGAAAGACGATTAAAGATTTTAAAAAATAACCCGGTATTGTCATTACAAGCAACGCCGGGCTGTTGTCGTGCAATTACAGCGTACAATTACAAAGAGTATAGATCCCCAAGTAACTGTCGAATTCTCTCCAATGCTTCAGGACGAAGACTGAAGCAGGTTCTGGGATGGGTCACTTTCGCATCCACCAGCCCGGCTTCCCGCAATATACGCAAATGCTCTGACACTGTGGATTGCGCCAGTCCAAGTTGATCAACCAGATCAGAACCAAGACATACACGCCCAGCTAATATCTTCAGCAATCTGACTCTTGCCGGGTGCCCAAGCGCTTTGGCAAAACTGGCCAATTCTTTCTCTTCGGCTTCGTTAAACTGAATGCCGTCGAGTGTTGTAAGGCATTCAGTCATCGCTAAAACCTATTGATCGTCAATTGACGATGGACGATACTCCCGATTAAAACCTAAGGCAATAAGTGTTTGTGTTTTCTCGGCAGGTGGCTAGGAGGCTGACCGAGAATAGCGCCCGTAGCGAGGATGGTAGAAAATTGAGGATGATGATTCTGTTTTGTGAAGTGAATAGTGGTGCTATTTGCTGAACAAAACAGAATTTTCAGACCAATTTACTACCACCGCACGACTGCATGGATTCAGGAGCTAGAGCAACGCAGGAGCAGTTGCCGCGTAGGGCAACCTATTCTCGGTCAGCCTCCTAGAAGTTATCCTGCTTATGTTGTTTATCTGGAGTTATAAAATGTCCTCCCACCCTTTTGATCGCCTGGCTCTCCCAAATGGCGCTACATTACTTTTCACGCCTTGCCCCGGCACAACATCTGAACCGCTGGAAAGCTCCTTGCAAACTCTGAAAAGTGCGGGTGCGGATGCAATCGTAACCACGCTGCCTGATGCCGAAATCGCAGATTTGACCGTTGATATGCTTGGTGATTCCACAACTGCTTTAGGCATGCAGTGGTTCCAGCTGCCTATTGAAGATGACCGCTCACCAGAAGCAGCCTTTGACTCGGCTTTTGCCAAAGCAAAAATCGATCTTTTAGACCTGCTTGATAAAAAAGCGACTATTGTCATTCATTGTAAAGGCGGTTCAGGCCGTACAGGCCTGATGGCAGCCATTTTGCTTCTGGAAAGTGGTATGCCGTGGGCAGAAGTAAAAACAATGGTACAAGGTCTTCGCCCTAACGCCCTGACTCTGCCGCCACATATTGAGTACCTGCAAAAGCACTATGTCATCTAAGTTGCTTTTTCTGTGTCACTCCCTTTTCTGAACTGCCACATCGTAACGGCATACGCTTTTTCATGTGTCGTTGCCGTTTTCAGTAACAAAATGTAATCTCCACTCCATCAAGAATAATCACAAAAAGCAGGAGTCACCCATGGCAAACCGTATGAGCCGGGGAATCAGCATGTTTAGCAAGGTTCCCGAGAGTCTTCGGCCATGGCTGATCAGCAAGTTTCTGGGAAGAACAATTAAACTTGTTGGCACCACTAGAACTCGCATCGAAAAGCTGACCGAGCGCGACAGCGTCATCATTGTTAAAAACCTGAAACGCAATCAGAACCATATAGGCAGTGTTCACGCCTGTGGTATGGTATTAGCTGCTGAAACTGCAACCGGCTTGATTGTGGGAATGAACGTGCCCGATGCAGCAGTGCCTGTCATTAAATCCATGCACGTAGATTTTGTGAAACGCTCATCCGGTAACATTACTGCAAAAGCACACCTGACAGATGAACAGATGAACAGCATAAGAACGATTGAAAAAGGTGAAATTACTGTTCCTTGCACAGTCACGGACGATGCCGGCAATGAGCCCATTAAAGTAGAAATGATCTGGGCCTGGACACCAAAAAGACGTTGATACGATTAGCATTGTCGCTTGTTTTCTGATCAGACATGTATACCCAAAGGGTTTCAAATTGCTGCGCGGTAGCAAGTAAGCAAAAAGTAGCAACCTGAAAGGCAACGGGTATAAACAGGGAAGAATGATGTTTTAGCGATCATTCTTCCGGCACTCTTTTTCCTTCTAAGTAGTTGTGCTCAGATGGCAATCCGTAAATCGGATTTTGGCCGGGAGCAGCAGGATAGAACATAACCTTGCTCAATTTCTGTCGGAGTGAGTACAGCATCACCTGTGCTATCCATTTTTTTCATCTACACAACACTCGTCGCACAAGAAGGCCAACACATCATCAAATACATGAAATTGCGGGATACAGTGCAAAATTCGCCCTTCACGACGCTGTTTCACCAGCCCTACAGACACTAATCCAGAGATATGATGAGAAAGAGTAGAACCCGGTATCCCAAACTCCTGCTGTAAATCTCCCACCGGCAAACCATCATGCCCGGCTTTCACCAACCGCTTATAGATCCGCAGCCGGGAAGGGTGCCCGAGTTCTTTCAAGGCTTTGGCGTAATCTTCAAGATCCATAGGGTTACCACTACCGGCAAATGTTTCGACAATCGTGAAAACATAAATGGATTATGGGCAGGTTGCAATATTCCCGTTGGATTCAGAGTAAACATTGACCTTTATCAATGACACCTAGCCACGCACTCTCCGAAAATAGATAAGTAAAGAACGCAACATTTCCTTAAGGATTACCATGTCCAGCACTATTGAAAGACTGAACGTCGTGATGGCTAATGCCAACGTCCTGTTCACCAAACTGCATAACTATCACTGGAACGTAAAAGGCCCAGCCTTCTTCCAACTGCACGCCAAAACGGAAGAGTATTACACCCTGTTCGCCACTATGTACGACGATGTTGCAGAACGTATTCTGCAATTAGACGGCATGCCACTGGTCACTCTGAAAACCATTCTGGGTACTGCCACGATTGAAGAAGAAGTGAAAACGGAATTCAGTGTTGAGTATATCCTGAAGTCCATCATCAGCGATTTTCAGGAAATGCAGATGCACTTCAAGGCAATCTCGGCTGATGAGCACACCGATGACATTACCCGTGCGTATTCTGATGAGCAGATTGGTTTCATCGAAAAAGAGTTGTGGATGTTGAAGTCCAGCTTGTAACTCAACATTTGTCGAAATAGGAAAGGCCTTGGTCATAAATATGACTAAGACCTTTTTGCGATACTATAGTCTCAATTTCAGCATAGAGTATGCATTCCACAAGCTTGTTTGCTTCTCCCTGTCTCCCACCACAAAATATGCACAAAAAAAGTAGAACTTTCGTTAGGTATTCATTGTCATACAAATGACCTGTGTTTTGCTTTACGCTAACCATGGTTTTTTTCATAATGAATTTGGCACTTATATGCAGAGTCTGTTTAATGATGCAGACATCCTCCAACGCCATCCCTGTTTAATGCCCTGATAACTATTGGAGCAAGCTTGCCAGCATCGAAGAGCATCCCGTCATTAGTCAGCACCATTCTGACCCAGGGCATCAGTTTGAAACTGCAGCCGGCTGATCTCGCGTATCTCACAGCTTTGCGTTACTGGAGAGCCACAGAATCACGGCCAGAGTTTAGCGAAGAAGAACTCCACGTCGTCTTTCAGAGCGTTGAGAAAGCACGACTGGATGACAATTGTAACGATGCCTCAAAGCGCTGTAATGATGTGATTCGTCGTCTGTTGCAGCAGCACTTGCTCATTTGCCTGGAAGGTGGCGAACAGAGAAATCACGCCTACCTGATCACGCCACTCTCCGAACAAATCGTGGATTCCATTTGTGTTGGTATGGAGGCGTCTAAAGAA
Source organism: uncultured Endozoicomonas sp. (assembly GCF_947495845.1). GTDB lineage: Bacteria > Pseudomonadota > Gammaproteobacteria > Pseudomonadales > Endozoicomonadaceae > Endozoicomonas. The sequence continues at coordinate 70,701 of NZ_CANMAO010000014.1, read as the reverse complement.
GCCTTGAGCACACTGTTCATGACAGTAGCCAGCCATCTCCAGGAGATTCGTGACTCTGCTGAACAGGGTGGTAATGAGCCTTTCTGGAAGCTACAAATTGAAGCCCCGCTGGATATTACTGTTAATCAGCTGGTCACCTCCATCGACCATCGCCAGCGACAGCTGGATCAGGAAGCCATTCAAACCCGTCGGGAAGTGGTTGAACTGCTGAAGCAGGATTGGCAAAACTCTATCAGCCAGTGTGAGCAGTTGCTCACCAGTACACAGTCCCATCTGCAGGACTTGCAGCGATTGCTATTAGCCTCCTGCCACCAACTGCGATCGCTTCTTGAGACCATTGCCCGTTATTGCGAAAAGGCTCAACGGATGAATGCCATCAACAGCATCATCCGTCTGGAACAGCATCTCGACCGCATAGAGCACTGGAGCGGTGAGCGGATGAATCACTGGGAAGGATTCCATCATCGGGTACACCAATACCTTCGCCAATTTGTCACCATGGATGAACGAAAAGCACTGATGGAGCGAGTGCGTGAAGGCATTCGGAACTACAGAGAACAACGCTGGTATCTTCGCTACACCCACGAAGAGCCCTTGATGCGCCTGCGGGATATTGAACCGCCGCAGCCAAAAGAGAACTTGGCGCAGGTAATTCATGAAGAAGGCGACCCAAGCTCCATTGAAGATTTTGATGCCCTAAAACAGCAGGTAAAAGCCTGGCTGGTTAAACAACAGGAACAAACCGGTGAGCTACCAGCCTATGAGCAGGCACTGGAAGTACTCGCCAGCCAATGGCCAATGGAAAAACTGCACATGGTCGCGGGCTGGCTATTCAGTGCGCTGACGGAAATGGGCCACCAGCAACATCAGCAGCACATTGCTGATCATCAGTGGCAGGAAATTGTGCCCGACTTTTCGGTGGAACGCCTGCGCCTTAACCCTAACTCACCACAGCCCACACGAGAAAAACACCTTGTCGATGGATAACCCTTACCAGCAGATCGCCGATCTGATCAATGATGAATGCTTTCCGGAACTGGATGCCCGGCTGCGTCGGGGTGAACACATCGATGCCCGCCAACATCGGTTATTCAATGTGATTCACGATGGCCTCCCGTTACTGGTGGAATATTACCTCCGATTTGGCTGCGACCTGATTCACGCGCCAGAATCCTACTATTACCTGCGCCCGGGTACCGGGGGGAAAAGCCTGATACGCTCCCGAAAACTCGATGAGCTAACCATGGTCGTTGGCCAGGTTCTGGCGATGTTTCATCTGGACCCAGAGCAACTGGAAGGCAGTGGCTGGATATCAGCCGATGCGGTGTATGAACGACTTCGCTTGCTTTTGGAAAACGATCACCTTTGCCAATTACTGGCACGCAAAAAAATTGAAACCCAGGCAGACCGTGATAAAGCTATGGATACTCTGCGCAGTTCTATACGACAGTTGGCAAGGCTTGGCATGATCAGGCTTGAAGGCAATCAGGCAAATCGGCTGCAAACTCAGGCACCGTTAATGCGATTTATCGATCCGGTGCGCTCTACCACTTCTTCCGCAGAAGCCACCAGAGAAGTAATGGAACAGCTGGTCCGGGATGGCTATATCAGTTTTGATGTGGATGAGGAAAGTTCGACTTCTGAAGAAGTTGACCCGTTAGCAGCCTCAGTTGGAGAAACATTGGTAAAAGAGACTGTGGTAATAGCGCCTGCGGTAGAGGAGGATCAGGAAGCATGAGCCAGAAAAGAACCCAGATTCGCAGCCTGACCATGGTCAACTTCCGGGGCATCTTCTTCAAAACCCTGGATATGCACCCATTAATGAGTAACCTCATTGGTCATAACGGTGCCGGAAAAACCACCATTATGGGTGCACTGCTCATTAACCGTGTGCCTGATAATCGCCTGATTCGTTTACGCAACAATTCCGACAGCGGCAAAGACAGCAGTGACAACGGTATCTGGGGCCGTATCGGTGCCGGTACCTGCTACAGTCTGGTGGATTACGAACTGCACGACGGTAGTCGGGCAATTACCGTAGTGCGACTACGTCGCCTGACGCAACCCAAAGTCGAATTAAAACTTTATGCCATCACCGGCATAGACGCCGATATTGCAGTGCGGGACGTAGTAATGAAACCGCTGCCCGGCGAACAAAATCGTTATGAGCCTCTTGATGGCAAAGCCCTGAAAAATCAGGTCACTATGTTAAATGGAGAGCTCCACCGTTTCGATACTACAGCCCAATACATGAGCTGGCAGTTTGAACAGCGGATCATTCCCCGCCGTATGGAGAACAGTCAGGATCGCCAGCGTTACTACCGAATGCTCGAAACCAGTCTTTATGGTGGGTTATCTGCCGAGCTACAGAAAGGTCTGCGGGATTATCTATTACCGGCAGATAATAAAGTGCGCGAGTCCATTAGCTCCATGCAAAACGCGCTGCAGGAAACCCAGCGCACCCGCCACCAGATCGCAAAAACCCGCAATGATCGCAAGGTGATCCGCGATATTCTCGAATCCAGCTACGCTCTGGGTGAACATGTGCTGGCCTGGTCCGATAAGCAACAGCAGACGTTACAGGCCGAACTGAAAGAGAAACAACAGCAGGAAAGGCTGGCGCAACAACAGCTGGAGACTTATAGACAACAATTGTTAGCTATTGATGCCCGTCTGCTGACACTGGAAAGCCAGAAAGAAGAGCTGTCCAGCCAGCAAGACGATGCTGACGAACGTGTCGATCAGTCGAAAGATCTTGAACGACTGCATACGGACCTGGGCAGACTCTCTAACGAACAAAGCAACCACCTGCAACAGCGAGAAGAAGAAACCGGGAAAAAGGTACTGCTGGATTGTCAGTACGAGGAACAAGCTGCTGAGCTTGAACGCCTGAATGATGATATTTCCCAGTTGGTGGATCAGTTAACCAGTGCCGAGAAAGCTTACTCAGAAGAAGCCCGCAAAGCCGGTCTTTATCTGGCAGCTATTCGAGCGCTTACCGATGTTCAGGAAAGCTTCGATCAGGTAGAAGTGACTGCGGATAAACTCGGTCCGCTGATGGGTGAGCTGCTGAACAACCTTGGCACCACTTCCGAACAGTATTATCGTCAACTGCCACTGCTGGAGCAGGCTGAAAAAATCCGCAGCCACTTCGATGCAACACTATCCTTACTGGCTTCTCTTGGTGATAACGATGTAACAATGAGTCAGGCGGCGGCACGTACCGATTTCTGGCGTCAGCACCACCAGCAACAAACGACATTAGCCCTGCAAATAACTACCCTGGTCAAGCAGCAGCAGCAACGCCAGCAAGAAAAAATGCAGCTAAAGAAGGTTCAGCAAGCACTGGCCGCACTGCCGGACAACTGGCAACAGGTTGTAAAAGATGAAGCCAGCTGGAATGAACAGCTACACCATGCTAACCATGAGCAGCAGCAAACCTTCGAGAACATTGAGCGACTAAAAGATCAGGCGCAGCAAACTGTCAGACAACAGGATCAGGTTCAATCCACACTGGATCAGGCTCGCAAAGATCATATTCACTGGTTTGATGCCCGCAAACTCAGCCAGGAGATTCTTGCCAACCGTTCTGATACTGCGCTGAACAATCATAATGACTTCGTTGCGTTACGTCAGCAAATCAGTCAGGAACAACAGGAGAATCTGGAAGCCAGCGTGCAATTGGCAAAGGAACTGGAAACCTTGCGGGTACGCATGGCACAGCTTGAAATCAAAGCCTCCAGAGAGCTGCAACAACTGCAGAAGCTGGCTGAAATGACCGGCGGTGTGGTCATCAGCGATTACTTTGATAACGACGATATCTCTCTGGAAGAAGCAGCCTGGCTGGAAGCAAAATTTGGCCCGCTGCGTCATGCTATTCAGGTTCGGGACATCGCCAAAGCGGCCAACATTATCCGGGAAGAAAATGACCGGCCAGATCACGTCTGGCTGCTCAGTGGTGAGCCGGGGCAATCCTTTGCAGATGAAGACTATCTTAACGCCCCCATTGGCCAGAAAGAAGACGGCAATGTACTGGTAGAAATGACCAGTAATATGGCGCGGTTAAGCCGAGAACCCGAGTTCCCGACCATTGGCCGACTGGCCCGTGAAAAAGAGCAGGCCCGTCTTCGTGAACAGGAAGAGCAACTGCTCGATACGCTTCAGGAGCAGGCGATCAATAAAAGACAGCTTGAAAAGCTTCAGCAACGTCTTGATCAGCTCTCTGCCAAAAGCCAATGGCTTGGTACTCAAGAACCGCCTGTGGAAGAGTGTACAGCCCAGCTGGATGCTTTGGCAGAGCAGGCAGAATCTCTGGCACTGTCACTCACTAGCTCGCAGCAGCAGTATAAGGTAGTGAACGATGTGGTTCGCTGTCTTGAGCAATGGCAATCCAATGCCTGGTTGCTGAACGATGACCCGAAGCGGGAATCTCTGGAAGCCATCGCTGAACAGTTACAACTGGCCAATGATGCAAAAGCCTGGCTAAGCAGCCATGAGCAAACCATTCATCAATTAAACGACCATCGGCTCTACATTGATCAACCGCCGGTGGAAAACCTGGATGCTCTGCGTGCCGAGCTGGACGCCTTGAAAAAACAAATAAGCCAGTACAACCGACAGAAAGACCTGCTGAATACCGCCATCGAGCAGTCTCCTAACCTGCGCTTTGCTGGTTCAGTGACTCGACAGGAAGAAAAAGAGAACCTGCAGAATCAGTTGCAGGAAGAGTTCGAGGCGAAAAAACAATCGCAGAAACGACAAAGTCAGGATGTGGAGCAGTTGAGAAAACAGTGCAACGCCCTTGATCTCAACATCAATACCATCAATACCCGTATTGAGCAGAATCAGCATCAGCAATCGGAGTTTAACCGACAGATCGCTGATATCCCGCTGACTTATACGCCAGGCCTTAAAGAAGAGTGCGAAGCTCAGCTTGCCCGTATCAAGTCGGACAAGAACGCGCTATATCAGGAACTCAATCAGCACAAAGAAACGCAGATTACCACAAAGTCTGAACGCGAGAAGCTTGAAGAGCGCCTGAGCGATACCATTGCTGACATCCATAATCTGGAACCCAAAGCACAACTGGCTACCAGCAATTATCAAGAAATCCTGAAACTGGCGGAGCAGTCCGGACAACAGCAGCGACTGAATACCCATCACCTGCTGAATCAAGAAGATGATTTCCTGCGGGGTGGGCTGGCCGATGCCCGAGCAGCCTTGATCAAAGTGCTGGAAAGCGAGAACAGCGGCCTGTTGGAACAGCTTGAGAAGACCAGCAGTACGCATTTGCCCGGACTTTTCCAATGCTTTATTGATGCCCAGAATCATCTGGCTCAGCGCATAGACAAAACGCTCTACCAGTCCGATGACCCAAGGAAAAATCTGGAGTTATTGGAAGAACGACTGACACGCCTGGAAACCTTATTGAAAGATGCTGAGCAGCGTTTCCTCGCCGAATCCGACAGCCTTGGTCAGAACATTCAGCGCAAGATCAACAAAGAGCGAAAGCAAATTCACCAACTTAACGCCGCCTTGTCCAGTGTGCATTTTGGTACGATCCGCGCCATCAAAATTGAGTTGGAAGTCATCGACAGTTTCCAGAAAATTCTCGACGCTCTGCAGCAGGAGTTTTACGCAGACCTGTTCCGCAAACCGGATATGACGGTTGAAGCAGCCCTTGAATATCTGTTCAAAAAAGAAACCGGCGGCACAATTGTTGGTGACAAACTGCTGGATTACAGAGAATACATTCGTCTGAACATTCTGATTCAACGTGCTGGCAGCCAGCATTATGAACCGGCTAACCCCACCAATCTCTCTACTGGTGAGGCCATTGGTACAGGTCTGGCGATTCTCACCATGGTGCTGCACTCCTGGGAAGTCGCTACAGATAACCGGGATGGCAAAGGACACGCCGCAAGTCGTTTATTATTCCTGGATGAGGCCGCTCGCCTCGATGCCAAAGCTCTGGCAACGCTGGAGGAGCTTTGTCTGCACCAGTCCCTGCAGCTAATGGTTGGAGCTCCAGACAATGTGCTACCCAAAAATGGCGTGACTTATCGCATGGTTCGCCTGATGGAACCCTATGAACATGTGATTTTCTCTGGTGTGAAAGGGCGTTTACCGCAGGCCAGTGAGTCGTGAAATTTCCACCAGAAGACGCCATTACAATTGCATTGGCATTACTTGATGATTGTTACTGTCAGAAAGGGCGGCAAAAGCCGTCTTTTCTGGGCTTTCTGATCGAAGCCGAGTGGGTAGAACAACGCACTCAGCGGCAGAGTAATAACCAGTTTGCTCTGAGATCAAAAGCTGATCGTAATAGCCTGTTGTCGTATATGCATTCGCACTACGGCGAACAATGGCAGACTGCTTTTGAGCCCGACGAAACCAGAGAAGAATTCCTCAAAAAACATCTGGTCTCACCGCTGCCAGTAACACTGCACAGTCGGGTAAAAAATGCCGTTTGGGGTGAGCATTCCAAAAAGACAACCTCAATCGACACTCATCTGGAAACACTGGATAGTGAAATAATCCAGTTACGCACCAGAACCTCATGCCAGTTACACTTTTCCTCGAGAGTGATCGATTGCCTGGAAGAAATGGATTTTGCGGATGCGATTATTCTTAATGAAAAAGCACTAAGCCAACTGACGTCTATTCAGTGCGATGAACCCGTCCAGATAATCACTGTGGAGAATGCTGGAGCCTGGCAACATCTACCTTTGCCCAAGCCAGTGATGGCCATTTTTGTTCCGGGTAACAATTACAAACTTACTTTACGGTTTTTATCTGCGTTGCAAAATTTTCAGTGGTGCCATTTTGGCGATCTGGATCAAAAAGGGCTGGATATTGCAGCACAGCTGGCTCGTTCCCTTGATAAACCGATCAAGCTCTTGATTCCTGAGTGGTGGAGTGACTACCAGACTCACTTTGCTCAGAAAATAAAAGCCGGCAAGACTTTGTGGCGAACTGACATTTGCCCATACAGCAAGCATTACCGAAATCATCCCTTATTAAATAGCCTGGTCGAGCAAGAAATCTGGCTTGAGCAGGAAGCAATTATGCTTGATACCCGCCTCGAAGAAGACATACGCAATCTATTAAAATGACTGGAGAAGAAAACTTTAAAACGTCCACCCCACCCGGATAAAAATACCCACGACAACCACTAAATAGGCAAGAAACCCAAACCCGTTACCAACCCAGATGGTAGGGTTTTGATGATACAGTCCGTAAATCGTCCAGAGTAGGGCAATCATTGTATACATACCCCAAGTCGTGATAGATAAACCGCCGGCATGTTCACTGTGGGTAAAGTACAATTTGACGATTTGCGGGATAGTGGCAACAGGGCTAACAAGCCCCATAACCAGCATAAGTGGCTCAAGCGCTTTGCCTATTCGATTCAACCATTGCTTCAAGCGAATACTCCCACCGGGAATCTGGATGGTCTAAAGAAAGCACAGGCCAGCTAATCCCGCAAAAGTTTAAGGGAAGATTTCAGTATGTTGGTTGAGATAATGTAATGAGAGTCAGGGCTTAATGTTAAGCCCTGTGATTTTGTAATGGTTTACCAGGCAGATTTCAACAACTCCAGCACCTGTTCATAACTGGCATCTACCCGATTATAAAGAAGCGCGCCGTCATCAATACTCATACGGGCAATGTCTTCCAGCTGGGTTTGCTCAACCTTTCCAGACTCTGAAAGCGTACGAGGCAAGCCAGTCTTATCAAAAAGCTCATCCCGTAATGCCCTGATGACTTCAATGGCTTTGGATGCACGCTGGCCAGCTGCAGTTTGGCTATAAACCTCAGCACCTGCCAGTGGCAACAGTAGTTCGGCAATTTCATCATTGCACTCTGCCAGATTGTACTCCAGCACATAGGGCAACATGATGCTCATGCACACACCATGAGGCAGATGTGTAATTGCACCAATGGAATGCCCAATTGCGTGAACAAGACCAACCATTGAATTTGAAAATGCAACACCCGCCATACAGGCCGCTTCTGCCAGTTTTAGCCTTGCATTACTGTTGTTTGGTTCAGCCAACACCAATGGCAGGTTTCCTCTAATCATTTTAATGGCTGAAACCGCATAGGCATCACTGATAGGATTTTTGGCAGTGCCAAGGAATGACTCAACGCTATGAGTTAATGCATCCATAGCGGTTGCAGCTGTAATGTGTGGGGGCAATGTCAGAGTCATTCTTGGGTCAAGAACCGCAACATCTGGCATCAAAAATGCCGATGCATAAGGTGTTTTTCGACCGGTCTCATCATCTCTGATAACAGCGACTCGGGTAACTTCCGAGCCGGTTCCAGCGGTAGTAGGCAGAATAAATAAAGGCTTCAGTCGTTTGGTCAATGCCCCTGCGCCGCTGTAGGCCAACAAGTCATCGCCACCTTCTGACACCAGAATATTAACGGCCTTGGAAGTATCGATTACCGAACCCCCACCAATCGCAATAATGCCATCAGCGCCACTTTCCCGGTACGTTCTGGCAATACTGGTCACTACGGTCGTAGAAGAGTCTGGTGGCACATCACTGTAGACACCTGCAACCGGAAAATCACTGACCATCAATGCCCGCGTCACAGGCTCTACCAGCCCAACTTTTACGACACCAGCATCAGTAATGATCAACGGCCTTTTAACACCAAGGCTAGCCAGTTCAAAGGGTATATGTTCAAGTGCTTCTGTGCCCGAAACGATTTTCACCGGATTCATGAATTCATAGAAACTGCGGCTCATTTTTTATTCCCCGTAACAAATCCAGCCATGACACCCAGATAAATCTGAGCTGCGCCGACAAGCTTTTCAGTTATTTTTATTGATGGATAATGACGCATAATTCGACAGGCAATCAGTTTCGGCAGCGTCAGAATTTCTATTCGTTCAAAACAACGTACCAGTTTCATAGACGCTGGTATGTCGCCATCAACGACCATACGCTCACGAGCAAATGCCTCTGCAGTACCTTCCTGAAAAGATAATGTGCCAAAGGCATGGCCAAGGTGTTTGAACTGAATATCAAGATCTGGCTTCCCTGCTGGTTTAGCAACCTTTACTAAACCACGATTATCTTTCCGCATATGCAGCTCAGGGCCATTTGGCATAACTCCCATAGAGAAAGTGAAGCCATCTCTTAGTGATGCTGTTTCTTTACTGATAATTTTGTCCGACCTTGAAGCCTTGGCTAAGCCATGACCAAGGAAGGCCAACATAAAACGCACATAAAGTCGTTTCATGCGCCAGGAAATAGGAAGGGAGGGTGACACTGGATACTCCTGCCAGCGGATCGCCGTGCGGTGGTTGTTATTGTTATTGTTATGTGGGCACATCTTATCTTATTTTTCCGTCGATGCACCATGTCTGTGCTCCTTGTTTCTTTAAGGTGACCAGGCTACCTGTGATCGGAACAGGCTGTATCGAATATAACAAGCGATATATCCCGACACTACCTTACCCATACCTGGCTATTATGCGTTTCTGGCCAAACCATACTACGGCGTCGTGCTACCATGACTCACCATTTCATAAGCTCATTGTTTCCATAAACAGAACATCCACATTCACCTATCGAAGGTACTCTTATGATTAAAGTTCACCATCTGGAACAATCTCGATCAACCCGCGTGCTGTGGCTTCTGGAAGAGATCGGTGTTGAATATCAGCGAATAGATTATCAGCGAGACCCACAAACTCGACTGGCGCCACATTCCATGAGAGAAGTTCATCCTCTGGGTAAGGCACCGATTGTAGAAGACAACGGATTAGTACTGGTGGAATCTGCCGCAATACTTGAATACTTGCTGGATCAGTATGCACCCGATCAACTTCGTCCAGCGAAAGGTTCACCAGAATATTATGTCTACCAACAGTGGATGCACTTTGTAGAAGGTTCGGCCATGCTGCCGGTGCTATTGAAACTCTTTCTTGGGGAGATGGAGGATCAGTCTGCACCTGTCTTTGGTTATGCACAGAAAGAGTTTGAACTGGACTTTGGATACATCAACAGCACCCTGCAATCTTCCTCTTACCTTGCTGGCGAAGATTTCACTGCGGCGGATATCATGATGGTGAATACTCTACTCTTTGCCAAAAACCTTGGCATGTTGGAAAACTACCCTGCAATTCAGGCGTATATACAGAAAATTTCTGAGCGAAAGGCATTTCAAGCGGCTTTGTCATTTGGCTAAATGTTAGTTTTAACCAGCTCTAAGAAGGAGCTGGTCATTCTCTAATTACACATTATTGCCTTGCCCGCATAACATCTCTGACCTTCAAAATCAGAATTATACTCGACAGAATCAAAGTAATCAGATTAGCAATGATAATCGGGGTTTCATCCAGCGTAATGCCGTAGATCAGCCAAAAGAAAACACCGGTAACAAAAATGGAATACATCCCCAAAGAAATGGATCGAGTGTCTTTTGTTTTCAGAATATACAATACCTGAGGTACAAAAGAATAGGTTGTGCAGAAGGCTGCTATGTAACCCAGGTAAGCTAAATTATCCATAATGAACTCTCTTTTTTAACCCCAGTCCGTGGCGTCTAATGCAAGTTATGCGTTCATCAATGTATCCTCCAATGATCACTGATGGCCAATACAATCCATCGCTTATACTCTATGAATACCTTTCCATTATCAGCTCGCAGCCTTCGAAATTATTCGACAGTCACCGATTTCGCCAGATTTCGCGGCTGATCCACATCTGTCCCTTTAATCACTGCCACATAATACGACAACAGTTGTAGAGGAACTGTATAAACAATCGGCGCAATAATTTCTGGTGATGCTTCTACTGGTAGAACCTGAACACCTTCGCCATTTTTCAGGCTGGCATTGCGATCGGCAAACACAAACAGCTGACCACCTCTTGCACGAACTTCTTCCATATTGGATTTCAGTTTTTCCAGCAGATCATTGTTGGGGGCAACCACGATGACAGGCATGTCATTGTCGATCAGCGCCAACGGGCCATGCTTCAGTTCACCGGCGGCATAGGCTTCTGCGTGAATGTAGGATATTTCCTTGAGCTTTAGCGCACCTTCCATGGCAATGGGGTACTGAGAGCCACGGCCAAGGAACAGACTGTGATGTTTGTCTGCAAACGCTTCCGCCATCTTCTCAATATCATCACTCATGGATAGCGTGCTTTTCAGAATCTGTGGCAGTGCCTTTAGTGCTGATACGACAGATGCCTCTTGTTCTGCCGTCATGCCCGTATGGCGACCTACGGCGGTCACCAGTAGCAGCAGATTTGCCAACTGAGTGGTAAATGCTTTGGTGGAAGCCACACCAATCTCTGCGCCGGCATGGGTCATCAACGCCATGTCAGATTCACGCACCATAGATGAACCGGGTACGTTACAAATCGCCAGGGTAGCCATGTAGCCCAGCTCTTTGGCCAGTTTAAGCGCCGCCAGGGTATCGGCGGTTTCACCGGATTGAGACAGCGTGATAAACAAGCAGTCTTCCGGCACAAAGAATTTCCGATAACGGAATTCAGAGGCAATTTCTACACGACAAGGGATGCCTGCCAACTCTTCAAACCAGTACCGTGCAACCATTGCTGAGTTATAGCTGGTGCCACAGGCAACAATTTGAACGGCACGGGTACGATTCAGCAGTTCCCGCCCTTCTTTACCCAGAACACTCAGATTCACCTGATGTTCACCCAGACGACCTTCCAGCGTATTTGTGAGCGCCTCTGGCTGCTCATGAATCTCTTTGAGCATGTAGTGGCGATATTGACCTTTATCACCAGCATCGTGCTCAATATCACTGTCTCTGGCCTCACGCTCTACCGGATGACCGTTGCTATCAAGAACCGTAACATCGGTACGAGTCACTTCTGCAACATCACCTTCTTCCAGATACATAAAACGACGGGTGACCGGGAACAGTGCCAGTTGATCAGAGGCGATGAAGTTTTCACCCAGACCCAGGCCAATCACCAGCGGGCTGCCAGAGCGGGCAACAATCAGTCGGTCTGAATCCGTTCGATCCATCACCACCATGCCATAGGCGCCTTCCAGTTGTGTCACTGTGCGCTGAACGGCTTCCAGCAATGTGCCGCCTTTCTGTTGTTCGTGGTTTACTAAGTGAACAATGACTTCTGTATCCGTACCCGAAGTGAACTCAAAGCCTTCATTCTGCAATAAAACTCTCAGGGTTTCGTGATTTTCGATGATGCCATTGTGCACCACAACGAAACGATCACCGGAAACGTGTGGGTGTGCATTGCGTTCACTGGGCTCACCGTGAGTCGCCCAGCGGGTATGAGCAATGCCAGTGCCGCCATGAACAGGGCTCTGGGAAACGGCATCTGTCAATTCTGCAACCTTGCCAATACGGCGTACACGATGCAGCTCATCACTGTTATCAACCACCGCAAGGCCGGCAGAGTCATAACCTCGATATTCAAGACGACGAAGGCCTTCTAATAATATTTCAGCCACATCCCTTTGCGCTACGGCACCGATAATCCCACACATAGTGTTAACCTTTTACTAATTCAATAATCAATTAATGCTTTTTAACCGGACGCTGCCAGCCATCGAGATTGCGCTGGCGCCCACGAGCAACGCCAAGCTGCTCATCCGGAATATCACGGGTGATGGTAGAACCTGCGCCACTGGTGGCACCGCGGCCGATGGTGACCGGCGCGACCAAGGCACTGTTACTGCCAATAAAGGCGCCATCACCGATCACTGTTTTGAATTTATTGACACCGTCGTAGTTACAGGTGATGGTGCCAGCACCTACATTCACGTTGTCGCCTAATTCAGCATCACCAACATAGCTCAGGTGGTTTACCTTGCTGCCTTTACCAATAATGGATTTTTTGATTTCAACAAAGTTACCCACACGGGCCTTTTCCTGCAGCTCTGCACCCGGGCGAAGGCGAGCAAATGGCCCCACTTCACACTGTGCAGCAACCACCGCATCTTCCAGAATGGAGTTTGCTTTGATAATGGCGCCAGCACCTACCACTGAGTTTCGGATGATGCAGCCCGGTTCGATAATGACGTTATCACCCAGTACAACATTGCCTTCCAGCACAACGTTGATATCCAGAGTAATATCATGACCGGCTGTTACTTCACCACGAATGTCCAGACGCTTTGAATCTACGACAGTGACACCATTAATCATTAGATCTGTCGCCAGTTTTTCCTGAAGAGCGCGTTCTAATTCCATTTGCTGAATACGACTATTGACGCCTTCAACTTCAATCCGACTCTGGGGTTGAGTATTAATAACAGAAACGTTCTGCTCAACAGCCATTGCCACAACATCGGTCAGGTAAAACTCACCCTGAGCATTGTTATTCTTCAGGCTGCTTATCCAATTGCTAACCTTGTTGCCAGGAATAGCCATAATGCCGGTGTTAATTTCACTGACTGCCTGCTGCTCAGGCGTTGCATCTTTTTCTTCAACAATGGCCTGAATATGGTTGGACTCATCGCGAATAATACGACCATAGCCTGACGGATTAGCCAGATTAATAGTTAGTAAACCAAGGCTGCCTATATTGCTGGTGTTAAGCAGAGAAATCAGGGAGGCAGGCTCGATTAAAGGCACATCACCATAAAGCACCAACACCACATCAGCACCTTCACAACCGGGTAGCGCCTGCTGAACCGCATGACCTGTACCCAACTGTTGATCCTGATGCACCCAGTTCAGGTCGTAATGACCCAGCGCTGCCTTTACCTGATCCGCACCGTGGCCAACCACCACATGAATTTTACCTTCACCAACCATGCTCTGGGTGTTCTGGGCCGCCAGAATGACATGTTCCAGCATGGGTTTGCCGGCAATGGTATGCAGCACTTTAGGCAGATTAGACTTCATGCGGCTGCCTTGACCGGCCGCCAGAATGACGATATCAGCTCTCATCGTAGCCTCTTTATAAAGTGCCAGATTGAGCACTTTCTTCGGTATGTTGCGCTTCTGGTAACTCAATGAATAGCCATTCTGACCAGTCAGTTGCCGAGGAATGAGTATCCGATGGGAGTTACCAAAACCAGTATTGGTTATCCGGCATAATGGAGGCATCAAGCGACCACTGTTGATTGTCAGTACACTGAGCCTGTTGTGTATTGCTCACAGGGGTAAGCAATGACCGGAGTATATTTATAAGGGTATCGTCAGCACACTAAAAGACAACCCTATTTGTCATAAAATAATTGACAAACAATCACAAAAAGCCAATTTTATAGGATTAGCCTTCTGATTTAATAGGCTTTATAGATAATGGCAATGTGCTTATGAATCTTGATGTTCTGGAAAACCTGGGGCTCGATCAGCGGGAAATCAGCATTTATCTGGCGCTTTTGAAGCTGGGTTCAGCTTCTATTCGTGATATCGCCAGTCAGGCAAACATCAATCGCGGCACCACCTACGACACATTGAAAGGCCTGGCGGATAAAGGTGTCGTCAGTTACTTCCCGAAGGGAAAACGTCGTATCTTTTCGGCAGAGCCCCCGGAGAAACTACTCGATCTGGCAGAAGATAAACGTCAGGCACTGGATGCCACCATTGAAGAAATGAAGCATCGGTTGATTCCTCAGTTGAACCACCTGAAGCCGGATTTTAATGCCGGTAATGTTCGCTTTTATGAAGGCGACAGTGGCATTGAGTTTGTTCTCAAGGATATTCTCAATACCGTCGCCCAACAGCCAGAAAAAACCTATTGTGTATTTTCTTCAAAGTTGATCCGGCAACATCTCTATCGCCCTTTTCCTAACTACACTCAACAGCGTATTCGCAAGAACATCAATGTTCGGGTAATTGCTATTGGTGACGGCGGTGAAGATGCGCAACTTTCTGAACGCAAGTGGATAGATGCAAAAGGTCGTATGGATGCCAGTTATATTGCGATCTATCCGCCCAAGGTAGCGATGATTTCTCTTGGCTCGAGAGACTACCCTGTCGCTGTCGTGTTGGAATCACCAGAGATTGCAGCCGCTCAGCAGATTATTTTTGAAACGTTATGGGGAACGCTGTAATTCCCCAGCGTTTGCCTCTATCTTTTCTATACTTATGATCCTTCCTTAAAATATGGAGGCTGATCATGAGAGCCACCGCCCACTCTGTTTTTTATACGACGTTGCTCGCTTTTATTCTATCGCTTGCTCCCGGCTTGGCATTAGCCACTGATTACGACGATGGTAGTCCACCCAATAATGATTTTATGTGGATGAACCTTAACTTGATGTATGCCTATAAGGAGCTTCCACGCGCAGATAGTGCAGCCCATGATGGTCATGATTATTTTGAGTTAGAGTTTGGTGGGCGCTCAGGATTCCTCCAATTATACGGATATGTTGATGTTTTCAACCTCGCCAACCGTGAAAGCAGTGACAAGCATGGCAGCTCAAAGATGTTTATGAAGCTTAACCCCAGATTCTCAGTGGCAGGGCTTTTTGACAGTCTGCCTTGGGGACCAGTGAAGGATGTTTATTTTTCAACATTGTTTAATTGGGGTGGGGGTGGGGGAACAAATACATACGAGTACACGGACAACGCTACGCAGAAAGTTAAGTATCTTGATGTCCCAAGCGAAGATACCAACACCTCATTCTGGGGCATTGGTGCAGACATGCAGGTTCCCTGGTTTGGCCTGATGGGTTTCAATCTCTACGCTATGTACGACCTCAATAATAAGGATTGGAACGGCTATCAGGTAACTACCAATTGGTTTACTCCGTTTGTTCACTTTGACAATGGCTCTTTCATTGCTTACCAAGGCTATCTTGACTATCAATTTGGCGGCAAAACCAGTTCCAATGATAAATCCATTCATTATGATAAAAAGTTCACAAGTAATGGCGGGCAAATGTTCAATGGCATTTATTGGCACTTTGATAAATTTGCACTTGGCTATGGACTTAAACTCTACTCAAACACCTACCTGATTAAAGATGATGGCAATTTATTTGGCACTAAAAATACCAAATCCAGTGGTGCAAGCCATTACTTTGCTGTGAGTTATAAGTTTTAAACTCGGATAGGATTCACATTTAGTTGGGCATGGACGCATAAAACCATTATTAAAATAATTACATCAAAAATATTTTAGAATAAGTAAGTATTGAGTCATATTTATACTCAGCGTCTTAAATCCCTTCACTTTTTAAATCTGCATCTATACTTGCTTATCTCATTCACTTTCATTGATGTAGCAGGTGCATGTTTTGTCCATATTTAAACCTTCAATTTTATCATATGCCGTAGCAGTTTTAAGTCTTCCGGCTATGGCGAATCATAATAATGACTCAATGGACGATATTGGAAAAATTGATGGTAAGATTCAATCCGTTTATTTTGATCAAGAAAACAAAGATGCAGATAGTGTGACTGAGCATTCCGGTGCATGGTCTGGTGCGCTTTGGCTGAATGCAGAAACTGCTCATTTTGCAGATGTGGTTGGCTTTGGTGCGTCCTTCTATCAAGTAGCCAAAATAGATATGAAGGATCGTAATGAAACAACTAACAACGGCGGTGGTTCCGGTGGTTTGCTGAACTCTGATAACGATGGTTTTGGTAACCTTGGTCAACTCTGGGTTGACTTTAAACTGCCTGACATGAATGACGGTGTTTCCGCAAATCTTAAAGTCGGTCGTCAGCTGGTTGAAACCGGATTGATTACCATCTCGGGTTCACGCTCCGTACCCAGCGCCTGGCAGGGTGTGGATGCTGCCGTAGATTTGGATGGTCTGACCGGTAAAATCGCGTGGGTTGATAAAGTATCCATGAGAACACAATCCGGCTTTCATGATATTCAAAACGCTAAAGGACAAAAGATTGATGGCATCATAGGCATGGAGCTTAGTTATACCGTTGACTTGGGAAATAGCAGCAGTTTGGAGTTTCAGTACCGAAATGGTCTCGCTGACAAATATGTGAAATCCCACAATGGAAATATTACGTACAAACTACCCTTAAACAATGATTCAACACTAACCTTGGCAGGTATGTATTACCATGCCAAAGAAGACGGTAAACGTTGGGTGTGGGATGACGCTGTTACTCCAGGCAAGGAAAGTGAATTTTCTCCAGCCCCCTTCAAAGATAAAGCAGAATCCATGGGTCTGAGTGCGACTTTCGATTTTGATTCACTATCTGTTATGGCTGCATTTACCTATAGCAAAGCGAGCACTGCAACCAGTGTTCACACTGCTGAAGGCTATGAATATATAGGAAACTACAATTATTACTTCGGTGATAACACCCAAGGTGCCTATGGTATGCCAACCTCAAGCATCTACTCTGACTTCAATTTTGATAAAGAAAAAGCATGGCTGATTGGTGGCGAATATGACTTCAGTGAAAGTGGCCTGAAAGGTCTTTCACTAGGATATAACTTCATTTACGGCTCTGGCATGAAAGCGGAAAAGGTTGGAGGAAAATCCAAAGACGTCTCCGAATACGAGCATGATGTGACCGTGAAGTACAACTTTGTTAACGTAGGCTTAAAAGATCTGAACCTGAAAGCCCAATACGCCTACAACCACAACGATAAAGAGTTCCGTATGGCTACGGGTCAGGCTAACGCCAAATATCTCAGAGCGTGGTTGAGCTATTCATTTGAAATTTAAGCACAGGTAAAAAAAATGGCAGAGTTCTTCCTCTGCCATTTTTTTTCATGCAGGCTTCGGCGCCCAAACCTTACACCAACCTTCCGCTTCCACCGCCTTACCCGGGAAGAGTGCGCAGCCACTGTTACTGGCAACATAAAGTGCGCAGTTCGAACACTTTCTACCTTCCTCGAAACCATCAACCGATTTGGCTTCTTCCTGCGTTTTTCGATAGTTCAGGGCAATGGCATTTTTATCGGTAGTTTCCAGTGGCGGCAAAGCGTCAGCTCTGGCCGGTCGGCTCGATATATTGAGCAGTGGAATAAGCGCTGTCGCTGCAGCCATTTGCAAAAAGCGTCGCCGGGTGGATCCGCGTTTATCAGACATGGAGAAACCTCATCTTATCCCGTTTTTATTCGTCTGGAGCTGAATCAACCGTTAATGAAGTGAATGACCGTTTATATTCCCCAATACAAACAAAATCATTCGTTTATACTTCAAATGAGAATCAACTACAGCAAATGAAATAATCGGGTTATTATTTCATTTACGAGTATATTAATAACTTTCAACGAATAATCTGCATACGCTGATTACATTGCTCCAGATCAATATTATTCCAAAAAAATACCTTGCTGATTTGGCCTATATCTTCAGTGTTTGATGAAGGAGTTTTTCAATGAAGTGCCTCCAATCCGGGGTTATCGCCATGTCGGCTTTTATTATTGGCTGTACCACCTTGCCAGAAGGTAACTGGCAGGAATCTGCTCCCATGCAAAATCCGCCAATGACGCTGGATATCCAGAAAGATCGTATCTCAGCCTATGCTGGCTGTAACCGGATGTTTGGCTCTGCAAAAATGTCCGGAGAGCATTTAGTGGTGGGTCAATTAGCCAGCACTATGATGGCATGCTTTGGCGAGGGCGCAGACCGAGAAGAGCAACTCAAGCAGCTTTTGTCCAGTGAACCACAGGTTCAATTATCAGATACGCATTTGGTGCTCAGCAGCGGTGAAATCAGTTACGTGTTTGAAAAAATGCCTGATATGAGTAAAGGCTTGACCCGTTTTATCTACGTTGCACCAGAAAAAGCGGAATGCATGGGCGTGGCGCCGATGGAGTGCCTGCAAATTCGAGAGTCAGAAGAAGAACCCTGGGCACTGCACTTCGGTAACATTGAAGGCTTTGATTTTCAGGAAGGTAACGCTTATCGCCTGCGAATTAAAGAGTTTGATGTGCCCAATCCACCAGCGGATGCTTCCAGCAAGCGCTGGATTTTGGATCTGATTGTAGAAACAGAATGGGTTGGTAACGAATAGGGATTCGGACAGGCCGGTAATCCTGAAGGGATTGCCGACCTTGTACGTTTACAGCAGAGAATTCAGCGCCACTTCAACCATTTCGTTAAAGGTGCTCTGACGATCTTCCGGAGGCAGGGCAACACCTGTACGGATATGATCACTGACGGTACAGATCGCAAGACCTTTTGCACCAAACTCAGCACAAACACCGTAAAGGCCCGCGGCTTCCATCTCCACACCCAGAATGCCGTATTTTTCCATGACATCAAACATGGTTGGATCCGGGTTGTAGAATAGGTCTGCAGAGAACAGGTTACCGACCTTAACCGGCAAGTTCATTTTACGAGCCGCATTGACTGCATTTTCCAACATCACATAGTCAGCAATTGCTGCAAAGTCCTGATCTTTAAAACGGATACGGTTCACTTTGGAATCGGTGCAGGCACCCATACCAATCACGATGTCGCGTACTTCAACGTCTTTAGAGATCGCACCAGCGGAGCCAACGCGGATCAAGTTCTTAACACCGTACTCGGTGATCAGTTCCTTGTAGTAAATGGATGCAGAAGGGATACCCATCCCTGAACCCATCACCGATACACGTTCGCCTTTGTATGTACCGGTGAAGCCCAGCATGTTGCGAACATCGGTCACCTGCTCAGCACCTTCCAGAAAGGTGTCGGCAATATGTTTAGCGCGCAGTGGATCGCCGGGCATTAAACAGGTTTCAGCGAAGGCTCCAGCTTTAGCATTAATATGGGGAGTCACAATTCCGTCCTCACAGGTTTAAAATATTACATACTATCTTTGTCGTATTCAGGATAGTTCACAAGGCCACAGGTCAATCAATCGTGCAAAATTTGCGGCAAAAAAGACGTGCCGTATTCCATTGGCTCAAGATCAAAATAGCTCGCCAATGTCTGACCAATATCCGCAAATGTTTCGCGCTGCCCCAGTGAACCGGGTTTCAGATTTTTGCTAAATGCCAACACTGGAATGTGCTCACGGGTATGATCGGTGCCCGGCCAGGTAGGGTCACAACCATGGTCCGCAGTGATGATCAGAAGATCATCGTCTTTCATGTAATAGAACAGATCTGGCAACATGGCATCCAGCTGTTCCAGCGCTAAAGCGTAGCCAGCTGTATCTCGGCGATGACCAAAAGAAGAGTCAAAATCCACAAAATTGGTGAATACAATGCTTCTGTCGCCAGCTTCCAGAAGGGCTTCACGGGTGGCTTCAAACAGCGCCGGAATACCCGTTGCTTTTACTTTTTTGGTAATTCCCTGATGGGCAAAAATATCCGCAATTTTACCAACGCTGACGACTTCACCACCGCTGGCTACCAGTTTATCCAACACTGTTGGTGCCGGTGGTAACACGGAGAAATCACGACGATTGCCTGTGCGTTGGAAATCACCCGCATCATCGCCGGTAAATGGTCGGGCAATCACACGTCCAATGTTGTATGGCTCAAGAATTTCACGGGCGATTTTGCAAACGTCCATCAAACGATCCAAGCCAAAAGTTTCTTCGTGGCAAGCAATCTGGAAAACACTGTCTGCCGAGGTATAAACAATCGGCTTGCCGGTTTTCATGTGTTCTTCACCAAGATCTTCAAGGATACTGGTGCCGGAAGCGTGGCAGTTACCGAGCACACCAGGCAGTCTGGCTTTATCGATCAGCTCATCCAACAGTTCTTGCGGAAAGCTGTTCTGTTCATCCCGGAAATAACCCCATTCAAAGAGAACAGGTACACCGGCCATTTCCCAATGACCGCTGGGCGTATCTTTACCGCTGGAGAGCTCTTTAGCATAACCATAAGCACCCACAATCGGCATATCGTTTTGCATGCCCATTGGGAATTCACCGCTGGACTCTTTAGCTGCATGAATCAAGCCCAGACTCCCCAACTCAGGAAGTTTCAAAGGTCCTTCACGACCAATGTCGGCTTTTCCTTCAGCACAGCTCTGAGCAATGTGACCAATGGTGTTAGAGCCTACATCGCCAAATTTATCAGCGTCTGCGGTGGCTCCAATGCCAAATGAGTCCATTACCAGGATAATTGCACGCTTCATTCGCTACTCCTGCATCCTATGAAAATGGTATTAACTGTTCATCTGCTCTTGATAGGCGCTTATGACAATGGCTTCCATGCCATTATTAAATTTCTTGAACTCCCGTCGTGTACGACGGAAACCATCCCTGAGGGAGCGCTGAGCTCGTTTTTTAGAAAGCATATGTGGGTATGGATTTCTAATTTCCCGGTCAATCATCACCAGCTCACATTCTTCAAGATTGGTGATGATCAAATCTTTCACTCGCAGTGGTGCGTAAAAGCCCTGCTGATGCAATCTGGCTATCAGCTTACCGTAAGCTGTCAGCAACTTATCAGTGATAACCTCATCATCTGTATCCATTAAATATCGATCCAGCTGATACCCAGATACTTCATTAACAAGTATAAAACCTTCCACAGGAAAGCCTTTTCTCCGACGCTCACCAACAGCCATGACATCCATTACTGGGAAGCCTCTGGCTTTTAGTTGCTTAATGTAGATGTCTTCATTAACCGCTGGTGTATGAGCCCGCTTCAATAACAGATTACTTTCAAGGCACAATCTCTTCGGGACAGAGAATTGCCTTTTCAGGTATGCAACCTTACCGTTGATATTGATACGCCGGCTTTCTCTGCTTGGCTCTTTTTCCAGAATATCGCCAACCACGACCGACATAGCCTGATCAAAATTGGTGATATTCATTTGTTCTAGTCGAGAACGATAGTGCTCATTTTTATGAAAGTACATATTTGAAAACAACAGGCTATCTCCTTGGGCATCTGATTAATCAGATTAGGAGATCAGCCATATTCAACCAGTTTGAGTGTTAATGAAGTGAGTAGACCAGTGGATTCGCCTTAGGCGCTTGATCTATAACCCCAATGGCTACACGTAATATTGCTGCCGCCTGTTCCCATGAAGCTGTTGAATCAGCATGCAACATGGCAATCGCCCGTGATGGGTCTATACAATCGCCAAGTCGACAAATCTCTGTAATACCAACGCTGTAATCCAATCTATCAGTGGTGAGCTTTCGACCACCGCCCAACTGCACAACAATAAGACCAACTTCACGGGTATTCATCGTAGAAACATAACCTTCTGCTTCCTGCGGCAGAAACATAACTCAGTATCCTTCGCTTACCGTATCACCGGCGTTACCTTTCTTAATACCCAGTGCAATCATCAGATTGCCAAGTAAGCTACTGGCACCAAAGCGATAGTGGTTACGGTTGATCCAGTCTTCACCCAGAATTTCAGCAGCCATATCCAAATGCAGCGCTGCATCCTCCGCGGTTTTAATGCCACCGGCAGGTTTGAAACCGACCTTGGTATTGCCGCTGTCACGAATGGTTTCCAGCATAATGCGAGCCGACTCAGGCGTTGCATTCACGGCCACTTTACCGGTAGAGGTTTTGATAAAATCAGCACCGGCCTCAATGGAGATTTCACTGGCTTTGCGGATCAGAGAAGGGTCATTCAACTCACCGGTTTCAATGATCACCTTTAGCAAAATACCTTTTTGTGCACAGACTTCTTTGCAACGGCGAACCAGTTCAGCACCGACCTCTTCATTACCGGCCATAAATGCGTGATATGGGAACACCACATCAACTTCATCAGCACCATAGGCGATAGCTGCATTGGTTTCTGCGACTGCGATATCGATATCATCACCGCCTGCAGGAAAGTTAGTGACAGTAGCAATTGTCACGTTATACAAACCGAGTGAGTCCAGCGTTCTTCTGGCAATTGGAATAAAACGTGGGTAAATACAGACAGCTGCCGTGTTTCCAACTTCAGTATGAGCCTGATGGCAGAGCTCGATGATTTTTTCAGGCGTATCATCGTCGTTCAGGGAGGTCAGATCCATTAATTGCAGTGCCTGACGGCTACGGGCATTCAGGTCAGTCATGGGAAGGTCCACTGGATTGATTAAGGAGCTATCGCTGGTTAAAGCGACTTCCTCTTAAGCACCAGACAAGTGCATCAGACCCACGTGTCTGGCATGAAATAAGTTACTGTTCCAATAATATAAGGGAGATTCTACGACAACGCATTTTTGCCGAGTACAAAAAAACCCCGTAAGAGTACAGGGTTCTTTCGCTGATCATCCACCTGAGCCTGCAGAGCGATCTGCAAACCCATTCGTCCATTGCTGAGGCTTAATCTATTGGAACAGGCAATGGTCATAGTCTAAGCCTTTCTCAGCTAGCGCTACTGGTTCCCGCCAGTAATGCAAATGGAACGAAGAAAGCATCATATAGATCAATTATCCGCATCGTAAATTAAGAATATCCGGATGATCATTCTGATTTTTTGAACACGGAATGATCAACAGAGTCTATAATTTTGCCAGTCTTGGACGTTGTCCACTGTCGCTCAATTTCATAACCCTGTTTATGCAGCGGGAATATCTATTATGCCTCTCCACTTTCTGCACAAAAAAAAATCGACTGACACTCAAAAGACTGATGACGTTTATGCGTCATCGGATTTATCCATCAGTATGCCTAAATACAAAATGCCAGAGAATTCGCAAGATCCCAGGCATGCCTATCAGATCGTCCATGACGAGTTAATGCTGGATGGCAACTCACGCCAAAACCTGGCAACCTTCTGCCAGACATGGGTTGATCCTGAAATCCATAAAATCATGGATGAATGCGTCGACAAAAACATGATCGACAAAGATGAGTACCCACAAACTGCCGAGCTGGAAAACCGATGCGTGCATATGCTGGCAGATCTCTGGAACTCCCCCGATGCGGTGAATACGCTGGGCTGTTCGACCACCGGCTCCAGCGAAGCTGCGATGCTCGGCGGTATGGCGTTGAAGTGGCGCTGGCGTGAGCGCATGCAACAGAAAGGTAAACCCACCGATAAACCCAATCTGATCTGCGGCCCGGTGCAAATTTGCTGGCATAAATTTGCCCGCTACTGGGATGTAGAGCTTCGAGAAATCCCCATGGAAGGTGATCGTCTCATAATGACGCCAGAGGAAGTAATTAAGCGCTGCGATGAAAATACGATCGGTGTCGTGCCAACATTGGGCGTCACATTTACCTGCCAGTACGAGCCGGTCGAAGCGGTCTGCAAAGCGCTTGATAAACTCCAGAAAGATACCGGGCTTGATATTCCCGTTCATGTGGATGCTGCCAGTGGTGGCTTTCTGGCGCCGTTCTGTGAACCCGACCTTAAGTGGGATTTCCGGCTCTCAAGAGTTAAATCCATCAACGCATCAGGTCACAAGTTTGGTTTGGCGCCGTTAGGAGCAGGCTGGGTGGTTTGGCGTGATAAAGAAGATCTCCCAGAAGATCTGATCTTCAACGTTAACTATCTGGGCGGCAACATGCCCACTTTTGCCCTGAACTTCTCCCGCCCCGGCGGGCAGATTGCCGCTCAATACTACATTTTTCTAAGGCTCGGAAAAGAAGGCTATCGACGTATACAGCAAGCCTGTTATGACACGGCCCAATACCTCAGCAAACAGATCGAAAACTTAGGCGTATTTGATATTATCTATGATGGCAAGGGTGGTATCCCCGCCATGAGCTGGTCATTAAAGAAAGGATTAAAACCCGGCTTTAATCTATACGACCTGTCGGATCGAATCCGTAGCCGAGGCTGGCAAATCGCCGCTTACTCTATGCCTGCTAACCGTGAAGATCTGGTGATTATGCGAATTATGGTGCGTCATGGCTTTACCAGAGATCTAGCTGACTTGCTGATTGATGACCTTAAGCGTTGCCTTGATTACTTTGAAAAGCATCCTGTTCAACAGGCAGGTATAGAAGAAGATTCTGCCGGCTACAATCACAACTGATCAACCAAACCTTGCCCCAGATCAAAAAATACACGCAAAACAACGGCAGTGATCATGTATGATGGCTGCCCTTTCCAGAAATAGCTGAACACCACAATCTTATGATTCCAACGGAAACGCTACAGATTGTCCGGGCCGTGGCCCACTTTCGAAACTTTACCGCAGCGGCAAAGCACCTGCACAAGGTTCCTTCGGCAATCAGTTATACCGTTCGGAAGCTGGAAGACCGACTCGGTGTTCAGTTATTTCTCAGAGACAGTAAACGGGTAGAACTCACCCCCGCTGGTGAGCACTTTATCGAAAATACCGATAAATTACTGGCCGCTCTGGAAGATCTTGAAAATACCACACGACAACTGGCGACCGGATGGGAGCAGGAGTTGCGTATTGCTGTGGACAATGTGGTTAACCAGGGAAAAATTTATGATCTGGTTCAGGATTTTCAGGCTGTTCGCCCGGAAACCGAACTGGTCATTAACTCTGAAGTGTACAATGGCTCATGGGATTCTTTGTTCCACGGCCGCTGTCAGCTAGCCATTGGCGCCCCTCAAACCATTCCGGACGCTATTCTCAATCAAGACCGTTTTGGCTGGCGCTCAATGGGTAAGATGAGCTGGGACTTTGTGGTGTCGCCGGACCACCCGTTAGCCAAGCACAAAGAACCCATGTCGATGGAAGATCTGCAGTCTCACCGATCTATCTGCATTCAGGATACTTCCCGCTTTTTCCGACAGGGCTACAATCTTCTGTTGGAAAATCAGCAGGTACTTCTGGTACCCAGTTTCCGAGCGGCGATTGAGTGCCTTCTGAGAGGACTCGGAGCAACCATTCTACCCAGCCATTTTGCCAAACCTTATATTCAGGAAGGCATGCTGGTGAAGAAAGATGTGCCTGATCTGCAATTTAACGACGGATGCCTTTTAGCCTGGAATCGGGAAAATATGGGCCAGGGCTTAAAGTGGATTCTCGAGTGGCTGGGCTCTGAAGAGTGGCTGAATAAAATCTGGCTACAGTACGATGACCAGAAGCCAATGGGCTATCACGTTCCCTGATTGATCGTTGCAGACGGTATCGGCACAATAAATTGCTTGATGAACGCATGGACCGACAATGAAAAAGCCTCCATGGCTGGTTGCTGAAACAAACGGGTGAGCCCGATTTAAGTAGGGACTTGCTTCAGGATGTTTTTCTGAAATCTCTAGGAGCCTGACCGAGAATAGCGCCCGTAGCGAGGACGGTAGAAAATGGTCAATGCCTGCAAAATTCAGTTTGATGAAACCGGCGTGAGTGATTTCACACCACGCCAGTAGGTTATACCAATTCTGTTTTTAAATTATGGGCTGCGCAGCTATTTCGACCGGCTGGATCTGCGTTGAAGTTCCTCGCCATAGCTACCACCCACAGGGCGTAAAGGCTATGACCCGTCTCTTCGCCTTGCCCAGTCGCCCAAAATAACTTGCTCGTTCCAAAATTTAAAAACGCCATTGGTATTAGTCATCCTAACCTTTCTCCACCATGGCACAGGCAACAAAGTGCCCTTCATTAATCTCTTTAAGGTCAATCTCTCTGGCCGTACATTCTGCCACTGCGTA
The DNA here is from genome assembly GCF_947495845.1 of uncultured Endozoicomonas sp. GTDB lineage: Bacteria > Pseudomonadota > Gammaproteobacteria > Pseudomonadales > Endozoicomonadaceae > Endozoicomonas. Next base: position 44,319 of record NZ_CANMAO010000014.1, on the reverse strand, counting down.
TTGACAGCGTGGGGCAAAACGACAGCCCGGCGCAGGATTAACCGGAGACGTAATTTCTCCCTTTAATGCCTCACGTTCCATTTTATGATCCAGATGGATGGATGGAATCGCTGATAACAATGCCTTGGTATACGGATGTGAAGGGTTCTTAAACAGCTCTTTTGCTGGCGCTTTCTCGATGAGCTGCCCCAAATACATGACGGCAATTTCATCGGAGAAATGCTTTACCACCGACAAATCATGGGTAATGAAAATATAGGTTAGCCCGAGTTGCTCCTGAAGGTCCTGCATCAGGTTCAGAATCTGCGCCTGAATGGATACATCGAGGGCAGAAACCGGCTCATCACAAATAATGAACTTAGGGTTTAGGGCCAGCGCCCTCGCAATACCAATACGTTGTCGTCTGCCACCGTCCAGCTCATGAGGATAAGTGTTCACCAGGCGAGGACTAAGACCCACCAGCGCCATCAGCTCGGCAACTCGCTCACTGAGTTCCTGCTTGCTCTTCACCTTGTTGTGAATAATCAGAGGTTCACCAATGATTTCACTGGCGGTCATCCGTGGATTCAGTGAAGCAAAGGGATCCTGAAAGATAATCTGCATATCTTCCCGGAGTCGTATCATCTGCTCCTTACTGAACTCACGGATGTTCTTCCCTTCAAACAGAATTTCACCATCGGTGGCATCCAATAGGCGGAGAATCACACGACCGGTGGTGGATTTACCACACCCGGACTCACCCACGATTCCCAGGGTTTTGCCTTTCTCAATGACAAAATTCATACCGTCCACCGCATGCAGCAGACCTTTTGGCGTATCAAAGTACTTCTTGAGGTTTCTGACTTCCAGAATAGTGTCTGACATAGCTTTATCCCTGCACCCGATTGAGTTCTGTTAAAGGCTTTTGTGCAGCTAATGGCTCTGCCATTGCCTGCAACATAAAACAGCGGGCTGTATGACCGGATTCCGTCAACACGGGTTCTGGCTCAGAAAGGGAACACATTGCAGTGGCATCCGGACAACGTGGGTGGAATTTACAACCTGACGGAGGGTCTGTCGGGTCCGGCATCATGCCTTTAATAGGCTTCAGTCGTCCAACCGTGAGATCAAGATCCGGAATCGAGCCAAACAACCCTTTGGTGTATGGGTGTTTGGTGTTTTCATACACGTCGCGAATATCACCGCTTTCTACCACTTCACCGGCGTACATGATGGCGACTTTGTCGCATACTTGGGCAACCACACCCAGATCGTGAGTGATCAGCAGCATGGCGGTGTTATAACGGGTTTTCAGGTCTTTCATCAGATCTAACACCTGCGCCTGAATGGTAACATCCAGCGCAGTGGTGGGTTCATCCGCAATAAGAAGATCCGGGTTGCAGGCAAGGGAAATGGCAATGACCACCCGCTGTTTCATACCACCGGAAAACTGATGCGGGTAATCGCCAGAGCGTGCCGCCGGAATGCCAACCATTTCCAGCATTTCTTTCGCTTTCTGGAAAGACGACTGCTTACTCACACCTTCGTGAATTTGGATTACCTCGGCAATTTGCTCACCCACGGTCATCACCGGATTCAACGAGGTCATTGGATCCTGAAAGATCATGGAGATTCGGTTGCCCCGAACACTGCGCATTTTCTCTTTGGGCAATTGCAGTAAATCTTCACCATCAAAGATCACCTTGCCGTTCACAATACGCCCTGGTGGATTAGGCACCAGCCCCATAATCCCCAACGCGGTCGTGGTTTTACCGGCACCGGTTTCACCAATCAGCCCAAGGGTTTCGCCTCGTTTAAGGCTGATATTCAGGTTATTCACCGCGTAGGTGGTTTCACCATCCACTTCGTACACGATGCTGAGGTCTTCAATAGACAACAGATCCTGTGTATTCATTTGTTCTGTCATAGCTGCTCTCGAATAGTCAGGTATCTGTTAATGTTTCAATCGTGGATCAAGGGCATCACGCAAGCCATCGCCCAGCAGGTTCAGGGCAAGAATGGTGATCATAATGGTCAAACCCGGGAACGTAGTGACGTGCCATGCATGGCGCAAATATTGACGACCACCGGCAAGCATTGCTCCCCATTCAGGCTCTGGCGGCTGAATGCCCAGACCGATAAAGCTCAAACCCGCAGTGGACAAAATCGCACCAGCAACCCCTAACGCGCCCTGAACAATCACAGGCGACAGGCAATTGGGAATGATATGGCGAAAAATGATCCGAAAATCACTGGCACCAATAGCGCGCGCCGCTTCAATGAACTCTTGATCCCGAATCGTCAGTACTGATGCACGTACGACACGGGCATAAGTCGGTACACTGGAAATGGCAATGGCGAACATCAGGTTCATCAGGTTTGCCCCCAATGCGGAAACAATGGCAATCGCCAGCAGAATACTGGGCACAGCAAGAAAGATATCCATCACCCGCATGATGACGTTATCCAACTTTCCGCCGTAATAACCTGCGACAGCACCAAGGCCGCCGCCCAACACAATGGCAATGGCTACGGACAACACACCCACCATCAGGGAAACCCGGGTGCCGTGGATGATTCGAGCAAAAATATCACGGCCAAACTCATCGGTTCCCAACCAGTACTGGGCACTGGGGCCCTGAAGACGGTCAGAAAGATTTTGAGCAATCACGACGGTTTCGTAATCAGCAATGAAATCCGCAAAAATGGCAGCCAACACCACGATAGTAATAATGACCAGACCCAGCATAGCCATCTTGTCGCGCTTTAAACGACTCCAAACTTCTAACCACTGACTGCGCTTTTTTGGAGCCGCTTTTGCCACAATCTCTGGTGCAGGTTCTTTTTCCAGCTGACCCTGTATCGGATCCAGCGTCATTTCCTGAGACATGATTCTTGCTCCTTAGGCGTACTGGGATTTGATACGTGGATCAACAAAACCGTAGAGCAAATCTACGAACAGGTTCACCAGGCTGAATGTGGTGGCCAGAAACACCACTGCACCTAAGACAGTGGGCGTATCTTTCTGGCGAATCGCATCCACCATCATCCGGCCAACACCAGGCCAGGAGAACACGGTTTCCGTTAATACCGCTCCACCCAAGAGCATACCGAACTGCAAACCAATCACTGTGATCACAGGAATCAGGGCGTTCTTCAGGGCATGGCGGTTAATGACCACATTCTCGGCCACACCTTTGGCTCGTGCGGTACGAATGTAATCCTGACGAATCACTTCCAGCATGGAAGAACGGGTCATCCGGGTGATAATGGCGGCGGAGCCAGTGCCTAAGGTGATGGCTGGCATGATCAAAGAGCTCCAGCTTGAATAACCACCAGAGGGTACCCAGCCGAGGTTAACGGCGAACAACAGGATCATCATCAAACCAAGCCAGAAGTTCGGCATGGAAACGCCCAGTAGTGCAAAAATCATCGAGCCACTGTCGATCATTGAATATTGTCGTGTAGCGGAAATGATGCCAATGGGAATACCAATAACCACCGCAATAAGAACACCCAGCGCTGCTAGAATCAGCGTATTGGGGAAACGGGAAAAAATTTCATCGAACACATCACGCCCACTGGTGTAGGACTGGCCCAGGTCACCAGTGACCGCATTACCCACAAAGTGGGCATAACGAAGCACAAACGGATCATTAAGCCCCATTTCTTCACGCAGTTCGGCGACGGCTTCAGCGGGGGCATTTTCCCCTAAAATTAACTGAGCCGGATCACCGGGAGTGAAGGACATGATGGCAAATACCAGCAGTGAGACACCCAGCAGTACGGGTATCAGCAGCAATAGCCTTTTGAGAATAAATCTATGCATGGTTCACCTGATAAGGGGCTGAACCCACCGGAGCATAAATAAACGACGATACCCCGATGGGCAGAAAGCACGCGCACCTTCTGAAACAAACTGTGAAGCGAACTGCGCGACTATCGCTAAGTCAAATGAAAAATCAGCCTGCGAAGCTCACGCCTCTGAGTTTATGGTGGCCAGCAGGTGCCATACTGAAGCCCAGTACATTCTTCTGAATGCCAATATTCTGGTATTGGTCATAAATAGAGAATGTAGGTACTTCATTTTGCAGAATTACCTGAACTTTGCCGTACAGCTCTTTACGCTCAGCCGCATCGATAGAGGTACGTGCCTGGTTCAACAACTGATCCACTTCAGCATTGCTGTAGAAAGAACGATTACCAGCACCACCGTGAGTAGCGGAGTTGAACAGTGCATAGAGGCCGTAGTCCGCATCACCGGTCACGGTTACCCAACCAAGGATGAACATGTCGTGATTACCGCGGGAAGTGCCATCTAAAAATGCGCCCCACTCAACCACTTCGATTGACATATCAATGCCGATTTGACGCAACTGAGCCTGCAAAACCTGAGCAATCTGTACACGCGTTGGATTGTCGTTGGTCCAAATAGTGGTTTTAAAGCCATCTGGCAGACCCGCTTCAGCCAAAAGCTCGCGGGCTTTGTCAAAGTTCTGCTGGTATCGATCGATCTCAGGATTGTAACCAAATACCTTTGGACCAATCGGAGAGCTGGAAGGCGCACCGGCACCCATCAAAACCGCTTCAACGATGTCGTCTGCATTGATAGCGTAAGAAATAGCCTGACGGACTTTCACGTTATCAAACGGTGCTTTTTGTGTGTTAAAACCTAAATATGCGACAGAGAAAGACTCTTCTTCCACCAGCGCCAGGTTTTCCTTATTACGCACGGTATCTTTGTCGATAGGCTCAAGGTCGTAACCGATATCAATTTCGCCGGTTTCCAGGGCGATCGCACGGTTAGTACCTTCAGGAATATTGCGGAAAACGACATTAGGAATGGCCTGTTTGCCACCGTAGTAGTCGTCAAACGCTTTCAGGGTGATACGGTCACCAACAGCCCAATCAACGAATTGGTAAGGACCAGTTCCCACTGGCTGTTGACCATAGGCGTCACCAGCAGCCTTTACGGCTTTTTCGTTGAGAATGGACGCGGCGGTGTGAGTCAGGTGATACAACAGAGGGCCAAACGGCTCTTTGGTGATGACATTCACGGTGTATTCGTCAACGATGTCGACAGAGTCAATGGCGCTAACAATGTGCGCAACCGTTGGCGATGCAATCATTGCTTCAAGAGTGAATTTAACGTCAGATGCCTTTAGCTCTTCACCATTGTGGAACTTCACACCTTTTCTCAGAACAAATTGAGTAGTTTTGTCGTCCAGACTTTTCCAGGACTCTGCCAGACCCGGAACGATGTTCATGTCCTTGTCGGTCTCAACCAGCTGGCTGTAGATCTGCACTGCCACCCGGGATGACGGCTGATCATTGGTTGCATGAGGATCCAGTGTCTTGGCATCCGCACCCTGGCCAACCACCAGTGTATCTTTAACCTTGACCGCTTCTTCCGCTCCCCCACAAGCGGAAAGGACTACTGCCATGCCTACAGCCATGGCAACCTTTACAGCTTTTATCATCACTAAGCCCATCAATATTTGTAATTTATGATATGGAACTACTTAATACCCAATGCGTTACTTATACGTCGGTAGTTTGCTAAGTGGCATACAAGGCATGAGTAGTTTTTCAAGAAGCGCGATGTATCTACACGCTTTACTTATAAGTACCCGGCCATATGGAATCGAATATTTCTGGCTTGTTGATCAGGTTCTCTGCAAGGCCCAACGGCGGGAGCATAGCGAGCTATGTGACCAGAGTTGCAACGCAGTCAGAGGGTCTGATCAATAAGTCAGAAAATATGACTTCATATGGTTGGGTACTTAAAGAGATCTTTAAAAAGAAAACCCGCTCGGCGAGTGTAAACGAGCATTTTTTTTGTCATATTGATTTAGATCAGTAATAACACCTACTCGGAACATTCTCCGGCATTCACTTTTTGACCATAAAAATCACCTGAAAATACAGTGCGTCTTTTTGTCTTCTGGATCGTGTTTGTAACAAACAGGATTTCTTTGGAGGCTCAAGTAGACTCAAAATGTTGAGCATATTTATACCAATTCTGTTTTTAAATTATGGGCTGCGCAGCTATTTTGACTGTCTGGATCAGCGTTGAAGTTCCTCGCCATAGCTACGGCTATGACTCGTCTCTTCGCCTTGCCCAGTCGCTCAAAATAACTTGCTCGTTCCAAAATTTAAAAGCAACATTGGTAATACTCATCTGGCAGACTGGCTCACCTATTCTCTGTTGCAGTTAATGCCTGAAAAATCGCTGGTGAAAGGCATTCATTTCTTTATATGGTCCGGGCTGCAAAAACTGCACGACAACTGCCGAATTGATAGCAAAGATTGCAGAGGAAGCCAATGTTGAAATTGAGCTTAAGAAAGTGACAGACCTGGAAACAATGATGCATGCTGGCGTAGTCAGCACACTAGCAATTTCTATTGATGGTGTGCTGGTACACAACGGCTCAGCGCCTGCTGTAGAGAAAGTCAGAGAGTTTCTGAGTTAATAGTTGATTGTCGACAACCCTTTGGGTTGCCGACCTACGATATCTGCTTTTAATGATCTTCTACGACAACCTCACTCCGCAGGGGAACGAGGCTTATAGGTTTTGAATAACCTAAGTTTCGGAACCAGCAGACTCAGTTAGACAATTCGAACTTCCTAAAGTCCACTTCTTTATCTTCCGCTTTAATTGCCATCACCGGCTTGAGCTTGGTCAACAGGATATAACCAAAGCAGCTGAAGAACAGACCAATCACCAGGGCACCGACCCACTGAATCTGCAGGAAGTTCAATTTAAACAACAGAGTCAATACACTCATGGCAACGATATTGCCGAGAATGTATTTCCACTTACCAAGGCGAGCAACGGTGAGGTTCAGGTTATCGGTGTACAGACGGATCAGAGAATCCAGTGAGTTGATCACAAAGGTGACACCCACAAACACCATGGCCAGATTATAAAAACCAGCGGTTTCCAGACCATTAGCATGGTAGTAGTACAGTACGGAGAACCAGATACCCAGTGGAATAGACGGCACAATCAGCATAGCTGCCAGCAGCTGCCACGTAGTCAAACCACCTACGAAACGGGAAGTAAACTGACCAATCATAATGCTCCAGGAGAACCACCAGAAAAGATAGAACTCGTGGTAATCGTTCATCGGCAACACAAACTGATGGATATTGCCGAAGTAATCTCCAAGCAGCGCTACATTTTTGATGATACCTACAGCGCCATCATCGGTGGACATGGCTGCACCGGCCCACATTACAGCAATCAGCCCCAGGAATAATGCACTGGTAGCAAGGCTGATAAAACGAACGTATTTCAGGCTACTGCTGGAGTAAGCAGCAACGGCAATGGCCAGAAGAACAATCAGATAGAAAGACGCTACTACTGTTTCACCGTCGCCTACTTCCGGCAGATACCAAGGCAGGTTTGAGAGCAACAGATATGCGGTAAATGCACAGGTACCAATAATAACGATGTTATTAATGAGTTTAACCAGCGGTATCTCGAAGAACTTCACTTTTGGTTCAATGACACAAAAGTAAAAGCAGGTCAGAAAGTAAAAGGCCCAGATCAGGAATCCCCAGAAGCCAAATTCAATGGCCAGTGGGTTGGCAAAGCTGTATTCGGGGCTGGTTGCAAGGTCAGCGTAACCGGCAAACTCTGTCAGCGGGAACATGATCAAACCCACATCCAATCCGGAGGTGAACAGGATTGCAATAAACGTCAATGTTCTTACAGGGGTTGTGCCAACACATTGAACATTACCCCAGCGGATCAAAATAAATGCCACTGCGATAAATGTGAAAATAAGGCCAGCTGATAGCCAGGCTGTCATACGCTTCTCCAGTTTGAGTAGTTATTTGTAATTATTCGAAGGATGCGAGCTGCCAATATTGTTAATCGTTATCAGGCAACTCACTGGGTCAGTCATTTTTTCAAAAGAGCCTCCATTACTGGCCACATGATCGTTACATCGTTACACGTTCAGGTTCTCCTGACCGCTGTCGCTCTCTCCAACGTTCATCCATCCCAACCTTCACAGCTGAAGGTGCCAATGGCGCCTTGCCACGAATCACATCCGCTGCTTTTTCCGCCACCATGATCGTCGGTGAGTTCAAGTTGCCATTGGGGATGGTTGGGAAGATGGAAGAGTCCACCACTCGAAGGCCGGCAATACCCCGGACACGAGCCTGTGGATCAACAACGGCTTTTTCATCCGTTCCCATGGGGCAAGTGCACGATGGGTGATATGCACTCTCCACAGCGCCACGAACAAATGCATCGATTTCTTCGTTCGTTTGAACCGCATTACCGGGTTGAATCTCATCACCCCGATAGTCATCAAACGCCGGTTGATTGATCACCTCACGGGTCAATCGCACGCAGGCTCTGAATCCTTCCCGATCCTCTTCATGCTCCATATAGTTGAACTGGATTTGAGGATGGTCTTTAGGATTCGCACTAACGGCACGAACCCAGCCGCGACTTTTTGGTTTATTGTGACCAATATGCACCTGAAAGCCATGGCCATCGAATGCACTTCGACCGTCGTATCGCATGGCGGCTGGCAGGAAGTGGTATTGCAGATCTGGCCATTCCACACCGGCTTTGGAACGGATAAAACCACAAGATTCAAAGTGATTGGTCGCACCAAGGCCTTTGCGATCCAGAATCCACCGGGCACCGATCAAGCCTTTATTGAGCCAGTCCAGCTTGCCATTCAGGGTGATGGGTTCTTTGCATTTGAACTGGAAATAGAACTCCAGATGATCCTGAAGATTTTCGCCAACACCGGGTAGATCGTGAACTACATCGATTCCGGCCTGATCCAACACCGGCTTTGGTCCAATACCCGACAGTTGCAATATATGTGGTGAACCGACGGAGCCTGCTGAAAGAATCACTTCTTTATTGGTGCGGACTTCCTGAATCTTGCCATTTCGTTCATAACGAACGCCAACAGCGGTTTTATCTTCCAGAATTAATTTATGCACCAGAGCATGAGTGATAACTGTGAGGTTAGGTCTCTTCATGGCTGGGCGAAGATAGGCATTAGCAGTTGACCAGCGACGTCCATTTTTCACGGTCATATGCATTGGGCCAAAGCCTTCCTGTTGCTCACCGTTGTAATCTTTGGTTTCGAAATAACCTGCCTCTACACCGGCATCAACAAATGCCTGATAAAGCGGGTTTTTCATCTCATTGCCGTTATTCACACCCAGCGGACCTGAGTCACCACGATATTCATCGCCACCAAACGCCCAAGTTTCAGCTTTTTTAAAGTAAGGCAGGCAATGGGCATAATCCCATCCTTCTGCACCGTGTTGTTGCCATTCATCAAAATCACGGGCATGACCACGAACGTAAACCATGCCATTTATGGATGAAGAACCGCCCAGCACTTTACCTCTTGGGCAGTGCATACGACGGTTGTCGAGAAAAGGTTCTGGCTCGGTTTCAAACTGCCAGGCGAACTTCTCTGTATTCATTGGAATGGAAAGCGCCGTCGGCATTTGGATAAAAATGCTGCGGTCGCTGCCGCCGTTTTCCAACAAAAGCACATTAACGTTGGCATCTTCGGTTAAGCGGTTGGCTAATACACAACCGGCTGAACCGGCGCCAACAATGATGTAATCGTATTGACGGTTATTTTTTGATATATCTGTCGACATAAAAACTCGATTTATCTATTAAAAAGGGCTTTCCAGTGGTGTCATGCCCACATAGACAGACTTCAATTGTGTGTAGTGCTGTAAGGTTTCCATGCCATTTTCCCGGCCAATTCCGGATTGTTTGTAACCACCCACCGGCATTTCTACAGGAGAGAGCCCGTAGCTGTTGATCCAGCAAATACCTGCCTGCAGTCGTTCAATAACACGATGTGCTCGGCGAATGTCACGGGTATACACACCGGCGGCCAGTCCGTACTCGGTATCATTGGCTCGTTCGATCACTTCCTGCTCATCGTCAAACACCAGAATCGACATCACTGGGCCAAAAATCTCATTTTGGACGATGTTCATATCATCCCGGCAGTCGGTAAAAATGGTGGGTTCGACAAAGAAGCCGTTGGGTGCAGAATCAGGCGACAATGGATTACCGCCATGAAGCAGTGTTGCGCCGTCATCAAGACCGGATTGAATAAAATCCAGAACCAGCTTGTGATGTTTTGCAGAAATCAGAGCACCGAAGTTGGTTTCCGAGTCCATTGGGTCACCGGCAATAATGTTGTTGCGGGTGCGAGTCAGTAATTTTTCGACAAAAGATTCATAAATATCGCGCTGTAAAAACACTCGGGTGCCGTTGGTGCAAATCTCGCCCTGGGTGTAGAAATTCCCCAGCATGGCTGCAGAGACTGCTTCATCAATATCTGCATCATCAAAGATGATCAAAGGCGATTTGCCGCCCAGCTCCATAGTGACTTCTTTTAAGGACGCCGCCGACGCCGCCATCACTTTACGGCCGGTATTCACTTCGCCGGTAAAGGAGACTTTGGCAATATCCGGATTACCGGTCAGCCATTGACCGACATCGGCATCGCCTTGCACGACGTTGAAAACACCTGCTGGCACACCGGCTTCCATAAAGATTTCTGCCAGCTTCAAGGCGCCATGGGGCGTTTCTTCGGAGGGTTTGAAAATCATGCTATTGCCACAGGCCAGCGCTGGAGCGGATTTCCAGCAGGCAATCTGCAACGGATAATTCCAGGCGCCAATACCGGCACAAATACCCAGAGGTTCGCGGCGGGTGTAATAGAAATCCTGACCAATGCTTTGATGATTGCCTTCAATGGAGGGAGCAAGGCCGGCAAAGAACTCAATGGAGTCTGCACCAGAGAGCACATCCACTACGGATGCTTCCTGCCAGGGTTTGCCAGTATCTTCTACTTCTATGGCTGCCAGTTCATCATTCCGCTCCCGCAACAGTGCAACAGCTTTGTTCAGAATGCGGCTACGCTCCATGCCCGTCATGGAAGACCATTGTTCAAACCCTTTGCGGGCACTGGTGATGGCTTGTTGGCGGATCAGTTCGTCCGCCACTTCCACTTCATAGGCCACTTTGCCTGTTGCGGGGTTGATGACCTCAAAGGTTTCACCGCTTTGGTTGCTGAGGTAATCACCATCAACAAAGTTTCTAAGTCGCATCAAAGTTCTCCATACTGCTTTTCATGTTGTTCTAAGTGCTTGCTCAGAGGTCCTTTCAAAACTCATAGCACGACCAACCATGGTCATGCCCGGCATTCAATTTGCCATGTTCATTAATTTGGATGGGGGCACATGCTCGGCAGGACGATGCGTTAAGTAACCAGAAAGAGAGGTTCGCAGGCTTATCACCAAGACTTTAGTCTTATGTTTTGAGCTGAATAAGGGAGTGTTCCCAGAAATAGGCATAAAAGTCTGTTAGCGATTATTTGGTTTGAAGTCTAACCAATTTTCATCATTCCAGCAAACCAGCATGATTAGTAAAACCGGATAATCATGGCAAAAGCACATAATGCATCCAGAAAACAAATTAGAGCACTAACCAAAACCGCTCTAATAGCGTTAAACACCCTCCGTCATGAAGTCAGTAATACTGGCAGCCTTGTTAGACCATTCCCCATGGAATCAGTGGTATAAAAGCAATAAATAATCATTCAGATGAGGGGAGCATGATATGGAGTACATCGCACCGGCCTTTGATTATCAGGAATTGACCGTAAAAGGCCTGACTCAGGATATGGCAGCTCTGGGTACTATGGACAGCTCGGTCAATCCACTCGGCGTGCATGATAAAGCGATCGTTCAGATAGAAATGTACTGCCGGATGATCTGTTATGGCATCAACACGCCCTTTCCTCATGCTCGTCAGCACCTTGCCTTTGCTTTGCTGGGCATCAAAGGGGCTCTGCGTCAGATCAGCCTGGCTGAACTGGTCACCGCTAATGGGGATATCACCGGGATTGAGATTAAACGGTCACAGCGTGATCTGAAAATAATGGATAAGTTGGAAACACTGCTGGATAACTCCATTATCACGGAAGCGATCCCGACATTGAGAGAAGCCATCCGTTTCGTGCACAGCAGGGATCAAAAAGAAATTTATGACATCCTGAGCCTGAAGCTGAAAGCCCGGAAGTAAAGAAGAAGCTGTTCTCCTATAGGTGAACAGCTTTTTGGCTATACCCATTGGATTTCAAGTTGCTACTAGGCGACAAGTGAGCGAAGCCCCGTGAGCCTACAAGTAGTAGGTGATCGGGGTGAGCGAACGCTGACAACAACGTAGCAACTTGAAAGGCGATGGGTATATATGGCTATGGCGTTATCTGACCGCAACCACTTTTACACCACAGTCATTGTCCACTGGTAGACTGGCATCCATGCTCTGCAACAGAGTACCGGTGCTATTCAACAGACGGAAACGGTTAAACAGTAGATCGTAACGGGCATTGATAGCGCTTTGGCGGGCAGAAGTGTACTCATTCTGGCTATCCAGCAAATCCATCAATGTCCGGCTGCCCATCAGAAATTGCTTGTTATACAACTCCCGCGAACGATCGGATTGCTTCACGTGCTCTTCAAGGGGAAGTAAGCGCTGCGAGCCATAATCAATGGCTACCCAGGCAAGGCGAATTTCTTCTTCCACCTGGCGACGAGCACGATTCCGAATCTCTATAGCTTCATTGATCAGCTTACTGGTCTGGCTGCGGCGGGCTTTATCGCCACCACCGTTATACAGGTTGTAGGTCATGTTGACTTTAGCGACATGGTTATACGTGTCGTCTTTGCCACCGTTGGCATCGGTATCCCAATTTGCGCCGACTTCCATTTCGAAGCGTGGCATAAACGCACTCTTACTGGCTTCGTACTGAGCTTCTGCCGCCTGTACATCCGCAGTAGCCAGCTTCATGACTGGATGTGCTTCTACACCCAGAGTTAACGCTGCTTCCAATGATGCCGGAGATTGCTCAGGTATCGCTGGCACTGAATAGGCTTCTGGAAGATTACCCGCAAGGCGTTGATATTGCGTTTTCACATCCCGAAGGACGGACTCAGCACTGATCTCATTGGCTTTTGCCAACACCAGGCGACTCTGAGCCTGGGCGACATCCGCATCATTGCTTCGGCCTTTTCTACCCTGGGTTTCGATGAGCTTGACCAGTCGCTCATGTTCTTCAGCATTCGCCTTCATCAGCTCAACAACAGACTGCTGACGCATAATATTCACATAAGCTTGAGTCACCTGCAGTGCCGTATTGCTGGCCGCATAACAAACATCCTGAGCTGCCGATGCCTGACGAGCCTTCTGGCGATCGACTTCACTGGAGACTGCAAAACCATCAAACAACATTTGACGTGCAATTAAGGAGGCATCGCGGCGGGTTCTAACTTGATCATCTCGATCAGGATCACCCGCCAAACCAATCGTACTGCTATTCCGACTGTTCTCATAACCAACTCCAGCAGTCAGATCAAGGCTGGGTAAATAGCCAGACTTTGCCTGCCTGATTTCATCCATTCGAGCATCGGCTTCAATGGTTCGAATAAGAACTTCAGGGTTGGTCGCCAGCGTCTGATTGACAGCATCAAGCAGAGTATCCGCTTGAGCATTGGCTGTAAGAACGGCTGAAGCCAGTATCGACACTGTTAAAAATTTTGGAAACATCCTTTTCTCGCTCCTTTTTATCATACTCATAATCATGAATTCTTGGTGTTATTTATACGACTAATTGGCCATTGCTTATCAGCTGCAATAAAACATCCTGGCCATTTATTTCCTGATCAAAATTTACATCTCTCCAATTCGTTTCGCCCTGCAATTCAATCTGAAGAACATCCCGACTACTGTCAGCTGTCGTTTTAGTGATACTGATAACCGTTTTACCATTGACGATTTCTGCAGTGACTCCACTCAGGTTCAATTCTGCAAGCAGGTCCTCCGGGTTGAGAGTGTCGCTGCTCAGATCCACAAGTGTACTGATATCGAGCATATCAGCAGTAGAATCGGTCGCGGTATCGCCGACAGAAAAGTCAGTAATGGTATCTATTTGTACGGTTTTGCCATCCAGAAGGTCTTCAAAGTTGAAGGTGAAGGTGTCTCGCGTGAAGGTTATGCCATCATCACCGGTCAACACATCGTTGCCTTTGCCACCATAAATAGCATCAGCACCTTCGCCACCGATGATCGTGTCATTTCCGGCATCGCCAAAGAGCTGATCAGCACCGTCACCGCCATTCAGAGTGTCACCACCATCGCCACCATACAGTTTGTCCTGACCGTGCTCACCATGAAGGACGTCATCACCCGCATCGCCTCGAATGATGTCGTTGCCGATTCCACCGACTAGCTGGTCATTGCCAGTACCTCCGGAAATATTGTCATTACCCTCTTCCCCATCAATGGTGTCCGCTCCGGCACCACCCATCAGGATGTCATGACCAGCTCCTGCACGAATATCATCACTTCCGGCCTGACCATCGATATAATCATTCACCTCCGTGCCCTGAAGAGATGAGTCATCGTTTGCAGTGCCGGAGGCAAAATTCTGAATCGTATTTAAGGTAAGCGTGGCAGTGTCGGATTGGCCATCACTGTCTGTCAGGGTGTAGGTAATCTCATGCTGTTCCGCAGCTACAGTGCCATCTTCAATTCCCGGCAGCACTTTATCAAAAGCAATACCGGTGAACTGACCACTGGCCCTGTCTTTAATATCACTGCCTGCACTGATGATAATACGACCTATATTGGTGTACTCCGAAGGAATCTGGAATGGCTGATTGTTTACGCCCCCCGTATAGAGCTGACCAATCTCGGTACCATCAACACGATAAAGCGTGACGGTCATCGCCCTTCGATCGTTGGCAGTCGTCAAATCAAGGCTCACGTTGGTAACACCATCGGGATATTCGCTGGCTGCGAAATCAATGATCAGATCTTCATGCCCTTCAATCGAGTTTTTCTGATTTACGCCAGCCTTATTATCTGACTCAACCCCCACCTTGACGGTACTAGTGCCGTTATCAACACCTAGTGCTTCATCACTGCTAATAACAACATCACCATCTGGCGAACTGAAAGAAACACCGGGTATATCAGTAGTCACTGTAAAGTCGACATCTATACGTGCATTCGGGTCAGTATGGGTAGCGGGGGGGGTGACCGGTGTGAATTCATAGTAGCCCGTCTCGGAGACTCTCAGAGATCCGACGACGGTAATACCGTCAGCACCCAGGAGGTCAATGGTCTTCTCACCATTCACCTCATACTCGACGCCCTCATAAGTGACTTTGGTTAGCTTCGCATCATCGACCGCACTATCAACACCTCCGGCCTGAACAGCAAAAGGGGTCGCTTTATCACCAACAGCAATACCACCATCAGTGCCAACGCCAGTAATCACATTACCTTCTATGGACTGAGCGCCAGGCATAATGGTGTCCATGTCATCGTTGGCTTCTGGGACACCATCAACAATATTGATCGTAGCGTTTGCAGAAGGGCTTACATCGCCATCACTGTCTGCGACAATAAAGTCAAAGCCAAACGAATCCCCTTCCGTCAATGAACTGTTGGCGAAATACGTGTATTCACCAGTTTCGAAGTTGAATATCAACTTACCCCATTTAGCAAAACCATTAGATGAATCCAGAGTCAAAATAGACCCATTCAATATGGATAAAGAGCTTGTGCCAGAGGGTGTTATCGTCTTTGTATCAGGGTCATAGGTAAAGGTGACCGGCTTAACACTGCCATCAACATTCAGATCAAAAGAGACTGACTGAATATTGCCTCCATCAGCCCCAAAATCAATGGTGTTCACCCGACCATTGGATACCAGGTTACCGCCATAACTATTCGGAATGGTATTCAATAGCTCATCTTCGAGCTTAACCGGATCAGCAACCACGATTGGCTTTTGCTCCTCGCCACTGCCAAGTACGTCTGCATTGTGGATACTTTCCATATAGGAAAGATCGTCAACACTTGAGCCGACAGCTACTGAGTATGAGGTGATGTCTTTTTCTTCTGCATACGCTTCCCAGTTTTTACTTTTTTCAGCAGCGATATCGTCCACCGTCTGACCATCTACATTCCCTGTTTTATCATCCGTAGGCGCACCATCCGATACAAAATAACTGATATATTCAACATCACTGCTATTCAACCCTGCATCTGCATCGCTTTGGAACATGTTTTCAAACGCATTTTCCCCCTGATCCAGCGCATTGCCATAACCAGTACCACTTTTGGTCACCAACCCATTCAAGCGTGCCAATGCATCATCAAGCGTGGTTGCAGGCCCAGTTCCATTTGGATCAACAATACGACTACTGCCATCAAAAGTAACAAGGTTGAACTGAACATTAGAGGACTGCTGATAGTACTTTTCCAAAAGTGAAGAAATACCATCAATAGCCAGGGCAAGCCGCGAAGTAATGGTTTCATTGTCAGGCAACTCAACCTCACCGTTATAGTCTGCAAAGTCCATACTGTCAGACGTATCCAGCATAATGACTATTCGATAGATCGGTTCATCGCCGGCAGGGATATCAACCTGCTGATCTCTTGATAAAGAGGTATCATCAACAATATTGACTTCAAGTCGGGAAGGCGTGTCAGGTGTCGCGCTGGTGTTATAGGAAAACACCTCACTCACATCACCCGCGCTATGATCTGCGGCACTGGTTAAGGTATACGTATAATCGCCAGTTTCCGTATTCAGCGTGAGCTCACCATGCTGGCCTTTGATGGTGACAATGCCAGTCCCTGGGTTCTCGTCGTTTATTTGTGTGATGGTGGTACCGTCTGGCAAGCCATCATTATCAAGAAGATTACCTGTCGCAGTGGTTACACCGCTCCCTTCTTCCTGCCCCGACTCAGGTTGATCATCAAATGCAGTTTCAGGTTTGCCAGAGCCACCTTTTAATGCACTCTCATGGACAACAGCACTATCCACCGCACCATCAACTACGTCAACCTCAAACGTTGACGACTCGGAGGAGCCATCACTACTGGTGGCTGTGATCGTGACATCATGGCTCTGCTCAACATTCAGGCTGACATCATCACGAACCGACACCCGACCTGTCACAGGATCTATGACGAACAGTTTTTTGGCTTCATCGTCAATGGAATAAGTGACTTTATCTTCAGGATCAGGGTCCGATGCAGCTCCAGTTAAACCTGTATATTGGCCAGCATTGTTGCCTTTTTGCAGCTGATTATTCTTTGCGTCTGTATCAATGGGAGGCGTGACCGGCCCATCAGATGCAGGATCAACAGAAATGGTGACCGTTGCAGGTGTTGGGTCAAGAGCACCATTATTATCCCTTGAACTGTACGTAAAAGAATCAGCCCCGTCGGGAGCCCCATTGTTATCGGTATCCCAGTTATTATTCCAATTTTCATCAGGAGCAAAATAAAGCGTCAGCTCATTTCCAGTAGCAGAGTACTCCAGCCCCTTAAATACCTGCTGTGTTCTCGCTTCATCCAGATACAGCGTGCCATTTTCCGGTAATGAATTAATAAGGAAAAAACTGACTTCTCCATCTTCGTCACTGCCAGATAATGTCACCGGAATGAAGGCAGCATCTTCAATACCATCCACAGTTTTATCATCTGTTTCTGGGGTTTCATTTGTACCATTAATTACAATCGTGATGTCATAGGTGCTGCCATCGACGCCCTGGACTGTGTACACCTCGGTGACAGTTTCACCGTCATCCAGATATTGCACCGCGTCGTTGTTGACTTCGTAACTCCAGGCACCATTGGCCGTAATGCTCAAGTTGCCCAGCGCTGTACCGTTGGTGGAGCCCGATGCCTTGAACACGGTCTGGGACGGGTCAAATGCGGCGGTATCACTGTTGTCTGCATCTGTGATCGTCAGGGTGCCTGACTGAGTCAGCTGTACGCCAGGTGTCGTACTATCAGTGTCTTCATCTTCTGTCACTGCACCGGTGTCACTGTCGCTGATACCCGCTGGCTGTCCCGGGCCTCCCCGTTCCACCACCTCGATCTGGCTCAAGTCATCCTTGCCATTGATGGTAATGGTGACGGTTTCTGTGTCGCTGCCATCTTCCGTCGATACCGTGTACTCCTGAGTGATGCTTTCACCCTCATCCAAGTATTGTACCGCCGCGTTGTCGACCTTGAATTCCCAGCCGCCCTGCGCGTTGATCACCAGGCTACCCAGTCCGCTCTGGCTGCCATCACTGGTGGTTTGCCCGTTCTCGTCGGTGACGCTGCTCAGGGTGACGGTTGGGCTGAAGCGACCATCTCCATCCGCATCGATCACGGTCAGTTTGCCGTCGGTGACCAGTTGACCACTGCCGTTCAGATCATCGGCCTTGTCTTCTGTGACTGATCCCACGTCACTGTCACCATTCGTGCCATCCACCAGGATGTTTGACGGGTCTTCCGCTCCGTTGATGGTAATGGTGATGGTTTCTGTGTCGCTGCCATCTTCCGTCGATACCGTGTACTCCTGAGTGATGCTTTCACCCTCATCCAGGTATTGTACCGCCGCGTTGTCGACCTTGAATTCCCAGCCGCCCTGCGCGTTGATCACCAGGCTACCCAGTCCGCTCTGGCTGCCATCACTGGTGGTTTGCCCGTTCTCGTCGGTGACGCTGCTCAGGGTGACGGTTGGGCTGAAGCGACCATCTCCATCCGCATCGATCACGGTCAGTTTGCCGTCGGTGACCAGTTGACCACTGCCGTTCAGATCATCGGCCTTGTCTTCTGTGACTGATCCCACGTCACTGTCACCGTTCGTGCCATCCACCAGGATGTTTGACGGCTCTTCCGCTCCATTGATGGTAATGGTGATGGTTTCTGTGTCGCTGCCATCTTCCGTCGATACCGTGTACTCCTGAGTGACGCTTTCACCCTCATCCAGGTATTGTACCGCCGCGTTGTCGACCTTGAATTCCCAGCCGCCCTGCGCGTTGATCACCAGGCTACCCAGTCCGCTCTGGCTGCCATCACTGGTGGTTTGCCCGTTCTCGTCGGTGACGCTGCTCAGGGTGACGGTTGGGCTGAAGCGACCATCTCCATCCGCATCGATCACGGTCAGTTTGCCGTCGGTGACCAGTTGACCACTGCCGTTCAGATCATCGGCCTTGTCTTCTGTGACTGATCCCACGTCACTGTCACCGTTCGTGCCATCCACCAGGATGTTTGACGGGTCTTCCGCTCCGTTGATGGTAATGGTGATGGTTTCTGTGTCGTTGCCATCTTCCGTGGTAACTTCATAGATTTCTACCAGGGTTTCATTTTTATCCAACCCTTGAATTACCGGACTTGTGTTGTCTACTGCATAACTCCATGTGCCATCTGCATTCATGGTCAGAAGCCCCAGCTGGGCACCGCCGTTGCCTGTGCTGCTGACAAAACCTACTGTGGTACTGAAGGCACCATCACCATCCGCATCCTTTACCGTCAGGCTGCCCCCTGTAACCAGCTCATTACTGTCGCTCAGGTCTTCAGCCCTGTCTTCGGTAACGGCTTCCGCTGCACTGTCCGTGCCCACAAGGCTTATGTTGGAAGGATCTGACGCACCATTAATAGTGATGGTTATTTCTTGCCGGGTGCCATCGGAAGTTTCTACTACATAAACTTCCGTTACACTTTCACCGTCTTTTAGGTACTGAACAAGACTGTTATCAACCTCATAACGCCATTGTCCGCTCTCATCAATATCAAGTTGCCCGAGAGCACTCGAACTTGTTGATGAGTCAGGCTGAAAACGGGTTTTATCCGGATCGAATACAGTACGGTCATTAATATCAGGCTCAAAAATCGTCAGAGAACCAGACTGCTGTAATTGAATGCCTGTGACCGTACTATTGGTGTCCTGATCTTCTGTCACAGCACCACGATCTGTGTTCCCATTTGAGCCGTCTAATAGAATCTCAGATTGATTATTTTCGTCTATACCAACCAAGTCTTCAGATACGAAACTGACACTGTTTTCAATTCCTGAACCTTGTGCTGTTGTTTCAAACCCAGCGGCAGGTTCCACCTGAATACCACTAAGCTCCAAAATCGACTGATTACCAAAGCCATTGCTTGTCTGATTAGTGGCGTTCTCTGGCTGGGCATTGTCAGGAGTAACTTCAAGCTGTTCCGCTTCTATTTCTAACTCAGATTCCGACTCTTCTGTATCTGAGAGAGAAATAGGGAAGCTATATTCTGAATTACCGGTTAATTCCAGAACCTCGCCATCTGGCAGATCTATATGAACTGCTCCATCATCGGCAGTTACTATCGTTTCATACTCATATACAACATCAGCCGTCTGTAGAGACCGACGATTACCCTCTAAGTCAGTCGCTTCTACTTTTCCTGTTATAAAATGGATTGTACCTGCAGGTTTATTATTAGCTGCAATTGCCTGACTAGCGTCCATAAATAGCTCCGTTACGTTTTTCCTGGGCGACTCCGGCCCTTCGTTAGTTTTTATACTGAAATCTTTGTCGTTCAACGCTCACTGAACGCCAGCTGTTTAGCTCTCAACACTGGTTTCAAAAGGTACTCAAGCAATGTTTTCTTACCCGTTAAAATATCCACAGTCGCCACCATGCCGGCAATCACCGGGCGACTGCTGTCCCCTTCATAACCAAGATGACTTTTGTTGGTTTTGATTCTCGCCAGATAAAAGCTTTCGCCCTGTTCATCCAAAATTGTGTCAGCACTGATATGGGTTACAGCGCCTTCAAGACCACCATGAATAGTGAAATCGTAAGCCGTAAAACGAACCGTCGCTTTTTGACCCGGGTGTAGGTATCCAATATCCTGTGGACGAATACGCGCTTCTACTTCGAGTGTGTCGTCTACCGGGATAAGCTCCATCATCACCATACCTGGCTGAACAACACCGCCTTCGGTGTTCACCAGAATCTGTTTAACGACACCTTTCATGGGTGCCCGCACTTTGGTTCGCTCCACTTGATCACTGGTAGCCGTTGCTTTAGCAGACAACTCATGAAGGAGTGCCAGAGTCTCGTTCAGCTCCACTCTGGCCTTGTTGGTAAAGTTAAGCCGGGTTTCATTAATCCGTTGCTTGATTTCATCCTGCTGGGCAGTAATGCGCTCAAGATTCTTCTCTGCGATCAGTTTTTCACCACGGGTATCGCTAACCTGCCTTTCCAGCCTAAGCACTTCGACGCGGGAAACCGCACCTTCTGCTGCCAAATCACGGGCTAACTGAAACTCTTCATCCAGCAGTGAAAAACGTCGGGCCAGCATGTCTCGCTGAGCTTTTGTTTCCAGCATTTGTTTTTGCTGCTGGGTTAATTGCTGCTGGTACACACCGATGCTGCTGCCCAATTCAAGCTGCCGATTCTTGAACAGCTCTGTTTCTCTGGCTGCCAGCTCGGGCACCTCTGACACCAGAGAATCAGGCATCAACGGCTCACCACCTTCAACCTCGGCCAGAAGCCTCGATTTTCGGGCTAATAAGGCATTGCGATTCGCCAATTGACCTTTCCGGGTTGACGTAAATCGGGTGTCGTCCATGACCATCAACACTTGCCCCCGATCCACCAAATCACCCTCAGAGACCATAATGCCCTCAACAATGCCACCTTCCATGTTCTGAACGTTCTGCACTTGGCTGGAAGGAATCACCTTACCTTCACCTCGGGTGATTTCATCCAGCTCACACCAGCCCGCCCAGAGGACAAAAGTGATAATGGTCAGGGCCACTGTCAGCAATAGCGGACGACTGCCCTTTGATATACTACTGATCTCCTCTTCCGTAGCACCATGCCAGTTATTATCTGTCAACTGTTGCTTATCCATCAGGCGACGGCCTCCTGATGCTTACTGGCTGAAGGACTTCTCTGAGCTTCAAGAATTTGACTGGCGCTGCCATTAACGCTGATTTTGCCTTGATCCAGCACCACAATCTGATCCATCGCATTCAGCAGGTTCAACTTGTGGGTCACCAGAATAATGGTTGTATCTTTAAGTGCTTTGAGTAACTGCAAAAATTGCGCTTCAGCTTGAGAATCCATCGCACTGGAAGGCTCATCAAGAATCAGTACTTTGGGCGATGCGACCAATGCTCGAGCCAAAGTCAACGCCTGAGCCTGACCACCGGACAAGTTACGTCCGCCTTCACCAATCATATAGTCGAGACCGGCACTGCCAGCCCGAACGATATCCTGCAAACCTGCCTGTTCAAGCACACACAGAATATCGCTGTCGCTGATGCCAGTACGCTGCATGGTGATGTTGTCACGCAGAGAAGTGTTGAACAGTTCAGGTTTCTGCCCAACATAACCGATATGGCTGCGATACCAGCGTGGATCGATCTGCCTGAGATTCATGCCATCAACGCCAATTAGCCCTTGCCCGGGCTCGATAAGACCCGCCAGCAATTGCAATAACGTGCTTTTTCCGGAACCCATTCGCCCTAGAATGGCCAACTTGGTGCCTGCCGGTATAGTCAAGTTGATATCCTGCAGCTGATCCTGCGATTCCGGATAAGCAAACGACATATGGCTGATATAAAAGTGGCCATGAAACGTTTCGGGTTTTAACAACTTTCTTTCGGGCGGGTATTCCTGAGGCAAATTCATGATTTGCCCTGCATGATCCAACGCATGAATGGTTTTTTCGTATTGATTCATCAACCCGATGATTTGTGAAACTGGTGCAGCGCAGCGGCCAGAAATCATCATAATGGCAATTAAACCACCCATTGAAAGTTCGCCAGCACTGATCAGGTAAACACCGGCAATGACCAGAACGACGGTATTTAGCTGGAGCATCAGAGTGGTGGTCTGGCTGGTAATTGTCTGCAGTTGACGCACTTTTAAAGATGCATCAGCAACTTCCCGGTTAAGACTGCTCCACTGTCGTTCATTCTGCCCTTCTACATTGGAAGACTTGATCGAAACCAGCCCCAGTAACAGCTCCATCATAAAATTTTGGCGTTTTGAGGAAGCATTCTGCTGGGTGTGAATAATCTGTTGTAAGGGCTTGTTTAAAATCCAGGCAACTAACAGGGCAGTGCCTATACAAAAAAGAGGAATCAGTACCAACCATCCACCCAACCAAATCACCAACCCCAGAAATAGGATGACAAAAGGAAGGTCAACAAACGCTAGAATCGTTGTCGATGTAATAAAGGAACGGACACTGTCAAACTCTGATAATTGATTGAGAAAACTGCCCGCACTTGCCGGCCGGCTGGATAATTTCAAACCAAGCAAGCGGTCCAAAAGCCTGGAAGAAAGCGTCAGATCAATCTGTCGCCCAGCCAAATCGATAGAGCGAGAACGAATCAATCGAATCGCCATTTCGAAAAAGAATGCTAAAACGACACCGGTTGCTAGCATCCAGAGCGTTTCGAATGCCTGATTTGGCACAACCCTGTCGTACACATTCATAACGAACAAGGGTGAGACAAGCGCGAAAATATTAACCAGCAAGCTTGCCAGCAATACATCGCGGTAAACTCGCCAGTAAGGTGATAGCGCATGCCAAAACCAATTGTACCCAGATGCATTGTTTGTATTCTGGGTGGAATTTTCATCCTTAGGGGTCACGGTTTTATTCTTCTATGTATTTACCAAAGCTCAACTCACAACGGCTGATGCCTATAAAAAAATCTGCAAATCAGGCCACAAAAACACGACAGGCGTCACATTTTTACATGACTCGATTTTGATTTCTACTTAAATGACGAGGATGAACACTTATCGATCAGTATCTATTGGTAGTTTGACACAGGGTTGAATGAGAATGTTTATAATTCAATCATTAAAATCTACACGTGTCGTATTTATTGTCTGAGAACTAACCATCTATTAAGAAGAACTCAGCATTGTTATAACCAGTTCTCTATTTTAAAAATAATCTATTCCAAAGAGCTCTTTGGATTTGTTATCCGCAGAGAAACTTTCTTTTTAATCTTATTGTCTACACATGAACTCAAATCGAATTAATTGAGGTAATCAAGTGAATATCGGATCGCAACCAGATATCAGCATTAATAAGGCGCTTTTGGATGCAAATAAAACGCAACAAACTGATGATAAGGAACAAGTAATAAAGGCAAATTTACCATCGGTTCAATCCACTGATGAGGGCTTTAATGCGTGCATTACAACGATGGGGAGTTCTCTAAAATCACTAGACGAGATGAGTATATCTATTCCTACAGATGAGAATGTCATGACAACTCCGGATATAGAGGCTGGTAGTGTGCAAGAGCCAAACACTCCACAAGGAGGAGCCAATAGTATTGTTTCAGAAATATCTCCCTCAACTATACAAGAGCCCAAAGCTTCTGAAGACGACACGGCCGCTCTTAGTCTATCAAGACATACTTCTCAAGGCTCTCTTCCTACTGAAGGCAACAATACATTAAAGGCTCCAGTAACTCATAATATTGACAGAGCCCCTGAAAGATTAGCTGATACCAGAACTCGACGTCCATCCGAAGAAAAGATACCAGGCTCATCGGACAATTATGCAGAAGCAAAACCAATGGGTTCAAATGTCAATTCGGAAACGACCGTAGTAACTACCGCCAATTCTTCAGAAGTAAAGCTTGAAGAATCCCCTGACACAAATGACACATCAGCTGATCCAACAAGCAATGACAACCTCCAACCAGGGCAAACTCCGGTTATAAAAGCCAACGAAGAAAAGGTACCCAGCAGGTCAGAAGCCGCAGCTCACGAAGAAAAACCAAAAAAAGGCTGTTTCACTTCACTTCTCTGCTCTATCGGTAGCCGAAAAGCTGAAAAAGTGGAACAAGAAACAAGAACAGATCTATAGCACTATATAAACTTTATTGGGCTGATTTCCTTTGATCAGTTCATTAACTGATCAAATTTTTCAATAAGATTAAGCAATTTCTGCGAAGAGAGGCGTTCCATTGGCAACGCTTCTTCTGCATAGGATTTCATATCCGACCCGGTTGGCAGGGAGCCGCCCGCGTCCAGAATGGCTCGAACCCTTGGAATAAAAATCCACTGCAGCCACTGGCTGAAATGCATGGTGTCCATACAAAATGGTGTGGTGCTGGAGAGTGCTTCGATAGAAGGCGGCATCTGAGCCCACACATTCTGGTTTCGAAGTTCATCTTCAATCGCTTCCAGCAGATTGATAATTTCCTGAGACATATTAACTCTTCTACTCTTGAAACAATTCTTGAAACAAATGGTTAATCTTCCGTACCAATGCCGGGTCTGGCTGAAGGCTTAATGCTCTTTCGGCCAATTGCTTTGATTGTTCGTGCTTACCCTGATCCTGACGCAGCAATGCCAGCTGATAATAAACGTCGGGCGTCGTTGGGCTAATTCGTACGGCACGGTTCAAATAACTTTCGGCCGCATCCAACTGGCCTTGTTTTCGGGCGTTCCACGCCAGATTCAGCAACGAGCCCACGGCATCGTCTCTTTCCACATAAGGCGACGTTTGAACGGATGCATTCTCGGGCATTTTCATAGAGGTAGAACAACCCGCCAGCAAAGCGGTCAGCAGGATAATTAGTAGACCAGCTTTTGGCATTACTTTTTCAACAACGGGCATCAGTGCCATTTATTAAAACCACGCTTTAATTCTGTCAAAGAGAGAGTCGTCACTGTCTTTTCCGCAACCAGCATAAGCCTTAGGTTCAGAGCCGGTAATATAAGGCAATTCCATTGCCCCTTCACAGTATTGATGACTTCGACCATTGGCTGCAGGATTCACCCATAGACTGGTCAAATTATTCGCCTGCAGTGGTGCCACAGGTTGCACTGGCACATTGGCTAAGAAGTTACCCCAGATTTTCAGGGCGCCGCTGCTGCCCGTCAGCTTTGTTGGGCTGTTATCATCATGGCCAATCCAACTGACAGCAACCAAATCACCAGAGTAGCCAGCAAACCAGCTGTCTCTCAAATCATTGGTGGTACCCGTTTTGCCACCCAGAGCAATATCTGGCTCGATATATTGGTAAATCCTGCGCCCCGTGCCCTCTGACATCACAACACCCAATGCAGTTCGCAATAACTCCATCGGTCCGGGATTAAATGCTCGCTCTACCGAAATGCTGTACCGGGAAAGAGGCCGCCCCTGGCTGTCCACCACCGCATCAATAGCGCGAATAGGCATACGGAAACCGCCGCTGGCAATGGTTTGATACATGGTGGCAACTTCTATGGGCGTCATGGATAGAGCACCCAGCAGCACCGACGGATAAGGCGGCACACGTTGTTCAACACCCAAGCGTTTCAATGTGTCCTGTACCGATGACAAACCAACCGCCATGCCGGTATTCGCTGCCGCCTGGTTATAGGATTTTGCCAGCGCAAGGTATAAGGGGACTTGTCCGTGAGATTCACGACTGTAGTTTTTGGGCTCCCAGTAACCACCTTTGCCGTCGTTAATTTTTACCGAGGTATCATTAACCATGGTCGTTAATGTGTACTGCTCTGGTCGTTCAAGGGCTGTGAGGTAAATAGCTGGCTTCAATAACGAACCAACCGGGCGGCGCGCTTCTACGGCACGGTTAAAGCCTGCATAGCCGGCATTTTTGTCGCCAACCACTGCGAGCAAATCACCCGTTTGGGCAGAACTAATCACCATGGCACCTTGCAACTGATTCCCTTTGCCCAGGCTTTTAACCGTGGCGCTGACACTCTTCTGGGCTTCCCGCTGAATAATCGGATCAAGGTTGGTAAAAATCCGTAGCCCTTCACTGGTCAGATCTTTTTCATCGTAATCTTTTCGCAGCTGTTCTTTGACCAGATCAATATAGGCTGGAAAGTCATTGGTGCTCACCAACTCACGACTTACGACGCCTAATGGTAATTTTTTAGAACGATCCACTTCGGCCTGTGGCACGATGCCACGTTCAGCCATGACATCCAGCACTAAGTTTCGACGTTCCAACGCACGCTCTGAATAACGGCGAGGATCAAAGTACGATGGACCTTTCACAATCGCCACCAGCAAAGCAGTGCGTGCGAGGTTCAGTTCCTGAATGGGTTGGGCAAAGTAAAACTGGCTGGCCAAACCAAAACCGTGGATTGCTCTGCGACCATGCTGGCCGAGATACACTTCGTTCAGATAGGTTTCAAGAATCTCTTCTTTGCTGTAATGCAATTCCAGTAGCAGAGCCATAATCGCTTCTTTGGCTTTACGCACCAGCGTTCGATCATTGGTCAGAAAGAAGTTCTTTACCAGCTGCTGGGTGATGGTGCTGCCGCCCTGAACCACACCACCAGCCCGCACGTTTGCCACCATGGCTCGAGCAATAGACGTCGGTGATAAACCAAAATGGTCATAATAATCGCGGTCTTCAATAGCTAATAACGAAGGAATAAGGTAGCGGGGCGTTTGTGTAGAACGAATCAGCAAACGATCTTCATAACTGGCCGGATAAATACCGCCAATGGGTTGTGGATCTAACCGCAGCAGTGGCAGCGTTGTGCCACCATTGCTTCTTAGCTGCACAACTTCATTGTTCTGCAGCTGAACGGATGCGTATCGTGAAGGCTCTGCACCATCCGGGAAATGAAACCCTCGGCTATAGATAACAAACCGATTACCAGCGCGAGCGAAGGTGCCGGGACGACTGACCTGCTGGACAGCCTGATAACCTTGACGCTTAAGCTGCGATTGCAAATCCGCCGGCGTGATTCGTTTACCCGAATACAATTCCAGAGGGCGAGCAAACACCTTGGCAGGAATTGCCCACTTTTTTCCTTCAAATTGTCGGGTCACCACCGCATCAAGATACGCTGCATAGGCAATCACAATGGCCGTCAGCGTAAAGCCTGCCTTGAACAGAATTGAGCGCCATGATGTACGTGATGGCGTACGTGTTCCCTGACGTTTTTTCCTGGGCGATCCGGTTTTTTTGGTCGTCGTTTTCTTGGCCATGGGTGCGATTATACGTCAGAGTGACAGTGTGGGTCTTTTCTCAAAGGGATCGAGCAGAAAATTCGACTTTCCCTCTCATTTTTCATCAGTTCTAAAATGTTCTCAATCTTATGATGTTGCGTTTTCATAATAAAAATAATCGATCAAATAATGCATCGTTTGATACTCGTTGACTAAAGTGTCAAAACACAATCATTTTGGTAATAACCGAAAACGCTATGTGATGAGCTCAAAAGACTCGTCTATTCTTAAGGAAAATTACTAAGGCTGTCGACGCTTCGTTGCAAAACTCAGTGACTCAGAATGACTCAGAAAAGTTATGCTCACGAAGGCTTGCGTGCAACAAAGCATCAACAACCTACTGACCTTTAAAAAATGCTGTCTCTGACACGGACGCCAGAGTTGAGTTAGGGATCCCGTAAATGGCAACAGATTTGATTGAATTAAAAAACCTGGGCAAGACATCCGTGCAATGGTTAAACGCCGTCGGCATCAGAACCCTTGAGCAGCTCCACGACGTTGGCTCTGTCGCTGCTTACTGCAAAGTCCGCAGTCGCGGGTTTAAAGTTTCAAAGGTACTGCTTTATGCGCTTGAGGGAGCACTGATTGGCAGTCACTGGAATGATCTGGACTCCGATCACAAAGCTCGTCTTCTTCGGGCGGTTAAAGAGTGCGCTTTATAACCCTGTTTCTCAATTGACACCCTAAGAAGCTGTTCACAATCTTTCTGCGACTTGCAAAAGATCATGAACAGCTTCTAAGTCACCAACTGTGTAGAATCCATTGCTTCTATGTAATTGGTGCCTGATGCCTACAAACTGGGCAGTCCGGGTCAGCCTCCAACCCCATTGTCTGCCAATCCATTGTCATCGCATCTAAAATCATCAACCGACCATTTAATGTTTTACCAATGCCCGCAATAATTTTGATGGCTTCCAGTGCCTGCATAACACCGATAGTACCAACCACAGGCCCAAGCACTCCGGACTGCGAGCACGTCAGGTTTTCATTGCTCTGTTCATCGTATAGACATCGATAACAAGGTGAGTTGTTCTGACGACGGTCGTACACGGTAAGCTGGCCGGAAAAACCTATCGCAGCACCACTGACCAATGGTGTCTTGTGTTTTACACAGGCAGCGTTGATGGCAAACCGGCTGCTGAAGTTATCTGTACAATCCAATACCACGTCAGCCTTGCTGACCTGTTCGTCAAGCTCACGCTCACTCAAACAACCGTGTATTGAATCAAATTTAACATCGTTATTAATCGCGGATAAACGCCGTTGTGCTGCGATCACTTTGGGCGTGCCGCAATCTTCTGTGGAGTAGAGCAGTTGTCGTTGAAGATTAGTAGCATCAACGGTGTCAGGATCCACCAGCACGATATGACCAACACCTGCTGTTGCCAAATACTGAGCAGCCGGGCAACCCAACCCTCCGACTCCCAGAATAAGCACTCGGGATGCCAGTAGTTTTTCCTGGCCAGCAATATCCATTGGTTGAAGCATGATCTGACGGCTGTAACGCAGCAACTGCTCATCATTCATGGATGATAAAATCCTGCAAGGGTTCGAAATAATGGTGGGAAAGGATACAACAAAGGCACACCCGTTGTGGATAACTTGATGTGCCTGTTTTGCTACTGACGGTAATTGCAGCGTGGAATCAGGATTCAGATTCTACAAACTCGGCGTAAGCTTCTGCGTCCATCAGCTCGCCCAATTCACCTTCATCCTTCAGCTTCATTTTGAAGAACCAGCCTTCGACATAAGGGTCAGTGTTGACGGTTTCTGGCGCTTCTTCCAGAGCAGGGTTGGCTTCCAGAATTTCACCGGTCAGAGGCGCATAAATTTCTGAAGCCGCTTTTACCGATTCAACCGCGCCGGCTTCTTCACCAGCTGCCAGAACAGTACCAGTCTCTGGCAGCTCAACAAAGACCACGTCACCCAGCGCTTCCTGAGCGTGATCGGTAATACCGATAGTGACAACACCATCGCCTTCAACCCGAACCCACTCGTGAGACGTCAGGTATCGTAAATCAGTCGGTATATTGCTCATTTATGTATCCTCTGTTG
This sequence comes from uncultured Endozoicomonas sp., assembly GCF_947495845.1. Taxonomy (GTDB): domain Bacteria; phylum Pseudomonadota; class Gammaproteobacteria; order Pseudomonadales; family Endozoicomonadaceae; genus Endozoicomonas. The sequence goes on along the minus strand of NZ_CANMAO010000014.1, from coordinate 14,410 downwards.
AGTTGCTCTTTGTCCAAAGATGCTTTTCATTATTATTGGCTCCCTCACAGTTAGCAATGAGATGAATCAATATCACTCTTCAATATGCATTCTGATTAGCCGACTATACCCAAAGGATTTCAAGGTGCTACGCGGCGGCAAGTAAGCGAAGCTCGTGAGCCTACATATAGTAAGGCGGGTGAGCGCGCGTAGCCAACAAAATAGCAACTGGAAAGTCGACGGGTATAAAGCATTCTATCGAGTTTGATTAAAAATTCACATAGTGCAAGACTTAAGTGGATCACTCAATTCCCATATGGGTTCGCTCTTCAGGAAGAAGGCAAAGGTTCAGGATCGAATGTCACTACAGAATGTTTGTTATTGTAATGAGCAATTACTGTCTGAGTTAATTGCCGCCATTAACTCATCGCCCGATGAGCTATATCCTGCAGCCATTACGGGTGATGCCCGGCAAACTATCGGCATGCATACTCGGCATATCGTTGAGTTCTATCAATGTTTTTTTTCAGGCCTGAACAGTCGCCATATTAATTATGACAACCGCACAAGAGAACAGCGCATTGAACGTCAATCGTCTGTTGGAATTGGCGCGCTAAAGCAAATTATTGACCAGTTAGCAGAACTGAGCGCATCAGAGCTGAAGCATCAAAAGTTGATGCTAACCTCAGTGACAGACACCCAAGGCACATCGGTGGCAATAGAAACCTCTCCAGAAAGGGAATTGCTCTTCCTGCACAGCCACACAACCCATCATATGGCGATTATAAACCTGCTGTTACAACAGGCAGGCCAGACCTTGGATAATGAATTAGGTGTGGCTACGTCCACCCAGATATATCGTAACAGCGGACTGGTCTCCAGTTAGGCTGCTCTGGTGTGGTGCTGTAAAAACAAACGACTGCGCTCGCTGCCCATGTATTTGGCCAGTGTCTTTTCATCAACCTTCAGCAAATCAACAATAATCAGCCCATCCAGTGCATTGTTAAAGTCCGGGTCAACATTAAAAGCAGCCAGCTCTCCTCTCAATTTCAGGTATTGTTTCAACAGAACGGGTATACCTTTTTGATCCTTTTCGATCTGTTGAATGAGAGACGACAGGTGCTCAATTTTATCGATACCTTTCAAATCATCCGTCAGCCAGATCTGCTGAGTATTTTTAATCGGCGTGGTGGGTTTGACCAGTGATGACAGAGCCTGATCTGAGTTATTCACGCCGAGGCAACCTGCCATCAACTCACGAGACACTTCACTGTAATCACTGCTGATGCTGACTGGACCGAACAGCACTTTATATTGAGGGTTTGCTGCAACGTAGGCGCCAATACCTTTCCACAACATGAGTAAAGCACTCAGGCTTTTTTGATATTCTGCGCGGACGAAAGAGCGTCCCATCTCCAGGCTGCTGCCCAGTTTATGAATAAAACCAGCGTGGTAGCTGAACAGGCTGCGGGAATAGAGGCCATGAATACCCTGCTCCCTGAGAATCTTATCCACTCGGCCTATTCGATAAGCGCCAACAACTTCGGATTTTTCATGGTTCCACAGGAATAGATGCAGGTAGTACTGATCGTAATGATCCAAATCCAATGAACGACCACTGCCTTCTCCCACTTCCCGGAAGGTAATCTCTCTCAAGCGGCCAATTTCTTTAAGAATAAAAGGAATCTCTCTGGACTCTACGCAATAAACGGCCATTTCGCCTTTTTCAAGCACCAGCGCCTGCTTAGACAACTGGTCAATCTCAGTTTGCATGGCGATGGTGGACACACTGTCAGCAATCGGTTCTTCCGTTCTCAGGGGTTTGTTCATCTGAGGCCTTTCGGCATCATTTTGGTAAGGAGAAAGAAGGTACGTGCATAACCGCAAGTATTGCGTCAACGCAGCGTTGGTGGAAAAAGTGGTTAACTCTTTATTCTCAATGGTTCGACCAATTCGAAAGCTGAGCGTACTTCCCTGTTTATTGATGAGCTCTTTCACCAGCCTCAGTGTTCTCAGGCGGGGATGAATACGACCAAACCAATGAAATAATTTACTATTGGAACCATCAATAAACACCGGAGAAACTTGTGCCTTTGTAGCCAGAGCCAGTGTTGCAGCAGTATTTCGCCACTGGGGATCACATACGCTGCCCAGATCACTGTTATAGCTTGATACCTCACCCGCAGGAAAAATCAACAATTGATGACCATCTGCAACCCACTGCCTTGCTTCTTCTATGGCCGCTTTGTTTTTTTCCCGAGCATTGGTGCTGAGCACATCAACGCCAATAAAGACGTCTTTAAATTCAGGTATACGACAGAGGAGCTCATTGGTAAGCACTTTGACATCATCACGCTGCTCTAACAACAAGTCAGCCAGTGCCACTCCCTCAATGCCTCCAAAGGGGTGATTAGCGACAACAATGGATGGCCCTTGATCAGGTACAGAATCGATCTGACCTTTAGCAACCTCATAATCCACTTCAAATATTTGCAGAGCCCGTTTTAGGAATTGCTTACCGGAGTAATTGCATCCGCGCTCTTCTTCGTAAAGTTGTTCCAGCACTGTCAGCCCGGTCAATTTCTCCAGAACCGACTCTACAATGCCAGAGCGAGTGTATCTTGGCAGTCGAAAAGGTGAATTCAGCATCTTGCCCTCTATCCTTGAGTTGTTGCAGTACCTGTACTGTACTTCTGCCGGGTACACACCTTTCTTTCTATAATGTCTAACGTATCGCCCGTTCACAACTAAAATAAGGGTCAAAAATGACAGGCTCGTTAATAATCCATGACACATTGATGAATGAGTGGTCAGCCTGCGTTAAATGTCACTGGTATGGATAGATCGCCGTATGCCCCTTGAACCACAAACCTGCTAGATTTCACCGATCCTTCATTGCCCTTTCACCGGCTTACTCTTCCTTCCCATCAGAGCGTCATAGACATGTTGAGTTACCAGCACCATTATCATGCAGGCAATCATGCAGATGTACTAAAGCATTGGACGCTTCTGGCCTGTGTGCGTCATATGCAGAAAAAGGATAAACCCTTTGATTACATTGACACCCATGCCGGCGCAGGCTTTTATCGGCTGGATTCCGCCATGGCCAAAAAAACCAATGAAGCCGATGAGGGCGTGCTTAAAATTAGTTGGAAGAAACAGCCCGGCTTGAAAGACTATCATGGTCAAATAGCTGCCGACATTAAGGCGCGCAGCTACCCTGGCTCGCCTTTGCTGGTGAAACGCTTGCTCAGGCCTGGCGATAAAACATGGCTCTTTGAGATGCATCCGAAAACACTCAGAGAACTGAAAAACCATTGTGAGCACCGCAGGCTGTGTCATGTAAGACAGGAAGATGGTTTTCAGGGTTTGCTGAGTTTACTGCCCGTTGCCAGCCGCAGGGCGCTGGTGCTGATTGATCCTTCCTACGAGATCAAATCCGATTATCAGACCGTTGTTACCGTGATGGAAAAAGCCTGGCAGAAGATGCCACAGGCAACCATATTGCTTTGGTACCCTGTCGTTGATGCTGGTCAGATTCAGCAAATGGAAAAAGCCTTCGCTAAAAGCCGTATGCGTAATGTGCACCTTATGGAAATGGGCATAGAAGACAGTGAACAACCAGGAATGACAGCGTCAGGCATGATTGTTGTTAATCCACCGTGGACACTGGCTGACGAATTCAAGGCAACAATGCCAGCGGTATCTGAAATGTTATCCCAAGATAAGAAATCACGATGCAGGCATCAGGTTCTTGTTGCAGAGTAGTAGTCATATAGGAGAAGGGAAGAGCAGGATTCAAACGACTGAACCCTGCTTTTAAAGCGCATTAACTTTTACGACACAAACGACAAAGCAGAGATTTAATCCTGTTATCTGTCTTGAAGAATTCCATGGCGGCTAAAACAATCGCAGAAACCAAAAGGCCGCAGGCATTATAAAAGAGTAAGCCGCCATCATCGCCAATAACGACACCAGCGTCGTTAAACTCTGGCATGGCAATGCCCAAAGGCGTAAACAAATGGAAGAAGACAGCGCCAGACATTACCCCAGCAGAAATAATGGCGCCATATAAACGCCAGCAGGAAATCATCAATAGAATAGAGGCCACCAGCTCCACAGAGCCAACACCATAAGCACCGTATTCAGCGAACCACTGAAATCCGGACCAATCACCCAGAACACCGAAGATGTGTTGAGTTTCATAGGCACCAGTGAATTTGAAAAACAGTGATTGAACAAACACGATGGCGATATAAAGGCTTAACGCCCAGCTAAATCCTTTGTAAACCATCTTTGCCTCCTTGCAAATGCGATGATCCGTATTTAAGTGGCTAAGTACCCAACCATACGAAACCATATTTTCTGGCTCAGTGGCCAGCCACTCTGCGGCGTTACATCTACGATCACATAGCTACAGCTATGCTCACTTCGATGTGCCTTGCGCAGTAACTAACCACTAAGCCAGAAATATTCGATTTCATATGATCGGGTACTTATTTCATCAAAGGCCAGTTTTTATCCCCGGATTTAATAAAACCTGGAATATCCTTCAGCCATTTGTTCTGAACGCTTCTGTCGTAGTTTAGATACAATTTATTATCGACTATTTTCCAATACTTAGGATCGCCAGGTGCTCGATATTTTTTCGCAGCCACCGCCCAGGCGCAAAAACCACCGTATTGAGGCATATATTTCTGCGGGTTTTGTTTAAAGAGATTTAAATGCTTTTCAGAAGCGAAATACCATTCCACATCAAGATAAGAGTACTTAAATTTGGGATTGCCTTTTACTGGCTGTCCTTCTGTAAAAAAGGCCACGGTATCGTAGCCACTGACCGCTTTTTTACTCAGCCAGCCGGTGTAAATCTGATCATTTGCCGCCAGATTGGTTGCAACAGCAAAGACCCATAGAGATATGATTTTCAACCACTTATTCATGAGATCCTTCTCCTTATTAGCTATTCTGTGCTCGGATATCGCTTTACCAATGCCTTCTCACGCCACCAGGATTGAACCAGCTGACGAAGTGGCTGGGCAGAGAAGCCGCGCTTACGATTAATAGCACCCAGCTTGAACAAGGTGCGATACTGGAAAAACAGAGTTCTAAATGCTTCTGTTAAAGAGCCTCGACAATCCCAGATATGTGCTGCTTCACTGCTCGCTCCATTTACTTCCAGTATAAAGTAGTCTTTGCCTTTCATCAGAGACTCTATATCTTTGAATCGTATATCAAACCGCCCGTAGTGAAATTCCGTGAGACCATCGCAGACGCTGTCAAACGATTGGGTCATTTCTGAAGAAATATACTGTCGCCCATCTCTGAAGATACAGCCTCTGCTGTGACTACCGGTAAAAGCCAGACGAAATGGCTGCCCTGCAGGCAATACATCCTGCAACCGGTCGGCATGCCTTGGCAGATAAAGATGCTTGAGCTGCCCTGCTCTGGGATCATTCTCGATGAGTTCTTCCAGAGTCTGCTTACCGTTACCAATGACATAAGGTGAATATTTCAGCGTAATTGAGATAATTCTGCCTTTCTTCTCGCCGGGGTAGCGAATATAGAAGACACCGGCTTCTGCCTCGTAGGGCACCAGTTGTTGAAAGACTATGCGGCCGTTTTTCGGGAAAGACGCAATATAAGCGCGTAGTTCATCCTGACTTCGGATCAGCTGAACTCCAGCGCCTCTGCAACCAATGTCCGGCTTTGCCACTAATGGATAGTCGAGACCGTTTTCTAATATTAAATCGCTGGCTCGCTCTGCACCTTCTTTTGCGTTTTGCCAGTTTTCCAGTAGCACCCAGTTGGCTATCTTTTCTTTTGCCTCACCAGTGGCTTGCGAGAAAATATCGGCTTTCGATTCTCCCACCATTCCACTTAAGGGAATGGATGGATTCGCGATCAATGGCAAGCCAACCCCTCGATATCGAATAGCCAACCAAAGCCATTGAATAGCAACTGGAATATAAAACAGATACCCAGGCCAGAATTCAAAAAATGAGATCGTTTTTTTAACAGGCTCCAGCTTTGGCATACCCGGGTGAACTGGTTTTCCCTGAGCAGTTCTTTCTATGAACAGCGCCTGATCTGAGGGCTGATGACTGTGAAATGACGTATCCATATCAAATTCCAGTGATTATTCCATTATTATCAAGCTACCGCATTCAGCCGAAAAAATCTTTATTGGAATTCAATCACTTTATCGAGATACCTGAACCCGTTTATGAAGAAAAACAATACCCAAAACAAACAAAGGCAATAAAAACCATTTGTAAGCAGATAGTTCAGACCAGAACATGGAGCCAAACCAGTAAAGTGCAAAGAATAAAATCCCGGTCCACACCAATGATGCCATCAACACTAAACCGGCAAACAACTGAAATGAATAGCTGAAATATCCACAGGCTAAATAGGAAGGCAACCTTAATCCGGGAATGACCCGAACAGTCAGCACGGTATAAACCATACGCTGACGCAGCCATTCATTCGCATTACTTATTTTCTCTTCTGAAAACCAGCGGTTCAGTTGACGACTTAACAGAGGCCATTTTGCCAGCATACGACCAAGACCATATAAACCAAGATCCCCAGAGAAAATACCAATAAACAGCGCCAGAAATGCCAACAGAGGCCCGATAAAGCCATCAATACTCAATAACGCTGCCGAAATAATGGCAGCATCTTCCAGCACCCATGTCGCAACAACAATTAATACGGCTATAAGTAACGGGTGACTGGTGATATTTAGAATCTGATCAATCATTTTCTGTCCATTTTTTGAAGCACTCCCTGAATTCAACCATACTTTTTAAACATCGACTTTCCAAACAAATCGCTAATCACGAAATATGAAACGACTGAAATGAAAGCTTTTGGCTCACCCTGTTTTTCTATTTTTCTCCTGATAAGCCAGTTGCTTATGGATATCTCTGTTGCTCAGGCCGATAGCGGCAGCTTTCGCTTAAATATCAAAAAAACCGATCGAATCATTATTCATTTTAAAGAAAATCCTACCAGAGCCAATGCTATCGCTTTTATCAAACAGGGCACCACTGAAGGTGGGTTTGGTGTTGCTTCGGGCAAGCGACGGGAAATTTTTGATATCGGTGCCAACCTTGATATTGAAGACGTGCAAATTCTGGCTGACTCTCTTGAAAAAGATCCTCAGGTGGCCTTTGCTGAACCAGACTTGTTGATGCACTCCATGATGGTTCCAGACGACCCACTTTTTAATGAGCAGTGGCATTTTTTTGAGCAGCAAGCAGGCATCAATCTCCTGGCAGCCTGGGATATATCCACAGGCAACAAAGACATTACCATTGGCGTACCGGATACAGGGTTCACCGAGCACGATGATATTAATGACCAGTTACTGCCAGGCTATGACTTTATTTCAGACCCATGGATGGCCAATGACGGTGACGGCTGGGATAACTCTCCACTAGACACCGGCGACTCTCTTCAGCCCGGTGCCTGCGGCACTAACAACGGTAATCCAGTCCCCACTAATACTCGCAAAAGCAGCTGGCATGGAACCCATGTGATGGGCACGATTGGTGCTTCTGGAAACAACAGCGATGGTGTTGCCGGCGTACTCTGGCAATCCTCCATTCTGCCATTGAGGGTACTCGGGCGCTGTGGTGGTTATTCTTCAGATATCACTGCGGCCATGCGGTGGGCAGCTGGGCTGCCGGTATTTGGCATGCCAATCAATAAACACCCTGTGAGCGTTTTAAACCTTAGTCTTGGCAGCTCATCCTTAACCTGCTCACAAACTTATCAGAATGCTATTAATGAGATTGTGGCAACCGGTGTCACCATTGTTGTGGCGGCAGGCAACAGTCAACGTAACGCTGAATTAACGACACCCGCCAACTGTGATAATGTCATTGTCGTTGGTGCCATAAATCGTTTGGCTCAGCGAGCCTGGTACTCAAACTACGGCAATAACGTGGATATTATGGCACCCGGTGGTGAAACCAAGATTCAAGGCAATGGTGTTCTATCGCTGTTCAATTCCGGCTTAAATAGCACGGAAGAATCTTCTTACAAAGAATTGCAGGGCACCAGCATGGCAACACCACAAGTCGCTGGTCTTATTGGTTTAAGCGTCGGTATCAACCCGGATCTAACGCCTGCAGAACGAGAAACGTTACTCAAAGCGTCAGCACGTGCTTTTCCTGTCGATAGCAACTGCACACTATCCCGTTGTGGCGCAGGCATCGTCGATGCTGCCGATTTTTTACAGCTTGTGCAGGAAAGTCTGCAAAAAGATCCACTGCAACGTTGATTATCAGCTAGTTTTTAAGAAGAACCTTAATCGAAAGAACGATTCAGCAGTACGTATCCTTTCAGGAATTCCAATGGAGTGGAGCCTTGAAAAGAACTTACCTTTCCTTACTGCTGAGCGGCGCTATTTTCGTAGCACCTTTTGCCATCTCTGCTGACACGCCATCGGATGACTCATTATTAGACCTCAGCCTTCAAGAGCTGATCTCTCTGGATGTGCCCGATGTCACTTCGGTATCCAAAAGAAAGCAACGCCTGACAGACTCGCCTGCTGCAGTTTATGTCATCTCCGATGAAGACATTAGAAGAACCGGAGTCACCTCCATTCCAGAAGCTTTGCGAATGGTTCCCGGAATGCAGGTAGCTCGATTGAACAACAACACCTGGTCGATCAGTACCCGGGGTTTCAACTACATCTTTGCTAACAAGCTGCTGGTTTTGATTGATGGCAGAACAGTGTATTCGCCTCTTTTCTCCGGCGTAAACTGGGACGTTCAAGACACCATGCTGGAAGACATTGCCCGCATCGAAGTGATTCGAGGGCCGGGTGCTGCGCTATGGGGAGCCAATGCCGTAAATGGTGTGATCAACATCATCACCAAGCATGCTGCTGATACTCAGGGTGGGTTGTTATCCACAGGGTTTGGTTCAGACGAAAGATTTTTTGGCGCATACCGTTACGGCGGACAATTTGGTAACGATGGTTACTACAGAGCCTATTACAAGCAGTTTGAACGTAATAGCTTACTTAATTCAAGTGAGTCGAGGGAAAAACATTCTCTTGGCAAAAATGCTGACGACAGCTGGCACATGCGTCGCTCAGGTTTCAAAGCCAGCTGGCAGCCTACCGGGAGTTCAGAGTGGACGGTTCAGGGAGATATTTATGAAGGTTCAACACAACCATCGCTGAAAATTTTTGATGCCGATGAACCAGCACAAGGTGAACAGTTACTAACGGATAAAAGCCGAGATCAAAAAGGCGGCAACCTGATGGTTCATTGGAAAGACAACCATCATTCTGTGCGAGCTGTTTATGATAACTATCAAAACTTTGATTACCGAATTACTGAAAAACGTGATGACTTTGCTATCGATTACCAAAACAGTTTTGTTCCCGCCAAAGATCTTTTTTTAATCTGGGGACTTGGCTATCGCTCAACCTGGTATAGCGTCGAAGGCACTGATTACATGTACCTGTTGGATGGCAGTGACCGAAAAGTGAACGAGCTCTATAGTGCCTTCATTCAATACGATGTAACCATGGCAAATAATACAGTATTCACATTTGGTTCTCGTTTCGAGCATAACGACTTTACCGGTTTCGAGTATCAGCCAAATATACGGTTGACGTGGAAGCCGACTGAGAATAGAACCTTTTGGTCTGCGATTTCCAGAGCAGTAAAAACACCCTCTCTTAGTGAGACAGAATTGCAGACTGTTGGTGTTACATTCAATTTTGAGCCTACAGAGGATATAAACTATCTCATTCCTATTGCAGGCAACCCTGAGTTAGACTCTGAAAAACTACTTTCTTTCGAGATTGGTTACCGTGAAACATTTACGGATCATTTTAGAATCGACTCCACATTATTTGTTAATCACTATGATGATATTCTGGCCTATGTAAGTGCTCCAAATTGCTTAGATGGAACTTCCAATTATGGAGCCGGCTGCTCAATAAATGGCTTAACAACATCTACCGACCCTCGTCACGCTGGGCGGCTTGTTTACGCCACAGACAAAGACTACTTCGTTAGTCAGGCTCCAACCATTCTTTCCAACGGCATTGATGCAACGTCTTACGGCCTTGAAGTAACTGCTGACTGGCAGGCAACTTCATGGTGGAAGCTGCAGTTCAATTACAGTTTTATCCAGACTGATGCTCACCATCATAAAGAAGGGGACCTATTTCTCGACAGAAATGAACAAACAATAGAAGACCTCCCCGCCCAACATAGCGCCAATATTCGCTCCAGCATGAATTTGCCAAATCACTGGGAATTAGATACCTGGATTCGATATATGGACAACATGACCAACGCAAAAGTCGGTGCCTACACGGCCTTAGATGTAAAGGCGACCAGAACCTTTGAGGACAACCTTGAATTCTCAATCGTAGGACAGAACCTATTCGAAACTCAGCGCAAAGAGTTCGATGAAATTTTCAGTGGTCTTGGGGCAACGGAGGTCGAAGCATCATGGTACCTTCAGTTGCGCTGGAAACACTAAACAGGATTGGGAGATATACGACATGTTGATATTCAAACGCCCCATCCTGCTTCGCCCACTATTGGCATTGGCCTTCGCCTCGGTTTTTTGGGCACCAATATCTGCAGCGAATGAGGCAACGAAAGAAGACAAGGTGAAAGCTGCCATTGTTTTCAAACTGACCAAGTTTATTACCTGGCCTGCTAAGAAGCAGACACTTGCCTTATGCGTTATTGGCAGTGGCGGCATTAACAGCGAACTTGCCAAAATTAATCATAAGTTCAGTATGGGCAGGCGCATCTCAGTGACTCATAAAGCGCCGGCAGCTCCTCTGGATAAGCTTTGCGATATGGTTTATGTCCACAACATAAATAATATCGATGTTGCTACTGTACTGAAAAAACTTCAGAAAAAGCCGGTACTGACCATCAGTGACAATGATGACTTCGCCTTTCAGGGTGGCATCATTGAACTGTTCAGAACTGGCAGCAAAATCCGTTTTGCCATCAGTAAAGGCTCGACTCGTAATGCAGGGCTATCCATTAGCCCGCAACTGATGAAACTGGCAAAAATTGTTGATTAACCACTATGGTGACTTTCAAGAACCTGCCCATCAAAAAGAAACTTCGTTATGCGATGCTGATGACGACGTATTCTGTCTTGCTGGTCACCTTAAGTGTACAGAGCATCAGCGAGTACCTGCACTCGCGCACGATTATGACCAACAAAATGGAGACATTGATCAACGTCGTTGGCGCCAACGCTCAGGCGGCTTTGATGTTCGAGGACAGTGCCTCAGCTGAAGAACTATTAAATGGGTTTTCCACAACAGAGGAAATTGAAGCCGCTTACCTGTTAAGTGAAAACGGCCAGCAAATTGGTGCCTACTACAAAAATAAAAAGCAGCCATGGGCGTTTACACTTGAAGACCTCACCCAGCCAGTGACACTGTTTGATCAAGGCAAATTACACGTCTACCGACCTATTTCATTAGATGGCCAGTTTCTTGGGGCCATCTATATCCAGTCAAACCTGAGTGAGCTCTACCTCCACTTAACCCAGATTCTATTTCTGATTCTTATTGCCGCGCTGATTTCATTGGTTCTGGCTGCCTTTCTCAGTGGCCGTTTACAAAAACTTCTGGCCAACCCAATCACTGACTTGGCAGATACCATCAACGAGATCACTGAATACCAACAATATGATCGTCATGTTCAAAAGCTGGATAACGATGAAATCGGGCAGCTTTATGATTGCTTCAATGACATGCTGATGCAGATAAAAGAGCGGGATGACCGGCTGCAACAACATCGGGAAACCCTCGAAGCCACGGTTTCTGATCGAACCCATGAGCTGAAAAAAGCAAATAGAGAGCTGAAGGATAATATCTCTGAGCTTAACAACACCAAAGAATCAGCCCTTGATGCAGCCAAAGCCAAAAGCGCCTTTCTTGCCAACATGAGCCATGAAATCCGCACCCCGATGAATGGCGTTCTCGGCATGTTGGATCTGATGAAAGACACTTCTCTGGATAAGTCGCAAAGGGATTTTTTGAATACCGCCTACTCGTCAGCAAACTCACTGCTTTCCATCATTAATGACATTCTCGACTTTTCCAAAATTGAAGCAGGAAAGTTGGTTGTTGAGCATATTGATGTGAGCGTCAGTGAAGTGGTTGAAGATGTTTGCGCATTATTAGCAGGAACAGCAAGAGAGAAAGGGCTTGAACTCAGCTGTTATATCGACGTGGATATCCCGCCCATATTAAAAGGTGACCCGGTTCGATTACGGCAGATTTTAACCAATCTTATCGGGAATGCCGTTAAGTTCACAACGGAAGGTGGAATCAGTGTCAGAGTGAATCTGGTAGAGCGCACTCGATCTGTAGCACAAATAGACTTCTCAGTAGAAGACACTGGTATTGGTATAGCCGAGGACAAAATTTCGACCCTGTTTAATGAATTCACACAGGCGGATGGAAGCACAACCCGGAAGTTTGGAGGTACCGGACTGGGACTGACTATTTCAAAACAATTAGTTGAGTTAATGAGTGGAGAGATGAATGTAAGCAGCACCCAGGGTGAAGGCTCCACATTCAGTTTTTCATTGGATATGGATATATCCAAAACCCGCAAGGTTCAGAAGTCACAGGTGTATCATGTACTCGATGGCATGAAGGCTCTGGTTGTTGATGACAATAAGACCAACCGTGAAATCCTCAAACACTATCTTACGTCCTGGGGGCTTGATCACAGTGAAGCCAACAGCGCTACCTCAGCACTGGAACAATTAAAAGAAGCGGTAACCAATGAGCAACCATTTGAGTTACTCTTTCTCGACATGGATATGCCGGAAATGGATGGTCTGACATTGTCCAAGCTGATTGAAGATGACAGCCAGTTAAAATCAGTTCGTCGTATTATGTTGAGTTCTACAGGTTTGCTTTCTCAGGCTGAGCTTAAAGCTGTTGGTATTTCTGCCTGCCTGAGTAAACCCTTTCGTCAGGCACGACTATTAGATACCACCATGCAGGTGATGCACTATCATCAATCACCGGAGGACAGAAGCATTAAGCCTGTTGAAGAACGACCCATCTTTTCTGATGATATTAAGGTATTACTGGTCGAAGATAACGTGGTGAATCAAAAAGTCGCTATCAGCATGTTAAAGAAGCTGGGGCTGAATAATATCGCTCTGGCTGAGGACGGAAAAATCGCCGTTAACATGAGTGGTAGTTATGCATACGACATTATTCTTATGGACTGCCAAATGCCTGAGATGAGTGGTTATGAAGCCACCGGCGTCATCAGGCAACGTGAAAGAGATCAGCAACTCCCCCGTACACCCATTGTTGCGATGACGGCTAATGCAATGACCGAAGACCGGGAAAAGTGCATTGCTGCAGGCATGGATGATTACATAAGCAAGCCGGTTAAGATTGGACTTTTAAAATCCCAGCTCGAAAAGTGGTTAGTTCAAACTGCATCGGAAACTACAAATAATATGGAGTCATCCACTGACTCACTGGTAACCCGAAGTGCCTCTGAACAGGTCGGTGATGATGAGCAAGAGCCTGTCATTGATCAGGCGGTACTGACATCACTGAAAGAACTGATGGAAGATGACTTCTCAATGTTAGTTGACAGTTATAAGGAGGATGCCCCCAAGCTAGCATCGGATATTTTATCTTCATCAAAAGACGCTGATATCGATGTCTTGGTAAGAGCCGCTCACACATTAAAGTCGAGCAGTAGTAATCTTGGAGCAACGCGGTTGGCCACCATCGCAGCTGACATTGAAAAGGAAGGAAAAGCCAGTAATCTTGATAAAGCTGCTTCTCTTATACTTCCGTTACAATCCGCTCTTGATGAAACAATATCTGCGTTAAATCATTCAAAGTAGGTTTTCAGGCATATCATATATCGCTAGCTAAACTTTATCATGCTTTCAGCTGATAGAGTTTTCTGATGGACATCCTTTTGTTTATTATCCTCCAGTTATTCATTCTGGGTATTTCCGGTTTCATTATCTTTTTTTCTTCCAGAATGCTATCGGGAGTAGAGATTAGTAGCTATCAGGTTGCAATCTTGGTTGCTATGGTCGTGACTTGCCTGAATCTGATTGTAAAGCCTGTACTTCTTATCTTAACGTTACCCATTAACGTGTTAACACTGGGTTTGTTTACGTGGGTAATCAATGCTCTGATTCTGATTATGGCGAGCAAGCTTATTGATGGATTCGAAATTAAGAACTTTGGCTGGGGGATGTTACTGAGCTTGGCTATTGGGGTCTTCAGGCTATTTGCCGGCTTGGCTTTTCCAGTTTGAAACTGGTTTAAATTTAATAGGTCACATAGCAAAAACCCCGAACACGAAGTGCTCGGGGTTTTCACAGCCTTGAGCGAACTCAAGGGTAATTTAGTGCCTGGCGATGA
>NZ_CANMAO010000013.1 GCF_947495845.1 uncultured Endozoicomonas sp. | reverse complement strand
GCGACATTGTTTGCCCTGGCGAACATCGTCAGGCTGGATCAAATGATCCGGGCACAGGGCTAATCCGCCCGAAAACAATGAAAGCGGTTGAGCCCTACCGTTTTCAAGTGTTTTTTGATGAATAACTCATCAATATTGGTGATCAAGCTGGTTTTATTCGCTCAAAGCAGGAAGTTATAAAATGGCTTGGGTTGTTCGCATCTTCCCTAGTTATCTTTGTACGATTAGACAACTCTGACATTAACTTAGTTCCAGTCAGCAAGTAACGAGTATGAGCACATAACACATATAAGCCTTCATAAATTCAGTTGTATATGATCTATATTTAGCTCTATAATTAGACCTTAAAAATGACCTTAATGGAGGCATGAATATGAGACAAGTATTAGCGGATTGCTCGGCAAGTATCTCAGAACTAAAGAAAAACCCAACAGCTCTCTTGAATGATTCAGAAGGTTCACCTATTGCTATTTTAAATCACAACAAGCCTGCAGCCTATCTAATTCCAGCTGAAACCTATGAGTGGATGGTTGAGCTCATTGATGATTATCAGCTGGCACAATTGGTGGAGCAAAGGCTAAAGGACAAAGAGCAAGCTGTGGAAGTGAATATTGATGACTTATAAGCTGAAATTTCTTCCAGCGGCACTTAAAGAATGGAAGAAATTAGCTCAACCTATTCAATCACAGTTTAAAAAGAAGCTTGAAGAGAGGCTAATAAATCCTCACGTCGCATCTGCGAAGCTGAAAGGGTATGAGAAAGTATATAAGATCAAGTTAAGAACCGCAGGATATAGATTAGCTTATGAGGTAATAGATGATGAGCTTGTCGTTTACATATTAGCGATAGGCAAGAGGGAGAAAAATTCAGTCTACAGAACTCTTAATAAGCGAGTTAACTATTAACATGCACATAACAAAAAAATCGTGTTCGTGCTGCGCACCGGACGAAACCTCCCCCGCTTTTCTGGACACCTCATTCCTAACTCAATGAGGTGTTTATATGACGACTTACAGACCAGACAAACCCACGCGGAAGTTCTGTAATGAGTATAAGGTCAGTGCTGTTCGGCTCACTTTTCAGCCCGGCATTATGATTAAGGACGTCGCCCAGTCACTGGACATTCATCCTTTTATTTTGTCTCGTTGGCGCAAAGAATATTTTGAGGGCAAAATTGTGGCCGATGAGCGTAAAGTCTCCAAAAAACTGGTGAGTGTTCCCAGAAAGAATGAGATGACCGACAGTGAACGGATCAAGAAGCTGGAGCATGAGGTCACAGCACTTAAAAAGGAGAACGATTTCCTAAAAAAGTGGAAACGGTTTCTTGCGAAACAACGAAGGCAAAATTCCAGTTTATAGATCGTTTTGGAAAGCGCTGGGGTATTGGTTTTCTCTGCGGGAGACTCGGTGTATCTCGGAGTGGTTTTCATGATTGGAGAACGCGAAAGCCTAGTTTGCGTAAACAAGCTGATGATCGTTTACTCGAACGTAAGTAGTTAACCAAATGAAATCATATTTTCTGACTGAGTGGACAGTCACTCTCGGCAACTTGCTCCTGCGTTGCTCTACCTCCTGCATCCATGCAGTCGTACTGCGTTACAACTCCGGTCACATAGCTAAGGCTATACTCCCTGCGTTGTGCCTTGCATAGTAACTACCCACTCAGCCAGAAATATTCGATTCCAAATGGTCAACTACTTATAAGGGCCATATTTAAAAAGAGTCAGGGCCGATATGGTAGCCCGAAAGTGTTTATGGCTCTTCGTAAAAAAGGCGTAGAAGTAGGCCGTAAGCGCGTTGAGAGACTAATGCGTGAAGCTGGTTTGATTGCGCGGGTTGCCTGCATTTATCGCAGAAAGCCTCGGCCACAACGGGCTTGCGACCCTGTGCCCAATATCCGTAAGGGGCGGCCAAAACCAACAGCGGTGAACCAACACTGGACATCCGATGTCACGTATTTAAAGATCCAGGGTCGGTGGATGTTTCTCGCAGTAGTGATGGATTTGTACTCCAGGCGAGTGGTTGGCTGGTCACTGAAAAACCATCGAACAGCGGCTTTGACAAAGGCAGCTCTACTCATGGCTATTCGCAAACGTCGGCCACCGAAAGGGCTGTTGTTTCACACGGATCAGGGCATTGAATACCGGGCAAAGGACATTCAAAACATACACACTCGCTATGGCTTCATAGCCAGTATGAACAGAGCGTACCACTGCACTGACAATGCCGAAATGGAGTCATTCTTCCACTCATTGAAAGGTGAATTCTTTACGGGAACGACCTTCCGCAGTGTGCATCATCTGCGTGATAGCATAGCGGGATACATTCAGCATTTTTATAACCGGGCTCGATTACACTCGAGCCTTAATTATCAATCTCCGGTAGAATACGAAGCGGCTGTTTAGCTGTAGAAGGGTGTCCATTTTATCGGGGGAAGTTCATGCACGAACTTACCTACTAATTGCACAATTTACCGACTCTATTCTAGGCACTACGCTAACAAGGTGATAGACGTCTATGAGTAGTTAATATTTTCATGACGTATCAGCACTTTAGACCGCAATACGATGTGGCGCTTTTGCCAGAGATATCTTTTCTGAAAAGCTCCTGCAGCTCATTGATATAAATAATGTTTTCAACTGCTATCCCCTTATTAGCGTAGTGCCTAGGACTCTATTGCCTCTGTCTCACTACTTTCAAGTTTTCTGTATAGCAATCCAAGTACATCCCATTTGTGCATGGACCATGACGGTGACAGTAAATACTGTCGCTCACCAGAGCCGGTTAGCCGGTGAAACAACAAATCTTCCGGTGCCCTGTTAATCATTTCTGCCAGAACATCTGTATAAGATTCCATTGTCAATTCAGTGACTTCACCATGTCGCCATTGTCGTGCAAGCTGTGTTCCTTTAACAATATGCAACGGGTGAATCTTGATTGCATCCACACCCAACGCGACAACTCGATCGAAACTGATCAGGCTTTCTTCAGGCTCTTCACCGGGTAAACCAACGATGAGATGCGTACATAGTTTTAAGCCGTGTGCTTTTGCTCTATTGACCGCATCGACGTAATCATCATAAGTATGACCACGGTTGATTCGTTCTAGCGTGTGATCAAAGCTGGATTGTAGACCAAGCTCAAGCCAGACTTCATAACCTTGATGCTGGTAGGTTGCCAGAAGTTCAAGAACAGGCTCAGGCACACAATCGGGCCGAGTGCCTACTGCAATGCCAATGATTCCCGGTTGAGCCAGCGCTTCATCATAATAGCGTTTGAGATCTTCTACTGAACCGTAGGTGTTACTGTAGGATTGGAAGTAAGCAATAAATTTTTGCGCACCGGTTCTGGCACTGACTTTTTCTTTTGCCTGTGCAATTTGATCCGATATCGCACCCGCTTTGGTACTACCCGGGCTGAATGACGCGTTATTGCAGAACGTGCAGCCGCCAATACCTTTGGTGCCGTCACGGTTTGGACAGGTAAATGATGCGTTGACCGAGACCTTATGGACTTTCTCTCCATATTTTTGCTGGAGATAGCGACCAAAAGTGTTTACGTAACGAGTCATGTCCATAGGCGATTATTGTCAGCTGGAAAAACAAGACAACATAACGGCTAACAGAAAATTCGACTATACGGAGTTCAACGCATGGGTTATGGGTATTGCCTAACCAGAGCCTTTCTTCATTCGCTCGAGCGCTTCCTGAACTACGGCTTTGGCTTCATCCTGACAGGCCTGCATGGCATCGGGGTCATCCGGGGCTACCCGCCATTCAATGATCCTTTTGGCCAGCTTCCGCGCCATCACGCCCACTAGGTCATCAAGGTAGGTTTCATCAAACATGGCCAGATGCATAAATCTCAAATGTACTAAAAGCTGCTCTGGCTTATCAGGTTCTTTCATATGGATGGCAAAATCGCCGGCATCTGAGGTACTTTGGCTGATCGTTAACGTAAAATGCTCACCACTCATGGCTATCTCCCGGCTGTACTAAATTCAGTTGTCGGCGATGCCTCCGGTGGCTTTATGAACATCCAGACCAGCTGTCAGCCCATTCGTCCAAATAGCAGCAATTCCGACCAGTTCTGCCGAAATCACCTGTATCGGGCGCTCTCCCATGGCTAGACTGTGAGGAAGGTAACTTTTGCCCGTAATCAGCGATGGAGCGCACGAGCATGTCATACATTACCAATAAGAATGTTGAAAACCTGCCAAATGATGATCAACAGAAAGTTCAGGATGTTGGGTCTGTAGATAAGGTAGATCCAATGCAAGCTCAGGCTTTCTCGGATCTGGTGAAAGATAAAGAAGACGCTGAACTGGCAGATGCGGCAGAAGCCACAGATGAAATCACACCTGAAGAGCTACAACGACAGATCAGGGATAATCTGTTCAGGAATGGTTTCAATAGAGCCATCGAAAGAGCCCGGGAGATGGCAAAAGAAATGAAGGACGGTTGACACTAAACCTCCCCTTCTCAACGTTTACAGCGCATTTAAGAAACTTAATAAACAGAGCTGGCCTGTTAGAGCGTCTTTTCTTTCGATGTAAACATCGTTAAGGTCCGAATCGACGTTCACCCAGCCTTTGTATTTAGCCGTTACGGGGTGTAGCCAGCATGTCGATAGGATCGTCGAACGTAGTTCCGTTTGATTCGACCGGTCTTGAAAAGCCGTCAGGCACCCTTCCGTTTTCCGAACTGAACGAACTGGCCACTGACCACCTTTCCCCCAGCATCGATAAACTCAAAGAAGCACTTCTTCGTCACCTGGATCTGCACATGGAGGATCTTGATAACAATCAGGACATCATGCGCTGGGTTGAAGTGAAAAACCGCCTTAAACAAAACGGTGATCAACTAAGATCCTGTTTTCTGACAGAGCTTCGCAATGATGACTACAAAGAAGCAGAAGCAAGTTTGGAAACGCTGACTCTGGAACTGTTGGACAATGAAGAACTGGAACACAAACTGCTCTGGCAGAAGGCTACAAAGCTCTTTGAAAAATACAAAAGCGCGGAGCTAATCAGCCATATCAACCTGACCCTCAATTCACTTTACCCTGACTACAAAGGCACCTACCCCGCTATGCCAGAGCGGATTTGCGAAAGTTTCTCAATTGCCCTCAAAAGCCTTTCACCGGAAAGAGATATTGAAGAGATGTTTTTCACATGGTTCTCATCTCACCTGCAGTCCCCTATGGAAGAGTTACTGGCCAAAATTG
The DNA here is from genome assembly GCF_947495845.1 of uncultured Endozoicomonas sp. Taxonomy (GTDB): domain Bacteria; phylum Pseudomonadota; class Gammaproteobacteria; order Pseudomonadales; family Endozoicomonadaceae; genus Endozoicomonas. The sequence goes on along the minus strand of NZ_CANMAO010000013.1, from coordinate 109,437 downwards.
ATTCGATCATCATTGAACGGGGTTTGGAAATAAAAGCGCCCCCAAAATTCGCAGCTGCCCCCATTCAAACTCAAACCGCGGCCACTCCAGCCAACAGCTCCGGCTCAACAGGGGGAGGAGCTCAACCGTCTGGAATCATCTCGGGAAGTTCGCTTTCAGATCTAAACGACACGGTACTTTTGGACTCATTTGCAGATCGTCTGATGTCTCGGTTAGAAGGCATGTTAGCTGAAGGTGAAATCATTTCTGAAGGCAAAGGTGCCCGTGTTCGTACGGTTGATCTTACCCGCGTACTGACGTGTATTCAGTCTGAAATTACATTTCAAAATCAATCCATTGATAATTTGCACTACTCGGTGACTCAGGCGCTGGAAAATCAGGGGATTAATTCAAAACTAACCCGTCACCATGAAGATCTGATCAACATGATTGGCTGGCTGTTCGAGTTCATTATTGAAGACCACCAGCTTCCAGATGAAATCAAAAAAATTCTCGGCTTTCTACAGATTCCTGTTTTAAAAGAGGCCATTCAAGATGACAGTTTTTTAACCAATCATGACCACCCTGCCCGGGCATTACTCAACGCAATAACTACATCAGGCCTGGAACACTGCACAGAGCTAAATTATAACCACCACGTATATATGTTAATTGAACATACAGTTCACTCAATCATTAGTAACCATTGTGAAAACCCAAACATATTTCAGGAAGCGCTCAAGGAGTTTCACCATAATCTAGACCTGATTATTAACCCAGCTGAAGAAATCAAGCCAGATCTGGAAGAAGAAAACCTATTGATTGAAGAGCAGTCTCTTAACGATAACACGGTTGAAGTTGACATATCCTGGGATGAACTCTTTGTTGACGAAACGGATAAACAGGTTAAACATCAGGAACAACAAGTTATAGACGACAGTACACCAATGGATATAGACGACAGTGAGCCACCAGATGTAGACGACAGAGAACCTAATAAGCTAAACGAGTTACAACAGACAGAGTATGATTTCGATGAAGATAGCGAAGAAGAAATCATCCTTTCAAGAAATCCAAAAGAAAATGATAAGGAGGACATATTATTAGACTTACTGGATTCTGCGCATCCAGAGGCTGTTACTGAAAGAAAAAATGAGCCCATCATTATTAAAGGTTTACAGCCTGGCCAGTGGATTGAGTTTGTGGGCAAAGGCAATTCTCACCGATTCCGCTGCAAACTGGCCAAACTCAGTAAAGACCGACATCGGTATATCTTTGAAAATAGCTCAGGTATGCGAGTAGCTGAAATTTCAGGCTGTGACCTTAAAAAAGAAATTGAGAGCGGTTCTATCGTTATAGAGCAGGATAACCCTGTATTTGACCGTGCGATTCAGGCCGTAATGCATCGATTCAAGAAACGATAAGTTAAAGCGATAGTGTTCTAAGGCGACTAAGAATCTTATCGGAACAGGTATTTAACTATGTTAAATCTGGATTATTTAAAACAGATTGCTGATGGCGATGTAGAGCAGATTAAAGAGCTGCTGACCACTTTTTTCCTGGTAACTCAAGAAGACTTAGTCAACCTGAAAACGGCCATCAATAATCAGCAAGATTCGTTAGTTGCCAGTATTGCCCACCGCATTAAAGGTGGGGCGCTTATTGTTGGCGCAAGCCAGTTAACGACATTGGCAGCAGAATTGGAACAGTGCGGTATGGCACCAGAGCAACAACGCTATTCAACCTTATTTGAACAGATCGAAACCTGTTTAAATAACTTGAAAGAACACTGCGAAAATTTGTCAGACTGATTTATCCGTCAAACTGAACAGCCGAAAGCCCACAATCACAGAAAAAGCTTGAACCGGTGTATTTAAGACCGCCTTTAGTATCTGTGACGCCAGATCACTACCCTGAATCAAAAAGCTGGTCACTGCCTGAAATCCAAACAACAAAACGAGTAATAAAACGAACACGGGAAGTAAAAGCCTTATTTCTCCTTTCGTTTGTGCAAAACTGCCTTTGATGGCATCTAATGGCTGCTCACCGTTCAAAACCACCCGATACTCCACAAACATCAGTTTATAAAGCAAAAACAGCCCCGGCAGAATATAGAGCCCCATGCCCACCAATGTCGCCAGAAGCACCAGCATGTAACTCGATACCAGTGGTAAATATAGGCTCCTGGCCTGAGCAAAACTGCCCATAAGGCTGAGCGTATTGCCGCGATCCCGACTCGCAATAAAGCAAATCACAGTCCCTGTAGCCAACGGTTCGATCAGTGATGAAACCAACAGTTCAATAGAGCCGCTGCTTAAGGCTTCATCACTGTGAATTTGACCAGTCAACAGATAGCCCAGCACGGTTGAAAACAGTGCTGTCAGACAAAACACAGCGGTGATGCTAACGCCATAACGAGAGAAGAAATAAAGGGACTGGCGAACTGGTGACATGCTTTTCCAACCGAAGCGATAAGTACCCAACCCTATGCAATCATATATTTCATAGGGTTGGGTACTTAGTTATACAAAAGACGATCTTACCAAGGGATTACGGAGCCGTCATAGCTAAAAAACTGACCGCTATTCTTCAACGACAAATTATCGATCACTTTGCGCATACCACTCACTGAGGTATCTGCCGTAATCAGCGCATTTGGCCCACCCATATCGGTTAACACCCAACCCGGATGCAGAAGGCCAACACTGATACCTTGCGCCTTCAAATCAATGGCCAGACTTTTACCTACCGCATTCAACGCTGCTTTAGCGGACCGGTAGATATAACTGCCGCCTTTTTGATTGTCACCCATACTGCCCATTTTGCTGGACATAAACAGAATCTTTTTATCCCCACTGGCGGCAACCTTTTCCACCAGCGCCTGAACCACCATCAACTGCGCAACTACATCAACCTGCATAACCTCCATCCATGGATCAGAAGTTACCTGATCCCAGGATAATCCGGCTGGCCCATAAATACCGGCATTATTGATCAGGATATCCACCGGCTCCTCAATCACATACTTCAGATTTTGAATCATCCCTGGTTGGGTGATATCAAGGGGAACAAGCTCAAACTGGCTACCAAAGGCTCTTTTCAATTCCAGCAAGCCCTGAGACCGTTCCGGCGAACGAGAGCAGCCATACACTTTGGCTCCTGAAGCAAGGTACTGCTTGCACATTTCCAGCCCAAGCCCACGGCTGACACCTGTAATCACCACTACCTTTTCCATAATACCTCCTGCTCATCATAGAAATCTCATTGTTGGCCGATGCAAATAGTTATACCTGCAATAGCCTGAATTCGCTATTGACGTTCAATTAAGAAAGATAATCATCAGGCCAGTGTAAAATGCCCAATAAAATACCAGGTAGTCATAGCCACCCCATTAAGCATACTAACAATGATCAGAGTAAATCTGTTGAATCTGGTCGGCTTGGAAAACAGCACGTAGCTCAAACAGAGCCCAATGAATATCTGGATAAAGATGCGCTATCACCAAATGGACCAGAGCTGACCACACGTAAAGTAACTCAACAACATCTGGATATGGTTCTGAGCCTTGCTAATGAAAAGAAGTGGAAGGCTTTATCCTCCGCTATAGATGTGCATGGTCAAACAATAAGCAGCATTGAACAGATTATTGAAACGCTCCAAGATCATAAGGTTGAGCTACCTGCCAATCTTCAGAATCAAATCTGCCAGCAATTTGGCAAGCTATCCGCAATGATCAAAGCAGTCACTTTAAAGAGCCTCTTACCTGAAGAGCCTCAGCAAGAATTAGAAGCTTTGCATTATTATCTGGGTGGACATCAAAAACCGAACGGTGTCACTGGCACTCTGGCAAGATTTGCTATTGATGACTTTATAGAAACACACAACCTGCATTCCGCAGATCGACAGCTAGCGGTGGAGCACATGTCGGCCACCATTTATGAGGTCATTCTGTTGAGAGTCATGGCATTGCAAGAGATAGTGAAAAGACAGAGTAACGATACTCAATACAAAGATTGGTTGAAAACATCCCATCACGAAATGAGCTTAGAATACAACCATCTGCAATCAATAAAACTAAAAGCGTAGTTACAAAAAAGGGGCCGAAGCCCCTTTTTTCACAACTGCACGCCCATCACACCAGCAACAATACAATCGTCGCCAAACTCAAAATCAACGTTCCACCATAGCAAGCAGCTTTAACCCAGCCAGCCGGGTGGAAACCCAGATCGTGAGAGCCGTGATAAACACGGTGGATACACGCCCAGTAAGACGGCACCAGCGCTACTATCAGAGCGATCTTGCCAATCCAGCTCTCCAGAAAGAAACCAGACATACGTTCATAGGACAACGCTTCCGCAGGAATGATTTCCAACGGCACACCTAAACCAACCACAAAGATAATGGCCGGAAAGAAAAAGGCGATGGTCGTACCACCAGCACCGAACAGACTCCACAACAGAGGTTCAATATGACGCTTCTGACTCATGTTCCCTCTCCTTATAGTCCGAACGTAGCTGCAGCCAGAATCACCGCAGACACCACGGCCAGTCCAACGTACATCAGCTTGTTAACCACATGATCTTTAACCATTTTACGCAACTGTTGAGGCAGAACCCGTGGGGTCATCTCAAAGTAGGTCACTGCGTGATAAATGGTCAGACCCAGCGTCACCACCGTGAACAGAATCATCAGTGGGTTAGCCTGAAGATCAAGCCAGCTGTTCCAGCTTTCTTCACCACGGACCAGCTGTACCAGACCAAAAAACAGGTTCAGACAGTACAGGCCATCGAAAAACGCAGAGGATTCCCGAACCATGTAATTGCGGTAAAAAGGATGATCCATGTACCAGGTGCGCTTCATGGGGCGCACATAAGGGCGGCGACTCATCACTTATCTCCTTTACGTGGCATCAGGAAAGAGAGCGCCCAATCCTGGGAACCCTGCAGTTTGTTCTGGTTGATGGCGGCAGCCGGATCAACGTTCTTCGGGCAAACTTCTGAACAGTAACCCACAAAAGTACAAGACCACACGCCGTCTTTACCCTGAATCACTTCGGTACGCTGATCGTAACCTTCATCACGGCTGTCCAGGTTGTAACGATGACCCAGTGCGATGACGGCAGGACCAGTAAACAGTGGGTTCAGACCCATCTGCGGACAAGCGGAGTAGCACAGCATGCAGTTGATACACATGGAGAACTGCTTGTACAGACCCAGCTGCTTAGGCGTTTGCTTATTCACGCCCTCTTCAACCGGTTTTTCCATGGCATTGATGATGTATGGCTTAACAGATTCCAGCTTCTTGATGAAGTCGGCGGTATCCACCACCAAATCCTTCTCAATCGGGAAGTTCGCCAGCGGCTCAACCTTGATGGTGTTTGGATAATAATCCCGCAGGAAAGTCTCACAGCCCAGTTTTGGTGTGCCGTTAATGACCATACCGCAGCTACCACACACCGCCATACGGCAAGACCAGCGGTAAGACAACGTAGCATCCAGCTCGTCCTTGATGTGCTCAAGGGCGTCCAGCATGGACCAGTCTTCGTTGTAAGGAATATCGAACTTGCCAAACGTTGGCTTGTCATCGGTCTCCGGGTTGTAGCGGAGAATCTCGATGGTAATGGTTTGGTTACTCATGGCCTTACTTCCCTTCCTTCTCAGCTGCCTGCTTTTCAGCAGCAGCGCCGTATACACGCTCTTCTGGCTGGAAGCGGGTCACGTTAACGTCCTGGTATTCCAGACGTGGCTTCGCATCACCATTGAAATAGGCGACAGAATGCTTCAGGAAGTTCACGTCGTCTCGGGCTTCAAAACCGTCGATACGCTGGTGTGCACCACGAGATTCTTTACGCTCGACACCACCAATAGCCATACACTCAGCCACCATCAGGGAGCTTTGCAGTTCGAAGGCCTGGAGAAGTTCGGTATTGAATACCTTACTCTTGTCTTCTACTTTTACATTCTTGAAGCGGTCACGAAGTTCGGAGATCTTATCCAGACCCGCCTGCATCTCTTCGCCGATACGGTAGATACCGAAGTTGTCTTCCATGGTTTTCACCATTTCGTGACGCAGGTGAGATGCTTTTTCGGTACCGTTAGCGTTGCGCAGACTTTCGATACGAGCCAAGTGAGCACGCGCCTGATCAACCAATTTACCTTCGTCAGACATTACGTTCTGAGAAGCAAAATCAGCGGCACTTTCACCTGCCACTTTACCGAACACTACGGTTTCCGCCAGAGAGTTAGAACCCAAACGGTTAGCGCCGTGCATACCCACGCTGGCGCATTCACCGGCAGCAAACAAACCAGCGATATCGGTCGCACAATTGATGTCGGAACGAATACCACCCATGGTGTAATGCACCGCAGGACGCACCGGAATTGGCTGGTGAACCGGATCAACGCCCAGATAGTTTTTCGCCAGAGAGCAGATCAGCGGCAGACGCTCCATCAGTTTCTGTTCGCCAAGGTGACGCAAATCAAGGTGAACAGCGTCGCCTAGTGGCGTGTCGATGGTGCGACCTTTACGTTGTTCTTGCCAGAACGCCTGAGACAGCTTGTCCCGCGGGCCCAGCTCCATGTATTTGTTCTTTGGCTGACCAACCGGCGTTTCTGGTCCGAGACCGTAATCCTGCAGGTAACGATAGCCGTCTTTGTTCAACAAAATACCGCCTTCACCACGACAACCTTCGGTCATCAATACACCAGAGCCTGGCAGACCGGTTGGGTGATACTGAACGAACTCCATATCTCGCAGCGGTGCACCAGCGCGCAGCGCCATGGCATGACCGTCACCGGTGACAATAGCGCCGTTGGTATTGAAGCGGAAAATACGACCAGAGCCGCCGGTTGCAAAGACAACAGACTTAGCCAGGAACACTTTAGGTTCACCGGTTTTCACTTCGATAGCCACAACGCCCTGAGCACGACCATCTTCCATGATCAGATCAGTAGCGAAGAACTCATCGTAGCGTTCGATGGATGGATACTTGGTAGACGTCTGATACAGTGTATGCAGCATGTGGAAGCCGGACTTGTCCGCCGCAAACCAGGTGCGTTCAATCTTCATACCACCAAAGGCACGAACGTTAACGTCACCGTCGTCTTTACGGTTCCATGGGCAGCCCCAGTGCTCCAGACGAATCATCTCTTCGGTAGAGTGAGAAACGAAGTAATCGACCACGTCCTGATCGCACAGCCAGTCACCACCGGCAACGGTGTCAACAAAGTGGTTTTCCAGGGAATCGTGATCCTGAATAACACCGGCAGAACCGCCTTCGGCAGCGACGGTGTGACTGCGCATCGGGTAGACTTTGGAGATCAAAGCCACTTTCAGTTCCGGATTTTTTTCAGCAACGGCAATCGCAGCCCGCAGCCCGGCGCCACCGGCACCGACAATGGCTACATCAGCCTTTATGACCTGCATACGCAAACCTCTAACGCCTTATACCGCATCATTGAGCGCAGTCTTCGGCTTCTTTGGAGTTTTATGAGAAGGGTTAAAAATTCAAGAAAGGATTTTATAGGAGCTGGACAGTAATGCTATTGATGCAGAACAAAAATACACCAACTTTTCGGAAAGCCACGATAAAATCGGGCTCCTTATATGCGTATATAACTACATCCTATTCACCATTGAATGAACGCACAAGATTATAGACACTACCTATTGATCTGAATCAGTTTTCGCGACCATTTCAGCCTCTCTTGTTCTGGCCGCAATGGATTTCAGGCTGTCAAAACGCTTCTGCAGCGCTTTCAGTTGCACCTCAATGCTGGTATCAACCACACCAATCTCACTTTCCATGATGCAGTCTCCGGCAGACAATCGAGGATCTGCCACCAGATCAATAAAACCAACACCTTTATAATCTGCCAGAATTTCATTCAATCGCGCCTGTACTGCACTGTAATGGGCAGGAGGTATACGGACAGTGACGTGCTTTTCACTTCTAACATGCTGTAACGCGTTTTTAACCAGATTCACAGCTAACTCTTCCTGGTTAAACTCGCCGATAATCTTTTTGACCCCGGAGAGTAAAATATTCGCCAGCGTGTCTTCTATATCGGAAAGGTAATTAATCGTCCGACTCACCACTTTTAACATATGGTCAGTCTGATCTTCACGGGCCTTGGTCATTCCCTCTTTATAGCCCCGTTTTTTTTCGTCTTCGTAGGCCTGCCTGGCCTCTTCTTTTATTTTCTCAGCCTGCTGATGGGCAGCCTGCATGATTTCATCCGCTTCAAGGTATTCAACGTAATCATTGGCCTTGAGCACTTTGCAGTTTGGATCCAACTCCAAACGAACGTTGTTCAGGATAACAGGTGCCGCCACTGTCGATTCACCTCTTTATGTGTTTTTAAAAGTAGAGAAATGCATTGAGGACTGGTAAGACCGGTATCGGACGGCTTACTCAATGGGATCTGCCAGCTTCTTGGCATTTTCATGATCAGCCGCTGCCTGAAGGCTTCTGGCACGTCTGAAAATGCAGAGGCCATGACACTCTGTCCGGTTGAGATCAAGTACGCCTTAAAACGATCAAGATTACCCCAATCGATCAAGATACTCGGACCCGATTTCACAGAAGTCCTACTGATAAACTGAGCCTTCTTCACGGCAAATCGGTAAGCATCTTCGCCAAGGCACTGCTTCAATGCCGACCTTTCTTCTCTGCGCACGACGGAACGAATCACCTCTTCATTAGTGACCAGCCCAATATAAAAAGCCAGTTGTTCAATCTCTGCTGCACTGGCAAAGACTACCCGCTTATCAAACCGTCCAAAATCAAAATCAAATGCGCCTTGAAGATTGAACTTTTTCAGCAAGTAGGCGGAAAGACTGAAATGCGCTGCCGGGTCTGACTTCAGTGACTCAATAACTCGAAAATTTTCATCTTTCTGAAGCCAACTGGGATGCGCATACCGAACAGGGTAAAAGTTAAACTTTATGGCCAGATTAAACAAACTTTGTCCACTGTCGTCCTGCCTATTACTTTGGCTATTCATGGCCTAACTCACTCTGACTGTGCTCTTTTTCGTTGCTTCTGAGCATCGATCCAATATACATAGCCTGTTGCCACAGCTGCGAGGAGGAGCAGAATCAATAATGCGTATAAACCCAAGCGGAATATACCGGCAGAACTTGCGGGCACTTCAACAAATAACACCGTTTCTGTCGACGACGTATTGGAAAAAGATTCATTCAGACGGGTCGCTGGAAATATTGAAACCGAAATTTTCTCAAGCGATAAGCCTTCAATACTGTTAGCAACCAGTGTTTTCACTTTAGGTATGAAACCTGCCAATTCCAGCTCTGTGGTGTACTTAATAAATACTGAGGCTGATGAAGGATAAGTCACGTCTGTTAAGCTGTCTTGTTCTTGAGGCAGAACAACATGTACCCGGGCAACCACGACACCGTCGATCATTGACAAGGTAGACGACAACTCCTGAGACATGGAATAAGTGTATCTGGCTCGCTCTTCGGTTGGAGAAGAGATCAAACCATCTTTAGGGAATATGTCACCAATAGAAGAGTATTTTTCCTTGGGGTAGCCATAGTTGTTTAACACCCTGATGGATCTGGAAACATCTTCTCCGTCCACCAATAGCGTCACCACTTTGTCTTTATCTATCAGCTTGTCACTGGAAATACCGTTATCCATGAGAATAGCCAGCATTTGATTGCCTTCTTTCTCATCAAGACCTGAATATAGCTCTACTTTACATCCCAGCAAGATAAGGCTGGAAAAAACCACCAGTATCAGCCTGAAGCTCTTGAGAACCCCCTGTTTCATATGAGGTGACCCTATCGATGTTTAATTGAATTCTACCTCTCTGTTAACGGCCAGGAGGTAGAAAACTTATCAGAAGGTCGGGATAGATTAAGAATAAATATTACTGGTTACGTAGAAGTGTATCGAAGGTTTGAGTGCTCTTACTGACAATTTTGCCAATATAATCCTCAGTAACCATCAAGTTCGTCATAGCTAGTTGAGTATTAAACATATCTTTCATACTCATCGCCTCTCCGGGAGCAAGGTGCCCCTTAACCAGATCAGCCCTGTCTTCAACATGATTCCTCAGCCCTTGCATACCCCTTAGTACTTTGTCACCAAGGGTTAAACCTGGATCATCAGCAATGACACCTTCCGCGGCAGCCGTTTCATAAGCTGCTTGAGGTGGACTTTTAAGATCACCGGAAACCAACTCGGCAAAACGCCCTGCAGAATCATCATCCGGTTGATCCGATGTTGACAAGCCTTCTTTGGCTTTATCAAAAGCCTTATCACCCAAATCACCGGGTTTGGTAATTTTATCAACCATAGCAAGAGACCTCTGAGCTTTATTCAGTTCTGAGGTACTGCCTCTCTCCCGGGGAACTGGATCGTTTTGGAATTAAAATATACTGATTTACTTATCAGGTTAGCTGATCAAGCTTGGACATCAGATACTGAATGGCTTTTTCCACACTAGGGCGGTCAAATTCATTATCAACCAAAAACAAACCGATAAATAATTGATTATCTTTAAGCCCAACCTGCAATGGCCATGCATAACTGTTTGTAAAGTGACACCCTTTCAAGGCCTTTTCCATGACTGGCAAGGGGTTAAAAGCGTCAATATCCCGGTGTAGATACATTAAAACACCGTCTTCTTTTTGCTCCATGTATAAAGAGCCACTTCGCTCATACTCAAAGCAAATCACGCCCTCTGGACCAAAGTTCAGCCCACTGACCCCCATTCCATTGCCAACATCTGCAAGGACTTCATCCTTCCAGTCCATTATCTTCTCCTTTTAAAATCTCAGTTTACTTCAGTGTCATCCCCGAAGCCTTCATCGAAATTATCATTTCCGCTCTGATCATCTTGCCCCTCTGACTGATCATCATCGGGCTGAGGGTTTTCGCCAGCAGCGCCATCATCATTAAAGCTCCCGGCATCAGGACTGAAATCAACATCACCTTGATTATATACGGGGCCATTATCTTCACGCTCGCCTTCAAAATCTGAATCAAAACCATCATCAACATCCATATCAAACTTGGTTTTTTTAGCCGGTTTAACAATGGATCTGAGTTCCTGGGGCCTGCCAGTTGTTCTAGCACGTTGAATTTTCAATGTATTCTCATCATTAGCATCATAATCCTCGGCTGCTGCTCCTACTGCAACCCCAGCCTCATACGCATGAACAGTGACTTTTCTCAACTCGAGTTGGTAGAACTGCTTCATACCTTTAGAGCGGTTATTAATCTTAGTCTTCATGTTTCTATCAAGTGCCGTAATAGATCTTCGAAGATCTTCCAACTCATTCTGTAATTTTGTAAAGTCCACACTTTTGAACTGTTTAGCGCTTTGCGTTTCTAATACGTCAATAGCAGTCTGAACCAAGTTATTTATCTCTTCCGGCGTTTTATCATTCAATATTTTATCAGGAGGAATAAGGTTAATAGCTTCCTTTTGACCATCCGGAATAATGTGTACTTTCAAACTACGAGCAACACTTTTTCCCCTTTTCTGGGTTAAGGCCTCCAGGGTCTTCAGGACTTCACCTGGCCCATTTTCCTGAGCACGTTTAAGGGCATCAACAGCGCTATCGAACACATATTTTTCACCATTCAGCTGTTGAATTTCATCGGCTCGCTTAAGCTTTACGTCCTGAATCTCAACAAGCTTTTCATCAGAAAGCCCTCTGTAAGATTCAGGTTCAGAAGCACTGACATTTGTGGCGCCCTCATTTCCACTATTGGCTTCCACCGCAGATTTTTTTGTATCCGCAGCTTGAGCCGAACTCTTCTGCAGCACACCTTGCATTTTATTTTCAGAAGATGAACCGGAAAGATCGTAGCCCATCTGATGCGCAATATCACTGAGGATCCCATTACTCTGCACATCAATTTCGCCAATGATGCCATCTTTATTATCAATGGGTTTATCTGAGCCTTCTTCCTGAATCACCAGTGAATCCTGAACCTCCTGAACCGCAGAAACCATTTGCTGCTTGGCTTCTACGTTGACAAATATTTCTTCAGGTAACATTCGCACTGTTTCAGCCGTTTTATTCATAAAGAAAATTTTTGCCTGAAGCTCATTAACATTCATCTCTTTAGCTAAACCGGAAAAATCAGCTTCTGTAATCCACTGCCTATCTATAAGGCCAAGAATACTTCCGAGATATTCATGAGCAGCAAGCTCTAAATTGAAAGGTGCCCTGGCAATCTGCTCCTGAGTTTCGACACAATTATCATGAACACCCACCAGAACTTTCAGTTTCTGCATATCATCAAGTATCGCTTTTAAACGTGTCCCGGATGTAGACTTATCAACGCAGGCCAAGTCCGTAGCAAGAAGTTTAAGCTGAATATCCACTGCGGTTTCAAAGTTTTTTGAACCATGGCGCTTATTAATCTCAACATAAGCCTGATTGAGGCTTTTGTGATCTTGAACATGATCCTGATATTCACGGCGGGTTTCAGGAATTGACATCAGCCCCGTTTCATCAGAGAGCCTAGCCGCCTCTTCAGTAAGGTTCAGGCCAATTTGAATGGCCTGTCTATTATCTCGCTTGAGGTTATCTACCGCCGAAAAAATCTCATCCGCTGAGCCTTTCCCATTAGCTTGTTCAGAAGCCATTGCCGCTTCATATAAAGCAATATACTGATGAAACACATCCGGGAATTTTTCTTCAGCCTTTTTTTGATAATCTCTGCTGGTCAAATTAGGTTGATTAATTAAATCATTTTTGAACTCATCAATACCATCAATTTTCTCAACTGCCTGAATTTTACGCATTAACTCAAGCATATTTTCTTGATGTGAATCGTTCTGACCAACTTCTCTTTTATCCCATTTTTTGAACTTTGTCAGAGCCTGTGAGATTTCTTCAGCAATATCAGTACTTGCCTCTAAAGCACTTGTTTGTTTAAGCGCAGTTACATTATCACCATTAGATGCAGTACCTGTTCCAAAGCTACGCTGCTTTATATCGTCTGGAACGTCAAAGAATGCTTTGTTCGTAGGTGCCTGAGTGGCGATCGAGCTTGGGCCATCTGCAATTGCCATAGCGTCCTCTGCTGTTGCATAGCCAACCCTCCTGGTTGGCTATTCCTGATAACAAATAGGCTTAATCGTAAAAATTAAACCCGTGTTGTTGATTTTAGAGTTTCAAACCATGAACGAATAATTTCATCCATTTTACTTTGAACATTTCGGATCATATCCTGATGCATGTTCAGGAATTCGCTGTCAGATTGAGCCGCATTGTCATAAGTTTTCTGTATTGCTTCTCGCACTTTAATTTCCGCCTGATCCATCGTGGCCGTATAATCCAATCCGGTTTTAATAATATCACCCATACTGGTGATACTACTGCCCAGGGCGTTACCAATAGCTACCTGAGCTTGTCTAACGCCATCAGTCACACCCTTAGCTGACTTAACTGCAAAGCCACCCTGTGCTGCAGCGGCAGCCATCTTTGCACCGGCACTGACGAATCCAGCTATGGCTGTTTTAACGGCGGCATCTTTCATTTTTTCGGCTTGAACAAGAACCTGCTGTTTGGATGCTTCATAGTTGATCGAGCGGCTTGTTCTCGCATTTTGTCGCTGCTCTACACTCATTTTGTGGAGCAACTCCATCACAGCAAACATATCAACTAGCTGTTCAAGAATTTCTGGGCCAAACACTTGGTTAGCCGACAAAGTATTAAAGCCAATAGCTGCAGATTTCAGTAAATTACTTTGCTCACTGGACGCGCTTTCCAGTAATTTTTTCTGTTCTTTCAGCTTTAGATTATCACTATTGCTCAAGATCGTTTCAGCCTGAGCATCCGTGAATCCCATTTTCTTTAACAATGCAGCCTGCTCAGAAAATCCTGAACTATCTAGAGTTCCATTCAACAGACCGATCAACTTGTCTATCTGTTGCTGCTGAAAACCCAGGGCCTTCAATAGTTCTTTAGCCCCCGCCCCCGACTGATGCAAAGAAGCAAGACTATTGCCATCATCATCAGGATTGGCCATAGATAACAATGCATCTATCTGGCTATCACTGAAACCAAGGCTCCTCAGCACCGAAGCTTTAGCGTTAAGGCTTCGGGCGCCTCCATGCAGTGACGCAAGAGAGTTTCCTGCATCATCCGGATTAGCCAGAGACAAAAGTGCTTCCAACTGAGCATCACTAAAGCCAAGCGCCGCTAAAACACTCTCTTTTCCTTTGGTGTTATCCAGCCCTTTTCCTTGGAGATTATCCACATACTCACTGGTTTCAAGAAGTGCTGCTGCATGCTGCTGTAGCTGCGCAGTCTGCTCCGGAGTCACTTTTCCACTGACAATATTACTCAATAATGCACGTGTAGATTTAAGAGACTCCTCAGCATGCTTGCTGATTTCTGCAATTTTGACCGACGCCGACTCAAGATCAAGCAACGATGTGTCCCCAGGAGTTTCTAATTGAGGCGCCACTTCACCTTTGCTATTAATAAACTCATTTGGAGCCGCACCCCTGCTAGAAACTGTCAAATCTTTACCGTCCAGCTGACCACCGGAGACCCTTTCTTTACCTGGAAGCTTTCCAGCATCAAGAATAGGTGCCTGTTGTTGAGTATGGTGTAAAGCACCTGAATTATTTACTTCAGTCATACGTTAACCTCCTGTCGACATATATGTCTTTTCAATTTTATGATTCAATATCCCTGATGAATCTACTGAACTTAGCCTTTAACATAAGATAGAAGTTTTATCTTTGTATCATGGTTATCTTTGAGAATGCTGGCGATAGTAGAATAGCCCTGCTGAAGCTCTTCGACGACTTTCTGAATATCCTCTACAAACTCATCAATTAACTGCTGATTTCGAAGAATAAATGCATGGATTTCTTTGGACTCTGCCCTAAGCATATCAGCCTCAAACTGATATTGAGTGCTGACAGCACTGGCAGCACCATCTGCGAACAATGTAGCGGCTCCCGCCACCTGCCCCCATCGAACCAACTTTTCTGCCATCGCAGCCAGTTTTGCAGATTTCGCTGCAACTGAAGCGCCCGTTGACGCAGTGGCAGCTACTTGTGCTCCTTTAGCTGTTGCTCCCGCAGCATTTGCCGCAGTAGATGCACCAGAAGCAGAGTAAGCGGCTGCTGCAGCGCCAATCGTCAAAAGTGCAACCACAACACTCCAGGCAATAGTCAAACCCAGCTCGCCATCTTCACCAGCCCAGTTGGTCATAAAGTTAGTGCCGCTCTCTGACGAGGCCAACATCAATACCATGACAGCTACCGCAGCAATCATAAGGCCTGCAGCCAAACCGCCGGTAGTAGCAGTAACCACTGCCGCAATGACGGCCATAATTGCTAAGCCAATATAGCTAAATATCCGACCAACCATGCCTGACTTTTCGGCTTCTTTAGCTTTCTCGACCGACTCTGCAATTTTTTTGATGCGTTTTTCCGCTAACTGCTCTCTTTCAACCTGCAGTGTTTTTATCGTTTCTTGACTAAATACCAAACGGTTATTTTGCAGCTTGGTTTGTATCTCCATCAGCATGAGGGAAGCTGCATCAACATCCAGTGTTTTACCTGTACTCAAATGCTTATTGGTAAATGCTTGAAGGCTGGCTTTTATGTCATCAAGAACTTCTGGTGGTCCACCTTCAAGGCCCGCAAACTGAGTCAACACATCACCGAAGAGATCATGCAGATTCTGCAATGATGGATCGCCTTGAAGTTTACCAGACAACCTGGCTGAGAATGAGTGCATGGAGGACAATGAATTATCAACATCATCCGGATTCGCAAGAGACAGAAGACCATCAATAAGCGCATCACTGTAACCTAGTGAGTGCAAATGCTCCCTGTTACCCTGAATAGTGCTGATATGCTTTGCCAGAGGGTTCAGCTTTTTCAATGCTTTATCAAAAATCTCCTGCCCCACCTGCTCCAGCTGCACACCGGTTAAAACTTCCTGCCCTTTGCTGCCGGGCTTGAAAAAGTTCGTGAGCTCTTTCAATACTTCAACTTCTTTCAGAACCTTACCTGAAGGCGAGTCAGCACCTTCAGCAGGTGGTTCAATCCTTACAGTACCGGCTGTAAAGTCAGCATCTTCCTTCGGTGCAGCCAGTGAAGCACTGTTCTGATTTGAAAAACCCCGATCAACCTTATCTTTTTGGTTCAGCTTACCAAGCCTTTCTGCTTCGGCTTGATCTGTCCCCAATATTACAGAAGGGTTGGTATTGTGTTCCGAAGGTACAGAACCCTGTGGAATGGAAGACGACATACGAATACTCCTTTAAACGTTATTCCAGGTTTTCCAGCATGTTTTTTGCACGCTCAATATCTTGAGCATAATCAGTACTTTCACCAGCCCAATCCATGGAGGTTTCATAGGCAATTTTGGCTTTTTCTTTGTCACCCTTACCCATATGACAATCTCCGATATAAATCATTGGGCGGGGATCGTCAGAGTCCAGCAAGGTAGCAAATGAAAACACTTCTATAGCCTTATCAAACTCTTTTTTCATTTGCTGACAGGCACCAAGACCCATAAAGTATTTACGGTTGAAGTGATCATAAAAGCAGAGAAACTGAAAAATCTGTTGAGCCTCATCATACTTCCCACTTTGATAGAGGTTATAGGCCACAGAATAGATTGCCTCCATGGCATCGTCACTCACGTCTTTTAAATCTTTAAACGTGCCTCCCTTTGAAAAGAAGCCCATTAATTCATCTTCAAAGGTTTCGCCATTCAGTTCATTATTATTCACGTTCGCCCCTCCTTGAAATCAAACATGCTATAAAAACCACCCTAGCTTATAACTTTTGTTTTCATGCAGTTATCTATCTCAAATTCTGAATAACAGAACTGACAGACTGGAAATATCGGTTAATAAAGTTACTTAGCAGTTCAAAAGTTTGGTTGTATTTATTAATTGTTTGTTGAAGACGAGTTGTATCTAATTGGGACTCACTGGTCAGTGCTTCAATTCTTCCCTTTAAAGACTCTATGTTCACATCCCAAAGCGAAGAGTTATAGCGAAGTCCTGATGGGCCTATCGGGAGCACCGGATCACCGGGATATATTGTTCCGCCACCTGCCCAAGTCGCCCCTAAAGCACTAAAAGCATCACCAAGATCGGTTGAACCAAGAGTATCTCCTGCATCACCCGAAGTACCTGCTGCAGCTTTAAAATTTCGCGCCACTGCCAAAGCAGCATTTCCGCGCTCTAACAAATCATTTCTTTCTTGAATTGATTGAATCTGATCTTCCAGCTGCCCCTGCAGAATATCAGCCCTTGCACTCAGCACTGACAGCATCAACGCATCAAGGCTTGGTCTGGTCAGATCAACTGTTTCGCCCTGCATAAAGGATCGAACCTCAGAAGCCCCAGGCCCCAGATAATTATCACCACTCCAGTTGCCGGGATCACTGACTTCCTGAACAAGAGCAACCGGCGCCTGAAGATAGATCAGATCCTTGGTGGCCTCATTTAACTTTCCTCTGTATCTCAGAGCATTCAAAGTCTCTTTATTAACTGTATGAAAGTGCTGTGGCTCTAATGAGCTACCTTCATCATCAGCTAATGACAGGAGTGCTTCGATCTGTTGATCGGAATACCCTGCTGCTCGCAAAGTATCTAAGCGGTCAGTGTTCAGTTTAACAATATACGATCCTGAACTGCCACCGTTCCCTGTGCTTGGCTCCGCACTGGGAGTAGATCCATCTACTGGAGCACTCATAATTAATTCCCTGCTGGTTGAGTAAAATAATTTAATTAAGGTAAAAGTTTCGTTTATGCTTCAGATCAGTAGCTTCTAACGATCAATAAACGCAATTTAATTTCCGATCACTTATCAAAAAAATCAAACTAAGATTTCTTCTCATTAACAACCCAATTACCAATCAGCTCAGTTATTTTTGTTTTCAACCTCTTACCCCTGAACTTAACACTCGACATTTTTTCTTCAAAATAAACATTATCGCTAAATGTTTTAACTATCTTCTTTTTTACTGAACTCTTGTTTTCGCTAGCAAGCCATTCCGACTTAACAGCTTCCACTTTCAGAATATCTTTAGCATGACTCAACATGATAACAATCAACACCTTCATCAAGTCTTTAGCATTTTGTGAGTCTGCACTTTGAATACGACCTAGCGAACTATTTGGGTTTACCTCAAATTCACCCAACTTTGAGATAAGTTCAGTTCCAAGCCGAAGAAGAGCCTCCCTAATCTTATCATTTTGTGGATCATTAATATCAAAACCAGTTTTACTTTTAAATAGACCCCAGAAATTTCCGGCAACAAAACCTTCTTCATCTTTAGCTATAGCTTCAAATTTATTAAGACCCTCTCTTATTTTTTTCATCTTTTCTGTGGTTAAACCAGAATTTTCATCTCCCTTCGAACCACTTTTACGTAAGCCTTTTTTCCTTTTTACAGAACCGGTGTAATCTGAACTTTGATTTGAAAGTGGTGAAACTAACTCTTTAGGGCTGTCATCACCAAGACCTGAATCTCCATCTTGTCCAGACCCTTTAACAGGCTCTGCTGCTTTTACTAAATCATCAAATTTATCTCTGAGTTCTCCCGCAGCTTGCTTTACCCGTCCAAAATCAAACCCATCGTCACTTAGATCCAAACCATTCAGCCGTTCTCCATTTCTCAAACCTTCAGACTGAACAGGAGGGTTTACAGAACCGGTTTTACCTGAGGCTGGTGGATCAGGCCTGTCATCACCAAAACCTGAATCTCCATCTTGTCCAGACGCTTTAATAGGCTCTGCTGCTTTTACTAAATCATCAAATTTATCTCTGAGTTCTCCCGCAGCTTGCTTTACCCGTCCAAAATCAAACCCATCGTCACTTAGATCCAAACCATTCAGCCGTTCTCCATTTCTCACACCTTCAGGCTGAACAGGAGGGTTTTGTCTCTCTAAAACGGGTTTCGCTTCTTCTATAACAGGACCTTCAACATCATCCATATTTGAAATCACAGGCGGTTTGATTGAAGTCGCTGGACTATTGGTTAATACACTTGCTTCATATTCTTTCAGTGCTTTCCAGACATTACGTGTCATATCAGTGGCTTCAAGCTTTGCCATCTCATCTACTCCGGTAGACCACCGATCACGTTCCGGATCAAGAGATAAGAACTTGTCTGTAAGACGGTTGTGATCAGGCAACCATTTGCTTTTGGGTAATGCTTTAACCAGGTCGATTAACCATGGTCCCACATGCTCTGCTTTCGGACGCAATATGGCTAAGATTTTTCCCATTTCTTCATCCATCGTCTCCATCCGTGTCGCTTGCTCTGCAAACGAATGAGATTCAGCCTCAAGAGGCTCTCCAGCCAACGCTTTAATTTTATCCAAAGACAGACCAAGTTTATCAAGCTCTGCTCTTAAAGCATCAGAATCTTCGATGGGGAGCACTTCACCAGGAGCAAGAAAATTTTCCCTAAACTCCTTAAATTTGTCCTCGTCTTTCAATGAACCAAGAGCCTTATCAACCCACTCATAAAACTCATCTAAGGCGAATGGATGTACAAGGTCTTCCTTACTTTGAGATATTTTTTCTGCTTCTGAGCGTTTAAGACGGATGGCTGGTTCAACTTTCCCTTTACGGTGCAGCTTGAAAATATTGCCATTACTTAATTCCTTTTCAGCAGCATTGGATTTAGCAGAACCTGAGCTCGCATCAACCTTATTAGCATCCTTGCCACTTTTACCATCTTTTCCATCTTTTCCATTAGCGCCTTGATGATCCTTCGGGTTCAGCATGCCATCCATTGCGTAAAATAAAAGAATCGACATATTCATTGTGGTCACAATATAACCAACAGAAAAAGCACCGATAAGTGGTAAGCCTGCCAGCCCGCCAGATGCAAACATCAAGGCAAGGCCTAGAACAATACCCAACGTAATCATGATCGGTAGTTTGTGTTTTTTCGCAAAAGCCACTATTTTCGATAAGCATTTTCCCATACTCGAAAGCGCGGACTTAAATAAGCCCTTCTCAACTTCTGTTGGCGCTTCGGATTCATCTGTCGCTATAGCTGGATCAACACTAATATCCAAAACGCCTGTTTTAGGATCAAGCTTGGTAGAAGGAAAGTTTTGGGTGGGTGGTTCAACCTTAAAAGTCCCTGGTATGTCACCTTCTTCCTCAGAATAGTAATCGGAGTCATCATCTAAGTGAGAAGGTTTATGCGGCTGCTGGCTCTCAAGAACTGCTTTGGACACACCTTCTGCGCCATGCACTTCATCTGGAATTTCCTGATCATAAAATCCGTCATCAGACTTTGGATCCGCTATAGGTGCTAATTTGACACTTCTACCAGTAAAAGCAGATGAAACTCCCCTAGACCCAGAACCTTTAGGCATATGATTGACCACAGCACCAGGAGACAAAACTTCAACCTTTTTGTCACCAAGCTTAACTGCTGATTCTTTACGTCCTGTTGGAGGACTTGGCGGTGGAGTTGGGGCACCTGAAGTTACCGATGTCATAAGAAAATCCCTTTTAAAACACCTACGCTATATAAAAAATAAGTCTAGTTGATGGGTCGCCATATGAAAGCGAATTAAAACTAAAGAATAATGAGTGCTATGAAATACAACGCTTTAAACGGAACTATTATAAAAGCCACTACTTCGAGAAAGCTGCAGGGTCATCAAAGTGCTTGAAACTCTTTACATTCTTGCTATCACTGTCGAAGCAATGGCGGGTGCTATTGTTGCTGGTCGAAAAAAAATGGATCCGTTCGGTATTTTGATTATTGCCTGTGCCACTGCATTTGCTGGTGGCACCCTAAGAGATGTAGTGCTAAACAATCACCCGATGGTGTGGGTTGGCAAGCCTGAATACCTCCTGATCACCTGCTCAGCTGCGCTGTTTGTACTTTTTATACGGCCTTGGGTGCGCCATTTAACCGAGACATTCCTGGTACTGGATGCCATCGGTTTGATCACTTTCAGCATTATTGGGGCTCAGAAAACCCTGGAATTGGGTCACGGCTATCTGATTGCTTCCATTATGGCCGTATTTACCGGCGCCTTTGGTGGGGTTGTTCGGGATATTCTGTGCAATCAATTACCGCTGGTGTTCAGAAAGGAACTCTATGGCAGCATCGCCTTTTTCTCCGCCTGGCTCTACTTTGGTCTAATACTGACACCACTCACCACAAGCACAGCCATTTTGATCACACTCATTTGCGGATTTCTGCTCAGGATTCTTGCTATCTATAAAGCTCTGGAACTGCCAAAATTTATTTTTGATGATTCAGAATCGGACTCTGACAACAACACTCCTCGATAAAACTAAGACCAAAGTGGAAAATACGGAAGCAAACTTTATATAATACGCAGCAATTTCAACATGACCCCCAAAACAGAGATCTACTGTCGATGAGTTACGCATCCATTCCTGCCGGTAAAGATATTCCTGAAGATATCTACGTTGTTATCGAAATCCCGGCCAACGCAGCCCCTATTAAGTACGAAGTGGATAAAGAGATGGACGCCATTCTGGTGGACCGTTTCATGGCCACGCCAATGTTCTACCCAGCCAACTATGGCTACATCAACAACACCCTGGCGGACGACGGCGACCCGCTGGACGTTCTGGTGGTTACGCCTTACCCGGTGATTCCTGGTTCTGTGATCCGCTGCCGCACTGTGGGCATGCTGAACATGTCTGATGAAAGTGGCCGCGATGAGAAACTGATTGCCGTTCCTCACGACAAGCTGTCTGCTATTTACAAAGACGTCAAAGAATACACCGACCTGCCGCCACTGCTGCTTCAGCAGATCGAGCATTTCTTTGAAAACTACAAGGATCTGGAACCTGGCAAATGGGTGAAGATCGATGGCTGGGAAGGCGCTGAAGCGGCTAAAGAAGTTATCAAGAAGTCTGCCGCAAACTACAAGGGCTGATCTCTTCTGACTGCCTGAGGCCTTCATGGGCTTCAGGTTCCCATTTGTTCTTTACCCCCTGCTTACGCCGTATCACTTGCATATCCGTTATATCACTGCACAATTATTAGCATTCCACACAATAAACAGCCGCCTGTATGCCAAAACACCCGATCCGCCTTATATGGACTTTATTATTCGCCTTGTTTCTTCCATGGTCCGCTCAGGCAAACCTTGATCAACTCTTCGGCGGACAAAATCAGGACTTTCTTCCAGTGGAAGAAGCCTTCAGTTTTTCAGGAACGGTGGAAAATAATACGGCGACCATTAATGTCCAAGTGACGCCGGAGCACTATTTATATAAGCATCAGTTTCAGTTTACCCCCCAATCGGATATTTCCGCCCTTGGCAACGCGACCTACCCCACCAGCGAATTGATTTTCGACCCTTACTACAACAAAAATCTGGAAACATTCAGCCAGAATTTCACCATTCAATTGCCAGTAACCAATGCCGGCACATTGCCGGAAGTACAGGTTGGTTTTCAGGGATGCGCCAAAGCAGGGCTTTGCTACCCGCCGCACTCTATTACGATCCCGCTGGTTGCCCAGAATACTGGCACGATGAGCACTTCTGCAGAACAGGCTAGTTCGTCTCAGAACTCTGCTCCAGACAGCATTTACCAACAGCAACTGGAAGGTAACAGCCTGCCCGTTGCCTTAATGCTCTTTATTCTTGCCGGGATTGGTTTAAGCCTCACTCCTTGTGTGCTGCCCATGTTCCCTATTCTCTCCAGCCTGATTCTTGGAGCTAAAGAGCAAAGTAAGGGTAGAACCATTGCACTCACTTCCACCTATGTCTTAACCATGTCAGCCACTTTTGCCGTTGCTGGCACTCTGATGGGGTTATTTGGTGCCAGTCTGAATTTACAGGCAAAACTCCAGTCTCCATGGTTATTGATTCCAATGGCCATACTGTTTGTTCTCTTAGCGTTAAGTATGTTCGGTCTTTATGAAGTTCAACTTCCGACAAAACTTCGAGAAAAGCTCAGCGGTAACCAGCAACAGTCCGGAAGTCTCTCAGGCGCAGCGGTCATGGGAATGTTATCCGCTCTTGTGGTTTCTCCCTGTGTTTCTGCACCATTGGCCGGTGCACTTATTTATATCAGCTCTACCGGTGACGCTCTGTTTGGCGGCCTGACTTTATTTGCACTTGGGCTGGGAATGGGGATTCCGCTCTTTGTACTGGCGCTTGGTGGCCGTCACTGGCTCCCTAAATCAGGCGCATGGATGAACGGCATTCGGTCTTTCTTCGGAGTCTTGCTGCTTGGCGTAGCCATTTGGATGTTGGAAAGAATCATTCCTGCCCCATTAACATTACTACTCTGGGGCGCTTTATTGATTGGCAGCGGTATCTTCGCTGGTGCTCTTAAGCTGAACACAGAGGCTGCAAGCCAAAAATTGAAACAGGCTGTTGGTATTCTCTGCCTGATTTATGGAACCTGCCTCATCGTCGGTGGCGCTATGGGAAATCAAGACCCACTTCGACCTTTAGCCAGCGTGACTGCACAACCTCCTGGCTCTGGTAACGTCAGTAATTCAGCGCCGACATCAAACTTTACCAAGATCACCACTCTCAAAGAGCTTGATGCATTACTGGCTGATGCGGCAATACAGCAAAAACCTGCCCTTGTGGACGTTTATGCTGATTGGTGCATCTCCTGTAAAGTGATTGAACGAACCGTTTTCCCAGACCCACTGGTCACAGATCAGCTCAATCAGCTCACCCTGATCAAACTGGATATCACCGACAACACCCGCGAACACCAACAATACCTCAATCAAAACAGCCTATTCGGCCCACCTGCCCTGCTGTTTTTCGACGGTAGCGGCAAAGAAGCACCTGCTTTAAAAAGTCAGGGAGAAATCACGGCTGAGCAACTTCATCAAAAGCTGACGGCACTTCTAAACCGTCAGACCTGAACACAGCTCACAGAAACATGCTGGAAACGGTCTCGAAATTCTTCGTAACTGTCGTTAACCTCCTGTAACACGCACAAGCTGGACGCATCATTGACAATGGGGCAAAATGCCTGATCAAAAGCAAGCTCATTGGCTTTCCGGGTACTACGCTGTGTCTTTCCTTTTACAGAGATACACCGCAAAAAGAGGATTAAAATGACAGACATTCTTGTGCTCAACGGCCCAAACCTGAATCTTCTCGGCACCCGGGAACCCGGAGTCTATGGTTCAACGACGCTGGATGAGATTAATCAGGAATTGGCCAGGCAAGCTTCCGCTGCAAACCTGCAACTGGAAAGCTATCAAAGTAATGCTGAGCATAAGCTGATCGAGCGCATTCATCAGGCTGGCCTCGATAATGTCCGTTTTATCATCATTAACCCTGCTGCGTTTACTCACACCAGCGTAGCCTTGAGAGATGCCATTCTTGGGGTGAACATTCCGTTCATCGAAGTGCACCTCTCCAATGTGCATAAAAGAGAACCTTTTCGCCATCACTCTTATTTCAGTGATATTGCAGAAGGAGTCATTGCAGGCCTTGGCCCACAAGGGTATAGCCTTGCACTGTCGTCAGCCATTAAAAAACTGACTGACAATCCCTGAAGCAAAATAGGGAAAACCCGCATTTTTAATTGTGCGTAATGGTATTAACCTCTAGCCATACGCACCTGCGAACCAGATTTAAACATTGAAAGCAGGTTGAGCAACCTACCTGCCTCCCGCTTTCAAACCTTATTAAACCCAACCGGCAAGGTTACACGCCCGGCCTGTTCCAACATTCGAGACTGACTATGGATATTAGAAAAGTAAAAAAGCTCATTGAGCTACTGGAAGAGTCTGGCATTGATGAGCTGGAAATTCATGAAGGCGAAGAGTCTGTTCGAATCAGTCGTTACTCAAAAAGCGCTCCGGTAGCTGCGGCTCCGTTTCAGATGGCTCAGCCTGTTGCGGCTCCAGCGCCTGCAGCTGCACCTTCTGCCGAAGCTACTGCCGATGCACCGGTGATGTCTGGTCATCAGGTTAAGTCACCCATGGTTGGTACTTTCTATGACTCACCTTCTCCCGATGCCTCCCCTTTTGTGAAAGAAGGTCAGCAGGTTAACCAGGGCGATGTCCTGTGTATCGTAGAAGCCATGAAGATGATGAATCAAATCAAGGCAGACAAATCCGGCACCATTGAAGCGGTTCTGGTTGAAAGCGGTCAGCCTGTTGAGTACGACCAGCCTCTGTTCACCATCGCCTGAGGGTCGCTACCATGCTCGATAAAGTTGTTATTGCGAACCGGGGTGAAATTGCGCTCAGAATCCTGAGAGCCTGCAAAGAGCTCGGCATTAAAACCGTTGCCGTTCACTCCAAGGCCGATGCCGACCTGATGCACCTGCATCTGGCCGATGAGTCTGTCTGTATTGGTCCAAACAGCCCGACAGAAAGCTACCTGAATATTCCGGCCATTATCAGCGCTGCCGAGGTCACCCATGCCACCGGCATCCATCCGGGCTATGGTTTCCTGTCTGAAAATGCTGACTTTGCCGAGCAGGTAGAAAAAAGCGGCTTTACCTTTATCGGGCCTTCCGCTGACGTGATCCGCTTAATGGGTGACAAAGTGTCCGCCATTGCTGCAATGCAAAAAGCAGGCGTGCCAACGGTACCCGGTTCCGATGGCTCTCTCACCAACGACAACCAGAAAACACTGTCTATTGCCCGGAAAATTGGGTATCCAGTCATTATCAAAGCTGCCGGTGGTGGCGGTGGTCGTGGTATGCGGGTCGTGCATGAAGAAGCCGAGCTGATCAGCTCTGTTGCACTGACCAAATCGGAAGCCGGCGCCGCCTTTAATAACGATACGGTTTACCTCGAAAAGTTTCTGCAAAACCCACGTCACGTTGAATTTCAGGTACTGGCTGACGGGCAGGGTAATGCCATCCACCTTGGTGACCGTGACTGCTCCCTGCAGCGCCGTCACCAGAAAGTCATTGAAGAAGCACCAGCGCCTTATATTCCTGAAGACAAACGCCAGGAAGTAGCCAGCGCCTGCACCCGCGCTTGTATCGAACTGGGTTACCGAGGCGCCGGTACCTTTGAATTCCTCTATGAAGACGGCGAGTTTTATTTCATTGAAATGAATACCCGGGTTCAAGTAGAGCATCCGGTAACAGAAATGATCAGCGGTATTGATATCGTCAAAGAGCAACTGCGAATTGCCAGTGGCATGCCTTTGAGCGTCAAGCAAGAAGATATTGAACTGAAAGGTCATGCCTTTGAGTGCCGCATCAATGCTGAAGACCCGAAAACCTTCATGCCATCCCCTGGCAATGTAAAGCAATTCCATGCTCCGGGTGGCAATGGTATTCGTGTGGATAGTCACATTTATAATGGCTACAGCGTACCGCCTCATTACGACTCCCTGATCGCCAAAATCATTAGCTACGGACCAGATCGTGAAACGGCTCTGCTTCGTATGAAGAATGCTTTGGATGAGACGGTGATTGAAGGCATCAAAACCAATATCCCTCTCCACCAGGAACTGGTGACTGACCCTTACTTCAAAGAAGGCGGTGTCAGCATTCATTATCTTGAGAAGAAACTCGCAGATTGATTCTGCACTCCCACCAAAGGCCTCAAACGAGGCCTTTGTTTTTTCTGCACCCTTTGTCTATTTATGAAAGATATGGGCTCAGCTACAATACCCTCGTTATGCGTTATGAATTCACGCGCCAAGAGGTTTTCGCAAAAGCCCTGGTTCCCATGCTTTTATGCCCTTTGGGTATTGCGTGGGAACCCATACATCTATCTCTTTGAAAATTAAGAGGTATGCATTCCCACGCGAAGCATGGGAACAAGGTTTCTGGAGTTTTGCGACAACCTCGCCAAAAGGTCAGTGAAGTGCTTATTGTCTATTATTCTGGAAAATACGATGTCCTGGATTCAAGTCAGACTCAACACCACCTCTGACCACGCTGACCGTCTGGAAGACCTGCTTCTAGAAGTTGGCGCCTCTGCGGTCACACTTCAGGACGCCGAAGATCAGCCGGTTTACGAACCGGAACTGGGCACAACTCCACTCTGGAATAACACCGTCGTCATCGGATTATTTGACGCCCTGACCTCTGTTGACCATGTTGTGCCCTTCCTCAAGGAAAATGCCGGGCTTGATCCATTTCCAAAACATAAAGTCGAAATTGTTGAAGACAAAGACTGGGAACGAGAGTGGATGACTCACTTTCATCCCATGCAGTTTGGTGATCGCCTGTGGGTTTGCCCCAGCTGGAAACCGGTACCTGACCCAGACGCCGTCAACCTGATGCTGGACCCCGGTCTGGCCTTCGGCACAGGTACACACCCGACAACTGCACTTTGCCTCAGATGGCTGGATCAACAGGCCAACCTGAAAGGCAAAGAAGTCATTGATTACGGTTGCGGCTCAGGGATTCTGGCCATTGCCGCTTTGTTATTGGGCGCGAAGTCAGCTATTGGTGTTGATCTCGACCCTCAGGCTCTGGAAGCCACCATTGAAAATGCGAAAAGGAACACGATTTCCGCCAGCAAACTGGATGTATTTCTGCCTGATGATGAACCTGCTGAAGCCGCAGATGTTGTCCTCGCCAACATTCTTGCTGGCCCGTTAACTCAACTGGCCCCCAAACTGGCTGGACTGACAAAGGCCGGCGGCTCTATTACACTGTCAGGCATTCTGTCGGAGCAAGCTGAGGAGATCATTCAGACTTACAAGCAGTGGTTTGATATGGAGCCACCCACCACGTTTGATGGCTGGGCAATGCTCTCAGGCACCAAGCGAGCATAAGCAGACAACCTGAACACCATGCATAGTCAGTAACGACTATGCATTAATGGACTGGATAAAGATCAAGGGCTTTGATCTAATTAATAATTAATTTGAACATCGGTAAGAAGTTAACATGACGCCCTCAAGTGTCACTTGTCCGCACTGCAAGACATCGTTCCGCATAACGAACGTACAATTAAAAGCCGCCAAAGGCTCTGTACGCTGCGGGTCCTGTCTGCAGGTTTTTAATGCACTTGAACAACTGGAGCGTCTACCTGCAGAACAACCGGTTTCGACAGTAACTACAGTTTCTGAAGAACTATTACCTTCACTGGAAACAGAACAGGATGTACCAGAAAGCAGCGAAAATACAGAGACTCTTAAAACAACAGCATCACCAACAGCCGACATAGCTTCCAGCAAAGCTAAAGTGGCAACTGCTACGCCGGCACTTGAGTACGATGGCTATCATCATGAAACCGTTTCAACACTCATTTACAAATCTGATGACCATTCTGATGATCATGATGAAGAGGATGACGATGAGATTCCGGGGCTGCGCAAACGGTCTCAACAAAGCAGCCCCCTTCTTAAGCTGACTGTCTTTGTGCTGGCAACGGCTTTGATTGCTCAATACGGCTGGTTCAATCGCAACCAGCTGGCTTTAAATACAACGCTGCGACCGGCCTATAGTCTGATTTGCAGTGCCTTACAGTGCGAACTACCGCAAATTGTGAACATTAAAGCCATCCGCAGTCTGGATCTGGTGGTACGGACCCATCCCGAAAACAGTCAGGCATTGCAGATTGATGCGGTGATTATCAATGACGCTGGTCACACACAACCATACCCCAGCATCCAGTTAACCTTTACGGATATTAATGGCCGGTTAATTGCCAGCCGAGCCTTTTCACCTTCTGAATATCTGGGTGGAGAGCTGGCTGGATCCAACGCCATGCCTGCTGATCAACCTATTCGGCTCGGACTTGAAATAATGGACCCTGGCCCCAGCGCAGTTAGCTATCAGCTAACTTTTGCCAAAAGCTCCTGACTCCCCACATCACCAGTCTGGTTATCAACCAGGCTGGAATTACCAATATCAACACAGCAAGAGCAAAGGCAATCACTACAGGAATATGGAAATAGCTTAGGGTAAAGGCGATGCCACTCAACGCCTCTATCGGGTTCAAACTGAGTGGAAAGTTATCCGGGCGAGAAAGGTGATTCATCAGAACCACTTCCAATAGAAAAAACGCTGGTATTAACAGCCATGAAAACCTGAATCTACTCATAAAAACCTCTACCCGTCAGCAGCAAGATTATGGCTGTAATCTCCAGAGATCCAAAGCGCCATATTCCATCTGACAGAAATCCGGCAGGCATTCTCAAGAAACTCTCCGCACCACCTCCCAGCAGCTAAACCTAATAGAGAAGAAGGCATCCGTATTGCAGTACCTTCGTGGAGGAAGTTATGTCGTATTCCATCCAGCTACCCAAATACCTGCTGGCTCTATTTTTAACCCTGCCCTCGCTGGCAGCCACCGTTCATGCCCAAGTCGATACTAAACACTGTATGGCGGGAGATCGCTATATCGTGGGCCTTCAGGAACGCGTTAATCAAGTAGGAAACCGTCAAACCCAACTGAATGCGCTAATTGATTCCGGCTCAACCCTTTCCTCTATGGATGCCAGAAATATTGAATTAAAAACCCGAGAAAACGGCTCTATCTGGGTACATTTCCAAATCCCGGAAGCCGATGACAGCAACAGAATGATATCCATCGTTCGTCCACTAAAGCGCTTTGCCTATATTCAGACGCACCATGGCAGCCCTCAAAAGCGCCCGGTGATTGAAACGCAAATACGCATTGGCCCTATAGAAACCACTTCGGATTTCAGCTTAACCTCCCGCTCCCGATTCAAAAACCCCATTCTATTGGGCATTAATACACTGAAAGATATTGCCGTGATTGATCTGGCGGAGGAGTTTCTTCTCAGCCGTCGCTGCTCAACACTATCGGAAGAACTGGCCAGCAGTTATCCTTAACGAAAAATGATGACTGACACATGATAAACAACTAAAAAGCCACTTCGACCAAAAATATCCTCTGCTAACCGCACAATAAACAGCCATCTTCACGATTCTTTAATAGAACGATGGTCTTGCTGACTTATATCAAAAAATGAGCAGGACAATCGCTCTATTATGAATCCGCATCTTAGAGAATAACTGGGATAGCAAGGAGTGATGGCCATTGCCCATCAGTTCTGGTGAGCTATTGCTCACAAAATGCTGCGGCAAAAACTGGTTATTTATTGATCAACCCGACTTTATCGCATGAAGTCGAGCGGGTATGATGGAGGATTCATTTTCTATCCATCAGGCAGAGGCTGCTCTGACTCAAACCAGCCCGTTGTCAGGTACTGTTTTGTCCAAGCAATTAGTTATTGGTTCTTACTCGATTGAAAACC
This sequence comes from uncultured Endozoicomonas sp., assembly GCF_947495845.1. Taxonomy (GTDB): domain Bacteria; phylum Pseudomonadota; class Gammaproteobacteria; order Pseudomonadales; family Endozoicomonadaceae; genus Endozoicomonas. The sequence goes on along the minus strand of NZ_CANMAO010000013.1, from coordinate 79,280 downwards.
CGGTGATACTGGCGCCCATGGCGGGGGTTACCGACAGTCCGTTTCGCAAGCTCTGCCTGAAAATGGGTGCAGGCATGGCGGTCTCGGAAATGGTGACCAGCAACCCGAAACTCTGGAACACACGCAAGTCCAGGTTGCGTATGGATCACAGCTGCGAGTCTGAACCCAGATCGGTTCAGATTGTGGGAGGAGATCCCCAGCAACTGGCAGAAGCCGCCCGATTGAATCAGGAATTCGGCGCCCAGATTGTCGACCTGAACATGGGTTGTCCAGCGAAAAAAGTGAGCAATAAAGCCGCTGGATCGGCACTGCTGAAAGATATTGAACTGGTGGAGTCCATCCTGAAAGCGGTCACCGCGGCCGTAGACATACCAGTGACACTTAAGATTCGAACCGGCTGGGATCCGGACCACCGTAACGGTGTCGACGTTGCCAAACTGGCAGAACAGTATGGCATTGCCGCTCTGGCCGTACATGGTCGAACCCGCGCCTGCATGTACAAAGGGGATGCCGAATACGAGACCATCGCCCGAATTGTGGAAGCGGTCAACATACCGGTGATTGCAAACGGAGACATTACGTCTCCGGAAAAGGCAAAATACGTTTTGGATTACACCGGTGCCAGCGCTTTGATGATTGGTCGGGCTGCTCAAGGGCAACCCTGGATTTTCCGGGAGATCAATCATTTCCTGAAACATGGGGAAAGACTGCTCGCACCGGAACAAAGTGAGATTCAGGCCATCCTTCTGGACCACCTGAGTGCACTGCATGCATTTTATGGAGAACTACAGGGCGTGAGAATCGCCCGGAAACACGTAGGCTGGTACATGCAGAATCAGCCTTCCGGCCTGGAGTTTCGCCGGGACTTTAATAAGCTGGAATCTTCACAAGATCAGCACACCTGCATACAAGCGTATTTTGAACGTTTTTCTACTTTACAAAGAAAAGCACAGCGAAAAGGCAACGGAGAGGTCATAGCGGCATGACAGCAACACAGGTAATGACGGAAGGTCATCCGGTGAATGGAATCGGGGAAAACAACACCGCCACTCACTCAACGACTCATATCCCAACGCAGCTACCAGAGTCTCAAACTCTGCGCGACAGTGTTGAACGGTCAATGAACAACTACTTTGCTCATCTGGATGGGCAGGACGTAACCGACGTCTATCAGATGGTTCTATCTGAAGTAGAGGCACCATTGCTGGAAACGGTCATGGCTTACGTCAAAGGCAACCAGACCCGCGCTGCGGTGCTGCTTGGTCTGAATCGTGGAACACTGCGCAAAAAGCTGAAACAGTTCGGTCTGCTTTGAGTTTACGTCTGAAAAATACATCGTTTTACGAATAATCCGCGCCTTTATCGCGCCTTTATCGAGCCTTTATCGAGCATAAGGCCGCGGATTTACTACTTTATTACGCTTCCCCCTGCCATTAGCCGCTATTTCCCGCTAAAATCAGCCGACTTTTTATAATACATACCAATTTATAACGCATACCAACAAACTGTAAGTGAGAAACGATGGCAGTCACGACTCGTCCGGTACGCCGGGCTCTGATTAGCGTTTCCGACAAAACAGGAATTGTCGATTTCGCCCGAGCTCTTCATCAACACGCTGTTGAAATCCTTTCTACCGGCGGTACCTTCGCCCTTCTTGTGGAAAACGATATTCCTGCCATTGAGATTTCTGACTACACCGGTTTTCCGGAAATGATGGATGGCCGGGTAAAAACGCTACACCCAAAAGTCCACGGTGGCATCTTGGGACGAAGCGGGCAGGATGAAGCCATTATGGAAGAACACAACATCCAGCCGATTGATCTGGTGGTTGTGAATCTCTACCCATTTGAACAAACCATTGCCAAGCCTGACTGTGATCTGGCAACCGCGATTGAGAATATCGACATCGGTGGCCCAACCATGGTTCGTGCTGCCGCCAAGAATTACCAAGACACGACCATCGTCGTTAATTATCACGATTATCAACGTGTGTTGGACAACATGGCTGATAATGATGGCCAGGTTGATCTTGCTACTCGCTTCGATCTCTCCGTTAAAGCTTTTGAACACACCTCTGGTTACGATGGCGCCATTGCCAACTATCTTGGCAAGCTCACTGGTTCTCAAAAAATGAGTATTGAAGAGCCTGAGTCTTTCCCACGCACATTCAACACGCAATTTATGAAAGTTGAAGACATGCGTTACGGTGAGAACCCTCACCAGAAAGCAGCGTTTTATACCGAGAAATACCCACCTCAAGGCACGGTTTCAAGTGCTACACAATTACAGGGCAAAGCGCTTTCCTACAATAATATTGCAGATACCGATGCCGCTCTTGAGTGCGTGAAAGCCTTTGATTTGCCTGCCTGTGTGATTGTAAAACATGCCAACCCCTGCGGCGTTGCCACCGGCACCAATATTCTGGAAGCCTATAACCTGGCTTACGAAACAGACCCAACCTCAGCCTTTGGCGGCATCATTGCCTTTAACCGCAAGCTGGACTCTGACACTGCACGCTCAATTATTGAACGACAGTTTGTTGAAGTCATCATCGCTCCAGAGATAGATGAGGAAGCGGCGGCTGTTTTGCAGAACAAACAAAACATCCGGGTTCTCAGTGCAGGACAATGGCCTGAAGTCCAAACACCATTTCTGGATTTCAAACGTGTTAACGGTGGCCTGCTGGTACAGGATGCAGACATACACGTGATCAGCCCGGAAGAATTGCAAGTAGTGACTGAACGCGCACCCACAGAGCAGGAACTTATCGACCTGCAGTTCGCCTGGAAAGTAGCTCAATTCGTAAAATCCAACGCCATCGTTTACGCCAAAAATGCACAAACCATTGGTATTGGCGCCGGACAGATGAGCCGCGTATACAGCGCCCGTATTGCTGGCATCAAAGCCGCTGATGAGGGACTGGAAGTACCGGGCTCAGTGATGGCCTCCGATGCATTCTTCCCATTCCGTGATGGCATCGATGCCGCCGCCAATGCCGGTATTACCGCCGTGATACAACCTGGCGGCTCCATGCGCGACCAGGAAGTGATCGATGCCGCCAATCAGGCGGGGATTGCCATGGTCTTCACTGGCATCCGCCATTTCCGTCATTGATTTGAAAGGACAGAATAACAATGAAAGTACTTATCATTGGAAACGGTGGTCGGGAACATGCTCTGGCCTGGAAAGTCGCTCAGGATGAAAACATTGCCCAGGTGTTTGTGGCACCGGGCAATGCCGGTACCGCATCGGAAGATAAAGTCATCAATGTCGATATTGATGTGCTGGATATCTCAGGACTGGTGAACTTTGCCAGGCAAGAAAACATTGGGCTCACCATTGTTGGTCCTGAAGCGCCTTTGGTGGCCGGTGTCGTGGATCAGTTTGAAGCAGCAAGCCTGCCAATCTTTGGCCCACGTCAAGCTGCAGCTCAACTGGAAGGTTCTAAAGCATTCACCAAAGATTTTCTGGCACGCCATCACATTCCCACGGCTGCGTATCAAAACTTTACTGAAATCGAGCCCGCCAAAGCCTATGTTAAACAACAACGTACGCCTATCGTGGTGAAAGCGGACGGTCTAGCTGCTGGTAAAGGCGTCATCCTTGCTCAAACCGAGCAGGAAGCCTTTGCTGCCATTGACGACATGCTAGCAGGCAATGCCTTCGGTGAAGCGGGTCACCGCGTGGTGATCGAAGAGTTTCTGACTGGTGAAGAAGCCAGCTTTATTGTGATGGTGGATGGCAAAAACATTCTCCCTTTGGCTACCAGTCAGGATCACAAAGCCCGGGATAATGGTGATAAAGGTCCTAACACTGGAGGAATGGGTGCCTATTCTCCAGCTCCAGTCGTCACTCAGGAAATTCATGACCGGGCGATGAAAGAAGTTATCATCCCCACAGTAGAAGGCATGGCCAGCGAAGGCACGCCATACAGTGGTTTCCTCTATGCCGGTTTGATGATAGACGCTAAAGGAACGCCGAAAGTATTAGAGTACAACTGTCGTTTTGGTGACCCGGAAACCCAACCTATTCTTATGCGCCTGAAGTCCAGCCTTGTCGAGCTTTGTCTCGCAGGTGCTAAAGGAGAACTGGATACAGCCAACATCGAATGGGATAACAGAACCGCTTTAGGTGTTGTGATGGCCGCCGGTGGCTACCCAGCATCCTATCGTAAAGGCGATGAAATCTCGGGTTTGCAAAACGTCACTAATGCCAAGGTCTTTCAGGCAGGCACACAGATCGAAGACGGTAAAACCTTAACCAATGGTGGTCGCGTGCTTTGTGTAACCGCTCTGGGCAACTCTGTAAAAGACGCACAAGAGCAAGCCTATCAAGCAGTGGCAACCATACAATGGCAGGATGCCTATTTCCGCACGGATATTGGCCATAAGGCCATTGCCAGAGAAGAGGCGTAAAGGCCATTATACCCTGTAAGCATCATCAATGAGTGTGCTTACAGGGTTTTGGGGAATTGAGGGGAATGCTAACTCAACCCAAAGCGTCGACTGAATCACTGTCTGAGAAAAATGCTTAACGTATAATCAGGCCAAGAATAAAGAGAAACGGACTTTTTCAGAGTGTTTACCAAAGCCCATAGGTACTTATGGACACTTATACTTTTTCTGCTATTACCTTTCACGGCCATGGCCACCACGGCTATTGAAATTTTCAACCCATCGTTTACCTTTTCTTCCGATGGCAGTGTTTGCTACCTGATTGAAGACAGCACACCACTCAGTATTGAACAGCTCACCGGGGATGACTACAAATATCACTTTACCCCATACCAGTACGGCAGCATAAGCTCAAAAGATACATCCGGGCACTTTTGGCTCCGTATCCCCGTTCGTAATAATACTGCTAATCAAGTCACCCCCGTATTGTCCGTGGATTATCAATTACAGCCCAGCAAAGAACTGTACATTGAAAAAGAACACTCACTTACCGAGCAAAAGAACATATCTGCCCTGCAATTTGATCAATATGGAACCACCAGTTTCACGTTAAACCCTAACGAAAAAGCCACAATATTCCTGAAAACCCGCCACCAACCCGAACTGTTTAAAGGCATTCGTTTAAGTAGCCTGGACCAGTATCTGGCAGAACAAAACACACGATTGGGTAAAACCGCACTTTTAAGTGGTCTATTAATCGCCATTATTATTGCCAACATATGCCTATCCTATTTATCGAAACAGAACGTCACTCTTACCGCTAAAAATATCGAAGCAAGACGACTCAGTGCACTCCACGGTTATACAGCCATTAATATGGTCTGTGTTCTACTTTTTATCTGCTCATGGCAAGGTTATCTGTGCTCGTGGCTACATAGCAGTATCGAATTACAAAACATGCTCTTTAAAGCATCCATCTTATTTCTAGGCCTTAGCTTTCACCGCATATCGGTCAACCTATTAGATAGAGAGTGGCCACAGCTGGTTCGTTTCATCAACGGCCTATCCATACTGCATCTCATATGCCTTCTGTTCATACCATTGGCTTCGAATAGCCTCATGAATACGCCAATGTCATTATTAATGCTTATCAGCACGGTGACTTTCTGCTTTTCTTTCTGGCTGGTTAAACGAGAATGTCGGACTGCACCTCCCTGGACGTTTATTCCCCTTGCCCTGAGCCAGTTTTTTTACACACTTTCCGGCTCTGGTAGCATTGCTGTTCCATTAGATGATGCCACCTGGATACTGTTGTACACGATGACCATCACCATGGGCTACGTTACGATCCCAACCCGATTTAAAAAAACCATACTGAGGCAAAGTCAAGATCGTTATAAACAGCATCATCCCGAACTGTTCAGTCGCGAGGTGGTGAAACAAATCGGACATGAACTCCGTACCCCATTAAACGGCGTCATGGGTATGACAGAGCTATTACAAAGCACCTCGCTCACTCCAAAACAAGAAGACTATGTACAAACACTTAGATATTCCGGGCATGAGCTGGGCAACTTGATCAACCTGCTGGCTTCCAATATCAAGACAAACAAAGTGAGAAGCCCCAGTGATAGCCAGTTATTAAACCTGCAGGACACTATTGATGAAGTAACCAGTAGACTACTCTACCGGGCTGAACAGAAGAACGTAGAGCTGATTTACTCCATCGCAGAAGACATCTCCTCAGAATGCTACTTCAATGACAGCCGTTTTTTTCTGATATTAGAGGCCACCTGCTTCTACGCATTAAACCAAGCTGAAAATGGTGAACTCATTCTTAGTGTTAAAAAAGAGACTGTTGGCAAAATGCGGATTGAATTACGCCTGCCTGCAAGTCGCTATATTGAACATTGGGGATATAACAACGACATCAATCAAGATACAAATGAAGGGGAAGTAGAAGCCAGTTCAGCGCTAAATCTATTCCTTGCCAAGAAACTGCTCAAAGAAATGGATGGGGACATTGTCAGACATACCAACTCTATCAGCCTCTTCACCCCCTATACAGAAACAAGCAAAGAAGAGCCAGAGCAGGAGAAAAAGAACGATAACGAATATAGCCAAATGAGAGTGCTTATCGCTGATGACAGCTCAACCTGCAGGAAAGTACTGCAACAGCAGTGCAAGCTGTTGGACCTGATGGTAGATGAAGCAGAAGATGGTCTTACAGCACTTGCTATGATCCGCACTGCATCATATCTTGAACGACCTTATGACGTGGTTATTGCCGATCATCAAATGCCAGGCCTCAAGGGAATTCAAATAGCAGAGAGAATCAGCCAGGATAAGAACACGCTAACACCTCCCTCTTTCATTATGCTCACGGGTGTTACAACACTACCCAATACAGAAGATATCGATAAACTTGGAATTAGCTCTCTACTAACAAAGCCTGTCACTCGGTTTACCGTGAAAAAAGCATTATTTAAGATACTTAAAAAAACCAATTAACCTTCTAACACCTAGATCCACAACCAAGATATTAGTACGAAACAAAGCATTGAAACCAAATCATGCATTCACCAATAAAGCAATCAAAAACGGACGCAACTGCTCATTTTTTGGTAATATAAACACACTTCCTAAAAATTCCTAATTTTTGTTATTGGGCTGCAGAGACATCACTGCGAAATCTACCACAACTTTTGAGCAGTTACTAACAGACGATAAAGCTTAAAACAATTTATAATAAAAACAATCTGCGAATGAAGAAAAACCCACCAAATTTAAAAAAAAAGCTTTTACGTAAACTATCATTAACCTTAAAATTGACTTTCTGTTCAACAGATCAATCTGAATAAATAATATTGACAATATACCCATTCACTATCTTTGATTAAACTGAATAAACTTATGCCACTGCCACTATTAATTTAAACCATAAATCATCAATAAAAAAGGAGGGTAAAATAATGCTAAACCAATCCAATATAAAAATAAATAATTTAAGAAACCACTATAAGACTGTTATCACCAGTATGACAACAAGTTTCCGTTGTTATCGCGTCCGGTACCTAGTATCAAAGTAAAATAAATCAACATATCAAATTATTAAAACCACCTATCCCTCATTCCTTCAAAGGTAGTCCTAAGTGAGCACAGTAAACCTCCACCAAGATTTTAAATCACACCCAGTAACTTACTCACCAAGTTCCAACCTAAAGCCTACAACGTCGGCATATGAGGCCAACACTGCGAGAAGGGTACAACCATTAAATTCAAGTTTTAATCCAATATCTGGCACGGCCACACTTGTAGAACATACAGCATCTAGCATTTCAAAGACAATCATCCAGAGAACTATCACTGGAAGCGTGCCAGATCCTAAAGACATTATTAAATTTGAAATCCCCTATGGTGATAAGCAAAAAATATCATCAACCATAGATAGAACCAATGAATCAGAAAAACTAATTTCGAGCCTTACCACTGAGATTGAGAAGTTAAACGAAAAACCAATCACTGAAGAAACAAAACAGATATTAAACAACCTTTACAAAACCATCAATTTAAAGCTGGCATTCCATCAACCCAGTGACAATCACAATATTCACACAAGAGATATTCTCGAAAATGCACTAAATACTCTAAAATCCATTACTCTCGATACAGCTGCAGATAGTGTACTAAATAGCAAAAACAACCAACAGCTCATGCAGCTTGCAATATTAACATATGCACATCCAGATTTAGCAGACCATGAGCTATTACATGCCTTTTTAAATACTGAGGGAATACCAACTAATTTCACTACAACCGCAATATTCCATCATCTCAAAAATACAATATTAAGCTCAGCGGAGTCATTCAACACTCCTTTACTGGAGAAAAATCACCACCAGCAAAATAAAGATCGCCCATTAGCCTCTTTCTTTGAGTTTATGGGCATCAATATATCAACAGATAAAAATAGCGCAGAAAAGCACATTAGACGATTTGATACAGGCTACTCCTTAATTCTTTCCAATTTACTTTATATTGAAGAAGGAATTTTCGGGAATACGATTAACCCTAAAGAAAATCCTGACTTATATAGTCATACCCTACTAACAGCGGCAGAGTTCACCAAGGCACTTTCAAACAACGACCTGCTTCTGGATAAAACAGAGCACAGTCACAACATTTTACGCTTGAGAGATTTTTTCAATAATCTTATGAAGGAACTAAAAGGTGACCTGCCTGATGGTGTTTTCTCTTCACCGTCTATATGGAGTGGCGAAAGAAGTGACCTGCAGAGACATCTACAAGCGGTCAGGGAAACATTTCCAAACCGTATGCTTGAAGTATTTCTAAACACAGACGATTCTATTAAAGAAACAAAAAAAACGCTGACTGATAGCGGTATCGACATCAGCCACCTTGATAAAAAAAAGTCAAAAACCTACGACAAAGATAAGCCCAATTCCACAGAAGAACAAAAAAAAATAAACACGGAAAACAACAAGCAATACTTCAATGAGGTGATATCGAATTTACGCAGAAAAATTACAGACATCTATATCAGTTGTCTGGACGACAACATTCATGGGTTATCAAAAAATTTAATCACAGGAGGTAGATTATTTGCAAACACAAGTGAAAGCGAAGAATCCATAGCTAACTGGAATAAAGTTACACATGATTTTATAGAAAGAGCTGATGAATTGATCAGTGATAAAAATATTGATAAGGTTGATAAAGAGAACTCTATAAGGTCACGTGTAAATGTGCGACGTACGATAATTAATGGTTTTTCAAACATTATTTTTGAAATCAAAAAGCACCTCCCTGAAAACGAAAAATACCTCTATAACAACTGCGTTGCTCAAGCCATGAGCACACTTTCAACCTATTTATCCTCCGAAACCCCACCAACAGATGAATTTTATGGGAAAGATAAAGAACTCATTATCAGAAATATCGATAATGCATTCAAAAAAACAAAGTCAGAAATATCAAGCATTATCTCTTCTGAAGAAAAAGCATATCATGAAAATTGCATCGCCAGCATTTCAAGCTTTATCAGAGCTAATAGCATAAATGCAGGTAAATCAGAGCCAACATCTGACCAGCCAAGTATGACGATGGCAGACCTTGAAACATATAAGAACTATCTCAGCAAATTAGTTGCCATCGCAAATTCCGACAAGCAAAACCAACATAACGATGACCTAATTGCCACATTAACTGCAGGCTCTAAGGCCAACAAACAGGAATATAATCAACCAAAGATATCAATTCATACACTTACCAGTGAGGAGATATCGGCTCAAATTCGTCGTAAGAAAAAGCCTTTTAATATTTCCCGACACACTAACAATCTTTCGCCCGCCGAAAATTTTCGAACAGCTTACCATTTTCAACAAATACCCAGCGCGACACACAACATACTTAAGCTTTCTTCTCTTGCTCTACAAAATAGCAAGCTTTTATTTTGTAACGCCATTGATGATAGAGAGCTTACTGAGAAGGCAGTTATTTTTTTTAATGAAACCATTCAAAGCTTGATAGGAAAAAATGATTTAAGTCAATGCCAACCTTTATCAATACTAAAAAATGCACTTAATCGCATACTTCCACCTTCCAATACCAAAGTACAATTAATAGAGGATATTTCCATACAGAATGACAAATCCTTAAAAGGTTTCAATAATTTTTGTGGATTAAATTACAATCGAAGTGATGATACAGACTGGAAATCTGACATATCGGAAATATGGAATGCTCTATCATTATTGCCCAGATATCAACCAAATGAATGCAACCCAGATACACTGAAAATGGCAAAAACCTTAACCTCGATCATAGTGAATAGCTTCTCTGAAGCATTCAGCCATCAAGTTGCAAATGCTCTTCCCCCTTCTCTAGAAGCCGTAAACTTTTTTCAAAGCTTAATGGCTATTAAACTGACGACATCAGCACCTGGTAAAGATAATACTACTGATGATTACAGTGACTTTAAAATCGCCATTATGAAATACAACGACCATTTCAAATCCCTTGAAGAACAGATGGCTTATGTAAGCTATAACAGCAATCAGGATTCCACACAAGCAACCATTGATCATATCGAAAAAACTGTTTCTGAAATACAACGTACTGTTAGAAACAAAGCGATTCAAACGCTTGTAAATGGCTTTAGCGTAGAACAAATGAAAGACCCAGCTGTATTATCAAAAATCAGTGACGAATTAATTAAACTATCTGAAAAAGGGTTTTTCGAAAAGCATTTTAGTAATTCACCACTCGGGTCAAAACCAATACAAGGTCTGATAAAACTGTTAAACAAAGGTGAGTTTGTTTTTCTTAGCGGTTTCTTCTGTGTTGCCGTAATGAGTATGATATCCATAAAGCAGGGTACTGATTTAATGAGGTCTTTGCAGGAACCTATTTCAGATGTGACCAGGAGCCTGAACAATCTACGCCATCTTTTTAGCCATTTAACACAAAACAATCCCGCTCTTCATGATGCCTTCACTACAATCGTCGATACTCCTGTACCTGCCAATTTCACCGCTTCGAGTGCATCAAATCTGACTAATGGCGACTTTACTTGTCTTCAGCAGATTTACCACAGCAGCGTAAATTCCAATGCACCTCAAGTATCAATTCAGAGTTCACTAGGTGCTTCGCAAACCTCTAATCTTGAGGCAATGAGGTCTCTGTTTTACAGCGATGCTGCTGGTTGTCCTTCTGGCGGTATGAAATCTTTCCCCCCCGGCTTCATCAATCTTGGCAACGCCTTTTCTGCCGTTGTGAGTATAATCACCAGCGCCGCCTCAATGACAAGGTGGGGGTTGGATGTATCTATGTTTACAGAAAGTGTGCGAACTCACTCTTCTCTGCCAATCCTGTTTCAGGAATTGACTGCAGACCTCAATGAGAGGGTTCTTACACACGCTGCGCGCAAGCAAAATCCCACACAAGCTATTCCAGATAAGCTCTATGGCTATAACAGCAGAAGCATCTACGAAACTATTTCTGACTGGCTTGATACAGCATTGAACAAACAAATCCCATACGAACGTAAGCTTTCATTGGCCTTCGGTGCAGAAGTACTCCATCAGGTCATTGCATACTTCACTCTTGGCCCCATGGGTATGGCAATGCCGGATCGGCCACACTCTATGGAACAACTAGAGGCCAGAGTAGAGAAGCTTGGCACTCAACGCCAGCTTAAGACAATTTATAGAATGCTCGGGTATAACACCCTTAAAGAAATGATGGATGTATTCAGCACCAAATCGGGAACACTGCAATTTCTTTTTATTCTGAAAGAGCTGGATTGGTTTAACACCTTTAACGAAAAAGCAGGTATCGCTAATTACCTATCGATTAAAACCACACATCAACGCGTTACTCATGCCCTGATGAGCCTTTCCAAAAAAGGATCGCCACAAGATACCTTTCAGCTTACAGCCTTAGATAATATTTATGGCAAACAACTAATGGCAGATTTATTAGGTAAAAACCCAACAATATCTACCATTGAAAATGAGCAAGCCATTAAACAAAGTGGTAACAACTATAGAGTAGCGGGCACTACCGGCGTGATAATTGCTTACGCTGGACAAGCCTTCAATCTTTATCGTTATGCTGTAACGCCATGGCAACTGGCAAGCTCAACAATCGAGTGGCTTCATAATGGAACGACGAATGCCGCTCGCGAAAGTATGATGCAGGATATCTTAAAATCAGCTCAAAAGACTATATCACGAGAGTATGACCCAGGAGGCCTTTCAGATGATCAAAAATTTTGGCATTACATATTTGGTCAACGAGCCGCAACAAAATGGGAGCAAACTGCTATTCTCTGGTTTCTTAAAGAAACCATTAATACCAGCATGTTCCTTAATGCCACAGCGAACGAACTAAATCTCGGTGTTACCACTAGAAACTGGGAGATTTTGGCTGCAACTTCCGCTTATCTAATCAAAGATACAACAGGTATTATGGCAAGACTCGGCACCCTGATGGGTTCTGAATTTTGGCGAACCATGTTCAGTTTTTTAGACAAAATTGACTCTCCTGTTGCAGAAATAATCATTGGTCATTTAAGCGGAAGAGCTTTGGTACCACCTCAAGCCAGTATAGAAATGATGAATTCAATGCTTGAAGAAATAATAATCACCCAAGAAGGGGACCCCATGAAAATCCATGCTGACGCTGGGAAGAAATTTAAGGCAGTTTTAGATATAGGATTGCCAACTTTAACTCGAATAGCAAAAGATCAAGAGTCAGAAGCCCAGTTAGTTCTCCAAAAATTATTTGAATCCGATATTCAGAATGATAATGGCAGAAACATTAAACCCACAGAGAACCATTACTATCACATTGCCAATATGTTACGTGATGAACTGGAAAAAAGTGTTCCCTGCTTTCAATCAGATACAGACGATATAGCGACTGATAAAAACTCAAATGCCAAACAACAACTGAAAATTTTCATAAATAAAATAGCACCAAAGATTAATAGCTGGGGAAAAAATGAGCTATTTATGGCTCTTTCTGAGCTTCACAAAATAGTGCCTCCTGAAACTATGGATAAGTATATGAACAGCATCGTCAGAAAAAAATTGAGGTCACTTGAACCACATAAAAAAAATGAGTACAGAAAGAGCATTCTTCAAGAAGCCGAAAGCCGCAGGTTTACCAAGTTGAATGAAAGTAGTAAAACAGAGAAAAAGCTCTCTAAGTCAACTACGATTGAGATGAGTCCCCAAGCTGATACACACTACGAACCTAGTTCATATGTTCAAGAAAGAAAACAGCTACTTTCAGAACAAGAGCTACAGATTACTATAGTTTAAACATAGAATCCCCCCAAGTCTCTAATGCCAGATTCTTGGGGTGCTCAATTAATGTCGGTGATATTCAGCTGAAAGATCATGAACAGCAGATATAAACGCAGCAGCTTTATCGGGTTCAACAAATTGATGAATACCATGGCCAAGATTAAACACATGGCCATTGCCAGCACCAAACTTTTCAAGAATGGTTCCTACTTCCTGACGAATTCTTTCAGGCGACGCATAAAGTGTCGATGGATCCATATTACCCTGTAGGGCAACTCTGTCGCCAACCCGTTGGCGGGCTTCGCCAATATCCGTTGTCCAATCCAGGCCCAGAGCATCCGCACCGGTATCCGCCATTGATTCAAGCCATTGCCCACCATTTTTGGTGAACAAAATCACAGGCACTCTTCGGCCTTCATTCTCACGTTTCAGACCTTTGACAATTTTGTCCATGTAATGCAATGAGAATTCACGGTAATTCTCCGGACTCAACACACCACCCCAGGTATCAAAGATCTGTACTGCCTGAGCACCGGCTTCTATCTGTGCATTTAAATAACTGACCACAGAATCTGCCAGCACAGAAAGCACCTGTTTTAACAGTTCTGGCTGATCGAACATCATGGCTTTGATGCGGCGGAAGTCTTTACTGCTGCCACCTTCTATCATATAGGTTGCCAGCGTCCATGGGCTGCCAGAGAAACCAATCAGCGGAACACGACCATTCAATTCATGGCGAATGGTTCTCACCGCATCCATCACATAACCCAGGTCTTTTTCCGGATCAGGAACAAACAGGGCTTCAACATCTGCCGCTGTGCGAATCGGCTTTTTAAATTTTGGACCTTCACCCGCTTCAAAATAGAGACCCAGACCCATTGCGTCAGGAATCGTCAAAATATCGGAAAACAGTATTGCCGCATCCAATGGAAAACGTTCCAGCGGTTGCAGTGTCACTTCGCAGGCCAGTTGTGGATTTTGGCAAAGGGACATAAAGTCACCGGCTTTTGCCCGTAACTCGCGGTACTCCGGCAAATAACGTCCAGCCTGGCGCATCATCCAAACTGGTGTCACATCAACAGGTTCCCTGAGCAGTGCTCGTAAAAAGCGGTCATTTTTTAGAGGAGTCATAAATACCTTGATACCCGATATTCCGGAACAGCGATTCTACAGCGTTTACCGGTAAACAACCATGAATCAGATTCGGCATTTATACCCGTTATCACGGAAATCCACCATAAAAAAGGCGTATTTCCGGTTAGAAATACGCCCTTTTGCTCTCGTGATTTATTCAAACATCCAGATAATCAAGAATTCCGTCAGCAGCTTCACGGCCTTCCCAGATTGCGGTTACCACAAGATCCGAGCCTCGAACCATGTCACCACCAGCGAACACCTTAGGGTTGCTGGTCTGGAACTTGTATTTGCTCTTCTCCGGAGCGACAACTCGCCCGCCCTCATCGGTATTTATCTGATGTTCTTCAAACCATTGAGCCGGACTTGGACGGAAGCCAAAGGCTACCAAAACGACGTCCGCATCGATAATTTCATCACTGCCTTCGATAACCTCTGGACGACGACGACCTTGTTCATCAGGCTCTCCTAACTCCGTCGTCACCAGGCGAATACCTTCGACTTTGCCATCGCCAACAATTTCTACAGGCTGGCGATTAAACAGGAACTGCACACCTTCCTGTTTTGCATTCGTCACCTCGCGACGGGAGCCTGGCATGTTTTCCTCATCGCGACGATAGGCACACGCAACTGACTTCGCGCCTTGTCGAATGGAGGTACGGTTACAATCCATCGCCGTATCACCACCACCGAGAACCACCACGCGTTTACCTTTCATATCAATGAAATCATCCGCGTTTTTTTCAAACCCAAGGTTACGATTCACGTTAGAGATCAGGAAAGGAAGCGCATCGTGGACACCGTCCAGCTCTTCGCCGGGGAAGCCACCCTTCATATAGGTGTACGTACCCATCCCCATGAAGACAGCATCGTAATCTGCCATCAGCTGTTCCATGGTGATGTCTTTACCAATTTCAGTGTTCAGTTGAAACTCGACACCCATTTCAGAAAACACTTCACGACGACGACTCATGACGTGTTTTTCCAATTTAAACTCCGGAATACCAAACGTCAGCAGACCACCAATTTCCGGATTCTTATCAAAGACAACCGGCGTGACACCGTTTCGAACCAATACGTCAGCACAACCAAGCCCGGCTGGCCCTGCACCAATAATTGCTACTTTTTTGTCTGTCCATTGGACCTGCGACATGTCCGGGCGCCAGCCCAGCGCCAACGCAGTATCCGTAATGTACTTTTCAGTCGAGCCAATGGTGACTGCACCGAAGCCATCATTCAATGTACAGGCACCTTCGCAAAGGCGATCCTGTGGACATACACGACCACAGACTTCTGGAAGACTGTTGGTTTGATGGCACAGGTCTGCCGCTTCAAACAAGCGACCTTCCGACACCAGCTTCAGCCAGTCCGGAATGTAGTTATGAACCGGGCACTTCCATTCGCAGTACGGATTACCACAAGCCAAACAACGGTGTGACTGATCGGCTGCCTGCTCCTCGTCGAATGGTTGATAAATTTCAACAAATTCAGTCTTACGCTGACGCAGGCTTTTTTTATCCGGATCAACCCTGCCGACATCAACAAACTGGAAGTTGTTATTCAGTCGCTTTCCCTTGTGACCATTCTTTAAGTGTAACTGTGACATTTCGCTGACCTCACAAAGCTGTTTTTATGTTCAATACCTTTCGTCTTCTGCACCGGCAACCTGTTACTCAGGACTGCCATGGGTGCTGGCCAGCAAGGTATCGAGACTGGCAGCCTTTGGCTTCACCAGCCAGAAACGACCACTGTAATCATAAAAATCATCAATCAATTCCTGTCCCCAGGAACTGCCTGTTTCAGCAACATAATCTTCAAGAACACTCAGTAGATGAGACTGATACTGCTCCATTGACTCATTATCTATACGATGGATGTCTACCAACTCGTGGTTGTAGCGATCCACAAAGCTACGCTCCAGGTCAAGAACGTAGGCAAAACCGCCGGTCATACCCGCACCGAAGTTATGACCTGCCCGACCAAGGACAGTTACCTGACCGCCAGTCATGTATTCACAGCAGTGATCGCCCGTACCTTCGACAACCACATGGGCACCGGAGTTACGAACACCCAGTCGTTCACCGGCACGACCAGCGGCGTATAATGTGCCGCCGGTAGCACCATAAAGGCAGGTGTTACCGATAATGGACGTTTCATGGGTAACAAATGTGCTGACTGCCGGCGGACGAATCACCAGTTTACCGCCAGTCATTCCTTTACCAACGTAGTCGTTGGCGTCGCCTTCCAGCCTCATTTCGAGACCACCGGCGTTCCACACACCAAAACTCTGACCTGCGGAGCCAGTAAGTGCTAACCTGATCGGATTTTCTGCCATCCCCTGATTGCCATGTCGCTTGGCAATTTCACCGGAGAGCCTGGCTCCAATGGAACGATCACAATTCCCCACCGTGAAACTGAACTCACCGCCGGAATTATTTTCAATAGCGCTGAGCGTTTGGCGTACCATTTCTTCTGCCAGTTCACCTTTATCATAAGGCGGGTTGCGATCTACCTGACAGGTTTTAGGCTTGTCCGCTGGCACATGAGCGCTTCCCAACATGGGGGAGAGATCAAGATTCTGCTGTTTCTCGGTAACACCCGGTAAAAGATCAAGCAGCTCAGTACGACCAATCACTTCTTCTAAGGTTTTAGCACCTAAAAGAGCCAGCCATTCACGCACTTCTTCTGCCACAAAGGAGAAGAAGTTCATGACCATTTCCACATCACCCTTGAAGTGTTCATCACGGAGTGACTGATCCTGAGTGGCAACACCGGTCGCACAGTTATTGAGGTGACAGATACGCAAGTACTTACAACCCATGGCAATCATGGGCGTTGTACCAAAGCCGAAACTTTCGGCTCCAAGAATGGCCGCTTTGATGACATCAAGCCCAGTCTTCAAACCACCATCCGTCTGTAAGCGAACCTTACCTCGTAGATCATTGCCTCGAAGCGTCTGATGCGCTTCACTCAAACCAAGCTCCCATGGCGAGCCGGCGTAGCGAATAGACGTCAATGGACTTGCAGCTGTTCCGCCATCATAACCAGAGATGGTGATCAAATCGGCATATGCCTTCGCCACACCGGCAGCAATGGTGCCAACACCCGGTTCAGAAACCAGTTTGACAGAAACCAGCGCTTCCGGATTTACCTGCTTCAAGTCGTAGATCAGTTGAGCCAGATCTTCGATGGAATAAATATCGTGATGCGGTGGCGGTGAAATCAAAGTAACACCGGGCACAGAATAACGGAGGCGAGCAATCAGCTCGTTCACTTTACCACCGGGCAGCTGACCACCTTCACCAGGCTTTGCACCTTGAGCCACTTTAATCTGTAGAACTTCAGCATTCACCAAATAGTGAGGCGTCACACCAAATCGACCAGAAGCAATCTGCTTAATTTTGGAAACACGATTGGTTCCGAAACGCGCTTCGTCTTCACCACCTTCACCGGAGTTTGAGCGTCCGCCCAATCGGTTCATGGCTTCAGCCAAAGCTTCATGGGCTTCTGGAGACAGAGCTCCGAGACTCATGGCAGCAGAATCAAAGCGTCGTACAATGGCAGAAATAGATTCGACTTCATCCACCGGCAACGACTTCTCATCGAGTTTCAAACCCAGTAAATCTCGAAGTGTGGCAACAGGGCGTTGATTGACCAGAGTCGCATATTTGCGATACTCCTGATAATCGCCCGTTTTAACAGCTACCTGCAGCTGCTGAACCACATCCGGGTTAAACGCATGGTATTCACTGTCGTGCACATATTTCAGTAATCCGCCTTGCTGAATAGGCTTTCGTGCTTTCCAGGCTATTTCAGCAAGCAGGCCCTGCTCGTAGTGGAAGTCTTCAAAGCGGGCACCTTCGATACGACTCGGCACACCACAGAAGCAGAGATCGACGACATCTTTCGATAAACCGACCGCTTCAAACAGCTGGGCGCCGCGGTAAGAGGCGATGGTTGAAATACCCATCTTCGACATGATTTTCAACAGGCCTTTACCAATCCCCTTACGGTAAGCTTTATAAGCTTCCCTCGGGTCTGCCATCACTTCACCAGAACGAATCTGATCATTGATGATTTCATAGGAAAGGTAGGGATACACGGCGGTGGCACCAAATCCAATCAACACCGCAAACTGATGAGAATCCCGGGCAGCGGCCGTTTCAACAACAATGTTCGATTCGGAACGCAGGCCTTTTCCAATCAGGTGGTGATGCACGGCACCTGTCGCCATAGCAGCGGGAACTGGTAGTAACCCCTGATCAATATAACGATCAGAGAGACAGATCACCACCTTGCCGGCTTGAGCCGCTTTTTCAGCCTGCTCACAGATACTAACAACCGCTTGTCTCAAACCAATGGCAGGCTCGTAAGTCAGCCTGATGGTTTCCGATTCAAAGGACTTATGCTGATGATTCACATTCATCAAGTCCATAAATTTGGACGTGGACAACACTGGTGACTTCAGAATAACCCGGGCAGCGTGCTCCGGTGTTTCCTGAAACAGATTGAGCTCGCGACCTATGCATGTCTCCAAAGACATGACAATGGATTCACGCAATGGATCAATCGGCGGATTCGTCACCTGGGCAAACTGCTGACGGAAGTAATCCGTCACCGTTCTTGTACGACCGGAAAGCACGGCCATTGGCGTGTCATCACCCATGGAGCCAACTGCTTCCTGACCAGACTCAACCAACGGACGAATCACTTGATCACGCTCTTCAAACGTCACCATGAACATTTTCTGATAGACATTCAACAGCTCTGTGGAGAAGTGATCAACCTTATGATCATCCTCATTAAAACTGGAGCGTATGCGGTAGGAATTCTCTTTCAGCCACTGTTTGTATGGCTGCCTTTCTTTTAACTTATCATCAATGTCGTGCGCCTGATGCAACTCGCCCGTTTCAGTATCAATGGCAAGTACTTCACCGGGGCCAACCCGACCTTTAGCAATCACGTCTTCTGGCTTATAACCGTGAACACCCACTTCAGAAGCAACCGTCAGGAAACCATTTTTGGTAATCACCCAACGTGACGGACGCAAACCATTACGATCCAGCGCACAAACGGCATTCCG
This sequence comes from uncultured Endozoicomonas sp., assembly GCF_947495845.1. GTDB lineage: Bacteria > Pseudomonadota > Gammaproteobacteria > Pseudomonadales > Endozoicomonadaceae > Endozoicomonas. Next base: position 59,835 of record NZ_CANMAO010000013.1, on the reverse strand, counting down.
ACCATCGGTAATAACGAGGCCAGCAGGGCCATCCCAAGGTTCCATGTGCATAGAGCTGTATTCATAAAACGCTCGTAGATCAGGATCCATGGTATCCACATTCTGCCAAGCCGGGGGAACGAGCATACGGATAGCACGATAGAGATCGACACCACCTCTGACCAGGACTTCGAGCATATTATCCAGACTGGAAGAATCGGAGCCCGTTCTATTAACCAGAGGGGAGATGTCGTCTAATGTTGGCAACAGTGGTGTTTGGAATTTTTGTCGACGAGCTTCTGCCCAGTTTCGGTTGCCTGTGATTGTGTTAATTTCACCGTTATGAGCCAGCATACGGAAAGGTTGCGCAAGCTGCCAACGAGGCAGAGTGTTGGTTGAGAAGCGCTGATGGAATACACAGATCGCGGTTTCAAAACGCGGATCGCCAAGGTCCGTATAGAACGTTGGCAGGTCAACCGGCATCATCAGCCCTTTATAGGTAATGACCTTAGACGACAAAGAGCAGATGTAATAATCTTTGTCATCCGCCATTTCCATATTGGTATAACGACGAGCCATGTAGAGCTTGGCAGAGAATTCAGTATCGGACAGCTGACTATCCGCAGTCACAAAGATTTGCTCAATCAATGGTAGCTGGTCTTTAGCAATCGGCCCCAGGCACTCATCATTGACAGGCACTTTTCTCCAGCCAACAACGTCTAGCCCTTGCTTTAAAAGTGCATTTTCCAGGCTAACTTTGCCACGTTGAGCTTGTACCGGATCGGTATTGAGAAACACCATGCCTACGGCATAAACGTCAGAAAGATCAGAACCAAACTGTTCTTTTGCTACTGTGCGAAAAAAGGAATCCGGCGTTTGAATCAGAAGACCACAACCGTCGCCTGTCTTACCGTCAGCAGCAATACCGCCCCGGTGCGTCATACAGGTGAGTGCTTCAATTGCCGTCTTCAGAAGGTCATGACTTTTTTCACCTTCCATCTGGGCAATCAGCCCGAATCCACAGTTATCCCGAAACTCCCCAGGATTATACAGACCTGCTTTCATAGGCTCTTTCTCACCAACCTCATCAACCATTATTGTTCTGGCTCGCCTATCAGTCTTCCTGACCGTGTGGGAGCATTCATTGAATGAATTCACTCCCGTAGCGCTGTGTCTTACTGCTATTTGACGTATCCACACGCCATGAGACAACTTATTCTCTGTGCATAAGCAGTTAACCACCTGAAATCATATTTTCTGACTCATTGATCAGGCTCTCTGACTGCGTTGCAACTCTGGTCACATAGCTCGCTATGCTCACGCCGTTGCGCCTTGCAGAGAACCTGGCCAATAAGCCAGAAATATTCGATTCCAAATTGTCAAGCGCTTACCCATGCTATCAGGAGCCAGTGCTTTGCTTTTTTGCTATAAGGCGGAATTCTTCCCCAGCATCCGACCAAGCATTAATTGTTATTCAATATTAACGCATAACAATCTAGACGAAAAACACCCGAATGAGATGCAAAACGGTTGGTCATTTTACACATCTACCCTCATTTTCACAAATGACCCGCATCAAAAAAGGTATAAACCTCTATATAAAATCATTGAATGCCATGATTTCGCCATAAAAAAGCCTCTATAGCGCATTCACACCAATAGAGGCCATTAACTGAGAACAAATGATTTAGAAATTTATGCAGACCGCAATACAAGCCACTCAAGAACAGAATGCACTTAACGTAGCCCTAAGGTTATCCAAATTAAAATCCTGGGTGACTACCGCTACGCCAACTTCTTTCAAAAGCACCAACCTTAACTGCCCATCTAATACTTTTTTATCTACGGACATTAATTCAATAAAATGTTCTGGAGTCATTCCAGCTGGCGGTTTAACCGGCAAATTTGCCTTTTCAATTAGCTCAACAAGACCGCGATATTCTTCCTTGGAAATATCGCCCTCACGAAGAGAAAGATCTGCAGCCATCACCATGCCAACAGCAACCGCCTCACCATGCAGCCATGAACCATAGCCAGTATAGGTTTCGATAGCGTGCCCAAAGGTATGACCAAGATTCAAAATAGCGCGAATACCCGACTCTTTCTCATCTTCCGCTACAACATCTGCTTTATTTTGACAGGAACGAAGAATAGCGTACGACAATGCATCATTATCGCGCTCAAGGAGCTTATCCATATTATCGTGCAGCCAGTTATAGAAAGGCTTATCACAGATCAACCCGTACTTAATAACTTCTGCTATGCCGGCGGAAAGCTCTTTATTCGGCAGAGTACTGAGGGTTTCCGTGTCAATGATCACCGCATTTGGCTGATAGAAGGCGCCTATCATATTTTTCCCAAGCGCGTGATTCACACCGGTTTTCCCTCCAACAGAGGAGTCAACCTGAGAAAGAAGCGTGGTGGGGATTTGAACAAAATCCACCCCTCGCTGATAACAAGCTGCGGCAAAACCGGTCATATCACCAATCACACCACCACCCAAGGCGATCAAGGTCGTTTTTCGGTTGTGTCTGGACTGCAAAAGCTGATCAAAAATACGATTTAAAATATCCAGATTCTTATACTTTTCACCATCAGGAAGAGTGACAACAATGGGATTGAGTTCATGAAGGTGAGAGCAAAGTTTTTCCAAATATAGAGGGGCAACGGTTTCATTGGTTACCACCGCTACCTGATGACCATGAATATGGCTCGTTAAATAGCCAGACTGTGATAAAAGATTTGAACCGATATAAATAGGGTAGCTTCGCTCTCCAAGATCAACGTACAGCTCCTGCATGACTCAACACTCCACGATTAACATCATCAACGTTTAGAAAGGCCTGCTGCCTGAATAATTTCACGAATAACCTGACGCAAAGACAACTTGTCTGTATCCAGAACCAAGTCGGCGATCGAGCGATAAAGAGGATCTCTTTCTTCCAGCAATGTCGTTAGAAACTCTTTTCGATCGGGCCTCTGCAAAAGCGGTCTTTTTTTATCATTCCGGGTTCTGTGCAACTGGACTGAAACAGGGGTTTTCAAATACACGACAAAGCCACTCTTACGAAGATGGCTCCGATTTTCCGGTCGCCCAACCACACCACCGCCAGTAGCCAGCACAATACCCTGCTGTTCACAGATTTCTTCGATCACCTGGCTTTCCCGGTCACGAAAGCCCCTTTCTCCCTCAACATCAAAGATCCAGGGTATATCTGCTCCGGTTCGTTCTTCAATCTCATGGTCAGAATCAAGAAAAGGGGAGCCCAGCTCACTGGCCAGCATTTTACCTATTGTTGTTTTTCCGGCCCCCATGGGCCCTATCAGAAATATATTTGTTGATAGCATACCTTAGCCTGACTTCCCGCCCGTGTGCTGGAGCGTAGCGCATACTCTACCTATATGACAATAAAAACGGGAGCATTGCTCCCGTTCATTGGCTTTCATGTATTGAGGTCAAAGCATTAGCGTAAAGTGACATCCTCAGAGATAATCCTTGGCGTAATAAATACAAGAAGCTCCTCTTTGGTATTGCTTTCACTCTTACTTCTAAACAAAGCCCCAAGATAAGGAATATCACCCAATACTGGCACCTTAGTAACACTACTTCTCTTATTTTGCTTAAACACTCCACCAAGAACAATTGTTTCTCCATCCTCAACCAGAACTTGAGTTGTAATCTCATTAGTGGAAATTATCGGAACATTAGTAGTCGTTTCTTCTGGAACATCATCATTATTAATCTTTATATCCATTATAACGCGGCCATCTGGAGTAATTTGAGGAGTAACTTCAAGACCCAAAACAGCATCTTTGAAAGCTACAGATGTTGCCCCACTCGAAGTTTTCTCCTCATAAGGAACTTCTTTACCCGATTTGATAGTCGCTTTTTTCTTGTCCGCTGTAATGACTTTTGGCTGAGAAATGATTTCCCCCCCTCCATCACTAAGCAACGCTGATAATTCCAGGTTGAGAATATTACCATTCGTGCTGGTGTAACCAATAGTAATCGCATTGGCAACTGAACCACCTAATTCAAGATCAGTAAAAAGATCATCAACTCCATTATCACTAACATTGTTGTCATTTTCTTTGCGCCCACTCCATTTCACGCCAAGCTCTTCTCTAAGAGTGGTACTCAAAGTAACAATCCTCGCCTCGATCATTACCTGGCGAATTGGAATATCCAACTGTTCGATCAAAGCGCGCAGCTCGTCCAGCTTGGCTTGAGTATCTTTTATCAACAGACTATTTGTACGATCAACCACCTGAACAGAACCACGTTCAGTCAAAAGCCCTGCATCACCGCTTCCCTGAATCACTTCAGAAATTTCGGCAGCATCCGCGTAGTTAATTTGAACAAGGTCGGTATAAACAGGCGCCAGTTCACTGATCTGCTTTTCATTTTCCAGCTGTTCACGTTCTCTTGCCGCAATTTCTGCAGCCGGAGCAACTGTCAGCACGTTACCTTCGAGGCGTTTATCAAGACCTTTCGCTTTCAATACAATATCAAGCGCCTGATCCCAGGGAACGTTCTGCAATCTCAACGTCACATTACCACCAACGGTATCCGACGCCACTAAGTTCAGATCAGTAAAATCAGCAATCAGCTGCAGGACCGCACGAACTTCAATGTCCTGGAAATTCAGTGACAGTTTGTCACCCTTATAGGAAAGCCCACCAGCTCTTCTACCCTGCTCTTGACGCTCCGGTGCTTTAACACTGACCGTTAGCAGGTTATCCGTCTGATATGCGAGGTATTCAAATTGACCTTTAGGCTCGATAACAATGGATGAGTTACCATCTTCCACCTTGGCATCAATAAACATAACCGGGGTTGCAAAATCGACAACATCTAACCGGTTTCTCAACCTTTCCGGAATGACATCACCGGGAAACTCTAAACGAATACGACCGGCCTGCTCATTCATATCCATCTGGATTTTGGCATCAGACAAGGCAATCACCACCTTACCTTCACCATCTTCACCACGCTGAAAATCAATACTGGTAATGCCTTGATCCTGAACTGGCATTTCAGCTTGTGGCTCTGAATCGTTAGCCGCAGAAACATTCGTCGTCGCTGTCGTCATTTGACCAGCATCGGACTGCACAGAACCGGCTGCGTTTTCCGTACCCAAATACACACTTAATGTATTACCTTCAACCTTTGTCGTGTAACCGGTTGGCTCCTCAAGGTTGATAACCAAACGCGTTCTGTCGCCAGTTTCCAGCACAGTAACGCTTTTGGCGCTGCTAAAACCCACTTCGTTGTATTTTGGCAGTGCACTGCGGGTAAAAGGAAGGTCCAGGGAAATTCTTGGCGGTTTTTCGATGCTGTAACCATTAGCTTCTGGAGCAACGCCATCAAACGTCAGTTTCAGCTCTACCATCTCATCAGGAAGAGCATTAACGTCCATATTTTTAAGGGTTACACTCCATCCTGAAATAGGCAACGAAACCAGTAGCGCATAAAAAAGCCCTCGGAAAGCGCTTGCCGGCTGCAGGGGACTCATATTCATCTAGTGTACCTATTCCTGAATTTGATTGTTTTTTTCATCGGCATCATATGCAAATTATCCATCATCACGATACCCGATTACTGACTACCGATGTCCAGCGGTAAAATACGTGGCCTTTCTATCCAGTATTTTGGACCTGCTGGAACAATCTCCGTTACTCGCAACTCTTGTTCATCAATGTAGGTAATGCGTCCGTGGTTTCGGCCTATATAATCCCCCACCTTAACACGGTGCACACCATCACTTCCGCGAACAAGCCCCCAAAACCCCTCATCGTTACTGATAGAACCTACCAAACGGAAAGAGTCCATTTCAAACTTTTCCAGATACTGCTTAACCCGACTCGCATCTGGTTTGATATTACTGTTCAGCTGATCAGAACTCAGAGCAACCTTTACGGGCTGCTTGAACGGGCTGCGCATCGCCGACGCCTGATAAGTGAATGCCTCATAAGGCCGAAACTGCGGCAACGGCTCGATATTACCCATCGGTCTGGTTTTCACATCAGCCATATAAGCATCAATATCCTGATACCCCTGATGTATTTCAAAACAGCCGGATAAAGCAAAACCAAAGAACATCAACAACGCATATCGAAGAAGCTTCATCACAGCCCTCCTTCATCGTTGTAACGATACGTCTTGGCCAGAATATTCATTGTCAGCTCACCACTTTGGCCTGGGCGAATATCAAAATCATGAAGCGTTACAATTCGAGAAAGACTGGCAACACCACTGACGAAGTTGCCAAGGTCGTGGTAATTCCCCCTAACCGCAATACTGATGGGCAACTCAATGTAAAACTGCTGCACATTTTCAGCCTGAAGCTTGATTTCCTCGATCTGCAACCCTGCACCACGACCAGTAAAGGTAATATCTTCCAACAAGCCCGGGACTTCTGTATCACTCGGAAGCTGTTTAACCAAAGCGCCAAAGGATTTCTCCATCTCCTTCATTTGCTCCCGGTAAGCATCCAGGTTTGCTGCCTGAAAGGCCTTAAGCCGATACTGTTCTCTCAACTCTTGTTCTTTATTGGCTGCCATATCATAGCGAGATTGCAAGTCAGTCAGATGAAAGTAAAACCCCGCGCCTAACACTACAGCCAGCGTTAAACCACAAGCAATGACTCTGACAGCCAATGGCCATGAACCGATATTCTCAAAATCAATCTCACTGAGATCCAGTTCGTTCAAGTTTTTAAATGAATCTGCCAGGCTCATAAATCCTCCCCAGACTGTGCTGGATTAACCTGCTTCACGGTCAGGTCGAATTCATTCATGCGCTGACTGCCTCCAGCTATTTTTCTAACCGCTGTCAGGTTTGGACTTTCAAACCACTCAGAGTTATCAAAGTTTCTCATCAAAGCAGAGATACGGTTATTGGATTCAGCAACACCCACCAGTGACAATCGATTTCCATTCACTGAAACCTGTTTGAAGTAAACGCCCTCGGGTACTACCCTGGCAATTTGGTCAAAAATCCGAACGATAACTGGGCGGTTACCCTGAAGATTCTGAATAACTTCCATACGCTCCAGAAGCTGTTCTTTTTTCGCTTTCAGATCCTTGATTTCCGTAATCTTTTTATTCAGAACATTGATCTCGTTCTGCAGATACTGGTTACGGCCTTCCTGACTGCTAATCATATTACTGATATACAAGTCAGCCATAAAAATCAGGGCTGCACCAACAATCAGTGTGATAAACCAGAGAACAATAAACTGCTGTTTGCGCTCTTTGCGCAGCTCATCACGCCAGGGTAAAAGGTTAATTCTTGCCATCAGTCAAAACTCCTCATGGCAAGGCCACAGGCAATCATCAGTGAGGGCGCCTCTTTAGCCAGCTTTTTTGCGTCCACCTTGCCCGCCATGGACATCGCAGCAAAGGGGTTAGCTACCCGGCACGGTGTGCCCAATTTTTCCTGAATCATATCGGACAGGCCGCGGATAGATGCTGAACCGCCAACCAAGGCGATGCCATCAACGTCATTAAATTTGCTGGATGAGTAGAAAAACTGAAGAAGACGTGAAACCTGTTGCACCACAGTTTCCCGGAAAGGTTCCAGCACTTCTGGTTCGTAGTCTTCAGGAAGATTGCCGCTGCACTTGGCCTTTTCAGCATCCTCTGGCGACAAACCATAACGGCGCTGCACTTCGTCCGTCAGCTGACGCCCACCAAATAACTGCTCACGGGTATAAACCGTTCTGCCTTTATTAATCACATTAAGCGTGGTTTTGGTGGCTCCGATATCAATAACCGCCAGAACTGGATCTTCATCTTGCAAATCCATCTGACCTTCAATCAACTCACAGGCCCGCTCCATGGCAAATGCTTCCACGTCGACAATCTTGGTTTTTAATCCACCAAGCCGAAGTGCTTCTTCCCGCATTTCCACATTATCCCGACGACAGGCCGCCAGCAATACCTCGACTCGTTCAGGGTTTTTTTCATTCAACCCCTGAACTTCAAAATCGATGGCGACTTCATCCATGGCGTAAGGAATGTATTGGTCGGCTTCAACAGAAATTTGAGTTTCCATCTCTTCATCACTAAGCGACGCATCCATTTCAATGCTTTTAGTGATAACCGCCGAGCCGGATACTGCAGCAGCACCCAACTTCACACCGGTTCGTGAATTTGACAGAGCTTTCGCGACGGCTTCCCCAACCACTTCAAGTTCTTGAATATTATTTTCTACTACTGCCCCCGGGGGTAATTTCGCGGTACCAAATGCTTCGACTTTGTACTTGCTGCCACTCATCCCCAACTCAAGGACTTTGACAGACGTCGAACTGATATCCACCCCTAAAACAGTATTCGATTTGTTTTTCAGCAGCCCAAACACTGGCGAAATCCTTGATAATAGTTATATATGACTAATTCTTGACATTAAATAACAGTCGTACCATTTAAGCAATGGCATAGAATCAGTCCCACCCTATAAATGACGGATTTGTATCGAAAATTCTTTTTTGCCAACACCGTCACTCTTCGATCCCAATTACTCCGGAAAACCGCATTTCCAGATCAGGACAGTTTCACCGTATAATATCCTGTTATGATATGATCGGCTGTCAGGACGACATCTTCTGAGTTTGAAGAGCAAACTCCAATAACGTCAAACTTCAGCCGTCGACCTTCGCTTTACCAGGATGTCCCTACAGCATGAAACGGTCAGTAAAATTCTTAAAATTCCTGTGCTGGTCAATATTAACCGTAGCCAGTGGAATTCTGCTTGTCAGCGCAAGCGCCTATTTATACCTCAGCCCGTCTCTGCCCTCGGTAGACTCTTTACGAGATGCCAAATTACAGACGCCTCTGAGAATCTATTCTCAAGACAATCTTCTTATTGCCGAGTTTGGCGAAAAGCGCCGCTCACCTATCGACATTGATGATACCCCCCCCAGCCTGACCAAAGCCTTTATGGCCGCAGAAGATGACCGTTTCTATTCACACCCCGGCGTTGACATCGTTGGATTGCTGCGGGCAGCCGTTCAGTTGGTCAGCACAGGCAGCATTCAATCTGGCGGCAGCACCATCACTATGCAGGTGGCCAAAAACTTTTTCCTGAGCCACGAACGGGTATTTTCACGGAAATTTAACGAGATCCTACTTGCACTCCAGATAGAACGACAACTGTCAAAGGATGAAATCTTTGAACTCTATCTCAATAAAATTTACCTAGGCCATCGTTCCTACGGCGTTGAAGCCGCTGCGCAGGTTTATTACGGAAAATCCATTAACGAATTGAATCTGGCCCAAATTGCCATGATCGCCGGTCTTCCAAAAGCCCCTTCTCGTTACAATCCGATCAATGACCCACAACGCTCGCTTATTCGCCGCGATTGGATTCTGGGTCGTATGAAAGACCTCGGCTACATCTCCGAGACTGATTTTAGAAGCGCGATCACCGAGCCTGTTACTGCCAGCTATCACGGTGCAAAAATTGAACTGCAAGCCCCTTACGTTGCAGAAATGGTTCGCCAGCAGATGTTCGAACAATATGGCTCTGAAACCTACACAGAAGGCTTCAGAGTATTCACTACAGTGGACAGCCATCTCCAGGAAGCAGCCAACCTGTCAGTCGCCAATGGACTCATGGCTTACAACGAACGACACGGCTATCTAGGCCCTGTGACCAATCTGGTGCAGGACGCTCCAGAGGAAGGCTGGCAGGTCAAACTGAATAAAACCCCCGACCAAGGCATTCTTCAACCCGCCATGGTGATCACCGTTGACGATGAACAAGCCTTTGTTGGCCTGAAGAATGACAACACGGGCACCCTATCTTGGGACAACATGAGCTGGGCCCGCCCTTTTCTGTCCGTAAACAGCATGGGGCCAACGCCAAAAAAGCCAGCAGACATTCTCAAGCCGGGTGATCAAATCTGGGTACGAATTACCAGTAAAGGTGAATATCGGTTAGCCCAGGAACCTCAGGCACAATCGGCGCTGATTTCCATGCACCCAGACAACGGTGCAGTGCTCGCACTGGTAGGCGGCTACAACTTTTATGACAGCATGTATAACCGGGCCACTCAGGCGGTGCGTCAGGCAGGCTCCTCGTTTAAACCATTTGTGTACGCCTCCGCCCTGGCCAATGGCATGACGCCTGCCACCATCATCAACGATGCTCCCATTGTATTTGATGATGCACAACTGGAAGACAGCTGGCGCCCAAATAACGACAATATGAAGTTCAATGGCCCTATGCGTTTACGAGAAGGCCTCTACCGTTCTCGCAACCTCGTATCCATCCGGGTTCTGAGACAAACCGGCATCAACAACACCATTCGCTTTCTAAAGCAGATAGGCTTTAAAGAAAGCTCTCTCAGCAGAGACCTTTCACTCTCTCTCGGTAACGTTTCCATGACCCCAATGGAACTTGCTTCCGGTTATGCCGTTCTGGCCAATGGCGGTTATCAGGTAGAGCCTTATTTCATCACTCGTGTTGAGACAGACGACGAGGTGCTTTATGAAGCCCAGCCAGTACTTGCCTGTGATTCAGATTGCGCCACAAAACTGGCAACAGAAATGGGGGTTATTGAAGGCACTCAGACAGAAAATTCAGAATCTGAGTTCGTCGAACTCCCTCTGACAGAAAACACACTAAACGACGTGCTTTCTCCCCAGGAAGAAAATCGAACCATCAAGCCAAAAATCGCCAAGTCGGTCATGTCGCCACAAGTGAACTTCATCATGAACGACATCCTCCGTGATGTTATCTGGAAAGGCACCGGTCGCCGCGCCCAAGCGCTGAACCGTCATGATATTGGTGGCAAAACCGGAACAACGAACGACAGCAAAGACGCCTGGTTTGTTGGATTCAACCCGGAAATCCTAACGGCTGTCTGGGTCGGCATGGACGATTACTCAACCCTGGGACGCTGGGAATACGGCGCCAATGCCGCCCTGCCAACCTGGCTATCTTATATGAAGGTAGCGCTGGACGGAAAACCCGAAACCAAACGACCTCAGCCAGAAGGGTTAGTCACACTGAAAATCTCAAGAGAAACCGGCAAGCTCGCCGCACCAGGTGACCCTAATGCCATTTTTGAGATCTTCAGAAAAGAACTGGCACCGCAACAATTCAGCGACGAAAGCATCCCTTCATTGAACGACATCAATGAAGAGTTTTCACCAGAAGACCTTTTCTAAACGTCAGACAAATCATAACCCAATAAAAAGCCCGGTGATCCAAATCAGATCACCGGGCTTTTTATTAACCATTCACAGCATCATCAAATATCAGACAATGATTCCAGCGGATAGTGTGCTGGATACTCCAGCCTGGCAACACCTGAATCCACCGCTGCACGGGCAACCGCTGCAGACACCTGACCCAACAAACGAATATCCATGGGCTTCGGAATAATGTACTCAGGACCAAAGCTCAGGTGAGCACCACCATATGCCTTCATCACCTCTTCTGGCACTGGCTCTTTGGCCAACTCACGAATGGCATGGACTGCGGCAAGCTTCATCTCTTCATTAATCCGGGATGCACGTACATCCAGTGCGCCACGGAAAATAAACGGGAAGCCCAGAACATTGTTCACCTGGTTCGGATAATCCGAACGCCCAGTGGCCATAATCACATCAGGGCGGACTTCTTTCGCCAGCTCAGGACGAATTTCCGGATCCGGATTCGCGCAGGCAAAAACAATGGGGTGTTCAGCCATTTTCGCCAACTGCTCCGGCGAGAGAAGATTGGCTCCCGACACACCGAGAAATGCATCCGCACCATCAATGGCATCATCCAGAGTGCGGCAGGGCGTTTCCACGGCGAAAGACGCTTTGTACTGATTCAGATCGTTTCTTTCTGAGTGAATAACACCCTTGCTGTCCAGCATAAGAATATTTTCAGCCTTAAAGCCACAACTGATCAGCAGCTTCACGCAGGCAATCGCCGCAGAACCCGCCCCCAGACAAACCAATTTGGCCGATTCAATCGCCTTGCCTGCAATCTCAAGGGCATTCAACATGGCTGCCGCAGTCACAATGGCGGTACCGTGCTGATCATCATGAAACACAGGAATATCACAATCTTCAATCAAACGCTTCTCAATCTCGAAGCATTCTGGCGCCTTGATATCTTCCAGGTTAATGCCACCAAAGGTGCAGGCAATGCGTTTTACGGTATCAATAAATGCCTGTGGGCTTTCAGATTCCACTTCAATATCGATGGAGTCCACACCGGCGAAACGCTTGAACAGCAGAGCCTTACCTTCCATCACCGGCTTACTGGCCAGCGCACCAAGATTACCCAGGCCAAGAATGGCTGAACCATTGCTGATAACAGCAACCAAGTTACCTTTCGCGGTATAACGGTACGCATCATCAGGGTTTTCTGCGATCGCCCTGACCGGCTCCGCAACACCAGGGCTATAAGCCAGGGAGAGATCCAGAGCCGATTCCGCCGGCGTGGTTATTTCAATCGCAATCTTTCCGGGTTTTGGAAGAGCATGATAATCAAGAGCAGCTTGCTTTTTGTCCATGAGCCTTTTACTGATGCGGAAGGGTGGGCACCATGTCTACTTTCAATGGAAAGTACCAATGGTAAAAATTATAAGTCCAGAATATAGGATGGCAATTTGGGTAACAAGTTCCATTGCCGGAGAGATGACCTGATAGTCATAAAAGAAAGCTTAAACCAGCCAAAGATACGACCGGAATAAAAAAGGCGACTGGGTTGCAGTCGCCTTTCTATATCCATTGAATTTCAAGATGCTACTAGGCGACAAGTGAGCGAAGCCCCGTGAGCCTACAAATAGTAGGTGATCGGGGTGAGCGAACGCTGACAACAACGTAGCATCTTGAAAGACGATGGGTATAAAGACGTTGGAAGCAGAATTACTTCTTGGCGCTCAGACGTCCGAAACGCTTGTTGAAACGCTCGATACGACCGCCAGTATCCATTACCTTCTGAGTGCCGGTGTAGAATGGGTGGCACTGTGAACAAACTTCAATGCTCAGATCCTTGCACAGGGTAGAACGGGTTTTGATCTGATTACCGCAGCTGCAAGTAACTTCGATTTCTTCGTAGTTAGGATGGAGATCCTGCTTCATTAGAGTTTCCTCAAAAAGTTGAATGCCGCCACCTGTCTCGATGAACAGCTCCATGAGCAGCTCATTGAAAAGCCTGATACTCAGGCCTTTGGAGAAAGGCACCGCAAACGAAATCCACCAGCGATGCTCAAAAAGAGAGTATGCCGGTAGAGTAAAGAGGCGCGATCTTATCAAAGTTTGCGTAATAGGGAAATAGTATTAGCCGGTCTGCGCTTACGGTATTATGACCGCTGAGGATCATGATACGGAATCTGAATGAGCACGCCTTCCCACTCCACAGCCCAGAATGATACAGCGCCGGAGGCGTTCATCAGAGTCGCCATTCCAACCCCGCTTCGCCGTTTGTTCGACTATTTGCCTTCAGACTCATACCCTGTTGAAGCGATCAAACCCGGCTGCCGGGTCACCGTCCCTTTTGGTTCGCGGAAACTGGTGGGTATTGTCATGTCCGTTGAAGCCAGCTCCGACATCCCCTCAAATAAGCTCAAACCCATTATCTCGGTTCTGGACAATCAGCCACTACTGCCAAAAGATATCATTCAGCTTTGCCAATGGGCGGCACGTTACTATCATCACAGCGTTGGTGAAACACTCTCTCAGGCGCTGCCCAAAAACCTGCGTATTGGCAAACCCGCCTCCATGGGGTCCATTCCTTTTTGGTTTGCATCCTCCGAATTGGATACTGAAACCGCCAACCTGCTGCAGCGATCAAAAAAGCAATTTGCTGCGTTTGAACTGATATCAAACGCTCCCGATGGTCTCAATGGCACCGAGCTGCTTGAGTCAGGCTTCAGTCGTGCCATTTTGCAGTCGCTGAGTAAAAAGCACCTTATAGAAAGCCGGGATATCGAACCTTCAAGCCTACCTTTTACCGAGCAGAGCAATCCGCTCAAGAGCGCTCATCTGACACTGAATGATGAGCAACACTATGCCTGTGATGCGATTACTGATGGTTTGGGTTCTTTTAAAACCTATCTATTGGAAGGCGTCACTGGCAGCGGTAAAACCGAAGTCTATTTACAAACCATTTCAGCAGCACTGGCTAAAGGCCTGCAAACCCTGGTATTGATTCCTGAAATCGGCCTGACACCACAAACCGTCAAACGCTTCAGAGACCGTTTTAATGTCCCCGTTGCCTGTCTGCACTCAGGCCTCAGCGACGGAGAACGTCTGCAGGGCTGGCTGGAAGCATCTCGACGCAGCGCCGGAATTCTAATATCCACACGCTCAGGCATTTTTACCCCGATGCCAAACCTTGGGCTCATCATTGTGGATGAAGAACACGACAGCTCCTACAAGCAACAGGAAAGCTTACGCTATAACGCCCGTGATCTGGCCATCTATCGAGGCTCTCAAGCCAACTGCCCGGTGGTCCTTGGCTCCGCTACCCCGTCACTGGAAACTCTGCACAATGCACGACAGGGAAAGTACACCCAATTACACCTGAGACAACGAGCCGGTAACGCCAAACCTCCCGCTATGGAGCTGCTGGATATGCGACACCAGCTGGTTAAAGACGGTCTTTCTACAGAGCTGTTGCAACGTATCGGCGTTCACCTAGCCAGGGACAATCAGGTCATGATATTCCTGAACCGCCGGGGTTATGCGCCCTCCATGATCTGCCAGGATTGCGGCAGCATCATCGATTGCCATCATTGCGATGCACACATGACCATCCACCGTTTTCCGCCCCATCTGCATTGTCACCACTGTGATTTGCAGCAGCCAATTCCATGGCAATGCCCATCCTGCCAGAGTAGAAAGCTGCAACCCGTTGGACAAGGCACAGAAAAAGCGGAGCAAACCCTGAGCCAGCACTTTCCAGGCTACCCTGTTATTCGTATCGACCGGGACACCACCCGGAAAAAACAGGCGCTTGGGGAGATGCTGGAAAAGATCAACACTGGCAAGCCATGCATTCTGCTTGGCACCCAAATGCTGGCAAAAGGCCACCATTTTCCAGATGTAACTCTCGTTGCCATTATTAATGCGGATGCCGGTTTGTTCAGCTCGGATTTTCGCGGCTCAGAAAAAACCGGCCAACTGATTATGCAAGTTGCCGGCCGTGCCGGGCGCGGACAAAAACCCGGACAGGTGATCATTCAAACCTATAACCCTGAACACCCTTCCCTGCAACTTTTGTCAATGAACGACTACGGCCGTTTTGCAGACAGCCTTTTTGTGGAAAGAAGACACCTCAATCTGCCACCGGAAGGTTACCTGACACTGGTCAGATCCGAATCCATAAATCAGGGTGAAAGTGAAACGTTGCTATCCGCATTACGCCAATACGCAGAACACAATAAAGGCCAACTCACAAACACGCGATTACTGGGCCCTATTCCTGCGCCTATGGAAAAACGCCAGGGGCGTTACCGCTGGCATTTGTTAATTCATGGAAAAGACCGAAAAAACTTGCACCGTGTCGTAGAAGGTATGGTTAGTTTTCTGGAAAGTCATCGTCTTCCAAGACAACTGAAATGGACTGTAGATATTGATCCACAGGAAGTGAGCTAACACGATAAGTAGGTAATACTTTGTAAACGGATATTTTGTTCATTTGACCAGGAAATAATTCAAACCTTTGGTAGCCAAGCCTTAAGTCAGTGGAATCGCAATATTTATGCTCCGAAAAATAGTCGAAAGCAAACTATCACCTACTTAATACCAAATCAGAGCAGAATCTTTGACATGCTGTGAAAGCCAGTTTTCACCTCAATTTTATTAATTTCGCAAGACAAATCGCCCTATTTTCTGAAGAGTTCACCGACAATTTTCTTTGAAACTTCAAGTATCTGATCCTCTGCCCTTGCTCTGGCATCCCTAAGCGCTTGCGTCAGGTTATCAACCATAGCTTTAGAATTCGCTTTAAAATTTTCCGAAAGGTATAACGTTGTCACATTACTATTCGCGGCATTTGATGTATCAATCTTGGGATAATAACTCACATGACTGCTTCCGCTCTGCTTACCAACTACTGTTATATCTTCTGGAACCATTAAAGACCCCTGTGGTTTCAAAGCAATAAGAACAGGCGTTTTAAAAAGTCCGTCACTATCTTTAAAATGCTCATTCAGATCCGGGTGTTTTTTTAGTACATTTGATAATAGCGCTTGAACTTTTTCCGGAAAACCATCATCACCATCGGAGCAAATTAAACAGTTTTGTAGTTGCGTCGTAGAAAGCTGCTTCTTATCCTTTAACAATTTTGACAGCGCGGTCATTGCAGAGCTATTCAGGGTATCAAGAGACTTTTTTTGCCTTGAATCAAACTTACTAATATCCTTACCTGTCCATTTAAGCAGTAAGCCTTTTGTCAACGCCTGTCTATCAGTTCCCTTTATAAATATCATGCGATTATGTAAAGGCTGTATCGGAGCCGAATCAGCCTTACCCGAGTGTGAGTGACCGGTGAAAAAAGCCACTATTTTTAAAAACAATCTTTTAATCGGGTTGACCTTTACTTTCCTTGCACTCAGTGGCACATCCGTTTTAATGCTACCAACAGGCAAGCCCTCTGGGATATATTTTTCCCCGGCAACTGGTTTTACATTACCTTTTCCAGCAGGAGCGGCCGACTGTTTTTCATTGATATCAGATAACGAATGAAACGAACCAGACTGATTAACTTTCACACCTAACTCCTTTTAATCGTGACACTCTTTTCAAAGCATCCGTGCTATCGCCAGAATCTGCCCACGCTGAAAATTCTGCATGGCATTTTCACGGGCAAACTGAATATATTGCTGAATCTCATGATCTGGCAATGAGCGATAGGTGTACAAAAAGATATTCCGCATTCTTTCCGGCATCTGCTTGCGAATATGAGGTTTTTCCTGAGCTTTGATAATTTGTGCCGGGCGCATGGGCTGAGCATCGCCAGCCGGCATTACTTCCTGCAGCATGCGCTGCGCGCCAACACTCGCACTTGCCGCAAGCTCAGTGCTTAGCTCCACAGCATTCAAAGCTGCCATTAATTCTTCAACCAATCGGACACGGAAATTTCTCGGCACACCCTGAGATAATTTCGCGTCTATATAACTTTCCATCGTCGCTTGATTAGCCGGATCATTCGCGGCCGCCTCAAGACGTAGGATTTTCTGCCCCAAGGGAGATTCAAACCATCGAATCAGCCGAGATAACTCACCCATTGACAAGGCCTCATCCAGTGTTGTTTTCATAGATGAACGAAAAAAAGCCGGACTGTAACGAATCTCCACCACTTGGTTCACGGTATCAACAACATCATCAGGCAATGGTAACTGTTGCTGCTGAAGCGTCATGCTGTCGTGTATCCAGCTGAGCTGTCTTTCAATACCTGCCTGGTCATAAAGCTTATCAAGCAGCAATTCTTTCTCTGTCGATGAGAAAGCCATTGGCGCAAAAAATAGCTGCATAAAAAACAGAGGAGCGAACAGGAATACAACTATCAATCTCTTTCCATCCATAGTCAGAGCCACTTGAAGATAGTTTATGCTGGATAGACCCATTGGCAAGCAATGGGCCTCTTGAAATAGACATAAAAAAACTTACATCCATTTCTTTACCATACGCTGTTGAAAATCAGTCGTAAAGTTTGCTGACGATAGCGGTAACAGCGGTTTCTACCCGGAGAATCCGAGGACCGAGATGAATGCGCTCAAAGCCAGCTTGCTCCAGCTTATCCACTTCGTATTCAATAAAACCGCCTTCAGGCCCAATAGCCAGAACCGCAGATTCCGTGACCTGATGTGGACAAGCTTGCCCACCAACAGGATGCGCCACCAAACCTCGCTTACCCTCCATCAATATCGGTAAACGATCTTCTACAAATGGTTTGAAACGTTTCTCCAGAACAACTTCCGGCAACAAAGTGTCTCGAGCCTGCTCAAGACCAAGCACTAACTGCTCTCGAATCTTTTCCGGAGATAACCAGGGAGACTGCCAAAAGCTCTTTTCAACCCGATAACTGTTCATCAGAATGATCTTCTTCACACCCAGCGCAGCAAGATGCTGTAGTGAGCGCTTCAACATTTTCGGACGCGGTAAGGCGAGCAGCACTGTCAATGGTAGTGCTGGCGGGGGTTGCATATCCAGAACAATGTCCACAGACATTTCCTGGCCGGATAAACTGGTAATACGCCCGCTTCCCATTAAACCATTCATAACACCAATGCGAATTGCATCACCTGTATTTGCCCGATGCACCTCATGCACGTGCTTAAGCTGCCTGCCAGTGATGACAGCATGGCAGCCATTGAAAACATTTTTTTCTTCAATGAGAAGCAAATTCATAATTGTCGACCATCAGTAAAAGCAATGCTTATTTGATATACGTTCTATTTGTGGAACCAAATGAATATCTCACAATCCAACTTAACATTTATTGATTTTCACTATCGCTCGAATAGAACATCGAGGTTAAAAATAAATAATGGCTCTTTCACCACCATCTCCTAACCCCCCTCTTCCCACCATGACCATAAAAGATGTTGAAGAAAACAATGAGCGTTTATTTGCCCGCTGGAAATACAAGAGTGGCACTGAACTAAACCTTCAGAACACTGCCATAGCCAGCATTTCTAGCGGTGCGTTCTTTGCCGGTTTGATGGTAGCATTGGCCTTTCCGACGTTACTTATTGTCGGGGCAGGACTGGCTGCAGCCTGTCTAACGCCCGCATTAATCAAGCTTCGCTACCGCAGCATTCGCCCTGCAAACACACAAGAACTCAGAGCCATCTTTAATCATGCCAAAAATGATCAGGTGAACTATAACAAAGAACTGCAAGAACAGAAAAAACTCATTAATGAGTTGGAAATGAGGTTAAAAATCTATGATGATCCCGATGGCGAACTTCATCAACCTCTGAAAACGGAGAAAGAACAGTCAAAAATCAATGCCGTAGAAGCCATGAAAGAAGCACTAGACCGATATAATAGTCAACAATCTAGACTTTCGTCCTTATTACTATTGTTAAGAGAAAGAATACAACGCGAAATCAACCGCTGGATTGCTGAAAACTCCCAGAACCGTTGTAAACACCCTCAGAAGGATTGCGAAGCTTACACTGACCTAGAAGAAATCAACATACCCAGTCACTTAAAAATAACTATTGATGAATTAACAGAAATCTTGGATGACACAATATTTAACATAGGAGCTTATGGACTAACTAACCAGGCTAAATCAGACCTCAAAATCTGCCTCTCAAATTTCGCCCTCCATTTTCCTGAAAGGATTAATCACTACCCGAATGCCAGATCAATTTTTGACAGCAGTTTTTTAGATCACTTCATAATAAAGCCGACTTTATCGAGCTGTTACACAATGGGTCCTCATGAAACAAAGCACTATGAACTGTCAGAAAAGATATCATCCGAAAAAATAAAAGTGATTAGTATTAATATCCAATTCGAACACTTGAACAAATATTACAATTCCGCCATTACCAACTCATCAGGCCAGTTCGATGACAGGAACAATGAACGGTTTGATGCCCGTATTTTTCAAAACCTCATCCCGGTTTAGGCGCTTCACCCTGCACAACGCCTAATCCCAAAAAAAAGGCCTCTATACCATCACCCGCTATTCCCACAAAGCATATCTGACTTGATGTTTTGAAAGGCACAGAATCAAGCTGCAGGTGCAATCCTTTGTGGCTAATCGCTCTAAAATCAGGAAGGATTCTCAATAGTTTTGCGACTTTTCACAAAGCGGGCAAAGACAATACCGCTTTCAAACAGCAACCACATAGGAATCGCCAGCAACGCCTGAGAGATGACATCCGGAGGCGTCATCAGCATGCCAACCACAAAACAGCCAACCACTACATAGGGGCGCTTCTCTTTCAGGCTATCTACGGTTGAAATACCAGACCACACCAGCAACACAGTAGCAACCGGTATTTCAAAAGCCACACCAAAGGCAAAGAACAGCTTAAGGATAAAGTTAAGGTAACTGTTAATATCCGTCATCACCGTTACTGACTCTGGCCCCACTGATGTAAAGAAAGAAAAGATCAGCGGGAAGACAATGTAATAAGCAAAGGCAATGCCAAGATAAAACAGGACAATACTGGCGACCAGTAAAGGTACAGCAATTACCTTTTCGTGCTTATACAAACCCGGTGCAATAAATCCCCACACCTGATGCAGAATCACAGGTATAGCGAGAAACAGGGAGAGCACCATCGTCAGCTTGAAAGGTGCCAGAAAGGGCGAGGCCACTTCAGTGGCGATCATGGTACTGCCTTCTGGCAAACTGGCGCGCAGCGGCTCCGAGATATACACGTAGATATCGTTGGAGAAATAAAACAGACCGGCAAATACCACCAGGATGGCTATGATGCTCTTCAGGAGACGACTGCGCAGCTCCAGAAGATGCTGCACTAATGGTTGTTCCTGATCAGCACCTTGCTGATGAGTATTCTCTTGTTCAGAGCTACCTTTTGCAGCGCCAGTTTCTGAAGCATCTGCTTCTGAATTATCCGACATAATTTACTGACCGCCCTTTTCCTGAGTCGGAGCGACAACTTGCTCTTTCACCTCAGCTTTCTCTTTTCCAGCAACGCCTGAATTCTCAGCACCATCAAAATTCACTGACTGTTTGATTTCAGTGATCTGACTTTGAAACTGATCCCGGGTTTTCTTCAGCTCTTTCAGCACCGCTTCGTTATGAATTTGCTGTTTGATGCCATCGGCATCAATTTCTTTCTCCAGCTCTTCCTTAACGGATTGAAAACTGCGGCGAATCTTACCGACCCAGTATGCGGTTGTCCGAATCGCGCCGGGGAGCCGCTCTGGGCCAAGCACCACAAGAGCGATGACAGCCACCAGCACTAACTCTGTAAAGCCTATATCCAGCACAGTGAATTATCCTGCTTAGTGCTTCTGCTCTTGCTTGTCGGATTCCAGATTTCTCTGGCTGGTAGAAAACGCTTCGTCGCTGCCATCTTTGCCCTCTTTGCCATCCTTCTTGGATGCCTCATCGTCTTCAGAGTTCAACGCTTTCTTAAAACCTTTGACTGCGCCACCAAGATCACTGCCCATTCCACGCAGTTTCTTTGTACCAAACAACATCACCACAATCAGCAGAATGATCAGCAATTGCCAGATACTAATGCCACCAAAACCCATTTCCTGCTCCTTCAGCTCTCCACGAGAGTGATCAATATATAAACAGATAACACGCATACTACCTCATTCCCTTTTAATGACGTAACCGTCAATAAGGAATGAGAGCAGAGTTACCCGCGGGAAGCCTTTTCATCAATGCCGGATAAACCAAAACGGCGATCCAGCTCGTTCAGCACATCTGCAGGCTCAAGTCCCAGATGAGATAACATGACCATGGTATGAAACCAGAGATCCGCCGTCTCATACACCACCGCATCCAGGCCCTTACCTTGAACTTGATGAAGAGCATCATCCCGTTCGGAAGCCTTCGCGGCAATCAGCACTTCTGCGGACTCTTCACCGACTTTCTTCAGAATATGATCCAGCCCTTTCTTATGAAGCTGGGCTACATAAGAAGAATCAGGGGCCGCCTCTCTGCGGCTGTTCAGTATTTCAGTCAATCGTTGGATTATATCGCTCATCTTTTAGTCCGTAGGATGATTTACAGCAATGAAAATAAGCTTCTACTGATTGTTGTAAATGGATTTTGGGTCCTGCAGCACAGGGTCTGCGGCTTTCCACGATGCCATTTCGACATCATCCCCTTCCAACCGCTTATAAAAGCAAGATTGCCGCCCGGTATGACAGGCAATACCACCCATCTGCTCCACCTTCAGCAGAATCGCATCGCCATCACAATCAAGCCGACACTCTACTAACCGTTGAGTGTGGCCGGAACTTTCTCCTTTGCGCCACAGCTTGCCACGGGAACGGGACCAGTAAACACCGATACCCTCTTCCAGAGTGAGCTTCAGAGATTCACGATTCATCCAGGCCAGCATTAACACATCGCCAGATTGATGATCCTGAGCAATGGCTGTTACCAAGCCATCATCATTCCACTTCACTTCATCCAACCAGTGTGTTGACGCCATCTTCTTATCCATTATTCGCTGATACCAATTCTGTTTTTAAATTATGGGCTGCGCAGCCATTTTTGGCGACCGGATCTGCGTTGAAGCTCCTCGCCATAGCTACGGCTATGACTCGTCGCTTCGCCTTGCCCAGTCGCCCAAAATAACTTGCTCACTCCACAATTTAAAAACGACATTGGTATTATCACTATTTCACCAGCAGCCAGCCGCCCAGACCTGCAGCCATCAAACCCAGCATTGACTGATCCAGCACCAGAGAACCCGATGACACCATCGCAGCGACACCAATCATTAAAAGCACAATACCAAAGCGTCGCTGCTTTTTCTGACGACGTTCAACTTCAATCTGCCGATCATGAAATGCGTGCTGTTGATCCACCAGATTGCGCACCGTCGACATCACCTTCTGCGCCATCACCGGAGCGGAGAGAATCCAGTCCGGCCCCTGCTCTTTAATATTGCAGGCAATGGCAGACGGGCTGACCTGCTGCTTCATCCACTTTTCAAGAAATGGCTGAGCCGTGGCCCACAAATCCAGATCGGGATACAACTGTCGACCCAACCCTTCCACATAAAGCAACGTTTTCTCCAGCAACACCAGCTGTGGCTGAACCTGCATATTAAATCGTCGTGCCACCTGAAACAGTCTTACCAGCAACTGACCAAAAGAAATATCCTTCAGCGGCTTCTCAAAAATGGGTTCACACACCGTGCGAATGGCGGCTTCCAACTCGCCCACCGCCGTATCTCTTGGCACCCAGCCAGAATCCACATGAAGCTGAGCTACTTTGCGATAGTCCCGACGAAAGAATGCCAACAGATTACTGGCCAGATAGTGCTGATCTTCCGGCTCCAAGGTGCCCACAATGCCAAAATCAATACCAATGTAGCGCGGTTCCGCTGGATTGGTGGCATCCACAAAAATATTACCCGGGTGCATATCCGCATGAAAAAAACGATCCCGGAACACCTGGGTAAAGAAAATCTCCACGCCACGTTCCGCCAGTTTCTTCATATCCACACCTTTGGCATGGAGCGTGGCAATATCCGCCACTGGCACACCGTAGATTCGCTCAACCACCATGACACTTGTACGACAGTAGTCCCAGTATATCTGTGGCACAAACAACATCGGGGAAGCCAGAAAATTTCTGCGCAGCTGCGAGCCGTTCGCAGCCTCCCGCAACAGATCCAGCTCATCAAAAATAGTCCGCTCGTAATCTGCCACCACTTCCACCGGGCGCAAACGACGCGCATCTTTTGAAAGCACCAGCAACAACCGGGCAAACAGGTACATTAACTGAATATCTTTGTGAATCACCCGATCAATGCCCGGGCGAATCACTTTCACCACCACTTCTTCACCACTGTGCAACTGCGCGGTGTGCACCTGAGCCACCGAAGCCGAAGCCAATGGTTCCCGATCAAAGCGGGCAAACAACGTATCGACGTCATTACCCAGGCTGCTTTCAATAATCGCCACCGCCTCTTCACCGGGGAACGGCGGCACATTATCCTGCAGCTGCGCCAATTCATCACTGATGTCATCGGGGAGAAGGTCACGGCGGGTAGAAAGAATCTGGCCAAACTTGATAAAAATCGGCCCTAACGCTTCGAGTGCGTGACGAATCCGCTCACCTCTCGGGGCAGTATTACGAATCACATAACGCCAGGGCAACAAGGCCAGAAAGCAACGCAATAGAAAAGGTGATCGCTGAGGATCAATCAGATTATCCAGCCGATTACGGGCAACGGCAGCCACAATTTTAAACAGACGAATCAACGACAGGCTCCCGATTTATTCCGACCGGCGTTTATTATGAATTAACGGCAGTATCTGTTCTTCAAGCTGGCTCAAAGACGCTGCCAGTTGTTCCACTTCTGTGGCAAACCCTTCCACTTCAATGCGGGAAGGAATCAGCCCGATCTCTTCCTGAAGGTATTCCCCAAGATTATCGGTCATCATCTGATGGCCACGCTGCAGGTGCTTACCCATAAAGCGAATACTTTGCGCCATCATATGGCCGGGAATATCGCCAAAGGTCTCACACAGCGGGCGCTCCCAATCAATTTCCAGCTGCTGATGCAAATGCTGCAGCTGATCGATGAGTTTTTCATCGCCAGTCACCGTTAAACCCTGCACTTGATCAAACGGCAGAGACCGATTAACGGCCAACACCGAAAACGCGACGGCAGAACCTTCAAACACCGCATCAACCGATGCCTCACACACACTGGCAAGACGAATGCCGTCCTGCTCAAAGTGCACAAAAACATTCCATCCCGATGAGGTAAAGCTGGGGGAAGTGCAACGAAAGTTGACAACTTTACCAAACTCATGTTGCAGCTTCTTTAACGTCACCGGATCCAGAGCAAGAACGGCATTCACCTGCCGCTCCAACGCTGCCAGCAAACCGGTTGTGATGACCGGATCCACCATCAGGGCTTCACTCCCTTATGGAGCGCAACAATGCCGCCAGTCATATTGTGATAGGTGGTATTTACAAAACCCGCGTCTTTCATCATGCCTTCCAGCGTGTCTTGATCCGGATGCATGCGAATACTTTCAGCCAGATACTGATAACTTTCTGAGTCTCCCGCCACCAGTTTCCCCATGGCCGGTAACAGCGTAAAGGAATAGGTATCGTAAGCTTTGGTCAACAACGGATTATTGGTTTTGGAAAACTCCAGCACCAGTAAACGGCCACCGGGTTTCAATACACGACACATGGAGCGTAATGCCGCATCCTTATCGGTAACGTTACGAAGACCAAACGAAATGGTAATGCAGTCAAAGGTATTATCCGGAAATGGCAGGCATTCGGCGTTGGCCTGCACAAACTCCATATTGCCAACAATGCCCTGATCAATCAGACGATCCCGGCCAACCCGCAACATGGATTCGTTAATGTCCGACAAGACGACCCGGCCTTTGTCGCCCACCAAACGGGAAAACTTTCGTGCCAGATCACCGGTACCACCGGCAATATCCAGAACACTCTGCCCCGGCCGAACGGCAGAAAGCTCGATCGTGAACCGCTTCCACAAGCGATGAACACCCATGGACATCAGATCGTTCATCACATCGTAACTGCTGGCCACCGAATGAAAGACACCCGCCACCAGGTTCTCTTTATCTTTACTGGGCACATCGCGGTAACCAAAGTGCGTTGTGCTATTGGTCGCGTTATTGGTAGCGACATCCTGCTGTTGTCTGTCGCTGTTGTTATTGGAGCGTTTATCAGTGCCTGTCATAACCCTTCCCGGCAAAGTCTGATCAGTCTTAAGTAGTTGTGCAAATGGAATCGAATATTTCTGGGTGAGTGGACAGTTACTATGCAAGGCACAACGACGGGAGCATAGCCGTAGCTATGTGACCAGAGTTGTAACACAGCAGAGTGGCTGGCCACTTGCTCAGAAAATATGATTTCATTTGGTCAACTACTTATGGTGGGCTATTGTACTGGCAAATGCCGGCGTGCGTCAGTAGAAAATACCAGCCATGACGCTTCCAACCAATCAAACAAAATAGTGCCAGCCTGAAATACCGCTAACGCTCTGAGAAACAGCCACTCCATCCACCTTATTGAAACAGCTTGACCACCGATACATCCGGATCCCGATTAGCACCCGCCTCTCTCAAGGTCTGCAGGTAACTATCCCAGAAACGCTGCTTCTCATGGCAGAGTTCATAAAGATAATTCCAGTCATAAATACCGCTATCATGCCCATCATCAAAGATCAGTTTAATGGCGTATTGCCCAACCATTTGCACACCGGTCAGTGCTACATGCAACTTGCCGGTTTGCAACACCGGGTTGCCGTGGCCTCGTACTTCTGCAGATGGGCTGAGCACACGAAGAAACTCAGCCTCCAGATGAAACGATTCATGGCCAAACTGAATTTCAAGAACATTGGATTGTTTATGAAGTTTGATGGCAGATGGAATTTTCGATGTCACTGTCAGGCTATCCTGTAGGTTGGCAAGCAGGCTGCCACCAACCGGGCTGTTACGTCGGCAATTCTTGCTGAATTACCGACCTGCAAAATTAATCAGAGAATGTAACGGCTCAGATCTTCATCCTGCACCAATTCACCAAGATGCTGATCCACATAGGCCGCATCGATTTTCAGCGGCGCACCTTCCTGGCTCGTCGCCAGATCCGCTGCACTGAAGGAAACCTCTTCCAGCAAACGCTCCATTACTGTATGCAACCGGCGAGCACCGATGTTTTCAGTGCGCTCATTCACCTGCCACGACACTTCTGCCAGACGACGAATGGCGTCATCCTGGAATTCGATGTTAAGATTTTCAGTGGACATCAGCGCCTGATACTGTTCCGTCAACGATGCATCTGGCTCCGTAAGAATGCGCATAAAGTCATCAGAAGACAGCGCTTTCAGTTCCACACGAATGGGTAATCGACCCTGAAGCTCCGGAATCAGATCCGATGGTTTTGCCAGATGGAAGGCACCGGACGCAATAAACAGAATGTGATCGGTTTTCACCATGCCGTACTTGGTAGACACAGTACAACCTTCAATCAATGGCAACAGGTCACGCTGAACCCCTTCACGGGATACATCTGCACTGGCACCGCTGGAACGTTTGGCAACCTTATCAATTTCGTCGAGGAAAACGATGCCATTCTGCTCAACCGCGTCCACCGCTTTGGCTTTCAACTCATCTTCATTGACCAGTTTGGCGGCTTCTTCGTCCTGAGCAATACGCAAAGCGTCTTTTACTTTCAGCTTGCGGGCTTTGGATTTGCCGGTGTTCAGGTTGGAAAACATGTTCTGCAACTGGCTGGTCATTTCTTCCATGCCTGGTGGCGCCATGATTTCTACACCCATGGCGGCTTCGCGCACATCGATCTCGATCTCTTTATCGTCCAACTCACCTTCACGGAGTTTCTTGCGGAACACCTGTCGTGTAGAGCTGTCCTCTTTTGAGGCACCCTGAGACTCTTCACCAAAAGAACGTGGTGGTGGCAACAGTGCATCCAGAATGCGATCTTCTGCAGCGTCCAGCGCACGATGGCGAACGCGCTCCATTTCCATTTCGCGGAGCATTTTGATGGCGGCATCCATCAAATCACGCACAATGGATTCTACATCACGACCCACATAACCCACTTCTGTGAATTTGGTAGCTTCGATTTTAATAAACGGCGCATTCGCCAGTTTTGCCAGACGACGGGCGATCTCGGTTTTACCGACACCGGTTGGGCCAATCATCAAAATATTTTTCGGGCTGATTTCATTGCGCAGATCTTCATTGAGCTGCATCCGGCGCCAGCGATTACGCAATGCAATGGCAACAGCTCGTTTTGCTTCGTCCTGGCCGATAATGTGTTTGTCCAGCTCATGGACAATTTCGCGGGGAGTCATATCCGACATAATGTTGTTCTCAAATTACTCAATTCTTACTCGATACGGCAATCAGGCTGTTGGCAGCTCTTCAATCACACGGTTGGAATTGGTGTATACGCAGATGTCTGCGGCGATGCCGAGGCTTTTTTCAACAATCTCCCGGGCGCCAATGTCTGTATTTTCATACAATGCTTTGGCCGCAGCCTGGGCATAGAAACCACCGGAACCAATGGCCAGAATGCCATCTTCCGTTTCCATCACATCGCCATTACCGGTAATGATCAGAGATGCCGTCGCATCCGCCACAATCAACATGGCTTCAAGACGCTGCAACGCTCGTTCGGTTCGCCACTCTTTTGCTAACTCTACGGCCGATTTCACCAAACGCCCCTGATGCTTTTCCAGCTGGGCTTCAAAACGTTCGAACAGGGTAAACGCATCGGCGGTGCCTCCGGCAAAACCGGCAATGACCTTACCTTTATAAAGACGGCGTACTTTGTGAGCATTGCCTTTAATGACGGCATCACCCAGCGAAACCTGGCCATCACCACCGATCACGACACTGCCGCCACGGCGGACCGACAGAATGGTTGTACCACGATACTGTTGCAAGGTTCGCTCCTTTTCTAAAAACAGATAACCAACGGAAAACCAGTAAATAACTGAATTGTATATGGGGAGGATAATAGAGATTATCAAGGGAGCGAGGAGAGATTCTCTCCCCGTGGTCAGAATTGAGATTTACTTGAGCTGCAGCAGCAGGCTATCAATATTATGGCTCGACAGTACTGTTTGAGCATTCTTCAGAGAAGCGCTATCGGAGAACGGGCCAATTTGCACACGATGCCAGGTTTCTCCGCCGCCTACATTGACCTTTTCAATTTTGGGCGACAACCCTTCCAACAGCAATCGGGCTCTCAGACGCTCCGCATCGCTGATATTCCTAAAGGAACCTGCCTGCAGCAGATATTTTGCGGACTGAGTCGGCTTAGGCGCTTCAGCGGTGGCTTTGGGTTTACTGGCTTTTTGTTCAACGCTTTTTCGTACCGGCTCCGGTGTCACTGCGGGAACGGCAACCTCAGACTCAGGCAGCAATGTATAAAAATCAAACACGGGCTGATTTTCTTTCTTTTCACCTGCCTCCGGAGCCGATGCAACCTGATCCGCTACACTGCGCACATCCTTTGCGGATGGCGTCAGGCCGGCCAGAAAAGCAACAAAGACACCGATCAATAAGCCAGCCAGTAACCACAACCAACCCGGCAAAGGTGTTTTTGATGTTTTACCGCCGCTTCTTGCCCGGCTTGCTCCTCGTTTGTTACTGTTTGATTTGGTTGTCATAACGCTTTACTTTTATACCCGTCGCCTTTCATGTTGCTACTTTGTTGGCTGCTCTCGTTCACCCCAATCACCTACTACTCGTAGGCTCATGGGGATTCACTCGGTTGCCGCCGCGTAGCAACTTGAAATCCTTTGGGTATACACATTGCCAGCGGCATCCATTTAAAGTTCGAAGATACCATTATTTGCCGCATCATTCACCGCTTCTCGATACCAGCGCAACCTTTGAGCCATGTCTATTGAGAGACACCCCCTTTTTCGATAGCATTCCCCCCAGTTTTAATCAGGGATTCATGCATGAACATTCTCAAGCTGCTTGAAGACAGGGTCATCAAAGCGCTTATCGCTGCGGGTGCTCCAGAAGATACTCCAGCCATGGTTCGCCCAAGTGCCAAGGCCAATTTTGGTGATTACCAGTGCAACGCCGTGATGGCTGCCGCCAAAAAAATGGGCATGAATCCGCGAGAACTCGCGCAGAACGTGATTGATCACCTTGATCTCGAAGGCATTGCCAACAAAGTAGAGATTGCCGGCCCGGGCTTTATCAACATCTACCTGGATGCGCCATGGCTGGCCAACACTCTGCTGAGCGCGGTGAAAGACCCTCGCGCTGGTGTTGCCAAAACCGATCATAGCCAGACGGTTGTCGTCGATTACTCCGCACCCAACGTTGCTAAAGAGATGCATGTTGGGCACCTTCGCTCCACCATTATTGGTGATGCGGCTGTTCGCACCTTGGAATTTCTGGGTCACAAGGTGATTCGCCAGAACCATCTGGGCGACTGGGGCACTCAGTTCGGCATGCTCATCGCCCACCTGGAAGACCTGGAAAAAGAGAGCCAGGAAGCCACCAGCATGGAGCTGGGCAACCTGGAAACCTTTTACCGGGAAGCTAAAAAACGCTTTGATGACGATCAGGATTTTGCCACCCGCGCGAGAAGTTATGTGGTGAAACTGCAGGCTGGCGATGAATTCTGCCTCAAGCTCTGGAAAAAACTGGTTGATGTTACGCTGGAGCACAATCAGGAAGTCTACGATCGACTGAACGTGTCTCTGACCATGGATGATGTTATGGGTGAAAGCGCCTATAACGACAGCCTCCACGCCGTGATCAAAATTCTGGATGAAAAAGGCCTGCTCACTGAAGACAATGGTGCCAAAGTTGTTTTTCTGAACGAGTTCAAGAACAAAGATGGCGAGCCCATGGGTGTGATTGTCGAGAAGTCCGGCGGTGGCTTCCTGTACACGACTACGGATTTGGCGGCCATTCGACACCGTTGCCACACCCTGAACGCAGATCGTGTTCTGTATTATGTGGATGCTCGTCAAGGCCAACACTTTGACCAGGTTTACTGCATCGCCCGTAAAGCGGGTTTTGCTACGGATCACTTATCTCTGGAACATCACGCATTCGGTATGATGCTGGGCAAAGATGGCAAGCCATTTAAAACCCGTGCTGGCACCACTATCAAACTGGTTGACCTGCTGGACGAAGCGGAAGAAAGAGCCGCGGCACTGATCGCCAGAAAATCCGGCGATCTGTCTGAAGAACAGAAAGTCAATGTGATTCGTGCAGTAGCCATTGGCTCGGTTAAGTATGCTGATCTGTCCAAACACCGCACCAGCGATTACGTATTTGACTGGGACAACATGCTCGCCTTTGAGGGCAACACCGCACCATACCTGCTCTACGCTTACACCCGTATTCGCAGTATCTTCCGCAAGGCGGGGGTCAATGAATCCGACGTAACCGGCGACATTCTCATTGAAAATGATGCAGAAAGAGAGTTAGCACTGCAACTGAACCGCTTCAGCGAAAACCTTGAATCTGTCGCAAGAGAAGGTTTACCACATCAGCTCTGTGCTTATCTCTACGAGATTTCCGGTGCGTTTATGAAGTTTTATGAAGCCTGCCCGGTCAATAAGGAAGGCGTTTCTCCTGAACTGAAAAACAGCCGACTGCAGATCTGCGCATTGACTGGCAGAATTCTGAAGCAAGGCTTGGATCTGTTGGGGATTGAGACGGTAGAACAGATGTAAAGGTATTTTTGATAAGGCTTTACCTGTCGCGATGTCATGGCAGGTATAGCATTATTTGAGTCCTGAGCCACTTAATTGCTAAGTCAGTCTACGCGTTAACCTTGGCACGTTTTTTAAACACGCTCACCTACAAATCGAGGCTGCAGTAAAAAGCATTATTTCCCCGAACATAAAATCGTGATGTGACACAAACAACCCCGACTGGGTTTATCCAACATCCAGCATAAAAGTCACTGGGCCATCATTCAGCAATGTGATTTTCATATCTGCACCAAACTGGCCGGTAGCCACTCCATTGTGCAGAGACCTTGCACGCTGAACAAAATAATCATAAAGCTTCTCACCCTGCTCCGGCGTTGCACCAGAGCTGAAGCCAGGTCTTAATCCCTTACGGGTATCAGCCACCAGGGTAAACTGTGAAACAACCATCAACTCACCTCCAGCGTCTTTCAAACCCAAATTCATCTTCCCCTGTTCATCACTAAAAATTCGATACTTAAGGACTTTCTCCAGCAATTTATCCGCGGTAGCTTCTGTATCCTGCTTTTCTACGCCCAACAATAATAAAATCCCTTCATTAATCTGACCGACCGTTTCACCATCTACCACAACACTGGCGTGCTTAACCCGCTGAATTAAACCTTTCATCAATACTACTCAATGTCCTTAAAAACCATGTCATTTATGAAGATAAACGCCGGGCAAAATCGTCAGTAGCTCGCACCAATGCATCGCTGATACCAGGTTCGCAAGAAGCATGACCGGCGTCCCGAATAATCTGCAGATCCGCCTTAGGCCAGTGATCGGCTAATGCTTGAGCGTTATCCAGTGGGCAGATCATGTCATAGCGCCCGTGAATGATCACGCCGGGAATACTGGCAATCAGCCCCATATTTTCCAGAATCTGATCGGCATCGATAAAAGAATGATTGCGGAAGTAATGACACTCAATACGGGACAATGACAGCGCAAGATGAGGCTCTGAAAAATGATCAACCAACTCATGATTTGGCCGCAGGGTTGCGATATTCCCCTCCCACAATGACCAGTGCTTGGCTGCATTCATTCTCGCCAGCTCATCATCGCCAAACAGACGCTGGTAATACGCCTCCAGCAGATCGCCCTGCTCTGCCTTCGGTATTAACTCCAGAAAATGCGCCCAGTGATCAGGAAACACCCGACTGGCGCCTTCTTTATACAGCCAGTCAAAGTCCTGCTGACGGGAAAGGAAAACACCTCGAAGAATCAAACCTGACACCCTTTTCGGGTGAGCCTGAGCGTACAGCAGCGACAGCGTTGATCCCCAGGAGCCACCAAACAACAACCATTGCTCAATGCTCAACATCTCACGAATTTTCTCAATGTCTTCAATTAAGAGCGATGTTTCATTCTGCTTGAGCTCTGCATGGGGCTTGGACTGCCCGCAACCACGCTGGTCAAACAAAATAATTCGGTATTTTTCAGGATCAAAAAAACACCGGCTTTTGTCAGTGCAACCAGCTCCAGGACCACCATGAACAAAAAGTACGGGAATCCCATCTTGGGAGCCGCATTCTTCGATATACAATTCGTGAATATCATCCACCTGAAGATGGTGAGTGGCATATGGTTTGATGGCAGGGTACAGGGTGCGCATGGAAAATCCTTTCGGGAAGACGCCAAGACATAAGGATTACCATAACCGCAAATAGCAGTGCCGGCAAAGAGTTATCGAGTCTTTTCCAGAGATGTTGAACCTATTGGCCTCTAGCGCGTCTCACTCTAAAACCTGTTGGCACGATACGATGAACAAAACACACTTTCTATCGCTACAAAACCAGAAGCCTGTTATTTACCGCTTACTGCTTGCTATCTTATGCTTCTTTATAATCACTCAGATAAATGCCATTGAGTATTTCAACATAACTGATGACCAGTTCATCCAACAACCTTTAAACGTACACAAGCTGGAGTACAAAAAAGCCAGACAATACAAAGAACCGCCGTCAGAGTACTTCAGGCAAACATTCCATGCATTACAGGCAATACACCAATCCAGACCAAGGCAATTCTTTCAACTATTAGCCAGGAGTATTATTCGCGAGCCTGAAAGCAGTATATCAACACTGATTAAATCAAAAGCCAACTTCAACCCAGTGCAAGTGAAAGTCTTTCAGCAAATGGTTACAGAGTCAGACACAGGTCAGCTAACACACTGGCTGCAAGACTACATAAATCTGGACAGCCTTTTCCAAAAAGATGATCCCTTTTATTTGCAACTTCTTGAGTTACTGACGACAGAACTAGTTGATAAAACACAGTACTGTCCGGAGCACGCACTGGTTAATGACGCCCATTATTTAAAAACACGCCGGCGGCTTTTTTTAAAATGCATTTCATCCGCCACTGGAATCAGCTTCATAGACTTGGATATCAATAAAGCCAGAGTCGCTCAAAGCGAACTAATAACACCCGAAGCACCAAACTCTCAACTCAGTTCACCAGCGCCTGTTATGCTGGAAAACCTAACCACTCATCTTGACTCTCTTGACAATTTAATTAATCACCCTGCAATAAAACCTGTTTTGCTCATAACAACGCCAAAGGAAAACGGCAGCCTCACCAAAAACAACAGATCAACGTTTGGTATTTACGAAAGAAAACAAAAAACACAACCTAAAACAGTCACAGATAAAAAACACACATATCTAACACTTATGGAGCAATTTCAAAAAACAAATAAACATCACGATAGAAAGCCTTACACGCCAAACAAAGTGTTAACGTGGTTCATCGGCTCCCCCATCACTTCAGCAGCAATAATGGCAGGGCTCTCAGTAGGACTGGTATTACTGGTGATGTACGCACCTTATCCCGGTAACCCCTGTTTACTGTAAAAAACCGCTTTAAAAAAAACCCCGCTTTATGCGGGGCTTCTTATTAATTACTTACTGCGGCTAGCGCGCTTACGCTCGTGTTCCTTCAGGAACTTCTTGCGAATGCGGATGAAGTTTGGCGTTACCTCTACCAGCTCATCATCATCGATGAATTCCAGTGCCTGCTCCAGAGAGTGGCGAACTGGCGGCGTCAGAATGATGTTTTCGTCTGTACCGGCAGCACGTACGTTAGTCAGCTGCTTGGCCTTGGTCGGGTTAACCGTCAGGTCGTTATCGCGACTGTGCAGACCGATGATCTGACCTTCGTATACATCCACGTTCGGGTTGATGAACAGACGACCACGCTCCTGCAGGGTAAACAGAGAGTACGCCAGCACCTTGCCGTTCGCCATGGAAACCATAACGCCGTTGTTACGCTGACCCACTTCACCGCCCTTCACTTCACCGTAGTGATCGAAGATAGACGTCAGAATACCGCTACCAGACGTCAGTGTCAGGAACTGTGAACGGAAACCGATCAAACCACGGGCAGGCATGATGAAGTCCAGACGCACACGGCCTTTACCGTCTGGCACCATGTCTTTCATTTCTGCACGACGGAGGCCCAGCTCTTCCATCACCGAACCCTGATGTTGCTCTTCAATATCAACAACAACGTGTTCGTATGGCTCTTGCATAACGCCATCGATTTCCTTAACCACTACCTGTGGACGGGAAACCGCCAGCTCAAACCCTTCACGACGCATGGTTTCGATCAGTACGGACAGGTGAAGTTCACCACGACCGGATACTTTGAACTTGTCCGCATCGTCGCCTGGCTCAACACGCAGCGCCACGTTATGGATCAATTCACGATCCAGACGCTCACGTATATTTCGAGAGGTTACAAACTTGCCGTCCTGACCTGCAAACGGAGAATCGTTTACCTGGAACGTCATGCTTACGGTTGGCTCATCAACGGTGAGCGGTGGCAGCATTTCAGGACGCTCTGGATCACACAGCGTGTCAGAGATGTTCAGCTGATCAATACCGGTAATACACACGATATCGCCGGCACGGGCTTCTTCCACTTCAACGCGCTCAAGACCCAGATGACCCATGACCTTCTGGATTTTGGTTTTGCGCTGCTTGTTGTCCATATCCACCAGCACAATCTGCTGGCCCGGCTTCAGGACACCGCGAGAGATACG
This sequence comes from uncultured Endozoicomonas sp., assembly GCF_947495845.1. Classification (GTDB taxonomy): domain Bacteria; phylum Pseudomonadota; class Gammaproteobacteria; order Pseudomonadales; family Endozoicomonadaceae; genus Endozoicomonas. The sequence continues at coordinate 24,918 of NZ_CANMAO010000013.1, read as the reverse complement.
GCCGATACCGATAACGCCCACATAGCTGTTGTAGTCCAGAGCACTGACCTGCATCTGGAAAGGGCCGTCCACGTCAACCGCTGGCGCAGGCACACGCTCAGTGATCATTTCGAACAGCGGCGTCATGTCTTCAGCAAGGTTCTCAGGATCGTGACCGGCAACACCGTTCAGTGCAGACGCGTAAATCACCGGGAAGTCCAGCTGCTCATCAGTAGCACCCAGACGATCGAACAGATCAAAAACCTGATCCATTACCCAATCAGGGCGAGCGCCCGGACGGTCAACCTTGTTGATAACCACGATTGGGTTCAAACCCTGCTCGAAGGCTTTCTGAGTAACAAAGCGAGTCTGCGGCATTGGGCCGTCAACCGCGTCCACCAGCAGCAGAACCGAATCCACCATGGACAGAACACGCTCAACCTCACCACCGAAGTCGGCGTGTCCCGGGGTGTCTACGATATTGATGTGGAAATCACGCCACTCAATTGCGGTGTTCTTAGCCAGAATGGTGATGCCACGTTCTTTTTCCTGGTCGTTGGAATCCATGATGCGTTCAGCACCCTGGTCCTTACGGCCAAGCGTTCCGGACTGCTGAAGCAGCTTGTCCACCAGGGTGGTTTTGCCATGGTCTACGTGGGCAATGATGGCAATATTACGCAGTTTTTCGATCACTATCTCGTTCTCTCAGTGCATCCACCTGTGGTGAAAACAGCAGCGTTTTCAGTCACTTTATTACTCAGGGGGATAAATCCAGTTACTTGCGTTCAGGTTTACCAAAGGCACTTTAGGGAATGGCTTAACAATCGCCGTCCTATGGGAGAAGTGACTTAAAAACCTGCATCGCTCTGTAAAAAGCCGGCCATCTTACCCTATCCAGACAGAAACCCCCACTTCATAATGCACTGACGGACAACTTTTTTCCGAAACAGGGCAAGAGCTCTTAATCTTTTTCACGTACTGCGCTTTGCAAACTACGTAAAAAGGCTTTTTAAATGACCGCCTTCACTGTTATCTTCGCTTGTTCATTTTTATTGACTGTGAAAATGCCGCCAGTCAGTTATTCCTTGTCACTCCTGACTTTTCACTGAGCCGGTTGGCCTTGCATCTTTGCCCTCAGTCGGGCGAGTCGGCTTCTGGCGTCAAATATAAGCTCTGCGCTCATACCCACAACCTATCCCGGCAAGAATGTGATCTATACCCATCGCCTTTCAAACTGCTACTTTGTTTGCTGCATACGCTCACCCAGATCACTTACTCGTTGTAATCTTGCAGAACCCGAGCACCTATATACCCAAAGGGTTTACATTGGCCAATAGTCTGCAGCGAGTCTCCAGTGAAAGAAAACAATCATAAAAAAGGCTCTGTGCCAGAGCAGAGAGCCTTTCTATTTAAGCGCTATAAGTACCCAACCATATGAAATCATATTTTCTGACTCATTGATCAGACCCTCTGACTGCGTTGCTACTCTGGTCACATAGCTCGCTATGCTCCCGCCGGTGCGCCTTGCAGAGAACCTGATCAACAAGCCAGAAATATTCGATTCCATATGGCCGGGTACTTAGACTCTTAGAAGTAATAATTGAACCGGGTACGGAAAGCGGTAGCCTCAGCGTCCTGCCCCTTATTGCCATAGGCGTTTTCAGTCTCAGAGTAAGACAGAGCAAACGTCACCGCAGCGTTACTGAAATCCATCACTGGCATGGTATAAGCGGTGTAAAGCACGTAGGACTTCGTATCTTCTTCCTTTTGTTCAAACTTATTAATGGCATAAGAAGTACCGAGACCTAATGCGTCGTTGTAGACGATGTTGGTGTTGAAGGTTTGAGCTTCCCAGGCATCTTTTGCATCCTGCATCGCAATGCTGGTATTCCACTTCAAGTCACCAAAGATGAGGGTAGTGGTTGCTGCAAGGCCGTAGCGATCGGAAACTTGAAAACGCTCTCCGGTATCCGTTTCTGCCGTTACCGAATCACTGCTCAACTCATACTCACCACCAAAACTGACGCTGAACGCGCCATCATCGCTCAGATAGTTAACCGCTGGTCGAACCAGAAAGCTGTTATGATCGGATTCTACATCTTTGACCGTATCTTCAAAATATTCTTCAGAAGACTGCAGAAGATCTAACGTATCGCCATAAGCTGTTGAAACTTCCGCAGTCCAACGACCCATTTCACTAATGATACGCGCCTGACCAGCATCCCCCCGTCGTCCTCGACCCTCTTTCGCCATATAGTAGTAGACACCACTGCCAATACCATCTGAACCATCGGCATAGAATACGGCTACGTCTTTACCCAGTGGGAATAAATCCATTGCTTCATAGCGACCAATCTGGAATGCCCAGCTGCTTTCACGACCAAACATTAAATAAGCATCGTCCAGTGCAACATCGCCGTTGGTTTTCATCAGCGGTTCAATCTTGGCCGTAATAAATGCGCCATCTTCCCGGGCATTCATCCACTGCATCATCAACTTTATACGAGAATCGTCGTTCAGCTCGACTTCCGGACTATTATCCACATCGTTTTTGTTATCAAATGAACGATCCACCACATCGAAGTTTATTTCAGCATCACCACCAATAGTTAAAGAGCCATCCGGAGATGTCCAGGCAGCATTAACAGCGGAAGACGAAATAAGAACAGCAGTAGCAAGCAGTGTTTTTTTCACAGTAAATCCCCATTATAACAGGTATTAGATATTAAAACTCTGATTCGTAATAGAATTAAAACCAACCAGTGAATTACGATCAAACACGACTTCACACAAGAGCCAGTCACATTCAACTGTCATTTCCTGATAACAATCTAATACGCAATTGAATTTTATTTTTTAAAAAGCGTTAATTTAACTCAATATTCCGAGAGTGTTTTAAATTTCATTAAATCGTTTATTTATCGCCTCCTTCAGGCTTAACATACCTGCTCTTTTTTAAATTAAAGAGCTGTCCAACAACCCCCTGACTTAATGTCAGAAAGGAAAGCTCTCGAATAAACACCCTGGCGGTCATGGTGTTCCTGCCATTATTTAAAAAAACTTCTAAAACAGAACAATCAAAGAACAACTTGATATTCTGGCATTGTTCGGTTCGAACAATGAATCGCTGCTCACCAAATTCGCTGGCAAAACATTCCGTCATTTTTGAACGATCCAGTGTAAACTCCGATTCATTCATGGAAAGGCAAATCTGGTCGCCCGCTTCATTACCGATCATTAATTCAAAATGTAATGCACTGGTTGTAAATTCCAATTCAAAGGCAGGTGATTCCAGAGTCACCATACCCGACACAATGGCTGCATCCATTCTCATTGCCATCAGTTCTGATAACGGTTGCTGAATAACAACGCCATTTTCAACAGACAGTTGTCGTGGAATACTCAGCATATGTGCCCACTGGTTTTTATCAGTGGGATAATCTATCTCTGGCAGACCAATCCAACCGATAAGAATTCGTCTGCCCTGTTCATCTTCGTACGTCTGCGGCGCATAAAAATCAAAACCGGAGTCAAGCTCTGCAAATGCCTGATGATTGACCAGCTCAGGCGTGTCTTTTGTCAAACGATCACCCAGCAAATAGCCAGATTGGTAAATATTATTAAACCGATATTTATCGTCGTCTTGCACACCCTGAGGTGAAAACAATAAGACGGTGTAACCATCAAGGGTAAACAGATCCGGACACTCCCACATATAACCGAAATCCGGATAATTCGTCGCAATCATTCCCTTATGCTGCCACTGTTTCATATCCAGAGAATGATAAAGCGCAATCCCCCCCTTTAACTCAGAAGTCTGAGCACCAACGACCATGTAATAATGATCCCCTTCCTTCCACACCTTTGGATCGCGAAAATGCTCGGTATAGTGCTCATTACTGATCACCACGCCGTGCTTTTCGATATTGCCTTTCCCGTCCATAACAGCGAGGCATTGGGTCGCATCGCGCTGCCACTGCTCATCCCGCTTGTTGCCGGTATAGAAAAGAAAAGCCTTATCGTCTTCCACCAAAGCACTACCGGAGTAACAACCATGGGAGTCGTAATCATCACCAGGGCGAATACCCACACCATGATCCACCAGCGTGATAAAATCACGGGTTGACAGGTGATACCAATATTTCAGCCCATGCACGGCACCCACCGGGGTCCACTGGTAAAAAATGTGATGCTCACCGTCTTTCTGACACAGGCCGTTAGGGTCATTCAATAGCCCATACGGGGGCGAAATATGAAATTGTGGGTAGTATGGATCAGCCTCAGCCAGAGCCTTGAGCGCAGCTTTCCGCTCATCACACATGCTCTCTAATGTCTGATAGCGGCTATCGCGGCTCCAGTTAATTACTTTCAATGTCGCACCGGATATCTAAGAAAAACACAATCAATTGAGGGCTATCAGCAAGAATCTTGTCATCCTGTCATGACAGCCCGAAACAAAAATTAAACGACAGCTTCCTGATAACCCGCTATTGAGCGGTTCTGCCGCTTACCCCACATAAAGGTCAGTGCAAAAGCCAGCACAAAAGAGATGCCCATGCCCACCACATACATAGTGATATCCTCAGGTCTGATGGAAATCACGCCAGGTAGACCGGCTGCACCCAACGCCTGTGCCTTAACCTGAAAGAGAGTAACCAACGCAGAAGAAATAGCAGCAGCAACCACTGCAGCAATAAATGGAAAACGGTATTTCAGATTGATACCAAACATGGCGGGTTCCGTAATGCCCAACAACGCACTGATACCACCGGGAATCGCAATGCCTTTGGCTTTCTCATCTCTGGTCATAACACCGTACGCCAGGCACGCCGCTCCCTGGGCTACGTTTGACATCGTTGCGATAACAAAAATGAAAGACCCCCCGGTGAAAGCAATATTTGCCAGTAACTGGGTTTCGATGGCGATAAAGCTGTGATGCATACCGGTAATAACGAAAGGCGCATAAAGCAAACCAAATACAGCACCACCAATGAATCCAGCGCTTTCGTATAGCCAGTTCAGACCGTCTCCAAGCAGAAAACCAAGATCACGGGTAGCAGGACCAATCAAAGCAAAGGTTAGAAACCCGGTAATCAGCAGGGCCAGAAGTGGTGTTAGCAGGTTATCAAGCGCCGAAGGCATGAAACGACGAATCCCTATCTCAAGCTTTGCCAGCACAAAAGAACAAATCAGCACAGGAATCACCGACCCCTGATAGCCTACCTTTTGCACTTCAAAACCAAACAGGTTCCATACCGGAATTGTGCCATCCAAACTTGCACCACCAAAACCCCAGCCATTCAGCAGCTCCGGGTGCACCATTAACATACCCAGCGCAGCACCAAGGTAAGCATTACCACCAAATTTTCGAGAGGCTGAAAAAGCCAGAAGAATAGGAAGAAAAACAAAGGGAGCGTTGGCAAACGCGTTGATCATGCCCGCCAAATCCCCCATGCCCGGATATGCCTCAATTAAAGACATCCCTTCGATAAACAGACCTTTGGCAGTGAGCACGTTGTAGAGACCCATCATCAAACCGCCGGCAACAATGGCGGGAATGATCGGTACAAAAATGTCAGACAGCCCTTTGACCGCCTGCTGTACAATATTCTGCTTGCTGGCAGCGACGGTAGAAACATCCGCAGTGGACATTTCAGACTGCCCAATGAGTGCGGAGAGTTCGGCATACACCGTATTCACAATGCCCGCACCAAAAATTATCTGGGTTTGACCGCCAACGTTAAACAGCCCTTTAACACCGTCGATGTCTTCTACGGCTTTCAAATCCGCTTTGCTTTCATCCGCCAAAACCAGACGCAACCTTGTCGAGCAGTGGGCTGCGGCAGTGATGTTGTCTCTCCCGCCCAGTTTTTCTAATAACTGTTGGGCAGTGTTCTGATAATTCATATAAACCCTCCGAGCGGTAACAATAATATCCATTTACTTTGGGAACGTTCCCAATATAACCCCACTGCTAACAAAGACACAACCTTTACGTTATTCTTCTTTGCTCTGCGTCAATATTTGTTGCATATCGTTCAACATTGTCCACGCCCTCTGTTCGGATTATTGCAGTTTGCACTGCAGGGCAATATTGTTAAAAATCGTTTAATTCATAGGATCCACCGCTCTATCAGAAAGAGTTGGTGGTATAAGCCGCAAATAGAAGCAACCGTTACACAAACCGCGGTTGCTATCAGGATATCGTTAACACTATGGCCAGTTTATACGACGTTGCCCGCTTGGCTGGCGTATCCAAATCAACAGTATCAAGGGTTATCAATAATGAATCGGGCGTCAGTGATAAAGCCCGGGTTCGCGTAGCGCTCGCTATTGAGGAATGCGGCTACGTGGTAAACCAGATCGCCAAAGACCTGAAATCCAGCAAAAGCCACCTTGTGGGTGTAATTGTGCCGCGTATTTCATCCCATGCCGTTTACCGTGGTGTCGAAGGGCTTACCCGAGGGCTGGAAAAAGCAGGAAAGCAACTCTTGCTGGCCAATAGCGGGCTGCAAACAACAAAAGAGCTGGAGTACATCGCCCTGTTTAAACAGAAACGGGTAGAAGGCATCATCATGTTTGCCACGCACATCGATGATGAGCTAAGCAGCGCGATCCACAAGACGCAGATTCCCGTCATACTTGTGGGGCAGGATGGTACACGACACGGTTTTCCCAGTGTGATTCACGATGATTATCGGGTCGGCTACCTTGCGGCTCAGAAGCTGATGGCAAAAGACTGCTCTCGCATCGGATTCCTCGGTGTAGATACTGCCGATATCGCCGTCGGACAACAACGTTACCAGGGGTTTGCCGAGGCCCTGCAGCAGGGAATGCTCCAGCCATGTTTTCACCAGCAGGGAGAGTTCACCATCCTCTCAGGGCAACATGAAATGTCACAGGTTATTGCCCAGGGGATTGAGTTTGATGGTATTTTCTGTGCCACCGATAAAATAGCCGTCGGTGCTATTCAGGCTTTAAGGGCTGCCAATCGCTCTCCCGGTGATGACGTCTATGTTGTCGGTGTTGGTAACGACGAAATGTCTGCCGTTATCACCCCTTCACTGTCCACCTTTGATCTGTCGTTCACCGAAGCGGGAGAACGAGCTGCCCTCATGCTGCTGGAACTCATCGATAGCAAGGATTGGCAACGGGCAAACAAAATCACCCTGGGCATTGACTGGGTTCCGCGAAGCAGTTGTCCGGATTGATTTTTTACCACCGAATCAACTAGGATGCTGGGATCGTTCCCAAAATCTATTGAGGTTTACCATGCAACCACAGATCTGGATGACCGGCGATGCCGTTGTGGATCTGATTCCCGATGGTCAGTACCACTACCAGAAGTGTCCTGGTGGCGCACCGGCCAATGTGGCTGTTGCCGTCTCCAGACTCGGCGTCAGCACTGGTTTTTTTGGTCGTGTGGGTAATGATCCCCTTGGTCACTTTATCAAACAGGTGTTAATTGACGAGCAGGTAGATACACAACATTTGACGCTTGATGCAGAGCGTCGTACATCAACCGTATTAGTGGATCTGGATGATCAGGGGGAGCGCACATTTACCTTTATGGTGAAACCCAGCGCCGATCAGTTCACCATGCCAGAGGGTGTGCCCGCATTCCAAGCTGGGCAATGGCTGCATACCTGCTCCATTGCACTGGCAAACGAACCCACCAGATCCACCACCCTGCAGGCTATGAAAGCCATGAAAGACGTCGGTGGCTACTTATCTTTTGACCCGAACCTGCGCCCGGAAGTTTGGGCTTGTGAACACGATATTTTGCCCGTTGTACGCGAGGCACTGGCACTGGCAGATGTGGTGAAGTTTTCTGCAGAGGAGCTCTGTTATCTCTCTGGTATGACCTCCATTGAGGTCGCTATGGACTGGCTGCATACCCATTACCAATTACCCGTTACGGTCGTCACTCAGGGTAAAGCAGGCGCTCTGGTTCAGTTAGTTGATCCTGCAACAGCGCAGCCTCATCGCTTCAACGTCCCCGGCATGTCAGTAGCCGTGGTAGACACCACTGGCGCAGGTGATGCTTTCGTCGGAGGCATGCTCGCAGGTCTTATTGGTAAGGATCAGTGGCTGTCGCAGGCATGTATCGAGCAGGCCATCAGGCAGGCTAATGGTTGTGGCGCTCTGGCGGTGACCGCCAAAGGGGCAATGACCGCACTACCTGATGCAAAACAGCTTGCAGCGTTATTATAGAACTTTAACGCAGATCCAGTCGTTCAAAATGGTTGTGCAGCCCATAATTTAAAAACGACATTGGTATTACAGCCCGCAGAAAGATTGTGAGCAGCTTCTAAGATGCCTCCTCTAAACAAACCCTTAGGAATGGTCACGAAATAACCTCCACATTTGAGGCTCTCAACACTCCGTTCACCCTGAGCCTGTCGAAGTCCGTTGCACCACCCTTCGACAGGCTCAGGGTGAACGGAAATGGGGAAATTATTTCAGGGAAAATCCTTAACCATTATTGATTTACTAAAGATCTGTCATTATGAAAAAAGTCGCTATGGCTCTCGGATTTACAGGCCTTTTGTCATCAAACGCATTACAGGCCTTCACTGTAAGCAAAGACATAACTTATGGAGATCGCCCAAGAAACCAATTGGACTTATAAGTACCCGGCCATATGGCTACGGCTATGCTCACTGCATTGTGCCTTGCATAGTAACTGTCTACTCACCCAGAAATATTCGATTCCATTAGCCCAACTACTTATTGACGCAGCCGTCTGCGATAACAAGCCGCCAGTTCTCATCAAGATTTGAAAGCTGACGGTTTGTGTTTCAAAACAGCCTTCCCGCTGCCAAACAATTCTTGAGAAGGTTGCTCTTATGCCCCCCCTATTGCAAAGGCCCTATTCCCTCCGGGAGAGGTGATTTAACACCCTGCATCGCTCGGCAAAAAACCGGCCATCGTTCCCTATCCAGACAGAAACCCCCACTTCATAATGCACTGACGGACAACTTTTTTCCGAAACAGGGCAAGAGCTCTTCATCTTTTTCACGTACTGCACTTTGCAAACTACGTAAAAAGGCTTTTTAAATGACCGCTTTCACTGTTATCCTCGCCTGTTCATTTTTATTGACTATGAAAATGCCGCCAGTCAGTTCTTCCTTGTCACTCCTGACTTCTCCTTTTATCGGGAGCTGAAGCGAGGAAGCGGCACTAATAGAGTCGGCACCAAGCCGGAAAACACCTAATATCATGTCAGAACAAACCCCGAATACTGGCAGTCTGCAGATTTATCTTCGACTGCTTACCTATGTAAAACCCTATACTGCTTACTTTGCACTGAGTCTGGTTGGTCTTGCCATCTTTGCCCTCAGCCAGCCGGCTTTTGCCAAACTGCTGGAATACTTTGTCCAGGCGCTGGAAGGCGAGCCAATTAATCTGTTGAGCAGTCTGGGCTACGACATCCCCGCCCTTTGGTTGATTCCCGGAATGATGGTGGGTATTGCTCTGATACGAGGCATTGGCTCTTATCTCGGTAGCTACTACCTGTCCAAGGTGGCGAACAGTGTGATCCATGATTTAAGAACGTCCATGTTCAACAGCATGATCGCCTTGCCTAACGAATTCTTTGACAACAACAACTCCGGCCATCTGATTGCCCGGGTTACCTATAACGTCAGCCAGGTCACCGCAGCCGCTACCAGCGCTATTAAAATTGCAGTGCGCGAAGGCTTAACCGTTGTCTTTCTGTTGGGTTTTCTGTTTTACACCAACTGGAAAATGACCCTGATCTTTATTGCAGCGCTGCCTGTGATCGCTCTGGTGGTTTCGTTTGCCAGCGATCGCTTTCGTCGCATCAGCCGCAACATTCAAAACTCCATGGGTGATCTGACCCATGTTACTTCCGAGAGCATCAATGGCTATCGGGAGGTACGGGGCTTTGGTGGTGAAAAATACGAAAGTGACCGTTTCATGGCTGCCAGCGCTACCAATACCCGTCAGAACCTGAAGCTATCAAAAGCCGATGCGGTTCACACGCCGGTACTGCAATTTATTGTGTCCATTGCTCTGGCTTTGCTGCTATTTATGGTGCTTTGGGTGAAAGGCGATGCCAGCACCGCTGCGCTGGTTGGTTACGTCACCGCTGCCGCCTTGCTGCCGAAACCCATTCGCCAGCTTAGCGAAGTGAATGCCAGTATTCAGAAAGGCATTGCGGCCGCTGAAAGCATCTTTGCCATGGTGGATGAAGTGCCCGAAGCCAATACGGGTGAATACACCTGCGACAGAGTAAAAGGCAATCTTGAGTTCAAAGATGTCTGCTTCACCTACCCTGGCGCTTCATCACCCGCATTACAAGACATCAACTTCACCGTTGAACCCGGTAAAACCTATGCCCTTGTTGGCCGCTCCGGTTCTGGCAAAAGCACGCTGGCCAGTCTGGTGCCACGTTTTTATAACCACACCGGCGGCGACATTCTTATTGATGGCACTCCGCTGAACGCGTTTGAACTGAAAAACCTGCGCAGCCATATAGCACTGGTTTCCCAGAACATTACGCTCTTTAACGACACTGTTGCCCGAAATATTGCTTACGGCGCACTCAGCGAAACCGCCGAGGAAGAAGATATCCGTCTGGCTGCCGAAGCGGCTCATGCCATGGAATTTATCAAAGATATGTCCAATGGTATTCACACCATGGTGGGTGAAGATGGCGTACTTTTGTCTGGTGGTCAGCGCCAACGTCTTGCTATCGCGCGCGCTGTATTGAAAGATGCGCCCATTCTGATTCTGGACGAAGCGACGTCTGCCCTGGATACCGAATCAGAACGCCATATTCAGGCAGCTCTGAACGAAATCATGAAAGGCAGAACCACGCTGGTGATCGCTCACCGTCTTTCCACCATCGAGAATGCAGACTGTATTCTGGTGATGGAACAAGGCCGGATTATTGAGCGTGGCACCCATAGCGAATTGCTGGCCAATGGCGAACATTATGCGAAGCTGCATAAAATGCAGTTTCATGAAGAAGCCCCCATTTTGGATCCTCTGCCCGCCTGATCAATGAGCCCCTCACTTCTCACGGAGTTGAGGGGCTTCCAGCTCCTGCTCAATCTGCTAATAAATCCTATTAACGACTTTCAACTGCACAGTTCGCCCCCATATATCCACCAGAATTTATCCCTGTGGGTTTATCACTTGCTACATCCATGTTAAAAACCCCACATTGAATTTATTGGATCGCTTTAATGAAACTCACAATCCCCCGCTTTGATCAGGCCAGAGTACTTGTTATTGGCGACATCATGCTGGATCGATACTGGCATGGTGCAACATCGCGAATTTCACCAGAAGCGCCTGTCCCTGTGGTGAAAGTGGGGCAAGTGGAAGATCGTCCTGGTGGCGCTGGCAACGTGGCGCTGAATATTGCTTCCCTCGGCGCACCAGCTTGGGTTATTGGAGCCACCGGTGAAGACGAAGCTGCAGATGCACTTCAGTCCAGGCTTGAAGCTGCAGGCATCTTCTGTGATTTTGTTCGAGTTACTGGCGTACCAACGATTACTAAATTACGCGTTATTTCCCAGCACCAGCAACTGATCCGGCTGGATCACGAAGAAGAATTCGTAGATCTTAATCCGGATGTGATTGAAGCCAAAGCCGCCGCACTGCTGGATGATATTGGTGCCGTGGTTCTTTCCGATTACAGCAAGGGAACGCTGCAGGGTTGCCAGCAACTGATCAAATTGGCGCGCGCACGAAATATCCCAGTGCTGGTCGATCCTAAAGGCACCAGTTTTGAACAATATCGCGGCGCTACATTGATCACGCCTAATCTGAAAGAGTTCGAAACCGTTGTCGGTCATTGTCGTACAGAGCAGGAGCTTATCTCCAAAGGCCAACAATTGCTTCGTGATCTGGAGCTGGAAGCCCTGCTGATTACTCGCAGCGAACACGGCATGACACTGATTCGTGAGAACCAGCCTGAAGTACATTTACCCGCCAGAGCCCGAGAAGTGTTTGATGTTACCGGCGCTGGTGATACGGTTATCTCCGTACTGGCCGCAGCGATCGCTTCTGGCTGTGAAATGCCACAAGCTGCAGGTCTGGCGAATATGGCTGCCGGTATCGTTGTTGGTAAATTGGGTACCGCCAGCATCTCCATGCCGGAACTCCGTCGTGAAGTGAATCGTGAAGTGGGTGCAGAGCGCGGTGCTGTAACCCTTGAGCAATTGCAGACTGCTGTTGAAGATGCCCGCGCCCACGGTGAGAAAATTGTCTTTACCAATGGCTGCTTTGACATTCTACATGCCGGTCACGTGGGCTATCTTGAACAAGCTCGCCAGCAGGGTGATAGATTGATTCTGGCGTTGAATGGCGATAGTTCAATCACTCGCCTGAAAGGTGAAGGTCGCCCTATTAACCCTATTGAACGACGCATGACGGTTATGGCCGCACTGGAATCGGTGGACTGGGTGGTGAGTTTCGATGAAGACACTCCAGAGAATCTGATTCGTGCGATTCAGCCCGATATTCTGGTGAAAGGTGGCGATTATTCTCTGGGTGAAGTGGTTGGAGCGCCCATCGTTCACGAATATGGCGGTGAAGTAAAAGTGCTGGCCTTCCTGGAGAATTGTTCAACCACAGCCATTGTTGAAAAAATTCGAACCGATAAAGAGCAGCAACCTGCTTGATGCCCAACCTCAATATCTCAATTGGGCTCTGAAGAAGAGCCCTGTGTACGACTTAAACAACTGACTCAAGGCCTTCTGAAGAACACAGTGTGGTAAGGTGTGAGAGCATACCAATTGACTGTACGTGATCTTCCTCAGTTGCGTCAGTGCAGGCGTCAGAAACAACAAACACTCTGTAATCCATATCATGGGCTGATCGTGCTGCAGATTGAACCGCCCAGGTTGTGCTGACACCGCATAAAAAAACATCAGACACTTTGCCAGCTCTTAAGATTGGATCCAGATTGGTTCCATAAAATGGGTTTATTCTGGGCTTCTGAACGATTAAGTCACCCGCCTGAACATTTAATGCTTCGTGAAACTCAGTTCCCCAGCGCCCCATTCGCAGTGCGCCAGTCTCAGGGAGAGAACCAAAAAAAGAGGAGTTTGAAGGCAAGTCTTGATAGCCAGTCGCAAAACCAACCCTGACAAAAATAACTGTCCATTCAAGCTTTCTTGCGACAGCAATGGCATTGTTTGCGTGATTCAACACCTGATGATCAGCGACCTGTTTGGCATAAGCTGGCCTTTTTCCATCTGGATGAATAAGATCATTAATCAAATCAACAACCACCAGCGCTGAACTCATAAACACCTCACTTATACCCGTCGCCTTTCAAGTTGCTACTTTGTTGGCTACGTTCACTCACCCCAGTCACCTACTATTTGTAGGCTCCTGAGGATTCACTCACTTGCCGCCGCGTAGCAACTTGAAATCCTTTGGGTATATATTTAGGAGGCAGCTAAACAAGCCTCCACATTTTGTCGTAGATGAGCAGGGTTAATGGTTCCAACAATAGCTGAAGATACCGCCTTATGTGAAAAAACCAGCTTCAAACTTTCAAGCACAGGATCCTGTCCGGAAAGGCAAACGTGGCCACTGGCAAACGCTTTTTTAACCAAGATACCTTTGTCGTTTTCAAGGGCGTAATCGAGCACTGGCTTTTCGCCCTGCTCATTCAGGTTGTAGGTCACCATGGCAATATCAGAATACTTCAACGCAAGAACACCGCCTTCGACCGTTTTCGTGGACATTCCGGTTGCCCGAATTTTCCCTTCTTTTTTCAGGTCAGACAGCACTTCCAGACAACCGGTTTGCTCAATGATATTAACATCCTCACCATTGGAGTGAACCAGCATCAACTCAATGACATCCGTATTCAAGCGTTTCAAACTTCGCTCAACACTGTAACGAATATGTTGTTCAGAAAAGTCAAAACGGGACTCACCATTGTCAAACTCTTCACCGACCTTACTACAGATCACCCAGTTTTTTCGCAGTGTTTTATCTTTGGCAAACAACTGACCAAGCCTTTCTTCGCTGGTGCCGTATGCCGGTGCGGTGTCCAGTAAATTCAGACCGAGATCATGGGCAAGGCTCAATAACTCAAGCACTTCCCGGTCATCTGGAATAGTAAAATGCTCTGGGTATTTAACCCCCTGATCACGACCAAACTTCACCGTGCCAAATCCTAAAGGCGACACTTCAATATCTGTACCGGCAATTTTATGTCTGGACAGTCTTTGCATCATGGTTATTCCTTAAAACTTCCCTGCCAGAAATTTGGGCAGATCTCAGGGCGAGAGAAATTCCCGACTACCTCAAAACCTTCATTGGTCGAAGGACGGACTCCGGCAGTTTCTAACATTTTGATCACTTCATCAGACAGGTTCGGCGCTAAAGCCAATTTGGTCGGCCAGGTCACAATACCGTTACTAACCGGCTGGCAGAACGCTGCATCAGGGCGTAGCATACGATTCTGTTTAGGCTCCGCACGATTTACGCGGAGTGTCGCCCACTCTGCCTGATCAAGATTCACCCATGGCAGTAGCGCTTTCAGCTCTTTTCTGGCAGTCGCAATCAATTCTTCTTCAGATTGCTTAACACCGTCTTCGGCAATGCCGCCACCCAGATACCAAACCCATTTGCCATCTTTATCGGGATGACTGGTAATGGTAATCCTTGGCAGCGGTGTCGTACCCAGGCAGTGGGCATAAATAGGTTCTGGATGATCAAGTCGCACCATCACCATATGCAGTGGGCGCACCTGCATTTTAGGGTCATTAACTCCCCAGGTATTCAGTAGTGACTGGGTACCTTCACCTGCAGAGAGAACAAATCGCTTCGCTTTCAGAGATACGTTTTCATTGTCGTTATCAATGAGTTCCACGGACTCAATATCACCAGAACCATTGGTTTTCAGCACAGCATTTCCCTGCTCACTCCAATCCACCTTAATGACACGATCTTCAAGACCATTGATCAGAGCGTTGGTCACTGTGGCAATATCAAGAACGATCTCATTGAGCTGATACACTTTTCCACGAAAGCCGTCGTGTTTAAAAATATCGGGAAACTGATCTTTTTTCAGCACATCCACACGCCCTCTTAATGCCTTGCTGGCAAAGAAGGAGGTCATTCTGGAACCCAAGTCACCGGGAGACCACAGGTAGTGGAAGTTCGATAAAATACTGGCGGAACTTAAATCTGGATCCGCACCTTCACCATGACCAGCCAACGCATTGCGCCAACGATCAGGCATACTGGCAATGGCCTGAGAAGCATTGGTCAACTGGCCCGTTAATGTGTATTTGGTGCCACCGTGAACAATGCCCTGGGACTTGATCGTCTGTCCGCCTCCCAGAGAACCCTGCTCCAGCAATATCGCTTTGTAGCCAAGAGTATTAAGGGTACGAAATAACCAAAGGCCAGCAATACCGCCGCCAATCACCACTACATCAGTTTCGAGGATCTTTGTCATAGGAAGGGTTCGATACGTGAAATACTAAACGCACGAAAGTATACGCAGGAAGGGGCACGGTGTCCCGTTGAATGTGGAGAGCAGAGAAAATGGTTTATGAAAGGTCTATTGCTCCTGCAAATGGCAGCACGAAAATCAGCAAGCTCCTTTAACCGTAACGCAATAAAGCCTGATACAGCATCTTGGCCGTAATAATGCGTGTTTTTTCCACCGAGTCCCCGGAGAGTAAGATCATGGAGACACGGCTTTTTTGCAAAACCTTCATAGCCTCATGGAGCGAGGTTTCCGGGCTTAAGCTGATAGCATCTCTCACCAGAGAGCCAACGACTACCTCCCCCTCATTATTCACCAGACATCGAGCCAGATGACGGTACAGAACAATACCCGCCGGCTGATCTTCTTTAAGCACGATATAACGCTTACAGGGTGAAGATTGTAACACCTCTCGAATGGCCGCCACCGAGGCATCAAATGGTAAACACACATTCGGAGTAAAGGGCTTTTCTATCAGCTCTTCCAACTTTCGTTGATGGGAAGACAATACCGCCTCCGCCAGCTTTCGCTGCCGCTTACCAATCAACCCCTTTTTGTTGTAATGACGGATGATACTCTGCAACTCATCGCCACTTCGAACCACAGCGGTGGGTGTTGGCAACACATGCAACCAAACCAGCGCCAGCTGTAGAACAGGCCTCGTCAGAAGATAAATCCAGTGAATCAGCCCACACCACCGCACAAGCACCCGGTCAGCCACCTGCACAGCAATCAGTTTGGGCAGCACCTTGGCAAACACCATCATCACATAAGCCAGAATCGCCGTGAACGCAGCCAGCCATAAATCGTCAAACTCCTTTGCTGCCAGCGCCCCAAGAAAGGTACTGCCAGAAATGCTAACCATGGTACTTAACAAAACAATGGACGATAAGTGCTCCCGCTTCTTCCGGAAGACTTTCTGAAGCGTCTCTTTTCGTTCTGGCCGCCGATGCAGGATGGTGACCAATCTAAGCTCATTGATCGCGACAATTGAAGATTCCAACAAGGATAAAAAAGAGGTAATCAAAACGATACAGCAGGCATAAACCACGACAAGCAACATCTATTCCTCCAGAAAAACAACAATCAACCAGGCTGACCAGAAAAAAGGGGCAAGTTATTGTTTTCGGCTGTTTTTCTGCTTTATTTATACGAAATCCCATACTCCAATCCAGAATGGAAAACTAAATTCGAATATTATTCGACTACTGTTCGACTATCGTTCGAAAACGTTTTATTCTTGCCCACTGACAATTACCGGTACCTCATCATGGCTGCATCCGACAAACGGGCTCAGCGTGAATCCGACATCATTCAATCCACTCTCGAGCTGCTGAAGCAAAAAGGGTTTATGGAGCTGAAAATGTCGGAAGTAGCAAAACATGCACAGTATTCCATGGGCACGGTGTACTCTCACTTTTCCAGCAAGGAAGATTTGCTACTGGGCTGCGCCACCTCGGTGGCTGGGCAAGTAGAGGCCACGTTTCAGAAAATACTGACGTCCACCATGGCACCGACAGAGCGCTTGTTAACGGTGATTATTGCCAATTGGCTCAGTGATGCCAGAGACCCTCACTACTTCTTCCTTCGCCAATTAGCCATGAACCCGGATATCTGGACAAGAGCTTCAGAGAAACGAGCCCAGGTATTAAACGACATCTGCCATTGCGTGGCCCAAAAAGTAGAAGCACTCATTGTGGAACTATTACCCGACAATCCAAGTCTGATGACATCAAAGCACGATGGCACGATTACAGACATCCTCATGGGTCTCTGGAGCATGAGTGAAGGATTGTACCGAATCAGTCTTTCAGGCTTTGGCCTGAAACAGCCTTCTTTTCACAAGGATCGTGGCTTGAATCTGCTCGCCATCAATCTTGAAAAGTACCTTCGAGGCTGGGGCTGGACCCTGGAATTCTCCCCCGCGTTAGTCGCCAGCTGTAAAGCTCAGGCGGAAACGATGATTTCCGAACTTATTCATTAGCAATGATTAATAGACACTTATTAATAGATACTTAAGGAATTGACATTAGATGAACCTCCCCTCATCTGCTGGTAAAGCATCCATTACGCTTTTTCTGGTATTGGCCACTGCGCTACTCCAGGGCTGCAATGACGATGAACTCGTTGCACAAGAAGCCGTCGTACGCCCGGTTAAACTGTTTGAAGTCACCGATCCGATCCAGCAACAGCTTCGATATTTCCCCGGCAAAGTGACGGCGACGGAAGAAGCCGAAATCTCCTTCCGAATTCCAGGCCAAATTTCCAAAATGGTGGTCAAGCAAGGTGACGACGTGTCTAAAGGTCAGATACTTGCTTATCTGGATGATCGCGACATTCGCAATGAACTTCAGGATCGTCAGGCCAACTTTGAGCTGGCGAAAGCGGAGTTTGATCGCGCAAAATCACTGCTGACGAAAAAAGTCATATCCCAGTCCAGTTACGATACCGCCAGCGCCAAACTGAAATCCGCCGAAGCGGCTCTCAAGCTAAGCCGTGACAAACTGGATTATACGACACTGCGTGCGCCATTCAGTGGTCGTGTGGCACAAACCGTAGCTGAAGCTCACCAGCAAGTGCAGGCTCAGCAACCGGTATTGGTTATGCAAAGCAACGACAGTCTCGACATCAGCATTCAAATCCCGGAAAGCATTGTTTCCCATGTTAATAAAGATTCCGTCGATTCAAACTACCAGCCGGTAGCCACATTCCCTGGCGCTCCCGGGCAGGAGTTTCCAGTCAGTTATAAAGAATATGCGACGCGGGTTTCTCCTGGCTCCCAGAGTTACGAAGTCATCTTCACCCGTGCAGCCCCGGCTAACCTGAACATCCTGCCCGGCATGACCGCCACGATCATCATTGATCTTGCTCAAATCATGGACACAGACAGCGCACCAGGTTATGTGGTTGTCCCCGTTTCCGCGGTGGGTAAAAACGACGCCGACAATAAGACCGTGGTCTGGAAGTTTGATCCGTCAACACAAACCATCACACCGGTTGATGTCACTGTTGGCCGCATCACTCAGGCCGGTGTACAAATCACCGCAGGCCTCAGCCCAGAAGACCTTATTGTCACTGCCGGGCTCAGCCAGCTGCACAGTGGTATGAAAGTTAAGCCCCTGAAAAAAGAGCGGGGACTGTAATCCATGAATATTGCTGAGTATTCCATATCCCATCGTGTGATCAGCTGGATGTTTGTAGCCATCCTACTGGTCGGAGGCGGTATCTCCTTTTTTGGGCTTGGTCAGCTGGAATTTCCTGAGTTCACCATCAAACAGGCGATGGTTATCACTCACTATCCGGGCGCATCACCGGAACAGGTAGAAGAAGAAGTCACTCTGCCACTGGAAGAAGCCATTCAACAGTTGGAGTATGTGAAAAACATTGACTCCATCAGCAGCAATGGTCGCTCCCAGATCATGGTGGAAATGAAAGAACAGTACCCTTCTGATGAACTACCTCAGATCTGGGACGAAGTACGTCGAAAAATCAATGATGCCCAGGGCGGTATGCCACCGGGTGTTTATCCGTCCGTTGTCGTTGATGATTTCAGCGATGTTTACGGCATGCTGTTCAACATTACCGGTGATGGCTATACCCCGAGAGACCTGGAAAACTACGCTGACTATCTCAGGCGTGAACTGGTGCTGATAGACGGTGTTAAAAAAGTCACCATCGCAGGTATACGACAAGAAGAAGTTGTCGTTGAAATGTCTCAGGCGAAACTGGCCAGCCTGGGCATCGACCCTGCCT
This sequence comes from uncultured Endozoicomonas sp., assembly GCF_947495845.1. GTDB lineage: Bacteria > Pseudomonadota > Gammaproteobacteria > Pseudomonadales > Endozoicomonadaceae > Endozoicomonas. The sequence goes on along the minus strand of NZ_CANMAO010000013.1, from coordinate 5,693 downwards.
GGATTTTCTCCCTGATTCAAAATCAGAATGTGGTGTCTAATGCCGGCAATATGCTGGTTGAAGGTCGCTCTATTCGCATTCACCCTACCGGTGAATTTAACCATGTAAAAGAGCTTGAACAGCTGATTATTAGTCCGCCCGGCAGCTCGCAATTGGTTCGTCTGGGTGATATTTCCACTGTACGCCGTGACTATGACGACACGCCGGACAGCATGTACACCTCCAACGGCAAACCAGCGCTGTCTCTGGGGATTTCCTTTGGCTCCGGGGTCAATGTTGTGGATGTTGGTGAAAGCGTTAGACAACGCCTCAACGAACTGACCTCTGAACAACCTCTGGGCATTGAACTAACGACAGTGTACGACCAACCGGCTACCGTATCCGAATCCGTTAACGGGTTTCTGATCAACCTGGTAGAAGCCATCGTCATTGTCATCGTGGTGCTGCTACTGGCCATGGGTGTTCGCGCTGGTCTATTGATGGGCGCCGTGTTGCTACTGACCATCTCCGGCACCTTTATTGTGATGAAGGCACTGGGTATTGATTTACAGTTAATCTCGCTGGGCGCACTGATTATCGCTCTTGGTATGCTGGTTGATAACGCCATTGTGATTACCGAGGGCATTCAGGTTGGCCTGCAACGGGGTATGACCCGGATGCAAGCGGCCAAGCGCGTAGTGCAACTGAACCAGTGGCCGCTGTTGGGCGCCACCGTCATTGCCATTATGGCCTTTGCTCCCATCGGGTTGTCTGATGACTCCACCGGTGAGTTCTGTCTCTCTCTGTTTCAGGTGCTCTTAATTTCTCTGATGCTGAGCTGGGTTACGGCCATTACCCTGACACCTTTCTTCTGTAACATTTTATTTAAGGGTTATGAAAATGCGACAGAGGACGAACATGCACCGGTTGTTGATCCTTATCAAGGCGCCTTGTTTACCCTGTACAAACAGCTGCTGAACTTTGCTTTGAAACATCGCCCAGCCACCATCGGCCTGACGTTGCTGGCGCTGGTGATTGCGATTGTCGGTTTTGGTTCTGTGAAAAACGTGTTTTTCCCGCCATCCAACACGCCGATCTTCTTTGTGGATTTCTGGATGCCGGAAGGCAGTGATATCCGGGCAACTGCAGCGGAGTTGGCAACCTTTGAGAAACAAGTACTCACCATGCCCGGAGTGAAAAATGTCACGTCCGTCATGGGCATGGGCGCTCAACGCTTTATTCTTCCTTATCAGCCAGAAAAGCAATACACCAGTTATGGTCAGCTGATCATCGAAGCGAAAGATTTGGAGACGATTGATGCACTGATCCCTCCCATGGAAAGCATTCTCAAAGAACAGTACGGCGATGTGGAATACCGCATTAAGCTGATGCAAAACGGCCCGGCGGCGCCCGCAGAAATTGAAGCACGCTTTTATGGTGAAGATCCTAAAGTACTAAGATCTCTGGCTATGCAGGCGGCAACAATACTGAACAATGAACCCACCGCCGTACATGTACGACATGGGTGGCGTAATCAGGTGAGCCTTGTTCGTCCACATATTGATGAAGCCAGTGCACGTCGCAGTGGTATTTCCAAACAGGCGCTTGATGATGCGCTGTTGGTCAATTTCAGTGGTCGTCAGGTCGGCGTTTATCGGGAGGGCAGTCAGCTGATGCCACTAGTGGTTCAGGCTCCGGAAACTGAACGACTGAATGCCGACAGTATTACTGACTTGCAAGTCTGGAGTGCGGATCATCAAAGCTTTGTGCCAATCACTCAAGCCATTTCCAGCTTTGATACCGAGTGGGAAAACCCGCTGATTATCCGTCGTGATCGTAAACGTATGCTATCTGTGATGGCGGACCCGATCATGCTGAGCGATGAAACCACCGACAGTGTGTTTAAGAAGGTACGCTCAAAAATCGAAGCAATTCCATTACCAGAAGGTTACACCCTTGAATGGGGTGGTGCTTACGAACTGTCCAGCGATGCCCAGAGTGCGGTGTTCAAATCCATACCCATGGGTTATCTGGCGATGTTCCTGATCACTATATTCCTGTTCAACACCGTACGACAGCCGTTGGCTATCTGGTGCACGGTACCTCTTGCGCTCATTGGTGTCGTTGCCGGCTTACTGGTGTTGAACACACCGTTCAGCTTTATGGGATTACTGGGGCTTCTTAGCCTATCCGGAATGTTGATTAAAAACGGCATTGTTTTGGTAGAACAGATCAAACTGGAGCTGGAAGAAGGCTGGGAAGAGCACGAAGCGATTTTTCATGCGTCTGTCAGTCGTTTACGTCCGGTATGCATGGCTGCGTTGACAACAATGCTGGGTATGATTCCACTGTTGTTTGATGCGTTCTTCAAGTCTATGGCGGTGACCATTATCTTTGGTCTTGGTTTTGCTACCGTACTGACGCTGATTGTCTTGCCTGTGATTTATTCACTACTCTACAAAATCAGTTTCAAAGGCTTTAACTACCGGAAGATTGGTAATCACTGATATTTCGAAGGTCGGTAATCCTAAAAGACTTACCGACTTCCCCATACCAATGTCGGCAACCCTTTCGGGTTACCGACCTACGTCGTTTTCTTCGAAGGTGGCTTGAGAATATAGCTTAGGCTCTCATATTCAGGCTCAACAACACCCAGTCGCCGATTGATCACCACGGTCAAGCGGAAGAACAAATTGCACAGCATGTTGCCAAACCGATGAAGCTCATCAGGAACTTTAATACCGTGTTTGTCGACATTGACCAACGCACGTACCGCCTTTTTGGATAATGAACGACAGCTGTGCAATAGCTGCACAGGGCGCCCACCTCTAGGCAGAACAAAGCCATTTAACTGACCGGCAATCTCTTTCTGATAATGATCAAAATGCTCCGCTAACCATTGTATTTGCTCTTCAAAAATGGCCTGTTTACCCCGGATGGAGCCGTTCATATGGAAGATTCTGGGTTGCAGTTTATCCAGAAAATCGTAAATATCTGCAAAACGCTCATCATTCTCCAGCTCAGAAATCACACCACCTAGCGTGGCACAGAGCTCATCGGTGATGATTTCGTAGTCGCACAGGGGAGATTCTTCGTAGATAAAGGGGTAGCAAAGCTCCCTAATATCGCCGGAATATTTCAATGCCATACATTAAAACCTCTTTTCCAGAAACTTTTTCTCTATCGGCCTGTCTAGTTTTCTTTTCCCGATAAAAATATACGTTTGAGTTGAATGGATAGAGCAACGCTTCAACACTGCCCTACAAGGGCTCAGAACCACCCTCAATCACTTGAAACGAAGGGAGGTCGTGATCAGCCGTCACAACGCTTTAACACATTGGAACAGTGCCAAAAGATGAAAATCCTTACACTTGGCGGTTTTCCTATTAAAGATCGCCTGCACCATATAAGCCTGACCGAGAAAAAAATCACCGTAGCAGAAAACGTTAAAGCGCAGGTTAGCCGCTCTCTGGATACCATTTCTGAAGAGTCAGAAGATACTGAAGAATATGCTGATATTACGTGTATTAAAGCTCCGACAATAAAGACTTCGCTGATCACCCCATTAGCGGAAATGTTTATAGCCGACGCTAAGGAATATAATTAATAGACAAGCTAACTGCACTCAAACCTATGAAGGAGACTGAGGCGAGTTAGCTGGTACAGATGAATTATATTTCTGGGGACCAGATTATGGTTGCGAATACGCCGCGGGGTTCTCCTTGATAACCTGTAACAGGCTCATACTTCTTATCAAACAGATTATTAACTTTGAATTGCATCTTGGTGTCGGTTGACAGTTTCACCATTGCCCTAAGGTCAAACGTCCCGTATCCAGGAATTTGTTTGGTATTTTCAGGGTTAGTCCAAATTTTACCCTGAGCTTTTAACGTACCACCAATCACCCAGCGCCCAAAGTCTCTATCCAAATTAAGCGCAGCGAGTTTTTGAGCTCTATAGTGGAGCTTTTTACCCTTATTCTTACCGGAGCGATTTTCAGGATCCAGATAGGTAAAGTTTGCACTAACGTTTATATTTTTTATTTGAGTACTAAATTCAAATTCGACACCACGAATTCGAGCTTTATCGATATTAATCGTCTGATAAGTACGGGGGCGAACTTCTACAGAAGAGAGCATATCGTCCATACTATTCTGGTAAACATTAAACGACCAAGTACCAGCATTGCCAACTTGGCCAGTTAATGCGAGCTCTGCATTTTTTGAGTGTTCTGCCTTAAGATTTAAGTTTGGAATACTTGAGTAATAATCAAGTGACTCTCTGTACATGTCTCCAAAGGTTGGTGCACGAAAAGCTGTAGCATAAGACGCAATAAGCCTCATTTGCTCTGGCAGATCGACTCCCCAGGCAGCGCCGCCAGTCCATTGCCCACCAAAAGCTTCATTGTCATCGTAGCGACCACTCAACTGTAGATCACTACCAGCAAAAAATGTTTGATTTTGTGCGAATACAGCCTTGTTATCACGATCATCAACCACATAGGTAGCATCACTCGCAACCCTGTCTTTACTGTAATCAATACCAGCGGTTAACAACTGATTATCTGCCCAAGCCACATCATTCAACCAACTTAGGGAATAGTTTTTATTTTCAGCAAAATTCTTTTTCGCACCGTGATCAAGCTCTTTACGCTCATCTTTAACAAACCCTCCCTGTATACGGGCGCTCCATACATCAGTCATGTTTTTTGAAAGGTAAGTACTGACCATTCTCTCAGAGAACTGCGACTCCAAGTAGTCTGAAGAACCATATCCATCATATTCGGACTTACCTGTAAAATAAGTAAAGTTCACTCCACCTTCTATACCGTTATCAAAGTCTTTTGACAGAGTTCCAGAGAGAGACTTGTTCCGGTAGGCATCATCATCCTGATTAGTTCCCTGGCCCTCTGTGGTACGGTCATAGCCCTGAGTTTCAAGCAAACGTCCGCCAAGATTAAATCTAACGTCATTACGTTCACCACCAATATTAATGGCATACTCACCCGTTTTTCGACTACCACCACCTGCCTTGACTGACACTTTGGGAGCTCCACTTCCTTTTCTTGTAATGATATTGATAACACCGCCAACAGCATCAGCGCCATAAAGCGATGACCTGGGTCCTCGAACTATCTCAATACGCTCTACCTGACCCGGATCAATAAACTCCAATGGAGCAGAGCCTGAACTGGCGGTATTAATTTTCTGACCATTTAAAAGAACGAGGGTCTGAGCCGTTTTTGTACCCCGAATGTAAACTCCCGAGTTACTCCCGGGCCCACCATTAGATGTAACTTGTACTCCCGGAGCAGCTTGATTCAATAACTCGACAACAGTTACCGCTTGCATCCGCTCAATCTCTTCCCGATCAATCACCGTCACCGGAGCCAAAGTTTCATCAACGGTCTGCGCTGTTCTGGTGGCAGTCACAATCACCTTTTCCAGTTTGTGTACTTCCTGCGCCGTGACAGAAGAAGACATTACAGCCACAGCCACAGCAACCGCCACAGACAGTCCTGTGCGAATAAAGTTGGAGGATTGATTAGAAGACATTATTTGTTTATCCGTTGTTAACGTGTTGTTGAGATCATGAAAACTGGCCTATCTGAATAGAGGCTAGTTCGTTTTGTTATTGCCTGAATTCGTATCATAAGTGCATAACCTCTGTAATCAACTGATCGCTACACACCTTTGAATTGAATCAAGACTCAG
>NZ_CANMAO010000012.1 GCF_947495845.1 uncultured Endozoicomonas sp. | reverse complement strand
TGTGCGGGCTGTGTTTTTCTACCTCCTCTGTACATCTTGCAGCTGTGAGGCTTCAGGAAAGAGCGGGAATTGCTGGTGACTTGATGAGCAGAACTCTCTATCTTCCATTACCTTGTCTTCAATCATGAACGCTCCAGAGCTTTCATCTATCTGCACTCCATTGTATAAATGATGTAGAGAGTACATTGAGCAGGAGGCTCACTGGAGTTTTCAGGTATGAAAATCAACCCATCATCACGACCACATTTGGATCACGATCACAGTAATGAAGATAAGCTTCAGAAAGGTGATGGTTTTGAAAAACCTCAAAAGCCTTATATAGACCGCTCAGGTTCTGAAAAAGGGCAAAATATACCTCTGGATAAGCGCAAAACCCGCCGAAAGGGCGATCGCAGAAATAAGAAAATCTCCGATCGTAAAACCCAAGAGCTGGACGAAGCCTTTGATGAAGAGTGGGATGACGATATTGATGATGAGGAAGACGATCTTCCGTAATCACTACCAGAGGTTGTCGCAAAAGCCCTGGTTCCCATGCGGAGCATGGGAACGAGATGAGCGAGATATTTAGCGTTTTGCGACAACCTCTACCAGACAGTCCCCAACCATTCAGTATTTGACTATTTACCTTCCCGGTGAAAAGATCCCGCAGACTATTCGAATTCCAACCTCATCACTAAACGGAGTGGGCTCCAGGCTCTCTATGTCCAGTATCAATAATTGTGAAGCGCACTTTGATGTCCTGATTGTCGGCGCTGGCATGGTGGGCACAGCTATCGCCTGCGGGCTAGGCAGCAACGGCATTCGGGTTGCTCTTTTTGATCAGTCAGAACCGGCGCCTTTACCAGCAGATAGCCTACCTGAGCTAAGAGTTTCTGCACTCAGCTCAGCCTCAGAAAACATTCTAAAAAACCTTGGTGCCTGGGCACATATGGAAACCATGCGGATGACGCCTTATCATCGTATGGCCGTATGGGAAAAACTGCACACGCCCTGGGGAAAAGAAATCGCCTCAAGGGCGAACCAGGTCGTGTTTGATGCAGCAGAGATCGGGCATGAACAGCTAGGGTACATTGTTGAAAACCGAGTCACTCAGCTGGGGCTATTGGACGCAGCAAAAGCCTGTTCAGAGATTTCATTATTCTGCCCTGTCATCATAGACAGCATGCAGTTTTCTGAGGAAAAGCCGCAACTTGTATTGTCTGACGGCCGCCGCTTTTCTGGTGATCTATTGATTGGCGCTGATGGTGCTAACTCCAAAGTTCGACAATCCGCCGGACTGGGCGTTGAGCAACGGGATTATGAACAGCAATGCTTCGTTGCTACGGTGGAAATTTCGGGCGGTTGTCAGGACATCACCTGGCAGGCTTTCACACCAACGGGGCCTGAAGCCTTTCTGCCACTTCCCGATGTAAACGGCAAAAGCTATGCATCTATTGTCTGGTATCACCAGCCGGAAAAAGTTCAGGAATTGCTGAACCTTTCGGATGAGGATTTTTTAACAACATTATCAGATACTTTTCCGGTAGAACTTCCAGAAATACGTAAAGTCTGCGAACGCAGTGCCTTTCCCATCGCCCGCCGACACGCTCATCGTTATTACCAGCATGGCGTCGTTTTGGCTGGCGACGCAGCACATACCATCAATCCGCTGGCCGGGCAGGGTGTCAACCTAGGCTTTCAAGATGCAGCCTGGCTCATTGAGATTCTGATCAATGCCTGGCAAGCCAAAGAAGATCTAGGCAGCCAGGTTGTTCTTCAGCGTTATGAAAATGCTCGCAGAAAAGAGAATGCCCTCATGATGAATGTTATGGATGGCTTTTATCACAGCTTTAGTAACCAGAGTCGTCCATTACAGTTACTCAGAAATGCGGGCTTGACCATTGCTGGAAAATTATCACCCGCGGTGAACCAAGTGATGAAATATGCCATGGGTTTATCAGGCAAGCAGCCGCCTCTGGCAAGTGAGAGCAGACACAACACATAAACACCCATGAGCGATATCCGAAGCCAACTGCGTTAAACACTGATGCCGTTTTGTAGCTCCCAGGCATAAGATGAATAAGTGATTAATGCAGCTTGGGAGCAAACAATGAAAACGATGATCTCAACCGGCTTTCGGCTGACAGCCATGGCCTCTCTGGGCTTCTGGTGGGCATGGTTTTTTGCAGGTGCCGCTTATTATTTCACCATTGAACAGGTTTCTCTCTGGGAATCACTGACATCCGGAGCCGGAATTGGCCTGATGATGATGGTTGCCGGTATGTTCAGCGCTGCGATTTCTGATTCCCTCCTTTAAACAACACTTGTATTCTATTCCTTCAGGGCGGCGCCTTTAGCGCTTCGTCGCCTCTTCCTCTGTCTCAAAAATAAAGCCTGTGCCTTCCATGTTTTTTCTAAATACACGACGATTACCTATTATTTTTCTGGCATTCCTGCCTGCACTGGTTTTTGCCAGTGTGCCCAGCAGCTTTTCCAGCGCAAAACGAGTCGCAGCCAAAATATACGACAAGAACTTAACCAGTTTTTACTGTGGCTGCCCCATCAAAAAACAGGGCAAAAAGCTCGTGCCCGATCTGGAAGCCTGCGGCTATTCAATTCGCAAACAGCCCACTCGAGCCAATCGGATAGAGTGGGAGCATGTGGTGCCTGCCTGGGCTTTTGGTCATCAGCGTCAATGTTGGCAAAAAGGTGGAAGAAAAAACTGCACAAAAAACGACCGATCGTTTCGGGCAATGGAAGCCGATCTGCATAACCTTGTGCCTGCTGTGGGCGAGGTGAATGGAGACCGATCTAACTATCGTTTTGGTATGTTGAATAACCCACCCACTTACTACGGCCAGTGTGATTTCCATGTGGACTTTAAAGCTCGCATGGCTCAGCCCCCGGAAAAGCAACGGGGTAGCATTGCACGTACCTACCTTTATATGTCGGATCAGTACAAATTCAAGCTCAGCGACAAAGAGCGAAAACTGTTTGAAGCCTGGAACAGAATGTACCCGGTTACGAGCTGGGAATCCGAAAGAAATCGTAAAATCAGCGATGTTCAGGGCTGGGGAAATCCCTATGTAGAAAACAACCGGGGCGGCTGAACTTTCAGAGCTCTGCAGTTACTTGCTATCATGCCCTATTTACTGGCATTTCCCGGATACAGGTTTGAGCATGACGGAGCAGATCATAATTGGCGACGACGGGGTTGAGCGTCAGTCCCTGAGAGCATATACAGAGAATGCGTACCTGAATTACTCAATGTACGTCATTCTCGACCGGGCGCTCCCACATATTGGAGACGGCCTTAAGCCGGTTCAACGCCGTATTGTTTATGCCATGAGTGAGCTTGGCCTGAAAAATACCGCCAAGTTCAAAAAGTCTGCCCGTACTGTAGGTGACGTGCTGGGTAAGTTTCACCCTCACGGTGACAGCGCCTGTTACGAAGCCATGGTGCTGATGGCTCAGCCTTTTTCTTATCGTTATCCTTTGGTGGATGGCCAAGGCAACTGGGGCTCTCCCGACGATCCGAAATCCTTCGCAGCCATGCGTTATACCGAGTCCCGCCTGACTCGTTATGCCGATACACTGCTCGGCGAGCTGGGTCAGGGAACTGTAGACTGGGTTCCAAACTTTGACGGTACTCTGGATGAACCCTCCATTCTGCCGGCACGCCTGCCAAACCTGCTACTCAATGGTACGACGGGGATTGCGGTGGGTATGGCTACTGACATTCCACCACACAATCTTCGGGAAGTGGCCAACGCCTGTATTCACCTTCTCGAACACCCAAAAGCCACTGTCGCTGATCTCTGTGAACATATTCAAGGCCCGGATTTTCCAACAGAAGCCGAGCTGATTACCCCCCGCGCTGACCTGATCAAAATGTATGAGAATGGCAAAGGTTCTCTGCGGATGCGCGCGGTTTACCAGAGCGAAGGCGGAGATATTGTGGTTACTGCATTGCCCCATCAGGCGTCCGGTGCAAAAGTGCTTGAGCAGATTGCCGCGCAAATGCAAGCCAAGAAACTGCCCATGGTGGCGGATCTCCGGGACGAATCTGACCACGAAAACCCAACCCGCCTGGTTATCGTGCCAAAATCTAACCGGGTGGATACCGAAAGTTTGATGAATCACCTGTTCGCTACCACTGATCTGGAAAAGACTTACCGGGTCAATATGAACATGATTGGCGTCGATGGTCGTCCACAGGTGAAATCTCTGGACAACATGCTGAGCGAATGGCTGAGCTGGCGTAGTGAAACGGTCCGTCGTCGTTTGCAGCATCGTCTGGATAAAGTGCTCAGTCGTCTGCACATCCTCGAAGGTCTGATGATTGCCTTCCTGAACATTGATGAAATCATTGAAATTATTCGCTCAGAAGACAAACCCAAGCCTGTTCTGATGGAGCGCTTTGGGCTCTCTGATATTCAGGCCGAAGCCATTCTCGATTTGAAACTGCGTCATCTGGCCAAGCTAGAAGAAGTTAAAATTCGAGGGGAGCAGGACGAGTTGGAAAAAGAACGTGATTCTCTTGAGCTAATCTTAAGTTCTGAAAAACGTCTTAAGACGCTTATCAAAAAAGAATTGAAAGCAGACGTTAAAGAATTCGGAGATGATCGGCGCTCACCCATTGTTGTCCGCACTGAAGCTCAGGCTCTCTCTCAGACTGATCTAATGGTTTCTGAAGCCGTAACGGTTGTGCTCTCCAACAAAGGCTGGGTACGTTGTGCAAAAGGGCATGATGTTGATCCGTTGTCGCTCAACTACAAATCTGGCGACGGATATCGTTTATCTGCGAAAGGAAAGAGTAATCAGACCACTGTCTTTCTTGACTCGACCGGTCGCGCTTATTCGCTGCCGACCCATAATCTCCCCTCCGCCCGAGGACAAGGAGAGCCATTAACAGGGCGGATTAACCCTCCGTCTGGAGCCACCTTTGAAGGTGCGTGCATTGGTGATGCCAATGATTGTTACTTGATCGCCAGTGACGCTGGTTATGGGTTTATCACCCAGTTCTCTGACATGGTCAGTAAAAACAAAGCCGGTAAAGTGCTGCTGAACCTGCCGAAGAACGCACAGGTGATTGAGCCGATATCAGTCAAAGGTAGTGACCCATTGTTGGCAGCCATCACTAACGAAGGGCGTATGCTGCTATTCCCACTGAAGGATCTGCCGAAGCTTGGGCGCGGAAAAGGCAACAAGATTATCAGTATTCCTTCTGCAAGAGCGGCAGAGCGTGTTGAACTGATGAGTCAGATCACCCTTCTCAATGAAGGTGATGCCCTGACGCTTTATGCTGGCAAGCGGCATGTCACCTTGAAACCTTCAGATCTTGAACATTACAGTGGAGAAAGAGGACGTCGGGGCAACAAATTGCCCAGAGGCTTCCAGAAGGTGGACAAGCTTGAAGTGGTATCTGCAGGGTAACCTGCAGTGCTTTCAAAAATCACGGCTAAGTAAGCCTTCCAAGGCTTACTTACTAGTGTGCGGTAACGTGATCAATAACCCTTTCAAATATCCAAACCCACACCAACAAGAATAATCTGACAAACACTGTCGGTATAAGACTCGATATCCTGCTCACTTAATGTTTCTTTTCCTAATACGAAAGCAACCTGCGCACTGTAATCCGCATAGTACTGAGTTGTCGCCCATATGGAAAATAGCAGATGAACCGGATCAACAGATTTCATTTTCCCCTGAGCAATCCACCCCCGAATGACTTCTGACTTTTCCTGAATCCAATCATTGAATGGATGCATGTGCTCTTTCAGATGTTGAGCACCATGAAGTATTTCACTACTGAATATTCTGGATGCCTTGGAGTGAGCAACCACATATTTCATTTTTGCATGTATAAATTTTCGAAAGGCGGTGCCGGGCTCATCTTCCGGGTCCAGCCCACTGAACACCGACTGCCAGAGCTCCATTATGTGACTGAGAACAGCACTATAAAGTTCAATCTTACTGTTAAAGTAATAGTGAACATTGGCCTTTGGCAGACCCGCCCGATGGGCAATATCCCGAATAGATGCCCCTTTATAACCGCTGGCAACAAATTCCTCTTCCGCCGCCTCAAGAATCACCTGAATGTTCTTTTGTCTAACCCGACTATTTTTAAATCCTTCCTGATCTTTTTTTGGGGGTGCTGGTTGCATGTTAAATACCGTACCTTGTATTGATCACACTCGGGTCTGAATATAGACAAGGGACGGGCTTTTTCCATGAGAATAGCAAATGAATAAATACGACAGAATTCTACTTTGTAGTTCTGTCGTATTTTCTTAAGAAGAAAAATGGAGGAAAAATGGAGAATGCTGTGCCTCAGAAATGATTAAGCTCTTGGTGCGTATTCAAAGACATCCGAGTGGAAAGCTGAGGAATCAAAGCCTTCTTCCACCAAAGCGTCATAAGTGGCATAAACCATTTGAGGAGAGCCGCTGATGAATACTTCACTGCCATTCAAATGATCTTTGTCGTCTATTACCGCTTCAAACAGCAAACCCTGGCGGCCCTTCCAACTATCTTTTTCATTGGCATCGCTCACCACCGGGTGGTAGTGCACACGACTGGAAGACCACTGTACTGGCAGACTAGGCATATAAAAGCCTTCTGGCGATCGGGCACCCCAATAGAAATGAATATCTCTTTCTTGCCCGGATAACAGCACAAATTCAATCATGCTTTTCATTTGCGCAAAGCCAGTGCCTGCAGCGATAAAAACCAGAGGACGGTTTGGTATTGTGTCCAGACAACACTGACCTTTTGCCATGATGACCTGAACGTTGCCACTTCCCAGCGCACTGAACAGTTTTTCTGAATTGGGTTTGCCGGGAAGTTTCTGGATATGCAACTCCAGTGTCTTCTGTTGCGGCACAGGTGCACTGGCAATCGAAAAAGCCATCGCATCGCCATCTACTACGATTTCAAGATACTGGCCGGCTTTGTAATCAGGGACAAAACCTGCTTCTGCTGTCAGAATGACGCGATACACGTCTTCAGTCAGTAGCTGAAGCTCTGTTACCAGGAACGTCTGTGACGTGCTTTTATTCTGAGTGCCTTGATTAGTTGTCATGAATATCCCTACCTCTAAATTTGGATAACAGTCCGCTCTCGTACAATACGCGGATGCTGCTAATCAATACCCAGTTCATCCCAAATATCATCTATCCGCTGCCGAATAGAGTCACTCATGGCTATTGCCGTCCCCCATTCCCGGGATGTTTCGCCCTGCCACTTATTGGTGGCATCAAACCCCACTTTTGAACCAAGCCCCGCAACCGGTGATGCAAAATCCAGATAGTCGATGGGCGTATTCTCTATAAATACCGAGTCCCGTTTCGGATCCATTCGGGTGGTCATGGCCCATATTACATCATTCCAGTCTCGGGCGTTGACATCATCATCGGTCACAATCACGAACTTTGTATACATAAACTGCCGTAAGAATGACCAGACACCCAACATTACCCGCTTGGCATGACCGGGGTATTCTTTGCGCATGGTGACCACTGCCATGCGATAGGAGCAACCTTCCGGAGGAAGATAAAAATCGACAATTTCCGGGAACTGCTTTTTCAGAATAGGGACAAAGATTTCGTTAAACGCCAACCCGAGAATGGCAGGCTCATCCGGCGGACGACCAGTGTAGGTGCTGTGATAGATCGGATCGCGGCGATGAGTAACGCACTCCACGGTAAACACCGGGAATGACTCTACTTCGTTGTAGTAACCTGTATGGTCACCGTAAGGGCCTTCATCCGCCATCTCGCCGGGATAGATAAAACCTTCCAGCACAATCTCGGCACTGGCTGGTACCTGAAGATCATTAATCCGGCTTTTGATCAGTTCCGTTTTACTGCCTCGCAGAAGACCTGCAAAGGCGTATTCTGAGAGTGTGTCTGGTATCGGCGTTACTGCACCCAGAATCGTTGCAGGGTCAGCACCAAGAGCGACAGAGACAGGAAAAGGTTCACCAGGGTGCTTTTGCTGCCAATCCCGGAAATCCAACGCACCGCCTCTATGGGACAGCCAGCGCATGATTAATTTATTTTTGCCCAATAATTGCTGACGATAAATCCCCAAATTCTGCCGGTCTTTCTCCGGCCCTTTGGTAATGACCAGAGGCCAGGTGATTAAAGGGGCTGCATCTCCCGGCCAACATGTTTGGATAGGAATCTTGGTCAGATCCACCTCATCGCCCTGCAAAATCACTTCCTGACAGGGTGCGGATTTCACAACTTTTGGTCCCATATTCAACACCTGCTTGAAGATGGGGAGCTTTTCCATGGCGTCTCTAAAGCCTTTAGGTGGCTCAGGTTCTTTCAGGTAAGCCAGTAACTCACCGACTTCGCGCAGGGCGCTGATATCGGTTTGCCCCATGCCCATGGCTACCCGTTTCTGGGTGCCAAACAGGTTGCCCAGCACAGGCATGTCAAAGCCTTTCGGGTTTTCAAACAGCAGAGCAGGGCCGCCTTTTTTCAGGGTTCGATCGCAGATTTCTGTCATTTCCAGAACCGGATCCACTTCCCGAGTGATTCGTTTGAGCTCACCCTGCTTTTCCAGCTGCTTTATGAAATCCCGGAGATCCTTATATTTCATAGTGACTTCTTCTTTATTATCAGGACGGCTTTACGAAAAATAGTGAGAGGCATTGAAAGGGAATTTGGAGGGAATTACCACTCAAGATTGCCAGAATGTGGTTCGCAGCAATTTAGGAGGCTGACCGGGAATAGCGCCCGTAGCGAGGACGGTAGAAAATTGAGGATAGAAACTCTGATTTGTGAAGTGAATAGCGGTGCTATTTGCTGAACAAAACAGAGTTTTTAGACCAATTTACTGCCGCCGCACGACTGCATGGATGCAGGAGCTAGAGCAATGCAGGAGCAGTTGCCGCGTAGGGCAACCTATTCTCGGTCAGCCTCCTAGAGCAGTGGCAGAAATTACTTCCGCTTCATGGACTGGAAGAACTCTTCGTTGGTCTTCGTATGCTTCATGCGATCCAACAAGAATTCAATCGCTTGAATTTCATCCATTGGGTGCAGAATTTTGCGAAGAATCCACATACGCTGCAGCTCTTCTTCTGAAGTCAGCAGATCTTCACGGCGAGTACCAGACTTGTTGATACCGATGGCCGGGAACACACGCTTCTCAGAAGCACGACGATCAAGGTGCAGTTCCATGTTACCGGTACCCTTGAACTCTTCGAAGATAACTTCGTCCATTTTGGAGCCGGTATCCACCAGAGCAGTAGCCAGAATGGTCAGGCTGCCGCCTTCTTCAATGTTACGTGCGGCACCGAAGAAACGCTTTGGACGTTCCAGCGCATGAGCATCCACACCACCGGTAAGAACCTTGCCAGAAGATGGGATAACGGTGTTGTAAGCACGAGCCAGACGGGTGATGGAATCCAGCAGGATAACCACGTCTTTTTTGTGCTCAACCAATCGCTTGGCTTTCTCCAGCACCATCTCTGCCACCTGAACGTGACGTGATGGAGGCTCATCGAAGGTAGAAGCCACCACTTCGCCACGGACGGAGCGGGACATTTCTGTCACTTCCTCAGGGCGTTCATCAATCAGTAGAACGATGAGGTGGCACTCTGGGTTATTGCGGGCAATATTAGCTGCAATGTTCTGTAGCATTAACGTTTTACCGGCTTTTGGCGGCGAAACGATGAGGCCACGCTGACCTTTACCAATAGGTGCAACAAGGTCAATGATACGGGCAGTCAAATCTTCAGTGGCACCGTTGCCCATTTCCATCATCATTCGATCTTGTGGAAACAGAGGCGTAAGGTTTTCAAAAAGGATTTTATTACGGGCATTTTCAGGCTGGTCAAAGTTAATTTCATTAACTTTCAACAGGGCAAAATAACGCTCACCTTCTTTTGGCGGACGAATTTTTCCTGAAATGGTATCGCCTGTTCGCAGATTGAATCGGCGAATTTGGCTGGGAGATACGTAAATATCGTCTGGGCCAGCAAGATAGGAACTATCCGCAGAGCGCAGGAAGCCAAAGCCATCCTGGAGAATTTCCAGAACGCCATCGCCATAGATATCTTCACCACTGCGAGCATGGCGTTTAAGTATCGTAAAAATTACGTCCTGCTTCCTGGAACGGGCAAGGTTTTCGAGACCCATTTCATTCGCTATAGCCAGAAGTTCAGGAACAGACTTTTTCTTCAGTTCGGTAAGATGCATAACCAGTAGTTTTGCGAATGTTAAATTGAATGGAAATTGGCCGTTGTTTGCAGGAAGGTCAGAAAGTGTATGACTTATTATGATAAGGGACAGCTAAAATTAAGACCCTGCGAGTGTTTATAACGGCTGCCCTGTCTGGGCCAGATTCCTGATTGGTCAGTTAATCCCTGACAGCCCTTTGCTCTTTAAATATAACAGTAACAGTCTATATCCTTTTCTGCAAAATAATCAAGAATTAAGAATTCGTCAACTGAATTGATTTAAAAAACTTAGAATAAACGTTCAATTTGAAACCAATTAAAAGAGGCTATGGGTTTGACCGTAGCCTCACAAGTGCCAGCAATCAGAGGTTGCTGTCGAGGAATGCAGTCAGCTGAGACTTGGACAGCGCGCCCACTTTAGTGGCTTCAACATTTCCGCCTTTGAAAAGCATCAAGGTTGGAATACCACGAACACCGTATTTCGGTGGCGTCAGCTCATTCTCATCGATATTCAGTTTGCAGATGGTCAGTTTACCATCGAAGTCCTGAGCGATTTCATCCAGAACCGGTGCAATCATTTTGCAAGGTCCACACCACTCAGCCCAATAGTCAACCAGCACCGGACCTTCCGCCTTCAGAACTACTTCATCGAAGGAGTCATCTGTCACTTTGACAATTTCGCTCATGGAATGGATCTCCTAACCATTGTACTTGTAAGTACTTAATAGTGTTTAAAATATAGTCAACCAGCTATGAAGCGAAGACTGGCAAGCATGCCAGCCTGAGGCTGGGTATAGCCACCCCAAGACTGATATATTATGCCTTAATGATGGGGTTTTGTGTGTTTTTTTCAATAGCGCTACACAAAACCGCTTTGAGACCGGCAGAAAATCCTAACCCGGATATTTCATAAACCGCCCCGAATCTCGCGCTGGCATTTGTCGTACTAAGGGATTTTGCGATGGAGCGCCGTACCGGGGAGTACGGTCGACTGAGTAAAACTCCCTTAGTGCGGCAAAGGACAAGTGAGAGCGGGAGCATGTTTATGAAATGTTCGGGCTAAGCCACACAGGCTTAAAATCCCCTCTTTTTTGCCTGAATTACGCCCTTACTGACATGAGTTTGAAATGTGGTCTTTAATTCCCAACTGCCGGCCGATAATATTGGCAACAATTCTCATGAAATGAAGGCGTTAGCTTTACTCAGCTACAGATAAAGATGCAGCTCCCATGACGTCGACACAACCCACTCTGTACCGTTCGAAGCCACCGGCTACGGAGCACTTAACCAGAGACAACCTAACCAGAGACAAGAAGTATCATGATGCAACAAGAGCATGAACAACAAGGCTCAACGCCTCTGGTAGCAGCCATCGATCTGGGTTCTAACAGCTTCCACCTTATCGTTGCCCGGGTTGATCAGGGCGAAATCCGTCCCGTTGAAAGACTGGGAGAAAAAGTGCAGCTGGCAGCGGGGCTTAACGCCAAAAATGAAATTTCCTCTGAGGCAATGGAGCGTGGCTTCAAGTGCCTTGAGCAGTTTGCCCAGTACCTCACAGGCTTTACTTTTCAAGCCATTCGCGTTGTTGGCACCAATGCACTAAGAAAGGCCAGCAACAGCGATATTTTTGTACAGAAAGCCCAGGAAATTCTTGGCTACCCTGTTGAAATTATTGCCGGCAGAGAAGAAGCCCGGCTGATTTATCTGGGTGTTGCACATACCCAGGCGGACGATAACGAACGTCGTCTGGTCATGGATATAGGCGGTGGCAGCACAGAGTTCATCATCGGTGAGCGTTTTGAACCAAAGCTGTTAGAAAGCCTGCACATGGGTTGTGTTGTCTTTACAGATCGCTTCTTCGGCTCAGGCGAGATCAACTCTCAGCGTTTTCAGTCCGCATACTATGCTGCCCGACTGGAGCTCCTGAATATCGAGCAGGCGTATTCCAAAATGGGCTGGGTGGACGCCATTGGCTCTTCCGGCTCAGTTCGTGCGGTGAGCAGCATTTTGCAAGCCATGGGTGAGAGCGAAGTCATTACCCGTGAAAGCCTTGAGAAGCTGAAGAAGCAGGTACTGAAATTCAGTCACCTCAAACGGGTTCGCTTTCCCGGACTGAAACCCGATCGTCAGGCAATTTTTCCAGCGGGATTGGCTATTCTCATGGCAGGGTTCGACGCGCTTAATATTGAGCGTATGCGCTATTCAGAAGGCGCCCTCCGGGAAGGCGTATTGCACGATATGCTTGGCCGGGATCATCACGAAGATGTACGACAGCGAACCATCAAAGCGTTGATGAATCGCTATCATGTCAATACGCAGCACGCTTCCAGAGTCAAAGCGCACGCACAAACTTGCTTTGCTATGGTTGCTGATCACTGGGGATTAAACGACGACGATCTTGAGTTACTGATTTGGGCATCCAAGGTTTGTCAGATCGGTCTGGATATTTCACACACCCAATACCATCGCCACGGCGCATACCTGATTGATCACTCAGATCTAATGGGCTTTAACAAAGAAGAGCAGTGCCAACTGGCCATACTGGTTTGCGGCCATAGACGCTCTATCCCCAAGTCGCTGATGTCTAACTGGCCAAAAGAAACTGCGAAAAAACTTATGCGTTTGTTGATTCTGCTGCGAATTGCCAATGTCATGAGTTTGGGAAGAGACGATACGCTACCGGAGTATTCTATTCAGGCCTCAGACTCTACCGTTTCTCTCTTTTTTCCAGATGACTGGATTGAACAACACCCATTGACCGTTGCTAACTTTGAATCCGAACGAAACTACCTTTACAGAGCGGGTTGGAAACTCACGGTTTCATAAAGCGGTATTTTCCGGGCCGCTTCTTTCTGTTCCGGTTTTTTCTCCCCCAAAGCGGGAGTCAAAGTTCAGGTCAATTTCCCGGTATTCTTCACGATCCCGAGTCAGCATGATCACTGCACCATCAATCAGGTTGGTGCAGGCGTCATGGACGTGGGCGCTGTCATTAAGCAGAGAGCTGGCCATGAACGAATCCACCTGGCTGGAGCGGATCAATTCATTCAACGTCGTATGCATTTGCTCATCCTGCTCCCTGAGTTCACGCTTCAACTGCTCGGCATGCTGACGGATGTGATCATAGTTACGGCGAACCCCCAGTAAATCCACTAATTTCAATACAGACGCAAGACATAGGCGTAACTGGTTGTATTGATGACGAATCTGCTCATTATCGGAATGCAGATACTGCCCCATATTTTTGTAGATATGCTTTACATGCTTAATCGCCTGAACGAAATCTCGACAGGCAACTTTTAGCGCAAATAACTCCTGAACCTGTTGCCTCGGCATATTCCCTTCGATCTCTCCGGAATAGCGGATGATGTCCGCATAAATACCTTTAATATGCCGTATGTATAGTTCTTTAATCGTCCACGGCTGCTCTTCTTTGACCCAGTTATCAACCATTTCTTCCAGGTTATCTGTTGCCCTTAATCGGTCGCCGGTCAAATAGATTCCGTAGCAGATTAGCTCAAAGGTATTGCGATAAAGATGCGCACATTCCCGGGTCATAGCCCGTAACGCTGTATCGGGGTAACTCAATGTTGCGGGTGTTAAATAACGGGCGCGATTGATTTTAGAGCTATCAGTATTCGCCAGATTTAAATGGCCTTGCCCTGCCGGATCGACAAATAAGGTCTCCAACCAACGAACCAGGATGTTAATAAAAGGCAGCTGAACGCAAATACCCACAACATTAAACAGGCTATGGAACAAGGCGAGTTTAAGGGTGTAGTTATCACCATCAATCTGGACAAGCTCTGCGATGACATCAACCGCCGTCTTCAATTGTGAGAGCAAAGCTATCGCCAATACCGCAGTAATCACATTAAACACAATATGCGCTACAGCAAGCCTTTTGCCTGAGGCATTTGCACCCATAGCGCCCAGAACGGCAGTAATTGTTGTACCTATATTTGAGCCTATCGCCAGAGCTAACGCATTATCGTAGGTCAACTGTCCTACGGCTAATGCTGAAAAAGTTAGTACCATCGTTGCATTAGTGGACTGCATAATCACCGTGGCCAATAACCCAAATAAGGTATAAACCATCACCCCCTGAAATCCTTCCAGGGCATAGTTACTGAAATCCATCACATCCTGAAAAGCTTCAAACCCTAGCTTCATATAATGGATACCAAAAAACAGCAACCCAATGCCCAGAGCCACAAAGCCGATGCCATGGAGGTTTTTCTCTTTTTGAGATCTGAGAATTAAACCAAATACCAGCATCGGCATGGCATAGGTCAGTAAGTTCAGTTTCAGCCCATAAACAGCAACTAGCCAGGCACCTGCCGTGCTGCCAAGGTTCGCCCCAAAAACAATGCCAACACCAGCGCCAAGACCAATTAAGCCTGCACTCAAAAAGGAAATAATAATGACTGATACTAAAGAACTGGATTGCAGAACGGCTGTCGTTGTAATACCAAATGTCAGGCTTTTCCACAGCCGGTTGGTGGTTTTCTTCAGTAATGATTCCAGAAAACCACCAGTGAACACCTTAAACCCGCGCTCCAGATACACCATTCCCAACAGGAAAATCACAATGCCAGCAGAGATTATCTGAAACTCAGGACTAACCCAGAAACCATAAGCCAGAAGGAGAAGAACTGTTGGTAAAAATAAACGTCCAAGCATATCGTTATTCAACTATTTATTCTGAAATTATTCTGAAAATGGCCTGAAAAAACGTGTAATGAAGAACGGCTGAAATACTCAGAGCGCCGGCTATAACCGTTGTTATCGGCTCTCAATCCTTGCCAATTAAACAAAATGGATTATTTTTAGTGCTATCAAAACGATTTCAGGGGAACGTCGGCTTAAAGCTGATAACCCCGATTTAACACACCCACATTCTTCAACTGAGGATTCAATGTGAAGTTACTTGATGAGTTACATCACCGACTTAGTAGTAAGACTCGAATTCGTTCACTGTTTAAAGAAGCCAGCGTTCAGGATCTTGAAAAGATTCTGGCTCGTTTAAATGAGGTGTACACAGAAAAGCTACAATCCCGTGAACAGGAGGATTTGGAGCGACAAAGAAAAAAAGATGACATCACTGCTATTCAGAAAAAAATGTCCGACTTGGGGCTGACGCTTTCCGATTTGGATGTTCTTTCAGATACAACCATTTCCAGTAAACGTCGTCGTACATCTAAGAAATACATCTTTCAATACGAAAACGCCAAAGGCGATACTGTATCCTGGGAAGGATCTTCTACTGGTCGTCTACCAAAAGAGTTTCAAGAGTATCTGGAAAAATATCAAAAGAAACGTGCAGAGTGCATCGTCGAGTAACTGGTAGGGTTGTTTACAATTGCTGTATATGGATGATCAGAGAGCGCACCCAAAAAGTCAGATCATCCAAGTCTTCCAAGGATAACAACAATAATGCGGAATCAAGAGGGTCAAGCTTTCCTTCGCTTTGAAAAACATCACTTTTAACTTGTGAAATCAGAACTTTCAGAGCATCCAGACGACCACCTATTTCGTGGTGAATATCATCCATGGCCTGAATATGCTGTTTCTTAAAACCTGCCAAGTCCACTTGATCTTGTTTGGTTATTCTTAACCTCAGGCAGTGCATGGTTTCATAAAGGTAATGACTCAGTTCATCCATTGAGCCTTCCAGTGACTCGGTCAGCTCGATTGGTCGATAAGTCAGCCTTTCCGCCAGACGGCAAATTAAATGAGCCAGATTATTCTGTGTTTGCAACAACGACAAGAGCAGCCCTTTGGGTTGTGCTGTCAGAGTTGGCTGATTTAATCGAGATAGAATTTCCTGCTCGTATTTTTCAAGCGCTACGGGGAAGTCTGCAATCCACTGCGGTTTCTGGTGCCATTGGCTTTGGTCAATGCTTTGATTACGAAATCGTTGGCTCAGCAAAAATAAAGCATCCAAAACCAGCTTCCGA
The DNA here is from genome assembly GCF_947495845.1 of uncultured Endozoicomonas sp. GTDB lineage: Bacteria > Pseudomonadota > Gammaproteobacteria > Pseudomonadales > Endozoicomonadaceae > Endozoicomonas. The sequence continues at coordinate 99,206 of NZ_CANMAO010000012.1, read as the reverse complement.
TGCTGGTTCATCGGCTTGGTAGCTGAGCCTGAGAATATGTTGGTAAAGGTCGCAAGATCCATAAAAGACCTTATCGACCTATTCAGCTCTGATCTTGAAACCGGTGTTTGTCAACAGAGCGCTCAAATTCAGATTATTTTCAATTTAAGGAAGGTGTCTAACCAGAAGACAATGCTCTCCTAACTGAGCCCCTTCGGGTTTTGGAATTTTCACTACATGTCCGGAACCAGGGGCAACATCAACGCTTTCACCCCGTCGATTTTCGATATGCTCAAGGTTGAAAGCGATATTTCCGGCCGGTGTCATCAGTTCTACTACATCACCAGTCTCGAAACGGTTCTTTACGTCAATGGTCAGAGTTTGATCATCCGACTCAACCACTTCACCCACAAACTGCTGTTTGCTTCCACGGGAATTACCGGTCTCGTAGTTCTGGTATTCATCATGAACATGACGACGGTAAAAGCCCTCGGTGTAACCACGATTTGCCAAAGCTTCCAGATTATCCATCATGCCCATATCAAACGGCACACCGTTAACGGCATCATCAATGGCTTTGCGATAAACCTGAGCAGTACGGGCAACATAGTAGAAAGATTTAGTGCGGCCTTCGATTTTGAGAGAGTGGATACCCATCTCTGTTAACCGTCGTACGTGTTGCACTGCTCGCAGATCTTTCGAATTCATAATATAAGTGCCGTGCTCATCTTCAAAAGCGGGCATGTATTGATCTGGACGACCTTTTTCCTGCAACAGGAATATGTCGCCACTGGTGTCACCTTCACCCAGTGTTGGCTGAACGATCTCCGGTTGAACGATCTCCGGTTGAGCTACGGGAATGATATCGCCACTGTCCGTCTCTTTGGCTTCGTGCGCCTGATACTGCCAGCGACAAGCATTGGTGCAGGTTCCCTGGTTTGGATCCCGCTTGTTGATGTAACCAGACAGCAGGCAGCGACCAGAATAAGCAATGCACAGCGAGCCATGGACAAATACTTCGATTTCCGTCTCCGGACACTCTTCACGGATTTCCTGTATTTCATCCAGAGAAAGTTCTCGGGATAAAATAATCCGCTCAACGCCTTGCTTGGCCCAGAATTTCACCGTGGCAAAGTTCACCGCATTGGCTTGAACCGACAGATGAACCGGCATGTCCGGCCAGGTTTCTCGAACCATCATGATCAAGCCAGGATCAGACATAATCAGTGCGTCCGGCCCCATGGCAATAACCGGTTCCATATCACGCAGGAAGGTTTTTATCTTGGTGTTATGGGGAGCAATGTTGCTGGCAAGATAGAGCTTCTTTCCAAGGGCGTGCGCCTGATCTATACCACGCTGCAGATTTTCCAGTTTGAAGTCGTTATTGCGGACTCTCAGACTATAGCGAGGCTGGCCAGCATAGACAGCGTCTGCACCATAGGCAAAAGCGAAGTGCATGTTTTTCAGGGTGCCCGCTGGCGAAAGGAGTTCCGGTTTCATTCTGACCTACAGTTACGCTTATGGAATGGCGCGCATTATACCAGTGCAACGAGAATGGGACAGCCGTAAGAACGCACAGTAGATAGGTGAATATAAAGAATTATTTCGCTTAAAACGTAGTCAGTTCAGGAGGGAGTGAAACAGAGGTGAGCAATAATACATAGAAACAATGCATAGAAAAGTGTCGGCCCGCATCAACGAAATGGATGCGGGCCAGAGCACAGAAAACAAGACTTACTTGATCTTGTATTCTTTGTACTCAACGTGCTTACGCACAACTGGATCATATTTCCTGAACACCAACTTGTCAGGCGTATTACGCTTGTTCTTAGTGGTGGTGTAATAGTGACCAGTGCCAGCACTGGAAACAAGTTTGATCTTCTCGCGAGTACCTTTAGCCATGGCTTATGCTCCTGCTAACTTAAATTTTTTGGCCGCTAGCGCGCAGCTCAGCCAGAACAGCATCGATGCCCTTCTTGTCGATAATGCGCATACCTTTTGCAGAAACACGCATACGCACGAAGCGCTTTTCACTTGCAACCCAGAAGCGCTTGCTGTGCAGGTTAGGCACAAAGCGACGACGTGTTTTGTTTTGAGCGTGGGAAACATTATTCCCGGTAACCGGACGCTTGCCGGTAACCTGACATACCTTAGACATGTGGATGGCCTCTCAAACCGTCTCTTAATCTAAAATCACCAGCCATGAGGCCGGAAAACTTAACTGAATTCCAGTGTCTGCTTCGGGCAGTACTGCCCATGATTACAGAGTCAAGAGACCTTCTATGACTCGTCAGCAGCTACCCTTATACAAAGATCGGGCTTTATACCAGAGTTATTGAACACTTGCAAATTCAACGGGATGTGCGGATTATGCTTAATACCTCATAACTTCAGTAGTTTCAGGGGATTAGGCTCTATTCATCAATCATCTTTTTCCTGCTGAAAAAAAACATCAACGCTTTGTTAAGAACCTTTAAGTTTTTTCTTATGTCACTAACGATTCAGATTTAGTTTCGTGCGTGGAGGTTTCACAGGGGGTGTTTTCTTTACCTTCGGTACGGAATCTATATTGAGATTATTCAACATAGGATCGCGTTCCTCTCTCTTGCGAACGTCTAAAGCTTCTGCTGCACAGGATTTCAGTGCTTCCAGACTATCATTAAGCTCCTTCTCTATTTTCAAAACAAGCTCTGGGGGCTGACACGGCCCTGAATAACTATTGGCTCCGGGTATCTTCCGTGCTTTTTCTCCCACGTAATTCTCAGGGTCAAACGGCGGAATGGACACACATCTTTCTCCACTCAGAGAGCGTGAACATTCCTCAAGAAGCTTTCCACCATGATAAGTACCAAAAAAGCCTTCAGACTCTTTGACACTACGTTGAAATGCAGTGCAACGATCATGACTGGATAGATAGTAAGCCGTGTAATCACCCAACTGTAAGCTACGCACATAGCATTTTAAGTTAACATCTGTCATGAGATTCGTTCAGGTGTGAAACTGGAAGAAGAGAGAGTATAGCTAGTTCCAGAGCAGGGAATAAAAGTGCTTTAGAGCAAAAAAGAAAAAAGCCAGTATCAAAAGATACTGGCTTTAAAAGGTAAATGCAGGGGATTACATATTACCTTCAACAACAACTACCAACACTAACACACAAGGAGCAACTCGTAAGAGACTCACTATATATGACATAGGGTTCGGCACAAAAGTTCCCGTCTTTAATAATTCTTTACAAAACTATTTTCAAAACAGGTTAAGCACACTGTAAATCAGTGCGCCTCATCCCAGTTATCACCGACCCCGACCTCTACCAGCAACGGGACACTTAACTCTGCCGCACTGGCCATTTGTGCCTTGATTCCCTCAACAACAGTGTTCAATTGCTCTTCTTCCACTTCCAACACCAGTTCATCGTGCACTTGCATGATTACCCTGGCATCCAGCCCGGAAGATGCCAGCCACTGGTCAACACAAATCATCGCGCGCTTGATAATATCTGCCGCCGTACCCTGCATGGGTGCGTTAATTGCGGTTCTTTCAGCGCCCTGTCTGCGCATACCATTTCGTGCATTAATTTCAGGCAGATATAAACGACGACCAAAGATGGTTTCTACATAACCGTTTTCCCGGGCAAATGTTTTGGTCTCTTCCATATAGCGCAGAACACCAGGGTATCGCTCGAAATACAGATCAATGTATTCCTGAGCAGATTTTCTGGAGACGCCTAATTGTTTGGCCAAACCGAAAGAAGACATCCCATAGATCAAACCAAAGTTAATGGCCTTAGCGCTTCGTCGCTGATCCGTAGTGACATCATCCAGAGCAACACCAAACACTTCTGCGGCAGTTGCCTTATGAATATCCAGCCCCTGTGAGAAAGCATCCAGTAAGCCTTTGTCACCCGATAAATGCGCCATGATTCTCAGTTCAATTTGAGAATAGTCAGCAGCCACCAATTTATAACCTTCCGGAGCAATAAATGCCTGACGTACTCTACGACCTTCAGGGGTACGAATTGGAATGTTCTGCAAATTCGGGTCTGAAGAAGATAAACGACCAGTGGCGGTTACTGCCTGATGATAGGATGTATGAATACGACCACTGCCTGCATTAATCATTTTTGGCAGCTTATCCGTGTAAGTGGACTTCAACTTGCTCAAGCCACGGTGTTCCAAGATCAGTTTTGGCAGCGGGTAATCCAGAGCCAGTTCCTGAAGCACCTCTTCAGCGGTCGATGGCTGGCCTTTCGGTGTTTTCTTAATAACCGGCAGCTGCAGTTTTTCGAACAGCAATTCCTGAAGCTGCTTAGGTGAAGAAAGATTAAACTCCTGACCCGCCTCATCGTGGGCTGCTTTTTCCAGCTCTTTTAAACGTTGTCCAATCTCAAGACTCTGCTGGTTTAATAAAGAAGCATCCACCAGCGCACCTTGGCGCTCAATGCGGGAAAGAATATCCACCAATGGCATTTCTATGGTCTTGAAAACCGTTTCCAGAGAAGGCTCGGTTTTCAGTTGCTCCCAAATCGCTTGATGAAGTCGCAAGGTAATATCCGCATCTTCAGCAGCGTACGGAGCTGCTTTTTCCAGCTCAATCTGATTAAACGTCAGTTGTTTAGCACCTTTACCAGCAATATCTTCATACTTGATGGTTTTATAATCGAGATAGTAGTCAGCCAAGGCATCCATATTGTGACGAGTGCCGACGGAGTTCAGCACATAGGATTCCAGCATGGTATCAAAGGCAATGCCTTTCATTTGGATACCATAACGGGCAAGCACGCTTTCATCGTACTTGAGATTCTGACCGACTTTCTGCTTGCCTGCGCTCTCAAGCAAGGGCTTCAGTTGCTCAAGCACCCAGTCTCGATCCAACTGTTCAGGCACACCCAGATAATCATGGGCGACCGGAACATAAGCAGCCTTTCCAGGTTCTACCGCAAAAGATACGCCAACCAGTTCGGCAACCATGTAATCCAAACTGGTGGTTTCTGTATCAAAGGCGATCAGCTCAGCCGCTTCCAACTTTTTGAGCCACGTCTGAAACTCTGTTTTGTCGGTAATGATGTGGTATTCGCCGGTAGGTGCTGGCTCTTTTTCAGCTGCCTTCGTCTCTGAACTGTCTTTTTCGAGATCGGCGACCAATGTTTTGAATTCATACTCCTGGAATAAAGACAACAATGCCTCTTTATCCATAGGCGCCATTATCAGATCATCAATAGACAGTGGCAGCTCAACGTCGGTTTTGATGGTGGCAAGTTCACGGGACAGCAGCACAATATCTTTGTGCTCAATAAACTTTTCAGCAAAGTTTTTGCTACCGCGGAAGCCTAAAGCAGCCACGTCGTCCAGCCGTTCGGCGATTTCATCAATGCTGCCAATGCCATTCAATAACGCAATAGCGGTTTTCTGACCAACACCGGGCATGCCCGGAATGTTGTCGCTGCTATCCCCCATCAGCGCCAGGTAATCAATTATCAGGTGAGCCGGAATACCAAATTTACTTTCGACGCCACGTTCATCAGTAAACACATCGTTCATGGTATCAATCAGAGAGACATGCTCGGTGACCAGCTGGGCAATATCTTTATCGCCGGTGGAAATAATCGTGTCGACTTTGTTTTCAGTGGCCTGTCGAGCCAGAGTGCCAATCACATCGTCCGCCTCAACACCGTCTATCATTAGCAGCGGTAAGCCAAGACTGCGAACAATCTGGTGAATGGGTTCAATCTGCGAACGCAAGTCGTCGGGCATGGGTTTACGGGTTGCCTTATACTCGCTGTACATTTCATGGCGAAAGTTTTTACCTTTGGCATCAAAAATGACTGCAACATGACTATCCTGATACTGGCGCATCAAACTGCGCAGCATGTTGGTCATCACTCGGATCGCTCCGGTGGGTCGACCATCTTTGGTTCTCAGATTTGCCCGCTCTGAAGCATGAAAGGCGCGGTACAGGTAAGATGAGCCATCGACAAGAATGAGTGGTGGTGTGGTGGCTTTTTCTGGCATTGTCTCTGACATTAGATGGTTGACTCACTTACGATTCTGGGTAACTGGGTATAGAATGCGATCTGAGCAATGGCTCAAAGAATATGTGTAATACTGATTTTTAAAGCTTAAGAGTGTAATGGTTTCCATGGCAATTAAGTACCCAGCAACCGGAATCTGTTGGGCAATGCCGAGGTGGTAGCATAGCAAAGCTGTGTCGCCGTGGTTGTAGTGCAGCGTTTTATTCAGACATGAGTGCCTCTATGTGCTCAGCATGTTTGGGTAATTGCAAAGAGGCGAATGATGTTCCCTTTAATCAGAAGAACCCAGCTGGGTCTGATATTTTTGCCGTTATTCCTTCTTATGGGTTGCGCAGCAAAGAATCCTGACAATACGGGACTGCCAGACATATCACAGAGTACGTCACCCAAATCTGGGAAAACTGTACTCGTTGATGATGCTATTCAACAGATTCCAAAACACCTGCGCCCGGCAGAGCTTGAAAAACGTGACGATACAACCGTTGTGATACGAGCAGGTGATCACAGAACATATAAAGAATACCGGGTTGGTGGCCAACTGTATGCCATCCACATTATTCCGAAGGTTGGAAAACCCTATTACCTGATTGCTGCAGATGACGAAGGTAATCCGATCGACCCAACAAAAAGAACAATGCTGGTTCCCTCGTGGACTATTTTAGAATGGCGCTAGGAGGCTGACCTATAATAGCGCCCGTAGCGAGGATGGTAGAAAGTTGAGGATAAAAACTCTGTTTTGTGAAGTGAATAGTGGTGCTATTTGCTGAACAAAGCAGAATTTTTAGACCAACTTACTACCACCGCAGTAGGGCAATCTATTATCGGTCAGCCTCCTATTGTTAAACCCAACAACAATGATTCAAACAGGGACTGCATGTCTGTCTATACCCACATAACACACGCTGAGATCGAACAGATACTGTCCGGTTATGACCTTGGTCATCTCATTTCATTTAAAGGCATTGAAAGTGGTGTTGAGAACACGAACTACTTTCTCGATGTTGAAAAGAATGGTGTTCCTCAGCGCTATGTTTTAACCCTGTTTGAATATCAGCCCGCCAGTGCATTGCCCTTTTTTATTGATTATACCGACGAACTGAAAACACACGGTCTGCCTGTACCCAACCCGGTACGAGATAAAAAAGGTCACGCGCTTCAATCTGTGAAAGATAAACCGACACTGATCGTGCAATGTTTTCCAGGAGAGCACCCTGATCACAAAAACCTCTCTCTGGATCAATGTGAACAAATAGGCGAAATGCTGGGTAGAATTCACCTGGCTGGAATGAACTCAACACTGCATCAGGAAAATCACCGTGGTATTGCATGGCTTAACGTTCAGAAAGAACGACTGGCTCCTCTACTGAGCCAAGATGATTCTCTGTTCATGGCACAACAATGGAATAACATCTCTACATCCTTACAGACATTCAGTGACCTCCCAACAGGCCTGATTCATGGCGACTTGTTCCATAACAACGTGCTATTTGATGGTGGGAAAATTTCTGCTGTTATCGACTTTTATCAAGCATGCTCTGACTGGTTGATTTACGACCTTGCGGTGACTGTAAACGACTGGTGTCTTGAAGAAGGTTTAGAGCTGAACAGCCAAAAGCAAAATTCGCTAATCGAAGCCTATACTAAGATTCGACCTCTGACTCACGAAGAAAAAACAGCCTGGCCAGTCATGCTCAGGTTGGCCGCATTTCGATTTTGGGTTTCACGATTAATTACTTTCATCCACCCTGAGAGTCAGATGGATGACGAACATCAAGAAAGTTTGATTCGAGCGTTTCTGGACCCTGACGAGTTCAAGAACATGTTGATCCTGAGAAGCAATCAGCATGCCCTCAAATAATCAAGGTGAGTCTACATTGAGATTTCCATCATTTATCAAGTTGTTGAGAATCTCAATATCACTACTCCCTCCGCCGTAACCAGAAAGATCAACATCACGCAACGTGATCGATTGCCTGACACCATCAACAGCAGATAGGTTTACATCAATAACCGTATCGCCATTCTGGAAATTCAGGGTCAGTAGCTCATCCACCGCCCCCGTTTCCTCTTGGAGAAGGTCTGCCAGGTCAAGAACGTCGCCATCTGCTCCGGTCTGAAAGCCTTCAACAACATCTTCCGCAGTATCTATTGAAGAGCCGATATCATCATACCGCCACACAAAGGTGTCTCGACCACCTTCACCGACGAGAATATCGTCCCCACCACCATAGATCGTATCGTCGCCGGCACCAGCGCTGATGCTATCAGCACCTTCAGCACCCTGAATAACCTCTGCGTTTTCAGTACCCTCCGTTTCTGAAGCGCCTGATTCCCGTAAATCTAATGAAAAACTGGCCTGCTGACTTTCAGCAGTCCCATCAGAGACCGTAAATGCAAAACTGCCATCGGTATCTCCATCTGTTTCATCTGCGGTGTAAACCAGCTGATCAATCAGTTCTGAACTGATTCTCTGATCGACAGTGACGGCCTCTCCCAGATACTCCAAAGTTCCCGTTGCTGGCAGTGATTTGATATAGACCGCTTTGAATTCTACCGAGTTATCAAAAGAGGCAAACTCAAAATCACGCTTATGAAATTCATATTGATTGGCCCCATTCAGAATCAAACGATTATTCGTGGTTTCCGCCAAATAGGATTTCTCAGCCTCAATCTCTGTCGCTCCTACAACCAAACGGACAGAGTCGTCCAAATCCGATGCTGCACCAAACGTTGCTGTTATATCATCACTATCAAACTGACCATCGCCACTGTCATTTACATACACAGCCTGATCGGTTACTCGAACATACTGGTCCAGCTGAGCCTGATCAACGGAGTCTGGCAACAGAGAGCTAAGGTCAAGCGCATCGTCTTCGTTTTCTGTTGAAGCAAAGTCGTTTATATTACTTTCATCCGCGCTGGTTCCGCTCAGTATTGATGACAGGTCAATAACATCCCTATTTCCTTCCTGGCTAGAAAAATCATACAACATATCTACATTTTCAAATGAGAATCCTGCTTCATCCATAATGAAACGAAATTCATCCAATCCGTCCCCACCAATAAATAAATCACGGCCTAATCCACCAACCAATAAATCATTACCAAAGCCACCATCAAGGTATGAGTCATTGTCATTTGCCTGAAGCGTATCATTTCCGTAACGACCAAAGAGCTCTAACTCTTCAAATGGATCGGTCACTGTCGATCCATCAAAAAACTCATCACCATCTCCGCCAAACATGGTTGAATAATCGTAGTCAGACAGGTCAAACTTAATTTTCTCACCAAATGAGCTTTGCAAAAAAGCACCTTCTCCGGGTTCACTCCCAGCACGAAAAGAAAGTGAGCCCAGCATTGAGATGTCAAAGTCATTAAAGGAAGGATCATCAAAGAAACTAAGATCAAGCCCAATATCAAAATCAAAGCCCATATCAATGACATTATCCGCACCAATCTGTATAGATATGTCCTCATCCAACACACTGCCTGGAGCAAAGCGCATCAACGGATCTTGGCCAAAGAAGTTTCCCACCCCTAATGTATCGAGCGTGACTCCGCTTATAGAAACACTAATGTAATTCGCTATATTTGCGCCGTTAGCACCAACAGGTAGGATTTGGCTGAGATCAACAACGTCTTTCTGCTCTGAGGAAGAAACAAAATTGATAACTTTCGTGTCATCTATATCCGTAATCACATAGCGATCATTGCCTGGGCCGCCATTGTAAAGATCCTCGCCAGCCCCCCCCGGTAATAACATCACCTCCTGCTAGCCCATAAAGTGCATCGGCCGCTGCTGTTCCCTGAAGATTATCGACTCCTGAAGTACCCGTAACATAGTTATAGTCTGGCTCTTCACTTGCACCGCCTCCAAAAGCTGAGAACATACTCTGAATGGAATTGTCGAAGCTGAACTCTATCGCAAGGTTGTGGATAGACGTGTTAGATACTTGCACGGCCATGGTTGTGTTAATCCCACTGGAGGCAGTAAACCTGGCCACTTGATTCAATTGTGAAAACTCCCCTGAACCACTCGTGTCCACAAATGCGCCCATTGGGGTAACTTTGACATACTGGTCGACATTAGTTTCATCAACACTTGAGCCTGACAATAATGCACTGACATCAAGAACATCGTCTCTACCATTATCAGAATCAAATGATATGCTTTTTATAGTGCGTGGGTTTGTAATCTCATGAGTGATTGCTTCTGTACTTCCATTTTGCTCAGAAGTCGAACCTCCGATAGTACCATCAGAATCACTAGGAAGATCATCAGAAGCACCAAGATAATCATCAATGTTGAAGCCAGGATTCATTTTAAAACTCCATGTAATAAAAGAATCAAATTCATATTAATTAGTTAATAATTAGCTAAAATTATAAACAACAAAATCATCTTTGCCGTTTCAATTTAAATCTAACTTCATCTACCTTTTGTTTCAAAAATCATAAAAAAATCAATCTGTTAATTTTTAAATTAGATAGTGATTTTAATTTACATAATCAATGTTATTGTGTAACACTTCATATTTTAAACATCCTCATATCTTTATGACAAAAGCACACCCCACGGATACTTCCCACGACCACAACCTTTGCATAAAAGAAGCGCTGGAAAATGCACAAAAAGTATGTACTGCTCGTGGATCCAGACTAACAGCCCTTAGGGAAAGGGTGCTGGAGCTGGTTTGGCAAAGCCATCGTCCAATCGGGGCCTATGAGGTAATGGCCAATCTGAAGCAAGGCAATTCAAAACCAGCTCAACCGCCTACTGTCTACAGAGCTTTAAGCTTTCTGGTAGAGCAAGGGCTGGTTCACAAGCTGTCATCATCTAATGCTTATATTGGCTGTCATATACCTGATAAAGCGCATGACAGCTGCTTTCTGGTTTGCAGCAATTGCCAGACAACAATCGAGCTGGATATTCCTGATATAAAGCAATCACTTGCAGCCCATGCTGAGCAGTGCCACTTTTCTATTAATTACTCCAATATCGAGCTTTCTGGCCTTTGCGCCGAGTGTCGATAAACGGATCAAGGGCTAACGAACACAACAATGACGCAGCCACTCATTGACCTGAAAGACATCTGGATGAAATACCAGAGTAAGGACGTACTAACTGGCGTCAGCCTCCGGGTACACCCTGGAGAAATCGTGACGCTTATAGGCCCCAATGGCGCAGGAAAAACCACGTTGGTTCGCATTGCCCTAGGCCTTCAAGAACCATCAGCAGGCCAGAGAACTCTGCAGAAAGGGCTTCGCATTGGCTATATGCCACAAAAGCTTCACATCAATCAAATGATGCCCTTAACCGTCGATCGCTTTCTACGGCTAACCGGTTGCCGTCTCACAGCGATCAAAGATGCGCTGGCTAAAACAGGTGTAGTGCACCTTCTTAATTCACCGATGCAATCCTTATCCGGTGGTGAGATGCAGAGAGTACTTCTGGCTCGGGCTTTGCTTCATAAGCCTCATCTACTGGTGTTAGATGAACCGGTGCAGGGCGTTGATATCACTGGCCAGCGAGAGCTTTACAAGCTGATTAATGATATTCGCGAAGAACCTCGAGAGCAGAAACGTTGTGCGGTCTTCATGGTCTCCCATGACCTGCATCTGGTCATGGCCTCAACCGACAGAGTTGTGTGCGTAAACCAGCATGTTTGCTGTTCCGGGCACCCGCAACAAGTCAGGGAACACCCGGCCTATCAACGTTTATTTGGCATCGTGCCGGATGAGCTCGCCGTCTACGAACACCATCACGATCACCAACATGACATCAACGGCCAGATAACCAGCTGCGGGCATAGCCATCCAAAAGGAAATAACAATGTCTGACATTCTGCTGTACGCACTTCTGGCAGGCTATGGGGTGGCAATTCTTGCTGCGCCTCTGGGTTGCTTTGTCGTCTGGCGCAAGATGGCTTACTTCGGTGATACGCTTTCCCATTCTGCACTGTTAGGTGTCTCCATTGGGCTAATGCTCGATGTGAACATGAACCTGGCCGTTATTATCAGCTCCCTTTTTCTGGCAATCATTCTGGCAGGTTTGCAGGAAAAACAACGGATTGCCTCAGATACTCTTTTGGGCATTCTCGCTCACAGCACCCTATCTATCGGCCTTGTCGCCGTCAGTTTCTCAGAAAACGTACGGGTGGATATGATGTCTTACCTGTTCGGAGATCTATTAGCCGTGAATGCTGAAGATCTGCTCTGGATTTTTGGCGGTGGCAGCCTGATATTGCTGATTTTAGGTTGGTTTTGGAAACCGCTTCTATCGCTTTCCGTTCATGCTGAGTTAGCACAGGTAGAAGGCGTTCACGTCAAACGGCTAAAGCTGGTGTTAACCATGCTGATGGCTCTGGTGATTGCAGTAGCCATGAAGATTGTCGGTGTATTGCTGATCACGGCCTTGATGATTATTCCTGCTGCCACTGCCCAGCGCCTGGCAAAAACGCCAGAACAGATGATGTTTATATCAGCCATCATCGGTATTGTCAGTGTTTCTGGAGGATTATCAGCGTCTTGGTACTTAGATAGCCCGGCGGGCCCATCTGTGGTTACCAGTAGTTTTATATTATTTCTCTTATCAAACACCATTAGATCCAGATAATATTTAAGCCAGAATTATTCTGGCTTCATTAAAATCAAATCCTTGCATCTATACTTCCCATATCATCCATTCAACTTTGGTTGAATTGTGTAAATACCAAAAACCATCAAGAATTATTTAATTGTCGATTAAATGGAGTTTAGTCATGCCAGGTTGTAGAGGAGCATTAGATAAATCGATGAAAGCTACAGTAAATACTGAAGTTAAAAATTCGCCAAACACAATGGTGAAAAAACCTGCATCAGGAACCCGTGATGGAAAAGCAATCACCCCTTCTGACCCAAAAGCACAAATTCAAGATGTTCCGAAAGATCAAGTGGTTACAGTTGCTGCCAACTTGAGTAAAAGGTCGATTGGAAGAAGAGAAGCAAGACAGCAAAAAGCCGCTGCGTTAAAAATCGCCTCTAAAGCTGCAGAAGAGGAAGCAAAGAAAAATCCTCTAACAGCACAACCTTTAAATTCTTCAATCCCTCCTGCACCTCCTCTTCCTGCTGGAGTGCCTACACCTCCACCTCCGCCTACCAGTGGCTCAGTTCCTCCACCGCCACCACTTTTAACCACGCCACCGCCAGCAGGTTTACCAACAATGAAACCTTCTAGCAAAGCAACATCAAATCTTAGCCTTGCTGATCAGCTATTAAGCAGAAGTAAAGAATTAAACAAATCCAATACTCCAATAGAATTTAAAGAAGAATCAAAAACTGGAGATAAAGGCGTTGATGCTGCTTATTACAACAATTCTACTGTTGAAGATAATATGTCTATCATCGAAGATGAAATGGGAATGCTTGATGATAAAGATAAAGATGGCAAAGTTATAAAACAAAGATACCCAAGAACTAATAAAGGTAAAACTCAATATATAACAGATAGATATAATGAGATATTGTTTTCTGGTGTCAGAAAGTCAATCATAGGTAAAATGAAGCAAAACAGCCCAGAGCTTTTAGGGTTGCTGTTAAATAACATGCAAAAAGCTTGGAACAACGTTGATAGAAAAAGAACATCTCCATGGAATGAGTTTTATGAGAACTTTCAAAAAACTGGCAACCTTTCAATCGCAACAATATCAAGCAGTGATAGCAAAAATAAAAACTCTAATTTCACTTTCCAATTTGCTTCTACTTATATTGATGGAAATAACTTACTAGCTGGTATGATTGTAAAAGAAGCTATTGAACGTACTGTTAATGACACTATTGATACTATAAGAAAGGAGGCTGATGGAGATCTCGAAAAAATGCAGAAAATTTCGGTCAGCAAATATAACAACTCAAATAGAATTACACCTTCTCAACAAAAATCATTTCTAGAAACCTTCCAAACAGTGCTTACATTAGGTTCTGAATATGGTGTTCAAGTTAAATACTTCACCGAAGAAGACTACAGCCTTGATCTTTTGATCCCACTTATCACTCGAGATATTGATAAAATTAACAAAATTCGATTTTTACTTTGGGCAAGAACTGCAAGGAACGTAGCACGATCAGATCAAGAGAGGGATGCTCTTTATCAGATGATACAACAAGTTGGATTAGATATACCTAGAGACAAACTGTTTAACAGTACACTATCAATAAAAAGTCTTACCTGAATATATCTAAATCTATAAAAAGGAGGATAATCCTCCTTTTTTATTCAACTAAACCTTTAAAAGCTAGCACCATCGATTCATTATTCATAGCCGGTCTTATAAAGCCTGAGTAATCTCCTTGTGGGTTAACTATTGCCAAATTAGCCCCATGATCCACTAAATAAAACTCATCTTCAGGATCAACCACCGGCGTAAACGGCACGTTCATCTGTGTGGCCAGATTATAAATCTGAGTTATTTCACCCGTAACGCCAATAAAATCGTTATTAAAGTGCGGGACATAACCTTTTAGCTTCTCAGGAGTGTCTCGTCTCGGATCCACCGTTACCATCACATACTGCATCTTTTTCGCCAGCTCTGGCGACTGCTCTTTTAAGAGTTTATCCACCTTGTTCAACTGGCTTAACGTAGCGGGGCAAATATCCGGGCAAAACGTAAATCCGTAATACACCAAGGTCCAGCGATCTTTAAAGCGCTCAGGGGTAAATGGTTGGCCGTTGTGGTCTACCAGTTCACCCATCGTAAAACTTCTCGGTGTGTCGAACACAACCACGCCCATCTGTTGCAGCTGCTCTTTGGTTAACGCTGGCTTATTCAGAAACTTGTTAAACGTCAGCCCGAGCACCACGGCGATCACTGACAACAACACAAAAACCGTTTTTCTCACCGACTGACTCCTTGCTGCATCCATTATTTTTGTTCCGAAATTATACCAATGTCGCTTTTAAATCATGGAGTGAGCAAGTTATTTTGGGCGACTGGGCAATACCCGAGGGCATAAAGGCGAAGAGACGAGTCATAGCCGTAGCTATGGCGAGGAACTTCAACGTAGACCCAGTCGGCCAAAATGGCTGCGCAGCCCATAATTTAAAAGCAGAATTGGTATTATACCCATAGATAGAACGAGTAATGATCCACCAACAACACCACAAATAACAGCATCAGATAGGTGATTGAGAAGCGGAACGTTTTAATCGCAGCGTTTGGTCGACTGTCACGCATTAAAACGATTGACCAATACAAGAACCTTGCGCCCAAAATGGATGCACCCAACAAATAGAAAACACCGCTCATACCCGTTAAAAACGGCAACATGGTCACCAGAAACATAATGACGGTATAAAGCAGAATATGCAGTTTGGTATAAGCCTCACCGTGAGTGACCGGCAGCATGGGCACATCCGCTTTGGCATATTCTTCCTTTCGGTGAATGGCCAGCGCCCAGAAATGCGGCGGCGTCCAGGCGAAAATAATCAGCACTAATAAAAGACCGTGACCTTCTAATTGCCCGGTCACTGCCGTCCAGCCAAGCAGGGGCGGGGCGGCACCCGCTAACCCACCAATAACAATGTTTTGGGGCGTGGCACGCTTCAGGATCAAAGTGTAAATCACTGCATAACCCATCAGAGAAGCCAGTGTCAGCCACGCTGTTAATGGGTTCACCATGACCAGCAATATCGCCATCCCAACAGAACCAATCATTAATGCAAACAAAACTGCCTGAAGTGGTTCAACCCGGCCTGTGGCAACCGGTCGTTTATGGGTTCGAGCCATTTTGGTATCAATCTGTCGATCAACCACATGGTTGATCACCGCTGCAGCACCGGCACAAAGGGCAATGCCTAAATTACCAAAGAACAGAATATCCAGAGATACCCAACCCGGTGTCGCCAGATACATACCAATCACTGATGTCAAAATCATCAGTGCAACCACTTTGGGCTTGGTCAGTTCCAGATAATCCCGCCAGCTGGCACTTCGTGCTTCCATTGCCTGACTTTGACTCATGCTTCAGCCCTCCATGTTGCTAACTTGTTCGATGATTGGTCACCACCAAACAGAAAGTAGTTATACGCTACCAGAGACAGCAGCAATAATGCACCGCCGAGGTTATGAGCTACCGCCACATTTAATGGCAGGCTCCAGATAATATTGCTTAATCCGAGGGATACCTGTGCTATCAACAACAACAGTACGCACCAGGAAATTATTCGTAACTGGTTACCGGATGATTGAGATTCGGTATCCAGCGTAGCTGCTTTTCTAAAGGAAATGAGTACCAGAGAAATCACCAACAGGGTTGTCAGTAACGCCCCAATGCGATGAGCAAAATGAATCGCCGTTCGTGCTTCAGCATGGAGCTGGCCTCCGAGATAATTTGGCCCAATATCCTGCCCAACATCAAACCCTTCTGAAAAATTCATAGGCGGTAACCATTGTCCCTGACACATGGGAAGATCCGGACAGGCCAGAGCCGCATAGTTAGAGCTGACCCAACCGCCAAGGCTCACTTGCCCAATCACCACTAGAAGACTTAAGACACCAAGGCCTTTTAAAACCCCGACATTTCTTAACGCTGAACTTGCCACTGAACGCCCTTTAAGCCAACCCGACAATCGCAGTGTTAACAGAAACAACAAACTGAACGTCGCAAAACCGCCCAATAAATGAGCGGTTACCACCTGAGGCCATAATTTAAGCGTCACTGTCCACATACCAAAAGCTGCCTGGAGAGTGATCAGCAACAGAATAAAGATGGGGAGCTTGATGGGTTGATCTGGCTCACGGCGATGTCGAATTGCCTGTATCACAATAGCCAACACCAGCAGCATAAGCGTTCCGGCAACATAGCGATGAATCATCTCTGCCCAGCCTTTGTCCACTTCCACCGGTGCTTCCGGATAGAGAGATTCTGCATGAGCAATTTCATGAGCTTCGTCTGGCACAGTGAGAAAACCATAGCAACCTGGCCAATCCGGACAACCCAGCCCTGCATGAACCAACCGGGTATAAGCGCCCAACCCAACCACAATACTGGCGAATAGGGTGGCAATCAGCGCCAGGTAAAATCCTTTCTTTTTCGCATCGCTCGTCATAACAGAACTACCCGTTAACAACCCTTTTTTTATCCGATAAATACCGGAATAGAAAAATCAGGGTTTGCTTTATTCATTTAATATCCATTAACCAATGCTGGAAGCTCTCAACAGCTTTTTAAGGTCATTCAACAAGTCACCTCCCGGCTGCTCTGGCTGATAACTCATGATGACATTCCCCAGGGGATCGATAATAAACACCTGGTTAGACGGCCACTGACTGGTACCAAGTACTGTCTCAATAGTGCTTTTATCCGCTGCTAGCCAGTAAATACCTGGGTGTTCGCTTTCAAGCTCCACTGAAGGCTTCGGCGTTTCTGGAGAGATAAAGAACCGCGCGACCCGCTCAGCTTCTTTGTTCAAAGCTATGTGCACCTGTCGTGTTTTATACAGGCTTTCCTGACACTGAGACTCTGTGCATTCAGTACTACCAAACACCATAACGCGCCATAAACCGTCGGTTTCATCGGGTATAAATACCTGACCGCCATCTCGCAGAGGTATATCCGCAAGCTGTGCTGGCGGTAGCAGCAGTTCACCTTTATTTGTGCGCCCGTCTGGTACCCAAACACCGGTGAAATACATAATCCAGGCTAGCACCATGGCGGTGGTTGGAATAAGGAAAACAAGTGCCAGTTGCAGACGGCCTCGCTTATTTGGGCGTTTGTCTGGTGATGCTTTTGGTGATACTTCTGGTAATAATTGCGCCATAACTACCTCACTGCCTTATACGTCGTTGTTCTTATTCTTTTTTTTCCCGGCTCGAATCATTTGATGCCCATAAAGGCTAAATAACACCAGCGCCATGGCAAACCATTGGAAGGCATAACCTCTGTGTTTTTCAGAGGTCATGTTCATTGTTAATGGTCTTACCTGTTTGCTACCCATTTCTCCACTTTCAAGCACCATAAAAAAATCGGGCGTCGTCTCATTAATGGTTTGAGACATCTTTGCCAGATTAATGGACTGGATTCTTTTTGGCCAACCATCGTTCCATACGTCTTCACCCAAAAGAAAAGCATCACCCAATGGTTTGTAGGCAACGCCTTTTAACGTCAGATGCCGGCTATTTGTTTCTATATTCGGTAACCTGTTTCGATCACCGGCGGGTAGCCAGCCACGGTTGATCAACAGCCACTGCCCATTGTCTGTCTGGAAAGGCATAAACAGGTCATAACCCGCTTGCTGTTGATAAACTTGATTATCCAGTAAAAAATATCGCTCTACGTCGTAATGACCATTCACGACAATGGGGAGATACAAGGGATCGTCATGCTGCCTTGCCTGAGTTAGCGTTACAGGCTTAAGACGCTGACGGGATTCATAGATTTGCTCAAGCTGAAGCTTCTGCTCATACCGCGACAGCTGCCAGAATCCGAGGTACAAAAGTACCGGCAGGAGGGCAATCACTAATAGGGTCAACTTCAATCTGAATCCAAACATCAAGTGAACAGTCTTTCTATGCTATTGTGTGGAAAAAACTGAGCTTCTTATCCTTCATCTCACCAAAAACCCTGTATTTGCAGTGCTTTTAGAGATGTTGGTTATGCTTCAGACTCTTGTGGATAACCTGTGAGCTAAAAAGCATGTGGATAAAACTCATTGTTATTGTTCTGTTTCTTGCCGTTGTCGCCAGCCTCGGTACCGGCTTTTACTTTCTGTTGACTGAAAAGAAAAACTCTCCTCGTTTGTTAAACTCTTTGAAAGTTCGTATCAGCCTTACGGTGCTGATCATGGTGGCTATTGTGGTCGCCTGGTTCCATGGAGATATCCACAGCCAGGCGCCCTGGCTTTATCAGTAATTAGAATATATAAACAAAAATAAACAGCCCAACCCAAACCACGTCGACGAAGTGCCAGTACCAGCTGGATGCTTCGAAGGCGAAATGGTTCTCCGCTTCGAAATGCCCTTGGTAAACCCGGTACAACATCACCGCTAACATAATGGCACCAAGAGTTACATGGGCACCATGGAAGCCAGTCAGCAGGAAGAAGGTTGAACCGTAAATTCCAGCGCTTAGTGTCAAACCGAGCTGGTTATAAGCTTCGATGTATTCTTCAACCTGAAAGAACAGAAACGCAGCACCCAACACCAATGTGATAATAAGCCAAAGCTTCGTTTTATAACGATCATTGGCTCTCAACGCATGGTGTGAAAACGTCAGCGTGATACTGGAAGCCACCAGCAGCAACGTGTTGATCAGTGGTAGATGGAACGGATCAACCACGTTAGCAGCGCCAACAAACAGATCGTTATCCGGGTTCACCATCAGCGGCCAGTCCGCTACAAAATCGGGCCATAGAAATTGGTGTGTCATGGCGCCATCGCCTTCACCAGCCAGCCAGGGCACAGCAAAGGTACGCACATAAAACAGAGTGCCGAACAATGCCGCGAAGAACATCACTTCAGAGAAAATAAACCAGAACATTCCCCACCGGAAAGTTCGATCCATTTGTGCACTGTACAGACCTGCCCGCGATTCGCTGATGACATTGCTAAACCAGCCAAACAGCATCCAGGCCATCAGTAACCCACCTGCGTAAAAGACATAATGGGCAGAGGAATCTTTCACACCAGCGGACATATCGTTCATCATCATGCCAGCGCCAGCCAACGTCAGAAACAGGCCGATGGAGGCAATAATCGGCCACTTGCTCTGGGCCGGAACGTAATAGGTACCTTCTTCGGTAGCCATAGTTATCTCCTGAAAGGGCAGGGAGTACGCCTTTTCTCCCGATTATTGCAAATGCGTCACATCAAACAGTGTGTACGACAACGTTAGTTTTTTAATGTGCTTGGGCAGTTCCTGATCCACGATAATTCGAAGCGGCATTATTCTTTCCTCCCCAGGTTGCAGCGTCTGGGTTGTGAAGCAGAAACACTCAACTTTGTGAAGAAAATTAGTGGCTTCAAAAGGTGTCACACTGGGAATCGCCTGCCCAACCATCGGTTTATCCGTCGGGTTCTTCACCACAAAGTTAAGCACACCGGGTTCACCCGGATGGACTGTTACCTGTGGTGTGCTGGGAGTAAAACTCCAGCTCATACCCGCATTTCGTGTAGCCACAAATTGCACTTTAATGTCACGACTGGTGTCTGCTTTGGCTTCAGCCGCTTTATACAGATAAGGGTCTGGATCGGTTTTCCCGTTGAGACCAGTCACCTGACAAAACACGTTATAGAGCGGCACCATGGCAAACCCGAAACCGAACATGCCAATGGCCACCAGAATGGAGCGAATCACGGTTCGGCGGGCTGATTGCGCCACCGATAACGTTTTCTGATCGCTTTCGCCCTTATCTGACTGTGACATCAACGACTACTCCTGTTTATTTCACATCTGGCGGAGTAGTGAACGTGTGATAGGGCGCAGGAGAAGGAACACTCCACTCCAACCCTTCAGCACCTTCCCAAGGCTTCGCTGGCGCTTTTTCGCCACCTCTGATGCACTTGATAATAATGAACAGAAACAGGAATTGTGTGGTGCCAAACAGGAAACCACCGACACTGGAGATCTCGTTAAAGTTAGCAAACTGCAGGGCATAATCCGGAATCCGTCGTGGCATGCCAGCTAACCCAACAAAGTGCATTGGGAAGAAGGTCAGATTCATCCCGATAAACGACAGCCAGAAATGAGTCTTTGCCAGGGTTTCGTCGTACATATGGCCAGTCCACTTGGGCAGCCAGTAGTAACAGGCAGCAAAGATCGCGAAGATCGCACCGGGTACCAACACATAATGGAAGTGTGCCACCACAAAGTAAGTATCGTGGTATTGGAAGTCTGCCGGAGCAATAGAGAGCATCAGCCCTGAGAAACCGCCAATGGTGAACAGCACCACGAACGCGATGGAAAACAACATGGGGGTTTCAAAGGTCATGGAACCACGGAACATAGTGGTGACCCAGTTAAACACCTTCACCCCGGTGGGCACAGCAATCAACATGGTGGCGTACATAAAGAACAGTTCGCCGATCAGTGGAATACCCACGGTGAACATGTGGTGAGCCCAGACAATAAACGACAGGAAAGCAATACTTGCCGTTGCATAGACCATGGAGGTATAGCCAAACAGCCCTTTACGAGCAAAGGCAGGGATAATGGCCGAGACAATACCGAAGGACGGAAGAATCATGATGTACACTTCCGGATGCCCGAAGAACCAGAAAATGTGCTGGAATAGTACCGGGTCACCACCACCACCAGCGTTAAAGAAGCTGGTTCCGAAGTGAATATCCAGCAACATCATGGTCACTGCGCCCGCCAGTACTGGCATAACTGCAATCAGCAAATAAGCGGTGATCAGCCATGTCCACACAAACAGCGGCATCTTCATCATGGTCATACCCGGAGCCCGAAGGTTCAGGATGGTGGCGATAATATTGATCGCCCCCATGATGGAAGAGATTCCCAGCATGTGAATGGCAAAAATGAAGAAAGTCGTCGATGGTGGCGAGTAATCTGTGGATAAAGGTGCGTAGAATGTCCAACCAAAGTTCGGCCCGCCCCCTTCCATAAACAGTGTGCTGATCAGCATCACTGCCGCGAAAGGCAGAATCCAGAAACTCCAGTTATTCATCCGCGGCATCGCCATATCTGGCGCGCCGATTTGCATGGGAATCATCCAGTTCGCCAAACCCACAAAGGCTGGCATTACCGCACCAAACACCATGATCAAACCGTGCATGGTGGTCATCTGGTTAAAGAAGGCAGGTTCAACAATGTGAAGGCCGGGCTGAAACAATTCCGCCCGGATAATCATTGCCATGGCGCCACCGGTCAGAAACATAATGAAACTGAACCAGAGGTACATGGAGCCAATGTCTTTATGGTTGGTGGTCAATACCCAACGCATCAAGCCTTTGGCTGGCCCGTGAGCGTGATCGTCGTGACCACCATGAGTGTCTGTTGCTGAGGTCATTTCAGTGCTCCTTACAGGCTTGCCTGTTGTTTAGCGGGCATGGCCTGCTTGGCCGTTTCTTCTACATATTTACCAGTTTTTTTGTACTCCATGACTTCTTTTGGCGTCACCATTTCACCGGTATTATTGCCCCAGGCATTACGCTCATAAGTCACCACGGCGGCAATATCCACCTCGCTCAACTGGTTGGCAAACGACTGCATGGCAGTGCCTTTCTTACCGTTCACCACGATATCAACATGGGCTGCAATCTGACTGGCTTCGGTCGCCATTGCACTGCCTTTGAGAGCAGGGAAGAGTGGCGGCATTCCGGTACCGTTCACCTGATGGCAAACTGCACAAACTTTGTTGTAGGTTTGTTCGCCGCGAGCCATGAGTTCTTCCATTGACCAGACTTTGTCAGTCAACTCACGTTCTTTTTCGGCTTCTTCTTTTTTCGCTACCAGCCATGCTTCGTAATCAGCTTCTGATTTGGCTTCTACGACAATGGGCATATAGCCGTGATCTTTGCCACACAGCTCAGCACACTGCCCACGGTAAGTTCCGGGAACGTCGATGTTAGTCCAGGCTTCGTTGATAAATCCGGGAATAGCATCACGCTTAACGGCCAGTGCTGGCACCCACCAGGAGTGGATAACATCCGCAGCCGTTACCAGAAAGCGAACTTTTTTACCCACAGGAATAACCAGTGGTTCATCCACTTCTAATAGGTAATTCGGATTTTTGGTGCGTACGTTGGTCACTTCTTCACGGGGCGTGCTCAGATTACTGAAGAAAGAAACGTCTTCACCCACGTATTCATACTGCCACTTCCACTGATAACCCGTTATTTTTATATCAATGTCGGCTTCGTCAGTGTTGTAGATATCCACCAGCGTTTTGGTGGCTGGAATCGCCATCAACACCAGAATCAAAAATGGAATGGACGTCCACGCAATTTCCACCAACGTACTTTCGTGAAATTGCTGCGGAACCGCACCTTTTGACTTCCGGTGCTTAAAAATGGAATAGAACATAACTCCAAAAACAATCACGCCAATGACGACGCAGATCATTAATATGGTCATGTGTAGACCGTAGATGTTCCGGCTTACCGCCGTTACACCCTCGGTCATATTGACTTCCCACTCGGCAAGACTGCTGCCTGATGCAGTCGAACCCGCAAGAAGAAGAAAAAGAGATCTCGCCTGCTGCCTCATTCCCTTACATCCCCTGACTATCCGCCGATCGCAGCGGAGACTTCTTATTATTATTGTGCAGACTTATTGTGCTGCTGTACTTCAGAGGTGTGACGGTAATCAACGACTCATTTCAATGAGTAACGATTACTGACATCACGATACTGACCTGTCCAATGGCCTAATTTTAAAGACAATTCTCCCTGAAATCTGTAAATGGACTGAAACATGACTCACTTGTAATAGTCATATCATCATTTACAGGTTTGGAAAGTACTGTCTTGATTTATCTGACTTGAAAAACACCAATACATCTAATCAAGAGCAGATATGCAACCAGTAGAAACACGTCAAACTGCTTTAACACATAACTGCAAATCCAACACCTCATACTGTGATTACCATAAAATAATCACAGCTCTACATCCCAAGCAGAACACTCTAAGCCTGACAATAATCGCACATAGAGTATAGTTCCCGAAAACCATTAAACAACATGGCGAAAAAAAATGAAATCTTCAATCCATAAAATATTATTCTGTCGTCTACTTCATATAAACTAATTCATAGATAAAACCTAGAAAAACACAGGTAATTACACGACAAATTTATTATTTATAATTTTCGTTTTATGGAGATGATATCAGGCGAGTAATCCGGCATATCTTGAGATTTTTCTACTTTCATACAAGTATTCATCAATAATGGACAGTAAATATCACCCTGTGATTTATATCTCATAATTACAAATTTGTAAGCTGGCACAGCTCATCTTGTGTGCCATATTTTTGACTGCACAACACGTAGTGAAATCAGAAAAATCCCTATTTTTGCAGCATATTCTTTTAATCTTTTTTACTTATAAAAATTTATCTATATATGCAAAAGTAATATTTTGCATATCTTGTCTTAATGCATCGACTGTGTTTTTGTAGGCATCTATTAATAACAGCGATGTTGTCAGTTGTGATTCTATGACAGGCTAGTGGAAGGCAGGAGGCAACTATGGATGTTCAGGCAATCCGCGACTTAATCAGTCAGGCTAAGCTACTTGAGTCCCAGAATAAGCATCTTTGTAAACTGATCGATGATCAGATAGAACAACTCCACCATACGATTGAACTCCCCGATCAAAACGCCTGTGAGACGCTTCTACTCTTCACGATAGACTACATCGATCATGTTCCTGATTTTCTGGAAGCACTCGAGTCATCGTCAAAAGAAGCGGGAATCGGCCATTTCATTTGCCCTTTTCTGGATATTGCTGAAGAAAACTTCCTGGCTCCAGCCATTCAGGGGGATCCAATCAATGGTCTGGATTTACTTCTCGATAAAGCCTATTTTGCGCACCGCCTCATTGAAGAGGTAAATGATCAGTACCTGATGAAAACAGGTTCAACTCTTATTCCTATGAACATGACCTGGGCAAACCTGATTATTCATTCCATTCTCGGTGAAAACTTCGCAAATGAGCTGGACATCATTGTGGATAAAACCGTTGAACAGATGATGAAGTCTCAGTCCATTTACCATCAGGAAAAGTTTATGGAGTTTATTCACAACCGCAGTTCTGAGGAGTGGATCCGGATATGGTCGCGCTGGAACTGCCTATCCAACAATTTGGGTATTGAACTGAAATTTACCTCTGCAGCCTGAGCTGCAGCGTTCTGACATTAATGCTTAGAGCCTGATGGTGAAGAGGCATCAACAAATCGAATAACATCTGTGTGCTCTTCCAGAGCTTTCTCTTCCCGAGTGATTCGCGCTTCTGGTAGGTCACCTTCCAAAGCAGGCGACACGTCCATCACGTCGCTGTAATCACACTCAACACATTCACGATAGTCCCGTTGAGTTTCACTTCGAAACATCCGTATAGAGTCCATGGCACCACAGGAAGGACAAACTGCGCCCGCAATAAATCGTTTTGTTTTCATCATTGTACTTCCTATCTGAGGCTCCAGCTTTACACAGCAGCTACTTAAATAGAGTAGTTACTGTGTAAACATTGCTGCAGTCTAAGCGATCATTCAGGCTGTCTCAATGCTGCTCTCAATGCCAGAGTGCCGAAGCAGGGCATCAATCTGCGGCTCGCGGCCCCGGAAGTTCACAAACAACTCCATAGGTTCAGCAGACCCACCTTTCTCAAGGACTTCATGGAGGAAGGATTCCCCGGTCTGGCGGTTAAAAATACCTTCTTCTTCAAACTTGGAGAAAGCATCCGCAGACAACACTTCAGCCCACTTATAGCTGTAATAACCCGCGGCGTAACCACCGGCAAAGATATGACTGAAGCTGTTCTGAAAACGATTAAACGCCGGCGGCATGACGACCGCTACCTGTTGACGAACATCATCCAGAACGGTCTGAACATTCAGATCATCACGGTATTCTTTGTGCAGTTTGAAATCGAACAGAGAGAACTCCAGCTGGCGCACCATCATCATGGCAGACTGGAAGTTTTTCGCGGCTAACAGTTTTTGCAGCTTGTCTTCTGGTAATGGTTCACCGGTTTCAAAGTGACCAGAAATTAAGGCGAGACCTTCTTTTTCCCAACACCAGTTCTCCATAAACTGGCTTGGTAGTTCAACCGCATCCCACGCGACGCCACTGATGCCAGAAGCGGAAGGGTAATCCACTTTTGTCAGCATATGGTGCAAACCATGACCAAACTCGTGGAAAAGGGTCACGACTTCATCGTGGGTCAGCAGTGCTGGGTTATCGCCAACCGGCGGGGTAAAGTTACAGGTCAGGTAAGCAACGGGCAATTGAACCTTGCCATCACGCTGCCAGCGGGAACGACAAACATCCATCCATGCACCGCCACGCTTGTGCTCTCTTGCATAGAGATCGAGATAGAAACGTCCGATAATTTCGCCATCACGGGTGATATTGAAGAAACGAACATCTTTGTGCCAGGTATCCACACCTTCAACACTTTCGAACTCAATACCGTAGAGTCGATTCACCACGGCAAACATGCCAGAAATGGATTTTTCAGCTGGGAACCATGGGCGAAGTTCTTCCTGAGAAATGGCATAACGTTGCTGACGCAGTTTTTCACCGTAGTAACCAATATCCCAGGCTTGCAGATCGTCAGCACCGAACTCGGCTTTGGCATAGGCTTTCAATTCAGCCAGCTCTTTCTCTGCCTGAGGTTTGCTTTTCGCTGCAAGGTCTTCCAGAAATTCGATGACCTTTTCTGGAGACTCCGCCATTTTTGTGGCCAGAGAATATTCAGCGTAACCACTAAAACCTAATAGGTTGGCCAGCTCATAACGAAGCTTCAGAATTTGTTTGATATTGTCAGTATTATCAAACTGACCAGCACTCGGCCCTTGATCTGAAGCGCGCGTGGAAAATGCGGTGTACACCTCTTTGCGCAATTCACGGTTATCGCAGTATGTCATCACCGGGAAATAACTGGGGAAGTCCAGCGTCAGCATCCAGCCTTCTTTTTCTTTTGCCTGCGCCAGTTGTTTTGCACCGGCTAAAGCCGACTCTGGCAGGCCAGCCAGCTCTGATTCATCGGTAATCAGCTTGCTCCAGGCCATCGTGGCATCCAGCACATTATCGGAGAACTTGCTGGTTAGTTCTGATAATTGTTTCTTAATGTCGCCAAAACGCTGTTTTTTATCGTCGTCAAGAGCGACTCCAGCCAGCCTGAAATCTCGTAGATTATCATTGATGATTTTCTGTTGCGCTTTATCCAGAGAGTTGAATTCAGCGGAGTCTTTCAGCGATTGATAGGCTTCAAATAACTGACGGTTTTGTCCTAAACGGGTCGAATACTCAGACAGCAGCGGAAGACAACTGTTGTACGCTTCCCGCAGAGCTTCACTGTTTACCACTGCGTTCATATGCCCGACTGGAGACCATGCCTGACCAAGGCGGTCGTCCAGTTGGTCAATGGGTTCCTGAAGCGTTGCCCAACCTTTATTGGTTTCTGATGCCAGAAGCATTGAAATCGCTTTTTCGTTGTCATGAATAATGCTTTCGATGGCTGGCTTTACATGCTCAGGAAGAAGTTTGGAGAAAAGGGGAAGTTCACTGGATTCCAATAATGGATTTTTCATAGACAACTCTCTGTAAGATGGTAATTTTTGTATCTGTATAGTTGCTATAAATGGGTTCCCGATCAGGGAATTCAAGCAAATACCGTATTTACTTCTTTTGAGACCCTATTAATGAGCCAGGCCATACGTTCTTATAATCATAAAATGCCAGTTATTGGTAAGCGGGTCTATATCGATAACAGCGCTGAAGTTATTGGTGATGTATCCATCGGGGATGATAGCTCCGTGTGGCCAACAGCCGTTATTCGCGGCGATATGCACTCAATTACCATTGGTGCCCGTACCAGTATCCAGGATGGCTCCGTGCTTCATATCACCCACTCCAGTGATTACAACCCGGAAGGCTACCCGCTGACCATTGGAAATGATGTGACAGTGGGTCATAAAGCCGTTTTGCATGGCTGCACCATTCACGATCGCTGCCTGATTGGCATTGGGTCGATAATTTTAGATGGCGCCGTGATAGAGGAAGAGGTGATTGTCGGAGCAGGTAGCCTGGTTCCGCCGGGAAAGCGCCTTGAAAGCGGTTTTGTCTATAAAGGCAATCCTGCTGCCAAGTCTCGCCCTATTTCAGAAAAAGAGAAGACTTTCTTTCAGTACAGTGCTGCTAATTATGTGAAACTTAAAGACTCTTTTATTGATTAAAAACTAGAAATAAAACATTGAGATTCAATAACTTATACATAGACGCTACTTAAGTCTCAGTGAACTTCGTTCTATGACTGACTACGGTTTATGTTATGGAACCGTTTTAGAAAGGGAGTTTGATATGTCTGCACCAGGAGTTAGCTTATCGGGTTTTAGTACTGCTATAAAACAGCAGTCTCATGGGATTGATAGTGCTGAAGACAATCCATTAGCGCAGCAGCATGAGCACGCTGATGAAGTCAGAGATAAGAGTGAAATGGCTCTATACGAAGACATTAATGATGCCAGGCTTGCTAAGATCGCCGCAAAATCCATTCTCGAGGCCAGCTCACCTGTTAGTTTGGACTTTGAGTCTACCGGTGATTTTGGTTCATCAGAGCAAAGTCCCCTGCAAAAAAGTCAGGATCCGGTACAGATTAATAAACTGGCGTCCATACTCGTTGGCAAGAACGTTATTTAACGCCAACATACAACCAGCACCCTTCTTTGGGTGCTGGTTGTATGTTATAAGCCTTTCTTATTCAACATGAACCAGCCGCCACATCATGGATATTTATTCAACTGTTATTTTGCTTTTCCTGATCATGGATCCACTTGGAAATATGCCGGTCTTTATTTCCATTCTAAAAAGTGTGCCAGAAGAAAGGCGCTTCAAAGTACTGATCAGAGAACTCTTGATTGCTTTGCTGATCCTGCTTTTGTTCCTCTTCGCCGGTAAATATCTATTACTGTCCCTGAACCTCAAGCAGGAATCCGTCAGTATTGCCGGGGCTATTATTCTATTCATCATCGCTATTCGAATGATTTTTCCGTCCAGTCGTGGTGGTGGGATTATGGGAAGCACCCCTGAAGGTGAGCCCTTTATCGTGCCTCTGGCGATTCCCCTGATTGCAGGCCCCTCCATTCTGGCGGCACTGATGTTGGTTTCGAGCCAAAATCCCGGGCACCAGCTTGATCTTTCTCTGGCTGTATTTATCGCTTGGGCCATAAGTGCGGCGATTTTAATGTGTTCCGGAAAACTCATGAAGCTTCTTGGCGGCAGAGGGATTTTCGCTATTGAACGGTTAATGGGAATGGTTCTAGTTATGCTTTCTGTTCAAATGTTTATGGATGGTATTGCGAAATATCTTACTCATTAAATAAAGAAAGGCCATTAATTTGATTGCGTTTTGGTATTTAAATCCAGAAATAGCATTTAAAAGACAACAATAAAAATATAAATATAAATCTGAGAACTTCTCGTAAGAGTAGGGAGCAAAAAACATCTCCCTACCCATTAACAAAAATCACGCCGCCATTGAACGTTTCTTCATGTAAACCAGCAACAACGAAACGGCCGCAGGTGTCATTCCCTGAATTCGAGAAGCTCGACCTAACGTCTCTGGTCGTGTTTCACTCAGCTTCTGCTTCAGCTCGTTAGAAAGCCCTTCGATCTTTGTGTAATCCATGGCGTCAGGAATGCGGGTATTTTCATAACGTCGCATTCTGTCTATTTCTTCCGTCTGGCGATCAATATAGCCCTGATACTTGGTCTGGATTTCCACTTGCTCCGCTACTTGCTCATGGCTCTCTGCTTCACCCACAAGTCCGGAAACATCTTCATAAGTCAGTTCTGGCCGACGAAGCAGTTCCAACAGGCTGTATTCACGGCTTATTGGCTTACTGAGCTTGTTTTCCAGTTTTTTGGCTGCTTCGCTACCCGGGTGGACAAAAGAGGCTCTGAGACGCTCAGATTCCTTCTCAATGCGCTCTTTCTTTTCAGTGAATGCTGCCCAACGCTTATCATCAACCAGACCAAATTCACGGCCTTTTTCGGTGAGACGAAGGTCGGCATTGTCTTCACGAAGGATCAGACGATACTCCGCACGACTGGTAAACATACGATAGGGTTCGCTGGTGCCGTTGGTGATCAGATCATCCACCAGCACGCCAATGTACGCTTCGTCACGGCGAGGGCACCAGGCTTCTTTTTCCTGAGCGCGCAGTGCTGCGTTCATTCCGGCCAGCAAACCTTGAGCTGCCGCTTCTTCGTAACCGGTGGTTCCGTTTATCTGACCAGCAAAGAACAAACCGCCAATGCTTTTCGTTTCCAGCGAGTATTTCAAACCACGAGGGTCAAAATAATCATACTCAATGGCATAACCTGGTCGTGTAATGTGCGCATTTTCCAAACCACGAATGGATTGAATTAAATTGATCTGCACATCAAATGGCAAACTGGTGGAGATGCCATTTGGGTAGAGTTCGTTTGTGGATAACCCTTCTGGCTCCAGAAACACCTGATGGGAGTTCTTATCCGCAAACCGGGTAATTTTGTCTTCAATGGATGGGCAGTAACGTGGTCCAACCCCTTCGATAACACCGGTAAACATTGGCGAACGATCAAGCCCGCCACGAATAATGTCATGGGTTTGCTCATTGGTGTGGGTGATATAGCAGGACACCTGCTCAGGATGCTGTTCAACAGATCCCATGTAAGACATCACCGGCAATGGCGTATCGCCTGCCTGTTCTTCCATTACCGAGAAATCCACGCTTCGGGCATCTATGCGCGCAGGGGTTCCCGTTTTGAGACGCTGAACATCCAGCGGCAATTCTCTTAACCGGTTAGCCAGGGCAATGGAAGGTGGATCGCCGGCGCGGCCACCGCTGTGGTTTTCTAAGCCAATATGGATACGGCCGCCAAGGAAAGTGCCTGCTGTCAGTACCACGTTAGGCGCCAGGAAACGCACCCCCATGTTGGTGACAACACCACGAACCTCGTTAGTGTTGTCATCCATCACCAGATCATCTGCAGACTGTTGGAAAATCCAGAGATTTTCCTGATTTTCCAGAATGTTGCGTATGGCCGCTTTATACAGCGCACGATCAGCCTGAGCCCGGGTTGCACGAACCGCCGGCCCTTTACGGGCATTAAGAATTCTGAACTGGATACCTGCGAGATCTGTGGCTATCGCCATAGCCCCGCCCAGAGCATCCACCTCTTTCACCAGATGACTTTTACCAATCCCGCCAATGGCCGGATTACAGGACATCATCCCCAGAGTTTCGATGTTATGGGTCAGTAATAGCGTTTTCACGCCCATACGCGCTGAAGCCAACGCGGCTTCAGTACCGGCATGACCACCACCGATAACAATCACATCAAATTGATTTGGGAAATCCACTGCCAACGTCGGTCACCTGTGAGTTAAAAGGGTAAAGGCTGGCAATTATACACAGGAAAAATCACTCTGTGACCCTGTGATCACTACGGTTGATTAGAATAACGACTCGGACAGTCCCCTCATAGAACCGCCCTCTATCGGTAGTGCAAGTACTGACCACCGTATTGATACGATCGTTGGTAAATTTTTGTTTTGTATTTACTGCTCGAACAAGTAGAGATACGCGCCATATCCCTCTTTTTCCATATCCGCCTTGGGTACAAAACGCATGGCAGCGGAGTTCATACAATAGCGCAGCCCGGTTGGGTCTGGGCCATCATCAAATACATGACCAAGATGAGAGTCCCCGTATTTACTGCGAACTTCCGTTCTCGGGAAAATCAGTTTGAAGTCGGTCTGCTCGGTCACAAAGGCATCGTTGATCGGTTTAGAAAAACTTGGCCATCCTGTACCGGATTTGTATTTATCCGTAGACGAAAACAGAGGTTCTCCCGTTACGATATCCACATAAATACCTTCAGCCTTGTTGTCCCAGTATTCATTCTGAAAGGCCTTCTCGGTGCCGTCTTCCTGAGTGACATAGTATTGCTGCTCTGTGAGTTGTTTGCGGATCACTTCGTCAGAGGGTTTGGTATAGGTCTTTTCAGTCGCTTGTTTACTGCGGGCATCGATCATCTCCCTCAGCGTTACCGAATTTTCTTTTCGATCAGAGCCGAAAATTCCATCCAGATATTTATCCCGGCCAGAGGCGTAGCGGTAATAGGTATAGCGAACTTTATTTCGCTGGTAATAATCCTGATGGTAATCCTCTGCAGGCCAGAATTTTTTGAATGGAATCAACTCAGTCTTCAACGGCTTTTTAAAGACGCCCAACGCTTCAATCTCTTCCATAAAGCTTTGCGCTACCAGCTTCTGTTCTTCACTCCGAAAGAAGATGGCCGGTCGATACTGTGGCCCCCGGTCAACAAAAGAGCCTTTATCATCCGTTGGGTCAATATGTCGAAAGAACTGATCCAGTACCTGCTCATAGCTCACAACAGCTGGATCATAAACGACATTGATAACTTCAATATGTCCTGACTTTCCTGAAGACACCTGATCATAAGACGGGTTTTCCAGCTGCCCACCAGAGTAACCCGAGACCACATCAATAACGCCATTCAGTTTCTCCAGATCCGACTCAGTACACCAGAAGCAGCCACCGGCCAGAGTGGCGATTTCTGTCGTAGCCGCTTTGGTTTCTGAAGCGTTATCCGCATAACTGAAGATGGATGTTGCCAACAGCAAGAGAGCTGCCAGTCTGGCCACCAGTTTTGAACTTGTTTTCATAAGCACCCCGCATTAACGCTTAAGTTATCTTTGCTATTAAACGGATTGATTCTTTAAACGTTACAAGCGTTCCTACGAAAATCACATAATTTTTACACCAACCTTTCAGGGTTTTAATGGTGTAACAGAGGGTGTGCTTTTTCCTGAATCCCTTTACCCCGCCTGAAACCTTCCAATGAACATCTGCATTTCGAATACAGTCCCCTTCAAGTTTCGGCCTGAATTACAGTAATAACAGCGATAGCTGTTTTCTAGTGTTTTTTATATTAGATATAATTATTAGTGTTGATAAAATCTGTGCAAAACCTCAAAAAAACCTTTAAAAACAATTAAATACATATTGAACAACCCTGTTCTTTTCATGGTAAGAAGCTCTACTTATCATGTAGGCAGGCTGTGGATAAATCAGGTCTTATCCACAGCCTCAACTTATTAAGAACTTCCTCCATACCTTGTTAATAGTTTGTATGTGTTGATGTCCACATTTCCAGATTCACTATTTTAAGTATGCTGGAGACCAATAAACTCAAGTCTTTCAAAGGAAGTAGTCTTTCCTGTGAACTGAATACTATCCACAGGAATAAAAGACAGGGGGTTGTTAGATAAGAAAATTTAAGTACAATCCGCAAACGATAATAATTATTGTTTGCAGGTGCACATGAAAAAGCTTCTCTCTATTGCCTCCGCCGTTGCTCTCTCTTGCTCGCCTCTGATTGCTCAGGCGGCAGAAGAGGTTAACGTTTACTCCTACCGTCAGCCTTTCCTCATCGAGCCGATGCTGAAAAAGTTCGAAGAAGAGAACGACGTTAAGGTGAACGTGGTGTTTGCAAAGAAAGGTCTGGAAGAGCGCATCCAGAGAGAAGGAAAGTTCAGCCCCGCCGATGTGGTTTTGACTTCCGACATGATCAGCCTGTTTGATCTGGTAGACCGCAAGTTGGTTCAGCCCGTTGAGAGCAACGTTATTGATGAGAATATTCCAGCTAACCTGAGAGACCCGGATCACCAGTGGTACTCACTCACCAAGCGCGTACGCAATATCTACAGCTCCAAGCGCAGTGATCAGCCGGTTGATATCAATTATGAAGATCTGGCCAGTGCTCAATATAAAGGCAAAATCTGTACCCGCAGCGGTAAGCATCCATACAACCTTGGTCTTGTCGCTTCCATGGTTGCTCATAAAGGCGAAGCTGAAACCAAGCAGTGGCTGGAAGGTGTAAAAGCCAACTTGGCTCGTCGCCCACAGGGTAATGATCGTGCTCAGGTAAAAGCGATCAAAGAAGGGGTTTGTGATGTGTCCCTGGGGAACAGCTATTACTTTGGCAAGATGATGCAGCGAGATGATCAGAAAGCCTGGGCAGATGCCGTTTATCTGAACTTCCCTAATCAGAAAACCGATGGTTCGCACATCAATATCAGTGGCATGGTAATGGCCAAATATGCGCCGAACAAAGCAAATGCACAGAAGCTGATGGAATATCTGTCCAGCGAAGAAGCTCAATCCATCTACGCGAAAGACAATATGGAATACCCGGTAAATCCAAAAGTCGCCGTATCTGAAACCGTTGCGTCCTGGGGAGAATTCAAAGCGGATCCATTACCGATTGCAGACATTGCCGCCAACCGTACCACGGCTCAGCGTCTTCTGGATGAGGTGAAGTTCGATCTATAATGGCTGATTTTTGATTATATGAATCATCAGTTACCTTTCTACTGGAGGGCTGGCAGTTGGCTGCTAGCCCTTTTGTTGTTTTCGCCTGTCGTCGCTTTGGTGGTGGAAGCGCTTGCGCCATCCGGTGAGCTTTTTGACCACCTCTGGAACACGGTACTCCCCACCTACATTATTAACAGCATTCTGCTGATTCTTGGTGTCAGCATCCTTGGCGCCATTCTTGCCATTCCCGCGGCCTGGGTTATGGCAAATACCAATCTACCGGGTAAAGCACAGTTGCAGTGGCTCTTGATTTTGCCGCTGGCGATGCCCTCTTATGTTATTGCTTTTATTTATACGGACTTACTGGAGTTTGCTGGCCCGGTTCAACAGTTGTTACGAACGATCACAGGCTGGGAATCCGCTGCCGACTATTATTTTCCTGAAATCCGCAGCCTTGGTGGCGCCATTGTTATTCTTGCCCTGGTGCTCTATCCCTACCTTTATTTATTGGCGAGAACCGCTTTTCTGGAGCAATCACAAAGTCAGGTGTTGGCCAGTCGACTGCTTGGGTGCTCTCCGCTAAACAGTTTCTTTCGTGTTTCACTGCCGATGGCAAGACCAGCCATTATTACTGGTCTTGCGTTGATGGGGATGGAAGCCTTAGGTGATTTCGCCACTGTCAGTTATTTCTCCGTTCCCACCCTCACAACCGCGGTATACGACACTTGGCTTGGGTATGGCAGCCTGAATGCTGCCGCGAAAATTTCTGCCATGATGTTATTGGTGGTGATGTTGCTGATCAGTACAGAAAAATACAGCCGTCGCCGTTTACAGCTGTATCAGAAAAATACCGGACAAGAGCAAAAAGAACACATTGCATTAACCGGCAAAACCAAATGGCTGGCTCTGGGCTGGTGCTGGATGCTGGTTATTCTTGGTTTTCTATTGCCATCCCTGATTCTGGTGAACTACCTGATTCGCTATTTCGAGTCATCCTGGAACGCCGAGCTTTTTCAGTACGGTCTTAATAGTCTTATGGTTTCTGGTTCTGCAGCCGCTGTCGCTTGTTTTGTTGCGTTATTTTTGTGTATTTATCAGCGCCTGAAGAACGATACATTTGCAAAAATCCCAGGGCGTCTGGTATCCACAGGTTATGCATTACCGGGCAATGTGCTGGCTATTGGTGTGCTGATTCCTCTGGCGCTGACAGATAATTGGATTAATGAATTACTGATTCAGTGGGGGCTATCACCGGTTGGCTTAATCTTCAGCGGCTCGGCGCTCACTATTATTTTTGCCTATGTGGTTCGCTTTTCCGCTGTTGCTGTCGGTAGTGTGGAATCCAGCCTTGGCCGAGTGTCTCCTTCTCTGGATATGGCCAGCCGAACTCTTGGCTGTCATCCACAGGGCATGGTTAAGCGCATTCATATTCCGCTGATTAGAAAAGGCTTGCTGGCGGGTTTGTTGCTGGTCTTTATCGAAAGTATGAAAGAGCTGCCGGCAACCCTTTTGTTGAGACCTTTTAATTTTGAAACACTGGCTACGTGGGTATTCCAATACGTATCAGATGAACAACTTGAGTATGCGGCACCTGCCGCACTAGTGTTGGTTCTGGTAGGATTAGTGCCCCTGATAATGCTCAATCGATCACTGGAAAGGCAAGAGCAGTCATGAGTTTGAACGCTTTAGAAATCACTGACCTTGCCTGCTCTTATAACAGTCAGCGCAAGAAGCCAAAAGACGCATTAAGAAGCAGCGATCTGGTGTTGTCAGATTTAAACGTAGCCATTGAAGATGGTGAAATTGTCTGCTTGCTGGGCAGAAGCGGCTGCGGTAAGTCCACTTTATTGAAAGCCATTGCCGGCATTATTCAACCTGTTGCCGGCACCATCAATATTCATGACCATGAAGTCAGTTCAGCCCGAAAAGTGACGCCTCCGGAACAGCGGGGCATTGGCATGATTTTTCAGGATTATGCCCTGTTTCCTCATCTGACTGTTTTTGAAAACATTGCTTTTGGCCTCAGCAAATCCGATTCGACAACGGTAAAACACCGCGTTCGGGAAATGCTTGAACTGGTTAATCTGTTCAATCTTGAAAAGCGTTACCCCCATGAGTTGTCCGGTGGTCAGCAACAGCGTGTAGCTATTGCCCGGGCGCTGGCCAACAAACCCTCCATTCTGTTATTAGATGAGCCTTTTTCTAATATCGACAGCCAGGTTCGCCAGCACCTGATTCGTGAGATTCGAGATATTTTAAAACAGCAGAAAGTCGCTGGCCTGTTTGTTACCCACAGCCGAGAAGAGGGTTTTGCCTTTGCGGACAAAGTCGCAGTGATGGGGCAGGGAAGAATTATGCAGTATGGAACGGCATCCGACGTTTATCATCATCCGGATAACCGATTTATTGCTGACTTTATGGGCGCAGGTAATGTGTTACCCGTGTCGATAAAAGATGAGTATCACGTCGAAACACCCATTGGTCTGTTGAAATCTACACGACCACTATCAACGAATTCACCGGCCAGCCTGGAGTTATTTGTCAGGCCACAGATGGTTGAAATTAAACCTGTGCACAACACAGACAAAAGTTATCCACAGGCAACTGTCTCCCGCCAGCAATTCATGGGAAAAACCATACGCAGTGAGATTCAGTTGGATTGCTGTCAGGGTAAATATCAGCTGGTGGCAGAACATTCATCACTGGGTGCTGAAGGTTCCATGGTGTTCAGTGAAGGGGCGCCAGCTCATGTGAATATTATTCCTCACGAGCTGGTGTTGTTTGATGCGGATGGTCAGGCGCTCACAATCACTACACCAGCGACGCCTGATGGGCTTCAATCAAATGATGCATGTGCGCATCTGCCCGTTGTTGAACCTGCTCCATAGCATCGTCCGCGTCAAAGGGTTCAACCACTTCGTAATAACATTTCAATTTTGGCTCGGTACCGGATGGCCTGACCACCACTCGGTTGCCGGATTCAAGGTGATAAATCAGCACATCACTCACGGGTAACTGAATCACTTCTTCACGACCATCGGCGTGCTTTCTTCTTGAAGATTTGAAATCCTCAATAATCATCACCTTTTGTCCGGCAATCATTTCAGGCTGTGCAGATCGTAATGTGTCACCAATCGGTGGCGCGGCTGGATCAAGAGCAATGCTGCGCTGAGCGTTCAGGTGCAGACCGTGTTTTCTGTATAGGGTTTCCAATTGATCCCAAACGGTTTTCCCCTGGCTATTTAACTCAGCAGTTAATTGCGCAAAAGCAACAAGGGCAGAAAGACCGTCTTTATCCCACACCTGACTGCCAATGGTGTAGCCAAGGGCTTCTTCATAGGCAAACAGAAACTGTCGTTCACTGGTTTCCATGGACATCGCCACATTCGTCAGCCATTTAAAGCCCGTCAATGTCTGGAAGTATTCAGCGCCCATGCTGCTGGCAATTTTTCCCAATAAGCTGGAAGAAACAATGGTGCAACCAACCAGCTTATTTTTAGCTCCAGCCAATCGCAGCAGGTAATCGCCAAACAGAGCACCTACCTGATCACCGGTTAGCATTTGATAACTGTCGTCCGGTTTGCGAACGGCCACCGCAAAACGATCAGCGTCCGGATCATTGGCACAGGCCAGCACAGCGTTATGGGCTTTGGCTTCTGCCATCACCATATCCATTGCGCCAGGTTCTTCCGGGTTGGGAAAGTTAACGGTTGGGAATGTGCCGTCAGGCTCTCTCTGCGCGGCTACACTGAATACTTGATTAAACCCATTGTCTTGCAATAGGTCTTCAGCCATCTCAGCACCTACGCCGTGCATGGCGGTGTAGGCAAGGCTAATGTCATTTGGCTTAGTGCGATTATTCAGTAGCGGGCTTTGCCCGATCGTTTTGCGATACGTTTCGTAATAATCCTTTCCAAGCCATACCAGCAGGCCTTCTTGTTCCGCTTGATTCAGATCTTTCAAGTTAAGCTCTGCTTCAGCGGCCTTATCTATTTCCCTGGCAATACCTGAATCATGAGGCGGAATAATCTGAGCACCGTTACTCCAATAAACCTTAAAACCATTGTATTGAGGTGGATTATGACTGGCGGTGACGACAACACCGGCAGCCGTTTTCAGATGGTTAATACCAAAAGCCACCAATGGTGTTGCTGCTACTTTTTCTGTGAGATAAACCTTGATGCCCAAAGCGGTGAGCACGCCCGCGGTATCATGGGCAAACTGTCGTGAATCCGGACGACCGTCGTAGCCGATAATCACACCTTTTTTAGATGTATTTTCTATTTGATCAAGCAGGTAACGCCCCAAACCTGTAGCGGTCTCCTGAATAACCAAACGGTTCATCCGGTTTGAACCTGCGCCAACAACGCCTCGCAGGCCTGCTGTGCCAAACTCAAGCCGCCCGGTAAATCGACTGCTTAGCTCCTTTTCATTATTCGAATCTATCAGCGTTTGAAGCTCTTTACGGGTGGCCGGATCAGGGTCCCGTGACAACCACTTCGATACGTATTCGTTCATGAAGGAGCTCCTATGACAATCGTAGTGATGAGTGATAAGCAGAAAAAAGACTAAACAGTCGACACCTGTATTTTAACAGGTTTGTTGAACGTCACTTCCCAATACAGAAAGACGAGAAAATTCTGCCAAGCAAATCATCGCTGGTAAAAGTACCGGTGATTTCACCAAGCACTTTTTGTGCAAGTCGCAGATCCTCAGCCAATAATTCGCCGGCGCCCATATGCTCCAGCTGTTGTCTACCATTCTCGATGTACTCGCCTGCCTTACGCAGTGCTTCCAAATGACGGCGGCGCGCGGAGAAATTACTTTCCATTGCGCCTTCAAACCCCATGCAGGCTTTCAGGTGCTCGCGCAGAGCATCAACCCCCTGATGATTATTTGCGCAGATTCTCAATACCGGGACACCATTCTCTTTCGCTAATCCGGGCTGCTCTCCGGTGAGATCAATTTTATTGCGTATAACGGTGAGCTTTTCCTGAATAGGCAGGCGATCTGCAAACTCCGGCCAGATGTCGTGAGCATCTGTTGCGCTGGTTGAAGAACCATCCACCATCAGTAATACACGGTCCGCTTCTTCTATGGCTTTGAATGCTCGCTCCACTCCAATCTGTTCCACCAGATCATCGGTTTCACGGAGCCCGGCGGTATCAATCACATGCAGCGGCATGCCATCGATATGGATTTGTTCTTTCAAAACATCCCGGGTGGTTCCGGCGATGTCGGTAACGATGGCTGTTTCCCGACCGGCGAGCACGTTCATCAAACTGGATTTACCGGCGTTTGGGCGACCAGCAATAACGACCGTCATTCCGTCACGCAGAATGGCGCCTTGACTCGCTTCACGAATCACATCTTGAAGCTGCTGAGTAATGCTTTGCAACTCACCGGTGACTTTACCATCGTTGAGGAAATCAATTTCTTCTTCCGGAAAATCAATAGCGGCTTCGACATAGATTCTCAATTCAATCAACGATTCAACCAGCCCATTAACTCGATTTGAAAACACACCCTGCAAAGAGCGCAACGCCGAACGGGCAGCTTGCTCGGACGTGCTCTCGATCAGGTCAGCAATGGCTTCTGCCTGAGCAAGATCAAGCTTGTCGTTCAGGAATGCTCTTTCTGAGAACTCACCAGGATTGGCCTGCCGAATCCCCAGAGACATGATCCGCTTTTGAAGCATATCCAGAATGACCGGACCGCCATGCCCTTGAAGCTCAAGCACATCTTCGCCGGTAAAGGAGTTCGGGTTTGGGAAGTAAAGGGCAATGCCTTCATCCAGAATCACATCATCTTTATCATGAAATGGACAGTAGTGAGCAAAGCGGGGTTTTGGTTCCAGTTTCAGCACTTCTCTGGCAACTCGTAAAGCATCCGGTCCGGATACCCTAATAATGCCAACACCACCGCGCCCCGGCGCAGTGGCCTGGGCAACAATTGTATCCTGGTGTAAATTGCTGAGATCAGACATATCAAGCCATCAGTTACTGCGTAGTTGATGGCATAGTCTATGAAGGATTGGCGATCTAGTACACAGAAACCGCACCGATTGGTAACTTCAATTCGGCATTGCTTCTTAGCTGATTAATGTCGTTATTCAAAAATGCGCCTGGGTTCAGATCATAAAGGTCATTCATTAATTCCGGCCAGCTCTCATACTGTGGATAATCCTGATGCAGTTGAATGGCGACCATGCTGATGGTGTACCCCTTAGGAACGACATAGAACACTTCTTTGAGTAGCTCTTGCTCACTGACAGTCCAGTGCCCCTGAGTTTTATTGATACTTTGGTTTTCCCTGGATGATGCCTTTCGCGTCCTGGCATCGATTTCCAGTTGATGCATAGCCTTATCCAGATCGTGTACTTTGTCGCTGGGGACAGGAAGAATCAGCACTGTACCTGCAGGTATATATTTCTGATTACGCTCTGATAGTACGCCAGGGTTCATACGAATTAATTCATCAGCCATCACTCGCAAACTGCTGATATGGGGATACTTGTCCAATAGCTTGTAAGAAATCAAACTTAGATTGTCACCATCGGTGACCCTGTAAGTTCTATGACGACCAGCACTTTTGTTGACCGGTGCTGAGAGTATTTTTTTAACGGCTCGCTTAGCTTCTACATTCAATGGCTTAGGCGCTTTGTTCGTATACCCGGGTAGTTCCATCACCTCAGCTTCGATTTCAATATTTCCAGCGGCCGGTAAAGAAAGTACGGCACCCGCAATTAATAGACTTGGATCGCTATTAATAAACGCCTCAGGGTTCATCGCGACCAACTGTTTTGCTATCGCCTGCCAACTTCCATACTCCGGATGCTCTTTTGCCAGTTTCATGGCGATCCTGCTAACGCTCTCACCGTAAGCAACCTGATGATAAATACTCTTCGTTCTGATGGGCTTCGATGTAACTTGATCTTTTGCCACAGGTACCAGGGATGGCAAACGGTTTTGTGCGATACCTAGTTGTTGAGGTAATGATTCCTTCTTTACCTTAACCACCCGTTTTTTATTGGCTGGCAGAGTCAGTACCGTACCCGCCATAAGCCTGTTGATATCTTTACCTGCGAATGCATTTGGATTTAGTTTTACTATTCCCCTCATTATTTCAACGGCAGAACCGCCATTTTTTCTGGCCAACTTAATGGCAATTGCACTTAATGAATCCCCCGGAAGAACTTTGTAATGACTATCTGATATCAGCCCTAACACAGTCTGCGACATTGCCAGAGCTTTTTGTCGCTGCTCTTTTGATGGAAGCCGAAGTTGGATATCTGCTTTTAACCGATTGATATCATCATTAATAAACTCACCTGGATTCAGTGCCACAAGGTGTGCCATCAGATTTTTCCAATGACCATACTCTGAATATCGTGACGATAGCTTAAATGCAATCTCACTAAGAGTCTCACTTTTCGCAACCCGGTAATCCATTGAACTGCCATCAATATGAGACTTCTTAAAGATGACCGGTTTTTTAACACTTGCAGTGAATTGAACCGTTGCTCTGCCATCAGTCTTAATAGGCTCATCAAGCGCATTTAATGCACTTATGGACGATGCACGAGCAATAGATTGCTTATTAACTCTGGGCTTTGCCTCTGAGCTTCCTCCACCTCTTACGATCAATCTCTTTTGTTTACTTCTATCGCTTTGTACTTCCGGCAGCATCAAAACAGCATTTTCACGTAGTCGGTTTTTATCTCCATTGATAAACGCAGTTGGGTTCATCGACACCAAGTGATTCATCAGTGACTGCCAGTTCTTATGTTCTGGATACCGAGGCAACAGTTCCATGGAAATTTTGCTGATACTAGCGCCTGACAACACCCTATTTTTACTGGATAGAGAACTATCCATATGTTTCGCAATCGATTTTACTGGTCTGGGTATTGATGCAGCGATAATTGGCTTTGGCACATCATAATTACTTCTAGCAACCTTTTTAATAGATGCTGCTGAAGGTTTTTTGTAATGAGTATTCTGACTTAACTGTTTACCTTTACTCGAAAAATTGGTCGCTTTGGAGCCGCTATCACGGTATGAAAAATCCTGCTTGGATTGCATTATCGGTGCTGAGCTTGAAGCCACTCTTAATACTGAACTCTCAACCTGGTTTTTTGCAAACCCCTGATAACCCGGGCGCATTTCCAGATCATAGACTCCGTATATTTTTTGCAGGCCGGCATAGAGTTTTACAACCAGAGGCAGAGTACCAGATACAATAGGGCGCATCGATTTAACACGAATGATGTGTTTACCGCCAGCAACCTTGAGCACATTAAATCGAAGGCTGGATAGCTGATTGCTATACTCGACATCATGACGATAGAAGTCAGTGATTGACCCAAGCTTGGCCTTCAATTTTTTATTCTTCAGCTCATCCGGTAGAGCATCAATCGCTATCACACCATTGAAATAGTTGTCTTGTGCATGGTTCAAGACAATATTTCCCAGCTTTGGGCTGGCCATTAAGCTTCCTGCAACACTGCTGGCAATAGCAGTTCCTATCAATTTTTTGAGCATGATTCTGGTCTTTTTCTGGTTAGCCCATCAATGGAAATTCCGAATTACTCTCTGGTTATCGGTATAGGGGAAGGCAACTGTAGAAACGCCGA
Source organism: uncultured Endozoicomonas sp. (assembly GCF_947495845.1). Taxonomy (GTDB): domain Bacteria; phylum Pseudomonadota; class Gammaproteobacteria; order Pseudomonadales; family Endozoicomonadaceae; genus Endozoicomonas. Next base: position 56,512 of record NZ_CANMAO010000012.1, on the reverse strand, counting down.
AAAAGACGACAGAAGATGGATTAATTAGAAAGGGAAATAGCAGAAGAGAAAAGATGAAGAAAGCAAAGCAGCCTTGCGCTGCTTTGCTCTAAAAGAGAGGTTAACCCTCTCTTTCGATCTTCTTGGTAATGAAGTACTGCTGAATAATCGACAACGTGTTGTTCGTCACCCAGTACAGTACCAGACCAGCTGGGAAGAACAGGAAGAAGAAGGTAAAGATGACAGGCATCATCTTCATCACTTTTGCCTGAACAGGGTCTGGAGGTGTCGGGTTCAACATCTGCTGAATAAACATGGATGCACCCATGATCAGCGGCAGAATAAAGTACGGATCCATCTGGGACAGATCGTGAATCCAGCCCAACCATGGAGCCTGCCGTAATTCAACGGATTCCAGCAGCGTCCAGTACAACGCAATAAATACCGGCATCTGAACAAGAATTGGCAGACAGCCACCCATTGGGTTGACCTTCTCCTTCTTGTACAGCTCCATCATCGCCTGCGACATCTTCTGACGATCGTCACCAAACTGTTCTTTCAGTTCTGCCAGCTTAGGTCCAAGCTTTCGCATTTTCGCCATGGAACGAAAACTGGTTGCGTTCAATGGATAGAAAATACCTTTCACCAGTACCGTCAGCAGAATGATGGACCAACCCCAGTTACCCACAATGGAATGAATCCATTTCAGAATGGCAAACAACGGCTGAGCCAGGAACCAGAGCATGCCGTAGTCGACGGTCAGTTCAAGACCATCCGCATGGGTTTTCAGGATGTCCTGATTCTTTGGACCAACATACAACGTCGCACCGGTTTCTACCGTCTCACCAGGTTGTGCTGTGAGGGCGTTATCAAAGAAACCAACAAAGTTATAACCTTCTTTGTTTTGCTTGGCATAGTACTTATGGTCTGCATCCTGGTCTGGAATCCACGCACTGACAAAGTAGTGCTGCAGCATGGCCGCATAACCACCTTTCACGGTTTCGTTAAACGGTTTATCCGCGGAATCGTCAAATGCCAGCTTCTTGTAAGGCTCTTCACTGGAATGCACCGCAGCGCCCAGGAAGGTGTTCATTGGCGCTTTGGAGTTCAACTGGCTTGGATCTTCAGAGTTATCGCGTTTTAGCTGAGCGTAAAACTGATCTTTCCACACCTTGTTGCTGTTGTTGGTGATCTTATAATCCACAGACACATCATAGCGATCACGGTAGAAGGTGAAGCTTTTGGTGATGTTAACGCCGTCAGTATTTTTATAGAGATCAACCGTCAGAGCATCCTGACCATTTTCCATGGTGTAGCTGGATTGCTTAACCTGATAGATTCCGCGCTGATTATCAGCGTTGGGGCCATCGGATTTTGCCAGCGCACTCTGGGCAGTAAATACACAGGTTTGCTCACCCAGACAGTCAGGACTGTTTACCAGCAACTGGAACGGTACCGATGTTTCACCATCTTCTGGTAACCAGGCTGGGTATTCAGGCAGACTCAGACTGATAATATCACCACCGGCCGGATCGATCAGGGCGTCAATGGTGTCGGTCTTCACACTGATCAGATCAGTAGAAGGCTTGGAAGCACCCGTAGTATTAGTAGAAGGAATTGCATTGTCACTGGACAGTGACGGCATATCGGAGCCAGCGAGCGTGCTGGAAACGGATTGGGTCACGGCGGTCGATTTCGACGTACCGGGATAATCTGCGTTCCACTGCTGCAGTGTTAAAACACCGACGACAGCAATGGCACCAATCAGGAGTGTTCTTTGGAAATCCATGAGTTCCGGGCCACACATTCAGATGAGTGAATATGATTGTCTGAGTGATTCCGATGTTCACCAGAATCTTTTTCCGGTACCGGGTCAAATCCTCCTGGATGCCAGGGGTGACACCTCAGTAGCCGGAGCAAGGTCAGCTTGCTGCCAGTCAGAAAACCATGACGATTTAGGGCTTCCAGGCCATAGGCGGAACATGAGGGGTAAAAGCGGCATCGACTGGGCAGCAGTGGACTGATGGCATAACGATAGACTTTAATTAAGCCCACCAATAGCTCCCTTGGGATGCTTGCCAATCTGACCATACAGATGCCTTATTCGATCAATACTTTCTGAGACACTTCTTGAGAAATCTCCTAAGAAACAACCTGAGAAAGCTTGCTTTAATTCACTGCCCTGAGGCGGCTTACCCACAAACAATGAATCACGATGAATCCGTATTGTCTGTTGATGCACGTCTTTCAGACCTAGTTGAGCCAAACAGGATGTGTTCATTAGTTAAAACATGCGTTAAAACCACGAATACCCTGTTGCGGTGCTCTGGCCTGTCATCCAGACAGGTCGGATACCAACGGAGGTGAACGTCAGGCTTGCTGCTGCCTCTCACTCCGTTTGCGCTTTAGTCGCTGCCACTGCTTGTTAAGCAGTTGGTTTTGCTCGCTGTCCGTCAGTTCGTGAAAACCCCGGCGGACTAAAACGACAATATCCAGGTCACCTATTTCATCCTGTTTGAGACGAAAGGTTTCCCGGATATGGCGCTTGGCCCGGTTTCGGCCAACAGCGGTACGAATATTTTTCTTGGCAACCACCAACCCCAGTCTTGCCTGACCCAGCACATTGGCTTTTGCCAGTATCAACAGTTGTTGGCTGGATACCTTAATATCCGTTGTATCAAATACCTGTTTGAAATCAGCCGAGCTACATAGCCGTTTATCACGGCTAAACGATTGACCCATGCTGACGCTCTTTACAGAGCCGCAGGCGTCAATCACGCAGACAGACGCTTACGTCCTTTAGCACGACGGCGATTGATAAGTGCACGGCCGCTCTTGGTAGCCATACGCGCACGGAAGCCATGAGTACGTTTACGCTTCAGGTTGCTTGGCTGGAAAGTTCTTTTCATCGGGTTATCTCGTCTTTATGGACTTACAAAAGACGGGCATTCTAAGTAATTGAAGAGGGGGCGTCAATTTGCATTTGTCAAGAAGCACCGTAGTAGCACTGTTGTTTACACTATGTCTTTTGCGTTGCCTATATAGAAGTGGAATTTATTCAGGTGAAATGTTTTCTTACTTATATAGATAAGAGATTTATCTCTTATGTGATGTGTATTAGAAATAGATGTAATTATTACGGTGGCACTTTTGTGTGGATAAGTGGCTTTTGCCCAGGTTTTATAAGGGATTGATCGTGTGCATGTAGTTGTCTAAAGCCTCTCTGTATTCTGTTGCTTTCATCTTAGTGTCTTGTGGATAAGAAGGCTGTTTATCCACAGAGGAAATCCTGGTCATGTTACCCACAGGAAGAACATAAGATTCAAGGGTACTCATTAACGGGGCTTTCCACAGCTTTTAGTTGATAACATATATATCTGGTAAAACCTGCTTAGGTTTATTCAAGTTATTGATATATATAATAAATTTTATTTTTATTGGTAAGTTCAGCTTCCAATCTCTATGTGGATAACTTTATCCAAAAAGGATACAATTTCTTTTTATCTATTTACCCTTATCCTTAACGAACCTGAAGGTCTTCAGCAGGCTGTCTGACCGGCTTCAGTGATACCCGTATCAGATCTTGATCTGTATCAGGAAAGTAGGAGATCGCCTGTGCCTCTCGAGCTATGGCAGAAATGCATTAACATGTTGCAGGATGAACTGTCTTCCCAGCAGTTCAATACCTGGATTCGGCCTTTGAAAGTGATGGGGGACGATTACGACCTCTGCCTGCTGGCACCTAACCGTTTTGTTGCAGACTGGGTTAAAGAGAAGTTTCTGCCACGAATTGAAGAAATTCTGGATGAGTTATCCGATGGCGAATCCCCTGCGGTCGCTCTGGCGGTTTCCAACCGTCGCCCGGCGTCTTTGACCAAGCGCACAACTCGCGTCAGGGAGTCGGAGCCAGCAACGATTTCAGTTTCCGATAGACCCATAGAGAACCCTTTAAAACAAGCTGCTATAGAGCAGTCTGTGGTGACTCATGAGCTGGTCTCGTCTTTACCGGTAGCGAAAGATGAAACGCCTGAACCCGATCTTGTTGCCGAGATTGAGAAAGAGTCTGCCCAGATAAAGGTTAACCCTTTAAAAGAGAGCAGTGTTGATCATGAGGAACCGGCTGCCCCACCACCAAGGCAAGTGGTTGTGGAAGGCTCCATCAAACACCACAGTTCCCTGAACACAGGTTTTACCTTCGATACTTTTGTTGAAGGTAAGTCGAACCAGTTAGCGTTGGCGGCAGCAAAGCAGGTGTCTGAAAATCCGGGCTCTTCCTACAACCCACTCTTTTTATACGGTGGCGTTGGTCTTGGTAAGACTCACTTGATGCATGCGGTGGGTAACTCTCTGGTTAAACAAAATCGTAATGCCAGAGTTGTTTATCTTCACTCCGAACGGTTTGTAGCGGATATGGTCAAAGCGCTACAGCTGAACGCTATCAATGACTTTAAGAAGTACTATCGTTCTGTTGATGCATTATTGATTGATGATATCCAATTCTTTGCGGGCAAAGAACGTTCCCAGGAAGAGTTCTTCCATACCTTTAATGCGTTGCTTGAAGGTGGTCAGCAGATGATTCTGACCTGCGATCGTTACCCGAAAGAAATTAACGGCGTTGAAGAACGGTTGAAATCCCGGTTTGGTTGGGGCTTAACCGTTGCGGTTGAACCGCCGGAATTAGAAACCCGTGTTGCTATTTTGATGAAGAAGGCAGAGCAGCATAAAGTAGAGCTTCCCCATGAGGCGGCTTTCTTTATTGCTCAGCGGATTCGTTCCAATGTTCGTGAGCTGGAAGGGGCTTTGAAACGGGTTATTGCCAGTGCTCACTTTATGGGGCGGCGTATTGATATTGACCTGATTCGCGAGTCTCTGAAAGACCTGTTGGCATTGCAGGATAAACAAGTCAGTATAGATAATATCCAGAGAACGGTGGCTGAGTATTTCAAGATCAAGGTGACGGATATTCTGTCCAAGCGTCGCAGTCGTTCCGTAGCCAGACCTCGTCAGATCGCCATGGCGCTCTCGAAAGAATTAACCAGTCACAGCCTGCCTGAGATTGGTGATGCCTACGGTGGCCGTGATCACACGACAGTGCTCCATGCCTGCCGTAAAGTGAAGGAACTGGTGGAAGCAGATAATGAGATCAAAAGTGATTACAAAAATCTGTTGCGTTCCCTTACCAGTTAATTAATTGTTTTTAATAGAGTTTTAGGGCGTGATGTTGATCGCCCTTCCCAGTTAGCCAAGAGAAGGAAAGCGATGAAATTTACCATTAATCGGGAAGCATTGCTTAAACCACTTCAGCTGGTTGCCGGTGTGGTTGAGCGTAGACAAACCCTGCCGGTGTTATCCAACGTGCTGATGGTGGTTGATGGAGATCAACTGTCGTTAACCGGTACCGATCTGGAAGTGGAACTGGTTGGTCGTGTAACGCTGGATGATGTGGCAGAAGGTGGAGAGATTACCATCCCGGCGCGCAAGCTGATGGATATTTGTAAATCCCTGCCGGATAACACACTGATTGAGTTTAAGCAGGAAGACCAGCGAGTCAAACTGAAAGCTGGGCGCTCACGGTTCACATTGTCCACGCTGCCAGCCAATGACTTCCCAAGTATTGAAGAAGAAGCCGGTTCGATCTCCTTCACTATTGGTCAGTCCCGTTTGCGTCGTCTGATTGATCGCACGGCGTTTGCCATGGCTCAGCAGGATGTTCGTTATTACCTGAATGGCATGCTGGTTGAAGTGAGCCAGAATTCGCTGCGTGCAGTAGCGACTGATGGTCACCGTCTTGCCATGTGCAGTGTGGATGCTGACATCAATCAGCAGGAAAAGCATCAAGTTATCGTACCGCGTAAAGGTATCATGGAAATGGCGCGCCTTCTGACGGAAGGTGATGAAAGTGTTCATATCACCTTGGGCGCCAACCACATCCGTGCGAAAACTGGCGAGTTTATGTTCACCTCCAAACTGGTGGACGGTAAATTCCCTGATTATGATCGAGTCATTCCAAAAGGTGGTAACAAGGTTATCATCGGGGATCGTCAGGAATTGCGCCATGCATTTCAGCGTGCGTCTATTCTATCCAACGAAAAGTATCGTGGTATTCGCCTGATACTTTCCGATGGTCAGCTTAAGGTTATGGCTAATAACCCAGAGCAGGAAGAAGCTGAAGAAGAGATGAGCCTGGCTTATCACGGCGAAACTATGGAAATGGGTTTCAACGTCAGCTATTTGCTGGATGTGCTGTCGGTACTTTCCGGCGACACTATTAAGATGACCTTATCCGATCCAAACAGCAGTGCACTGCTGGAAGAATCTGAATCTGGGGATTCTACCTACGTTGTGATGCCCATGCGGCTGTAAAGTAGTTTGTGAAAAGGCTGAGTTTTCAGTCTTTTCACTTACTCCATCCTGATCCGGCCACCTGTCCGGCCCGGATATAAACTAAATATGATTCAGCAGCTTAAAATCACTCAAATCAGAAATCTTATTTCTGCCAGCCTTCAACCATCCCCTTCTATAAATGTGCTCTATGGATTCAATGGCAGTGGTAAAACCAGTGTGCTTGAGGCTATTCATTTATTGGGCGTTGCTCGCTCGTTTCGAACATCCCGCATCAAACCTGTAATTAATCGGGAATCTGATATCTGCACAGTATTTGGCAGATTAGGTATGAGTTCAGGAACTATTCCCATCGGAGTCTCTCGAAACCTTATGGACGAATCGTTGCAGATTCGGGTTTCCGGTGAGAACCTGAAATCCACATCCGAGTTGGCAAGGTTGCTTCCGCTGCAGGTTATCAATCCTGATACATTCAGGCTGCTAGAAGGTTCACCCAAGCTAAGAAGACATTTCATCGATTGGGGAGTGTTTCACGTGAAACATCAGGATTTCTTCCCCATTTGGAAACGCATGCAGAAAGCGCTTAAACAGCGGAACAGTTTGCTCCGTCATGGTAGAATAAACGGTTCCGAATTGTCTTCGTGGAATATTGAGTTTGAAAAAGCGGCGAAAGCCATAGATCAACTGCGAAGCGATTATATCCAGAAGCTGATACCGGTCTTTAAAGAAGTATTGTCGGAATTATCGGATATGGATGATCTGACTATCCAATATTACCGTGGGTGGGATAAAGATCGGGATTTAAAAGAAGTATTAGAAAGTGGGCTGACTCGAGATATTCAGTCAGGCTATACCCACGCCGGACCGCAGCGGGCGGATCTGAGAGTAAGAATTGGCCGGGGTAGTGCTGTCGATGTACTTTCCCGAGGTCAGCTAAAACTGGTGGTGTGTGCTCTTAAACTGGCACAGGGATTTCTCTACAAAGAGATACAGGGAAAGCAGTGCGTTTTTCTTGTGGATGATCTGCCATCAGAGCTGGATACCATCAACCGGCAAAAGTTGTGTCGGTTGTTTCAGAAAATGAAATGCCAAACCTTTATCACTTGTGTTGAGAAGGAGGCATTGGAAAATTGCTGGTTACCTGAAACCGAGGTGAAATTGTTTCACGTGAAACACGGACAGGTGGAATTGGATGATAACCCTGGTCAGCAAAGTATTCGCCGGGCAGAGTCTTTGGAGATAGTGCATGAGTGAACAAGTTTACGACGCGTCCAACATTAAGGTTCTTAAGGGCCTGGATGCTGTGCGCAAGCGCCCGGGTATGTACATTGGTGACACGGACGATGGCACCGGCCTGCATCACATGGTGTTCGAGGTGGTGGATAACTCCATCGATGAAGCGCTGGCAGGGCATTGCGATAAGATTTCTGTGATTATCCACCCGGATGAATCCATCACGGTAAAAGATAATGGCCGTGGTATTCCGGTAGATATCCACGAAGAAGAGGGCGTATCTGCGGCAGAAGTTATCATGACGGTACTTCACGCCGGTGGTAAGTTCGATGATAACACCTACAAGGTGTCCGGTGGCCTTCACGGCGTGGGGGTTTCCGTTGTAAACGCACTTTCCAGCCAGTTGAAGCTGACTATCCGTCGTCACGGTAAAGTTCATCAACAGATTTACAGTCAGGGCGTACCGAACGAACCACTGAAAGTCATCGGTGAAACGGATGTGACCGGTACGGAACTACACTTCATTCCGTCACCGGACACGTTCTCAAATATCCAGTTCGTTTATGAAATTCTGGCAAAGCGTCTTCGTGAACTCTCCTTTCTGAACTCCGGTGTCTATATCCAGCTGACGGATGAGCGCACCGGCAAAGTTGATGACTTCAAATACGATGGTGGCCTTCAGGCGTTTGTTGAATACCTGAACGTTAACAAATCCACCATCAATAAAGTCTTCCATTTCAATATGACTCGGGAAGATGGCATTGGTGTGGAAGTGGCCATGCAGTGGAATGACAGCTTCCAGGAAGGCGTATTCTGCTTTACCAATAACATTCCACAGCGGGATGGCGGGACGCACCTGGCCGGTTTCCGTGCAGCACTGACACGAAGCCTGAATAACTACATCGAAAGAGAAGGTTTCCAGAAAAACGCCAAGGTAGCCACTTCCGGTGATGATGCTCGTGAAGGTTTGACGGCGATTATTTCTGTAAAAGTGCCGGATCCTAAGTTCTCTTCCCAGACCAAAGACAAGCTGGTTTCCTCTGAAGTGAAAGCGGCCGTTGAACAGGAAATGGGTAAATACCTCAACGACTACCTGATGGAAAACCCCCAGGAAGCCAAAGCCGTTGTCGGTAAGATGTTGGATGCAGCAAGAGCCCGTGAAGCTGCCCGTAAGGCCCGTGAAATGACCCGTCGTAAAGGCGCGCTGGATATCGCAGGCTTACCAGGAAAGCTGGCGGATTGCCAAGAGAAAGACCCTGCGCTTTCTGAACTCTACATAGTGGAGGGTGACTCTGCAGGCGGTTCCGCCAAGCAGGGACGTAACCGTAAGACTCAGGCTATTCTACCTCTGAAAGGTAAGATCCTGAACGTAGAAAAAGCCCGCTTCGATAAGATGCTTTCTTCTCAAGAAGTCGGCACCCTGATCACAGCATTGGGTTGTGGTATTGGTCGTACCGAATTCAATATCGAAAAACTGCGTTACCACAACATCATTATCATGACCGATGCGGATGTGGACGGTTCCCACATCCGTACACTGCTGCTGACGTTTTTCTTCCGTCAGATGCCAGAGCTGATTGAACGTGGCTACATCTATATTGCACAACCACCGTTGTACAAAGTAAAACGTGGTAAGCAGGAACAATACCTGAAAGACGAAGCAGCTCTGGATGGTTACCTGACTCAGTCTGCGCTGGAAAACGCCAGCCTGCACGTTAATGAAAATGCACCGGGTATTGCGGATCATGCTCTGGAAGAACTGGTTAGAGAATTCCGTGATGTGCACGCGCTTACCGATCGACTGGCTCGGGTATATCCATCGCACATTCTGAAAGAAATGATTTATATGTCGGCGCTGAATCCGGAAAGTCTTTCAGATAAGAGCGCTATGGAAGCGTGGGTTGGCCAGCTGAGCACTCGTATCGAAAATCTAAAAGTGGCCGGCAGTGTCACTGAGTGCACCGTTGAGGAAGACAAAGAGCACAACGCCTGGTTGCCAAAGGTAACGATTGTTTCCCACGGTATTGCTACGGATTATCGTCTGAGTTCAGATTTCTTTGTCTCTACCAACTACGCAAAAATCTCCTCTCTCGGTCAGAAGCTGCAAGGCCTGATTGAAGACGGTGCCTATATCCAGAAAGGTGAGCGTAAGAAGGAAGTCACTTCCTTTGAAGAAGCCTTACAATGGCTGATGACCGAATCGACCAAGCGCCACTACATTCAGCGTTATAAGGGTTTGGGTGAGATGAATCCTGACCAGCTCTGGGAAACCACGATGGACCCTGACGTTCGCCGTATGCTGAAGGTCACCATTGATGATGCCATCTCTGCAGATCAGATCTTCAATACATTGATGGGTGATCACGTTGAACCACGTCGTGAGTTTATCGAGAGCAATGCTCTGAATGTAGCGAATCTGGACGTTTAAAATCATTTCAATGCCGGCGTTAAGCCGGTATTTTTTTAGAATTTGCTTTAGGGTGTGTTGTTTATGTCCTCAGAATTTAAAGCAATTATCCGGCAGGAGCTGGAAGAGGCAGCAGTTGTTCTTAACCGGTTTCTCGATGATGAAACTAACCTCGATGCCATTGATCAAGCTGCACGACTATTGTCTGACAGTTTTAAAGACGGTGGTAAGGTACTGTCCTGCGGTAATGGCGGTTCCCATTGTGATGCTATGCACTTTGCAGAAGAGCTGACCGGTCGTTACAGAGAAAATCGTCCTGGCTATCCTGCCATTGCGATTTCCGATCCAAGTCATATCTCCTGTGTATCCAATGACTTTGGTTACGATTACGTCTTCTCACGCTATGTTGAAGCGGTGGGTAGGGAAGGGGATGTGTTGTTCGGAATTAGCACCAGCGGAAATTCTGGAAACATTATCAAAGCCGTAGAAGCTGCCAGAGCCAAAGGTATGAAAGTGATTCTTCTGTCTGGAAAAGACGGTGGAAAAATGGCGGGAACGGCTGACGTTGAAATCCGCGTTCCGCACTTTGGTTATGCTGACCGGATTCAGGAAGTACATATAAAAGCGATCCATATCATGATTCAACTTATTGAAAAATATATGGAATAAAGAAAAGGCCGGCTTCCCGGCCTTTTCTTATTTTGTGGCATAAAAACGCTTTAGTGATTCAGCAATGGTGTTTCTCGCCTGATCGTTCGCTTCCGCAACACTTAATGATTCCGTCTTGATAACGTTGCCTACCTCAACCTGAATAGTGCCAGGTCTTTTCAAAAAACCACGACTAGGCCAGAAGCTACCAGAATTGTGTGCAATGGGTAGAATGTTTGTTTCAGCAGCTTTCGCTAAACCGGCACCACCCCGGGAGAATTTCCCGGGTTCTCCGGGAAGTGTTCGCGTACCTTCAGGGAAAATCAAAACCCAAACACGATGCTCCAGAGCCGCTTTACCTTGATCACGAACTTGCTGAAGGGCTAGACGAACATCTTTTCGGTCAATGGCAATGGGTTTGATTTTACGGAAGGCCCAGCCATAAAAGGGGATGTTTAAGATTTCTTGCTTGATAACCTGCGTTTGAGGTGTTATCAGTGTTTGCAGGAAAAAAGCTTCCCAGGCACTTTGGTGGTTACTGATAACCACACAAGGTTCAGCAGGAATATTCTCTCTACCGGTCACCTTCCATGAAATACCACAGATAAACCGACAGAGATAAACCGCAACAATCGCCCACGGTTTTACAAACAACTGATGACGTTGGCGAAAAGGAAGAAAAGAAATTAGCAAGATCATCAGCACGGACCAAAAGATCGTCCATACCGCCAGACACGAATAAAAAATAGCCGTTCTAACCACCGAAAGGCAGGTTGAAAATAAAGAGTATTGATTCTGGCTGGCGGCTGCTGACATTAAATTCCCTCTGAAACCAGTGCTTCAACAAAATTCTGTAAATTATTAAATACCGGCACATCCATAGTAACCGGTAGTTCATCTGGGCTCTCAGAAAGTTTAGCCTGAGTTTTCAACCCTTTACCAGTGAGTACTAAGGCGACTTTGCATCCGCATTTTGCGCCAGCCTGAAGATCTCTTAATGAATCACCAACAACCCATACGTGTTCAGGAGTTCCGTTAAATTCCTGAAGTACTTGTTCAATTAAGCCCGTATCCGGTTTTCGGCAATGGCAGTGATCCTCCGGCCCATGAGGGCAGAAATAGATTCCATTAATATGTCCGCCCTGAGCTTTCACCAGAGTAAGCATTTTTTCATGCATGGCTTCCAGCACTTGCAATGAGAAATAGCCTCGGGCAATACCCGACTGGTTAGTGGCAATGGCAATTTGGTAACCGGCTTTTGTTAGTTGGGCTATAGCCTCGATACTTCCCGGAATTGGAATCCATTCTTCTGCAGACCGGACATAATGATCCGAGTCTTGGTTGATCACACCATCCCTGTCCAGAATTACCAGCTTTGTCATTCTCTTATCCCAGATACAAAAAATCCCAGAAACCGAATCTTTGTTTCCGGGATTAGTGAACCCTGATATAAAGCTGCGGCTGTTGCCGAACTGTATCAGGTTAAAATCAGCTTTTCTGTAACAAACTGATATCAGCAACATGCAGGAACAAGCTTCGTAGCTGCTTCAGCAAAGCATAACGGTTCATGCGAACCGCTTCGTCTTCAGCATTAACCAGAACGTCATCAAAGAAACGGTCAACCGGCTCTTTTAAAGAAGCCAGGCTTTCCATGGCATCAGCGTAGAGACCTTTCGCAAGTGCAGGTGCAATCGCCTGTTTGCAGGATTCTACCGCTTCCGCCAGCGCTTTCTCGGCATCTTCGCTTAGAAGTGCGGCGTTAACGCTATCAGGAATAACAATGTCACCCGCTTTGGCCAGAATATTGGAGACTCGCTTATTGGCTGCAGCCAGAGCATCGGCTTCATCCATCGCGTTAAAGCGAGTGACTGCTTTGATACGTAAATCAAAATCCAATGGGCGAGTTGGGCGCAATGCTTTAACCGCATTGATTACCTCAACAGCAACACCGTCTTCCTGATAAGCCGCATCGAAACGCTCGAGCATATAATTGACGATTGTCGTGTTTAGTTTGTCGAGGGCTGGCAGTTCTACTTTTTGTTCCTGATAACCGGCAATGGCTTTTTCTACAAGCGCTTCCAAATCAAGGTTGAGATTCTTCTCAACAATAATTCTCAACACACCAATGCTTGCCCGACGCAGTGCAAATGGGTCTTTGCTGCCTGTTGGCAGTTGTCCGATACCAAAGATGCCGGTGATGGTGTCAACTTTATCAGCAATTGCAACTGCGCAACCGGTCAGGCTGGAAGGCAGCTGATCGCCGGCAAAGCGAGGCATGTACTGCTCATCAAGGGTTTTGCTGACTTCCGGGCTTTCACCATCATTCGACGCATAGTACTGACCCATGATGCCCTGAAGTTCTGGAAACTCCAGAACCATCTCAGACACCAGATCCGATTTGCAAAGCTGACCTGCTCTTTCTGCCAGTTTGGCATCGCCACCTTCGGCGTTGGAAATAAACGCAGCAAGATTGGCAATACGTTCAGTTTTGGCGAACACGGAACCCAGTTGCGCCTGGAAAACAATCGACTTTAATTTTTCACGACGATCGTCTTGTGTTTGCTTACGATCAGTGTCGTAGAAAAACTTTGCATCAGACAATCGTGGTCGTATAACTTTTTCGTTACCTTCCACCACATGTTTTGGCTCGCTGCTTTCAATGTTCGCAACAGTAATAAAGTAGGGAAGCAGGTTTCCAGAAGCATCCACAACGTGGAAGTATTTCTGATGCCCTTTCATGGAAGAAATCAGCGCTTCGGATGGTACAGATAGAAACTCATCATCAAAACGACCAGACAGCGCCACTGGCCATTCATTCAGTGCTGCTACTTCATCCAGCAGGTCGTCATCAATCACCGCCTGACCATTAATATCAGCAGCTACTTTTTGCACCTGCTCATTGATCATGTCACGGCGGGCAGCAAAGCTGGCAACAACCTTGCCCTGTTGATGCAGCGTTTGTGCATAATCCGCAGGGTTCGTGATGGTGATTTCCTGATTCGCATGGAAGCGATGGCCACGAGTGGTAGCGCCTGCTTTAAGACCAAGAATTTCACAACCAACAATCTTGTTACCCAATAGCATCAGCAACCAGTGAACCGGGCGCACAAATTCCGTACGACGAGCACCCCAGCGCATGCGCTTTGGAATCGGCAGGCTATTCAGTGATTGGGAAATTATCTCTGGCAGCAGCTCGCTGGTCGATTGGCCTTGCTGAACCGTACGGAATACCAGACGATCTTCCTGAATCAGATCATCAAAGTTAACGCCATTGGAACGGGCAAAACCTAAGGCCGCTTTGCTTGGGTTGCCATCAGCATCAAAAGCCGCTTTAACTGCGGGACCTTTCTTTTCAATTTGTTGATCCGGCTGAGCAGTGTCCAGACCTTTGATCAGCAGTGCCAGACGACGCGGTGCCGCAAACGATTCAACCTCATTGTAAGTGATTTGAGCTTTATCCAGACCGGAAAGAATGCCTTGGGTAAACGCATCTGAAAGGCTTTTCAGCGCTTTCGGTGGCAGCTCTTCGGTTCCCAGTTCGACCAGGAAGTCTTCTTTATGAATTGCGGTGCTCATTATTTAGCCTCCTGCGCGCTGTCTTTCTTTGCTTCTTTTTCAAGAGAGGCTAGCACTTCATTTCGAATCGCTTCATCCGCCATTGGGAAGCCAAGTTCGTGTCGTTTATCGAAATAAGCTTTGGCAACCGCTCTGGCCAGAGTTCTGACACGCAGGATAAAACGCTGACGTTCCGTTACCGAGATGGCATGACGGGCATCCAGCAGGTTGAAAGTATGCGACGCTTTCAGTACGTATTCGTAAGCCGGTAATGGAAGGTTCAGCTCAACCAGCTTTTTGGATTCGCTTTCAAAGAAATCAAAATGCTTGAACAGATCATCAGTGTTCGCATGCTCAAAGTTGAAAGTAGACATCTCCACTTCCTGCTGATGGAACACATCTCCGTAAGTCACCGGGCCTTGTGGGCCGTGAGTCCAGATAAGATCGTAAACGTTGTCTACATTCTGGATATACATGGCCAGACGTTCGAGACCGTAAGTGATCTCGCCAGTCACCGGATAACACTCCAGACCACCTACCTGCTGGAAATAGGTGAACTGGGTGACTTCCATCCCGTTCATCCATACTTCCCAGCCAAGACCCCAGGCACCGAGAGTCGGGGATTCCCAGTTATCTTCCACAAAACGGATATCGTGAACCAGCGGATCAATGCCAAGAGCGCGCAGGGAATCCAAGTACAGTTCCTGAATATTGTCAGGAGACGGCTTCATCACCACCTGAAACTGATAATAGTGCTGCAGACGGTTCGGGTTCTCACCATAACGGCCATCCGTTGGGCGGCGGCTTGGCTGAACATAAGCGGCATTCCAGTTCTCCGGACCAATCGCACGCAGAAAAGTCGCCGGGTGGAACGTGCCTGCCCCCACTTCCATATCCAGCGGTTGCATGATGGCGCAGCCCTGTTGGGCCCAAAATTGTTGCAGGGCAAAGATCAGCCCTTGAAATGTTTGAGTATCTGGCGTGCTCTGGGAAGTCACTTGTCTACCTCTTGGAGGCTTTCCCTGTGAGCGACGACTCCCAGGGGGCAATTGTAAAAATAGACGGGGATTATACCGGTTTACGGCGGTAAAATTAAGCTGTGGATAAGCTGTGAAAAATGTGGGTAAGAAGTGTTGATACTATAATTCAGCAGCACTGAAGTATGAGTTTTCTTTCATGGTTATGCACTTCATTAATACTCTGTCCATGTTGATCTGGCATATGGTGTGGCCTCTGGTATTTGGCTTTGCATTCTCCGCCTGTATACGAAGTTATGTATCCAGTGAAACGATCATTAAGCATCTTGGAAAAAACGGCTTTATTAGTTGTGTTCTGGCTGTGTTGTTTGGTGCTGTGTCGTCAGTTTGTAATTATGCAACAGTTGGAATGGGGCATACCCTACGATTAAAAGGCGCCAGCTGGCCCAATACATTGGGTTATATGATTGCCAGTACGAACCTTGGCATCACAATGATCATTGCCGTTTATGGTTTTTTGGGAGCGATCTTTTTAAAAGTGATGATAGGCGCAGCAATGGCCTTCCTGATTATTGGTTATATCTTGTGCTGTATATGCATGGGAGATAACCCTGTAGAGCCTGCTGAACAGCAAGAAATGATGATGGATAAGAAGTCCAGATGGCAGGCCGCGTGTGACTTTTTCCGTGAAGACCTCGATATGACCCGCAAGGATATTCTGGTTGGATTTATTGTAGCTTCTGCCGTGGGCGTAATGATGCCGCCCTCCTGGTGGCAAATGATTTTCTGGAGCTATCAGGATTTTGGTGCTTTGGCATGGGTGTGGAATGCGGCAATTGGCATTATTATCACGGTGTTAACGTTTGGATGCTCAATCGGTAATGTCTCTCTTGCCGCGGTGATGTGGTGGAACGGTGTGCCTGCCGGTGGTGTGATGGCGTTTCTTATGGCCTGTTTACTGACATTTCCCATGCTGAAAATTACCCATGGGTATTATGGAAAAAGTGTGACGATAAGGCAGGCTTTGATTCAAGTAGCAGCAATTATTTTAGCTGCTGTTTCTATTGATTGGTTCGTATTGAATGCTTCGATTCATCTGGAGCAGAGTGATCGGTTATCTCTTGGTATCAGTGGACATAGCGACTTAACATTACTATTAAACAGTATTCTGGGAAGCCTTGGCGTACTTATGTATCGCAAGGGAAAAGGAATGGCAGGCGACATGTCTATGTAATGTCGCCTATTTTGATGGTTAATAACGCCAGAAGGTCGGAGTAAACAACACTAGCAGGGTAAATATTTCCAAACGTCCAAGAAGCATCGCAAAGGAGAGAACCCATTTAGCGCTATCAGGCAGAGTTTGATAACTGGCAGCGGCTTCACCAAGGGCTGGGCCAAGGTTGTTCAGGCAGGAAGCGATGGTAGAAAAAGCGGTGACGAAATCCAGACCTGTACCTAGAAGAACCAGAAACAGCAAAACAAAGACCAGAATATAAGTAGCAAAGAATCCCCATACCGCTTCACCCACTCTCGGGCTTATGGGTCTGCCACCCAGTTTGATGGTGAAAATAGCATTTGGATGAACTAAGCGACGAAGTTCTCTTACTCCTTGCTTGGCAATCAATGCCACACGAATCACTTTCATACCGCCGGCTGTTGACCCTGCACAACCACCAATAAAGCTGGTGAAAAATAACAGGAACGGTAAAAACATCGGCCATGAAGAAAAGCTGGAAGAGGAGGTGTAACCCGTCGTCGTCGCAACGGAAACCACCTCAAACAATCCGTAGCGAAAGGATTTGGTCAGTGAATAGGTATCTGAGAAATACAGTGTTGCCACGGTAATCGCCCCCACAACCCCAAGAATCCCCAGAAACCATTTCACTTCCGGATCCTGAAAATAGTGAGACAGTGACTTATATCGCCAGGCAGTAAAGTGAAGTGCAAAGTTAAAGCCAGCGACCACCATAAAGAAAATAGCGACGGAAATGATCAGTGGTGAATTAAACGCTCCCATACTGCCGTCGTAAGTGGAGAAGCCACCAA
Organism: uncultured Endozoicomonas sp.; assembly: GCF_947495845.1. Classification (GTDB taxonomy): domain Bacteria; phylum Pseudomonadota; class Gammaproteobacteria; order Pseudomonadales; family Endozoicomonadaceae; genus Endozoicomonas. The sequence continues at coordinate 39,325 of NZ_CANMAO010000012.1, read as the reverse complement.
TGGCAATGGTAGAAAAGCTATGGCAGATGGCATCAAACAAATTCATTCCTGCCAGCCAGTAGGCAAGAGCACAGGCGGCGGTAAGAAACAGATAAAGAAACCATAGCGCTTTGGCGGTTTCTGTAATTCGGGGTGTCAGCTTTGAATCTTTAACCGGCCCAGGGGTTTCTGTGCGATAAAGCTGCATTCCACCGATACCCAGCATCGGTAAAATAGCGACAGCCAGAACGACAATGCCCATCCCGCCAAGCCATTGCAACTGCTGGCGATAAAAGAGAATCGAGCGCGGTAAGTCTTCGATATTAGTCAGAATTGTTGCACCGGTTGTCGTAAGCCCGGACATGGACTCAAACAGTGCATCGGTAATACTGAGCGACGGGCTTTCCATAAACAGAAACGGCAGAGAGCCCACTGAGCCAAGTACGATCCAAAACAAGGCGGTGACCAGAAAGCCTTCACGGTTTCTAAGTTCATCTTTAATGTTTCTGAACGGAAACCAGAGCAGAATGCCCAAAGATAGGGTCAGTAAAAAGGTATAGATGAAAATGGTGATTTCTTGCTCCTGATAAATCAGAGCAACGAGCATCGGTGGTAAGCTGGAGGTGCTGAAAAGTAACAGCAGTATTCCCAAAATAGGGGAAATAACCTGAAACTGCATGGTGTGCCTGCTTCAATCCTTTTGGCGTATGCCGTGTAAATTTTTATAGTGGCTATAAATAATTTTGATTATATGCAGTAGCAGGGTACTCCCAATCCGTAGGAAAAACAAAGACCTAAATAACGGATAGATAAATGACTCTCATTGATGAGTGTTAATCTTTTTTTCTATTTCTGCCTGATTGCCATGAGAGTTGTCGATTTCGGGTTCTGGTTTGTTAAAAAGCTCGGATGTTGAGCTTGGGTGTATATTCTCCATAAGGCTTTTTACCTCTTCAGGGAGGGCTTGTTGAGCCAGAACTTCAAGAAAGTCTCGTTGATTATTAGTTAATGAGTTGTCTTTCAGTTTTTCACGGATGTAGTTTCTAACAAACTGGTTGTCATGAGCCATATCAGTCAGAGAATAGCGTGCCTGATTAATAGCAGTTATACCCTCTAGCATACTCACTTTCTGTGCTAGTAGGATCCCCAATTTCTGTGCTATCGAATATTCTTCATAGCGCACATCTTTATAGAATACCGCTGCTTTTTTGGCATCTTCAATTAAATTTTTCGCGTCATATAATTCTAAATATGCTTGCTTTGTATCAGCTGGCAAGCATATTTCAGACAGCTTACCGATTAAGTCCAGTAATTTATCGAGAGAGGCTGTATTCTCAGTGATTAAACAGCTTTTGGCTGACATTGATGCCTTGATATCCATGCAACATAATTTTTTTTTATCAGCTTGAGATTCATCCTTGAGGTTTTGGGGGAGCTTTTTCTTAGAATCTGAGTGACATTGCCTGGTGACTGTATAAATGCCAAAAGTGCTGTGACAGTTATTTAACGCTGCACGTGCTGCTAAAACACCAAAATTATAGGCTGTAGAAACACCCAAACTCATGATCACCTCCGGTTCGGTATCGTAACCTAACTTCTCGGTTGGACTCATTATGAGGGAAAAAGTTTCAGAATTTATAATGATGCAGGTATCGATTGATACCTACACAAAAAGCCGCTCGTATTTTCTATCTCAGAAAAAGCCAAGACCAACCTGAAACAGTTGCTCAACGTCTCTGATTTTGCGTTTATTCGTCAGGAATAAGATTACATGGTCGCCAGTCTCAATACGGGTAGAATCGTGGGCAATGAGCACTTCATCATTACGAACAATAGCCCCTATGGTTGCGCCATCTGGAAGGTTGATATCTTGAAGAGCCTTACCTACCACTTTAGAACTGTGTTCATCGCCATGAGCAATGGCTTCAATCGCTTCGGCGGCACCACGGCGAAGAGAGTGAACATTCACAATATCCCCACGTCGAACGTGTTTGAGCAAACTGCCGATGGTGGCAAGCTGCGGGGAGATCGCAATATCAATTTCACCGCCCTGAACCAGATCAACGTAGGCTGGGTTGTTAATCAGTGCCATTACCTTGCGGGCACCAAGACGTTTCGCCAGCATGGAAGCCATAACGTTGGCTTCATCATCGTTAGTGAGTGCGCAGAAAATATCGGTTTCTTCGATGTTTTCACTGATCAACAATTCTTTGTCAGAGGCGTTGCCATTAAACACCATGGCTTTGGTGAGGGTTTCTGACAGGAACTGACAGCGCTCCATATCCCGTTCGATAATTTTAACTTTGTACTGACCCTCAACCGCCTGAGCCAAGCGCAAACCAATATTACCGCCTCCGGCAATAATGATGCGTTTGTAATCATCATCCAGGCGTTGAAGTTCACTCATTACCGGACGAATATCTTCTCTTGCGGCAATAAAAAATACTTCGTCGTCTACTTCGATAACGGTGGTGCCCTTCGGTGAAATTGCATTTCCCCGGCGGAAGATGGCAGCAATTCGGGTATCCACATTCGGCATGTGCTCACGGATGTAGCGAAGCTCATGCCCAACTAATGGACCACCGTAGTATGCTTTCATGGCCACCAGTTGAACTCGGCCATCGGCAAAATCGAGAACCTGAAGAGCTCCGGGCCGTTCCAGCAACCGTTTAATGTAATTGGTGACGACCTGTTCAGGGCTGATCAATACATCGATAGGTAAGGCGGTATTGGCAAACAAATCCTGATTTTTTAGGTAAGCCGCCTGACGAATACGGGCAATTTTCGAGGGCGTGTGAAACAAGGTATAAGCGATTTGGCAGGCGATCATATTGACTTCGTCACTGTTTGTCACAGCAACCAGCATATCGGCTTCATCTGCTCCGGCCTGCTTCAGAACACCCGGAAAAGACGCTTTTCCCTGAATCGTGCGGATATCGATTTTATCCTGAAGCTCACGCAACCGGACGCCGTCAGTATCGACAACGGTAATGTCATTTTCTTCGCCGGCGAGATTCTCTGCCAGTGTGCCGCCAACCTGGCCTGCACCTAGAATGATAATTTTCATGGGGATTCCGTCTTCACCATCAGGCTATAGAAGAAGCCATCACCATTAGAGCTGGTCTGACCGCTGTTGCCCGGAAAAAGCTGTTTGCCAAACCCAGTATCATGACCCCATTTTCCTTCAATGGGTAGCAGTTTGGCGCCGGCGGTTTCTGATAGAAAACGCTCAACCTGCAAATGGTTTTCCTGAGGCATAATGGAGCAGGTAGCGTAGAGAAGCGTGCCGCCGGGTTTTAATAATGGCCAGATAGCCCGAAGAATCTTCTGCTGGAGTTCCGCAAGGGCTTCAATATCTTCTGCGGTTCTGAGCAGTTTAATGTCCGGATGGCGACGAATCACACCGGTAGCGGAACAGGGCGCATCTAAAAGAATATGGTCGTACAGTTTGCCCGGGAACCAGCTATCAGGATCGGTAGCGTCACCACAAAGCACATTGGCCGTCAGGCCGAGCCGGTTTAGATTTTCGCCAACGCGTTCCAGACGATGACCATCCGCATCCAGAGCGTCGACGGTAATATCAGGATTTAACTCAAGAAGGTGGCAGGTCTTTCCACCGGGGGCACAGCAGGCATCCAGAACATGATCGCCGGGTTTTGGTGTAATTAACGTGGCTGCCAGCTGTGCAGATTCATCCTGAACACTGACCGCACCTTCACTAAACTTATGAAGCTTATCTACAGGCACAGGACGATTTAAAACGATTCCCTGTGGTGCAATAGGCGACAATTTACCTTCAATGCAGTCATCCAGTAACTTTTTCATATAACGGGATGGTTGAAACTGTTGTTCATTCACCCGCAAAGTCATGGGCGGCTGCTGGTTATTGCCAGTCAGGATGCTTTCGTAATGGGCAGGCCAGGCGCGCTTGATGGTGTTGATCATCCATTTTGGATGAGACCAACCACACACAGGGCTTCTGTCTTCCAGTTCTTTCAGTTCATCCAGACGACGCTGGGCGTTTCTGAGAATGCCGTTAACTAAACCTCTGGCCCAGGCTTTGCCCATGGTGCGTGTGGCTTGAACCGTTTCACCAATGGCCGCGTGAGCCGGAATTCGGGTATAAAACAGTTGATAAAAGCCCACCAGGATCAGGTTATGAATATCCTGCTCCTTGTCTTTTAAAGGCTTCTCGGTGAGAAACTTCAGCCAGGCATCCAGCTTGTGGTAATAACGAAGGGTTCCGTAAGAGAGCTCTGCCAGCAGTGGTTGATCTTTTTTAGCCAGCTTTTCCTGCAGGGCGGGCAGCACGACGCTGAGGGATTCACCATTGGCAACCCGGGTCACTGCCCGAGCCGCCAGTTGTCGAACAGACGATTGTTTGGCCATTTAGCTGAATAGTTTCCCGGCGCTGAACATTTCCTTTTTGCTGTTCAACAGCTCCTGAACGGTCATTGCGCGGCTTCCTGCCAGCTGCAGTTTTTTAATCCGAAGAGTGCCTTCGGAGCATGCAATATCCAGTCCATCCTTATGGGCTTTTATCAGGGTGCCCGGTTTTTGATCTGAACTTTCACTTAAAGGTTCAGCTTCCCAGACGCGGATATTGGTGTCGTCCAGAACAGTGGTGGCCACAGGCCAGGGGTTAAACGCGCGAATCTGACGATCCAGTGTTACCGAAGCACTCTGCCAGTTTAGCTTTGCTTCTTCTTTACTCATTTTATGAGCGTAATTGGCCAAAGCATCGTCCTGCTTTTCTGGCTGAAGCTGACCTTTGGCAATTTTATCCAGTGCTTCTACCAGTGCCGGCTGACCCACTTCAATCAAGCGATCATGAAGATTGGCAGACGTATCATGGGCATGAATTGGGCAGAATGCTTTTAACAACATATCGCCGGTATCCAGCCCCGCATCCATTTGCATAATGGTAACGCCGGATTCGGTATCGCCCGCTTCAACCGCTCGCTGGATTGGAGCGGCACCACGCCAGCGCGGCAGAATAGAACCGTGCACATTGATGCAGCCAAGCTTTGGTGTATCCAATACCACTTGAGGCAGAATCAACCCGTAAGCCACAACGACCATTAGATCCGCATTCAGCGAAGAAAGTTCCTGTTGAGCCTCTTCATTACGAAGGGATTTTGGCTGGTAAACCGGAATGTTGTGTTCCAAAGCCAGCTTTTTTACAGGAGATGGCATCAATTTCTGACCACGACCCGCCGGGCGATCTGGCTGACTGTAAACGCCGATCACCTCATGGTGGGTATTCAAAATGGCCTGAAGATGAGCGCTGGCGAACTCGGGAGTGCCAGCAAAAACGATGCGAAGACTTTTCATTACCGGTTCTTTTTACCCAACTTCTTGCGAATGCGATCCTGCTTAAGGCGGGAGAGAGTGTCGATGAAAAGCTTGCCTTCCAGGTGGTCTAACTCATGCTGCACACAGACGGCAGCCAGACCATCAAAGTCTTTGCTGTATTCGTTGCCGTCACGATCCAGAGCGGTCAGACGAACTTTTTCCCAGCGATCCAGCAATTCATAAAAGCCGGGAACGGAAAGACAGCCTTCCTGAAGCTCGGATTTCTCATCGCCAATCGGCTCATAGGAAGGGTTGATCAATACCTGAGGGTCGTCACCTTCTTCGGAAAGATCCATAACCACAATACGCTGATGAAAATCCACCTGAGTCGCAGCAAGCCCGACGCCCTGTGCTTCGTACATGGTTTCCAGCATATCGTCCACAAAGCGGCGAATCTCATCAGTGACCTCAGCAACCGGCTTGGCAACGGTGCGCAGCCGTGGGTCAGGGTATTCAAGGATTTCCAGTAAGGCCATCAGTACTCTCTATCTGGCGAAAAAAATCGGTATCTATTATGCAGTATATCGCTATTTGGGGTCATCAACTAAGAGACAGGAACTGCAGGAATAGGAAATAGTAAAAAATTATAAGGTGCCGATGAATATCAGCTATTTTTAGGAGCTTGAAGTCTACACCTTATAAAAATTATATTAATTAGTTGACCAAATGGAATCATATTTTCTGAGTAAGTGGTCAATCACTCTGCCGCGTTACAACTCTGGTTACATCGCTAAGGCTATGCTCCCGACGCTGCGCCTTGCATAGTAACTAACCACTCACCCTGAAATATTCGATTCCATTTGCACAACTACTTAAGCCAAAAGGTTCGGGCAATTTTGAATATAACAATATATACAGAGAGTGTTTCATGCCTGCTTTATCTCTTCCTGTAACATTTGCAGTGCCTGGTAGTGATAGGCCATTTGAAAACGATAGGTCAGATGACAGCTCAACATATAAAACACCACAGACCGTCTTCTCAAAAAAGCCCTTAATGAGTTCAACCCCAGAGGACAAGAGCATAACCGACCGTGGGTCTCAAGTAGCGACCCCCAAAAAAAATTTAGTAAATGACGATGTTGAAAAAGCGAAAGAAAGTAGTCTGACTCGAGAGCGTCGAAGTGCTGAAACTAAACATCAGAAAATGACAACAACGGCAATTCCTGAGACTGAGGGTTCAGCATCAACAGTGAGTCAAACCACGACACCGGACAATACAGACGTTGACGAACTTCAGACGTTGCACCTGAAACTGCAGAATGAATTAAACATAAATATGGAGAGTGCGCGTGATTGGCACTTTCTTAGCATCCTGCTCACCTATAGCAGCCTGTGCCCTGAAGACAGTACGAAGCTCGATCCAATTATCGAAAAGGCCAATACAAATATTTCACGTCAAACAATGGCTCTGTTTTACAGCCAACTGGTAGAGTACCGGGATATTATTAAATCCTTTGATACAAAGACAGGAAATGCTTATAGCAACATTATTGATGATGTTGAAACAAAAGCCACCGCCATTCTCAATGAGGCGGACTCAGAAGAGAGCTCAAAAGGCAAAGCACTTTTTGACTTGATTGATGAGGCCATTAATCGTCTCAAACCCTTGAAGTACAGCGGTAAGTTTGGTCTGTTTTTTAAAGGGTTGCGAGCTCGGCAGCTTGAGACCGCAAGGCTGCAGCAGCCATTGTCAAACATTACCCCTGTTAATGAGAATGAAAGGGTTATAGCGGCTTCGTTAGAACAGGGCCTTGATCGAGCAACATTGTATGAAAATCTGTATGAAAAATTACACCAGCTTATATCTGCAGATGAATCTGAGCAGGCAGGCAGGTTGTTTTTCTTTGCAAATGCAATGATTAGGGGGAAAGAAGGAACCGCTTACAATCATCAAAGCCAGAGCCTATTCATTGATAAGCTGCTTGATTTTGAACCTCCTTCCTTACCATTAAAGGCTGAGCACCCATCTAATGAAGTTCGAAGTGATTTTGAATATGGCATTAAAGTCGCCCTTATTCTGGCAAGCCTGAAAAGTTATGGGGGGATCTGGAATGAAGATGATGAGTTTGGCGCTGCATTCAGTTTTCTGCAGATGTTATCGGGTGATAACCCTCAGTATCTGAATAACCTTCTGGAGCAGATGACCTTATCAGATGCAGACTCCGGGCTGGTGGTGAAAGAGCTTACACTGGCTTTTCAGGCCAGCTATGAATATTACCTGTACACTACTGTGTATCCGGATGGAGAAAAACAGAGAGCCAGCGCGACTATTCTTCAAAAGCTTGGAGTGGATATATCAAGTAAGTACTTCTCTCAGTTACAGGCAGCCATTGGGCGATTTATTGGGCCAATGAGTGATTGGGAAGATAGTAGAAGTACTCCGGCTGAAATCATTAGCTTTCTTATCAATAAGTTTGATGAAGAGCATGGCAAGGATGAGAATTTTAATAATCTTCAGATCGTTATTCATACCAATAGAAATGGTACACAGTCACCGAAATACAGGACAGAGTTTATTCGAATTGGTTTGATTCGGGATAATAATGGACTATTCAGTCTTACCATTGATGACTCTACAGAAGGGTCTATACATTATTCGGGAATGGCCAGAGAGCGGCTGGTTGGAACCACTTTTAATGAGTTGTTTAGCTATAAAATAAAGCATTTACTCAGCCTGCATTTTGAAGCAGCGGTGGGTAATGATGTCAGCATCCCTATTCAGATTGTACCAGCATCGATTTATTCCGTTGATCAGTTAACAGTGTTGCAGGGAAGTCCGCTTAGTCTACGAGATATTATTTCAACGCCTGTTTCACAGCTTCCTCAGCTTGAGCGTACACGCATGATGGAGCTGACTCATCAGTTCTTCAATACAATGAAAGACAGAGCTATTTTCACCACTCTAATAACACCTGCAACACAGCATAAAACATCTCCAATAGACACAGCCACCCCCTTTTCAAACTTAACCGCTGGAATGCAGGAGCTGCTTGCTATTAAAAAAGGAGCGGTGGATGGGGAAGAGCTGATTAAACCCGGTACAGAGCAATTGTTTAAGAATGTCATAAAAGGATTCACTGGCATTCTCAGGCTGAGCAATGGTGGTTTACAATCTTCCGGTGGGTTATCTGCAGATGCAAAACAGGCGTTCTCCGAGTTTAGCAGTATGGTTTCTGATGTTTTAGACGACACGGAGTTGTCTATTCCATCGGATATCAGAGAAGCATTGTCTGAATTTAATACTCAGTCACAAGTGTATTTACGCCAGCATACTGAAGCGACAACCGCAGCTGGAAATCACCAGGAGCCAGAAAGCCAGACAAAAGAGACATCTGTAATTCACTCACCGGGTTCAAAGGTGCTTCTGAATCCTGGGCAGTTATTAAGGTGGATAGTGGGAAAACTAAAGGGCAGTGAGGCTGATGCTCAGACAATGACAGAGCAAGAATTGGTCGCCTTTTTTAAAGAGCATGAAGGCGTTTTGGGAGTGTTTACTCCCGAAGAGTGGACAGGTCAGACTGAAGCACCTTCACTGAATACTGATCAGGCTATAAGTGGTCTGTTCAAAAGCAGTTTGAACGAGATTATGGAATGGCATCAAGGAAGCCATCTTGAGGTTCACCCAGAGAAGAATTCCTATCGGTCATTAACTGGAAATCAGCCTTCTTTTAACTTGCTATCTCAATGGCAGAAGTGTTTTGATGCGTCCTCTGAATCACGTTCAGAGCCTGTGTCACAAACTTTTCTACCGCCAAATAATCATACAAAATCAGAGTCTGAAGACGTAACGCCTTCTGAATTAAACTTCAGTGGTTATATAAAAAACAGCACCACACCGATTCCCACAAAAGTACCTGAAACAATGTCAGTAGCTGCACCGACAAAGCCAGCAACTACTACTCTAGTAACAACAACACAGTCCACACAATTCATACTTCAGAATGTACTGATAAATGCTGTAAAAGACACATGGGTTTATAAGCTTCAATTAAGATTGTTGAAGTATCGTGATGAGGCTCCAGATGGTGAGAGTGTTCAACCGGTTATAAATGCCTTAGAGAAGTTGATTAAGACAGATAAGCTGAAAGAGCTTAAGAGCTGGATTAGTGCATTTGTGAAAGCGGCTAAATCATCAGATCCAGAGACAGCCAGTCGGTTTGCAAACATTCTGGACAGCATAGACAGAAATGAGAATGATGGCAGTGAAGATCAGCACTCCCGAAGAAAACGTTCACCTCTCAATCCATTTGATTTGGATCATCAGGTTTTCTCACTGCTTAATCAGTTAGCCAGTGATGAAAAGGCTGAAGCTTTCACTCGGTTTTCCCAGGGTATCCAGAGCAGTATTACCAACTATTCGTTGAAGCTGAATAATCAAATGTTGGATTCAACACCTACGCGCTCAGAAAGTTTAGCGGAAGAATCCAAAAGTAGAGTGATTACCCCCTCTGAAATGGAGGAGGTAAAACAGCAGATCACTGATTATTTTGCTGAGGGCGATTATTACTCTGCAGGTCAAACATCTTTTGACCTGGGTGAGATCAGTGTTAATCAGCATGTTTTGGCCAGAAGCTCAGGCAACAGTGAGTCGATCACGGAAGCTAATGATGCTAATACCAGTCTGTCACAGAGCGGTCAAATTGAGATCAATGGAAATTTGGATGCCAGTTTATTTGAAGCATCCTGCTTTATGGCAATCGTAACTAACCCGCTGTTTGTTCGTGATGTGTTAGCGGGATGTACTGGTTATTGCAAAGGTTTTTCCTTCATTCAGGCTATCGCTGGAATGAAAGGGATAAGTCTGAACTATCGCCTGCTAGATATGCTGGCTGAAAATCAGTTGGATGCCGGAACACTGCCACAGGCGATTGCAGTGCTACAAATGCTACTTAATATCTCTCACTCTTCTCATCTACCCGATCTGAATCCGGCAGAAGCTGCTTTTGAAGCAGGAAGGCTAAAATATTTTGGCTTTAAAAAAGAGAGTTTGGTTTTTAAAAATCTGCTGAACAAAATTGATGCGATTAATATTGAATATCATGGACTGGAAACACAGGACACAACTCTTGATACAGCTCTGGATGCATTGGTTGACTTTTATGAAGCTCAAAAAGGAGCGGCTCAAACCTCAGAGATTAAAGGCGCCGAAGTAGGCATTGTCTGTACTTTTTATATTAAAGTTCCGCATATGATCCGGTTGGCCCTGGAAGAAAACCCGGAGGGCGGTTTTTATATCATTTATGAGAACTCTCAGTCATCGTTAATCAAAATACCGGTTAGCTCATTAAGCGAGCTAAAAACCGATAAGGTGCGACAACAGTTTGGGGAAATTATCCGCAGTGACTTACGGAATCGTTATAGTTACACCGATGAACAACTCCGTTTAGTAAAACTGACACCCTCCATCCTGTCAGAAATTGCGAGCTTACAAATCCTGCCAACGAGTTTTTTAACATTAGGTGAATTAGTTGCAACTCCTCCCTCTGAAAGGGCTTTGCTGGATCAGGGCAGGAAGCTCCAAAAGCTCACAGAGCTGTTAACGAAGCTTTCTCAGCCATCCACCAGAGACGCCATCCGGCAGGGAGCTTTTGAAGGGCTGGTTGAAGATTCGACAGTTAATCCAAATAAGGTCAGTAGCTTAAGCTCGTTTAACCAAAAGGTTCGCGAGGTGCTTGAGGCTATTGATTTATTTGAACGTCAGGGAACTGCCATATCCAGTGAAAGGATTGAATTAATTCAAGATATCCTTGCCACAGTGACCAATGAACTCAAACTGATCAACTCGATACCTGCTACGGTGCTGGGACGATGGCTTACTCAGGAAAAATTGAATAACTTACGACAGTTGTCTCAAGCTATGGAGGCATTGAAAGAAGCGACCGCGGGCTCAGACTTTGGTGTAGCAACCGATTTAAACGATGCTGTAACCAAGTTAAACACAGAAGTGGATGCCTTTTCTCAGAAGACACAGAGTATATCTATTTCGGAGCTTCAGTTGCCGGATGCTGAAAGTCATCCACTTCCAGAGAAAACCGTTACAAAGCTTAAAAAAACACTGAAGGAAAAAGCGTACAAGATAGCGCTGGAGGAAACACCATCCACATCATCAGCTACCAAAGAACCAAGCAGTGAATCTATCGAAAAGGCGGAAGAGCAGGTTGCTACGCAGTTTAAAGATGGGGCCGACTTTTTTATGGCTGTTGTTGGTGCGCCTTCCAGAAATGTTGGCACACCCACAGAATCAAATTCCCAGAAGTTATCCAACGCATTAAATGAGGCTGCTGATCAGGGGCTAAAAGAAACAGCAGGAGTTGGTGAGTCATGGAGTCGTATACCAGGTAAAAATGACGATGCGATTGATCGGCTGTTGCAAGATGAGTCAGTCAGAGCGTTCCTGAAGCTCAGACCCAGTGATTTTGTCAGCGTTACAGAAGGCGGTGTCACGGTTACTGCCAAAGTTGTGGGAGGCATTGCTTCTGGAATTGCTGAAGTAGGCGGTGTTGCGTTCACTTACCGGGTCACTGTAGGAGAGTGGTCGTTCCTTTATAAGCGAGTAGGCTCCAGCGGTGCTTCCATGGATGCAAATGATTTACGGGAGACGGAAGATCTGGATACAAGCGCAACAGACTTAAATAACAATGTCCAGAAAGGCATAAAAAAGCTCGATTCAGCTGAGCTGGATGCTCCGGATGCTCCCGATACTCCTCTTGATGGTGCTCCGGTCGCTGAAAAGCTCGATTCAGCTGAGCTGGATGCTCCGGATGCTCCTCTTGATGGTGCTCCGGTCGCTAAAAAGCCCCGGGTTATTTGCAAAAGAGACACTGGTTGTGTCACTTCAGAAACAGAGGAAGGTGCTGGTGACAGTTTTGCTGATCTGTTTATTGATGGTTTGGAAGGAGGTGCTGCCAGTGACGGCTTAGCTGATACGGCCCTGCCAGCTGGAGCCTTCTTTGCTGGAACTATGTTAACAGTAGTCGGGTTAGGAGCAGCTGGTAGCGGCAATCAGAATGAACAGCCCCAGTCGCCTCCAGCTAATTCACCGTCCGATAGCCATAGCCATTCTCCTGTCACCCGCAAACCCAAATCTGGCGATAATAGTAATAACCAGGGGGGGGCAGATAGGCCTGCAATCGATCAGGCCACTACAGACCAAACACCATTAACTACTTCCAAACCATTGGCTGAGCCAAGTACGACAATTACTACACCTGAGCAGACAAAAAAAAGTACTGAAAAAATTACACAGAGTAATGAGAGTTTAACAACGCGCCCAGATATAAGCCCAACGACAGAAGAAACTGAAAAGACAACGGCCTTAGAGGATGTTAAACAGACAACTCCTCTGGCTTCAGCAGTGAGCCAAACGACGGAAAGCACTCAAACAGAAACAACGCCAGATGAAAAAGGTGTTTCCGACTCGGTGGGCACAACACAACAAGTGTCTTCCATGTTACAAACCACTCCTCAACCTTCAGGCACTCAATCGACATCAGGTGTGACGGTGCCAGATCTAACCACTTCTGATGCTGCTGGTTCTACAATTCAAACGGCAACAACGGTTTCACCTGAGTCTGAGCTCGAAGCACTGGCGAGTGGGGTGCTGGATCAATCATGGCTGGATAATTTGCTGGAACATTTTGATCTGCCTCCTGAGGCCCGCAAGATGTTCGGAATTATTAATAAGTTCTCAGTATTGTTATCACTTTTGCAACAGGTGACTCTCTTTGCTGATGAAATTGCTGAAGATTACCCTGAAGAAGCTGAAAGCTATAGAAGTCTGGCGGCGTTTATTAAACAAGAAATTAATGGTTTGCTTCAGCCTGCCCACTCGAGAACCCGGCGATCTGATACCGATGATGAGCGTGATAAACGAATACAAGAAAACCAAGAATCGTTGAACAAAGAACTTGATAAATCTATCAGAAATATTCTCGATAAGCTGGCTAAAAAGCCCCATATTACGAGCTATAAGCAGTTATTTCGGGGGTATAATGCACGACAGAAGTCTGTATTATCGGCAGACATTGATAATACAAATATGGAAGAGCTTTCAGATGAGGATGAAATCATCAAGAGGGCCATGGAAAATGATCCCCATCTAAGTGAATATAACACTCTAAAAAATAATTTCAGAAAACTCTTTAACAGAGGAAGCTATTTTGAGGCAGGAAAAAAACTGTTTGATGCTGGTTATATTAAATTATTGATGGATGGAGGCACTATAAGTGAGAATGCTGCTCGGCTTTCCGGATTTAAAGAACAGTTTCTGGAAAAAATACAGTCTCATCCAGACTTCACAGCATTCTCAGCGTTTAAATTTGGCTCTACTTTGCACTATGCTTTATTACTTTCAAACCCATTTTTTATGGAAGAGAAGGGTGTCTGTTTCAGTTATTTATTACTGGAGTCGTTAGCTGCTGACAAAAGCCTGTTACTTACAAAGGTGCTGGAAAATCTAAAAAACCCTCAGACCCCGTCAGAGACATCAATACTTAGGACAATTTTTATATTGCAGAATTTTTTAGACGTGGGTTTTCATATGCATCCTAGTACAATCTCGAAAGTAAGAGCGGCTAGTGAAAAAGTGCAAATAGAATCGGCTAGTACGAGATTGAGATTAAAAGAGGTATTACAGGAGTTAGGTTTAAAAATAGATAGTCAATTATTTGAAAGCTTATTTAAACAGGTGACTGCCTTAAGGAAAAGTATAACTGATGTAAAGGGTGATACTGTAAGAATTGACAATATAGCTACCAATGTTATTGAGCGTTTTAAAATACTCAAAGCTGAAGCTGAAAAAGAGGGAAAGGAGTTCAATTCAGTCCAGATAAGGCTTAATGCAAACGAATTTATAGAAAAGCCGCATGTAATTAGAATCTCATTGACCGAACACAACAATGGACAGCTTTATAAATTACAATATGAAAACTCCGCTACAATTCTTCTGGATTTTTCAGCAAGCTCTTTGGAAAATCTTGATTCTGATAGTGTTAAACAGAAATTTAACAAGGTGGTAGAAGAAGACTTAAAAGCAGCATATAATTACCATGGCGATGTCGTATCACTTTCTAGAATAACCCCTGCTCAAATCACCAATCTAGGCATACTGAAACTCAACCCTGGTAGTCCTCTGACCCTTAATGAAATAGTTAATACACCGGAGAGTGGTATGCAGGCGCTGATTGAAGAGAAAGAGCTTGCACTGTTTTCTGATTTTTTTAACAAACTTGCTGAACCTGGGGTTAGTCAGGCGCTCAGTTTATCTGGAACAGTCATTGGTAAAGACTCTCCCAGAATGGTCAGTAGCTCTGAATCCATGGTGCACATTGTCCGAGAGCTGGTGGAATCCATTGGAACGAATCAGGCAATGGGTAAAGCGATACCGGTGCAAACCAGAAAGCTGACGGGAGATGTTGTTCAATTTTTCACGAAGACATTAAAGCTCATTAATAACATGCCCGATACGACGCTCGCTTTGTGGCTAACTCAGAAGCAGCTGAACGGCCTCAGGTCTCTGTCTCAGGCAATGCTAAACGCCTGTATTCGGGGAGGTATTCCTGCTGATGACCTGCCTGAGTTTCGTACACAAGTGGATGTGTTTTCCCAGAAAACAGAGCATTTGACCGTTGTTGAGGTGCAGTTACCCGATGCACCAAGCCATGCTTTACCTTCAGCAACAAAGTCCAAGTTTAAAAAATCACTGAAATCTCAGGCTGAGAAAATTGCACTGAAAGAAACACCGGTTAAGGCGGATGGAACAAAAACACCCAATAAGGAAGCGTTACTGACCGCTGAAAAACAGGTGGTCACCCAGTTTCTGGATGGAGTAAAAGTATTCTCGGCACTGACAGGGATGGGAAAATCTAAATCTAAAATTGTTGAGACTAACGCAGCCAATGATTTGTTGGCAGAAACTGTAGATGCGGTTGCTGAACAAAGCATCGAGCAGGTATTTGGCGAAAAGGAGCCAGCACCACAGATCAAACAAAAGCCTATTGATTCTATTGATGAACTGATGGAAGACCCACAAGTTCAGGTGTTTCTGAATATAAAAGCCAGTGAGCTGGTATCGGTAACGGAGGGTGGGATTACCGTTACGGGGGCTGTTGTCGGTGGTGTTGCTTCTGGTACTGTTCTGATTGGGGGAGCTGCTTTTTCCTATAGATCAGCGCAAGCCTCGAATCTGGCATATAGACCCTTGGGCAGCACAGGCGAATATACCAGTGAGATTCCAACGAAGGAGCCTGTTGACCCTGAAGAAGTCGAGCAACTTATAAAGAAAGTATTAGAAAAAGTGGAAGGACCTCCAAAAACGGATACTGTGGAAGCAGAGGTAGAGGATGTGCCTGTGGAAGCACCGGTAAAGGATGTGCCTGAGCATATGCCTTGCAAAAGGGATCTTAGAGGCTGTACACCTTTTGAAGATGCCGAAGAAGGAGTTGGAGATACTCTGGGTGACCTTCTGCTGGATGGTGCCGCAGGTGAAGGGTTGGTGGATGCGGCTCCGGCAATCGGAGGTGGCTTTGCGGGCTCTCTGCTGTTTTTATTTGGCTTGGGTGCAGCAGCCAGTAATCACGACTCTGAACGGACACAGACGTCTGATGAACCGCCAGCACTTCCACCAGTCAGGCATGAGCACAATCAACCTTCTGAGCATGAGGCCAATAATCCAGTAATGCCTGTGGCAACCTTGCCTCCTGCTACAAAGGAAAAGACATTAACAACGGAATCTCCTGCCACTCAAAAAGTACCAGAGGGAGTGACACAAGGGGGGGCATTAACACAAGAACCACCGACAACAGCTGCACCCGGCCGGGAGGATACAACTCCAGTAGCATCATCAACACAAGAACTACCGACAACAGCTGCACCCGGCCGGGAGGATACAACTCCAGTAGCATCATCAACACAAGAACTACCGACAACAGCTGCACCCGGCCGGCAGGATACAACTCCAGTAGCGTTATCAACACAAGAACCACCGACAACGGCTGCACCCGGCCGGCAGGATACAACTCCAGTAGCGTTATCAACACAAGAGCCACCGACAACAGCTGCATCCGGCCGGGAGGATACAACTCCAGTAGCATCATCAACACAAGAACCACCGACAACAGCTGTAACCGACCGGGAGGGTACAACTCCAGTAGCGTTATCAACACAAGAGCCACCGACAACAGCTGCATCCGGCCGGGAGGATACAACTCCAGTAGTGTTATCAACACAAGAGCCACCGACAACGGCTGCACCCGACCGGGAGGATACAACTCCAGTAGTGTTATCAACACAAGAGTCACCAAAAACGACAGCATCAGGCCGAGAGGACACAACACAAGAGTCACTAGCAACGACATCTAAAAAATCAGGGTCAATAAGCTCCGAGCCGCCGGTTGCTCAGCCTTCGCTTAAACCGTCCAGAGATTTGGCATGCAAAGTTTTGGTGAAATTTGATTTTCCAGAATGGTTTGCGCGTGGGGTGTTTACGGATGAACAGGTTAACCACATGTATGGGAATATGATGGGTTTTCTGGAGTCATCGCTGGGAAGCATCAGTGAGTACTTGTCATCACTTCCTAAAGCTACAACCCTGCCTGTCAGAGAAGCCAGAGATCTGGTAAGAATGTTTTTAACAGATGATGCTGCTCTTGTCGTAAGAACACGATTACTCAGTGACGAAAAATTTAAACCCTGTGTATCGAGAGAGGGGGAGGCCAGTTATGAAAATGATATGGCGCAGAAAAGAGAGATTATTGATCTTGTGCGACTTACTTGGGTCAAGGATAAATGGTTTAAAGAATTTGCTTCCCGCAGGCAAGGAAGAGTAACCAGATCTATCCGCCATGAGCATCACTCACATCGTTCGAGGCAAAAGCAGCATTTAATGAGGGAAATTGATAAGAAACTATTCGAAGTGCTGCAGGGTGAAAAAGATAGTCAGAAAAATACAGAGCCTGCAATTCGGGGACGCAGGAAACGGGCTGCCAATAGGCACAGTGATGAGTTGAGTGAGATTGCAAGAGTGCAGGGAGAACTGAGAATGGTCAAAAATCAGCTGCAATCTTTTGAGGGAGTTCAGCTGCCTGAAAAAAACGTCAGGGTCAGAAAGAACCGAAAGCTCAACTGCAGGATCCTTAGTAGATATAAACCTAGCTCGAACTCGAAGTCTGTTGCCAGTGAAAGCTCAGATTCCAGGGTGCTTGAGGCAGCTTATAATTCTTTGCCATCCAGGCTTAGTGCTGTTCAGAGCATGTTAACAGCACTGTTGAAGCACTCCCGCGCAGGAAAAATAAATGGGCTGGTCCCATTATTGAAAATGTTGAAAAAAATGAAAGCGCTCTCTAACGAGAGAGAGAAGTTTTTACGAGACGGGAAATTTTATCAGCCATGTACCGATAAAAAAGGACGTCCAATTGCTGCCACAAGCCCTAAACAAACCAAACTATTGATTAAACACATGCGGCAGTTCGATGTCACGGTAAAGCAGTTTGAGAAAGCGAATCAGCACCTTCTGTCAACCTACCGTATTCCATCAGTAACACTACATACCAGGCGGTCATCACCCCTTGGCCTTAGTCGAGAGGCTGAGATCCGCGTTCTCCATTCTATCCAAACAGAGTTGGAAAAATCCAGGCGTCTGGTTAAGCAGCTCAAGGTAGCTACTGTTCAAGAGGTGATACAACATCCTGCAATTCGCCCTGTTGCCAGCCTTGGAACTAATACCACGGCACCTGCTGATAATGTTGCCAGGCATCACCACCGGCGAGATACCGATGCTGTACCTAAGCCACCGGCCCATCATAATCGAAAACTCTTAAGTGTGGGTTCTGAACATTTAGAAGGCCACCGTCCTTTGGACGGGCTATTTAGAGAAGATAATGACTCTCAAAAGCCGGTGAGTTCAAGTGCATCCCGGCTTGAGAGCCCTATTAATAAAGGTTTTCAAATACTGAGTACGTTTGCGAAAGAAATCCTTAATCCGGATATTTCGGCGTTTTTCAGTCAATTCACATCTTACTTTAATGGCCCTGTTACTGAAGAAAGCTCAGAAAAGCCAAACTCCGGATTTGAAGCGCATGCCAGCAAAGAAAATTCAACGAAAGAGCTTCTTAAAGAAACAGGTGTAAAGGAAGCGTCTACCCGGCAGTGGCGCTCGACAGTGACTGTTCTTGGGAAGTGCGAAGGTGAGTCTAATGACTGCAAAGCTCAAGTGGGGGTGATGACAACACACTCTGATGACCCTGCATTTTGCTATAGCCAAACCCCCGAGGGCGATAAGGAATGTTCCTCGTTCCAGTTCAGTGCAGCTTTGGGAACCTGCGAGGAAACAGAAGCCCTTAATATGGAGAATCTATTCTCTAAACGGAAGTTTAGCGGGAACGAAAATTCCAGCCGGGATGATTCGCAGTGTAATGAACAAGAAATACTGGCAGCGGCAGCTGGCTCAATTAAAGAAATGATGAAGGAGCAGGCTCTGTCAAAGTGGCAAAAAAGTGCAGATTACTTAAATGGCGCTCATGGTTTACATATGCCATTTACACATAAGCCAACTTTTCTGGAAACATTAGATCTATTTGAATCCTCCCACGGCTCTCTTCCTGAAGGTTTCCGGCGTGATGCTCAAGGTAATATTTTATTAACTGTTACAGGAGAGTCAGCCTTTCAATTTGACTTAACCAATAACCAAATGAAAGGTGAACTATCGGAAGCTGAATCAGGTGTGGTTACTCCAGAACGAATTGATTTAATCAGGAGGGCCGCCACAATGGATTCCCGAATGGCGGCTTATCTTCAGTGGCAACCAATTATTGAAACCCCTAGAAATCTGGCTGAAATTTTAAACCTTCTGGCCTGCACAATTAACGACCGTAGTATGATTAAAGGGCACTGGTCTGATGTTCAAAAAGCGAAAGAGACAGGAAGTCATACTTCTTTGATTGGAGTGCTTCAGGATGGAACGGATATAGCCTCTGATCTCTATGATGATGTGAAAAACTACATCAAGCTTGCTAAAGATGGCCACTGTGACATGTCGCATTGGAGCAATTCAGACCTGACTTGTATTTCGATATTGCAAACTTACTTAGGAAAAACAAAAGAACTGAGAAGCGATGTGCTTGCGAAACAATTTATTAGTGAATTGCTTAATTCTCCTGTTGGACCAGAATCCCAGAGTTATAGTGATCTTTTTGATGTGGAAGAGAATGGAGGTGTCAGAATCAGGGGGCGCCATGCTGAAGATAATATTAAAGGAATGTCCGGACACAGCTTCTTTAAACTGGCCACTGTTTACAGACAGATGAATGATGACCATCCCGTTGAGCGTATTCAACTCTGTAGCCCTCAGAATGGTAACCGCCTTGAACTGGTTCGTTGCATGCTGAACGTCATGGCAAGAAGCTGTCTTGATAACTCTGGCTCCAAATATAT
Organism: uncultured Endozoicomonas sp.; assembly: GCF_947495845.1. GTDB lineage: Bacteria > Pseudomonadota > Gammaproteobacteria > Pseudomonadales > Endozoicomonadaceae > Endozoicomonas. The sequence continues at coordinate 19,564 of NZ_CANMAO010000012.1, read as the reverse complement.
TGATGTTGCCAGGCAACTATTAAAAGAAAAACGTCGTATCAATGAAAGCAATACTGAGCACGTGAGCATTTCTCAATGCCTGCAGTTAGTCGATGATTGGTGTACAGAAGCTAAAAATAGTGAGCCTGATCTTAAAACCCGTTATGTGACTGATTTAATAACCTTGATCAATAAAAAACTGAAAAGTTTTGATATGAACAGTCAGGATAGAATTCCGTTATCAATTGCCATTTGGGAGCGGCTGCATCAAATACAATCTTTATCGCCTGACGAGGCAGAGGATCATTCTTTGTTAAAGGATAAGGCTGGCCAGCTGGCTGAGCTATACCATCAATCATATAGCAATGCTGTCAGCTCCATGCCTGAAACAATGTCATCGCATGATATTGATGTGGTTAAAGAGCTCCATAGAGATATTGCTTTAACTTGCTTTCATCAATTAGTGGATGATGTTGACAGTAATGAACTGGCTCATAAAATCAGCAGCATGGTATCTAAAGAGTGGCAGGTTGTAGCAAAAGAGCATGAAGAGGTAAGCCATGAAACCGGGGTAGGTTTTGTCAGAGTGTCTAATATAACCTCACCCAGAGAAAAGGATCTTATAAACAGTCTGAATATATTTCCTGAGCAATCTAACGTCTACTTGCCCGCAGCCTGTATGCCAATCTCTTTGTCGGCAGCATCGACTTCTACTCAGCCAGCCACCATGAGCTGATGATTACCGGGAAGTCCGTTTCGGTATCAGGGCGACGAATATGGTTTCTCATGGCAACTCTGGTGCGAGGATGGTACCAGAGAGGGATGGCGTAGTAGTTCCAGAGCAACGTGCGGTCCAGACTTTTTAGTATGACTTCAAGCTCCTGCTGCGATTGAGCATGGGGTATTTTTTCTAGAAGATGATCAACCACCGGATTACTGGCTCCTGCAAGGTTTTGGTTGTCCGGTGCATCTGCATTGCTGGAGTGAAAGAAGCGGAACAATTCGATACCGGGTGAAAGGCCGAATGGGTAGTTATAACCAATCACATCAAAGTCGGCGTTTCGGACTCGCCGGATATAGGTGCTGCTATCCAGTACCCGATATTTTAAATCGATACCAATGCCTGCCAGATTTTTCTTAAAGGGAATGATGATTTTGTCCATGGCATGGCTATTGGATATCAACTCAAAGCTCAGCTGTTTTCCATCCTTATTGACCAGCTGGTTGTTCTTTACTTGCCAGCCAGCTTCTTTGAGAAGTTGCAGCGCAGTTTGTTGATGTGCTCTGATCTGTCCGGATCCATCGGTAGTTGGCATAGCAAATGGTTTAGAGAAAAGCTCTTCTGGCAGTGCGTTTTTATAGGGGTTGAGAACAGCAATCTCGTCGTCAGAGGGCAGCCCTTCAGCGGCGTATGCCGAATTTGGGAAGTAACTGGCAGAGCGAATATAGGCATGATCAAAAAGGGTGCGATTGCTCCATTCAAAGTCCATTAAATACGCAAGTGCCTTACGAACCTGAAGGTTGTCGAGCGGATAGTGTCGTGTATTTAACACGCATACCGGTGTGAGGGTCATTGATTTGCTGGGTATTTCAACCTTGAGCACACGGCCATTGATAACATCAGGAAAGTCGTAAGCTTCGGCCCAGCGTTTGGCGACGCGCTCAAAGTGCATATCAACAGTACTTGCTTTAAACGCTTCAAAGGCGACAGCGATATCTTGGTAAAAATAGAGCGTTATCTGATCGAAATTGTATTTTCCACGGTTGATCGGCAGGTCTTTTCCCCAGTAATCCTGAACTCTAGAGAAGGTAATAGATGTCCCCGGGACGACTTTGGTTATTTTGTATGGGCCACTGCCTAGCGGTGGGTCGAGTTTAGCCTTCTTTATGGATGCGTCAGACCAGTAGTGTTCCGGTAGAACCGGTAATTCAGCTGCGCTGAATAGTTGCTCTCTATTGCCTGGCGACTTGAAATAAAAGCGTACGCTGTGGTCATTGATGATTTCTATTCGATCGATCAGGCTCAGTTGCATTTGATAGCGAATGGAGCCTTTTGTCTTCAGAAAGTGATAGGAGAAAACCACGTCTGCGGCAGTAATTGGGTGACCATCGTGGAATCGGGCATCTTTTCTTAAATTGAACGTGATCCATTGGCTGTTATCTGGATGCTCTACCGATTCAGCAATAAGGCCGTAGGCGGATTTAGGCTCATCAGCAGCAACGCTGTAGTTTCCGGTGCCAGCCATTAAGGGTTCATTCAGACCAAGGAAACCTAGAAAGAAGTAGTTGATAGGCCAGGCTTCGAGGATGGGGGTTCCGGTTGGAGTATAAGGGTTCAGAGTATCCAGTATACCAACGGCAGCAATTTTTAGGTGTCCACCTTTAGGGGCATCAGGGTTTACATACTCTACGTGAGAAAATTCTGCAGGGTATTTCAGATCATCAAAGCGGCTTAAGCCGTGGGATTTATGTGTCTTTTGAGTCATCGCGTGGATGTCTGGTATAAAACCGAGCAGCAGGATTAAGGCATAGGCAAGAAGTCGCTCAAAGTGTTTCACTGTATGCACTCAAAAAAACAGGGTCGAAGGCATGGTTATCGTCCGTGTTGGTGGTTAAGTAACTGTGACTTTATCTTGAGAATTAACAATAAAAGCCGAGAACCTGTTAGAGCTGATTGCCCAGAACCAGAGGCGATTGATACACTGTTCGCAATGTTTGCAATAAATCATTCAAGGGATCGGATCACAATGAAACGTATTGTTCTGGCAGGTGTCCTGCTGGTCATGTCTACACTGGGTATGGCAAGTGGCCCCATAAAAGACGATTCCCCCACCAAGTACACGGTAGCATCAGGCGATACCCTGTGGGATATATCAACAACGTTCCTGGAAAGCCCATGGTTATGGCCTGAGATTTGGCATGCCAATCCGCAAATTCAGAACCCTCACCTGATATTCCCCGGGGATGTGATCAGCCTGGTTTATGTTGACGGTAAGCCTCGTTTGATGATTTCAAGCCGTGGCGATACCGGACGAACCATCAAGCTTAGTCCAAAGGTGCGAGTGTTGCCCGGTGAGTCTGCCATTCCAGCGATTCCTCTCGGTGCTATCAAGAGCTATTTGAAAGGTGGCTATGTATTTGCCAGTGAAGAAGAGTTTGAACAGTCACCTTATGTATTTTACGGCGAAGATTCTAAGACGACTGCCGCCACGGGTGACAAAGTGTATGCCAGAGGTGACTTTACTGCGGATAACGTCTCACGATTCAGTGCTGTCCGCCGTGGCGATATGATCGAAGATCCGCAAACCGGAGAGTTGCTGGGTATTGTTGGTCTTGATATCGGCACTGCCAACTTGCATCAGGTTCAAGGTGACGTAGCCTCTATCATCATTCAAAGCAGCAAGCTGGAGATGCGCAATGGTGATCGTCTGGTTGATCAGGAATCCAGTGGCCTGGTGACGACCTTCTTTCCAAAATCCCCTGAAGTACCAGTTGAAGCCACGGTGACTGCTAACCTGAACGGTTCAAAGAAGATCTCCAAGCATGACACGATCATCATCAACAAAGGTGGACGTGAACAGCTGGAGCAAGGTGATGTATTCGCCATTTACCGCCCGGATGAAAAAGTGTTGGATCCGTTCTCTGGCGAGAAAGTGTCTTTACCGCTGGAACGGGTGGGTTATGTCATGGTTTATCGCCCTTTTGAAAAAATGAGCTATGGTATTGTGCTGATGGCAGAAGAGGATCTTGAAGTTGGCTATATCCTCAAAAGCCCACAGCCATAATCTGAAACCATAGATTCGGTTTTCGGGCAGGATGCCCCCGGGAAGTGTGGCTTTCACTAACAAATAAAAGCCACACTGACCCGAAAGAGAAATCGATGATATCAGTTCAAACGCTTCCACAATCGAGCCAGAAAAACTGGCCACAGATTCTTCCCTGGCTAAAGCTCTCCCTTATTCCCGGCCTTGGGCCAATAAAAGTCTCCAAGCTGATCGAACAATTTGGTCATCCTGAGAAGATATTCTCCGCGACGGAAGCTCATCTATGCTCCGTGATTTCCAGAAAATTGGCTCACTCTATTCTGCAGGCTGATATAAAAAAACAGCTGAAACACACTGAAGCATGGCTGCATTCCAGTGAGGCGCACTCAATACTGACGCCGGAGTCAGTCGGTTACCCTGAAGCGCTAAAGGAACTTCCGGATCCACCGGTTGTGCTTTATGTCATCGGAAACTGCAGTTTGTTGCGCGAGCCACAACTGGGGGTTGTTGGCAGTCGACGGCCTACACCAAATGGCCGCAGAGTTGCCCAGGAATTCAGTGAGCAAATAGCAAGAAGCGGATTGGTGATCACCAGTGGCATGGCAATGGGAATTGATGCCGCTGCGCATCAAGGTGCGCTCAGTTCTTACGGTGGTACTGTCGCTGTTCTGGGCACAGGCGTTGATCAGGTCTACCCGGCACGGCACCGAGATATTTATCAGGCCATTGCCGTTCAAGGCGCGTTAGTGAGCGAATACCCTTTAGGCACCAAACCTTTTGCCGGTAACTTTCCCCGACGCAATAGAATCCTTTCCGGCCTGTCGCTGGGCGTTCTGGTGGTGGAAGCTGCGATGGAAAGTGGCTCTTTGATCTCGGCAAGAATGGCGGCCGAACAAGGGCGGGAAGTGTTTGCTGTTCCCGGATCTGTCCTTAACCCGTTGAGTAAAGGGTGTCATAAGTTGATACGGGAAGGCGCTGTGCTGGTGGAACATCCGGATGATATCTTGATGGAGCTGGCGCCTCAGCTGCGTGGGGCAATCCGTGAGTTTGATCATGTTGCTTCGAACCATCATCAGGAAACCGACCCACTCCGGTTAAAAATTATAGAAGCCATGGGCTTTGACGTGGTCAGTGTGGATCAAATCTGTGCGGTTTCCGGAATCCCCTATACGGAGCTTTCCGTGCTTCTCACCGAAATGGAGCTGGATGGTGTGATTGAATCCACGCCCGGCGGTTTTATTCGACTGGGTTAGCCATCTCTGTTTCTCAAAAGCGTCTCTTGTTAGACTTGCAGCATTAAATAACCGGGTTATTTTAGAGTTGTGGAAGGTTGTTGGATGATGGATGTTAATCAGGCTGCTGAAGTGGTGCAAAGCGGGGGCGTCATTGCTTATCCTACCGAAGCGGTTTGGGGGTTGGGTTGTGACCCGTGGAACCGTGAAGTGGTCTACCGAATTCTCGAACTAAAGCAACGACCTGTTGAAAAAGGAGTGATCCTTATTGGCAGTTCTCTGGAACAGTTTACACCGTTGCTAAACCCACTCTCGCCTGAAGAAAAATCCCGACTCAATGAAACATGGCCCGGCCCTTATACTTGGTTAATACCCGACCCAGGCGGATGGACGCCAGAGTGGATTCGAGGCCAGTTTGATACTGTGGCTGTTCGAGTCAGCGCCCATCCGGTCGTCAAATCTTTATGTGATGCGACCGGAATGCCCATTGTTTCCACCTCTGCCAACCTTGCTGGTAACAACCCGTTACTGACACAGGCAGAAGTAGAAGCTGAGTTTGGCCATTTATTGCAAGGCATCGTAACCGGCGAAACCGGCGATCAGAAAACCCCCTCGACTATACAGGATCTGCGCACCGGCAAGCTGGTGCGAGCAGGTTGAAATCAATAATGATAAGGCGTGTCCCAAGATGTCTGAACCTTCTGTAGATCTTGTAAAGCAATACCTGATGGGGCTGCAAAACCAAATATGTACGGCGCTCGAAGCGGAAGAAACTAATGGTGCCTTTCGTGAAGACGAATGGAGCTATCATGGCGGCGGTGGCGGAAAAGCCAGAGTACTGGAAGGCGGCGAAGTCTTCGAGAAAGCCGGCGTTAACTTCTCCTATGTCAAAGGTGAAAACCTGCCCGCGAGTTCTACTGCTCATCGACCACAACTGGCTGGGCGTAGCTTTGAGGCTATGGGGGTTTCATTGGTAATCCATCCAACCAACCCTTTTGTGCCAACCTCTCACGCCAACGTGAGAATGCTGATCGCCCACAAAGAAGGCGAAGCACCCATCTGGTGGTTTGGTGGTGGCTACGATCTAACGCCTTATTATGGCTTTGAGGAAGATTGCCAGCATTGGCACAAAACAGCACTGAAAGCCTGCGAACCATTTGGTGAAGCGGTGTATCCCAAGTATAAAAAGTGGTGTGATGATTATTTCTTTTTGAAGCACCGCAACGAACCAAGAGGCATTGGCGGTCTATTCTTTGATGACCTGAACGAATGGCCTTTTGATGATTGTTTTGGTTTTATGCAAGCGATTGGCAGCAGTTTTGTTGATGCTTACTTACCCATTGTTCAGCGCCGTAAAGAGCTACCTTATACTGAGAAACACAAACACTTTCAGGAATACCGTCGTGGTCGCTATGTAGAATTCAATCTGGTGCATGATCGGGGCACATTGTTTGGCTTGCAGTCCGGTGGCCGAACTGAGTCTATACTGATGTCGCTGCCTCCCCATGTGCGTTGGGAGTACAATTGGAGTCCGGAGTCCGGCTCAGAAGAGGCACGATTGTACGAAGAATTCTTAAAACCAAAAGATTGGATAAAAGAGGAATAAATCATGGCCGGCCCAGTAGACAGTTATGCCGTTATGGGTAACCCGATTGCCCACAGTAAATCACCAGTCATTCATACACTGTTTGCTGACCAGACCAATCAGAATCTTCGTTATACCGCCATGCTTGTTGAAATAAATGGCTTTCGGGAAGCGGTGGAGGCGTTCTTTGAAAATGGTGATCTCGGCTTAAGTGTTACTGTGCCCTTTAAAGAAGAAGCCTGGCAGCTGGCAGTAAAGAAAACCTCCCGTGCGGAAAAGGCGGGCGCTGTTAATACGCTTTGGCAAGATGAAAATGGCCACATTAATGGTGACAATACCGATGGTCTGGGGCTGGTGGCAGACCTGAAAAACAATAATGATATTGAGATTAAAAATGCCCGGGTGCTGGTGCTCGGTGCAGGTGGTGCTGTTCGAGGAATCCTTGAACCTTTGCTGTCTGAGCAACCTTCAGAAATTGTTATTGCTAACCGCACGTTAAGTAAGGCTGAAACCCTTGTTGAACTTTTTCCCGGTTCGCCATTGTCTGCTAGCAGTTTTGGAGAGATGGAAGGCTACTTTGACTTAATCATTAACGGTACTTCCGCCAGCCTGCAAGGCGACTTACCGCCAATACCTGCCCATGTCATCACGCCATCCACCTGTTGCTATGACATGATGTATGGCGCTGAAGAAACCGTATTCAATCGCTGGTGTCGTGAGCAAGGTGCCGGTAAAACCATTGATGGTTTGGGGATGCTGGTTGAGCAAGCCGCAGAGCAATTTGCTATCTGGCGAGGTGTTCGCCCGGCAACGAATCTTATGTTGGATTTGCTTCGAGCGGATCTGAGTTAATATTCGATAGAGCGATGGTGAGGATATGGACAAACAACAACCAGCCCCCATTATTTCTGAAGACCTATTGCCGGGGGATCTGTTATTCCAGTTCCGCTCCGGTGGTGAAGCTGAATGGGCAATAAGCCGTATTTTTGCTGGTCGCGATGGCTAAGTACCCAACCATATGAAATCATATTTTCTGACTTGTTGATCAGACCCTCTGACTGCGTTGCAACTCTGGTCACATAGCTCGCTATGCTCCCGCCGTTGCGCCTTGCAGAGAACCTGATCAACAAGCCAGAAATATTCGATTCCATATGGCCGGGTACTTATGCCATTAATCATGTTGCTATTTATGATGGTGATAATGCAGTGATTGAGGCAGTAATGCCTCATGTGAAAAAAACGACACTAACTGAGTTTCTTGATAACTCAGTTAAAGATAATCATGGCAGGCCTTGTGTATTAGTTTGCCGTGTTTTGCCAGATCATTCCGAACTGATTGCATCTGTTTTGGAGTATGCAGAGCAACAGCTTGAGTTGCCTTATAATTCGCATTATCAAGCAGAGCCAGCCACTCCCGATGAATCAAAGGCTGTATCTTGTGCTTTTTTACGGCACCAGTAATTTCTTATTTTGATTTATCTGACTTCTCATTTTCTAATAAAACTGTTGTTTTTAAAGCAGAATCAGGAATGGCCGAACTTATCTTGAAGTTCTCTACGAGAGAAATAAGTTCAAAATGCCTAATCTTTTTGAGAGATATAACCACTTCCGAAATGAATACCGAGAAGTAATCTCTGGTGATGATTACTCTCTGGCAGAGAAGGCAGTTATTGGGTTTCGACTTGCGTTTGGCTATAAAGTCAATGAAGCAAGTATTGAACGTAAGGTTGAAAGCGACTCTTCACACCCTCTCCAGCAGGGTGAACAGTCCATTTATGACAAATATTCCGGGAAGATTACGCATCATCATTCAGAGTTGAGCGCAGATGAAGCGTTTAAAGAACATTCACTTTCGGCCACTAAGGTCAGCCAAAGTCCTGGCAGCTATTTCTTTACTAATAATGACCTGTCGAAGCAGCAGGTTATTGACCAGCAATACCAAAAGTTACCTCCTGAGTCCGTTATTTGTATTCGATCACCAGAAGATCTTGAGACATCAGATCTGATGCAGACGGTTTGGCTGGAAAATAGCCAGCTGAAAAACGCTCAGGGTCGGATATATCAAGACAAACCGCTAACCCTTATTTTTGATCTGACTGCCATGACGCCCGGTGATATCGCCGAGTTCAATGATATTATGCAGGCTAACCCAACCTGTAATGGGTTACCTCTGGGTGACAGCATTCATCGATTATTTCTTGTCAATGATGACATGCTGAAGGGGCGACAGGCCGCCAACCCTGATTTGTGGCGGCGGCTTGGTCAAATGAAAGAGGTGAGCGATACCGTTGCTGAACCGTCTTCATCTTGCTCAGATGACGATTTGCTGGATCAACTGGAACAGCTGGGGCATGGTGAAAGTGGTTACTCTACAGTCATCGACTTTGCGGCAGAACCCGATTGGCAACATGCGCTGTTTGGCGGTATTACTCTGGACGCACGGGGGCAATTGTATTTCTCATCAGGTAAATTGGCTAACCTTACAGCGAGTACACATCTGACCCTGCAAAATGCACCATGGGAAGATAAGGCTTTTAAGTCAACGATTACGGATGCTTTGCGCGCGGGAGGATTTTATGTCGATCGACAATGGGTTTCTTTACCTGAGGGTTTGACACTGAGTCGGGAAGCCGTTTCCGACGAACAGCTTGGCCAGCTTAAAAAGTCTGCCATTGAAAAAGCCGAGCTGTTCTCGGTAGAAAAAACGTCAGTATGTTTGAATTCGGCGACGGTTAAATCGCTGAAACATTCTGTCAAAGTGGAAGGTACTTCAGTTGTTCAAGCGAGCGCTTTATCCGACCTGCTGGGGGGGGCTGGGCAGTTGGTGGTGACCTCTGTTCTCAGCAAAGAAGACTGGCTATGGCTATTCGGTCAGTTGGAAGCATTGCCTGAGTCGACTCGTCCAGCCCTTTTTAATGACATTCCACCGACTCAACTGACGACTGAGTCCAGTCATTGCCAGGTAATAGACCGCAGTGAGTTGACAGCAGATTCGAATTCAGACCAGGCATTCCATTATTCATTCACCATCAGCGATTCACTGGAATCCCTGCAACAGGTGAAATTAATCAGTAAACAGGATTTCACGTTTTCCGTAATAACCAGCCCGTTAATGGACTGCCTGCTCGAGGGAACCCCGCCGGTAGTGCTTGACGGGCTGGAAAGAAAGCCTGAGCTTGCAGCCATGCTGGAAACACTGTTGTTGCCAGACCCCTATTTGTTCCTTCATGGCCAAAAAATCCCATTGCCCAAAGCAAGGGTGACGTTGGTTAAACCTGAAGATGGTCTTGAAACCGGCTCTCGATTGTTTAATCAGGTGTTTTTATCCAATGCGTCCGTTGCAGCAAAGTCAGGCAATCCGTTCTATCGTTTACTTCAGGAGCTTCCCAGCTCTCTGCAGCGCCGATATCCATCCCGTCCACCCTAGACACCAGCCTCGTTTCAGGAGCAACTTGATAAAAAGTCGGAGGAAGAGCGTAAGCTGGATGGCGATGCGGTGGTTAAGCCTGCCCATCAGCGAAGGGCTCTGAATAGCTTGCTGGCCAAGGCTTATCGGGGGGATGACAAAGTTTACAGCTTTATCAAAGCCAAGGCAGCACAGTACTTTCCGGATCAACCAGCGGAACTGCGAGCAGATCATGCAGCCCTGCGACAGTGGTTTGCAGCCAACCCAAAACCGACGGTTGAGACCGTAAAAGACAGCTTCTGGCTATTGGCCCGCCATTGTCCTTCCCATGTTCATGAGGCGATCAATGAATTGCACACCATTGATGATAATGCGATCAAGCAATTGGCCACTGTTTTGATTGGCGTGGCACCCATCTCACAGCAGCAAGAGCTGGCAAAGCAGTTTAAGGTCAGTTTCAGGAAGGTTGTCGGGCAGTCATTTTATGATGGTAATGTGGTTTCTAATATTCGGGATCTGTTGATTGCCAATCGTCATCAATTAGTACCGGGTACCGTCATCAACGACGCTGTTACGTTATTGGAACGCCAGGTATCAGTCATTCTGAAAGCGTCAATGCCTGATGCTGAAAAACGACTTGAGCTGAGTAAGACGTTTGGTGCCTTTTTTTCAGATGGGCAATTACCTGATGGTTATCAGGATCTGCCTGATGCATTGATGACAGGACAGCGCCACAGTAAGGCCCGTCAGGAAAGGCGTATAGCACAGCTGGCTCGACGGATAGACGAGCATCCCATCGTATTTCTACAGGGCGAGGCGGGTGCGGGAAAAACCTTCATGGCAAAAGCCATTGCCTGCCGGGCCGGTTATCCAGACTGTCAGGTATTACAGTTAAGCCCAAACCGAACGTCGGATGAGATCTTTGGTGGGCAGCGAGTTATCAAACAAGGTAACGACCGCAGTACAGAGTTTCAGGAAGGCCCCATTCTGAAATGGGCAATGTCGGAAAACCCGCCGTTATTATTACTGGATGAAGCCAATCTGGCTCCGGATGGACTGTTATCGCCACTGGCAGGGCTCACTGGCCAACCTCCGGTGATTGACTACCAGGGGCGTCAATACTCACTGACCGAACGACATCATATTGTTTTGACCGGCAACCCTGATCACTACGAAGGTCGGCATCTGGATGATGTTTTGAAAACCAAGGTTCCAACACTGTTCTACCACCCGCTGTCGGAGGCGGTGCTGGCCGAATCGATCATACGTCCGGGATTACCAGCGAACTGGAGTGAAGCGCAGAAGCAGCAGGCCAGCGAACGACTGCTTACCCTGTTTAATCAGTTCAGGGAGCTGGTGCCGGGTGATTTGATGACACCCAGAGATATAAAAGATACGCTGGCTTCTGTTCGTCAGTTACTTCGTTACCAGCAAGGACCGGTGATACTGGATGCACAAGATATCTCTGAAGAACAAATCAATGCACTGATCCATAAAGCCTTTATGGATAGCCTCAGTGGTGCCGTGACTGGCTCACAGCATCAGCAACTGGAGGCGTTGAATCACTGGTATCAGGGGCAGTTCCCTGAAGATACCGCCATTCTTAATGGCGTGAACAGGGCGTTTTCAGCGTTCATGGAGAAACTTCAGAAGAACAACCCTGAAGGAGACTTTGGCACAGAACCTGTACGTAAGTTGGTTTATAACTATTGGCAGAGCCTGGAAAAAGACGATGATGGTCGTATTTCTGTTCTGGTAGAAGGCCCGGCAGGCTGGGGTAAAGATTTTATTCTGGACCGAACTATTCAGCAGTGGCAACAGGAGCAGTCAGCGAACCGCCCAATGGTGCATATCAATGCCAATCTCCATCAATGGCCCAAGCTGGTTGAGAAGGTTCGTGAGGCTATGACTCGAGGCCACATTCTGGCAATCAGCGAACTTAACCTGATACCCAGTCACTATCTGGAAGGATTGTTTAATGATGTTCTGACGGGCTATGCCGCACCGGGGTTTCGATTATTCGGAACGATAAACCCCGGTTCTTTTGATGGTCGTGAATCCCTGAGCCCGGCTTTGAAGAGTCGCTGTACCCAGATTAAGCTGGAACAATTATCCAGATCAGACCTTGAAGGTTTGATCTCCAGACAAAAAGAGGTGCCAGAAGGTTTATCGGAATGGCTGGCAGATCGCTTTTATCAATTGTCATTAGCCTTAAGGGAGCAGGGAAGCCCTATTCAACCGGCACTGGATGATTTATTCGGCTGTACCCGTTACCTTGCTGCTCAACCTGCCAACCAATGGCAGGATGGCTTTATTGAGCATCTTTCCCTGGCAAACCGGTCACTGGAGAGCCCCCTTAATGTTGATGAAAATTTACGTTCTACCCTGGATCAACAGCAGAAAACAGAGCAGTGGCGCCTTACCCAGGAACGCCTTGTTAATCAGGCAGAGAGCCTGAAAGAACCCATTACCGTGAAGTTTGGTAATGAGGTTAAGCTTCGTAAGAATTACATGATGGTGACCCGTGAAGTGACCGGAGAGAGTATTTACCCGCAATTTTTAGCGCAATACTTTAGCAGCGATGAAAAAGAGAAGGGAGCCAGAAAGAACCCATTGAATACCAAAGCGTCATCGGTCGTTGGTGAAAAGGAGGCGAATCCTCACAGGAATGCTCAGGCCACCATTTATTTTCAAGGACGGAGTTTTAAGCCTGATCAATACCGGCTCGGACTTTCAGCGATTCGGTACAACGACGGACAGTTAATGCAATATCCCATTTCATGGGAGTATGGAGGCTTGCAAGATATTTCACCTGAGCTCAGCCAGCTGATATGGCGAGAAGATTTATACAATGAGGAAGTGCCCGGGCAAATCTCATTAACCCTCAGTAATCAGTGGCATCCATTGCCATCACTGTCGGCCATGGATTCCTTGCAGGCGATTCAGGTGACACCGGAGACCGATATTGACGTCAAGCGCAGTGATAAGACCGGGCAGCTGATGATTGCACTGGCTGATAGGAATGGAGCTCCGGTAAATGCAGTGGTTGATTTTATTGTCGCACCGGACGCGGACTATTTTAGTCAGCTTGATGATAATATCCCGGTTGAATTACAGAGCGGTCTAGGGTCTTCGACAATCAATCAGTTCCTGGAAAAAAACGTTGTGAATCCTATTAATGGTGAAATGGCGTTTAAGGAGTTAAATGATATTCATAATATTTCCAATATCCCGAAGCGCTTAGAAGCCCTGAGGCGTTGGCTGGACTCATTCTCTGAAACAAAAAAGAGAGTATCAGAGAATGGCGAAGACTTGTTATCACGGGTGCTTGGTACGAAACAGGGTTCTGGTTCAGATAAGCTGGTGGTTTTCCATTTGTTATGCGATTTCTGGGGTATTCCATCCCGCATTGTTGATAACGAGAGAAATGGCTTTGTTGAGGTGAGTCCTGATTTTGGGGAAAAGTGGCACTATTACCCGGTAGAAAGGTCGCACTACTTTTCAAAGGATATTCAGCCTGAGTGGCCAGAGTACCAGAAAACCAAAGGGTCCTTAACAAGCAACCCAGCCAGTAAACAGGCAGAACGCGATAAGCCAGCATTTAAAACCCCCGTTGTGCGACCTCCAAAGTCATCATCTACAGGCAGTAATCATGTTCGTAAATCGCCTTGGTCAGCTAAGCCTGCGGCGAATAATTTAATGACAAGCCTACTCCCTCAAACGCTTTCTTTCGGTGATATAACAGGAACAAGCAACTTTGAGGTGGATCGTTATTTTCCAGAGTATCCTTATGATGCACGACAATACAGACTTACATTATCCGAAACGATTCTGGATGCAGATGGACAATTGAGGTCGTACCCAGTCACCTGGGTGGATAGTGAGGTGGAAGCATTCCCTTCTGTAACAGAACTTCCCTGGCGGGCAGACCTGAAGGTAGATGAACTGCCTGGTAAAATTGCGTTGAATCTAACCGGTGACTGGCAACCACTGCCTTCGCTGACGCCAGTGGATGATCTACGAGGTATACGGACCAAGCCGGATGTAATCATTGAGCTTGGCCGAAGCGGGTCAACTGGCCAATTACTGATTCGCTCATTAGCCAGTGAAACTATGGATGCCATTGTTGACTTCATTGTTGCTCCCCAGCAGGTCTATTACGAGCAATTAGAGCCTAATGACTCTATTGCTTTACAGGATGATCTTTGTTCGCCGGCGTTAAAAGCGTTGTTTGATGAACACATCTTCAGCCAGAATGATGATGTAGAGGCATTTGATCAACTACGTTGGATTAATAATGTTGACGATACTTCTGAACGATTACAGACGCTTATGGAGTGGCTTGATAGCTTTTCTGATAATGCCAATGTGTCGGGTAATGGTAGTGAATTGTTATTGAATATCCTTCGAGAAAAGCAGGGTGTTTGCCGTCATAAAGCCATGGTATTTCAAATGCTATGTCATTACTGGGGGGTACCGGCACGAACCGTTAGTAATACCTCCCATGCTTTTGTTGAGATAAGTTCTGATGGTGGTCAATCCTGGCACCAGTATCAAGTGGGCGGAGGAGGCAATTCGGAGTCTGTTGTCACAGAGCCAGATTGGACGGATTACAATAACTCTGGTTTTTCAGAGCTGGCAGCGCCAAATGAGCGCAAAAAGAGAAACTACGATCCTTTCGGTCAAGGTCTGGACAGAGGATCAGAAACGACGGGAACAGAAGTATCTTCAAGCAGTAACAACAAGAGTGAAGCTGATTCTGAAGTCTATGACCACCCATCTGGAAAAAATAGTGTTCAACCATCGTCAAAGTCACTCAAAAAGGACTTTGAAAAGTTTTACTCCAATATTGATTGGAGCGATAGTTTATACAAACATATTGACCGTTTTAAAAAAGAACTTGAACAAGATACTGTTGATCCGGGGCTGTTGGCAGAGCTGAAAATAAGGATGCAAGCTGAATTAAACCGAATGGATGAGGGAGATCCCACAGCTTACTTAAGGAGTCAATGGGCAGAATTATTGTCATTTCCGGCTTATCGATATATTCATGGGGATAATGAGTGGGTGTCGATTATTAAACGAGCGCTGCTGCATTCACCACTAGTTGTAGAAAAATATACTTATTCCTCAGTTATCAAAGGCAAAATCCAATATCATTTTTTCAGAGCTGAGAAACAGGATTATTTAGAAAGCTATATGGAACCAACGCAGTTTGATCACGTAAACCTTGATTTGGAACCATCATCTTTACAAGATAGCTATATCGATTGGTTTTTAGGTTTGTGCGAAGAGAATATTCAGTTGAGCCAGATATTTGCCAGTGATTTTCAGAAATTGTCAGGAACCCCCGATTTTGTAGCTTATAAAGAACGTGTTAATCGTCTGCTGGATAAAATGCCCTATCCGTCATTTGATAGAATCAAACCTCTGGATGTGATAACTGAGAAAGAAGCATTGCTGACTTCCTTTGCGTCAACGTTGCCCCGAAGTCAGTATCTAAGTGCAAAAATAGGCAGCAATCGCATTGACCGTAAATACACTCATGCCCCCGAAAGCAATTCCCGGTTGGCGCCAGAGCGATTGGCCAAAGGGTTGCCAGCGTTTGTCAATGAATCGGTTCATAAATCATATAAACCCGTCGTATTTGATATGTGTCATATTGATCACCGTCAAATGACGAGGTTGGGTGAAAAACTGCCTTCCGATATTCATTATGATTTTCAAAAAAAAGGTCGTGATAAATGCTATCGAGCCTACATTGAAGGTCTTTATAGGGCTGATGGCCATAGCATCAAAGTAACCAATTACCCTGATTTTACTGAAAGAGGTGATTGGTATGAATCATTTAACCTTGATTTGTTCATCACCTGGCTTTGTCAGACACAAAAAGATTGTAGAAATACTACTTGGCGTTGGTTGTTTAATAGCTATCAAGGCTGCATCGAACAGGATAATGGTATAAAACTGCCCTACGGTATTCTTGATATTGAGCATACAGATACCGTTAAACCTTTTGATGTGATGAAGTATTCTAAACAACAGATTCGAGATAATTTTCAGGAACCGTCTGCTGTAGTATTAAACAATCATGATATTCTGATGATGTATGAGGAGTTTGTTCAGGTGATGAAAGCTGCGGTGGTTGAATAGCTGTTAACGGCTGATAATACCAATTCTGTTTTTAAATTATGGGCTGCGCAGCCATTTTGACCGACTGGATCAGCGTTGAAGTTCCTCACCATAGCTACCACCCACAGGGCGTAAAGGCTATGACTCGTCGCTTCGCCTTTATGCCCTCGGGTATTGCCCAGTCGTCCAAAATAACTTGCTCGTTCCAAAATTTAAAAACGCCATTGGTATAAGTTGGTCTATAAACTGTCACCACAAAGTGTAGAAGGCCTTTATAAAATACAGCACGATTAAAGACATCATGCCCGAAACATTCGGGAGCTGGTGTAATAACTATCGTTAAGTACTGAAAAATGCCATAAAATAAAGTACTTGCTTTTATCACTGCATATACTGACTTCTAACCGTCTGCCCCGCAGACAGCAAACTACCCATTTGAAACCTGCATAAGGGCAACATGAGTACTGACACCTTCCCGCTTCTTGATCATCCACTTAGCATTCAGCTACGAAACGATATCTGCAAAGGTGCAACATCCTTTGGTATCGATTTGACTGAAGCGAAAGCAGATCTACTGACAGACTATGTTTTGCTGCTGGATAAGTGGAACAAAGCCTACAACCTGACGGCCATTCGTGATCCAAAAGAGATGGTGTTCCGGCATATTCTCGATAGTCTGAGCATTGTTCCACATATTGTGGGTGATTATATTCTGGATGTTGGCTCCGGCCCCGGCTTGCCGGGAATTGTGCTTGCCATCCTCTATCCAGAGAAAAAATTCACGACATTGGACAGCAACGGCAAGAAAACCCGATTCATGCAACAGGCGAAAAATGACCTGAAGCTGGATAACCTGACAGTCGCCAACTGTCGTGTAGAAAACTTTGAAGCACCACAGCCTTTTGATGCAATAACCTCGCGGGCATTCAGCTCATTAGTTAATATGGTGGACGGCACGAAACACTTATTATCAGCTTCAGGTGTTTATCTGGCCATGAAAGGGCTATATCCTGAAGAAGAGTTGAAAGAACTGATGGATCGTCACGAAATTGAACTAGTCGGCTGCGAGCCCCTGAATGTACCGGGCACAGAAGGCGATCGTCATCTGGTCATCCTGACTAATCGTCATTAAATGGTATTAACGGCTGTGGCTAAAATTCTAGCGGTAACCAATCAGAAAGGTGGTGTTGGCAAAACCACATCCTGCGTTAATCTCTCGGCATCGCTTGCTGCCAATAAGCAGCGGGTATTGCTGGTGGATATGGATCCCCAGGGTAATGCCACCATGGGCAGTGGTATTGATAAACACGATCAGGAATGGTCGGTCTATCATGTGCTGACTGGGCGCTGTGATATCACACAGGCGATCACACCATCCGCTGATGCAGGTTACGATGTGCTGGGTGCCAACGCTGACCTGACCGCCGCAGAAGTTGAGTTGATGACGCTTGATCATAAAGAATCGCGACTGAAAGATGCTCTACACCGTGTAGCGAGTCAGTACGATTTTATTATGATCGACTGTCCACCTTCTCTGAATATGTTAACCATCAATGCCATGGTCGCTGCCCGTGGGGTGATCATCCCCATGCAGTGTGAATACTATGCGTTGGAAGGCTTGACTGCCCTGATGGAAACCATTGCCGGTATCAGGGAGACCATTAATCCAGACTTGCATATCGAAGGTCTGCTACGAACCATGTATGACCCACGAATGTCGCTGACCAACGAAGTATCGAGACAACTCGTCAGCCACTTTGGTGAACAGGTCTATCGAACCGTCATTCCTCGGAATATCCGACTGGCGGAAGCACCAAGCCATGGAAAGCCAGTATTGGCATACGACAGAAACTCCCGTGGAGCTGTCGCCTATCTGGCACTGGCCGGTGAACTGGTTCGTAAGCACGACATTAAAAACCTTCATGCCAAGTCTGAAAGGAAAACAGGAACACATTAACAGATGGCAAAACAACGTCTCGGTACTAACTTGAATGCATTGCTCGGTAGCGCAAAGTTGCCAGCATCATTATCTAATGACTTATCTGGTCCGTCACAATTCCAGGACAAAGAGTCGTTAGATGGCGTAATGAAAGAACTCCCGGTTGAATTCCTTATTCGAGGAAAGTACCAGCCTCGCCGAGACATGCACTCCGATGCTCTTGAAGAGTTGTCAGAAAGCATTAAAGAGCAGGGCATTATGCAGCCCATTGTGGTGCGCCCGGTTGGTCATAATCGATATGAAATTATTGCCGGAGAGCGCCGTTGGAGAGCCGCGCAACTGGCTGGCTTGTCAGAAGTACCTGCCTTAATTCGTGATGTGCCTGATGAAGCGGCCATAGCCATGTCGCTTATCGAAAACATTCAGCGTGAAGATCTTAATCCTATAGAGGAAGCCATCGCGCTTTCCAGGCTTCAGAAAGAGTTTGAGCTTACCCAGCAAGAAGTGGCTCAGGCGGTTGGAAAGTCCAGAGCTGCGGTAGCCAACATTCTACGTCTCATGTCGTTGAATACCGAAGTTAAGAAAATGCTGGAGTATGGTGACCTGGAAATGGGGCATGCCCGTGCTCTGTTGCCGTTAGGAGAAATGGATCAGCTGGAAATAGCCAGGATAGTTGCCGCTAAAGGATTATCTGTTCGACAGACTGAATCCCTGGTTCGCAGAATTCAGCAGGAAAAGGAGAAAGGCAGTAAAGTTGTTAAACGACTGGATCCTAATATCAAACAGTTGGAAGACGAACTGTCTGAAAAGGTGGGTGCCCGTGTTGCTATTCAGTGCAATGCGAAAGGCAAAGGGAAGTTGGTGATCTCCTATAACACCCTTGATGAACTTGATGGTGTTCTTGAGCATATCCAATAACCACATCTCTTCCTTTATATAGCTTTCATTAATGGTGATGGAGGCTATATTTCGTTCTCCATCGAATTAGCTGCTATTTATAAGTGCATTTACGTAATATCCCTTCTGCTTATTGATTAAAGTCAAAAAAACTCTATCATACACATCTCTTCCACGGACGATCTTCAACGAGAAGCCTAACGACAGAAGATGATTTTTCATCTCTGGCAGGAAGAGTGATTTGAAAACGGTTGCTTGAATCAAACGATGAAAACAACCGATTGACAAATCAACGAGGTGCGGTAATATGCGCCTCCGCTGACACGGTCTGAACGACAACGTCAGCGAGTTGGAAAGCATCTGAAAACGATCGCTTGACAACGAAAGCCGCTTCGGTATGATAGCGGCCTCGCTGATCGGCACCATCGCCGGTTGGAGATCAGATAAGACGCGCTTCGGTACGCACTGATCAGGTTCTTTAACAAGATATCAGACAATTCGTGTGGGCGCTTGTGTGATTGCATCGGTTAAGAAAGCTTCTCTTTGTACTTGTTATAAAGAGTCTCTTTCAAAAACTTTGAATGCTTGATCAATCAAGTGAACACTCGTTAATTCAGCTGTCTTCACAGA